>NZ_FNQP01000003.1 GCF_900107695.1 Thiothrix caldifontis | reverse complement strand
TTGCCGACAAAACAAACGGAGGAAAAAACCTAATAATTGGATGAGATTACAGCAAGTTAGGGAATGGAGGGCTTAAAGTTGATGCGTATAGGGGCGTATTGCATACGCCCTCTTCACTGCTGCGCTGGAAAAAGCCGGGTTATCCGGGGTGGCAGTGGTGTTCTGTTACTGTATGTCGGGCTGCTGCCGCCCTGCTTTGCCCTTGAGCCTGAACCCCGCAAATGGCAACACCTTCCGGTAGGGACCAATATTGCGGGTATCGGCTATGCCCATACGGAGGCTGATATTCTGCTTGACCCCACCTTCAGACTCGAAGATGTGGGGATGTCGTTAGACACGTTGGCTGGTAAATACGTACACACTTTTGAGCTGCTCGACAAGTCAGCACGCATTGAGCTGACGCAAGCCTATCAGGATGGTACCTGGACAGGTGTGATAGATGGCACGCAGAAATCAGTTTCAAGAAGTGGCCTGGCAGACACGGTGGCGCGTTTTGCCATCAACCTCAACGGCGCACCACCGTTAAGCGGCAAAGACTATGCTGCCTACCGCGCCCAAGTGGATAAGGAGACTCTCGTCGGTGCTGGACTGGCGGTACGCCTGCCAACAGGTGAATATTTCGAGGATCAACTGGTGAATATTGGCGATAACCGCTTTACGTTTCGCCCACAAATTGGCGTTACGCATAATGCAGGTAAGTGGACTACCGAGGTAACGGGTGAAGCAGCGCTATTCACCGACAATGACCAATACTTTAAGGGTAAAAAGTTGGAACAAGACCCGCTATACGTGCTGCATAGTCACCTCAGTTATACGATCCGTCCGGGATTTTGGGTGGGCGGCGGCCTGAGTTATGAGACGGGTGGCGAGAAAACCGTGGATGGTGTGGACAAAAACGATGCCAAGGAAAACGTTGCCTGGGGACTGAACCTGGCTTACCCGCTCAGTCGTCATGCCAGTGTCAATGCGAAATATATTGGCAGCCAGACCCAGAAAGATACTGGCCTTGATTCTGATACCTTTTCGGTCGGTACGTCGCTGTCGTGGTAATGCTATTCAGGGTGTTGCTGCGTTTTGCTCCCTGAATTTTGTGGGTGTCATCGCATAGTAAGCCTTAAAACTACGGGTGAAGTGCGAAGCATCGGCAAAACCCGCTTGATAAGCGACTTGTGTGACGGGTTCATCCGGGTGATGCGTCAGGATCTTTTTGGCGTATTCCAGACGAATCACTAATACCATGTTTTTGGGGGTATCGCCGGTTAAGGCTTTCAGCTTGCGGTTTAAACTGCGCTCACTCATGTGCACCGCTTCGGCTAAATCCGCGACTTTGATGTCGGCATTGCCAATATTGGCTTCCACGTATTTTTGCAGGGTATCGAGAAACGAGGTTTCGCGTTTGGGCAGTTCGGGATGACAGATCACTTGCTGCAAACCGTGATGCTGGTAAAACGCCTGAATCGTGCGCCGTGACGCAATGAGATTGTTCATCCGCAGCGTCAGTTCCCTGACATCAAAAGGCTTGCTCAGGTAATCATCCGCGCCCAGTTCCAACCCTTCCAGCTTTTCGTTGTGGCTGGATTTGGCGGTCAACAGCAACACCGGAATATGGCTGGTTTGCGGATGGCTTTTCAGTTCACGGCACAGCTCATAGCCATTCATTTTCGGCATCATCACATCCGACAACACCAGATCGGGCATGGCTTCCCGCGCCAGTGCCAGCCCTTCTTCACCATCGGCGGCTTCGATCAAGCGAAAATGGATCGCCAGATGCTTGCGGATGTAGGCACGCATCTCGGCATTATCGTCAACCAGCAACACCAGTTTTTCGGAAACTTCATTGCGCTCAAAACCCATCAACACGGCATCGTTATCAATCCGCACGGGTTCACCGACAGCATCCAACGTCAGTAAATGCTGATACTTGTCGGCAGCAAGCGCGGCATTGGATTGATGTTGCACCACCAATTCCGGCGGGAAATGTGCATAGCCTTTGCGAAAGGTAATGGTAAAGGTTGATCCCTGCCCTTCGACACTTTCCACCTGAATGTCCGCGCCATGTCGCTTTAACAATTGCTTGACGAGTGACAAGCCAACCCCTGTACCCGGTTGCCAAGCGGGATTGCTGTGTTCGTGGGAATAGAACATCTCAAACACCTTGTCCAAGGCATCGGCGGGAATGCCACAGCCGGTATCACGCACGCTGAGTTGCAGCGTTGCATCATCCGGTGAGCCCAGTTGGATGGTGACATCACCACCCTCCGGCATACTTTTCAGGGCATTGGAGATGAGGTTGAGCATCACCTTATCGAAGGCATCCGCATCGAAATACAACGCAGACTGTTGCGCGGTGTGATGATTGAACTGCAAGTGGATGTGGCAGCGTTGCCTGCTGGCTTGCGACTCGAAATTGGCAATCAGCGGCGGCAGATAACTGTCCAGATGCAGCAAAGTAGGCTTGATCGGCAACGAACCCGCTTCCAGCCGCGATAACTCCAGCAACTGGTTGACCAATGCCAACAAGCGCTGATTGTTGTGTTTAACGCTGGATAATGCGGCTTTCAGTTCTGCGGGTTTGATACGCTCAGCGTCTTCCAAGACATCATCCAGATTACCCAGACTTAAGGTCAGCGGGGTGCGGAATTCATGCGAAATACCTGCGAAAAACTCGGACTTCTGGCGGTCAAAGCGTTGCAGTTGCAGCTCGGTATTTTTGCGCTCTGTGACATCATGCAACGACAGCGTAGCCCCTAAATGCCGCTGGGTTTTGGGGTGCAAAATAGGTTGTAAAACCGCATCAATATGACGATGGGGTGCGCCTTGATGACTGCCCTCAATCTCCAGTTGTGCTTCCTGTTTTTTCGGACTCGAAAAATCAAAGCACTGTTTGAGCTTTTCGGGAATGTCCTGTTCACGCCGCTTAAGCGTCTCTGGCGATAGGTCAAGGTTGAGAAGTTTATTGGCACACTCATTTACAAACAGCAATTTCGCTTGAGCATTACTCACCAAAATGCCCGAATTGACGTTATCCATAACGCCGCGCAAGGCTAATGGCATGACATCCAGCAAGCGGTACTGACGGCTGATCCAGAACAAATAAAGGGTCATAAAAACGACCGTCAAACGGTATTCAGTCACACCGTATTTATGCAGGGCAAAAAAGGCAAACGGCAACGGTGTTAATACGACGATTTTGACTACATCCGAAATCGTGTGTTGCTGTTTTTTTATCATCAGATAAGGCGTAAGCACCGTTAACAGCAATAATGTACTCCACGCATAGATATACCGAACAATGACATAACTGCCGAGCCGTTGCTCAGGATTTATCAGCGCAACGCTGGATGCCTGACTTAAATAACCATGAGCAACCATATCAAAAACCACCAGCAGAAATTGCAGCACCGGATGAATCAGAAACAGCAGGATTCTGAAATCAGTCATGGCAACCTTCCGTTCCTGTTGGTATTCCAGCAGCATCCAGACCCAGATCGGATAAACTAAAGATGCCAACAAAAAATCAAAATCCAGTAAAGCCTGCCCGATCAATTGCCCCTTATCCCATTCAAACAGTTCGAGCGCACGTAAACCGGCAAAGATGGCCATTAAGTAAGCGAATACCGTAAACGGTCGGGCAATCGGTAAATAACGGTTTTTGAAGCCATCCCACCCCAATGACATCGCCATGATGCCGGTGAGTGCGTAGAGCAGAAAAGCCGCTTCATTCATGATTACTGTTTCCCTCGCTCGCGCTGGCGACAAGCGCCACTGATGAGGGTAAGCATACAGGAAAATGCAGGCGGAATGACAACAGACAGGGGCGGCAAACCCCACCACCCCGGTCTGAAAGTGAGGCTTACTGCTGGTGGGTTAAATAGACTACATTAATGGGTTGAACCTGCCCCTGTTGTACAGCAGGTGTCTGCTGAATCCTGGCACTGGTATGAGCGCTCATGATTCCGATAGCCGCAGTAATCAGGAAGCCCAATGTGATTGGATCAATAGCACCGCGCATCTTTTTCATGTTCATGATAATCACCTCTTGAGTGGAACTCGACTGTTGATCGTGTTCAGCGTTCTAACACTGCTGACTTGAGGTTAATCATGATGGAAATGGTTCGGAATAAATTGGATGAATCAGCCAAAGCCTATGCAAAAACCGCCATGAAACAGTCTTTCCAACTGTCTTACTCGACCACTTTGCCTAAACGCTCCCAGCGTATTGCACCATCACCACGGGAAAACCAGATTTGCCGCGCCTTGCCCACCACATCCTGCAACGGCACGGTGCCGAAATCGCGGGAATCTTTGCTGGCAGCACGGTTATCCCCCAGTACAAACACCTCTCCTGCTGGCACGGTAATTTCGCCGCCCTCGACTTTCATCACATCCCCCGGCAAGCCGACAATGCGCTTGATGTAATACGTGGTGCGGTCATTCGGATACACAAAGATCGCAATATCCCCACGTTGCACCGCCTTCAGGCCGGGGCGGTTATAGCGTTTATCGGCAAACAGAATATCTCCCGCCAGCACCGCTGGCTGCATACTCGCCGACGGTATACGGAACGACTCGACCAAATGCGTGCGCACAAAATCAATCAGTAACGGCAAGGTGAGCACACTGCACAACAACCACACCAGCACGTATAAACTGCCCCGCTGCCAAGGCTTCGGGGTATAAGCCTGCAAACGCCGCGCGGTGCGAAACGCATCCACCACGCTATAGCCCCACAGCCCCAATAAGGTCAACAAACTCAGTAACAGGGTTGGAAACGTCCAGCCCGCAGGCAAATACAAGGCAATCACCGCAATCGCCGGAACTGCCAACAGCGCAAAGCCCAGAAACAGCCAGGTCGCCTTATTCCAGTCACCGTTATAAAGCTGCCCAAAACCGGGCAGGATGAAGGACATGAATGCCGCAAACCACGGCTGGCGGCGTTGGTAAATCAAAGTATCCGATTGCATGGAAAGCTCCAAAGTTGTGATTCATGCTGAGTTATACCGCCGAGATCGGCAACGGTTACAGCGCATTTAACCCGCTGCACTCACCATCCAGATGCCGAACACAAAGCCCAGCACTTGACCGATACCCGCCAATGCGCCGCCTGCCAACGCTAACCATTGCAACCATTCCAAGGGCTGGCTGCCTTGCGCGGGCAAAGGTAAATAGGTGATGCGCTGCATTACCCGCTCGCTGAAACCTTGCGGCACATCCAGCGGCTCGAGTTGCAGTAAGCGTTCCAAGGGATCGTCGTGTTGTGCCATGTCAAGCTCCTAGCCAGTGGCGTAATTGTTCGCGGGCGCGGTGCAAACGGGTTTTGACTGCGCCGACGCTACAGCCTTCGATGTGGGCAATGGCTTGCATATCCAAACCCTGACTATACGCCAAGGCTAACAGGCTGCGTTCTTGCGGGGGTAAGCGTTTGAGGGCGGCTTGCAAGCGGCGTTGCTGCTCGTGTTGTTCGGTGTGTTCCAGCGGGGTAGCGTCTTGGCTGGCAACGTCGGGTACATCTTCGCCCCAGTGCATTTCCAGCCGATTGCCTGCGCGTTCCAGCTCATTTAACGCCAAACGGCGGGCGATGGTGAATAGCCATGTGGAAAATTCAGCACGGTGCGCGTCGTATTGCCCCAAATGTTGCCATGCGCGGGTGAAGGTTTCCTGTGCCAAATCTTCTGCCTGCGCGGGTGTGAAACCCATGCGCCCCAGGTAGCTGAACAACGGGCGCTGATAGCGTTCCACCAGCGGCGCGAATGCCTGCCGATTGCCTTGGGCGATGTGCTGGAGGATGGTTTGGATGTCCACAAAAGTTCCCGGTGCGTGGGTGATAGCACTTATACAAGCGCTAGCGCGAAAGGTTACAACCACCGTCATCACTTCACAAAACTTTACATTCGCGCCACATTCCAGCAATGCCCGCGCTGCATGATGTACCCATACCAGATCACACACTGGTTGATAAAAACCAAGCAACTGATTTTGAATGGAGTACCTCTCATGACTGACGAAACCAAAACCACTGACACTACCCCAGAAAACAGCCAGCCGACCGCAGAAACAGTGCCAGAAAGTCACACCAGCGGTTGCCGTTGGAGCAAATGCCGCCCGTTTGGTGGTGAAAAGGGTGACTGGCACGGCAAACATTGCTGCAAGAAAAAACTTGTCTTAGGTATTATCGCCATTGCCCTACTGAGCTTTTTCGCGGGCAAAGGTTGCAGCCATCACCACGATAAACATATGCGCATGGGGCACATGGAACAGCCCAGCGTGACGCAAGCCTACAATGGGCGGGTACAACAAATGCCGTTGAGCATGATGCTGGATGGCATTGCCGCCACCCCCGACCAACGCGCCAAAGCGGTTAATTTGCTACACTAAACACGTTCATCGTCACCCGCTATCGAGGATAATACGCAAGCGTTGCTCCAATCGGGGGTAACGCTTTGCCGTATTGGGAGGAATCATGCCAGAACCGTTGCTATTGATTGATGACGATGTGCGTTTAAGCCAAATGCTGGTGCAATACCTCGCCGAAGCGGGTTATGCCGTGACCTGCGCCCACACTGGCAAAAGTGGCTTGCAACTCGCGGCGCAAGGGCATTGGGCGTTGATTATTCTGGATTTGATGCTGCCCGACGCGGATGGCTTGGACTTGTGCCGCACCTTACGCACTGGCAATACCGCGCAAATTCCGATCCTGATGCTCACTGCACGCGGCGATGCCACCGACCGCATTATCGGCTTGGAAATGGGCGCGGATGATTACTTACCCAAACCGTTTGAACCGCGTGAATTACGCGCCCGCATCAAAGCGATTTTACGGCGTGGCGCACGCGATGCCGCGCATGTCCCCGTGTTACGGTTTGGGCGTTTGGAAATCGACCGCGAAGCCCGTGAAATCCGTGTTGACGGGCAAGTGCGCGAAGTCACCAGTTACCAATTCGACCTGCTGGTGGCAATGGCGGAACGCGCCGGACGGGTGTTAAGCCGCGACCAACTCATGGACATGGTGAAAGGCGAACCGCTGGAAGCCTTCGACCGCTCGATTGATGTCCACATTTCACGCTTACGTGCCGCGATTGAAGACAATCCCAAACACCCACGCCGCATCCTGACCCTGCGCGGGGCAGGTTATGTGTTCGCCCGTGCGCAAGACAGCGACGATACCCTATGAAATTTGAACGCCACTGCCCAGCCAACCACGGTGCACAAGCGATGCGCGAACACTTGCACCAGCATTACTTGCAGCATGTTGAAAGCGTGGAAGAGCCGCGCCGTTTCCATCGCCTGCGCAAACGCTTGTTCTGGCAAATCTACGTGGTGGTGATCAGCAGCGTATTGCTGGTGTCGGCACTCTCCGGTTTGTTGCTGCATTTGCGTGCCGAAGGCGTGACCCATATCCCGATTATTCCACTGCTGATGCTGACCGCGCTGGTGGTATCGTTGGGCGCATACCCGATTGCGCGTCGCCTCACTTACCGTCTGGAACAATTGCGTCAAAGCGTGGAAGCCTTGGGCGAAGGCAAACTCGAAACCCGCATGACCGTCAAAGGCTGCGATGAAGTCGCGGTACTCGCCAGCAGTTTCAACCAATCTGCCGCACGCATCCAAGCCTTGCTCGCCGGACACCGCCAATTGCTGGCGAATGCCTCGCACGAATTGCGTTCGCCACTGGCACGGATGCAAATGAGCCTCGCCATGCTTGCCGAACAGCAGCACATTGAAAACACGCCCGCCGTTACCGCCATGCGCCAAGACATGCGCGAACTCAACCAATTGGTGGAAGAAATCCTGCTCGCCAGCCGTTTGGATACGCTCGAAATTCCGCTCGAAAGCCAGCCCGTTGACCTCGCAGCCTTGCTGGCGGAAGAATGTGCGCGAACCGCTGCCGATTGCGAAGCCCAAACCTTACAAGTCATGGGTGATGAACGTTTACTGCGCCGTTTGATCCGTAACTTGCTGGAAAATGCACGGCGGCACGGCGGCGGCGATGTCACCGCCCGACTTTTTAGCCCCACTGCCGACAGCGTTACCCTGCAAGTCTTGGATCGCGGCGCAGGCATTCCCCCCGCCGCACAAGCCCATGTATTTGAACCCTTCTATCGACCTGCCGGACACGGCGAAGCGCAAGGCGGCTGGGGTTTAGGCTTAAGTCTGGTCAAGCAAATTGCTACCCGTCACGGCGGCAATGTGGTTTGCCAAGCCAGAGACGGTGGCGGCACGGTGTTTGCGGTGGAATTGCCCGCGTTGCCGTAACGAAACCACTGGGCAAATCAGCTTTCACAGCTTGCTGAAACTCGCGTTCACAATACAGAGCGTATTCGCCAAACATCTTCCTGAACGATACTTGCCCCGCGCCCTGCATCTGGTCGCGGACGTATTCGACGAAACTTAACTCGGTTGCCATTGGCTATCCCTCCCGCCGGAAGCAGTCGAGCATGTGGTCATTCACCATCCCTGTCGCCTGCATGTGCGCGTAGCACACGGTTGAACCCATGAATTTGAAGCCGCGCTTTTTCAAATCCTTGCTCATTGCATCCGATTCCGGGGTGGTGGTGGGGTATTCTGCCAAGGTTTTTCGGTGGTTCACGATGGGTTTGCCGCCAACAAATTTCCACAGATAAGCATCAAAACTGCCGAATTCTGCCTGCACTGCCAGAAAGCGTTGTGCATTGTTGATGGTTGCCAATACTTTCAGGCGGTTGCGGATAATTCCGGCATTGCCTAGCAATTCCTCGACTTTGGCAGCGTCGTAGAGCGCGATTTTTTCGGGGTCGAAGTCATCGAAGGCTTGGCGGTAATTTTCGCGTTTGCGCAGGATGGTGTACCAACTCAAGCCCGCTTGCGCCGATTCCAGCACGATGAACTCGAACAATTTGCGGTCATCGTGGACGGGTACGCCCCATTCTTCGTCGTGGTAGGCGACGTAATCGGGTTTGCTCAGGTCTACCCATGCGCAACGGCACAGGGTGGTGTCATGTGTAACAGCATTCACGGTGGTATTCCTTTTACTCTCCAGTTTCAGACTCAAACGCCAAAATATCCCCCGGCTGACACTGCAACACTTCGCAAATCTTTGCCAGCGTATCAAAGCGAATGCCTTTCACCTTACCAGATTTGAGCAGGGACACATTCTGTTCGGTAATGCCAATGCGTTCCGCCAGCTCCTTCGAGCGCATCTTGCGTTTGGCGAGCATCACATCAAGGTTCACAATAATGGGCATGGGGGTCACACAATCTGGCGGTTATCGTCGGCAATCGCGGCGGCGGCTTGCAAGGCATGGGCAAGCATCACCACCAAAGCCCCGATTAACACCAGCATTTTTGCCGCCGGTGCCAGCCAATGTTTCAGGTGAGATGTATCAAATTTCATATTAACTTCGCTTTCATGTTGCGAAGCCAAATATTATTGTATTACGATAATTACTTCAACCAAAAAGGTGATTTAAGATGAAACAACTGCTCCCCGTTGCCACGACACTGCTACTGGTCGCCTGCACCGCCATCCCCGTCAAAACGCTCTACAAACTCGCCACCGCTGACCTGATGACGGTTGACCCGACCATTTTACGGGTTGCCGCGCAAATGCCAGATTGGGTTGCGCCACGCCCGGATGGGGTCAAGCTGGAACTCGGCATGAAACGCGACGGTGAAACACCCATTAACGAACGTTTCAACCTCGAAGCCATCCCGCTGGCACTGGAAGGTAAAACGCTTGCCGATAACGCCAAACCGGGCTATACCCTGTATGCGTACCGACTTGCACCGGCGGATATTCCGCGCCTGCAACACTTCCGCGACACGCTGAAGGCGAAAAAAGCCGATGGTGGCAAGAAACCGGAAGCCTCAATGGGTGTCGGGGTGGATGCGTGCCGCAAGACTGAACTGCCCGCAGGCAAAATCCCCGCCACCACGTTCCTGCAACTGGACAGGGAATCGGGCTATCTGCCTTTATTGGTCGATTACGATTTGCGCCAAAAAGTGGAAGGCAAGGAATTGGCGGCCTTGATTCCGCCCTGCTAAGCAAGCACCTGCGCTGCGGCATCCCGCACTTTCTGCCGCTGTGAGCTAGCAATCAAGGCTTGTTCCGCAAACTCCAACGCCGTGGCGGACATTTGCCGAGCAGCAGCGGCAAGTTCCGCATCGCCGTGACGCGTCAAGGATGCCAATACCTTTTGCAGACGAATCCCCACTTCGGCAATCGCTGCGCCGTCACGCGCAATTGGTGAAAAGCTATCGTTCACCAATTCCTCGGCGGTCAACGGCAACACACTGACGGCGGGGTATTCAACCTGAAAACACGCTTCATCACTGCGTATTTCCGCCCAATGGGCTAACAATTCCTGCAATACATGCAAAATATTAATCGCAGTGCCAGGGTCGTTTACCGCTGGCGACAAGGCACGATCCGCTGTTTCCGCCAGGTTGAGCAGGTTATAACGCACATCCACTTCCGCCTGCCGCCAAGTATCCAGCGTAATGGTTTGGCGCACCGCATTCACCAGTGCCTCATCCGCCACCTGCGCGGGCGTAATGTAAGCCAACGGCAAGGTTTTATCCGCCACTTCAGCGGGGCGGGTTGCCAAAATCACCTGACAATCTTGCGCAGCGGCCAAGGCTTGCACTTTAGGGACATTCAGCAACACCACGTAGCCGTAACTCTGCGGGTAAACGGGGCAACTGTCAGCGGGGATTGCACCATCCCACCGTTTTGCCCCAAACGTACCGACTACGTTGTGTTGCAGTGCCGCTTTCGCCGTGACTACCAATTTCTCAATCGTGGTGCTTTGCCTGCCCAAACGCATGGCGTAATTGACCCAGCGTAAAAACGCGACCAACACCAGACTGACAATCCCAATCAAGCCCAAAAACAGAATAAAGCGCCCGTTATTGCCGTAATGAAAGGCTTTCAGTGCAAAAATACTCACGAATCCGTAGATAAAAGCCGCCACAAAGGATGACAACACAAATTGCGCGGTGTTATCCGCCAAAATCAGCCGTGAAGCACGCGGCGTGGTGGAATTGGATGCTGATGAGGCCGCCGTAATAATCCCCGCCAAGGTAAACGTGGCGACTGACAACATGCTCGACGCAAACGTCCCCAACAGCGATACCAACGAATCCTCACTGATATTCAGATCAAAACGTTGCTCAAATGTTTGCCCAAACCAATACGCAAACGCCGCCAACCCCATGGATAACAACGCGGCAAGCGTGGGGCGTATCCACAAATGCTTGGCAAACTGACGGCGAATGCTGGCGAACACGGTATTCATCGAACCTTCCTTGGCTGTTGCGCGAAAACACGGATAACGGTGTGATGAGTGTAGCCTATGCCGTTCACAACGCAACGCTCTACCCCACAAACGCTGTACGGCTTGACCATCGGCGGCACGGCTTATGTTAAACTCCCTCTATCAATCCGAAGGATAATAACGGCATGAAAATTCCCTACGGCGAAAGCAATTTCAAAACCGTCATCAGCGGTGGTTACGTTTATGTTGACAAGACTGCGACCATTAACCAGTTGGAAGAAGCAGGCAAATACTTGTTTCTGCTGCGTCCGCGCCGTTTTGGTAAAAGCCTGTTTTTGTCGATGCTCGAATATTATTACGACGTGGCGTATCGGGATGAATTCGATACCCTGTTTGGTCGGTTGGCTATTGGGCAAAATCCCACCCCGTTGCGCAACAGCTATCAGGTGCTATTCATGGATTTCAGCGGTATTGATACCGATGAGGGACATGACACGATTCTCCAGCGTATCAATGAGAAACTCGATAGCCACCTGCAACATTTTTTGCGGCGTTATGCTTATCCTGAAACGTTTCAACGCGAAGTGCTGGCGAAAACCTCACCCGCTGCCAAAATGCAGCATTTTTGGGACGTGATGTCCGGGCAAAAGCTGCTGCTGCTGATCGACGAATACGACCATTTTGCCAACAGCATTCTCGCCGCTGATATGAAACTGTTCTTGCGAGTCATGGGCAAAGGCGGCTTTGTGCGCAGCTTCTACGAAACACTCAAAACCGCCACGCAACGCGGCACACTGGATCGGCTGTTCGTCACCGGCGTTACCCCCATTATGCTCGACAGCATGACCAGCGGTTTTAACATCGGGCAAAATCTCTCGCTGCATGAAGGTTTCAATGAAGCGATTGGCTTTACTAAAACGGAAGTCAGCGGTTTGCTGCAACCGTTGGCGGATAGTTGCCCGGTGGCGTTGGAACAGTTGCTGGCAGACGTCACCCGCTGGTACAACGGCTACCGTTTCAACATCAAGTCCCCAGAAACGGTTTACAACGCCAATATGGTGCTGTATTTCGTGAAGAATTTTGATCTGCGCCGTTGTGCTTACCCCAAGCCAATGATGGATGAAAATATTGCCTCCGATTACGGCAAAATCATGGGTATGTTCAGTATTGGTAATCGTGATGAAAATTTCGCAGTGCTGGATGAGCTGATTAATCAAGGCACAGTCCAAGCTTCACAACGCCGCAAATTTGAATTCGACAAAGGGTTTGATCGCGATGACTTCATCAGCTTACTCGCCTATATGGGCTTTGTGACCCTACAAAATGAAACGTTATCGGGTGAAACGTTCGTTATCCCCAATTACGCCATCCGCGAGTTTTACTTCCATTATTTCAAGGTGGAACTGGAACGCCGCAACCAGATCAGCATCCCGAATCAGGCATTGCGGCTAGCGGTGGAAAAGCTGGCACTGTACGCCGACATTCAGCCCTTGATGGATGAAATGGTGCGTGCCTTGCAACTGCTTTCCAACCGTGATGCAATGGGAATGGATGAAAAGCACGTCAAGGTGCTGCTGCTGACGCTGTTGTACCAGACACAAATCTATTTCGTGCAAAGCGAACGTGAACTCAACCGCCGTTACCCCGACATTTTGCTGCTGGAACGCAACCCCATCGCAGTGCCGCACCAGCATTTGATCGAACTGAAATACAGCAAGAAAAGCGATAAGGATGCCGGTTGGGCAGCCAAAAAGCAGGAAGGTATCGAGCAGGTGCAAGGCTATCTGCAATTGCCGGAGATTGCAGCGTTGCAAAACCTTGTCGCATGGCTGCTGGTCACGGATGGCGAGCGAGTGGAAGTGGTCAACTTTTCATTCCCGGAAGGCAACGCATGAAAGCGATAGTGTGCAAGCAATACGGTTCCCCCGAAGTCCTGCAATGGCAGCATGTGGAAAAACCTGTTCCGAAAGACAATGAAATTCTGATCAAAATACACACCACAACGGTCACGTCAGCGGATTGCCGGGTACGCGGCCTTAATACTCCCAAAGGTTTCCGGCTGTTGATGCGTTTGGCACTGGGCATTAACCGCCCTAGACAAGCCATTTTGGGAAGCGAGCTTGCCGGTACAGTTGCCGCCATCGGTGCAAACGTCAGCCGATTTCAGGTAGGCGATCCCGTGTTTGCTTTCACCGATACCCGCATGGGCTGTTACGCAGAATACACCTGCCTGCCCGAAAAGGGCGCAATAGTACGCAAGCCCGCTAACCTCAGCTTTGCAGAGGCTGCCGCCCTATCGTTTGGCGGAACCACTGCCTTGCACTTCCTCCGCAAAGCCAAGCTGCAAAGCGGAGACAAAATACTCATCAATGGCGCTTCCGGTGGTGTAGGCACGGCTGCGGTACAACTGGCAAAACACTTTGGCGCTGAAGTCACGGGCGTATGCAGCACCACCAATCTGGCCTTGGTGAAATCACTCGGTGCTGATCATGTAATTGATTATACGCAAGAAGATTTCACCCAGCAGAATACAACGTACCATGTCATCCTCGACACCACGGGCCATGTGTCATACGCCCACTGTAAAGCTGCACTCAAGGCCGGAGGCCGTCTTGTGCTGGTGGCAGCGAGTTTGCCGGAGATGCTGGCAATCCCGTGGGGGGCGATGACAGGCAACAAAAGGCTTATTACCGGGGTAGCATTTGGTGATGCTAAGGCATTAAGTTTTCTCGCGAATTTGGCATTGAAAGGGAAATATCGCCCGGTTATTGACCGGTGTTTTCCATTCGAGCAGATCGTAGCCGCGCATCGTTATGTGGATAGCGGGCGCAAACAGGGCAATGTTGTCATCACGCGGTCATCATGAACGCACGGAATGTAGCTGCTTTTGACTGCTGGCAGGATTGCGCTTAACGTACAGGCTAAGTACTTCACGCGAGGAGTTCCGTCATGTACAGAAGACTCTTTTTCCTGTTTCCATCCCGGAAACAAACCAATCAGGCTGTCTTGCAATTGGAGGATATGGGGATCAAGGAAACCGATATTCATGCTTTTTCGGCAGATAAACAAGAACTCGCTGGCTTACCCCCCGCCTCCGACCGACAAAAGCGCGGTCTGGATGTGTTGGTGGAAAAAGTCTGCTGGAATGCCGACCTGATCCTGTTTTTCATCGCCTTGGCTGGCTTTGGTGTGGCGTTGTTTTATTCCTCATTGGGATGGGCGGCACTGGCGTTAATAATCATGGCGCTGACCTTCAGTGCTGGCTATGTATTCGCGACCCGTATCCCCAAAGCACATGTCACGGATTTCAGGGATGCGTTACGCCACCACGAAATCCTGCTGAGTGTCGATGTGCCACCCGGACAGGTTGCAGCGGTTAGCAGCCTGATGCATCGGGGGCATCCCGAAGTGGTTGATGGCGGTGTCGGCTGGTCGTTACATCGCTTTGGTCTATAAACCCTGCCGAAACGTCAGGTTGATACGCACTTCACCCAGCAGCGGGTGTTGCCCCGCCTTGAGTGGTGCAATGCCGTGGAACACCAACCGCGCTTCCCTGCCCCACACCACCACATCGCCGTGCAGCAACGGCACTTTCAGCGCCTTGTCACTGCGCTGCAATCCGCCCCACAAAAACGTCGCGGGCAAACCCAACGACACCGACACAATCGGCGCGGTCAGGTCGCGTTCGTCCCGATCTTGATGCAGTGCCATTTTCGCACCCACCGAATAGCGGTTGATCAGGCAGGCATCCGGCTGGAACGCAGGGAAACCTGCCGCCAGTGCTGCGGCTTGCGCCAAACTGCGGAAATCCGCTGGCAGC
Source organism: Thiothrix caldifontis (assembly GCF_900107695.1). Taxonomy (GTDB): domain Bacteria; phylum Pseudomonadota; class Gammaproteobacteria; order Thiotrichales; family Thiotrichaceae; genus Thiothrix; species Thiothrix caldifontis. The sequence continues at coordinate 229,772 of NZ_FNQP01000003.1, read as the reverse complement.
GCAGGCCAGGCTTGCCCACTCAGCGGGTCGGTGGTGCTGTAGCGGTAGCCTTTGCGGTCGGTGATCCAGCCCACCGTGCCGCAGTTGGTCATTGCCACCGACATCGTATAGCCGCCGGGCGTTTGCATCTGCCGGAACGGGGCTTGGGCGGCAATGGCGTGGATGCCTGCCAGCAAGCGGTCGGTATGGGCGGTCGCGTATTGGCGCAATACCAGCGCACCGGGGCTTAAGGGTTCAGTCCAGGGTTCGGGCGGGGTGTTGAAGAGGTTGAGGTTCATGGGGGGTATTTTAATGGTTTGGGAACAAGAATGGGCTGTATCAATACAAGTATTTTCATAGCGAAACTATCGAGGAAAATACTGCGAGACACCAATTTTTGACAGTATAATCGTGGAAAATTGATTGCCATGAGAATCAGAAGGGAAGCTCTGATGCAGTATTTAAATGAACGCCTGAGCCAAGAACTTGTGGCGATGGCAGAAAATGATCACTCCATAAGGGATGCGTTAGTCGCGGATGGTTCTCTAGGCAACTACGGTTATCACCCTCGTATGGAAGCTGTTCATAAAAGCAATACAGCTCACCTTACAAGCATCATTGAGCAGTATGGCTGGCCTGGAAAAAGCCTTGTTGGTGAAGACGGGGCATGGGCAGCATGGCTAATCACACAACATGCTATTGGCAATCCTCCCTTTATGCGGTATTGCCTGTCTCTGCTTAAGCAAGCCGCATCCAACAATGACGTTATTCCTTGGCAGGTGGCAATGCTGGAAGACCGTATTTGCATGTATGAGGGGAAACCCCAAATTTACGGGACACAATTCCAGCCAGATAAGAACGGTGAACTTAATCCTTATCCGATTGAAAATCCCGAATCTGTCAATGGGCGACGACTTGCGGTTGGCTTGAATACAATTGAAGAAAGGACAGCCGAAATAAGAGAACAAAGTACCCGCGAAAACGTTCCAACACCACCAGACCTAGAGGAGCAATACGAAAAATGGCTTTACTCGGTTGGTTGGAGAGTCGCTGTTTGACGATATTGAGTGCCTGAATGCAGTAACAGTATGATTTACAGTCTCGTAAAAATCAGCCCTCACCTCGCGTACCAGCAGACGGGCGTTCCCGGCATCATTCCCGCCAATGCCGTACTGATCTATGAAATTGAATTGCTTGGTGTTGAGTAAATACCGTAACCCTTATGATTGATCACCAAAAATTCCAGTCCCTAGTCCAGCAGCTTTACACCACCGTTAAGGCGTTGGAAGACATGTTTCCGGGACGACATTTCACGCCTGATGGTCATCTGGTGGGCAGTCTTGGCGAATGTTTGGTGGCGGATGCTTACGGGCTGACGTTACAGCCAGCCTCCAACAAAGGATACGACGCGATTAGCGCATCCGGGCGCGAGGTCGAAATCAAAGCCACGCAAGCCGACAGTGTAGGATTTCGTAGCCAGCCAACCCATGCCATCATTATCAAAATACTCGCCGATGGTACGTTTGAAGAAATATTTAACGGGTCAGGGCATCACATATGGCAACAGTTTGCAGGCAAGACGCTCCCCAGCAATGGGCAATTTCAAATCTCACTAACCAAACTACGCAAGCTCAATGAATCCATCGCCTCGACAGAGCGTTTACCCAGAATCGCCGCAGAAAAAAGCACAATAACCTAAAGATCGTACAACAGAATAACCTATAAATCGTCTAACGGTTTACACTGCTTTCCCGCTCCCTACCATCAATCCCCAACGGCACTACCGCTACTTCAAACACCAAGCCGATAGCTCCTATTACAACCCCATCTGGCGTGATTCCAACCACTCCGCCCGTTTCTGAACAAGGCGGATAATGTCTGCAATCAAGGGGCAATTTCCCACGGCTAATTCAGCCACAACGGGCTGGATATTCGCCAATACGCGCTTACTCAGGGCAAGACTACGTTTCTGCAACAAGGTGGGATTGATGCCTGCTTCGGCAGCAAAGCGTTGCCAATGGCGTTGTTGCACCCATTCTGGGCGGTACTCACCACCAATTGCCATCGCCATGCGGGTATCGAGTGACGGATAAACCGTGGTACACAGCAAGTCGTAGAGCGGCGTAAGCTGCAAACGGTTGCCCGCCATCAACAACATTGCCAGATTTTTCGCGTGTGCATCAGCATTGCCAATCAGGTAGTTGAACACTACCCAATCCAGCACCTTTAAACGGTCGCGCCCCGGTACAGCCGCGTATTGGTCAATTAAGCGGAAAATGTCTGCCAAGCTGGGGCCGCCGTCTTTGGCGTATTTCTGGTCTGGCAGCACTCCGGCAAGCTGGCAAAAATCCAGTTGATGCAAACGTTGCACTTGCCCAACTTGCACCATGCGGTCGTAACGCTCAACCACCAACACAGTTTCGGGTAAGCGCACGACTTCCGATTTGACCGCATCCAGCCCACTCAGCCGCGCCAATCGCAAGCAAAACGCTTCATTCAACACCGCATCAGGGAACAACTTTTCTGGTTGAATCGTTGGTTTGAGAATATGCGTTGAAGCCGCTCCCCCCATCGGCAAGCCAAACTGACCCGCAGCGTAATGCACCGGAATTTTGTCCTGCGCTCCTGCTAAGGAGAGGCGCAATTCGCCATGCTGGAACAACAGTGGTAAATGGTCTTTCAGTCGCACCAGATCAGCGCGGATATGTTCAGTGGTGTAGGGTTGATACGCCGCTTGGCGTTGGTGGATTTCGCTTTCCGGTACGAGCGCATTTGCGCCAAAGGCTGCCAATTGTGCATACACATCACCACGTGGCAAGCGTTTGAGTTTCAGGATCACATCCAGCACCGCGCCTTCTGGCAACAGATTGCTGAAAAAGAATAGCACCTTATCACCACGAAACGGCTGCAAACCAAGCGGCAACTGCGGTGTCAGCGGGAAGGCGTGCGAGGCTTGCACCCAACTGGCGGCGTAACAAAAACACAGTTCCCGTGCTTCGCTCCACAATTGCCCGACGGTTTGATCCGCGTACAACACTTGCAACATGCTCAACGCTCCAGTGCCGTCAATTGCAGCCCTAATGCCGCCAACACGCGGCAGGCTTTACCCAAGGTCACGCCCGGTTTGCCGTTTTCAAGCTGAATCACCAGTTCGCGCCCAACGCCGGAAACCAGCGCGAGTTCTTCTTGGGTCATGGTATTAGCGAGGCGGGCGGTGCGTATTTGATCGCCGAGTGCCAGCAGCACGGGATCATTGCCGGTGCTGGCGTGACGACGGCGTTTGCTAATGTCGCTCTTATCCGACATTGAAATCTCCCAAGGCAGGAAAACAGGGAAAGTCTGGTATTTGCTACTTTCTCACAACGCTTGCCGGAACGTCAAATTGAGGCGTTCCCCCGCCCCATACCACCACATCGCCGCACAGTCACACCAACTGCTGCAATTGCTCCACCAGCAAGCGCAATCCCACCACTTCCACACCCTCGCCAATCGGGTAGCGTTCGTTGCCCGGATACACCAACAAACGTTTGGCTGGTTGCAGGTCTTCACACGCCTGATAAAAACCACGGCGCGGCTTGGCTGTGGCAGAGCGTTTGATTTCGATCGCCCACAAACCTTGCCCAGCAATATCCAGCAACAGATCAACTTCTGCCCCCGCACTGCTGCGGTAAAAACCCGATGTGGTATTAAAGGGAGCAGCATTCAGCAGGTTTTCCATGCAAAAACCTTCCCAACTGTTACCCACCACGGGATGCCCCAACAAGGTATCGGCATCGTGGATACCCAGCAAGGCATGAACCAGACCACTGTCACGGATATACACCTTGGGGGATTTCACCAAACGCTTGCCTACGTTGCTATGCCAAGGCAATACCCGTCTTACCAGCAGCAAATCGACCAATAAATCGAGATAGCGACTCACGGTTTTGGTATCCACCATTAGGTTTTTACCCAACTGCGACACGTTGAGCATTCCACCTTGATTGTGTGCCAGCATTGTCCAGAAACGCCGCAAGGTTTCCGCCGGAATCCGTGTGCCGTAAGAGGGAATATCACGTTCAAGGTAAGTGCTGATTAGGTTTTGCCGCCACACGACACTTTGCCGGTCATTCGCTGCCAGAAAACTGGTGGGGAAACCGCCGCGTACCCACAGCACATCCTGCGCGGCAGGTGGTGTTTCAATCACCTGAAACGGTGGCAATTCCAGATACGCAATCCGCCCCGCGAGGCTTTCACCCGATTGCCGCAGCAAATCACCAGAAGCAGAACCCAGCAACAGGAAGCGTCCATGATGCAGCCCTTTTTTCCTGCCGCGATCAATCAGGCTGCGTAACGGCTGGAACAGTTCTGGCAAACGTTGCACTTCATCCAGAATCACCAACTTGTCTTCGTGCTGACTCAAATAGGCTTCAGGATCAAGCAACTTATTGCGGTCAGTCGGGCTTTCCAGATCAAGGTAAAGGCAGGATTCACGCTGTGAACACAGCACTTCCGCCAGCGTTGTCTTACCGGCCTGACGCGGCCCCAGTAAGGCTACTGCGGGAAATTGTGCCAAATGTTCAACAAGGTGTGGGTATAGCTGTCGGGTAATCATCTGCAAATTATGGAACATACTCCCCAATTTGCAAGGTAAACATCGTGTTTCGGGTGTCGAAGAGATTGATGTTGACAGTTATAAACACGAATGCGGGCGTTATTAGTGGGTATTTTTTACTAACTTATGATAGAGTTTCAGGCAATTCGTCAAACATTGGCGACAACCCAACACACGCCATACCAATCATAACAACACGCGACTGACCCTATGCTGGTTTCGGCGCAGTAGGGCGGTAGCGTGTCAGCGATTCCCCGTATGGCATCGGTGTATGTACGGCAGGCGTGAATCAGAAGACAGCAACGACAATCCCAGACTAGGCGAACGCTACTAGAACCAGATAGGCAGTTTCTGCTTATTGGTTAAATGGAAGCCGTATATTCTGATATTTCTGAACGCCGAATAGCAAACTGTTAGTTTTATAAAAAGTCAAACATGGTCGAAATATTCTTTTCTTACGCTCATGAAGATGAGCTACTTATGAATGAAGTAAGAAGGCAAATGATCGTTTATGAACGGGAAGGTCATTTACTAAAGTGGTATGATCGAATGATTCCTCCTGGAGAACAGTGGAAAGACACAATAGATATTCGCTTAAAAAATGCAAAAATAATTTTACTTTTTCTAAGTCCTCACTTTATTGAGTCTCGGTATTGCTATGAAATTGAGGGAAAGCAAGCTTTGGAAAAAAATGCAAATGGTGAAGCTATTGTAATACCAGTTATTCTTAGGCCGTGCGCTTGGACAGCTTCACCCTATGGAAAGTTGCAGGCTTTACCAACTGACGGTAAGCCTATTTCAACGTGGCATGATATTGATTTAGCAAGCCTTGGGGTGGCTGAATCAATTTTTAAAATAGTCAAAGAATTGAAAATCAATGACTTCAAAAATAAAAAATCATTTTAAAGCTCATCAATACCCTCTAATTTAAATTCTTTAATTTTAAAAAAAATATACTTATAGTTTTTTATTTAAAATTAATAATAAGCATATGAAAAGCAAAGAAAAACTTAGAAAAGAAGTTGACGAAATATCAAAAGCAATTGAATGTATTGAAACTTATATAGACACGGATAAATTGGTTAAAAGCACAGCAAAATCAATAAAGAAAACAATAAGCATATTAAAGCATGAAATATCCAATAGAAACAGATTAATAAGTGAATCTAAGCAAAATACAATAATAATAACAAAAAAAAATGATATTTTTGATAAAGGATTAGTGATTTCTGGCGGAGGATTTGGTCTTGGGAAAAATAGAAAAAACTAACGAGAATATCGACGACGAACGCAGTGACAGCCCACGATTCTTAACAGCTTATTCCCCGCCGCGCCCGTCATATTGACGTTGGCTATACAGAGAGGCACAAAAAGTGAAACGAGAAACAAGGAAATATGGAAAGAAGAAAGGAGGCATCTCCCCATCAGAGAAAAAATATGCCTTAAAAAATTCAACGGTACGCTGTCCTTTTTGCAATATAGCATACCCTGCTTTATTAATTACAGATCATATCAGCAAAGATCATCCTAATGAAAATATATCTAAGGCAAATATCAAACCAAAAACAATCATTACCGCCTCTTACTTCAAAACCAGTAAAGTAGACACTCAAGAAGTTAGAATTAAAGGTAAAAACATTAGAAAATCAGTTAATAAATTTTCTAATGAGCCAGTAAAAATATCACACAAAGAAAGACCGATACCCCAGACAAAAGAATCAATCATTCAAAATAAAGAAATCCTTGAATATCTCAAAAAAAACCCAACGAAAGAAGAAATTGGAAAATTTGGAGTGCCTCAAGATAAATACAGACATGGGTTTTATGGAAGCACCTCTATGGAGTATGATATTTGGAGAAAAGGAGATAAAAATAAATAACTGCAATTTTTAATCAAAACACCAGCTTAGCTATAAAAACAAAAAGAGATAAAAAGCAGACAAGAATAAAATATTAATTGTCAATTATTTATATGGTTTCTTATGATTTTTCTTTGTCTATCAAGTGTCATTTTAATAATTGATTTATTTCATAGTGATCCAACAAATTATTCGATGACGGACGCGGTGACAGCCCGCGACTCCGTTTTGATTACTCCCCATCGCACCCATCATGTTGGACGTTGATGCTGTAGAAAAACCTAAGCCCCACCAAGCCTTGGCACTGTACCTTAACCCGCCATTTTCCCGCTCTCCGCCATCATCCCCAACGGCACTGCCCACAACTTCACCCCGTCACTCTCCCCAAACGGCAACACCCGTTCCCCCCCATACAACACCATCCCCTGTACCACCCGCCCCGGATTCTGCCCGATAAAGTAGCTGATATGCCGGAAATCCGCCGGAGTCACGCTATGCGCCGCCTTCACTTCCAACAACACCAGCCCTTTGCCGTTATCCAGCACGAAGTCGATTTCCTTGCCATCACTGGTGCGGTAAAAGCTCAAATCCACCGGCTGCGTCGCGTAAGTATTCGCCTTCACCAACTCACTCAACACAAACGTTTCATACACCGCTCCGCGCTGGCTGGATTGCTGCAAATCCTCCGTGCTACTGAGCTTGAGCAAATGGCACAAAATGCCGCTATCGAGCATGAATACCTTGGGCATTTTCACCAGCCGTTTCGCCGCATGGTTAAACCACGGTTTGAGCAACGCAATCTGGTAAGTGTGCTTGAGGATGCCGAGGTAATTATCCAGCGTTTTATTGTCAAGCTGGCAATCCCGCGCCAGATCAGCCTTGTTGAGCAGATTGGCACTGCGCAACGCCAGCGACAGGTACAAGCGCATGAAGCTATCGAGATTGCGGATATTGCCCATGTCGTGCAAATCACGCTCAATGTAAGTGCGAATATAGGAACTGAACCACAACATGCGCGTTTTAGCGTGTGCAATCGTCTGCACTTCGGGAAACCCACCCTTGAGCAAATGCGGCACAATATCCGTCACTTGCGCCACCGCCGGAAATGCCGCGCCAGAAAACACCTGATCAATGAAATTGAAGCGTTGCCCGATAATCTCGCTGAGGTTAAAGGCATACAAATCCACAATCCCAATCCGCCCCGCCAGCGAATCGGAAATGTCGCGGAAGCCCTGCAAACTGCTCGAACCCGTCAGCACAAACCGCCCCGGCGTGCGGTCAAGGTCAATCTGTTCCTTGATGGCAACGAACAACTCCGGCACACGCTGCACCTCATCAATCACCACCGGCTTGGGCAGGCTGAGCACAAACCCTTTCGGGTCAGCCTTGGCACTTTGGTAAGTGGCGATGTCATCCAACGTGACGTAATGTTCAATCCCCAACTGCAAGGCCAGCGTGGATTTGCCCACTTGCCGTGCGCCCTTACACCACCGTTAAGGCGGTGAATTCAAGCAACCGTCACCTTCTCCGACAAATACACATCCTGAATCGCATTCAGCAATTCAATGCCTTCAACCATCGGTTTCTGGAATGACTTACGCCCGGAAATCAAGCCCATTCCGCCCGCCCGCTTATTGATGACAGCGGTGCGCACGGCCTGATGCAGGTCATCGGTTCCTGAGGGGCCGCCGGAATTGATCATGCCAATGCGCCCCATGTAACAGTTGGCGACCTGATAACGCACCAGATCAATCGGATGTTCCGATGTGAGGTCGGAATACACTTTCGGGTGGGTTTTGCCGAACTTGATGGCATTGTAGCCGCCGTTACCTTCCGCCTGTTTCTGTTTAACAATATCCGCACCAATGGTAGCAGCCAGATGGTTGGCCTGCCCGGTCAGGTCGGCAGCAGTGTGGTAATCCACCCCTTCGTGCTTGAAGGCGGAATTGCGTAAATATGCCCACAGCACCGTGACCATGCCAAGCTGGTGCGCCAGTTCAAACGCTTCGCTGACTTCCTGGATCTGGCGGCGGGATTCCGGTGCTCCGAAATACACGGTCGCACCCACTGCCACTGCCCCCAGATCGAACGCCTGCTGCACGCTGGCGAACAGGGTCTGGTCGTGCATGGTCGGGTAGGTCAGCATTTCGTTATGGTTGAACTTCACCACAAACGGGATTTTGTGTGCATACTTGCGGCTGACGGAGGCTAGCACACCAAAGGTAGAGGCCACCGCGTTGCAGCCACCTTCAAGTGCCAACTCAACGATATTGGCCGGGTCGAAATAGATCGGGTTGGGTGCAAACGATGCACCCCCGGCATGTTCCACCCCTTGGTCAACCGGCAGGATCGACAGATAGCCTGTACCCGCCAACCGCCCATGGTTGAACAGCATTTGCAGGTTACGCAACACCACCGGGCTGCGGTCTGACTGACTAACCACCCGGTCGACGAAATCCGACCCCGGCAGATGCAATTGCGCTTTGGGGATGGTTTGGCATTCGTGGGCAAGCAGGAATTGCGCTTCTGTGCCCAACAACGTTTCCAGATTTTTCATGACTGTATCTCCCATTGAAACCTGATACCTTAAGCATAGGACAATACAAGGGGAGCAAGATGACAAAGCGGTTACCTTCCAGCATTCATCCTCCAAGACCCCATGACTTTATACACAAGGCTCAAAGTACCGCGCCGCCTAATCCCGCGATTTAAAGCGTTTGGCAGACGCTTTCGCCTGCTTGTAGAAACGCCCCAACGCCCGATCCTGCTCACGTCGTTCCGCGACCGACCCACTGTTGCGAGCCTGTTCTGCCAGCAACTTGTGGTAATTGTCCAGCCGCCGTTGTTCCAGCTCGCCAGTCTCGACCGCTTGCCGGACGGCGCACCCCGGTTCAGCCAGATGCTGGCAGTCGTGGAAATGGCATTGCCGTGCCAGTTGCTCAATGTCGGCGAAAGTGGATTGAATCCCCTCCTCACAATCCACCATTTGCAACTCACGCATTCCCGGCGTATCCAGCAGGATGCCGCCGCCCTGCAAGCGGTGCAGGCTGCGGGAGGTGGTGGTATGCCGCCCTTTGCTGTCCTTTTCCCGGATGGGTGCAGTTGCCTGCCCGTCATCCCCTTGCAGGCTGTTGAGGAGGGTGGACTTGCCCACGCCGGATGAACCCAGCAAAGCAACGGTTTGCCCAGTGCTGCACCACATGGCAAGTGCTGCAACATCCTGCGCATCAGTGCCATTGATAACTTCAATCGGCAGGTTGGGGTAAGGCTTGCGCAGCGCATCCACATACACCGAGGTATCCGCGCACAGGTCTTTCTTGGTCAGCACCACCACCACATCAATCGCAGCCTCTGCTGCTAACGCCAGATAGCGTTCCAGCCGGTTGAGGCTGAATTCCTCATTGCAGGAAGTCACTACGAACAGCGTGTCGATATTGGCGGCGATCAGTTGCAGCACCGCTTCACTGCCTGCACTGCGGCGTTTAATCAAGGTTTTACGTTCCAGCAGGTGCAGCGGCTGCAAGTCCCTGTCCAGCAGCAGCCAGTCGCCGACCGTGGGGTGATTTTCAGGCGCTTCGTGCCGCCACGGGTAGGTGGAAAGCGGGACGGATTGCGCTTGCCCCTGCACATCCAGCCCCAGGCATTCAATCAGGTTGCGTTGCACGCCCGTGACCCGGAACGGCAAGCTGGTTGCGAGTGCTTCCAGTGTCAGTTGTGACTGGAAAAAATGGTTCCATCCCAGTTCATGGAGATGTGTGATTTGCATGGCTATGCCACCCTTACGGGATCGTGGTCAAATCCACTATCCTAACAGTTCCAGATGGAACGTTCGCCCCTGACTAGCAGCTTCTTCCAATAGCTCAATGATTTCATCCAGTTCCGCCGCAAGCATGTCAATATCGTCGAGGTCAAACCCGAAGTTTTCAGGCGATTCACTCAGGCTGGCTTGCAAGGCGCGGAAGGTATCCAACCCGCTATTGGCCTCACACCAGTGCATTTCGTCCAACGGATAAGAGCGTTTGCCTTCTTCATACAGCACGTCATCATCAGGCACATCAAACTCGTCCTCGTATTCCATACTCATTTCGGTGCCGTCAACAAATTCGCTGACTGCCCGCACGCCAAGCTCCAGACAAACCTTGTCCAGCGTATCCGTCAATTTACAAGTGGCTGACAGGTCGTTTTCTTCGCTTTCAATCGTGTCGCCGTCGCGTACATTCAGCCAGTAAGTCATGCCCATGGTAGTTCACCGCTAACAGTTGGTTTGGATGGCTCACGATGTTGACACGCTGTTTCCAGAATAACAATAACAGTTAGGTTAACGCTGACCCCATACGCCGCGCCATGTTCAGCATGAAAAAGTGGGATGAAGCAGCCGTGCAAAAAGCGCATGATGGAACCTGAACTGTTTCAAACATGGAGCATCATCATGAAACCCTTATTAGCCATTGGCATCATCATGAAACCCTTATTAGCCATTGGCATCATCCTGACCACCCTCGCAGGCAGCACCAACGCTGAAAACACCACCCAACTGGAGCCGCTGTACAGTGCGCAATTCGATGACACCTACATCACCATCGAAGTGCAGAGCAATGGCTGCACCCAGCCGGAAGATTTCACTATCCTCGCCAGCGGCAAGGGCGGGGAAGATTTCTCGACGCTGGGTATCCGCCGTGACCAGCCTGACACTTGCAGGGCAGCGGCACGGCTAATCCGCTTGCAGCTTGAATTGCCACCTGCGCTCGCTGCGCTGAAGGAGGCTTACCGGCTGGACAACCTGTTCGTCAGCAAGTCGCCGTTTTCCGACACAGCCAACACAGGAGATACGCATGACCGACCCAACCAGACTGACCAGCATTGACGCTTGGCGAAGACCGCTGAGCAACAGGAAAAACTGGAGGCCAACCCACAAGTGAATTGTTACTGTTCGTTCCAGCCCTTGCCACTGAAAATCTTCGGCACACACTTTTCAATGCGGGCCGTTCGGGTGGTTGAATGTTTCGCCGAGGTGAAATGCAACAGATAACCGCGTTGCCGCCCCGGTGTGAGTGCGGCGAAAGCTTGTGCAAAAGCGGGGTTTGCAGCAAACAGTTGGGTCAGTTCTTCAGGATATTCCAGCGGCGCATCAGAGCGGGTATCCGCTTTCCTCCCGGCGTTTTCAAGCGCTATGGCCTCCTGAATGTAGGCAGGAATCGCGTGTTTCAGTGCGGCAATGGATTGCGTATCCGTGAAACGCATGTAGCGGGCGAAACGGGAGTTTTCACCGGGTTTTTCCAGAATATGGTCGGGGTCTAGCATTTCTGCACCCCGAAAAAAGGCAAGGGTCACGCTATCCTTCAGCGCACTCAGCAGCAGGATGTTTTTGCCAGCGTGCGTGTAGCAGGGAATGCTCCATTTTATTTCTTCGGTTAAACCGGATGCCTGCACGATTTCCCGCAGTAAGCGAAGTTCCGCCGTCCACGGGTGTACCTTGCACTGAGGTGTGCCGCCGAACGCGCAGCGACCACAGCCGCTTTGCAGGTATTGATCGACGTTTGCGGGTTTGATCGTCATATCTTAGCTGCTCTTTGACCGTGAAGATGCGGGATGCTTCATCTTCATGTAAACGCCACCTGCTTCCAGTTCATCCAGCATTTGCGCCAGCCGCTTCAGTTTGGTTTCTTCCCGTTTCGCTTTGGCAATCCAGCCGAGGTAATCGTTCTGCTGGTAGGCTGGGCGGGCATGGTAAGCGTCCATCAAACCGCGCTCGATCAGGGCGGCTTGCACGAAATCGGGGATGGGGTGTTGGGGGCGTTTCAGGTTAGAAAAATTGCTTTCCATCTTACCTAATTTTATTCATAAAAAAGCTCGCGACTAAATGGCTAATAACATTGTACGGTTAGTATGCTACAAGCCACAAGAAAGAATATATTGAATAAAAATAAAGCAATCGTCATTGCACCTACAATACCCCTAAATTGGCAATGATTTCCTGTTTCTTCTATATTTAACCAATCGGTTAATTACAAGGAGCAACCATTGCCACCCGACACCCTCAGCCTCACCTTCGCGGCACTCGCCGACCCCACGCGCCGTGCCATCCTAACCCGTCTGAGCAGTGGGGAGGCATCCGCTACGGAACTGGCGGAACCCTTCCACATCAGCGCCCCCGCTATCACCAAACACCTGAAAGTGCTGGAACGTGCCGGGCTGATTTCGCGCAGTAAACAAGCGCAGTTCCGCCCCTGCAAGCTGGAGCCGCAAGCTTTGCAGCAAGCCAGCGTCTTTCTGGAGCAATACCGCCAGTGCTGGGAGCAAAGCCTCGACCGGCTGGACGCTTATTTGCAGGAACTGCAAGCCAAAGGATCAGCCGCATGACGACGACAACCACCGCTCAGGAAATCACCATCACCCGCCTGTTCAACGCGCCGCGCGAACTGGTGTGGAAAGTCTGGACTGACCCGTATCACCTGCAACGCTGGTGGGGGCCGCACGGCTTCGTCAACACCGATTGCGCCATCCAGTTACAGGTCGGCGGCGTGATGCGCCTGAACATGCACGCGCCGGACGGCAAGGTTTACCCCTGCCAAGGCACGTTCCGCGAAATCACCGCCCCCGAACGCTTGGTGTACGACGGCGACCCGACTGCTGAACACGCTTGTGGAGCCGGTTTGCCGCCCAGCGCCACCGTCACCATTACGTTTGCCGAACAGGGCGACCAGACCTTACTCACCTTACACACCCGTTTCGCTGCTGCCGAACGTTTGCAGGCAGCAGCAGAAGCGGGCTTTGTGATCGGCTGGGAAGCCACGCTGGAGGCCCTCGTCGATTACTTCATTTCCCAAAACTACCAAGGAGATACCCCATGAGTTACGTCGACGGATTTGTACTGCCCGTTCCTGAAAACAAGCTGGAAGCCTACCGCGTGATGTCGCAAGCCGCAGGCGAAATCTGGATGGAACACGGCGCACTCGCCTACAAGGAATGCGTGGGCGAAGACCTGAATTCCGAATTTGCCAACAATTCTTTCCCACGCATCGCTGGGGCGCAGGAAGGTGAAACCGTCATTCTCGCCTTCATCATCTACCAATCACGCGAGCACCGCGATGAAGTAAACGCCAAAGTCCACCAAGACCCACGGATGCAGTGTGGCGATATGAAAGATTTGCCATTCGATTGCGCCCGCATGAATTACGGTGGCTTCACCACCCTAGTCGATTTATAAGGAGGAATATCATGCCTAACACCGTCACACTGCACCGCGTACTGCGTGCGCCAGCGGAACGCATTTACCGCGCCTTCCTCGACCCTGACGCCATGGTCAAATGGCTGCCACCTCACGGTTTCACCGGCAAAGTGCATCAGCACGAAGCCCGCGTGGGTGGCACATTCCACATGTCGTTCACCAATTTCTCCACCGGGCAAAGCCATTCCTTCGGTGGCGAATACGTTGAACTGATCCCGAACGAACGCATCTGCAACACCGACAAGTTTGATGACCCGAATTTGTCCGGCGGAATGCGCCAGACCGTCACCCTGACACCGGTTTCCTGCGGAACGGATGTCCACATTGTGCAGGAGGGCATTCCCGACATGATTCCGCCCGAAGCCTGTTACCTTGGCTGGCAGGAATCGCTGGTGATGCTGGCGCAACTGGTCGAAGCGGAAATCCCCAATGAATGAAACACTCCTGACATGATGCTGTCAGGAGGTGGCATCTATACTACAAAAACCAATCAACAATGACCCACCAAAGGAGAAATATCATGAAAGCGAACCCAGTCGGCTGGTTTGAAATTTACGTGCAGGATATGCCCCGCGCCGTCGCCTTCTACGAAGCCATGCTTGAAACCAAGCTGGAAAATCTGCCCATGTCTGACCCTGAAGCATGGCCTGATCTGGAAATGTGGACGTTCCCGATGTCCGATTGCGACAATCCTACCTATGGTGCAGCAGGCGCATTGGTCAAAATGGGCGGCTGCCCATCCGGTGGCAACAGCACGCTAGTGTATTTCAGTTGTGAAGACTGCGCCGTGGATGCCGCCCGTGCCGCTGCCAATGGTGGCAGCATTTTCAAGGAAAAAATGTCGATCGGCGAACACGGTTTCATCGCATTGGTGTTTGATACCGAAGGCAATATGATCGGCTTACACTCGATGGCTTAAGGCTAACCCATGCGCCGTGCCGATCGTTTGTTCCAGCTTGTGCAAATCCTGCGTAACAAGCGGCTGGTGACGGCGCGTGAACTTGCCGAACGTTTGGAAGTTTCCGAACGCACCATTTACCGCGATATTCAGGATTTGAGCCTGTCGGGCGTGCCGGTGGAGGGCGAAGCGGGTGTCGGCTATCACCTACGTTATTCGCTGGATATTCCACCGCTGATGTTTACCGCCGCTGAAATCGAAGCCCTTGTCGTCGGGGCGCGAATGTTGAAAGCGTGGGGCGGCAGCGAATTGGGCAGCAGTGCGCAATCCGTCCTCGACAAAATCCACGCCGTGATTCCCACCGAATTGCATCGCCATCTGGAAGAAAGCCGCTTATTCGCCATGCGCTTCGGGGTGCGCGAAGACCTTGAAACCACCCTCGACACCTGCCGCCATGCGATTGCGCAACGCCGTTACCTGCGGCTGGATTACCAACGCGCTGACCACGAATCCAGCCAGCGCGAAGTCAAACCGCTGGGGCTGTTTTTCTGGGGCAATGTGTGGACGCTGACCGCCTGGTGCGAATTGCGCAACGATTTCCGCACGTTTCGTCTTGACCGCATCCGCTCGCTGGATACGCTGGAACGTGGCTTTGAGGAATTGCCGGGGCAAACCTTAGGTGATTTCGTCAGGCTGATGCAGCAATCAGAAAATTACTGACACTAAATCGTCCAAGAACCGTGCGCCAAACCGACCAGCGTCCATTGGTTGCCGCCACCTGCATCTTTCAAGATTACCATCAGGCTCGTCCAGTCCATGCCGTTGTAGGCGGGGTTAGTGCCGGGTTGGTGGTATTCGACGATGCGGTACTGCGCCACCGGGTAGCTTGCCAGCAGGTTGTTGATCAGGTTGCCTTGCGATTGGAAATCACTGTTGGTGTTGATCAACGTGACCGTGGCACTGCTATGGTAGGGGTGATCCCACACGTAGCGCCCGAAATAGTCGCGGATGTGCAGCACGATCGGGTCGCCAGAACCATCCTGAGTTCCCCAGTTGTGGGTCGGCGGATTTTGCAGGATGAAATCGCTTTCAAACGCCGTTGCTGTCAAGATTTGGTCGCTGGCTTCCGTGCGGTAATACGGCGAAAAACGTACTCCCGTCGGATCAAACAGGTCGGTGAAAGGTTGTAATCCACCCGTACCATTTTGCAGGCCATTGATCGCCTGCACCACAGTATTCGCGGCCTGCAAAGCAGTGCCATTAATGACTTGCGGAGTGGGCGTTGTCGAACCCGTGCCGGAACAGGCGCTGAGGAAGCTGGTGAGCAGCAAAGCCAAGAGTATGCGTAACATGCGATGTCTCCTGTGATGCATGAGGCAGAAATCTACCCCTTGCACTCAACTATAGCGTAAATAATCTAGTGGTTCAGGATGCTTAAACCAACGATGTTCTGTTGAATGTGGTCAGTAGCCAGCGTGCTATACTGCCTCTATCCCTTATCACCAGACCACCGCCATGCAGAAACATTTCAATACCGCAGGCCCCGTTCACGCCAAGCAGCATTACTGCATCGACCCTGTATCGCGGGTGGATTGGGAAGAAATCCAATACCTGATTGAAGCGGGAAAATTCTTCGTGCTGCACGCGCCGCGCCAGACGGGGAAAACCAGCACGCTGTTTGCGCTTGCTGACAAGCTCAATCAAGCGGGTGATTACACCGCGCTCTACATCAATGTCGAAGCCGCGCAAGCCGCCCGCAACGATGTGGAACAGGGAATGCGTACCATCGCCAGCCGTGTGGTGGAAGGCGCACAATACCGCCTTCATGACTTACGCCTACAGGATTGGCTGGAAGACGCATGGCGCACAGGTGAAACCTCTGTCCTGCAAACCCTACTCACCCGCTGGGCAGCCGAATCCAGCAAGCCCATCGTGTTGATGATTGATGAAGTCGATGCGCTGGTTGGCGACACGCTCATTTCCTTGCTGCGCCAATTGCGCGAAGGTTATATCGGGCGGCCTGATGTCCCCTTCCCGCAAAGCGTCATCCTCTGCGGGGTACGTGACGTGCGTGATTACCGCATCACGCAAGGGAATCAGGAAGTGATCACGGGCGGCAGTGCATTCAATATCAAATCGGCATCGTTGCGCATGGGCAGTTTCACGCTGACTGAAGTGCAAACGCTCTACGCCCAACACACCCAAGCCACGGGGCAAGTGTTCGACGCAGCCATTTTCCCCGCACTCTGGGAAGACACCTGTGGGCAACCGTGGCTGGTAAATGCGCTTGGTCACGCCATGACGTGGGAATACAAACCCGCCCGCGACCGCACCCAGCCCATCACGCTGGAACAATACCGCGCAGCCCGCGAACGCCTGATCTATTCCCGCGCTACCCACCTCGACCAATTGGCGGATAAGCTTAAAGAACCGCGTGTGCATTCCATCATCAGTGCGTTGCTGGCGGGCAAAACCACGGATGACACTTTGCCGCAAGACGATGTGCAATACGTCGCCGACCTGGGGCTAATCGAAGCACGCCCGCAATTACGTATTGCCAACCGCATTTATCAGGAAGTGATTCCGCGTGAACTGACCTGGACGAAGCAAATCACCATCGCCTACGAACAAGCGTGGTATCTCACCCCGCAACGCCGCCTCGACATGCCCAAGCTGTTGGAAGCTTTCCAGCAATTTTTCCGCGAAAATGCCGATGCGTGGATTGAACGCTTTGACTACAAGGAAGCGGGGCCGCAATTACTGCTGCAAGCCTTTCTGCAACGCATTATCAACGGCGGTGGGCGCATCAACCGCGAATACGGGCTGGGCAGAAAACGCACCGACCTGTACATCGAATGGCCTATCGACGAGGAACAGGGCTTTTACGGCGAAGTGCAACGCATTGTGTTGGAACTCAAAATCCTCTACAAATCGCGCGAAACCACGGTAGTGGAAGGCATCCAGCAAACCGCAGGCTATGCCGATCAATGCGGTGCAGCGGAAGCGCATTTGATCATTTTCGACCGCCGCCCCGACGTGGTGTGGGATGACAAGATTTGGCAGGAGACGGCTACCACCAACGGGCGCGAGATCGGTGTGTGGGGAATGTAGCCGAAATCCAGCATAACTTTAATACCGAAGCTGAGTCATGTTTGTGTAATCAATTGGCATTTAAACCGAAATATTCCGCCAAGACCGCCGCTTGTTCGTGTGGCGCAAGGGTGCGTTGCGTGGTGACACCTTCCTCCACCTGCTTGAAACTGTCGCCAAACAGGATATTGCGCCCGCTGACCGTAAAGCGCACCACCAGCGGTTTCTGAGTAAACACAGTGTCAGGGTGGGTAGAGTTCAACCAGTTTGCCGGGGCAAAATCAATCCATTCCACTGCGCAACGATTAAAGCCGTATTGCTTCACCCATGCGCCATCCACTTGTGCTTTGAGGATAATATCGCCGCCTTCCTCGCTCAACATGAAGGTGTCACAACCTTGTGGGATTGGCGTTTCCAGCACATCCAGCCGCAGCGGTGCGCGGATGCCGTAACTGCCGAAACCGAGATCACACAGCCATTCCGCACCATCCAGCGTGACCAGCAAGGCCATGTGGGTACGTGGGCGTTTCATCGGATAAAACATCGGGCGGGCAGCGACAAATTGGTAAGGGATTTGCAACGCTTGCAATGCCATCGCAAACAGTCCGTTGACTTCGTAGCAGTAGCCGCCGCGTTGTTTGCCGACGATTTTCGCCACGATGTCGTCGGAGTTGAGGGAAATGGGTTTGCCTGCCAACACGTCCAGGTTTTCAAACGGTACACTGCACAACTGGTGCTGCATCAGGGCTTGTACAGTCGCAAGGTTGGGGCGTAATTCGCCCGTGTAACCGATGCGTTGGCAGTAATCGGTGAGGTTGAATGTTGCGGCGATCATGGAGATTCCTCAAAGATTTAATTGTTGGTTCAACTTTGCAACAGCCGCTTCCCAGTTGCGACCGTCAAACGGGATCACTTCGGGTCAGGTTGCTGTCGATCTGCAAAAACGCCTGCCAGACTTCATCCGGCTCCCATTCCGGCAGCATCACGGCTTTGGCGTCTGCTTCCGGCATCCCCAGCACCAAGCGGTGATACTGGAATAGAAACGCGGAAACCCGGTAATTGAGTGCGCAATGCACCCACACCTTGCGCCCTTCCAGCATTTGCATCAGGGCGCAGAAACGTTGCAAATGCGCCAGCGTTGGCTCCTCCCACGGCACGGGAATATGGTAGTAATCCAGCCCCAAGCTGATGACGCGAAAACCTTCGTCTTCCAGTACATTCGGCGAATACGGCATCGCCAGATTGATCACTGCCTCGTAGCCAGCATCAGCAATCGACTGGATTTCATCCGCCAGCGGCTGACCGGAACTGGCGAGCCGTGCGTTGATGTAGCGGTAGTTGAGGATGGTGCTCATGTCAGCCTCCTGTTTCTGCAAGCGTGGCATGTCCACACAAATCGACTTCGACCGTCGGGGTAAACCAGCGCAAGCCGAAACCATCCGCCTCGCGCCAAACGAACGCGGTTTCGCTCAGGTTCATTTCTGCCCCAACTGCTTGCATCCAACGTGCATCGGCGATCTTATCCAACAGGCACACCGCTGCCGGATTGCCAGAAAAGGGTTGACTGGTGAAGGCATCAACTTGAAATAAAGGTATGGTTTTCACGATTTTCTCCCTCTGTCTATTCAATTGCATTTTCTGCTCTATCTTTGAGCTGCTGCGGAACCCCTTAAGGTCATTACTGTGCCAGCAGCCACAGCAACCAACTTGCCATCCTCATTGGTAATCTCACATTGATAATGTGTAATAGTTTTTCCATGCTGAATTTATCGGGCTGTTGCGGTTAGAAGTGTTTTCCAAACTGGGCGAAAAAAACTAATTCTGAGGTCAATACTGGTAAAACTTTCACCTTTTTCTATGGCGGTAGAATGTGCTGTGCCAATAGTTGCATCAGCCAGTTCACCTAATAAACCACCATGCACGGTACGTTGCTGATTGCCATGAATGGCGGCATCTGCATTCATTTCTAGGCGGGCGTAGCCTTTATCAATAGCATTGATTCTGAAACCCAACAGTTGTGAGATGGCTGTTGGGTACTGCATGGCGGTGGTGGCATTGTCAGGCAGAGTGCCCTCAAGTTGCCGTTGCAGGAATTCCAACGTGGACAGTTGTGGATGAAAAGATTGTTCCTGATTATTCATACGGCGTACCATCCTTGCGGGTGAATAACCATTGTCCATCAACTTGCACAGCCTGAAGATCATCGTCCGGGTAATTGGCTTCATCTCCCTGCGTGCGGTCGCCGATTTCGAGATAGATGACATCCTCATCGGTATCATTACTCAGATTGCAGGCATTGCCCGTGCCAGCCGGAAAACCTGCACACATACCCGGTTCAAGTCGGCTTGCACCGTCATTGGTATGCAGTGTCGGGCAGCCTTGCAGTACATAAATAAACTCATCCTGTTTCGTATGTGAATGACGCAAAGCAGAAACCGCACCAGGGGCAAGCCTAGTCAGATTCACCCCAAAATTATGCAGCCCGAAAAAATCCCCAAGCTGGTGTTTTTCCCGCCCGATCATACGCGCTGCGAACGGTTCAGGGTAAACGGAAGGCGTGGTGCGTGGCGGAATGTCTACTGCACGAATGGCTGTTTTCATGGCATATTCCATTTTTCATAACCTCATGAATTTGTCAGTAAATGCGCCAATAACCACCCCCACAACGTCACCAAGATGGCGAAACCCAGTAAAAACACATCCCGCCGCCAGCGTAAACGGTTAGATGACAGGTGAATCACCGTATGCACTACCCGCGTTACCACGAATGCCCACGCCAAACTGATCATGGGCAAATCCGCCCCTTGCGTGACATACGCCAACAGCAGCACAACGTAAAACAATACGGGCATTTCAAACTGGTTATCGTAATGCTGGGTTGCCTGCACCAGATAGTCCGGCAACTTCGCACCGTGGTTCAGCTTGAAATACAGCGGGGTCAAACCCGCCTTCACCGCCTTAATGCGGCAATGCAATAACCACACTGCCACGACAAACGTCAGTAATGCCATCACAAATGCGGGGTATAAAATCGCTATCGGTTGCATGATTCTCTCCTTGGTATTTGCTGATGAGTCTACTAGGCCATAAAATATGTTCAACGACATATTCAGGGAAAATACCATGCCATACCCCAGTACACATAAACCACAAAGCCGCGAAAAAATTCTGCACAGTGCCGCTAAACTGTTTTCACACCAAGGTTTTGACAATGTTTCCATTGATAATGTCATGGCTGATGCGGGACTGACACGCGGCGCGTTTTACAGCCATTTCCCCGACAAAAGCACCCTCTATGCAGAAGCCATTACCTATGCAGCCAAAAACCGTTTTGCCAAATATACCCGTGGGTTAGACCCGCAGGGGCGGTTGGCTGTGTTGTTGAGTAGCTACCTCAGCCGTGAACATTTTGAGCAAGACACTAACCCTTGCCCACTGGCGTTTCTGGCAACCGATGTCAGCCACCGTGATCCGCTGGTACGCAACACTTACACCCGTGTTTATCAAGGCATGGTCAAATGGCTGGATAAATTATCCAGCAACTCACCGATGCGGGAGCAATGCTTGGCAGCAACCGCACTCATGATTGGTGGTGTCGCCATTGCAAGGGCATTGGATGACAGCGAAACCGTGGATGAGTTGTTAGCCGCCTGCCTCCAGCAAAGCTTGCTGCTATTGGAAGGCGGTGCAAACGCTAATGGATAATCAGGCGGAAATAGATAACTCCCTTTCAATCAAAGCTGCAAACGCCGCCGTTAGTTGCTGGTAAATCGCCCCCAGACACGCTGCAATGTGGTCTGACCCCGATTTTATCAAGCAAACGTCAACGCCTGCTCAATATCGGACAGCAAGTCAGCCACATCTTCCAAACCCGCCGATACCCTGACCAACCCTTCGCTAATCAGGTGTTCCGCCCGCTCTTCCGGCGTATAGGTGGAATGGGTCATGCTGGCGGGGTGTTGCGCCAAACTTTCCGCATCGCCCAAACTCACCGCACGGGTGATCAGGTTCAAGGCATTCATGAAGCGGCAACCCGCTGCAAAACCGCCCTTGAGTTCAAACGCCACCATGCCGCCCGGTTGCGCCATTTGCCGCTGCGCCAAGGCGTATTGCGGGAAACTTTCCAGACCGGGGTAATGGCAGACTTCGACCTTGGGGTGATTGGCAAGGAAGGTGGCAATCGCTTGCGCATTCTGGCAGTGCCGATCCATCCGCAGCGCGAGGGTTTTCAGACCGCGTAATACCAGAAACGCATCCTGCGATGACATTACCGCGCCGGTCATATCCTTGATACCGTAAAAGCGTACTTGGGTCAGCGTTTCCGCATCGCCGACAATCGCACCGGCAATCAGGTCGCCGTGTCCGCCGAGGTATTTGGTGGCGGAATGCACCACGTAATCCGCGCCCAATTCCAGCGGGCGTTGCAAATACGGTGTGCAATAGGTGTTGTCAACTACCACCTTGCAGTTGTCGTGCTGGTGGGCGATGGCGGCAACCGCTGGAATATCCACCAACCGCATATTGGGGTTAGCAGGCGATTCAAAGAACACAATACGGGTTTTCGCGCTAATCGCAGCCGTGAGATTAGCGGAATCAGCCATATCGACGTGAGTAATGGTCACGCCGAATTTCGCCAGCCCGTGATTGAAAAACGCATAGGTGCAACCGTACAGCGTTTTGTCGGCAATGATTTCATCACCCGGTTTGAGCAGCGTCCACAGCAAGGCGGCGGTTGCGCCCATACCGGAGGCTGTTACCAACGCCGCTTCCCCGCCTTCCAGATCAGCGAGGCGTTGTTCCAGCAAAACCGTGGTGGGGTTGCCAACGCGCGAATACACAAAACCTTGCTGTTCACCTGCAAACCGCGCACTGCCGTCCTCCACAGTTGGGAAGGTGTAGGTCGAACTCAGGTGTATGGGCGGATTCAAGTCGCCAGTGCCCGCGTAAGCATCGTAGGCGTGGTGAATGGCACGGGTGGAAAATCCTTGTTTCTCGTAGGTAGGTTTGCTCATTGATCCCTCGTGTTGTTTGATCCCTAAGTTAGGCAAGAATAGTAGCATGGCATAGGGGCTAACCTCACAGCTTATCGCCCCAACATAGGCAGCCTCCCCCCCATCCTGTAAAGTCTCCCGCATCACCCCATTCATAACAATAACGGACACGCTGCCATGCAGAAGCAAATCACCTACACAGGCATGATCTGGTTATTTGCAGCACAATTCATCGTCATTTTGCCTTTTCTATTCCACCTGCCATTGTGGTTGCTACCCGTGCTCTTGTTTGCGGCAGCTTGGCGCTTGCGGGTGTTATCAGGGGCAGCCATGCAACCGGGAAATATGACCAAAGTAGCGCTGATCGGTTTGGGCATTGCTGGCTTGTTATTAAGTGGTTTGCGCTTCCCTTCGTTGGATGCCATGGCAACACTTCTACTGTTAGGCTTCGCCTTTAAGTCACTGGAAGTCACCCAGCGCCGCGATGCGATTGTCGTGATTTTCATCGGCTATTTTCTGGTTGCCTTACACTTTTTATATACACAAGCGTTGGGTGCAGCGCTCTACGCCACACTGTCGATGGTCATCCTGACTGGAGCACTAGTGGGTGTGCAACAAACCATCACTGAGTTTTCAACAGGGCAACAAGTACGTTTCAATCTGCGCTTGTCGGTTTTTATGTTGCTGCAATGCTTGCCGTTGATGCTCGTGATTTTCGTGTTTGCGCCACGCTTTGCACCGTTGTGGTCATTACCTCTAGCGCCCACGCAAGCAAAATCCGGGGTATCCGACCGCATGGCTCCCGGTGATATTGAGAAACTGGCAAAATCCGGGGACTTAGCGTTTCGGGTAACATTCAAGGGCAAGCGCCCCGCCCAACACGAACTGTATTGGCAAGGGCTGGTACTCAACCATTTCGATGGACGCGAATGGCGGCAATTCGAGCAAGATTACGATACCTACCAACTGAAATCCGTACTATTGAACCATTACCGCTGGAACCCTGACGCGATTCACGTACAGGGTGAAGCCGTGCCGTATGAAGCCATCTACGAAACCTCAGGGCAACCCTGGCTGTTTACCCTCGCACCAACGCTGGAAGTAACCGGCGATGTCTTGCGCGGTGCGGATTATCGCGTCATGGCGCAACAAGCATTGCAAGCACCGTTCCTGTTGAAAGCGGTGAGCTACCCAGATGCACAACGCGATGCGGTTCTGCCTGACACGTTACGCAGCTTAGCCGTAACGTTACCCCCCTCTGGCGATACCCGCAGCCGTGCTTTAGCACAACGCTTGTGGCGCGAAACGGGGAATCCGCAAGCCTATATCGACGCGGTGCTGGCGCGGTTTCGTGAGCAGCCCTTTGCGTACACCTTGAACCCACCGGGCTTAGGGGAAAGCGATACCGTTGATACTTTCCTGTTTGACTCGCAACGCGGCTTTTGTGCGCATTATGCAGGCAGCTTCGTCTTCCTCATTCGTGCGGCAGGGATTCCAGCACGGGTCGTGGTTGGCTATCAAGGCGGGGAATGGAATGATGCAGGGCAATACTTAGCCGTTCACCAATACGATGCTCATGCATGGGCGGAAGTCTGGCAAGCTGGGCGTGGTTGGGTGCGTATTGACCCCACTAACGCGGTTGCACCAAGCCGTACTGAGCAAGGATTGGAAGCAGCCGTGCAAGCGGAAGGCACGTTCTTAGCAGACTCAATCTTTTCCCTCCGCAAAATCGCGTGGTTGAATGGCATTCGCCAACAAGTAGATACCGTGCAATACGGCTGGAGGCGTTGGGTCGTCGGTTATGACCGTGCCGAACAAGCGGCCTTGTTAAAGTCCCTGCTGGGAACCTTTTCTATTGGGCGCACCGCGTTATTAGTGGCGGGGTTATTCGCGGTTATCGGTTTATTTTGGTTACTGACACTAGGTATGACACAACGGCAAGCGCAAGAAGCCCCCGAACAACGGCTGTATCGGCGCTTTTGTGAAGCCTTGGCAAAACGAGGGATAGTACGTGAACCGGGCGATGCCCCCGGCGTATTTGCCGCTCAAGCCGCCGCGCATTTACCCGCATTGGCTAACGTGATTCAGGAGTTTACACAAGTCTACGAAGGCGTTTGTTACGCCCCCACCGCCGACGGGCAGGCTGCCACGCGGCGGCTAAAAACCTTGCTGGCTAAGCTCAGGTAGCTTGCCTGAACTTGCCGATCAGAGCCGTCGTCGGTGCAACCACTGCTAACACCACCGCCCCTGCCAATACCCCAAAGACACCACTCAGCAAGACAGGGGTAATGGCTTTGAGCGCTCCACCGATCCAGCCGACTTGCTGGATGAATAACTCTGCGCCATGCGTAAACTCATGCGAATGCGGGATGCCGTGCAGCAAAATACCGCCCCCGACCAAAAACATCGCGGCGGTTCCCACCACCGACAGCGTTTTCATCAACCACGGCGCAAACCACAGAATGCCATTCCCTAAAGCACGCCGGAACCCAGTCGCTTTGTCTTTGATCAAGTGGAAACCAAGATCATCCAGTTTCACAATGCCAGCCACTAGGCCGTACACCCCAATCGTCATAATGATTGCAATCCCGGCAACCACTGCTGCTTGCATGGCAAACGCAGCACCTTGCGTCGTACCTAAGGCAATCACGATGATTTCGGCGGAAAGGATAAAGTCGGTACGAATCGCACCTTTGATCTTGTCTTTTTCAAACGCCACCATGTCGATGTCGGGGTTATGGGCAACATCCAACAGTTCCGCTTTGTCTTCTGCGTGTTGATGTGAGAGCTTGTGAGCAATTTTCTCGAACCCTTCGTAACACAGAAATGCGCCGCCAATCATCAGCAACGGCGTGATCAACCACGGCGCAATCACACTGATCAGCAACGCCGCAGGCACTAAAATCAGTTTGTTGAGAAACGAACCTTTGGCAACCGCCCACACCACCGGTAATTCACGCTCTGCCTGTACGCCAGCCACTTGCTGGGCATTCAACGCAAGGTCATCCCCCAACACCCCTGCGGTTTTTTTCGCCGCGACTTTGGTCATGAGGGAAACATCATCGAGAACCGTGGTAATGTCGTCGAGTAAGGCTAAAAGGCTTCCACCCGCCATGCAAAACTCCTGATTAAATGGATTGAGTATTGCGGTGGTATGCTACACCGATGCGCTTACTTGAGCTATCTTCACAGCTTGGGCGCGGTAACATCCTGATAACGCACAGTGTTGGTTGTACCGTCTGCCTCTGTTTTGTAGGGCAAACCGTCTGCCTTACCGATGTACAGCTTATTCGTGCTGGAACCCATGCCTTCCATTTCGCTGTGGTAGCTCAATACGGTCATTTCCACACCATCAACGGTTTCCGTGCCGTCTTCCTTGCAGTTTGATAAGCGGACAGAACCGTCTCTCATCATGCCGATGACTATTTTCTCGGCGGCATCCATGTCCATGGGGGCTTTTTGCCATTTGCCGTCTTCAGACATGAAAAATTGCCCATCCACCTTGATGGCTTCGAGCCTCACCCCATCGCCTTCTGTGACAGAATGCCATGCGGGTTGGGCAATTTTGGTTTCACTGGCTTTGATAATGGGTTCACAAGCGGCATCCGGTTGTGCTGCGCTGGACGAGTCCGCAGCAGGTGATGAACCGGCCGCCTGACGCAACAAGGATTCCAGTTTATGGAGGTCATCGTCCTTAAACTCACCTCCCATTCTGCTGATACTCAATACGGTTTGGCCTTGGCGCATGGAAACCTTTTCAACTTCACGCCCTCTACGGAGGCTATTGGCCTCATCACCCAGACCTTTGATGACCGTTTTGCCTGAGAATAAGGTTTTAAAACCTTGTTTGGCAGCGTCCTCATCGTGATAATTAATCCGCGTGACCCGCACCGAAAAACCGCTGTTTTCATAATCGCAAAACTCTCCAGTGTCCGTGGTTTTTTCTACGGCCTGCCCAAATGCACTCTGGATGTCTGCGGCACTGACTAAGGCACAAACCGAAGCTGGCTCTGCGGCATACACCTGCGTCAGGGTAAAAAAACATAACACGGGAGCTAAAAGATACTGTTTCATGGCTCAATCCTTGGGGTTGTGAATCATTGCCGCATCAACATACCCGTTGATACTTAAACGGTTATCAATAATCTTGAAACGTTCCACCAGTACGGTTTTGACCACCGCAACCCTACGTATCCAGTCATTTTGGATTACCGTTATCATAGTGAACGCATCCAGCTAACGAGGGAGATCGGCGGTGCTATCTGATTCAGCAAAGGTCGGATAGCGATGGAACCCGACACTGGCGTAGTTGATGAGGCGCGGACGGCATCACGCAGTGATGTAATTTTTCGCCCAAAGGGAGGCTGTTTGGGTGTATAGCCATCAATACGAAAAAACGCCCATATTCTTTTATCTGGAGGATTCCGCATTACATTAACCTCCCCCGTTGTATGCGTAATATTGAACATCAGCGTGGTTTCTTGTTGTCCCTTATTGGGATCATAAACAAAAAGGGTAATATCTTGTCCGCTACGCTGATACCCATAAACAAGAACTTGGTGGTTTTGCCCAAAACCGGATAAAGCATTCGTTTGTACCAGTGCGAGAGGACACAATCGCCCTGCATCAATATCCGCCCGAATTTGTTCCCACGCATCACGGTAACTCACCCATGAGCGCCCCTTGAATACCCCTATCCCCTGAGCAAGCCCCTCATCGCCATTGGGATAAAAGTCAGCGGAATAGGAGAGAAAACGACAGCCATCACCCTCTATATCGAAACTGTCAATCAAACGCTGGTGAATATAACGAAATAACGGATCATCAGGTGTATCTGGGGAGGAAGCATTTTCTGGCGGGAGTTGATGGTGATAATAACAATCCATCACGGTATATACCATACCGCCACATAATCCCATGCTGGCGTTGGTTAATGAAGGCCCCCAATCATCGTCAACAGTTGATGCAAGGACTCGACCAAAACCAAACGTTGACAAGTCGATAGTCACTTGCGCCAGCAATGAAGTCAATGTACCCAAACACGTATTATTGCCATATAGGTTTTTCAGGATGAATCCCAAGTGTATCACTGGCAATTGTTCATTCCACTTATTCAGAAACTTTAATCCCCGTCCCTGAGGATTAAAGTTTGCAACACGCCTTGCCGCAGTCCGCCGTAGCCGAATATGCAATTTTGCTTCGTGACCTTGCCCGCCCCAATGCGCAACATCCCATCCGGGAGGACACCAGATATGAAAGGTATTACCGTATTGAGATTCAACCAATGGGCTATTCCAGTGAATGTACAACTCACCGCCATCGGGAGTATCAATCTGGTAGCGTACATTGCCTTCTGTCCCCGTCGTTGGCGCAAGAAAAAGATCACCTTCACCCTGAAACTGACCATCTGCACCAGGATGGATCAACGCTGGCGGTTCCCATCCTTCGGTAAATTCGCCCCATGTCACTTCCTGCCCGGTTAGTCTGAGTGCGGCGTCTGCTTCATTGTGTATAAATACATACATCCGAATACGGCTCATATTCGCCTCCAATATTTTCGGGTATAGGGTTAGCGTTGCATGAAGGATTTAATACTGCCTGCATCGACAAACAGATATTTTCTAATACCTTGGCTCGTGTCGAGATTGCTGAGCTGCATGTATTGACGTAAAGAATCTAGGTTTTCGGGTACAGTAATTTTTTGCGGCGACGACCACTCAGAATATATGGGTTTCCATCCAAAGAATCCCGAATCCCGCCCTTTGACAACAAATTCATACTCAAGACCAGGTAATACGCCTTCCAGCTCGAATGAACCGGATTTACCTTCACCATCCACCCTCACTTCTCCACCTAGCGGAGAATGTTTTCGGGCATCCCATTTTAGATTCAACTGGTTGTCGTAATTGGAATTCCAGCGCACGAGGAAAGCACCGAATGCCTGAGCAGAAGCCCAAGACACACGGATTTTGTTTCTCTGTTTGAGAATCACTGGCATCGGAAAAGCTAGAAATACAGCGGAAGCGGGTATGACATAGGCGCTTGTAATTCTAGGAGCTGGTTTTGGCGGGTCAGGTATAACCTCCCCTGTTCCAGGTAGAGCCTTGGTTACAAGGCTTTGCCACAGGCAGAATACTTTCCAGTATTGCTCCCTACCTGTTTCATCGGGCAATGTTTCCTGCTCAAAAAGGCGACCACACACATGAACTTGCACAAGCGTTCCGGCAGGCAAGGAAACGGTCGTCGATTTTTGTTGCAGGGAGGCGGCAACGTCTATTTCTGCTACTTTTGCACCATCAGAATAAATTTCTACAATATCAGGGAGCTGGTTGCCATATTCCCATTCAATTAAAACCGGGCAGGTTAAACCACTGGCTTCGCCTACTTGTCTGGCGTTCAAAGATGTTAAATACATGGCAGCCACCCTTTCGGTTCATTGCAACGTTACCAGAATGGGGATTAGCCCTTGCCCATCGGATAAACGGCTTAATGCTTTCCCTAGAATGGCTCCAAATGACTTTGCGGGATCAGAGGCTTTCATTGCATGACCTAACGTTGCAGAACTCGTCAACAAATCGCCAATATCAATCGCGCCATATTGTGCATCTACCTTGCAATACACTTTCCCGATTAATGCGATAGCTTGCCTGCGTTTTTGTGAATGCCGCCTATCCAGTACAAGCCCCGGTTTATATTCGCCTGCACCAGATATGACCCCTGCAACCCTTGTGTCATAGGGCTTGTCACTCATTTTTAACGCACCGGTATCGTCAATGACCATTACAGTCCCAGATTCTGCAAGGTCAAAACTGCTAACATCAAATTCTTCTGCGCAATCAGCACCTGTCAGAATCACATCGCCTTTATTAACAAACAGACTTCCTTCATTAAGAAACAGATTTCCATGGTTAACGACAATACTGCCATTTATATCAGATGGTGGGATAGCAGGATTTTTGGGGTTGGGGCCTTTATTTACCACTAACGCGCCTTCAAAAACGCCAGAAAAGGAAGCACCTTTGGCAAAAATACCCACATCATTATCACTAAAGGCAGAAAGCCCTTGCCCTGATTCACTCGTTGCAACGATGCCACTATTGCTTTTACTTTGCCCGATTACGCCAAAACCGACTTCGCTAAAACCACCGACACCCGCTTGAGGCCCATTACCCTGCACGCCTCTACCCATATTAGTGGGGCTACTAGGGCTATTATTTGCTCCAAAAACCCCTGCTGCATTTGGTGCAATGGTAAGTCCAAACACTCCGCTTCCCCCAGGGGCTACCGCAGTATCAGTAGAATCATTCTTACCAACTAACCCTACATGCTTGCTGGAGTTGGTGAACCCAATCGCTCCATCATCGTTATCGGTTGAACCAAAATGACCAGTACCCATGACTTCACACTCCTGTGCATCATTAACAGTAGATGCCATTCTGATACCAAAAAGTTAATTTCTCAATATATTTTACTCACTTTTGTCTGTTTTTTAGTTAAATCAAATAATTATTATATTATAAAATACTGACATAATCAGTACCAAAAGTTGACTTACAATAAAACCATAAAGACATCAATACACTAGTATGTGATTCTTTTAAACTTGCAAGCAAACAGCGAGGATAAGTGAATGGGTGTATTTGTATTAGGCAGTTACGTCAATGCCAATAGCATGACCGTTAAGCAATTACCCAAGGCCGGGCAGTCCATACAGGCTGAAAACTTATGGACAGAACACGGCGGTAAAGGGTTGAATCTAGCCATTGGCATACACCGTTTAGGCTTGCCAACGCATACGCTGCTTGCTGTAGGGCATGATGCGGCGGGGAATTCACTGCTAGATCTGTTGCAAGCCGAAGGCATGGATACACAAGGAATTATCCGTAGTGCTGCACCTTCCGGCTTTGGTGTGGGCTTAATCGCCGCCGATGGCAATAACATTATCGCGGTATATCCCGGCGCTAATGCACAACTGGATACCAATCATGTACAAGCCGCCAGCCGTATTCTGCACGCTTGCCAACTGGTCTGTGCCCAATTTGAGATCCCCGATGCGCCGATACGCGAAGCCTTCCTGCAAGCACGGCAACACGGCATTAGAACCTTGCTGAATCCTTCCCCTTGGCGTATTCCCGACCCAACAGTCTTAGCCCTGACCGATATTTTGGTACTCAATGAAACCGAAGTGGCGGCTTGTTTTGGTATTGCTGATGCACCAGCATTATCCATTGCCCAGTGGTTGCGCTTATTACCAACGTTAGCTTGGCAGGGGGAATTGTTGGTGGTGACATTGGCAGAACGCGGCTGTATTGCGTTACAGCGAGGGCAGACAGCCAGCCATGAACTGGCCTGGACAATTACCGCGATTGACCCCACCGGGGCTGGTGATGCGTTTACATCGGGGTTAATTTATGCCCTCCTGCACCACTATCCACTGGAAACTGCCTTGCGCTTTGCGAATGCCTGTGGGGCAATGGTGGCAGCCCAACCGGGCGTATTGCCTGCACTCCCCAGATTTACGGCTGTACAAACTTTTATGGCTGGGCAGGCATGTGCGGATTCATCTTCAGTGTAATCCGGTAGGTGTACGCATCACCCCGAAACGTCCCTTCGACGTATTCCACCATCTGCCCTGTGGTTGCATAGGTTTTGCGTTTGAGCAATAGACACGGACTGGGTTCAACAAAGCCAAACGCCGCCATTTCCTCCGCATTGCTCATCGCGGCTTCAATGGTTTGCTCACCATCCGCCAAGGTCACACCACAGTGCTGTTGCAGGAATTGGTAAGCCGAGCCGACCACATCCCAATCTGCCAATGCGGGCGCAAGCGTCAAGTCATACCAGGCCACTTCACGCGTCATCGGCACGCCATCCCCCAAACGCAAACGTACCAACTTGAGAAAACGTGCCGTGGAAGGGCGGTTAAAAATAGAGGCAATGGTACGGTCACAAACAATCTGGCGTTCCAGCAATTGGGTGGATGGTTCCACGCCGATTTCCCGCATTTCTTCGGTAAAGCCTTTGAGCTTGCCGATTTCGGGGTTAATACGCGGTGGCGATTTAACCATTACCCCGGCACGCCCATGCGTACTAATGAAATCTTGCTCACGCAACTCATCGTAACAGCGCCGAATCGTGGTACGACTTAGCCGCAATGCTTCCGCCAACATACGTTCAGAAGGCAAACTATCCCCTTCTCCCAATTCCCCAGCTTGGATCATCTGGATAATTTGGCGTTGTAATTGTCGATACACGGGTTCTGCTATCCCGCTATCAGGCTTCAAACGTTGAATGAACGCAACACTGTCATTGACCGCGTTCAAGGTGGTATCCACCCCTCTTAAAGCAACCGCACTCATAAGTGTTTATTTAACCTTTACAACTGACCAAGGTGATAACCATACCATAAAAAACCGTCTTTTCAGCCTACCTCAACATTTACTTACAGCAATCCAGCGCTAAAACCGTAAATTCATTAGAAAATTACTATATTCCACGTATAATCGCGCCTTTCCATGAATACTATTGAGTACCTTAGCTGTGATCCAGAATCTGCGAAACATCGCCATCATCGCCCACGTTGACCACGGGAAAACCACCTTAGTTGACAAACTGTTACAACAATCCGGCACTTTAGGCGAACGCGCCGAAGTCTCCGAACGGATGATGGACTCTAACGCGCTGGAGAAAGAGCGCGGCATTACCATTTTGGCGAAAAACACCGCCCTGCGCTGGACTAACCCAGCCGATGGTATCGAATACCGCATCAACATCGTCGACACCCCAGGACACGCGGACTTCGGCGGCGAAGTTGAACGTGTATTGTCAATGGTTGACTCCGTATTGCTGCTGGTTGACGCAGTAGATGGCCCCATGCCACAAACCCGTTTCGTGACTCAGAAAGCGTTTGCGCACGGTTTGAAACCGATTCTGGTCGTCAACAAAATCGACCGCCCTGGTGCCAACCCGCACCGCGTGATGGATCAGGTGTTTGAACTGTTCGATAACCTTGGCGCAACCGACGAACAACTCGACTTCCCCGTCGTGTATGCGTCTGCCATCAACGGCTACGCAGGCTTGGAAGAAACGGTTAGCGGCGGCGACATGACCCCGTTGTTCCAAACCATTATCGACAGCGTAGCTGCACCAGACGTTGATCCTAACGCACCGTTCCAGTTGCAAATCAGCCAATTGGACTACAACTCTTACCTCGGCATTATCGGGATCGGGCGTATCAAGCAAGGGCGCATCAAAACCAATACCCAAGTTAAAGTTATCGACACCGAAGGCAAGATCCGTAACGGTCGCGTGCTGAAAATCCTCGGTTTCAACGGCTTGGATCGCGTCGAAGTCAACGAAGCGCAAGCGGGCGACATTATCGCGTTCTCCGGCATGGACGAGCTGCACATTTCCGACACCGTGTGTGACCCGGAAAATGTAGTGGCATTGCCTGCGTTGACGATTGACGAACCCACCGTCACCATGACCTTCCAAGTCAACACCTCACCGTTTGCGGGCAAAGAAGTTAAAACCGGCACGTCTTCACGCCGCTTGAACGAGCGTTTGAAGCAAGAATTGCTGCATAACGTCGCGTTGCGCGTCGAAGACACCGATGACCCTGAGAAATTTAAAGTTTCCGGTCGTGGCGAATTGCACTTGGGCATCCTGATCGAAAACATGCGTCGTGAAGGTTATGAACTCGCGGTTTCCCGCCCGGAAGTTATCATCCGTGAAGTCGATGGCGTGAAAATGGAACCGTTTGAAAACGTGACCGTTGACATCGAAGAGTCCAGCCAAGGCAAAGTCATGGAAGCGTTGGGCGAACGCCGCGCTGAACTGAAAGACATGGCACCGGATGGCAAAGGCCGCGTCCGTTTGGAATACCGGATGCCCGCACGCGGCTTGATTGGTTTCCAAACCGACTTCATGACCATGACCTCTGGTACTGGCTTGATTTACCACGTGTTTGATAACTATGCACCGTACAAAGCGGGTGCGATTGGCAACCGTCACAACGGTGTGTTGATCTCCAACGGCACAGGCAAAGCCTTGGCTTATGCTTTGTTCAGCCTGCAAGATCGCGGCAAGTTATTCGTTGGTCACACCGAAGAGGTATACGAAGGTCAAGTCATCGGTATTCACAGCCGCGACAACGACTTGGTGGTTAACCCGCTGAAAGCCAAGCAGTTGACCAACATTCGTGCCTCCGGTACGGACGAAAACCTGATCCTTGTCCCGGCGATCCGCATGACACTGGAACAGGCAATGGAATTCATCGACGACGACGAATTGGTTGAAATCACGCCGAAGAACATCCGTATCCGCAAGCGTTTCCTGCTGGAAAATGACCGCAAGCGTGCGGGTGCTGCGAAGAAAGATCTGGCTTCGTAACTCACGCCACAAGAAGGGGCTGTTTCAGCCCCTTTTTTTATGAAGAGGACGTATTCAATACGCCCCTACGAAGAAGGGCTGCATTATGAAAAAATTCTTATTGGTTTTAACACTGACTGGCTTATTGCACGGCTGTGCCGTACAAGTTGCCAGCAGCGTCGCCGGTGCTGCTGTCGGTACGGTAGCCGGAACCGCTATTGGGGTGGCGAAAGTGCCCATCCAAGTCGGCGGTGCTGTCGTGGATGTCGTCAGCGGCGATTAAACAGGGGAATCGCTTGCTGGGCAAGCTCCTACTTTCAACCCTTGATCAGTTGTAGAAATTCCTGCCGCGTGCGGCTGTTATCGCGAAATTCCCCCAGCATCATCGACGTGACCGTGGATGAATGCTGCTTTTGTACCCCGCGCATCATCATGCAGAAATGCTGGGCTTCTAACACCACCCCCACGCCTGCTGCGCCTGTCACTTGCTGAACCGCATCAGCAATCTGCTTGGTCATGTTTTCCTGAATCTGTAAGCGCCGCGCATACATATCCGTAATGCGGGCAATTTTAGACAAGCCCAGTACTTTTCCCTTGGGCAAATAAGCGACGTGTGCCTTGCCCACAAATGGCAGCATGTGATGCTCGCACAAAGAATAGAACTCGATGTCTTTCACCACCACCATTTCATCATTGCTGGAGTCGAATACGGCCTCATTGACGATAGCTTCTAAGGATTGTTGGTAGCCTTGGGTCAAAAAACTGAAGGCTTTCGCCGCCCGTTCCGGGGTTTTGAGCAAACCGTCACGGGTAATGTCTTCACCAATACTGGTAATCAAATCAGCATAGAGCTGGCTGGTATCTGTCATTGTTATTGTCGTCCTATGTGGGTAAGAGTATGTCAGCAACGTTAAAGCGGATAAACACGTCTGACAAGTAGCATGGCATATCCTAGGGTTGGCTCAGAACAAACCCTTGAACTTATCTTTCAACTCATCCTGCAAGCGTTGCTCTAATTTATCCGCCTCACCTTGTAATTCCTGTTGCAAACGCTGTTTAGCGTCATCACGCTTTTGCTGGAGCGCGTCCACTTGTTGCTGCTTTTCGGTCTCGAAACGTTCCTGCAACTTGGTCGTTTCCTTATCCAGTTCACGTTTCGCAAGGGCTTTGAGTAATACGTCTAGCTCCACCTCATAGCTAAGCTGTTTCCAAGGGCCATGAATGTGTAAGGGTGCAAACAGTCCTTCTGGCTTATCCGGGTGTGGTTTTTCGCTGATTCGCAGTTTGAAATCGAGTGATTCGTTGACGATATTCACGTCGCCATTACCTTTGACTTGAAAATGCGGTGCCAGCATCACGTTTTCAGCAGTACGGAAAACACCTTGCTGTACCTGCCACTGCCCTTCCAGTTTGGTGAAAGCCACTTCTTTTTCACCCAACTCATTGACGCGCTCCTTCTCAAACAGCTTCACCACTTCACGGGTTTTTTGTGCGAAATTCGCATCACGGATCGTGCCATCATTCAAGTTGAGATTCAGCAAACCATTGAGGTTTTGTTTGAATAGCGGTGCATCACCCACGACCGAATCCAGTGTTGCGGTCATATCCAGCGCCCCCGTTACCAGACGGTCATCCGTCAAAGCGAACAACAACTCTTCAGTACGCAGCTTTTGTACTTTGTGTTCACTATGCAGTTTCGCCGGGCTTTGCAGGGTGTCGATGGTGATTGACCCTTGATACGCCCCTTTGAATAAAGTGCCACTGGGCGTGAGTGTCACTTGCCCGTTTTCAAACTGGACACCTAACCTCGCCTCTTGCAGCGTGAAAGGAGGATAACTGAGCTGATTAGCCTTAAATTTACCCTCAACTACCCGCTTAGGTGACAAAGGGTCATGCACTTGCACACTGCCATCCAGTTGATGATCAGCACTGTTAAGCTGAGTTTGTGACAAATCGAGCAAGCCTTTCCCACTTTCCAGATTGAGGCTCAACTTGCCGCTGGATTGTTGTTGCAATTGCCCGCCGGGAAGTTGGGGTGCTTTGACATCAGCACGCCATTTCAGCTCAGTAATATCCAGTTGCTGCTTATCCAAGTGGTAACTTGGCTCACCACTCAGCGTGGCAGCAAGACTCTGAACCGGTAAATCGCCACCTTGCAACTGGGTTTGCAATTGCATTCCATTCACCCTTAGTAGCTGCTTAGCCAAATCAAGCCGTGCATCACCGCTTAATGTGGCATCCACTTGCCCAGTAGCGGCACTGTTAAACTGGGCTGTCGTTTGCAAACCAGCGAGGGTAAGCACTTGTTTGGCAAGATTTGCCTCCAGCCTCCCCCCCAGTTTGAATCTCCCCTGACCTGCCAACGTTACCGCTGCCTGTAAGTCAGGCACAGTAGCACGTTCATTCCCCAGATTGCCTTGCAGATTACCGCTGATACTCGCATCCAAACGTTCCGGTAACTTAACCTGCAAACTCAGATTAGACAGGGAAAAGTCATCTTGATTATCAGCCAGTTGCGCAGTTGTAGCGAGTGTTAGCTGCATATCCAAGGCGGGTTGGCTTTGCGCCAGGTGGGTATCTAAACGGATGTCAACCGGCTTGCCGGGGTGAAAGGTACCCGTTTTCAGGTTGAGAGGTGTAAGCTTCAGGGTTTTACCTTGCTGGTCATCCTGCCAACTCACTTGCGAATCCTCTACACTCACCCCGGTAATCACCATACCGCCCAGCAAACTGGTCATGGCCTCTCCCGCATTAGCGTTCGCTTGCGGAGAGTTTTCTGGTAATAAATCCTGCCAATTGGTTTTACCATTTTTGTTACGATGCAAGTTGAGCTTCAAGCCTTGCAAGTGAACTTCATTGATTTTAAGTTGCTGTTCTAGCAATGGCAAAAATTGCACCGTTACCCGTGCATTTTGTGCTTCGGCGAAAGGCTCATGGGTAAACCCTTTTGCATTGCCCAAGGTCACTTGCCCCAATTGCAGGGCAATATCCGGGTAAAAGGACAAATGAATATCGCCACCAATATTCAGGGTACGACCGGTCTGTTCCTTAACCAGTGCCGTTATTTCAGGCTTATAATGATTGGCGTCAAATGTCAGTGCGAACACCGCAATTGCTGCCACTATCAGCAGCAATAAGGCGAATAGCCAAGCCAGAGGGCGCAATATCGGCATGGATTAGTCCTTTCTGTAGCCTTTTTATAGTGCCCCTGACTATAGCCTATTGGGCTGGCGGCAGGTAGTAGCCTTGTGCTTGCGGGTAATACGGCTGTGGATAATAAGTAGGGTACGCTGGCACAGTCGGCTGCTGAGCATAAGGCATGTAATACGGGTAATAGCTGTATGGATAAGTATACGGGTAGCTGTATGCGCTGGTGCTGACGTTGCTATAAGTATTGTTATAGCCCGCGCCGTAAGCGTTGAACTGCTGATCCTGATACTGCGCCACATCGCCGCGACTTTCCGCCCGGCTATCAGCGTTGAACAGGCTGTTAGCCTTGGCACGGAAATTCAGGTCGAAATCCATATTAATATCAGCTTCACCACGCCCACGCGAACGCCCATCGGCATTGCCGTTGCCATTGCCATAGGTTTGCCCGACAGCATTAGCTTGCTGGGATTGTTCCTGGCGGCTATTGCCAAAGAAATTGCCCATATCGAAACCGTCAAAGAAATCAGCCGATGCATTGCCTGCCAACAGGGTCAAGGCAGTGAAAATCATTATACGTGTGCTCATGATCATGTCTCCTTCTAGTGGTTTCACCAGTTTATACTCATTCATAAGCATTTGCTAATACAATAGAAATTTGCCCACTTGGATACATCCAAATGGATGATGCAAGAAACAGCAGCATGGAGTTAAAGTATTAGCGTGCCTATTGCCCCCTCAACTGACCACGACAACTGGCACGTTATTCACCGGCTTTGATTTGTTCAAGCCGGTTTTTTTATGCCCAAATATTGGGTAATTAATCGGTGTGAATGTATCCGTCTGGATGTAGTCAGTTGGGGAGGTGTGAAGAATAGGCTTAAGTGCTAGAGTGAAATTATTAGGACAGAATTCAGAACAATAAACAAGCTAAAAATTGGTGATTGAAGTACCAGCTATATAGCCAGTTAACTGTAGCCAATCGGACAGCGGCAAAAATATTTCCTGTATTCATTTGTGTTTGTAACAGTGACAAGGAAGTAACACCATGAAATATACCATGAACAAATGGTCTATCAATCTATTGACCTTATCGATCAGTATAATTCCCGGCCTTAGCATAGGCAGTGGGATTACGATTGTTCATAATGCGGTTGTGCCAACGACAAAAATACCTGTTGCCGCACAAATAGAAGGAATTAATCAATCACCGCCTTGCAGCCAAAAAGAGTGCGCCGGAAAAATTCCGGGTGATGCCAATAACGTCAATAAAGACATAACAGCCTCCCGTCCTATAGCAGCAGGAAATTATTATTCGCGGGGCAGTAATAGCCAATTAAGTATCCCGCAAAATATTTCACTGGCTGAGATTAACAGGGATGGAAAAAGTGATTTTATCCAGTATGCCGACAATAAAATTTTTGTCAGTAAAACGGATTTTAATAAGATTGGTTTAATGCACACTTATCTCAGGAACCCTATCAAGCGGGTAATAACAGGAGATTTTCACCGCGATAATTACGATCAGGTTTGCGCAATCACCACCGCAAATGAATTGGTTTGTTATGGCACTAGCACGGATAATAAGGAGTTATGGTGGTGGTTTACCCAATCCAATTTCATCGCGGATGGTGAAGACAGCATTGTCGGTGATTTTGACGGTGACGGACGTGACGATATTCTGGTTTATCCACGTTCTGGAGGAAAATTTCGCCTGTACTCCCTTAAAGAAGATCATTTTTTCCGGTTAATGGAAAACTTTGACGAAGGCAATCTTCAGGGATTAGCACGGAATAATCTGCAAATCCGCGCGGCTGATGTAGACGGTAATGGCAGGGATGACCTTGTAATTATCAACCCACAAGGCCAGGTATTATTGTACGGCTCCACCTACCATAATGGGCGCAATACCTTCTGGTGGGCATTCACCACTAATCAAATTGTGGGCAGCAATGAACAGGTGACAGTAGCCCGCATTGATAATAACACGACCGATGATCTGGTCATGCACAACAAGGAAACGGGCGAAACGCGCTTTTTTAAGATCGAATATGCTAACGGCAGCTTACCTGCTATGGAAAATGTTGCGACAGGACAAATCAATCAGGATAGGCGCTCCCTGTTGTTTTGGGGTCACATGCACGACCACAATGGGGAAACTGGGGCGGTGAACCGCGATGATGCCATGGCGTATTTGCTGGACAGTAATATGTTTGCCCGCAGCGATGCGCGTTGGGACAGTAATGCGCGGCAACTGACTTACTGGTGGGCGTATACCCAACACGCTCCCAATAACCATGCAGGCTGGACTGCCATGCAGAAAAAACCCTTGCTGTTCCTGAAATGCAAGTTTGCTGACATTAATGCTGAACCGGAAACAAATCAATTTTACCGGAATCTGAATAATGCCAATAACGACTATTGGCGGGATATTTCCTACGGTGCATGGAATTTGTATGACAGCAAACTGGTCGATGAATGGCAGCGTATGTCCATTACCAATGCTGATTGGAACAGACTGCCTAATCGCTGGGAACGAGCGGACTATTGCGCAAGAGCATACACGGGTTCCAAAGATGGCTATAGCGGCATTGTCACCTTGGTCAATGGCGAAGGGGATGCAGGCAATCACGGATATGTACTGCTAACCCCTGACTCCTCCAATCTCACGTTTATGAGTCACGAGGTTGGGCATACGTTTGGCTGGGGACACTCCTTTGACGATACTGGCAGGATTCATGAGCCTGACTGGCCTTCCCAACCCGGAGAATATTATGACCATTGGGATATTATGAGTGCAATGGATGTTGCTACTTTTGCTTATCAACCTATTAACGGGCGGGCGGCTGGTCCAGAAATGAATGCGCCACTCCGTAAAGCATTTATTCCGCAACACCGAATTCGCCGTTTTACCTTGAGTGAGCTTGAAGGCAGGGAACCAATAAAACTGGATATTGCTGCTTTGAATAAACCTGAAGCCAATGGTTATCTGGAAGTCCGCTTAGGCCACAGTGAGCAAGATTACTATAGCATCGAATATCGGGTTAAAAGCGGCTGGGATCAGGGTATCCCCAGGAACACTGTATTGGTACACCATGTTGTTAATGGTAAATCCATTTTGATTACCCAAGGTGGCACGGAACGTTTACCGGGTTCCTCCAATACTTTCGACCTAAATCCTGGCGTTAGTGGGTTACGGTTTAGGCTGAATGTAGATTCATTCGCCAGCGAAGGGTATACCGCAACCGTGCATTTATCGTTAGAGGGGTCACTGGTTTATTAAATTCGGCGTATCTGTTTGCTGTTAAGGAAAGGAGTCGACCATGAGACATTTACTTTATTTTCCTCTAATTGCCATTCCACTACTCAGTGTTATGACATCTACTGTAATGGCTGCGATGAATTACCAGGGAATCGGTGGCTGGCGTACCAGCGATGGACGCGGCGGTTGGGTACTGAATGACGATGCTGAAAACCGTTATGACATCGGTATTAATGCCTGCAAACAGGCGTGTGAAAGCAATGATCGTTGCCGGGGTATTGAATACGTTTCTGACCCAAACGGTTGGGAAGAAGAAGGACAATGGGTACATAATAAGTGTGAAATCCACCGTGACCCGTATGCCCATTGCGATCAATCAGGCGGCGGGCGCGGCTCAGCAGAGGATGGGTGTTGGATTAAACGGGAGGATGCCACAACCGCTACCAACAGTTGCCAGCCTTACTTTGAAGACATGTTTAGCAAACCTGCTGGCACACAATACCAAGTTCACGGGACACACATTTATTACGAAGGTGCATTCCCTGATAACTGGCATTTCTCCATTCTAACCAAAAACGTTCCGGGGCCAAATGGTGGCACGTTAGTAATGCCACCCTTATCCGATGAAACAGACCATTTCATACTCACCAAATATCCCCTTGGCGTGGATGGCATATTCGGATTCAGGGGTGCATTTAACCAAGCTGCATCACCCTATGCTTTTTCAAGAGGAAAAACCTTGGTGATTGGGCATGGCGAAGACGGTTCGCCTTACAAAACGTATATTGCCACTTATGACAGTACTAGATCGCCTCCGACTCGGTACACAGAAATTTTCCCTGAATGTTTCCGTATTAATGATACTCCCGCGCAATTTGCCATTAAAGCCACTCACGGTGAAGGCAGTTGGGTCATTAATAAATGGTTATTTTCATTGAAAGTTATGAATTAAAAAGGAGTTTGATCATGAAAACGTTAATGTTTGCACTGTGTGCCGGATTCCTTACCATACCGACCTTGGTATTGGCAGATGAGTGCCGCCCTTATTTTAGCAGCATTTATGATATGTACGATTTGCCTGCTGGTTCTGATCCTGCTGCATTTGATCATACACCGTATCATGTCCAATCCATTCGTCTATATCACGACGGCAATACATCGTTTGGTATGGGCGAAGAATATACGCCTGATATAGGCTATTTCAATGATTGGAGGATAAACACCTATCCGGGATTTAATATCATGCGCCATGATGGTGAAGGGCGCGATGCTGAAACCTATGCTGTTAGTGGCAAGTTTCATGACATGTTTCCCAGCAATAATTCGGTATTTTTAACAACCTTGACACTGTACCGTTCCGGTGAAGCCAAAATCACGCTAAATGAAGAAGGCAACCAAGAATTTGCATTGGAAGGATTAAGTTGTCGAGGCATTGATCGTCACCACTTCATAATGGAAGGCAGTGTACATGTACCACCTTATACCAGCTCATGGATTTTTACCGTGAAGCGTGAAAGTGGAGTTTAAGTAGAAATTAATAATGCTTTTAGCGAAGGAGCAAAAATATGAAAAAGTTAGTTTTATTTCTGGCTATAATTGGTTTGCTAATGGGAAATGTGTTGAGTAGCAGTGTGCAGGCGGATCCAGATATCGCAAGTGTGTCACAACCATTATCTCATTCTGGACAACTATGGAATCGACTA
The DNA here is from genome assembly GCF_900107695.1 of Thiothrix caldifontis. Taxonomy (GTDB): domain Bacteria; phylum Pseudomonadota; class Gammaproteobacteria; order Thiotrichales; family Thiotrichaceae; genus Thiothrix; species Thiothrix caldifontis. The sequence goes on along the minus strand of NZ_FNQP01000003.1, from coordinate 187,651 downwards.
CTAATTCCTGTTTGTTGGGAGAATCCATCTGCTGATAATGCTTCTGGACGTTTCTGGACACAAGATGCCGTTGAAAGAAGCTGGGATGCGGTTTCTAATATTAATTTTACTGGTTGGGATAATTGCACTCCCAGTAGTCAAGGCATACGCATACTTATTGCAGATGAAGGGCCTCATACCAATGCGCTAGGCGTTGGATTGGATGGAATGGAAAATGGGGTGGTACTAAATTTCACTTTTAACAACTGGGAGGCGAGTTGTCAGGCAAACTTGGAATATTGTATACGAGCAATTGCAGTACATGAGTTCGGTCATGCATTAGGTTTTGCTCATGAACATAACCGTACTGATAGGGCAATGTGTAACGCCGAGCCTCAGGGCACAAATCCAACTTACTTTATTACCACTTACGATCAATCTTCTATTATGAATTATTGCTCGCCCACCTGGAACAATAACGGAAATTTATCAGCACTAGATGTTGCTGGTATACGTATGATATATGGACCTTTCGACAATGGCACTCCAGCCAGTGTTAGGCTGACAGGCGCTATGAATATCGTTGATGGCGAAGATGGTCGAAATGAAACAGGAACATTTGATATTAACCATCAATTTAATCTAACCACTACCAATCCTTCGGATGAAAAAATTTTTAACTATTGTGTCGGGAGTGAAGTTAGGGTGGCTTTGGCTGTACGTGCACAATTAGTACCCGGAACAACTAAAGTCAATTTATATAGCCAAGCCGATATGTATGAAGGTAAAAGCTGTAACACTAATGATCACGAAGATAGTGACAACAGTTCAGTGGATATTAGTACAGATACAGATTATAGAGTCCAGTCTACTCGATTGACTTTAGAAAACTATCAGTTTTTCGGTTCTAATGATGCAGCCACTATTAATTTGCAAATGGAACGAGTTGCACTAAGTGAAGAAGCAGCACGCAAATGTACCTCCTGTAAATCTATTGCAGACAAAGCCATCTTTATGAATAATGCCGTTAGTGGTTGTAAAGCATATATTCAAGGTAATATTGCATGGGATCAAAATGGCAAGCTAAAATATTGGGCGGAAAGCAATTTGCATAAGTTGTGTGATGGTACAACATCAAAATATAGCCCTGGTAATTGTTTTATGTATGTTATGCGTGAAGGTGATAAATGGGGTAGAAAACCTGAAGATATTGTTAACTGGCAAAAAGCTGTGGAAATATGTGCGAGTACGAGCAATGCTCAAAGTAGTACTGCATGTTTGAAAAATACAGTGGCGACAGGAAAGTCATTCGATCAGGCAATCCAAGCATGTAAAATCAAGCGTTAATGGCTCAAGCGATTTCCTGAAAAGGATTTACTAAAAAAACCACAGGGATATTGGATTTATTAATGCAGTATTCCTGTCTTTTTCATTCAAAATTTAACTATTATGAAGGCAATATTTCAAATGAAGAGTCGGTTTTTATTGCTACTATTAGCTTGGTTATCTGCTATTAGTATCGCTCATTCAGCCCCTAGAGAAGGTCGCGTATACCCATTTCCACACACTGACGACACACAAGATATTCACTTTGAAAGACCTTGTGATGACATAGCAAGGGCTGATTACAAATCCGAATCCTTTTACGCGATTCTACTGAAGACGACTCCACGTTGTTCAGTGACAGATAAACAATGGCGCGATATACAAAAACGTTTTCCCGACAATAAAGTATTTGCCACCCGTTACCAATGCGATGACGAGGCTAACTTCAACTATACGAATGTCGATGCGGAATATGGCTTTATTGGCGTTTACGCGGGCAGAACCAAAGAAGAGGCACAGAAACTGCTTGAGAAAACTAAGGTGATGCGAACATTTCCCGATGCCAATATCCGTGTGATGCAAGCCGTGCTTGAATATCCCTAACTGTTTCAGGCTTGCAGGGGAACAACAATATGCACGGTGATTCTGGATTGGGGAGGATCACTACTATAAAAACCCACCTCGCCGCCTAACGCCGCGACCCGATGCCGGATACCGTTTACTCCAGTCCCCGCTTGCCAACGCTCAGGCGGGGATATTTTTCCATCATTGGTAACGATCAGGTGCAACTTATTACTGGATAAAGCAAGACCCACTTCCAACGTCTCTGGTTCGGCATGTTTCAACGCATTGCTGACGGCTTCACGGAGTATTTGCGACAATTGCAGTATTTTACGTGGGCATAATTGGCAAGCATTCAACCGCTCATCCTGCCGCCAGCGTAACCTGACTGCTGCGGCTTCTGCTCGCCCGGCAATTTCTGCCCGCCAATCCGCAATATTATCCACCAGTTTGGTCGGGCTGGCTTGCTGCGATAATCGCACGGTTTCCCGTAAAGTTATCAGTGCCTGCCGCACATCCTCACGGTGCGTTGCATCCGGTAGCTTATGGCTCAGGGTTAGCAGTTTTGCACCAACACTGTCATGCAGATCGTGCATTATGCGCCGCCGCTCTTCCAGAATAACCTGCTGGCGGGTTTCGCTGGCATTACTGGCCATCCGTGCCACCGTTAACAACGACTCGGTATGTTTGACGTCGGTTTTATTAAACAGCCGTGCCGCCCGTTGTTTGCCGGTCAAACGCCACGCATGTTGCTTGCCAAGACTAGGCACATCGAGGTGCAAACCGTTGTCTGACAAGTGGGTAGTGGTAACGGTGGAAGACAACTTTTCGATATGCAAAGGCAGGAAGCGCTGCTGCAAAGATTCCTGCCAACGTTGTTCAAAGGTCTCTTTAGAAAGAGCATTCCCAAGATTGCTGCTCAAAGCGGGCAGAAAATCACTGAGATTCTGGCGTTCCATTGGAATAATCTTATCCAATAGCCATTGGCGCAGCGGAAAATACAAAAAGCCTGCAATAATGACCGACATTGCCAGCACATAATCACCTCGCAGTTGCAGCAATGTCATTAACGCCACGTCAATACCCGCGACCAGCAAGCCCCCCACAATCCACAGCATGGACTTTAGCCACCAGAATTCAATCGCAAACAGCCGATAGCGGAGAATTCCCACCCCAAGCCCTATCGCCATGAGGTTAAACAGCAATAGCGCCGAAATATTGCCAACAATCGGCGGCTTCCCCAGCAGAATAGGGAAAACATGCAATGCAATAATAATGGCATTTGGCAACATAAAAGCTGCCGCGAGAACATGCAGGCTCGCCCGTTCCACCGGCTGACGGCGCGTATGGTGCATTTGCAGGGCAATAATGCCCAACACGATCACGTACAAAAAGGGGTATTGTATGTAAAAAATATGCCCCGGTGTTTCAAACCAGCCGTAGTGATAATTGGCGGTGGAGAGTGCTGTAAAACCCATAACCAGCCAAAACAACCACAACCCGCGCACCAACGGTTTGGGCAGATCACACAGAATGACCAGAATCAGCGTAGCGGCAAAGTTAATGCCAGTCGCTTGCAGCAGCAAATTCTGCCGCAATGCGCCCGGTTCCATATAAAACTCCGTGGCAATAACCCCAGCGCCGCTGACCGCAAAAACGTAGTACAGCAAGCTATGCAGCAGTAAAAACAGGGATGCTTTTTGATAAGGGCGGTATGTCCAGACCAACGCTCCCACCAACGGCGAAATCATGTTTGCAAGGCACAGTAACCAAAACACAGCGGGGATAGCCGTAACTGGGGTACGTGCAGCGGGTGTCAGCGAAACGGTTTTGCCCGTCGTGGTCACAAAAGTCACCTGAGCATTTTGGGTAAAAGCTTGGTGCAGGGTTTGCTGTTGCTGATAAAAATCCGCCCGTTGTGCGAACGTCGCGGGGGAAAGTGGTGCATAACCGTTCAGCAATGGCTTGATCTGTAGCAGTTTTCCATCGACTTGCAGGCCAAGCAAGGTTTCACCGGCGGCGAGTTTTCCAGAGGCTGGGGAATTGGCACTGATGGATTTGATTAGCAGCGTATCCGCAGGCGTGGCAGTGACCCGGATACCCGTCCATTGTTGCTGAGTCAATAAGTAAGCGGAAGTCATCTGGGTGACGGCAATGAATAACAATACTGCCAGCAACATATTGGCTGGGGCAATGATGGGTTTGGATGGCAGCCAATTCAAACAAGCAACCTCAAAAATCTGTCTTGACCAGCCCCATGCGGCAAGCCTCTACTGCCGCTTCGGCGCGGCTGGATATATTGAGCTTCTGGTACACATCACGGATATACCGCGCTACGGTATTGGTAGAAAGCCCCAATAATTCAGCCACATCACCACGGCTCAGCCCCTTGGCGACTAATATTAGCACTTCGCGTTCGCGGGGGCTTAGACTCGCCACGTCGCTGCGATTAACAGCGGAATGCTGATTATCCGGTGTGCCATGAGCGTTTCCGGCTGCCGAGAAATACTGCAATATGCGCCGCGATACACTCGGTGACAGCGGCGGATCGCCACTGAGAATACCGCGTAATTTCTGGATAAATACCCGCTCAGACGAGTCTTTCAGCAAATAGCCATGTGCGCCTGCTTGCACAGCTTGGAGGATATGCTCCTCATCATCAAAAATGGTCGTGATAACAATATAGGCATTGGGGTAATGCTGATGCACACCCGCCACTAAGTCGATACCGCTACCGTCGGGCAAGTTAATGTCTAGTAGTGCTAAGTTTATGCTGACCTTGCCTAATAGTTGCCGCGCCTGTTGACAGGTAGTCGCCACATTAAGGTGCACCTCCCCAAAGGCTTGTTGCAGGACAGCACCTAGCCATTCAGCAGTTTCAGGGACATCTTCCACAATCAGCACATGTTGCATGGCGACTTCCTTTTCTATAAACACCCAACAAGCCGTAATGCTGAGCGTGATAATCCATGTTACCCGTACATAACTACTTTAGCAGGTTCAACAGGTTTATGTTTCGTAAATTCCAGCAAACACCTTGTCACCAGCCCTGCTTAAACTTGTCGATCAACCGCCGCTCCCGCTTATCCGGCTTATGCACCCTCACATTCACCCCGTGCAAACGCCGCTCTTCCATCACCGCTTCGCGCTGCTCGCGGTGATGTTCCGACTCGGCATACAGCAAACGGGCCTCACTGGCGGGGCGGCGCTGTTCGTTCAAACCTTGCACCGTAATCGTCCAAGTTTCAAAGCCCTTTTTGATGCGCAGCTTGTCACCGATACGCACTTGCCGCGAGGGTTTAACACGCTCCTCATTCACCTGCACATGCCCGCCATCAATGGCTTCCACTGCCAGCGGGCGGGTTTTGAAAAACCGTGCTGCCCACAACCACTTATCAATGCGTTGGCTTACATTTTCTTCTTCAACGGCCATGTAACGACCCTATCCTCCCAATCTTCTTCCTTCACCTCGGCGGCATAGGTAAACCGCCCGATCACCGATTGCTTCATGCGATGAATGCTCTGTTTATCCCCCGACACCAGATGATGCCAAGACGGTAAATTCTTGCCTTCGTGCAACAAACGGTAGGCACAACTCGGCGGCATCCAATACAGCTCATCCAAATTATCCGGCGTTAAATGCAAACAATCCGGCACGAGGGTTTCGCGATTCGCGTAATCTTTGCACTGGCAACTCGTACCATCCAGCAAATCGCACGCCACATCGGTGTAATACACCGTGCTGTCTTCCTCGTCTTCGAGCTTGATCAGGCAGCATTTCGCGCAGTTATCGCAAATGCTTTCCCATTCAGTTTCATTCATTTCGGCAAGGCTTTTTTGTTTCCACCAGGGCAAAGCGCGGGGAGTCGCTGGCAATTTATCGGTCATTAGTGGGTTTTGCCTCCAGCAAAGTCTGTTTTAGGGCGGCGAAATCCGCTTTAGCCGTGTAATAAAGAATCTCTTTGCCGTCGGTATTCATCGCAATCGTCAAGCCTTTGCTGGGGTAGAACCAGTATTCGATCCCCGCCTGCGAGGACGCCACCCGTTCTTCCGGCTCACCGAACCGCGCCACCACGATGTCGAGGTCGTAATCAATCATTGGCATGTAAATCAGACGCTGTACCCGTAAACCGTTGGCAATTTTCATATCGGCTTCCGAGAGCGTGTATTTCCACTGCCCGCTCGCCATGCCTTCGCGCTTGGTATGATTGGTCTGAAAACTGTCCAACATAGCAGGCTCGGCTTGCAATTCCGCAATGAGTTTGGCTTCAAATAAGCCAATCCGCATGGTACTGAAATAGGCTTCGAGGCTACGTTTGCCGCTTTCATGCGCAAACACCGCCATTTCAGGGAAGCTGTGGAAACGCTCAATGACCTCCTTCAGGGTGACTTTACCAACATCTAAATGGAATACTTGCGTATTACCCTCCGCAGTGCTGGTCACTTGCCAAGGTAAATCTTCCGGCTTTTGGCTGGGGGATGAGTCGCAGCCAGCCATGCCGAGGGTTAGGGCGAGTAGGCTACTCGTTATCAATCTATGCTTCATGTAAAAACCTTTTGTTTGAACGCGCATCATAGCGCAGCAGCAAAGCTTACGCATACCACTCCTCACTCTCCCCCTGCTCCACCAGTAAGTCCACCATATCCATCACATATTGCTTGAGATACTTATTTTTCAGCCACGCCACGCGGGTCGTCGACACGGGCAGCAATTGCGATAAATCCCGCAGTACCAAATCGTCATCGTGAATATGTGAATACGCCATCTTCGCAATAATCCCCGCGCCAAACCCCAGCCGCACGTAGCTAATAATCACATCGGTATCGGTCGCCGCAAACGTTACATCCAATTCCAACCCCGCATTGCGAAACGTTTCGTGGATTTTGGAGCGCCCGGTAAACCCGAAAATATAGGTCAGCACTGGATGCGCCGCAATACGCTGCAAGGTCAGCTTCCCCTCTGCCAGCGGATGCCCATCCGGCAGCACCAAACCGTGATTCCAGTCGTAGCATTTGCGGCTGTCTAACGCGGAATCTTTATCCAACTCCTCGGTACACACCGCAATATCCGCCTTGCCGTCATGCAGCATCCGCACCAATTCCACGGGTGTGCCTTGCAAAAAATGAATCGCCACATCAGGGTAACGCTGGCGGAATTCCAGCATCACCTCCGGCAAAAAATACTTGGCTTGGGTGTGCGTGGTGGCGATGCGAATTTCACCACGGGTTTGCAGGCGGTAATCGTCCGCCACCGCACGGATATTTTCCAGCGACTGCTCGATGAGGTCGAGTTCCTGCACAATCGCCTTGCACACGGGGGTTGGCTCAACCAGCCGTTTGCCTTTGCGTTCGAACAGCGGCATCCCCAACTCTTCTTCCAGCAATCCCAATTGGCGACTCACGGCGGATTGCACAATGTAATGCTGATCCGCTGCTCGCGACACATTCATGCCATTATTCAGCAAGGTTTTCAGCAAACGCAGTTGGAACAATTTCATGCTTTATCGCTTTTCAAGATAACCATATCGAATTATAGCGTTTTTAATTATTAACGCAGTATCCCATACTTGCCTGCAACCAAAGACTACCGAGAGGCATAGCCCATGAGCATCCTGCACAAAATCGTCAACCACAACGAAATCAGTACACTAGAACTGCTGTTGAATGGCGCATTTGCACCGTTGCACGGCTACCTCAACCAAGATGACCATTGCAGCGTCTTGCAACACAATCGGCTGGCAAACGGCACCTTATGGCCGCTGCCACTGGCGCTGCCCCTGACCCCTGCGGAAAAACGCGAGGCGCAACTCAGCGGGCGCATCGTGCTAGTCGATGGGCTAGAACGCCGCGCCATTGCCGAAGTCAGTGTGGATAGCTTCTACCGTCTGCCTGCGGATGTCGCCGAACTGGCACAAGCGCTTGACCCAGCACGTACCCCTGACACTTGGTACACCAGCGGCACGGTCAAACCGTTGCAAAAAATCCTGCATCCCGCGTTTAACAGCCTGCGCTTCAACGTCCCCGCCCTGCGCCAAAACGTGCAAGAGTGGCACAGCATTATCGCCGTGCAAGCCGCGCCGACGCTGGATAGCAACGACTTGCAACGCGCCTGCGAATGGCTGACCGATACCGAAACCGGCGGCGGCTTGCTGGTACAAATTGGCATCAATGAAACTTCACCCGATTTCCACCAGCAAGTGCGTGAACTGCGCAATCAGGTCAAATGCACCTCGGCGCGTCAGGTCAAATTATTGCTATTGCCGTGTGTGGAAGGGCTGGGAGAAAACCGTTGCCTGCTACTGCAAGCGCTGGTCAGCCGCAATTACGGCGCAACTGGCTTTGTGGTCGGCAAACATATCTCGATGGAAGCCCGCCGCTGGCTCTTGAAACACCATGATGAACTGGGTCTGGACATTATTCCAGTGCGGGCGCAACGCCCCCAAGTCGTGAAACAGACGGTACGTCATCCCCTTTGTGAAGCTGCCTGAGACTTACCTACCTCTCCTCAGGTGGCGCGATCCGGTGCGGGCTTTATGCCCGCATTTTTTGCTTAATCCCGGCTAAAAATTCCGTTGGAAGTAATCGCCACTTCATTCACCCACCGTTCTGAAGTTTTGCCCACACACGCTTCAACCTTTTTGCCATCAGCGAGTTGCACTTCCACACTATAACCCCTACCCGGCTCGTGATTCAGGGTAATGATACGGGTTTCACCCGCACGTAATTGTGTCAGCAAGATTTTTTCCTGACTCAAATCGTTACCGTGCTCGATTTTAAGCAAGGGAATCGTTTCACCGCGCATGTTTTCGATTTCCACAAACAACGGGCGACCGGGGTATTGCTGACCATACCAAAGCTGCATTCCCAACATACCAAGCAATAAACCTACACCACTACTCAGCAACACATGCTTCATCGTAAACATCATGGTCAACACCTGTAACAGACTAAAGGTACATCATCGCGGACAAGTCTTTAGGTGACATTGAGATCGGTCAATTGTGTTTATTAACAAGTTCTAATATACTCAGTGCGCTTAGAATACGTAAATTTAACCACCTGATAGATAAAGAAGGAACACCCCATGACTCTTAGTAACGCCATTCAAGTTTTCGCAGGCATCATGATTTTAGTCGCGCTGATTCTGGGTGCGACTGTTTCCGAAGCCGTTGGCTTCTGGTTGATGGTCTTTATTGCGGTTAACCTGATTCAATCCGCTTTCACTGGCTTCTGCCCAGCGGCAATGGTATTGAAGAAACTGCCTTTCATTAAAGCTTAAGCTTAATTAACCGGCAGGGTGAACGAAAACGTTGCACCCTGCTCCGGTTCGGATTCGACCCACAACCGCCCGCCATGTGCTTCAATAATTGAACGGCATAACGACAAACCAATCCCCATCCCCTGCGAACCTTTGGTAGTTACGAACGCATCAAATACCCGTTGTTTGAGTTCCGCATCCATGCCAGAGCCAGTATCCGAAATATCCACTTGCACCATACCCTGCTGACTCATAAAGCTCTTAACCAATATCTGGCGGCGGTGACTTTGCGTTGCCTGCATCGACTCCAGTGCGTTACGTACAATGTTTAAGATAACCTGTTGAATCTGAATGCTATCAAGCGGAATATCCGGCACGGTATCATCCAATTCCAATAACAACGGCACACCAAACTTATTCGCATCGACTTTACTGAGTTGCAAGGCTTCGTGGATAACCTGCTCCAAACACGCGCTAACCTTATGCGGCGGCTGTTTACGCACCAACGCCCGCATCTTACGAATAATTTCTGAGGCACGTAAGGCTTGTTGCTGAATCGCTTGCAAAGGCTCTTGCAAACGCTGCGTATTCTCCCCTGACGTAATCAACCGTTGGCAAGCACTTGCATAATTCGCCACGGCTGCCAACGGTTGATTAAGTTCATGCGAAATACCGGAAGCCATTTCCCCCAAGGTATTCAAACGCACCATTTGATCGAGATCTGCTTGGTGTTGACGCACTTCTTCCTGCGCCCGCGTCCGTAACACTTCTTCGTGATCCAAACGGCAAGCAAGGCGAATCACGATCAAGACAATCGCCATCACCATCACCGATGCCAACAACGATTCCACTTGTGTATGGGTGAGCTTACCGTGCTCAACCTGACCCCACAGTACCGGCAACCAGCCCAGCAGCGGTGGGAATAAAGCCATGAGGAACATCACTTGTCGCGCTACAACGCCACCCGAAGCCTCACTCACCATAATGCGAAAAAAACCTTTTTCCACTTTAGCCAAAATAATCCCCCACCCCACCAAAGCAAATGCTGTCGCCGTGAGTAGCCCCATTCCTGCCTCACCTGTGAATACCTTAAACATATCTTCTTGATGAGCAAAACCAAAAAAGACACCTACCAACAACATGACACTGAAGAAAGCGGCCCATTGCGCTACATTAATCAATAACGGGCGCTCCAAACTGAGGAAAAACAAACCAATACTAGTCAGAATAAACGCTATCGCTGTTTGCAGAGAGTCTTTATCTACAGACAAATTCAGCAACGCTAAGGGTGCTAAACCTTGATCCAGCAACATATCAGGAACACTGTGCCAATAGCTCAGTAACATCAGCAAGCCCAAACCAATCCCCCCCATAGCCAGTAGTCGCCCGCCAATGCGTCGCCATGCCGATGGTTTTTCTGGCTGCAACAAAAACAACGTTGCACCAGTAAACATAAAGGAAAAAGCTGCCCCTGGTGTCATTAGCGGCAAATTATCTTCAACACGATACAACGCGGGTATTTGATTGAACCACCCCACCAACACCAATACACCGAGCAATATCACACTCAGTGCCGCTAGATGAGCCAAACGATGTAACAACGCCAAATGATGTTTTGTATGCATAGTTAAAAGTATATAAGAAACGCCCAGATAGCGGATACTATCCGCTCCTGCTATTCATCTGATGACCAATGGTGTCATTTTTAATTCTTACTATTGATAATTCTAATTTTAGCCAACCGTCATCTTAGGTTATAACCGGAAAATGTCGACAATTTTGTTTATTTTCTTAGAGGATCGTAACGAATGGGCAACAGGATTCCGGTTAACGGCTTGCAAGTGTCAACACTTTTACATAACTTCGTAAACCAGCAAGCACTACCAGGTACAGGCATCAGTGCAGAAGATTTTTGGGCAGGGCTGGCAGACATTGTTACCCGCTTTGCACCACGTAACCGCGAACTGCTGGCAAAACGTGATGAAATACAAGCTAAAATCGACGCATGGCACATCGCTAACCGCAATCAATTTGATTTCACCGCTTACAAAGCATTTTTACAAGAGATTGGTTATTTGCTCCCAGAAGGTGAAGCCTTTAACGTCACCACGACCAATGTTGATGTGGAAATCACCCAAACGGCGGGAGCGCAATTGGTTGTGCCTGTCATGAATGCCCGTTTTGCCCTGAATGCCGCCAATGCTCGCTGGGGCAGCTTGTATGACGCACTGTACGGCACGGATGCGATTCCATCCACTGATGGCGCAGAAGCAGGCAAAGCCTACAATCCAGTGCGCGGCAAAAAAGTCATTGCGTTTGCTCGCAACTTCCTCGACGAAGCCGCACCACTGTCCTTCCTCTCACATCATCAGGCCAGCAACTATCGCGTTGATGAAAGCGGCCTGTTAATGGTCGATATGCTCGGTGGCTCTGTCGTGGCATTACGTGATAGTAACCAATTTGTCGGCTATCGCGGCAATCCCGATACACCTTCTGCCATCTTGTTGCGTAACAACGGCTTGCACTTTGAAATCCAGATCGACCGTAACGGCATGATTGGCAAAGAAGATGCCGCAGGTGTGAACGACATTCTGATGGAAGCCGCCCTCACCACCATTATGGACTGCGAAGATTCCGTCGCCGCCGTCGATGATGTCGATAAAGTGCTGATTTACACCAACTGGCTCGGCTTGATGAAAGGCGATTTGACCGAACAAGTCAGCAAAGGCGGCAAAACCTTTACCCGCGCAATGAACCCTGACCGAGAATACACCGCTGCTCACGGTGGTACAGTTTCCCTGCCCGGTCGTAGCCTACTATTTGTGCGCAACGTTGGTCACTTGATGACTAACCCTGCGATTCTAGATCAGGCTGGCAATGAAATCCCCGAAGGTATTCTGGATGGTTACATGAGCGCCATGATTGCGATTCATAACCTCAACGGCAGTGCAAAGTTCAGCAATTCGCGCACCGGCTCGGTGTACATCGTAAAGCCGAAAATGCACGGCCCTGAAGAAGTCGCCTTCACCAATGACCTGTTCGACAGCATCGAAGACGCACTCAAACTGCCCCGCCATACCCTAAAAGTCGGCATTATGGATGAAGAGCGCCGCACCACGGTGAATTTGAAAGAATGCATCCGTGCCGCCAAGGAGCGCGTGGTCTTCATCAACACCGGCTTCTTGGATCGGACGGGCGATGAAATGCACACCTCGATGGAAGCAGGCCCGATGATCCGCAAAAATGACATGAAGTCATCCGCGTGGATTCAAGCTTACGAAAACTGGAACGTCGACATCGGTTTGGAATGCGGCTTGCCGGGTCATGCGCAAATCGGCAAAGGCATGTGGGCGATTCCCGATCAAATGGCAAATATGCTGGCAACCAAAATCGGGCATCCACTGGCGGGCGCAAATACAGCGTGGGTTCCATCCCCCACCGCTGCTGCCTTACATGCATTGCATTACCACAAGGTCAATGTATTTGCGCGTCAGGAAGAGCTGAAAAGCCGTCCGCGTGCCAATATTGACGACATTCTCACCATTCCGGTAGCAGCAAATCCGAATTGGAGCACGGAAGAAATCCAGCAGGAACTGGACAATAATGCGCAAGGTATCCTCGGTTACGTGGTGCGCTGGGTTAACCAAGGCGTGGGCTGTTCCAAAGTGCCGGATGTGAATGACGTGGGTTTAATGGAAGACCGTGCCACCTTGCGCATTTCCAGCCAGCACATGACGAACTGGTTACACCACGGCATTTGCACCGAGGCGCAAGTGATGGAAGCCTTTAAGCGCATGGCAACGAAAGTGGATGCGCAAAATGCAGGCGACCCAACTTACACCAACATGAGCGGCAACTTCAACAAGAGCGTCGCGTTCAAAGCCGCTTGTGATTTGGTGTTCAAAGGGCGCGAACAACCCAACGGCTATACTGAGCCGCTGCTGCACAAATACCGTGCAGAGGCCAAAGTAGCGCTATTTTTCTAACAGTACCTGACATAAAAAAAGCCGCCCAGTAGGGCGGCTTTTTTACTGAATCACAACGAATTAGTTACCACTACGCACCAGTCTGACGTAGTTGTAGCTAGCACTATGCCATTGCGCACGGTTGCCGGTTTTTAAACTGAAGCTGACACCCGCGTGCTGAGCAGCATTTGCTGAATTTACATCAGAAGCCCAGTAACCACGTACTGAGCTACCTTGTGTTTCAGGGTCAAATGACGTACTACCTAAATCAGCATAAATATAGGGGGCTGCTGTTTTGCTGGTATCAATCAAGCCTAACAATTCACTTGTTGTGGGCAAACGCCAGTTTTGGTAGCCACACACCCCTGCCGCATTCACTGCATTGATATAGTCTTGGGTATCACAGTTGATTAACCCCGTAGCCGATTGACAACGACCATTTACATTCGTCGCTGCTGCACCTGAAGCCACGGCTTTTGTTCCCACAACACCGCCTGAAGTTGAGCGCCACTCATAGCCAAAATCTTTGTCACGGAAAGTAGGCGTTTGATTCGCAGCCTCATCGGTTTTTACTTCCCACGTTAATCCAGTCACATTGTCCTTAACGCAACCCACGGTGTCGATGCCGCCTGCAACATAAGGCGCACCACTCAGGTTGTATTTTGTGAAGGTTTTGGGCGTAGCTGTAGTACTACCCGTAGTAGTGGTAGTATTGGTAGGAGCGGCAGTATTAGGGACTTCAGCATTTTGTGAGGCAGAATCGCCGCCACCGCCGCAAGCACTCAGCAGCGCCATAGTAGAAAAAGATAAAGTAATTAATGCGCTTTTCACGCCCGTTTTGAAGGTTACGTTTGCATTCATAGTAGGTGACACCCCATATAATTAAAAAGAGTAACCCTATATAACATAAATCCAAATAATGTCATAGGAAAAACTGATCCACACATGCATATTATCGTTTAATGATATATCCATCGTTTGCAGCAAGAAAATTAGCAAATACCGTAGAAAAATCGTCCACCACAGAGGTTTTAACCGCATCCAGCGCCAACAATGCATCACTCCACGCTTGCATCCGCTTACTGAGAGGAAGCTCCAAACCATACTCCTGCTTCAACAATATCAGTCGCATGAATAAAGGTGCATACACGCAATCCACCAAATGAAAAGCTTGCCCCGCAAAGTACGGCAACTCTGGCGACAACATCGTATCCAAACGTTGTAAACCTTGCTGTAAAGCATCACGTGCCTCGTTAAAACCCGTTTCATCTTTCGCGGTCAACATGCGGAATTGACGCCCCAATAATTCTGAGCAAAACTCAATCCAAGCACGATGCTGTGCCCTCTCCAAAGGCGTAGCGGGGTGCAGTGCAGGCGGATACACCTCATCCAGATATTCAAGAATAACGGCTGATTCAAACAATGGCGTACCATCTACCAGCAATACAGGCACTTTGCCCAAGGGAGAAATAGCCTTAAACCAATCGGGTGGCTCATGAGGATTGATATGCGTTAAGGTATAAGTCACACGCTTCGCATTCAACGCGATCACAGAACGCTGCACGAATGGGCAAACTTTAAAACTAATGAGTTCCAACTTAGCAGATTGAGACATAGCAACACTTCCTTAAAGCAACAGCAATAAGTCACACTATACACGAATCTATGTGAAAAATGAGCAGAGGAGCTGTCTTGCAAAAGGAAGCCCGCTAACAGCAGGCTAAAGGGTAATTGAAAATGAAGTGGTGGCCGGAGACGGAATCGAACCGCCGACACGGGGATTTTCAATCCCCTGCTCTACCAACTGAGCTATCCGGCCACAGAGGGCGTAATTAAAGCGTTTTGATGTGTCCTTGTCAAGCACTAATATTTACGTTTTTTCTGCTACACTTCAACGCATCCATTGCAACCAACCGAAAATGCCCTCACACCTATGGATTCACACGGTCTACTGTTATTTCTTCTCTGGCTAGCTCTAGCAGTAGGCATTATTCTGTTTGTACGCTGGCTCAGCCATTTTTTAAGCAAGTTCAAACTACCCAATGATACACGGCTCCTTATCCTGATTGCGTTTACAGGCACATTGGTCATTGCTGCTCTAAACTTCCTTTGGAAACAAGGAGACAAACAACCCGCGCCCCCCGTCACTACCGATGGTACTGCAAGCACTCAACCACCTAAAACCGGACTTGATCTAGACACTTACGAAAGTACGACCTATCCCGCGCTCTACGGCTTACGGCAGGATATGCTCAAACAAATAGCCGATTTGCACACATTTTTCGGTAACGTGAGGCAATGGGCTGAACACATGCCGGGGCAACGCCGCTTCCTGCAAACGATTATCGACATCCGCTGGGAGCAACAGCAACAATTACGTAAAGCCTATCAAGAAATTGACCGCAGCCGCCGTGCGTTTTGGCTGCACTACCATACCGGCGAAGACCGACACGTCCGCAAAATGTTTGATGAAGAGGCATTACGCTTACAAAAACGTATCCAGAATGCCTTAGGCGACAGCCGCGCATTCCAATTGGAAGAAGCTGATGCCATCCGCGAGCACCTGCGTAAAGCCGGTGAAAATCTTAAAGCCGCGACACTACCTAAGCCCAAAAAAGGGCAAACGCGTGCCGACCAGTTCGCGCCTTATAGTGATCATAATCGCCAAGTACTGCTGGAAACGCTCACACGCAAACAAGAAAACAGCATTCTACCCAATCTCAATAAGTTGCAGCAGGAAGAAGCTCAAATACGCTCAAAACTCGCTTATATGCTGGAATATCAAAAGGTTAATACCGACTTGCAGCAAGAAGTTAACCAACTCATCCTAGCTTGGAATGACGCATTGATTTACAATCAATACGCACAATACCGGCTACTGTTTGCGACAGAAACACTCGAAACGGCTCTGCTCCTTAACACCCTCCCCGACAATCGGGATTACGCCTGGTTACTCAAGCAATTACGGGAACTTGCCCCAACGGTATTAGCGCAAGCCGAGGCAGAACGCGATGTCGCCGCTTATAGCTATAACCCGGACATTGAGCAGCGTTATCGCAAACCACGTTGATCACTCAGGGGCGCTCATCCCTATAGAAGTCGTCATCATCCTCATCATCTGCCATGACTGGCTGTTCACGCTCACGAGCAGGCGTTGGGGCAGGCTTTTTCTCTTCCGCTGATTTAGCTTCATGCGCAAACAGCCCCGTGTGCAAACTGTGCGTCATGTCATTGAGTGAACCACCTTTCAAACCCACTTCGCCCAACAAGCTTTCAATCAACGGTACTTGCGCCCGGTAACGCAAAGCACTGTCCACCACTTGCTCAGCAAGGTTACTGCCCCCGCCGCCACCGTTATTATTGCCGTTGCCTGCATCACCGCTATTGTTACCACCACCCGCACCACTGCGCCCGATGGCATTATTTAAACCGTCGATGTGCATGATTTTGATGCCCTCGATATTTTCCATCGGGCGGACACTTTCGCGAATAATATTCGGCAATTGCCGCACAATTTCCATTTTAACCTGCATCGCAATCTGGTCGTTGGAAAGCAGGTTGGAGGCTTCATTCAACGCTTTCTTACCCGCTGCTTCGACTTCGTAGCGCAATTGTGCTGCCAATGCTGCCATTTTTTCCACATCGGCATTGGCTTCAGCAATAATCACTTGGCGACGTGCTTCTTTTTCAGCACTGATGATTTCCACAATGCGGGAACGTTCGGCTTCAGCGCGTTCGCGGGCGGTGCGGATTTCTTCGGAAATCTTCTCGAATTCGGCTTTGACCTTGTTGGTTTCGATCCACGCCTGCGATACGTCACGCTCCAAGGTGGCTTGCTGGATATTCATCGACTGCTGGGCGCGTTCGATCAGAATTTCCTTTTCGATATTGATTTCTTCGATTTTGCGCTGGGTTTCGGCTTCGTTTTCGGCTTTTTGGCGCTTGCGTTCATTTTGCGCCACGACTTCCTTGTACTCCATCTCTTCTTTTTTGATGGTGGCTTCGAGGTTACGCTGCTTAATCGCCACCGCCGTTTCTTGCTCAATATTATTGCGGCGCTTAGCGTTGTCGGAGGTCACTTGCTCCAAAATACTCAAGCCTTTGGCGTCGAAGGCATTGTTGGGGTCGAAGTATTTTTTGTCGGTTTGGTCAAGACCCGTAAGGGATACCGATACCAGTTCCAAACCGTTTTTGTGGAATTCGGCATTCACTGCCTCTTCTACGTTGTGCTCGAACGCGGCACGTTTTTGGTGCAATTCGTCCAGCTCCATGCCTGAGGCAACCGAACGTAGCGCGGCAACACATGGCGCTTCAAACACCTCTCTGATCGCCTCCTGATCCAAGGTACGTAACCCCAGAGCGCGAGCGGCAGTACTGATGGCTTCGGGACGAGCCTCCACCCGCAGGAAGAATTCAGCGGTTACATCCACCCGTAACGGGTCTTTCGTGACCAGTGCCTGCTCCATTTCACGGGTAATTTCAATTTTCAGGGTTTGCATATTAATCGGCATCACCTCGTGGATGACAGGCAGCACAAATGCACCACTGCCAAGAATCACTTTTTCCCCGCCCAAGCCCGTGCGCACAAACGCGGTATCTTTTTTAGCACGTTTGTAAAAAGCAGAGAAAAAGGCCGCCCCCAAGATCGCGAGTACCAAAATACCCAGCGATAGGTAAACGTAGATAGTCCATTCCATGTGCTTCCACCCAAGTGTGTTCGATTGCGATGGGGAGAGTATACGCAATATCTTGAAATAACGCTGGAAACCCTTCAAGAGCCGATTAAGCCACCGTTATACTTAATAAAATTATATTACATATCAAATAAAGATAATGGGCTTGCAATACCAATGATTTCGATACGACGCAGGGTACTGATGTTAGGGCTGCAAATCAGCGCCGCAACGTTGTACACCACCAATGCGGTGGCTGAGACAGGTATTACCGCATTAACCTTAGAACAACTGGCGCAACAACAAGCAACACTTACCCAACGCACAAACGCTTATGTTGACAACCTCATTGATGCCACGACGGCTGAAGATGCTGCCCCCTCACTCACTGCTGACACAACGCTTGCCGAAGAATCCGCATCCGGCTACCGCACCTTGAATATCGGAATAGACACTCGCCATACCCGCACCGACGCGGGCAACACGCAAACCCGCCAAGCATTGAATCTGGATGCTTCACGGCAAACCCGCGACTACGGCACGTTCACACTCGATGCCAAAGTTACCCAGCAACACACCAATGCCAGCATGGAAACGTCCCCAAAAACCCAAGAAATCACCGCTACCCTGTACCAAAACGACTTACTGCTGAACGATAAGTGGCAAATGGACAACACCATCGGGGTGGTGCGTTCCGCTCAAAACAGTTTAATCAGCCAATCCAATAACGTGAGCTTACCGTCACGCACCTACATTGGCGGCAGCAGCCGCCTCAGCGATGGTAAAACCGAAGTACGCCTCATGCAGGGCAAAAAAGGTGAAATGCTCGACAATGGCGATATAGCCACCACCGAACAAGCCGTGACGGGTCTGAGCGTCACCCATCGCCTCAATGAACAATGGGCCCTGGGCGCACAAGGCTGGCAAGCGCAAGGCGAAGACACGCAACAACACCAGGAAGCCACCCTTGCGGTGCAGCACACCAACGCATCCGGCAGCCAGCAAACCAAAGCACAAATCCTCACCAACGAAGCCGGTAGTGGCGCGTGGGTTGACACCGAATACCAGCAAGAGCGTTTTCGCCATCAAGCGGGCGCTTACGCGCTCGGCGACGGTCTGACGTGGATGGGCGATGACGTAGCCGATAACACCCAAGGGGCTTACTGGCGCATGGGCTACACCCACCCGCGCTACAACACGCATTCCAGCATTGAATGGCAGCAACGCCAAGCCGATACCGCAAGCGGTGACACCCAAGAATTACGCCTTAACCAAAGCCTCAACTACCAATACGACCGCACCACGCGCACCGGCGGGCAACTGAGCCACACCCAAACGCAAGCGGCTGATGCCCGTCAACAAACCCAAGGCAGCGTGTTCGTATCACGTTCGTGGAGCAGCGGGCAAGACAGCCGCTTGCAACTGCGCGTCAGCCACGACCAAGAACCCAATGCCACCACCCAAACCCGTGAACTGGATTATTCGCATCACTGGTTACTACCGGCCGCCAACGAACTCTCATGGCAAATAAACGCCCGCAATGAACAAGACGAAGCCGAAGACCGTAATATTTATCAAACAGGGCTAGACTGGCAACATCACCTCAGCAATGGTGACAATGTAGGTGCAAACCTCACCCTAAGCAAAGCCAGCCCGTCCGATGATAACCTTGGCACGCACCAAAACTACCGTGCCTTTGCCCGCAAACAACTGAATAGAAAAATAAATCTTGAAGCCAGCATTGAACAAACACACGACACCGAAGGCAGCCATGATCAAGGCGTATCCGTGGCGCTGAATTATCAAGACAGTTGGGGCAAACCGTTAGGGCGGCGTGACGTTCGCAGTGGCAGTATTCGCGGCGTGGTATTTTTCGACGAAAATAACGACGGACGGCAGCAGCCCCTTGAAAAGAAAGCTGCTAATATTGAGTTGGTGTTGGATGGGCGTACTCCGGTAACAACCGACCAAAACGGTGAGTTCGTGTTTCCCCAAGTGGCAACCGGCGCACATGAACTGGCGGTAGCGTTTGGTAGCATCCCGTTACCGTGGGAACTTTCCACCAATTTCAATACCAAAGTAACCGTCGGATTGCGGGACACCAGTACCCTCGCCATACCACTGGCAAAGGTAACGGATCAATGACCCAATCCCCAACCTTCTCAATCAATAATAACAGTAAGAGCGTAATAAAAATGAAACTACTAAAACCTAGCCTGCTGGCTTCCAGCACGTTATTGCTGGCCTTAACCGGCACTGCCTTTGGCGAAGCGGGTATTTCCTCCAAAGTAGGCGCAGCACCTGATCCCGTCACAGCCAACGTCAACTTCAAAATCAAAGTACCCGAAATCATTATCTTGCGCGTGGGTGATTGGGGAAGCACCGCCAATACCCTTATCTGGGATTATGCCTTTGGTTCAGGGTTAACCAACCCGACCAATAACGCTGATGCCACTTCTGCGCAATGGGACAAAATTACTGCCGCAGCAGTAGATTCACAAAATGCGAATAGCGACGATGAAAGTGCTTCCGATAAAGCGGGGGATGGTATCCTCAAAGTTGCCGCTTTTAGCAATACGGGCGATGTCCGCCTCACCTCTGCCATCGTCACGGATTTTACCGCCGTTACCGCTGGCTTCAATAAGCCTTCTTTAAGCGAAATTAGCGCAACCAGTGGCGGCAGCATTGCGCACACCGCACTCAATGGGTTTGCAGGCAGTGGTACAGTTGACTTAACCAATACAGCAGGCATAGTCAAACTAACAGATGCTTGGCAATACACGTACACACCAACCAACAACCCAGCGGTGGGTGAATACAACGCTGAAGTCAAATACACGTTGGCGAATATTTAAATAAGATAGTGCAGGGTTCGGCAACCATTGCCGAACCTTTGCCAGATTCTCACAACAGGGGCTACATGATGAATAACACCGCACTCAAACTTTTTTTCAGTTTGTTAGGCTTAGGCATGGCAGCCAACGCATCTGCCAGTGGCTTTTCGGCGGCTGCCAGCCCGCCACGCTATGAACTTTCCGCCACGGCGGGGCAAAAAGTATCGCAAGTGCTGGAAATTTATAACGTCGGCAATGCCAACGAACAATACACCGTCAAAACCAACGACTGGCAACTCCAGGGCGATAACCTCAGTTTCCACGACGAACTCCTCCCCAACAGTTGCCGCCCGTGGGTCAAACTGGAACGCCACAAAATCACTGTCAACCGTGGCGACAAACGCCCGATGCGTTTTGAAGTCGACGTTCCCGCTGGCACACCCGCGCAAGAATGCCGCTTTGCCCTCATGGTCGAAGGCACCACCCCCGCCCCCAATCAAATTGCTGACAATATCAACCTGCCAGTCAACGGGCGTTTAGCCGTCATTGTGTATTTGGCTGTCGGCGGCGCAGAACCCGCCCTCACCGTTGCCAACCTGCAAATGTCCGGCAAAACCCCTGCGCTCAAAGTCAGCAATAGCGGCACCGCGCACGGTCGTCTGCAAGGCGTACTCGCAGGCACGGACAGCAGCGGCAAAGCCATCGACTTTTCGGTGTCCAGCACCCCGATTATGGCGGGTGAATCGCGCTTACTCCCGCTCACCCCGCACCTTGGCGAAAAACACCTTGACCCGAAAACGATCCAATACCCCGTCAAGCTCAAAGGTCAGCTTTACTGGGAAAAAGGCGCGTTTGCGATTGACCAAACATTGTAAGGTGACTAGCGTGTTAAAAAACAAGACCATGGCATTGTGTGGGGTAGTATTGGCATCCACGCTGCATACAAGTATTGCCAAGGCGCTATGCTGGGGGGCTAATGGCGGTGAACACTTAATGCATTTTTCGATTATCAATGGCCTTGCCACAACCCCCGCCCCGGAGATTATCTTTAATCTCCCCGGTGATCGGCTTGGCGATGGCAACAACTATGTTTCCAGTAATGTGTTAAATCGCGGCGGCGTAAACACCTTGCCGAATCATGTGCGTTTTCGCCTACATGTTACTGAACGCACTACCCGCTCGATTGTGTTACAAGCCGACTCTTCCGACCCGCTATCCTGCACCACCTGCACCAGTTCAGTGACCATGCCTTTTTCCGCACTGGGTTGGACGGTTAACCGCGCCACAGAATCTACCGGGCTTACAGTCGCTAACGGGCGCTTCAATAATGGGCAACAGACTTGGATGGTATCCCCACCCAAGACTGAAAGCATTGTTAACTTGGAGTTTGACTTCCTCAATAGCAAGGTTTACCCAGCAGGTGTTTATAAAGGCGAATTCAAAACCATAGGCAGGGCGCAATGATGCCATTCCACCCCAAACCGTTACTGCTACTCATCAGTTGCTGCCTGTTAGCAGCACCGGCGACAGCAACTCGCATGGCATGTACCGATGATGAAACAGCACAGTTACCCGTCAAAGTAGAAATTAACGTCCCGGCTTTTCTGTTTTTACAAGTGGGCAATGCCAATCAAACCGCAGAACTTACCTACAACGTCAGTGCCAATCTATCGTCAGGGGCATACACAGGAACCATGCCACCGGCAGGCGAAAGTGGGCTTGCCCCCAGCAGCATTACCGGCAGCGATGTGAATAACGGGGTGAATGTGGCGGTACGCGCCAATTGCGGGCAGGTAAAAATTGCTTACCGCGTGACCGACAACAACGGGCTGGCAAACAATCAAGGGCAATTCATTCCTTACGAAACGTTGCAAACCAGCACCTCGGATAGCGGCTTGCCTGCCCCTACTTTGCGCAATGCAGCAGACGCGGAAAGTCTGGTCAGCACCAGCAGTTATGGCTCGGTAACAGATCGCCAAGCGACTTGGCAATACACCTACACCAACAGTGCCTTACCCGCTGCGGGTACTTATCAAGGCACGGTGACTTATCAGGCAAGCTGTTTGTAAGCGCACCATTGATCCGTTTAAACCTTGCCAAATATCGTTATTTATTTTATGAATGGGCGTAGATTCTCCTTAATAGTTTCTGAACACAGAAACGTATTTGAGGAACATGGTCATGAATCGCCTCGCCCGCCTCGGCTTAACGTCTGCCGCACTGTTACTCGCACTGAGTGGTACTTTCACGAGCGAATACGCCAGCGCGGAAGCCGCACTTAATCAGCCCGCCCATGTTCACTTCACCATCAAGGTACAAGAAGTGCTAACGGTCAACCTGCGCGGCAATCATTTGGATGTTGGCAGCAATAATGGCAATATTTTGCTAGTCAACGACAATCTCAACACCGCCAATATGTTGCCACTGTCAGGCAACACCATCGCCAGCGTCGTGGTGCGCAGTCAAGATGGCGGTTTCGTGGTTGCTACACCTTAATAGTTTATAATTCATCACCATGACAACCATAGAACACCGGGTCTACACCGCAGCTCAAGTCCGCCAACTCGAGCACATCGCCATCCAGCAACATGGTATTCCCGCCTACACTCTCATGTCGCAAGCGGGGAGCACAACCTTCGAGCAAATGCAGCATCATTGGCCAAAAGCACATGCCTTGTGTGTACTGTGCGGCAGTGGTAACAACGGCGGGGATGGTTACGTCATCGCCCGTCTTGCCTTACAAGCAGGCTGGAACGTCACCCTGTTATCACTCGCTGATACTGCCCGTTTGCAAGGTGCTGCCGCACAAGCCTGCCAAGACTTCTGCCAAGCAGGGGGACGAATTCAACCCTATACCGAGCATGAGCAACTGCCCCCCGCTGACTTAATGGTCGATGCCCTCCTTGGCACAGGCTTGGAGCGTCGTGTCACCGGTGCTTATGCCAGTGCCATCAACCTTCTCAACCAACAGAACGCCCCCATCATTGCTGTCGACATACCCTCCGGCTTACATGCTGACACGGGGCAACCCTGCGGCAGTGCGGTTGGAGCCACGCTCACCGTGACTTACATTGGCCTGAAAATGGGTCTACTCACTGGCACTGCCCGCGATTATTGCGGAAAGCTAAGCTTCGCACGCCTCAGCGTACCTGATGCAGTGTACGCGCAAGTCCCCTGCACGATGCATTTGCTGGGTCAGCATACCTTACGTGAATATCTCCCACCCCGCCGTCGTTCTGCCCACAAAGGCCAAGCGGGGCATAGCTTGTTAATCGGCGGTGCACCCAGTATGAGCGGCGCAATCCGCCTCGCCGGTGATGCTGCTTTACGCACGGGCAGCGGCCTCGTTTCCATTGCCACGCACCCGGAACACGCTTCCCTGCTCAACCTCCACCGCCCAGAACTCATGGTACACGCGGTCGATTCACCCGCCCAACTACAGCCGTTACTGTCACATGTGGATGCTATCGGTATCGGCCCCGGCATGGCTCAAACTACTTGGTCTCACCATCTGCTTTCGCTGATCCAAAACACCAAACTACCCAAGGTATTGGATGCTGATGCGCTGAACTTACTCGCCAAAAACCGTAGCCAACGCGATGACTGGATACTAACCCCACACCCAGGCGAAGCCGCACGCTTACTCGCTTGCGGCACTGCCGACATTGAACAAAACCGTATGGCTGCTGTGAGCCGCTTGCAGCAAGAATACGGTGGCGTTATCGTACTCAAAGGCGCAGGTACACTGGTCGCTAGTGCCAACACCATCGCCATTTGCCCTGCTGGCAACCCCGGCATGGCCTCCGGTGGCATGGGGGATACTCTCACCGGGATTCTCACTGCATTGTTAGCGCAAGGATTAAGCTTGATCGCAGCGGCTGAAAGTGGCGTGTGGCTACACGCGCACGCTGCTGACCTCGCCGCTATGGAGGGTGAGCGCGGTTTATTGGCCAGCGACCTCATTGCACATTTACGGGAAGCACTTAACACATGAACAACTGGCAACGGGTAGACGATGAAACCGCCATGCTCGCCATCGGCGCAGCCATAGCACAACGCTTCCCCAGTGGGGGGCTAATTACCCTACACGGTGATTTAGGCGCGGGAAAAACCACGCTAGTACGTGGCTTGTTACGCGCCTTAGGGCACACTGGTAATGTCAAAAGCCCCACTTATACGCTGGTAGAACCCTATCATCTGGGTGGACGCGACATATTCCACTTCGACCTATACCGTTTAGCCGAACCAGAGGAGTTAGAGTACATGGGCATCCGCGATTACTTGCGTCCAGATGCATTGTGTTTAGTCGAGTGGCCAGAAAAGTCGGCAGGTATACTACCAAAAGCAGATATACGTATACACATACGCCATTGCGGTAATGCCCGCGAAATTTTGATAGAATGATTCAAGCAATTTAATCAATAACTTATAGCACATTGGTAAAAAACTACTTGAAAATTGCCTTTCTCTGAATTAATACTTATGGGGAAGAAGTATCATTCCATTCGTGTTGTTTGAGATTAGGCCATGAACACCAAAAAATTGAGCCGTAGAGGTTTCCTCCTGAAGTTGAGTGCGTTAGCCGGTGCAGTCGCCAGTGGATTCAATACAGTATCAGCACGTGCTGCGGATGCTGTTACGGGGCATTTAACCGGGGCAAACCTTAGCGGCACATCAGAGCAATTGAAATTCCTGCTGCAACTGGATGCACCAATTGCCCATAGAGTTTTCACATTAGACAAACCTGATCGCGTGGTCATTGACTTGCAGAATACCACGATGCAAGGCAAGCTAAAGCAAGGCGCACACGATCGCAAACCCATTACTGGTATTCGCTATTCAGAACGTGACAATGGCAGTCTACGAGTAGTGCTGGATGTAGCAGAACAAGTCACTGTCAAATCTTCCTTAGTACCGGATGGTGCAAACCATTTGCTAACCATTACCCTCAAACCAAACGGCAAAGGCAGCACTGGCAAATCCCCAAAACCGGAAAAAGAAAAACCCAAGTCTG
Organism: Thiothrix caldifontis; assembly: GCF_900107695.1. GTDB lineage: Bacteria > Pseudomonadota > Gammaproteobacteria > Thiotrichales > Thiotrichaceae > Thiothrix > Thiothrix caldifontis. Next base: position 162,041 of record NZ_FNQP01000003.1, on the reverse strand, counting down.
CCAAAGAACCCGAACCTCCTGCTACCTCAGAACCTTCCAAAGGTAAATTCATTGTCGTCATCGATCCGGGACACGGCGGCAAAGATCCGGGTGCCGTTGGCGCAAATGGCACACAAGAAAAAGACGTCGTATTGCAAGTGGCACGTAAACTCAAAGCCCGTATCGACCGCGAAAAAGGCATGAAAGCCATCCTGACCCGTGCCAGTGATAAATTCATCCCTCTACGTGAGCGCATGGATCTTGCCCATAAGCACCAAGCTGATCTGTTCATTTCTATTCACGCCGATGCCAACCCTAGTACACGCGTCAGTGGCTCTTCTGTCTATATCCTATCTGAAACGGGTGCATCCAGCGAAGCTGCCCGTTTGTTGGCCGAAAGCGAAAACTCCTACGAATTAAAGTTTGGTGGACGCAGTTTCAATAATACCAGCGAGAAAATTGCTTCTGTGTTGCTAGATCTGAGCCAAAACGCCATGATGGATCGCAGCCTGAACTTAGCCAAAGGTGTCTTGCGCGAGCTATCCAAGGTCAACAACCCCTTACGCCGTCGTGTTGAAAGTGCCCGCTTTGTCGTACTACGTTCACCAGATATTCCTTCCATGCTGGTCGAAACGGCTTTCATCAGTAACCCTACTGAGGAAAAACGCCTGCGCACGGCCGACTATCAACAGAAGTTAGCTACAGCAATGTTCCAAGGGGTCAAGCGTTATCAAATTGCTTACGCTGATAGCGGACAGGCAAATACCTAAACACTAACACGTACACCCTCATCCGGCTGTGTCACATGATATGGCTTTGTCACCCGCAAACTGTCAATCCTGTCACTTTTTGACAGGATTGCACTCTGTCCGAATCCTCATCTCAATTAAATAAGCTCATTAAATATGAGACTAATCAAATACTTGATCTTATCAACACAGTTTTGGCACAAGGGTTGCAATAGCTTCAGTACAGACTGAGACGGCGAAGACTAGAAAGTCTGTAAGGGACGACAACAATAACAAGAAAGGGTTAAGGAAAGCATTTATCAGCAAGCCCCAAGAGATAGCGAGTAGGCATAAACATTAATAACAATAAAACGCCTGACCATATCTCAACTCCTTCTCTCCCCTGTGTTGCCACAGGGGGACTTTATCAGGAACTTGGTGTTTGAGAGCAACAATAATAACAAGACAATAATAATAATATTTGCCCGTGTTGACTCCCCCCGTTCGTCGGGGGTTTTGTTTTTCGAGTAGCGTTATATACCGTTTGTCGTTTTCTCTTCTTGCTTAGCTATATTCCAAGCCTTTTCCATCTGCTCTAAACTTGCAGTATCCAAAGCAATACCGGCTGCTGCCAACAAGGCTTCTACTCGCTCAAACCGCCGCTCAAACTTACGGTTCGATAGACGTAACGCATTTTCTGCATTCACGCCGAGTAAACGAGCCAAATTAGTAGCCCCCATCAACACATCGCCAACCTCTTCCTCAATCCGAACAAACGGCTCTTGTTTGGCAACTGCATCAATCACCTCATCCAGCTCCTCGTAGATTTTAGGTATCACTTGCTGCCAGTGATCCCAATCAAACCCCACGCTGGCCGCCCGTCGCTGAAGTTTTTGACTGCGCCGTAACGCAGGCATAGCAGTGGGAATACCTGCAAAGAAGCCTGTTTCGGTCGATTGTATCCCGCGTTCTGCTTGTTTGATCGCATCCCATGCCTGTTTTTGCGCGTGTTCATCGGCATATACCGTGTCACCGAATACATGAGGATGCCGCCGAATCATTTTGCGGGAAATACCTGCTGCTACATCGTGAAAATCGAACAAACTTTGCTCACTAGCAATTTGCGCCATAAACACAACTTGAAACAATAAATCACCTAGCTCATCACACAGAGCATCAGGGTCTTGTTTATCTACCGCATCAGCGACTTCGTACACCTCTTCCAAGGTGTATGGCAAGATCGTTTGCCATGTTTGCTTAATATCCCATGGGCAACCCTGCTGCGGATCACGCAAGCGCCTCATAATATTAAGCAATTCATCAATAGGTTTATGACTTAATCCGTTTTTGCCTTGCATAGCATTTACCTGTGGCGTATCGTGTGTTTGTCGTGCAATATACACAATTGTGGTATAAATGCTACGCTCAAACATAAAGCAAAATCCAACTTTACGACTCAAAACCTAGACTTGAAGGAGATCACCATGACCCTTAAACACATTGCAGGCATTAGCTTTGCTGCTCTAATGCTGACCACTGCTGGCGCTAATGCTGCCGATATGAAAGTTGTCAAAAACAGCGACGGCATTGTTGTTAAAAATAGCTTTGGCGAATGCGTCCAAGCCGTTTACGGCTTCGAGCCAGAAGGCTGTGAAGCAGCGCCAGCCGCACCTGTTGCAGCACCTGTTGCACCAGCACCTACGCCACGTGCAGCACCACGAGCACCGGTTGTGCCAAAAGTAAAAGCCAAAGGCAACTACAAAGGTCCAGTCCAAATGGATCCAGCCGCACGTTCCAGCATGAAGCGTTACCAAAAGTAAGCCTCCAGTGAACCAGCCTGCTTGGTTCAGCTAAGGTTTTCTGTAGCCTCCTTACCTCACGGTAAGGAGGCTTTTCTTTAACTGTCTACAAAGAAAATGTTCCTTACCTATAGGAACTTAACCAGAAAGTAACCTATAATCCTACCCGTTGTTGTATATTTAAGACACTATAGTCACAACTTACGTCTCTTGCTAACAGAATTAATATTTCATGATTGCAGGAGTACGCAGTTCAACAATCTAAACTCAAAAACTAGGCTTAAGGAGATCAACATGACTCTGAAGAAAGTTGCAAGCATTAGCGTAGCTGCTCTGATGGCAGCAATGATGATGACAACTGCATATGCAGAAGACGGCAAATATGTCCAAAATAGCGACGGTAAACCTGTCAAAAACAGTTCTGACGAATGTGTTACCGCTCAATACGGCAGTATGCCAGAAGGCTGTGAAGCAGCTCCTCCGGCTCCAGCCCCTGCACCAGCTCCACCACCACCTGCTCCGGCTCCAGCCCCTATCCAAAAAATGACACTGACTTCTGATGCCAACTTCGATTTCGATAAGGCAACCCTGAAACCAGCCGGTCAAGCAAACTTGGATCAATTCCTGTCCGGTTTGGCTGGTGCTAAAGTCAGCGGTATCAGCGTAGTAGGCCACACTGACAGCGTTGGTTCCGATGCTTACAACCAAAAGTTGTCTGAACAGCGTGCCGCCGCCGTTGCCAACTATCTGGCAGGCAAAGGCGTTCCGGCTGCTGCCATCCAAGCTTCCGGCAAGGGCGAATCACAACCTGTTGCTGACAACAGCACCAAAGCAGGTCGTGCAGCCAACCGCCGTGTAGAAGTTGAAGCAAGTGGTACACGTTAAGTACCCGCTCAACACCAGTTACCTGTAATAAGTGCTGGTATTGATAGAGAAAAGCCGGGGTTTCCCGGCTTTTCTTTGTACGCTATCCGTATGGAAATACTTCATTCCCGGCTAATATTCCGCTAGTATGTTGACCCTTGATCTTGGTTGGATCGCGCTTTTCCACCTTGATAACATTCTACTTTTCACCATTACCCCTCTGGAGACAGAAAATATGTCAATCAAAGTGGCTGTACCCAAGGAAACCGCCGAGGGCGAGCGTCGGGTTGCCATCGAATCCAGCGTCATTGCCAAACTCACCAAATTGGGTGCTGAAGTGTTGGTGGAAGCTGGTGCTGGTGATGCAGCACATATTCCTGATACTGCATTCAGCGGCGCTACGATTGTGTCAGCAGCCCATGATTTGTATCAACAAGCTGACATCGTGCTCAAAGTTCAGCCTCCTTCTGAAGCGGAAATTGCTCAATTACGAGAAGGCAGTGTGCTAATTGGTACGTTACAACCCTATAAATATCCAGAGCGTATCGCCGCGCTCAACGCAAAAAATATTACTAGCTTTGCGATGGAGCTGATTCCACGAATTTCGCGGGCACAAGCTATGGATGTGCTTTCATCACAAGCGGCAGTCGCTGGTTACAAAGCAGCTATTATGGGTGCTGATCTTGCACCACGCTTTTTCCCGATGCTGACAACAGCGGCTGGCACAATTCGCCCCTCAAAAGTCATTATCATTGGTGTCGGGGTAGCAGGTCTGCAAGCGATTGCAACTGCACGGCGTTTAGGTGCAGTAGTGGAAGCTTATGACGTGCGTTCTGCCACCAAAGAGCAAGTCCAATCCCTCGGAGCAAAATTCATCGAACTCGGTATTACTGCCGAAGGTGAAGGTGGCTATGCGCGTGAACTGACTGCCGAAGAAAAGCAGAAACAGCAAGAGGAACTCGCCAAACACATTGCAACAGCGGATGTGCTGATTACCACAGCTGCAGTTCCTGGTCGTCCCTCCCCGAAGATCATCCCTGAAGCCACAGTGGAAGGCATGAAGTCTGGTGCGGTCATTATCGACTTAGCAGCAGAAGGCGGCGGTAACTGCACCCTGACACAACCTGGCAAAACCATCGTACATAAAGGCGTAACCATTCACGCGCCACTAAACGTACCCAGCCAAGTGCCAGTACATGCTTCCGAAATGTACGCTAAAAATCTGCTCAACTTCTTATCACCGATGTTGAAAGACGGCGCGTATGCGCCCGATTTCAACGATGAAGTGATTGCAGGCGCGTTACTCACACACGAAGGCAAAATCATGAACGAAGCTATTCGCCAACTGGTTGAAGGAGCATAACAATGGAAGGTTTTATCGCCATCTACATCTTCATTCTTGCCGGGTTTGTCGGCTATGAAGTGATTTCCAAAGTGCCGGTTATTCTGCACACCCCGCTGATGTCGGGTTCTAACTTCGTCCACGGCATCGTCTTGGTCGGGGCAATGGTCGTATTGGGTCAGGCCGAAGGGTTCACCGAGCAACTGGTCGGCTTCATTGCCGTAGTATTAGCCGCAGGCAATGCGGTCGGCGGTTACGTCGTGACCGAGCGGATGCTGGAAATGTTCAAAAGCAGCAAAGGGGATAAATAAACATGAACCTTTTTGTTGAAATCTTTTACTTGGCAGCCGCTGTGCTGTTCATTCTTGGCCTTAAGCAAATGGCATCGCCCGTCACCGCACGGCGCGGCATTGTGTGGGCTGGTATCGGCATGGTGTTGGCAACGCTGATTACCTTCGCGCACCCGCACGTCAACACTAACTATCTGCTGATCATTATCGGGATTGCCGTCGGCGGCGGTATTGCCTGGAAAACCGGCAAAGAAGTCGCCATGACCGATATGCCGCAAATGATTGCACTCTACAACGGCATGGGCGGTGGTGCAGCGGCTGCGATTGCGGCGGTGGAATTAATCAAGCAGCATGAGATGGATTCGACCGTACAATTGCTGGCGGTGTTCGGTGCATTGATTGGTTCAGTGGCCTTCTCCGGTTCACTGATTGCCTTTGGTAAGTTGCAAGGCATTAAGCAATTGCGCGGGGCGTTCCGTTTCAAAAATCAGCAGCGTATCAATGCAGGGCTGTTTATCGTGGTGGCATGGATGGGCTTAGGCATTGCGACCAGCGGTACGGATTACGGTATGTTTACGCTGTTCCTGTTCTTTGCCCTAGCGTTGGCGTTTGGCGTGATGATGACGCTGCCGATTGGCGGCGCGGATATGCCCGTCGTTATTTCCCTCTACAACGCTTTCACAGGTCTTGCGGTCGGTTTTGAAGGTTACGTACTGGATAACCCTGCAATGATGATTGCGGGGATTGTGGTGGGTTCTGCGGGTACATTGTTAACACAGTTGATGGCAAAAGCGATGAACCGCCCGATTACCAACGTGCTGTTTAGCAATTTCGGCGAAACCACGGGTGAAGCACAAGAAGTCAGCGGTTCAATGAAAGCCATTGAAGCACCTGACGCAGCCATTATGATGGCGTTTGCAGAAAAGGTCATTATCATCCCCGGTTACGGCATGGCAGTGGCGCAAGCCCAACACAAAATCTGGGAAATGACCAAGCAATTGCAAGAGCGCGGTGTGACTGTGAAATTTGCGATTCACCCCGTCGCGGGGCGGATGCCGGGACACATGAACGTATTGCTGGCAGAAGCAGGCGTGCCGTATGACATCATTTACGACCTTGATGAAATCAACGAAGAATTCCGCACCGCCGATGTGGCGTTGGTCATTGGGGCGAATGACGTGGTGAACCCAATTGCACGGACTGACCCCAACAGCCCGATTTACGGGATGCCGATTCTGAATGCGGATTACGCCAAAAACGTAATCGTCGTCAAACGTGGTCAGGGAGCAGGTTTTTCCGGGATCGAAAATCATCTGTTCTTCGCTGATAACTGCCGGATGCTGTATGGCGACGGGCAGGCTGTTGCTAATGAATTGATCAGCAACATGAAGGAACTCTGAACATCAAGTCTTGACAATCATAAAAAAAGCCCGGTTTATCCGGGCTTTTTTATGAGTTGTCCACATCATAACCTTATGTTCATATTTCATTTAGATTTGTCAACCATGATACAGAAAAATAACTTAAGTCACTGATTATTAAAATACAAAATGAATTGATTGTTTTTTAATCAAAGTGTATAAGTGCTTATCAGACAAGGCTTAGCGGTAACTGTCCGCAGTTCTTCCACAGAGTTATCCACAGGTTCTGTGCATAACATGAATTTCCGCTTATGTAGCAAGGAGTTGTTAAGGTTTCCGTAAGTTCCATACGCTATTACGCCACAATTCCGCTAAACTTGCCGACATGAATCAAGAGCGCCACATTACCCAAGTTGCAGTGCCACGCCCACTACGTACCTTGCTGAGTTACACCCTAAGCACAGAGCAACAACCTGCGCCCGGAACCCGTGTTCTCGTTCCCTTCGGCAAGCAGTACGCGGTCGGGTTAGTTATGAGTACTGCCACTGTCGCAACAGATGCCGCTGATAACAGTTTCATGCTCAAAGCCGTGGAAACCATCCTCGACGCTACACCGTTGGCTGACCCACATTTGCTGGAACTGTTGCAATGGGCAGCACGTTACTACCACCACCCAGTAGGTGAGGTAATCTTTTCCGCGTTACCCGGAGCCTTACGCAAACCAAAACCCTTATCCAGTCGCTTGCAAAAATGGTTAGCAGCTCCCCCAACTTGCCTCGCGGCGGAACCCAACCCCGATGGCAATGAGCGCTTACCAAACACACTTCTACTCACAGATGAACAACAGCAATGTTTGCACAGTATCCAGCAATGGAATCAGCAGACCCCACGCCGCCCCATCCTGTTACACGGCATCACGGGCAGTGGCAAAACCGAAATCTACCTACGCTTGATTGAGCCACTGTTTACCGCCGGTAAACAAGTGCTGGTGATTGTTCCCGAAATCGGCTTAACCCCACAATTGCTGCTACGCTTTGCCCGTTTTTTTGGCGATACCCCGATGGCCTGCCTGCATTCCGGTTTAAGTGATGGTGAGCGCCTTAAAGCGTGGCTGCAAGCCCGCAGCGGCGCTGCCCGCCTTATCATCGGCACACGTTCGGCTATTTTCACCCCCGCCCCTCACCTCGCCATGATCGTGATCGACGAAGAACATGATGCATCTCTCAAACAACAAGAAGGTTTTCGCTACCACGCCCGTGACCTAGCGATTAAACGGGCGCAGATGCTCGACATTCCCATCGTCATGGGAACCGCCACCCCATCGCTAGAAGCGCTTTATAATGCTCAAACCTCACGCTTTCATTACGTGCGTCTCAACCAACGCCCCGGCACAACCCGTAAACCTGATCTGCACATTCAGGATACCCGCCCGTTTGAATTACAAGCAGGTCTGACTCCCCACAGCCTACAAGCTATCCGCCAAACCTTGGCACGGGGCGAACAAGCGATGGTATTTCTCAACCGGCGGGGTTTTGCCCCGACACTCTTTTGCCCCGCTTGTGGCTGGCACGCCAGTTGTCAACATTGCAGCGCCAACTTGACTTGGCACGCCCGCCGCAACCGCTTAGTCTGCCACCATTGTGGTGCTGAACAAGCCACTCCCTTGCAATGCCCAGTATGCAAAAATCCTAAACTCACAACCCAAGGGCAAGGTACCGAGCGCTTGGAACTTACCCTACAAACCACCTTCCCCGCCGCCTTAGTCGTGCGCATCGACCGCGATAGCACCAGCCGCAAAGGCCAACTCGAAGACAAACTCAGCACCGTGCGCGGCAATGACCCATTGATTCTGGTCGGCACACAAATGCTGGCAAAAGGCCACGACTTCCCCAACCTGACCTTAGTCGTCATCCTTGACATCGACCAATCGCTGCTCAGTACCGATTACCGTGCTCTCGAACGCCTAGGTCAATTACTCGTGCAAGTGGCGGGGCGTGCCGGGCGAGCCGATAAACCCGGCAGAGTCATCCTGCAAACCAGTCAGCCGGAGCACCCTTTGTTGCACCAACTGGTCGGGCAAGGTTACACCCCCTTTGCGCGTCAATTACTGGAAGACCGTAAACGCTGGCATTTCCCACCGTTTGGCTACCAAGCCCTGATCCGTGCCAGCAGCACTGCTAGTATGGAGAAAGCCTTGCAATTTCTGGAACACATCAGCCAACGGCTGCTGACCATTGATAGCGCTACGATTCAACGTTTAGGGCCGATTCCAGCCCCCTTGGAAAAGCGAGCCAACCGCTACCGTGCCCAATTGCTATTGAGCAGCCAGCAACGTGCAGCGCTCCATGCGGCATTGCACCAACTGCTACAACAAGCAACAACCTTACCGGGACGTTCAGGAGTACGCTGGTCGATTGATATTGACCCCATTGAATTTAGCTAGATTTCACTTGAAAATATGAGCCATAAGTGATTCATTCCTGAAGTTTTCGCTATAATCATAGAACACTCTACAATCGAGACATCACACCATGACCAAAGATTTCAAAAAACAGGCCGCAGCGGGCAGTGCCTTTGGGCAATACGGTCTGGGTTGGATGGTGGGTGGCGTTGCTATTGGCCTACTGATCGGGGCTGGCATGTACGCACTTGCCAACAAAGGCAATGCCCCGGATGCAACCGCTACCACTCCCCCCGGCATCAATACGGCCAACCTCAGTGAGACAACTAACCCGGCAACATCCACTCTCAGTACAACTGACGTTACGGCAACAGGCGACAATGGCGGCACATCCACACCACAGAACCTTAGTTCACAAGATCAACCCTCCGATGAAACACCCGGTTTCAGTTATCACGCCGTACTGCCCCAATTGGAAATAGACGTGCCACTCGCAGTACAAGTTGAGCAACAGACGACTGCCACTAAAGAACCCCGTGATACTAAAAAACAAGCGGCTGTGGAACCTCCACCAAAGCAAGCAGACAAAAAAACCGTTGCGGTCAATACCCCTAAAGCCGATACACCTAAACCAGAAACCAAGAAAGCCCCCCCCGCTGCTGCAATCACCGGGGCTAATGCTCTTCAGATCGGTTCCTATAAAACGCCGGATCAAGCGGCTGATATGCAAAATCGCTTAAAGAAAAAAGGACTCAATAGCCGGGTTGAAACAGCCAACATCCAGGGTACAACTTGGTTTCGGGTACGCGTGGGGCCAGCCTCTTCCCCGGAAATGCTACAAAAATGGCAACAAACCTTATCTGGCATGGGAATTAGTCCCATGGCAATTCGTATGTAATCATAACAGCCATATCATTGACTGACATAAAACAAGGGAGGCACTAACATGGCATACTTGGACATGAACTCCGGTACACTGGTTGCCAATGCCAGTGAAACCGAGCGAGCGGGTTTCATTCGCCGCACTTACTTGCATTTAGGCGGGGCAATTGTTGCTTACGCCGCACTCACCACCTTACTGATCCAATCCGGGGCCGCAAAGCCGCTCATGCAATTGATGCAAGGTAGTATGTGGAGCTGGCTCATTGTATTAGCCATGTTCATGGGCGCATCTTACCTCGCTGACAAATGGGCACACTCTGCTATTTCCAAAGAAATGCAGTATGCGGGTCTGGGGCTGTATGTCGCTGCATTTGCGGTTATTTCTACCCCATTGATTTACGGGGCATTGAACTTCGCCCCTAACCCGAATGTATTACCAAGCGCAGCCTTATTGACCTTGATGCTGGCTGGTGGGATCACCTTCACGGCATTTACAACCCGTAAGAACTTTTCTTTCTTAGCGCCGTTTATCACCGTCGGCAGTTTCATCGCTTTAGGCGTAATTTTAGCAAGCATCTTGTTTGGGTTTACGCTGGGTCTGGTGTTCTTTGGCATTATGATTGTGTTTGCCGGAGCCGTTATGCTGTACCAGACGTCACAAATGATCCACGAATACCACACCGATCAACATGTCGGTGCATCACTGGGGCTATTTTCCAGCGTCGGCCTGATGTTCTGGTATATTGTACAATTCCTGATGAGCTTGACGGGCAACGATTAAGCCTGACATCTCCCCTTCGTGTTTGACAAGGCGTCCTTCGGGACGCCTTTTTATTGTTGGAGAATAATTCTATGGCTACCTACGCAATTGGTGATTTACAAGGGTGTTACGACCCTCTCATGCGCCTCTTGGACAAGCTGCGCTTCGACCCTCGGCAAGATACGCTATGGTTTGCCGGTGACTTGGTAAATCGCGGCAAACAATCCCTCGAAACCTTGCGTTTCGTGCGCTCATTACGTGATGCTGCCATTTGTATTCTGGGCAACCATGACATCAGCTTGATTGCAGCACACCACGGGCTGCGCAAACCACACAAAAGCCTGAAAACCTTGTTAGATGCACCTGACTATCCCGAATTGATAACTTGGTTAACGCAACGCCCCCTGCTACACGTGGATACAACCTTAGGGTACGCTATCAGCCATGCAGGTATCCCCCCGCAATGGGATTTGACAACAGCCCAAACCTGCGCTCGCGAAATTGAAAGGGAACTCCGTAGTCCAACCGTTGCTGACTGGCTTGCACACGTCTATGGCGACCAACCGGATACTTGGAATCCAGTAGCAACCAAATATGACCGCCAACGTTATATTCTCAATGCCTTTACCCGAATGCGCTATTGTCGCCCAGATGGCAGCCTTGAATTCAATACCAAAGGCAATCCATTTGAATCCAATCAATCCAGCTCACTCATCAGCACGGAACTTATTCCCTGGTTCAAATATCCAACAAAGCAAACATTAGGCTTGACCACCTTATTTGGACATTGGTCTACTTTGGGATACTATAATGGCAATTATGTCATTGCGCTGGATACGGGCTGTGTATGGGGCGGACAACTCAGCGCCATTAGAATCGATACAAAAAACCAACAACTGATTAGCATTCAATGTGACGACTATGGCTGACGAAAAAAAAGATACTGAACCCAGTAATTACGCTGGAACTGTTAAAGTAAATATCCGTGGGCGGGATTATTACGTACATATATCCGCACCTATGCCTATGATGTCATTGGAAGACTTACAAAAAGGGCTAGAACGTAACCGCGCAATCATTAAGACAAGTCAGGAAAAAATGCGCGATACGTTTGTCATGGAAGCATTTGAATATGCTGCACCATGGCTTTTAAACTATGACAGCCCTACACAAGATGCGATTCAAGCACACATCAATATCAATATGTTAGTCCCGCTGATCAACCTCAAAGGAGGCAACGCCAACTTTGAAAAGCCTGAAACATTCCCCGTCAAACAACGTGTTGAACTCATGCGCAACGTGGCAGAGAAAAGCGTCTTCATGGATCGGATGCTGCATCAAAACACCATGAGCACCGCGATTACCATGACCTTCATGCTGGTGGTCGTATTAGGGTTGGTACTACTCTAACAAGGCGGACTCAGACTGTTCCGCCGTCAACTGTAAGACTTCTGCCAAAACTGCCTCAATCGCAGGCAAATCGGGGATAAAACACAGCAAATGCGAAGCACGCACCTGACGTGCCACATAGGGACAACGTTGTACATTACCGCTGTGATCGTCTCGCAAGGTATCTGGCAAAATATCCAAGGTATTCAATCCCCCCTGAACCCGTAACGCAATAAATGGCAAACTGGGTAAAGTGGATACCGTATGCAAAATCAGGCACTTGCCCTCGTCAGACTCCCCGGCCTCTTCCTGCATACACAGTGATTCCAATGACACCACGGGAATTTGCCGGTTACGCCACTGCAACCAGCCCTCAACTCCCGGATGTTCCGAAGGGGTGAGTTCCCCCCCCGTCACCAATTCCGCCATCAAATTGACCGGTAAAATCAGACTCCCCTTATGCAGACGCACAATCAGGCTTTTAATTGCTGGTTGTTGTATAGGGTTCATGCTGGAACATCCTCCCACTCGTGTGTATTGTCAGCATCGTGTCCGTTGGCTAACACCTCTTGCAAGGCGTCCAACAACACTTCGTTCTGGTAGGGTTTGCCGAGGAAGCCCGTAGCGCCCAATGAACCGGCGTGTTCACGGTGTTTTTGTGCCGTGCGCGAACTGATCATGATGACCGGCAACCGCATCCATTGCGGGTCACGCCGCAAATGCCCCAATAATTCAAAGCCATCCATGCGAGGCATTTCAATATCCAACAACACCACATTAGGCTGGAATTCAGCGATGTGTTCCAACGCCTCCATCCCATCTTTCGCCGTCATCACGGTGTAATCGCGGCTAAGGAGGAATTTTTCCGTCACGCGGCGTACCGTAATAGAATCATCCACCACCAACACCCGTGGTGGCCCGGCAGGTTCTTCAGGTGAGGAAATGTCTACTAAGGCTGGTACATTAGACAAATGCTTATCTGCTAACACTAAACGTGCTAACTCTGCCATATCTGGAACTAGGAATACGCTACCATCAGGGGAGACCGTCGCTGCCGAGTATAAACGGCAACTCTTGAACAAAATTCCCAAGGGTTGCAACACCACTTCGCGCCGCCCACGAATGTGATCAATGATCCATGCAACCGACTGCCCATGTAACTGGATAAATACCACAGGAAAACGTTCATCAGCAGCAAAAACCTGCTCTACACGTTGCCCCCCTAGTACTTCTGCTAAATGATGCAAGGCGTAAGGCTCCCCTGCAAACATTAACTTCTCACTCTCCTCCTGCAATGCCACCTGAATCTGCTGCCCGGATAGCCGTGCCAACCCCTGCACGCCTGCAATGGGCACCGCATACACCTGCCCTTGCACCTCAACCAATAAGACCGGGTTCACTACCAAGGTGAACGGTAAATGCATAGAAAACTCCGTGCCCTCACCCTGAGTTGAAGCGATTTGTAAGCTCCCCCCCAACGCTTTGAGTTCGGAATGTACAACATCCATACCGATACCACGCCCGGAAATTTGGCTAATGGTTTCCGCTGTGGAAAAACCAGGGCGTAAAATCAAGCGATCCAACTCCGTATCCGGTAGCGTCTGCCCCTCACTGAGAATGCCCATCGCAAGCGCCCGTTCATGCAAACGCTCACGATTCAAACCACGCCCATCATCGCGAAAACGGATCACAATTTCGGCATCATCCCGACTAATACTCAAGGTGATATTGCCAGTACGGGGTTTGCCCGCCTTTTCCCGCTCTTCTGGCGCTTCCAACCCATGCGATATAGCATTGCGGATCAAATGCTCCAATGGAGCTGTCATATTTTGCAGCAAGTTACGGTCTAACTCGCAATCTTCGCCCCGCACTTCCAACGCCACTTGCTTACCTAGTTCGCCTGCCACTTGCCGCGTCAAACGGCGTAAACGTGGAACCAGCATGGTGACTGCAACCAAACGGGTATCCAACAAATCCCGCTGAAGTTTACGGGTTGTGCGCATATCCGCCTGCAATAACTGTTCCCCCTTACGCACTTGTGCGGCTAAGTCGGCCTCCAGATTCACTAAGTCGTTAAGGCTTTCAGCAAGCGAGCGGGAAATACGCTGGATTTCGGCATATTGATCCATTTCCAAGGGGTCAAAATCAGTTGCATTTGCACTGCTGCTAATCGCTTGCAAACGTTTGCTGCGCCCATCATGGATACGGGCTTCACTTTCCACTTCTAAGGTGCGAATTTGCTGACGTAAACGTGCCACAGTACGCACCAATTCGTCTACATCCATCCCCATGCTACTGAAATGTTCAGACATGTGTACTTGTTGTACATTGAGTTCCACTACCCGATCAATCAAATTATCTACAAACTGTGCAGGCAAGCGAATAGTTTCGTGAGGATTCGTATTCGTAACACTGGATTCGATGGTATCGACTGGTTGAGCAGGTCGTGCACTGTCCAACATACTAATATCGGGCAAGCTATCGGCTTGCTCCTGTAATAACCGCTCCAGCAAACTGCCCGACTCGCTTTGTGCAGCACGTTGACGCACCCAAGCATCAGCTATAGGGGAGGGCATGGGTTCAATGACAGAGGATAGGGAAACGGCATCGGGCTGAGGCTCTAACACCACCACCGGTTCAACAGGTACGGCGCTGATTGCCGCCACCTCAACCTGCTTCAGTGCCTCGGTTAGCGTATGCAAACGGTCAACCGCTAGTTGTAAAGCTTCAATATCAGCCTCCGAAACCTGCCCGGTTCCGTGCAGATGGCTTAATAGAGTTTCGGCATCGTGGCTGACATCAGCCAGTTCGGTTAAGTGAGCCATCCGCGCTCCACCTTTGAGGGTGTGGAACTCGCGCTCGAGTTCGCGGATGGTTTCACGCTCTTCGGGCATATCGCGTAGCTGTTGCAGATGGTAGTCGAGCGCCTGAAGCTGTTCGGGAACCTCCTCCCAAAACAACTGCCAAATCATACGGGCTTCCGCTTCCGCTTCCGCTTCCGCTTCCGCTTCCGCTTCCGCTTCCGCTTCCGCTTCGACAACATGATCTGGTTCTAATAATTGCATTGCAAGAGGGGCAATCTCTGGCAAGGCAGATGTAGTTTCGACACGACTGACAGACGGCAGAAAGTCAAAAATCTCCTCCGCCTCTTCCAGTGGTCGATCAGTCTCAACGTTTAGTGCTATTTCAGGCTCAAACGAAATAACCGTCTCAGCCTCCACTTTAGGTTCCGCAGCCACGACTATATCTGGCAACGGCTCAACGTCGACCAACAACGCTGGCTGTACGATTGGCTCTGGAGCAGAAAAGTCCCATGTTTCCAAAGGTGCTGCTTCCGGCGGTAACAAAACGGCTTCAGCTTCGGCAATTATCTGCTCGACACGCGCATCTTTTTGTTGTGCATTCAGAAAAAAATCTAGTCGGGCGCGTAATTCCTCAACTGCTTTGCCTATCTGTATGGAAACCCGATCATCTGCCTTTAACTGTCCACTCAGTACATGATTCAACAGGTCTTCGTGAATCCAAGCAAAATCACCCAACGCAAACGCACCCGCCATACGTCCGCTGCCTTTCAGGGTGTGAAAGGCCCGACGAATCTCAACCAAAGCATCACGATTAGTACGTGCTTGATCCCAGTGTGGGTAAAGTGTCAGCAGATTCTCACTGATTTCAGTCACTTCTTCACTGAAAATATCGAAGATATCCTCCCCCAATGTTTCACGTAAACTGGGGGAGGCAGGGGGGATCGGTGTTAGGCAGGGGTTAATGCTGGTTGGATCGGCATCCGTAAGCGCTGAAGTAAAGTCGAGGGTATGAGCTGTTTCGCTTTTTTTTTTGCATCAACATCTGCTTCCAGCTCTGCCAAGTCAACTTCACCTAGCAGATTCAGATCACTCGAATGATCCAGTTCCCGCAGTTTAGCAAAGCCTATCGGCAATAATGACAAATAGTCATCCTGATACAAGCGTGCTGATACCGACGCTTCAAACAAGGTTAAAACATCTGCAAATATGGATAATTCATCCTGTGATGGCTCACGCTGGTTCGCCAACAGATCCTCACGCACGTAGCGCAAGGCAGTATCGACCAGCGGTAACAGTTCGCTCGTGCCAGCAATAGTCAACGCCCCACTAATATTTTCCAGTGAAGTCGCCACCTCTTCTAAACACACAAACGCCCAACCCTCCTTATAAAACGCTACCATCCGTGACTGTGCTTTACTCAGCTCTGTTAATGTCGTGCGTAACAGGCTACGCTCATCAGAAGGATCTGTAAGGCTATTACCGACTGCCTCACTGAAAATAGTGTCCGTCAGGTCATGTCCCGTTTCCGCATACTCGACCAAGACTTTTTCCAAACGCGCATAGTGGGTACTGATCTGCAAAATGGATTCTAAGTCCTGCACCTGATCGCCAGACAGTCTGTCCTTTAATTCCATTACCCATTCGCTGGTAAACCCAGCAGCTCGTGATAAACCAAGCATAGTTAAAGTACTAGCCAGATTTGCTGTCCTATCAATCAATTTAGCTAACAGTTCAGGTTGACGTTCCTGATCCTGCATAGCCTCTAAAACACCCTGCAAGCTACGTAGTTCTTCAGTGACCGACGAAGCTACCGCCCGCCACATATCACGCCCAGGCGTGGTGTAGTAATGACGCAACTCATCCAAGGTTTCACCTTGAGGAAGATACAGATCCAAGTGGTAAGCTGCTTTCACTTTATCCGTAATGACAGCGCCATTCTCCGCTAATCCAATGTAATACAGGAGATTTTTGATGAGTTCATCTGACAAACTTTGCTCGTAACGTGCTTCACCCTGTTCAGAAAAATGACGAATCTCACGCTCTAGCCGCCCCATCAACATTTTGACGGCAACCCCCTGCTCTAAACGCCCATGCTCAAGTGCATCAGCTAAACCAGAAGCAATCCACCACAGCGAACGCAAGCGTCGGGTGCGGTTGAGCTTGATCATATTATCGGTAACTTTGCCTGCGGCTTGTAACATGCGTTCTGGTTGTTCATTACGGAACCATCCCAACAGCGCTTTTTGCAAGAAAAATCGCAACTTATTGCTAACCTGCTGCAATTTTTCTAACGGTAGCGCAACATATTCACTCGTACCGATCAATTCATCGCTGGCATGACCCTCTTCTGGCAAGAAGATCAAATGCTCAGATAACAGTTCAGCATCGCGAGCTGCCCGCAGATTATTCAACGTCGGCAACACAATCACCGGCAAATCGGCATAGCCTTCTTGTAAATGCTTGAGGTATTCCGATAATTGCAGCAAACCTTCCGCAACTGCCTCCTGTGCTGCACGCAGATTTTCTACCCGATCCTGAATCAAAGCATCTAACAACAACAAAATTTCCCGGCTGAGCATACTGACACCACTGGCATCCAGTATCTCTAACACCCCATTCAAGTGGCGGCAGGTTTCACGGCTACTACTGAGTTCACTCTTGTCAACCGCCTCAATGTAACGCCCGAAGGACTGGCGTGCTTGCTCAATCGCCTGCTCAGTGTCCTTGACGATCCACCCAAGACGGCTAGCCAAACTTGATTTATCCGAAATCATATTGCACCTGTGATTATTGTTTTTCTTCGGCCAGATTGAAACCTGCGATAGCACCACGCAAATCAGCAGCCGTAGCGTTCAGATCAGTAACCAAATCTCTGGTTTCTTCACTGTAACGCGCAGTTTGCTGAGTGATTTCCTTAATCGCACTCATGGTATCAACCACCTGACCTGCCATGTTAGCTTGTTTGCCTGCTGCCTCTGAAATATTACCGATCAGACGTGCCAAACCCACAGTCACGTCTTCGACTTCATCCAGCGCAGCACCTGCCGATTCGGCATTCCGCGCCCCGTCAACCACCTTAGCCGTGGTTTCCTCCATCGAAGCCATGACTTCACTGGTATCGGCCTGCATGGTACGAATCAGCACATCAATCTTGCGTGAGGCTTCTGCCGCTTGCTGCGCCAGTTGTTGCATCTCATCTGCCAAACGCCTGAAGCCTGCATTGCCATGCGTGCTTCCACTCATTGCTTGGCTGGAACTGGTCTGAATAGAGGCATTTAAAGCTAAAATATTC
Source organism: Thiothrix caldifontis (assembly GCF_900107695.1). Lineage (GTDB taxonomy): Bacteria > Pseudomonadota > Gammaproteobacteria > Thiotrichales > Thiotrichaceae > Thiothrix > Thiothrix caldifontis. Next base: position 144,150 of record NZ_FNQP01000003.1, on the reverse strand, counting down.
GTCTGTTCAGCAATATCATTCATCAAGCGAACAATATCGCCGACTTCCTGCGAACTCTCGCCCAAACGCTTGAGGCGCTTGGACGTTGCCTGAATTTTTTCACGTATAGCCCCCATATCATCAATCGTTGCTCGCACGGTATGCGCCCCCGCCTGCGCAATATCCAACGACTTACGTGCAACCTCCGTCGAGCTGGAGGCATTACGTGACACTTTCTGAATAGATTTCGTCATAGTAGCAATAGCTGATGTGACCACAGCAATCTCTTGAGCTTGCCGGGAAGTCGACCCAGCCAAGCTATTAATACGCGTTTCCGCATCCTGAGCAAACCCTGTCAGGCGATGCGAGGTCATATCCACTCGTACTACCAATCCCTGCAAAGCATCCACTGCATAGTTCACTGCATCCGCAATCGCCCCCGTTACATCCTCTGTTACTGTCGCTCGCATCGTCAAATCGCCGTCTGCGAGGGAACTCATCTCATCTAACAAGCGTAATACCGCCTGTTGCTGCTGACGTGCCTTACCGACTGACTGAGTTTGCATCTGCCGCCGCATGTACAACAGCAGGATGCCCATACCCACCAGTAACAGCAGCAATATCACCACCACCACCTGATAAGCGAACAGACTCATACCCGAATCTCCCCGCTCTCCAGCGCTGCAACCAACTGGATCGCCTCAAGAACGGCTACCGGCTGATCATCCAACAACAACCATTGCCGGGTGAAACGTCGCCAGTCATCATTCAACTGTAGCGGTGCATCACACACTGGTGTATCAGACCAAATATGTCTCACCCCTTCAAAGCTACCGGCTTGTAATCCAAACCATTCTTGCCTGCCACGCACCACAAAAGCCCGCCCTGAAACGGCTGCACGATCTTTTCCTAATAACAAAGCAGCCAGATCCACTAGCGTAACCAGTTGCGCCCGACAATAGATCACACCATTGACCCAGCGCGGTACACCGCGTACCCCTGCAACACTGGACGGCATCACCACTTCTTCCACTTGTTCACAAGGAATCAGGCAAACGCTATCCCCCACATGGATTTGAAAGCCAGACCATTCCTGTAATTCTTGCGCATCATGCTGGCGAGAGCTGCGTTTTTTCTCACGTAACAACGCCAACCCTGCTAATAGCTCGTAAGGGTTAGCCATGTCTTCCCGCCTTAGTTGCAAACTGGGTAAGCGTTTCCAGTAACACTTTGGGTTCCACCGGCTTAGTCAGATAGGCTTTGGCACCTTGACGCAATGCCCACACGCGGTCAGTCTCTCCAGACTTAGAACTGCATACTACAATGGGGATATGAGACGTTTCCTTTGCACGGGTCAATTCGCGAGTAGCCTGAAAACCATTCAGGAGAGGCATGACAACATCCATTAAAATAATATCTGGCTGACGCGCTTTAGCCACCTCGATTCCTTCCTGACCATTACAGGCAACACTAACCCTGTAGCCTTTTTTTTCCAGCAATGCCGTAAAAATACGGGAATCAGTCAGAGAATCATCGATGATTAATACGTGTAGCCCAGACATAACATCCCCTTACTCGTCAATTAGATCAATAAAGGGAGCTGCGGGTGCTTCTGGGACATTTGGCAATTTCACATGAGTATAAATAGCAGCCAACAAATCATCCTTAGTAAACGGTTTTGTCAAGTACTTATCAGAACCCGCTAAACGCCCGCGTGCCATATCAAAAATACTGTCTTTGCTAGACAATAGGATAACCGGCGTATCACGGTACTGCCGGTTAGCTTTAATTAATGCACAGGTTTGATAGCCATCTAAACGTGGCATCATAATATCAACGAAAATGACATCCGGTTTAAAGGAGGCAATTTTTGACAGGGACTCAAAACCATCGCCAGCAGTGACTACCCAACACCCCTGCTCACTAAGTAGTACCTCAGCCGTGCGCAGAATGGTCTTGCTGTCATCCACTACCACGACTTTTAAGCCGGTCAGGTCGCGTTCAAGCGTATTATTTAGGGTATCAGGCATATTCACACTTTAACCTAGTTCGTTGTTTTTCTAATTATTACAGACTAACCGACTTACCTGGCAAGCCTGAGCTTACAGAAGGTCTTTATGCAGTGACGGGTAACGCCGACACTTTTTTATATACAACCTAGTTTACCCAACACCTGATGCGAATACCCAAGCCTTTCAGACAAAGTGTCATGCCGCTCGGGGATAATAATCTCCCCCAACTAGGGTTACATGGGTAATTTCAGGGGCACAATTACGGCGAATCGGCAGCCCCGTCGACCCAATCCCCCGACTGGTGTAGACCCAGGACTCATTGACCCGATACAGCCCTTGCACATATTTACGCCCTAGGTAAGGCCGAATAAACGGCTTGCCCGGTTTGATTTGCACCTGTCCACCGTGCGTATGCCCGGATAGTTGCAACGAAATCCTAGTATCATCGGCATACCAATCCAGCATATCGGGTTCATGTGCCAATAATACGACCGGTTTATTACCCCGTAACTTGTCCAGTGTCGCCTTTATATCAGGTTTCCCCAGCCAGCCATCATCAATACCTGCGAGGTGGAATACCCCGCCACTGTGTTGAATATCCAGCCCATCATTACGCAAAACCGGAATACCATGCTTAGCAAAGGTTTCCTCAATCAGAACCGGATCCGTCTTAATGTCATGGTTCCCCATCACCGCAAACACCCCATAACGGGCATTTAAACCCGCTAATACCGGAACCAAATCCAGAATATCCTCACCATCGTGCCACACGTAATCCCCGGTTAGCACCACCAAATCCGGCTGAAGGGCGTTGGTTTTTTCTACCGCCCGCTGAATATGCTCGACCTGGGTATAAGGGCGCAAGTGCATATCAGTGAGTTGCACAATCGTGAAACCTTCCAAAGCCAACGGCAGATTTTTCACGGGAATTTCGACAAACTCTTCCACCAGCCAGCGAATTTCATTCGTCCGCTCGGCGTGGCGATCATCATGGAAATAGCTCAAACGTCCAATACGATTGAGTACCCGTTGGGGAGCCATTGTCGCTGTTTTCAACATGGTGACAGCCTCTAGTTACATACCAAAACGGAAAGCCTCCGTCTGCGTAATGCCGGATTCGCGAACACCCTTTAGTGCCGTTGCGTAAGCGCAGAGAATTCCCCCGGCATAGGCAATACGGTCACGGAAGTAGCTATCCGCCTCCGGCTTATTTTGTGCAGCGTCCTCATTAAGGACAGATTCCACATTACGCACAATAATGTGTTCGGGGATATAGCAAATACGGTTATTTTTGTAACTGCTCATTCGCAATTCAGCGACAGGATATGCGCCCCCATCGGATGAAGAAACAGTCACAATCAAGGCCGGTTTATGTGCTAATTCACCTGCTCCCCACAGCAGAAAGAAATTCTTTAGCCCCGCAGGTACTTGACCATGCCATTCCGGTGCAATGATGACGAAACCATCACTGGATGCTAGTTTTTCTGATAAAGGGTTAAGTAATGCCTGCCACTTGGCATCACCATTCCAAATACCCTCATCCCATAATGGTAGCGGGTTGCCTGCCAGGGAAAATACTTCCGTCGCATCTGCCTGTTTATTATCTAGCAAAGACTCCGCAATGTAATGTGCTACTTTCTCACTTTGCGAGTTTTCACGGTGGCTACCACTGATAACCATAATTTTCATGACGCTTTCTCCAAGTAAAAAGCCGGGGTATACCCGGCTTTTTACTGACTGTCCAATAACCTTCGGAAATCAGATAAACAGACAGATGTCGGATTCACCCGCGAATTCAAAGAACATCGCAGCACCTGCGTATTCAACGCCGTCGATGAAGTCCTTGGTTTCCATCTCGAACAGGTCAACGGTCATCTGGCAAGCGATAAATTTGACATCAGCTTCCTGACACAGTTCACGCAATTCAGCCAAATCTGCCACACCCTTGTCCGCCATTTTCTTTTTCATCATGGAGGTCATCATGCCTTGCATCCCTGGCAGTGCCTGTAACAAAACTGGCATTGGCATTGGCATTGGCATACCGGGGTTACCTAAAGAAGTTACTTGCAGATTTAAGTCTTTCTTCAACAACTGCAAACCGTAGAATGTGAAGAAAACTTGTACGTCATAACCGAGGGCGGCTGCGGTGGATGCCAGAATGAACGGAGGGTAGCCCCAATCCAGGGTACCTTTAGTTGCGATGATAGCCAGCTTTTTCATGCTTGATGTCTCATGGGTAAAGTATAACTCACGGGTCAATAAGACCCACCTCTCTCAAATACCAGAATCACTATAACAGAATTCTCTAATTTAGGCAGCGTTTGGTAACACAACCTTCATACCTGATTGATACCACGAGATAATCCCACCCCGCAGGTTCACCGCCTCGATACCGGTATTCTGCGCTAAAAACATGCAGGCTTGTGCTGAACGCGCCCCGCTGCGGCAATAAAACACGATGGTTTCATCTTTCGGCAGATCGTTCATCCGTAATGGCAGGGTATGCAAGGGCATGAATTCAGATCCTTCAATAATACCCTGAGCTACTTCCGAAGCGGAACGCACGTCAATTAAGTGGACTTTTTCACCTGAATCCAGCATTTTTTTCAAACCGGCGGCGTCAACCTCACGAATTCCAAACATAAACGACCCTACATCCAAAGAAATATTAAAACTTTCTTATATTCTAATGAAGATGGATACAGTGTCAAGTTATGTAGAAAAAATTGCTGTCATGGAGGCGCACCTAAGCGTGCAATCACTTGCTCTGGCGTAATCTTTTGTAAGCAGTCCAAATGCCCTAAAGGGCATTCACGTTTGAAACAAGGGCTGCATTCCAAACCCAGATAAACGATTTGCGCCTTGTCACTCAAGGGTGGTGTGTACATTGGGTCAGAAGAACCGTACACAGCAATCACGGGTGTACCCACCGCAGCAGCAACATGCATCAAACCAGAATCATTACTAACCACCTGATCTGCTTGCGCTAATAGCTCTAGCACTTCGCGAATACTGGTTTTGCCCGCAAGGTCTTGGCAAGCAGCAGGCAAATTCACTGTATTCGCAATTTGTGCAGTAACCAGAGCATCCTTGGCAGAACCGAGTAAAATAACTTTCCCGCCTTGAGCAATATAGTATTTGGCAACAGCAGCGAAATAATCAGCAGGCCAGCGTTTCGCACCACCGTATTCCGCACCTGGGCAAAGCGCAAGTACTGGAGAAGTCAACACAGTAGCAGAAGCATGTGCAACGACCAAGTGAGGAGGCTGTATGTCAGGTGGCAGATTAGTATCAGCGGGCAAACCCAATGCTACAAAACGCTGCACCGTCATCGTTAACACCGATTTATCCAGCGGCCGAATATCGTTCAACAACCAGTAACGCATTTCCCCCTTGTAACCTGTCCGCACCGGAATGTTTGCCCAAAACGGCACTAGTGCGGCTTTCAGTGAACGCGGCAACACAATTGCCCAATCATAGGCATTCGCCCGTAAGTCTTTACCAAGTTGATAACGTTTACCCAAAGCTAACTCACCGTGCTGCAACGGCATTTCAATGGCAGTATGAACTTCTGGCATAGCAGCCAAAATCGACTTACTCCACGCAGGCGCAAGCACATCAATCTGCAAATCGGGAAAACGCTCTTTCAGCGCCATGAATAGGCTTTGTGCCATCACCATATCGCCAACCCAAGAAGGGCCGACGATCAGGCAACGCTTAGGGGAAAACGCCATTGCGTCAGTCGATCAAACGGTAAAGTGTACCGCAATAAGGGCAACGGGCAGTCTTGTCGCCACTGCTTTCAATTGCCAAGGACACCCGCGGATGCGAACACCACAACGCAGTCGTATCTATGGGACAACTCAGGGGCAAATCCTGACGTTTCACCACCACTTCACGGGTGTCATTCAAACGTTTGTAATCAGCAATGCTCGGTGCAGACATGCAGCCTCCGCTTAAACGTAAGTCAACCAATGACGGTATTTTTCAACCCGTCCGTGTACGATGTCGAAATATAGGGATTGCAGCTTTTCGGTAATCGGGCCACGTATGCCTGAACCAATCGGGCGACGATCCAGTTCCCGAATCGGGGTCACTTCTGCCGCTGTGCCGGTGAAAAAGGCTTCATCGGCTATGTAAACTTCATCACGGGTAATGCGTTTTTCGCGCACTTCCAACCCCAAATCTGCCGCCAAATGCAGCATGGTCTTGCGGGTAATACCATCTAGAGCGGAAGTTAGATCTGGCGTATAGATAATGCCGTCTTTGACGAGGAAGAAGTTTTCGCCACTGCCCTCAGCCACATAGCCGTCGACATCCAGCAATAAAGCTTCGTCATACCCATCATCAAGGGCTTCACGTAGTGCCAACATCGAATTCATGTAATTGCCGTTTGCCTTGGCTTTGCACATGGTAATATTAACATGGTGGCGGGTGAAAGTAGAGGTCTTGATACGGATACCTTTTTCCATGTTTTCCGCACCAAGATAAGAACCCCAAGTCCACGCTGCGACCATCGCATGAGTTTGCAAATTATCAGCACGCAAACCCATGCCTTCAGAACCATAGAAACACATCGGACGGATATAAGCCGATTCCAGTTTGTTTTCACGTACTGAAGCACGTTGCGCCTCATTCAGTTGCTCTTTGCTGTAAGGCATCGGCATCCGCATAATTTTCGCGGAATTAAACAGGCGATCAGTGTGATCCTGCAAGCGGAAAATCGCCGTGCCTTGCTCAGTCTTATACGCTCGCACGCCTTCAAAAACGCCCATACCGTAGTGCAGGGTATGGGTTAAGACGTGGGTTTTGGCTTCGCGCCAAGGCACCATTTCGCCGTCCAGCCAGATCAGGCCATCGCGGTCAGACATCGACATTGCTCATCTCCACAGATCAAAATCAAACGTCAAAGCATACACTCAGCGTTTCATTGTTGCCAGCCTGCGAAGCCTACTGTGACACAAAAAGAAGCCGCTCCACCTGCTGCTTATGATAAACCACGGAAAACAGTGAATTCCTGTACCGGTTTCGCCCAACCTTGTCCGCGTGAAATACCGGCGGGTACACGTGCATTGCGCTGATAACCCGCTGCTTGCGCTTGCTGAATGGGTTGCGCTTGCGTACCACGGTAATCACGCATGATTTTAGCAACATAGTTTTGGGTTTCACGGTAAGGAGGGATACCCTTGTACTTATGTACGGCACCCGGTCCTGCATTGTAAGCAGCTAAAGCCAAAGCCTCATTACCATTGAAGGTACGTAGCTGTTCCGCCAAATATTTCACCCCACCTTTGATATTTTGATGCGGATCCCAAGCGTTAGCGACCCCCATCATATCAGCAGTGCCGGGCATGAGCTGCATCAACCCCATCGCGCCAACCCGTGAGCGTGCATTAGGGTTAAAGCAAGATTCTTGCTTCATTAACGCGATGACCAAATTCTCATCCACACCGTAAGCACGGGCATGAGTACGGATAGACTCCAAATGCGGCAGCATTTTATTGGTTAAGTGCGCCTGACTTTGCGCACCACAGTGGCCTCTGGAATTACCTTGGGTAACAGGCACGGTACTATAGGCCGGATAATTAGTATTGCTAATTGATGCTTTCGGTTTAGAGGATTTTTTTTGTGGCGCACCGTATTTAGCAACTAATTTGTATTTATTGCCTTTTTTGGGTGTGTTGGTTAACCAACGTGTACCATCCTTATCAACATAGGTATAAACAGCGGCTTCCGCTGATTCGCTGTGTGCTGCTACACCACACAGAATCGACAACGCCACAAGACTGCTGGCATGGTTTGATTTACTTGGGGTTTTCATCGTTACCACTTCTTGTTTTTATAGACACTATAGGAAAAATCTATTTTCACTATACTCTGCACTTTTCAAGTGTGTCTAGCAGCTCAAGACAAATGGTAAACTTGAGAAGATTTAATGCAGAACGCGCGGGTCAACTAGACGAAAAGGTGCAATAGGCGCATCAAAGTGCTCCCCATCATCCGCCAACATTTGATAAGAACCTTGCATAACCCCTAACGGGGTATCCAGAATAGTGCCACTGGTATAGCGAAAACCTTCTCCTGGTTGCAGATAAGGCTGCTCACCGATCACACCATCACCCCGCACCTCTTGGGTACGACCTTCCGCATCGGAAATTATCCAATGCCGCGCTAATAATTTTGCCGGGATACTCCCCTGATTCACAATCGTCACGGTATACGCAAATACGTAACGTGACTGCTCTGGGTCAGACTCTTTTTCGATGAAATGAGACTCCACCGACACTTGAATATTGTAACGCTCGCTATCCATCATTGACTCCCTTTGTATACCACGCTGCCAGAACATATCCTACCGACCACGCACACCACAATAAAATCCGACTAAAGCAAGCTTTTCACTATAATAAGACTAAATTATCACGGTGGATCAACTCCATCGCATCCACATAGCCTAGTACTTGCTCAATGGATTTGCTCGGCTGACGTTTAATCCGGTTCGCCTCTTCACTCGAATAATTCACCAATCCCTTGGCAATCAAGCGCCCGTCATCAGTGACACAACTCACCACCTCACCCCGATCAAACACGCCTTCGACCCGTGTCACCCCCACGGGCAACAAGCTTTTTCCCGTTTTGAGAACAGCTTCTGCTGCGCCAGCATCAAGCCACAACGTGCCTTTGGCTGCCAATTGCCCCGCAATCCACTGTTTGCGTGCTGCAATCGGTGCAGCATCCGGCAATAACAACGTGCCTAACAACTCACCCGTGCGCAACCGCTCTAACACCAACGGTTCACGCCCGGAAGCAATCACCGTCGCACAGCCCGAACGCGCTGCCCGTTGCGCCGCGATTACCTTGGTACGCATTCCGCCACTGCCAATTAACGTGCCAGCCCCGCCTGCAAATTCCACGTAATCGGGGTTATTCGCCCGCCCCTCAACAATCATCTGCGCATCCGCAAACTTACGCGGGTCTTTATCAAATAAGCCGGATTGGTCAGTGAGAATCACCAGCACATCCGCCTCCACCAAATTCGCCACCATCGCACCCAGCGTATCGTTGTCACCGAGGCGAATTTCTTCAAACGCCACCGTGTCATTCTCATTGATCACCGGAATTACCTTGAGGTCAATCAAGGTGGTCAGGGTGCTACGCGCATTGAGGTAACGGCGACGATTCGCCAAATCGTCATGAGTCAGCAACACTTGCGCGGCATGAAAACCGTGTTGCTGAAACACCATCTCGTAGGCATGAATCAAGCTCATTTGCCCAATCGCTGCCGCCGCCTGCTTTTCAAACAAAGCTTTGGGCTTGGTTTTCCAACCCATGCGGCTCATGCCCTCGGCGACAGCGCCGGAAGACACCAACACGATTTCCACGCCAGACTGATGCAGGCGAGCCATTTGCCCCGCCCAATCTGCCAACGCTTCACGGTCTAGCCCTTCCCCATCGCGGGTCAACAAGGCACTGCCAATTTTGACGACCCAACGCTGAGTCTTGGGCATGAATTCAGTTCGAGTGATCTGCATGTTCGTCCAAATACTGCATAATGTGGAAACACAGGTCTTGCGTGCCTGCACTGGTAGCGGCGGAAATTTGGAAAACACGCCCCGTCCAACCGAGTGCATCCACAATTTCCTGACAACGAGCAATACGTTCTTCCGGTGGTAACAAGTCGATTTTGTTCAGCACCAACCAGCGCGGGTAATTGGACAGCTCTTCGCTGTATTGCTCCAACTCGCCCTCGATGGTGCGCACCGCCCGTACTGGCTCATTTTCCTCCGCCATCGGCGCTACGTCCACCACGTGCAGCAATAAACTGGTACGCGATAAATGCCGCAGGAATTGAATACCCAGCCCCGCGCCTTCCGCCGCCCCTTCGATCAAACCGGGAATATCCGCCATCACGAAACTTTGCGTCACGCCAACACTAACCACACCCAAATTCGGGTACAGCGTGGTAAACGGGTAATCAGCGACTTTCGGACGCGCCGACGACACCGCGCTGATCAAGGTGGATTTACCCGCATTCGGCAACCCCAGCAAACCCACATCCGCCAGCAACTTCAGCTCCATGCGCAACACACGCAATTCGCCCACCGTACCCGGTTTCGATTGGCGCGGCGCACGGTTCACCGAGCTTTTGTAACGCAAGTTACCCAAGCCATGCCAACCGCCTTTTGCCACCAGCAAGCGCTGACCGGGTTCGATCAAATCGCCGATCATCTCGCCGGTTTCTGCGTCGTAAGCCACCGTGCCGACGGGAACGCTGATTTCCTGATCATCGCCACGTTTGCCGGTCATATTATTGCCCGCGCCGTTTTCACCGCGCTGCGCCTCGTAATAACGCTGGTGACGGAAATCAATCAGCGTATTCAAATTGCGCTCGGCAACCAAATACACGTCACCACCATCGCCACCATCGCCACCGTTGGGGCCACCAAATTCAATGTACTTTTCGCGGCGGAAGCTCACGCAACCATTGCCACCATCACCCGCTTTCACGCGGATTACTACTTCATCAACAAACTGCATAAATCCTATCCCAGTAACTTGGCTTCCCGCTCAAGCACTTCTTTAACAAACTCAGGGACTTCTTTACCAAGCTCAGAAGCGGCTGCTTTCAGTTTTTCATAAACTGCCACTTCATCCCCTTGCCAAACAAGGTCAATACGACGACTGTGGCGCGTTGCCACATGGGTATAATTTTCTGGGAAAGCCCAGTAACAGGTCAGGCAAACCTGCTTATCTTTACTGCTATTCCAATTATCACAATGCTCACACGACCATGATTTTGCGCGATTTGCGGAGGCAGACAGCAACATAAAATCGTCAGGGTTTAACGCCTCATCGCCGTCGCCATCCACTTCATAGGGAACGCGATGGTCAATTTGCAACTCACGCTCATCCATCACTTCCAAATAGATGAAACACTGGCAACCGTACTTGGCAATCAGAGCCTCTTTGAGGCGCTTGGACAGACCCGTGCGCCCCGATAATTTCCTGACCGTTAAGCCGCTCAATTCACCAAAGCGATAAGCCGCAATCTTACGCCCATCCGAACCCGTTACCCGAAACGTTTCCAATGGAATGCCATTTTCACGTACATCCCGCACGGCGCGAGGTGGATGGTTATAGCCGTAAACATCTTTCAGCGCTTCGGTCGTGATAAAACCATGCGCCAAAATATGATCAATCACCGTTTTAGGACGTTTGGCTGTTACGGCGCGGCACAACTCCAATAATACGGCTGACACTTCAGGCATAGAGCGCATGAGCCTCAGGCGCACAGTGTGGCTGCATGGGAATAGCATGACTCCGTAAAGCAGGCAATGCCCGCTTCTGCACTAAAACAGGTGACAAATACAGCGATTCATACGTCATCTCAGTGCGTCCCAGCAAGGTCGATTGGCTAGAACGCCCTGCTAACAATTCAATACGCGACAACTCCAGATAACTAGGCAACAATTCGCCGAATGCCTTATCACCCCTACGTCCATCATAACTAACGACATAAGCGATGCCCCGTTCATTCAATTCTTCCAGTGCCAATACAAATTCATGGTGGTCAATACCGGACAAGTAGCGCGAATCGTGTTCACCGCAAACGCCCTGATAAGGCGGATCCATGTACACGAGATCATCGGTCGTAACCGCTCTCAGCACATCACGGTAATCCAGTGCTGAAAAGGCACTCTTACCTTGCAACAACGCTGACACCCCGAAAATATTGTTACGCATAGTCGTGGGGCGAGTTCCTTTACGACGCTTATCTGGGCTCTGATTGAACATCCCATCAGCATTGTAACGCACCGCACCTTTGACACAACGCGCTAACAAATACAGGAAAAGACGAGGGTCTTGGCTGCGGTTAAAGGCATCTCGCATCTGATAATAATGGCTCGGACTATCCTCTGTGAGCTGCCCATTCCAAATCTGCTCGTAATAATCAGCCGTTTCTGTTGGTTGCTCTACCATCAATCGCAGCAATTCTACTAACGGTTTGTTGACATCATTAATCGCGTAACGCGCCGCCAATTGACGTGCCGCCGCCGCAATACTGATCGCTGCCGAACCTGCAAAGGGTTCAATCAAACAATCCACATCCTTGGGGAAATAACCAAGAATCGCGGCTGCTAAATTGCGCTTACTGCCTTGATATTGAATGGGGTGCGGGATACTTTTCATGACCTGATCATAACACGCGAAAAGCCCCGACAGGCGGGGCTTTTACGCAAATCGTCCTAAGACGGAAGTCTTAAGCAGAGCAGCCTTCAACAGGTTGGATGCTTACAAACTTACGGTTTTCAGCGCCTTTTTGCTTGAAAACTACTACACCGTCTGCCTTGGCGAACAAGGTATGGTCTTTGCCAATACCTACGTTGTCACCGGCATGGAAGCGCGTGCCACGCTGGCGAACCAGAATGTTACCAGCCAGAACGAATTGACCACCAAAGCGCTTAACGCCAAGTCGTTTCGATTCTGAGTCGCGACCGTTGCGGGTACTACCGCCTGCCTTTTTGTGTGCCATTGCTGTCTCCCCTTACGCTGCTGAAATGCCAGTGATTTCGATTTGTGTCAGGTACTGGCGATGACCAGTACATTTCTGATGGTGCTTACGGCGGCGGAATTTCATGATCCGCACTTTGATGCCGCGAGTCTGGGCCACAACGTTTGCAGTTACTTTCGCGCCTGCAACGTAAGGTGCGCCGATTTGCACGGTGTCACCTTCCCCGACCATCAGGACATTATCGAAATCAATGTCTGCGCCTTCTTCTGCATCCAGTTTTTCAACGAAGATGCTGTCGCCTTGAGCGACGCGGTACTGTTTACCGCCGGTTACGATGACCGCATACATGATTCGATTCTCCAAAAAATGTCCTGTTAAAGAGCCGCAGGATTATACCGTCTACGCCCCTTCAGGTCAAACGCGAAATAAAATATTTCAAGGAGTTGCGCGTATCGCTTGACATAACGGGGGGGGCTTCCTAGCATTCGGGGCTTTACCGCAGCCTGCATAATCATGGATTTCAATACAATTCGCCAACTTGCCGATACCGACATGCAGGCAGTCAATGCTCTCATTCAGCGTCGTCTGCATTCTGATGTCGTGCTTATCAACCAACTCAGCCATTACATTATCGGCAGTGGGGGTAAACGCTTGCGCCCATTGCTGGCGTTATTGGTTGCTCGCGCCTGCGGGTATCAGGGGGAACGGCATGTCGATATTGCCGCGATTGTGGAATTTATCCACACCGCGACGCTGCTGCATGACGATGTGGTGGATGAATCCGACATGCGCCGTGGCAAGGAAACCGCCAATAACGTGTGGGGTAATCAAGCCGCTGTGCTGGTGGGGGATTTCCTGTATTCGCGCTCGTTTGAAATGATGGTGGACGTGGGCAGTATGCGCGTGATGGAAATTCTCTCCACCACCACCAATGTGATTGCGGAAGGCGAAGTATTGCAATTGCTTAACTGCCACGATCCTGACACGTCCGAAGCGCGTTACATGGAAGTCATCCATTCCAAAACCGCGAAACTGTTTGAAGCAGCGTGTCAGTTAGGCGCAGTGCTGACTGGATTGAGTACGGAACACGAAGAGGCGATGGCAAAATATGGGATGCACTTAGGCACAGCGTTCCAGTTAGTCGATGACGTGCTGGATTACACCGCTGATGCCGAGGAAATGGGCAAAAATGTGGGTGATGATTTAGCCGAAGGTAAGCCGACCTTGCCGCTGATTATTGCGATACAACGCAGCGATGCGGCGACGGCTGGCATACTCCGCAGTGCGATTGAGCAGGGTGGATTGGATCAGATTGATGTGATTATGCAGGCGATTACCGATACCAAGGCGATTGATTACACGCTGGAACGCGCCAAAGGTGAAACCGAAAGTGCGATTGCCAGCTTACAATGCCTGCCAGATAGCGACTATCGGCAGGCATTGGAATCACTGGCGTGGTTTGCTATTAACCGTAGCCATTGATGAAGCAGGCCACGCCATTGTCTTGGTTGGCGGGCTTGCTGCTGTTTTTTCTCAGTCATGTAGTGGCGGCTGACACCTCAACATTAATCCTCACGGATAGCCAGGACACGGTTTCCGCCGCACCCTTTATGGCAGTATTGGAAGACCCGTCACGGCAATTAACCCTGCAACAGGTTACATCAGCGGCATTTGACGAAAAATTTACCGTAAACACCAGCCAAAACGCCCCCAGTTTCGGCAGAAGTCGCTCGGCGTATTGGGTACGTTTTACGTTAATCAACCAGTCCAGCCTGAAATGGTACGCCTTGTCCGATGCATTCCTAGAGGATGAATACGACTTTTATCTGCTATCCGAGGGACAAGACGTAACAGCCCAATACGCCGCACCCGTTACCAACTATCGCCGCCCCGCTTGGTCACTGGCACTCCCCCGCGCCATGCCTCTACAAATTTACGTGCGGGCAACCAATGGCGATTCCGCGTTTCGCTTGCCGGTAGAATTGGTCACAGCGGATGCGATGCTGGAACGCAGTAAACAAAATTATCGTCTCTACGCCGCCATTTACGGTGCAATGTTGGTGTTGGCAGCTTACAACCTGTTTTTGTTTTTTGCGTTGCGTGAAATTAGCTATTTGTCACTGGTGGTGCATATTCTTGCAATGACTGCGGTTGCACACCTCTCCAATCCAGTATTTGAGGGGATTGGATTCCTCCACGACACCGGCTCGCATTTTTTCACGACACCGTTGTATATCGCGATTATATCCTTTTGCCTGTTTACACAACAATTGCTGCAAACCAAATACCAAACACCGCGCCATCACCAATTGTTAAACGCGCTGATAGGGGTATGCCTACCCCTGATTCTGATAACAGGCTGGATCCCCGGCGGCACATTGGTTGTCAATAGCATAAGCATGATTACAATGCTCGTGCTGTTTAGCACCAGTATCACTGCGTTACGCCAAGGCGGTCGCATTGCCCGTTACTTTTTTAGTATTTTTTTCTTTGTGCTATTTTTGGTCGCACCCAATGTCTTAGTGCTGACGTTCAATGTGACACACTGGGATGTCAAAGCGTTTTACGTCACTGCGATGCCAATAGGACACCTGATTTTTTTGCTGTTGCTATCCGTTATCCAAATGGAAAAAGTCAGGACATTGCGTGAAGCCATGCAGCGCACTGCCGCTGCGAATCAAGCCAAAAGCAGCTTTCTGGCAACCATCAACCACGAATTGCGCACCCCGCTCAACGCCATTACCAGCTTAGGCACACTATTACGCCTCACCACGCTCACCCCCAAACAAGCAGAGTATGTCACGCAACTTGAGCAAACCTCCCAACACATGTCACGCTTAATGGGCAATGTGTTAGACATCGCCAAAATTGAAAGCAATAGTTTGGAACTACAGCAAGAACCCTTTCAACTGAGCATTGTCATGCGCCAAGTGCATGATTTAACCAATAATCAGGCGCAGAAAAAAGGCTTGTCGTTGGTATTTATCGGGCATGATGCCATCCCAGAAACGTTACTGGGCGACCGCTTACGCTTAACGCAAATCCTGACCAATTTACTGCAAAATGCGCTGCGTTATACCGTCGAAGGCTCGGTCACGTGTACAGTGCAACGCCATGCGACAGCAGAACCACGGCAATTACGCCTGTCTTTTTCGGTGCGTGATACGGGGATTGGCATTGCTGCTGAAAAATTACCGACGATTTTTGATGAATTTACCCAAGCCAAACCAACCTCCAACCTTTCACAGGACGGTATCGGCTTAGGGCTGGCGATTAGCAGCCGCCTCGTCACCTGTTTAGGCGGAAAATTAGCGGTTGAAAGTACTGTGGGTCAAGGCAGCCATTTTTTCTTCACATTGCCTTTTTACATCGCCCATACCGAAGCATCAGTAGCACATCAACCACTGTGCCAACTACCGCAGGGTATCCGCATTTTATTGGTCGATGACGAATTTATGAACCGTTTGCTGGGTTATGAGCTATTAAGTGCTCAAGGCGGCAAAGTGGAAGTCGCCGCAGACGGGCAAAGTGCGTTGCTTTACTTGCAACAGCACGCATTTGATGTGGTATTACTCGATATTAACCTGCCCGACATGAGCGGCTTTGAGGTGTTGCAATGGATACGCCAACATTCTCCCAACGCTAACATTCCTGTGATCGCCTTAACCGCGCATACGAATGCTGACATTAAGCAACAATGCCTTTCGGCGGGGATGAATGGCTTTTTAAACAAACCGTCGGACTGGCAACGGTTGTGTCAAATCATCCTCAAGGCGGTTAACCGTGAGGATGATGGTTAGGGCTTAGCCCAAATCCGCCGCCAGCGACGCCCGCGAAGCTTCGCCCAAAGTCACGGTATACGTGTAATTCGGGTGCTCAATCCCCATCTGAATTGACGCACCTTCTTTCACGGAAGCCACCATAATCGGGGTCAACTCAAAGCGCGTAAAATGCACTGCTGAGGTTTTCTCCTCGGTTTCGCGTTCCAAATCTTCATTGGCAATCGCGCAAACCTTGTCGAAACCCGCCACCTGCACCCACGTATGCCGCTCGATCCCGATCAGCCGCCCCAGTTGCACCTTGCGCTCTTCCACATCGGAAAACTCCACCATGAAGGTCGCTTTCCAGTTCGAGCCATCGGGAATCAACGGGTTATAAGACTCCAGTTCCTCATTAATGCCAGCGGACTCGAAAATCTTCTCAATCCGCAGCATTTCCTGAATCTGGTATTGCATGGTCAAGCGGTCTTCAAAATACAGCGTCGCATTCGGGCCGATATGTATTTTGCGGTCAGCTTTGTGCGCCATCACCTTCTCACGGAAGGCTTTACGCTCGATTGAATACTGTTCCAGACTCAGCAAGTCTGCACGGGTCAACTTTTCCATCATCACTCTCCTTACAAACCGTAAGCAATGCGTAACATGGTCAGCGGATGCGTTGGCGGAGGCATACCCTCATCCAACCCATTCTCGATTTGATGCCCAGCCATTGGGCAATCACTGCCGTAATAATCCGGCTTGGCTTGTTTCACTTTGCCAAACAGCGGGCGGCAAATTTTCATCGAAATATCATGGAATTCGCTTTTCACCGCATACGTGCCGTCATGCCCGGAACAACGTTCCAGCAATTCCAACTTGGTATCCGGCACTAACTCCAGCAGTTCGCGGGTTTTGTAACCGATGTTCTGCACCCGCAAATGGCAAGCCGTGTGGTAACTGACTTTCCCCAACGGTTTCTTGAAGTCGGTATTTAATTTGCCTTCCTTGTGACGCAGCATCAGGTACTCGAATGGGTCGAAAATGCGCCCTTTCACCGTCTGTACATCAGCATCATCGGGGAACATCAACGGCAATTCCTGCTTAAACATCAGCACACACGACGGCACAGGGCCGACAATATCCCAGCCTTCATTGATGAGTTTCATCATTGCCGGAATATTCACATCTTTCGCTGCTGCAACGGATTCCAAGTCGCCCAATTCCAATTTGGGCATTCCACAGCATTGCTCTTTGTTCAGCAATGTCACCGGAATCGCGTTGTATTCAAACACCTTACGCAAATCTTCGACGATATGCGGCTCGTTGTAATTGCCGTAGCAGGTGGCAAAAATCGCCACTTTGCCCGTGGTACGCCCCGCTGCCACCGCTTTGGATTCATCCAAAGTCTTATAACGCGCCACACGGGCACGCCCTTTGTCGCTGTGATAAGACGGTATTTTCGCCTGCGGATGCACACCCAACACTTTGTCGAGTTGTTGACGGAAGGCGGGGTTCTGATTCACTTTATTAACGATGCCAGCAACGACAGGAATTCCTGCCAGCTTGCCGACCATATCGGTGGAACTCAGCACCTTGTCGCGGAATTTAGTATCACCCTTCTTGAACTTCACCGCTTTGGCACGCAGCATCAGGTGCGGAAAGTCGATATTCCATTCGTGTGGCGGAATATACGGGCATTTGGTCATGTAACACAGGTCACACAGATAACAGTGATCCACGACCTTCCAATAATCTTTTTTATCAACGCCATCCACTTCCATCGTGGAGGACTCATCTACCAAATCGAATAAGGTGGGGAAAGAATTGCACAGGCTGACGCAACGGCGACAACCGTGACAGAGATCAAAGACGCGCTCCATTTCATGCATGACCGCATCTTCGTTATAAAATTCGGGGTTTTTCCAGTCGAGAGCATGACGGGTGGGGGCTTGAAGGCTGCCTTCGCGTATCGGGGTTGCCATGTTTGTTGTTCTCCGTTGAGGGGTGTAGGGGCGAATAATCATTCGCCCCTACCAAGACATTAAGCGTCCAGATTATCCAGTGCTTTCTGGAAACGGTTGGCGTGTGAACGCTCCGCTTTAGCCAGTGTCTCAAACCAATCAGCGATTTCGTCGAAACCTTCTTCACGAGCGTCTTTTGCCATACCAGGGTACATGTCAGTGTACTCGTGGGTTTCGCCAGCGATAGAGGCTTTCAGGTTAGCAGCAGTCGGGCCGATTGGCAGACCGGTGGCTGGGTCGCCAGAAGCTTCCAAGTATTCCAAGTGACCGTGTGCGTGACCGGTTTCACCTTCCGCAGTGGAACGGAATACGCTGGCGACATCGTTGTAGCCTTCAACGTCGGCTTTGGCTGCGAAATAGAGGTAACGGCGGTTGGCTTGTGATTCACCAGCGAAGGCATCTTTCAGATGCTGTTCTGTCTTACTTCCCTTCAGTTCCATGCATGGACTCCTCGGTTGTATGGTTGATTAAACTTCTTGGAGCATTATACTCTAAGTGAAAGTATCGCCCACTTCCAATCGTATATTGTGAATGTTTCATTCGATTTAACCAAACACTGACCCATTGAGGAGATGAGGAACATGAAAGTTGCCGCAGCCGTTTACACGCTTGCCTCCGTTGTGGTACTGGCCTTGATGGTCATGCGCCCGGCCGTGAATATTGACAGTCCTGCTCAAGAGACAGCCAACACCCCTGCGCCTGAAGCAGTAGCGGGCGAGGCCGTACCTGTGACCATGCCAACCGTCTCCCCCACTGCGGACACCCCATCACCAAGCGCACCACCTGCCTCCGCCGTTGCGCCTGTGCCAATGAGCGAATCCACACCAGCAGTTGTAGCACCGCCAGTAATGCCTCCGCCTTCGACAGTGGCTCCGATGCCTGCCGCGCCATCAGCCCCCGTTCCCGCACCTTCCGAACCAAATCACTTGGAAGAAAAAAAAAATGATGTAGCACCACCTGCTGCGAACAAACCTGCACCGGATGCGAACACTGCTCCTGATTACGCCCGTGAGCAACGCCTTGCGAGTGAAATCCGTGACACAATCATGGAAGGCGAGGTAATTAGCCTAAACGACGGTGCGCAGAATTTCATGGGCATCCTTACCTCAGCAGAACAACCGCGTGGGGCAGTTATCATTTTGCACGGACGTGGCTATCACCCTGACTGGGAAGATGTTGCGCACCCCTTACGGGTAGGTTTGGTGGCAAAAGGCTGGACAACCCTATCCTTGCAAATGCCCGTCTTAGAAAAAGAAGCCAAGTATTATGATTACGTGCCGCTGTTCGCCAATTCAGACAAACGCATTAACGCGGGCATAGCCTTTTTGAAACAACAGGGTATGACCAAAATCGTGCTGGCTGCTCACAGTTGCGGGGCACACATGGCGATGAATTGGGTAGACACGACTGGCGGGCGTGACCTTGCCGCTTACGTGGGGTTAGGCATGGGGGCGACCGATTATGAACAGGATTTACTGCACCCGTTCCCGCTGGATAAATTATCCATACCGGTATTGGATGTGTATGGTGAAAAAGACTTCCCACAAGTGCTCAGCCTTGCCCCAGAACGCCAAGCACTAATCCAGAAGGCAGGCAATACGCATTCCAAACAAATGGTGTTACCCGATGCCGATCACTATTACAAAGACAAGGGCGATGCGCTCACGGCTGTGGTCGCCAACTGGCTAAACAGCTTGCCGTAATGACAAGCATCCAAATGAAAAAGACCGCCTTAACAGCGGTCTTTTTTAGAGGAACAATTTAGGAATAAGCAGGCTTACAAGCGCCCGGAATACGCCCGAAGCCCACGAGCTTATTAGCCCAGTAGCCTTGCAGCTTATCCGTTGTAATCGCTTTGCCAGTACGTGGGGCATGAACGAATTTCTCATCGCCCAAATAAATACCAACGTGACTAATACGCTTGCCACTGGTTTTGAAGAAAACCAAATCGCCTTTGCTGGCTTCATGCTTAGGAATTTTGACTGATGCTGCGTATTGATCAGCAGCCGTGCGCGGTAAAGAAACCCCAGCACCTTGTTCAAAAGCGAACTGTGTCAAACCACTGCAATCAAAGCCTGTTTTAGGACTTTCACCACCGTAACGATACATTTTGCCCTTCTGCTTCTCAGCATTCCATACCACACGATCTAACAAACTGGTATCACGTGAGGACTGAACAGGTATCCGCGCCACATTTGCTACGTTATTTTTGGAATGCGCAAACTGTGCGGTATATACCTTGGCTTGTTCTGCTTCCGCAGTTTTAACATTTTCAGAATTACAGCCAGCCAGTAACAATGCCACAGCCCCTACGCTTAACAGGGCTAACGGCTTTACACTAACACTACTCATAATCTCTTGTATAACCTTTTCAGCGTTCTTTCGTATAGAACAATGTTGTTTTATGACGTTTTTTACACACTACATAACGTCATAGGGCGAACGTTAACAGAGTATCTACAACCAAAACAACTATAACGATCAACATTTAATCAAATCAATTATTGAATCTTTCAATTGTTTTAATTTTACCAATTTGTTGCCATTAAACAACAAATTGGCTTGTTTTGATCGTTCAGTATTCACAACAAAGACTACATCAGCAACACTTACTGCGAGCCCCAGCAGCTATATACAGGCATTTTCTTTATTACAAACTACCTGTATTTCTACCGTAAAAAATCTCTTTCATTTCTTTGCGTAACTGCATTTCGATTTGTTTCAAATCTTTTTCAAAATAGTCATTTTTTCCAAGACCAAACAAATAGTTATCCAGTTCAAACTCCTTCAACATCATTTTAGTGTGAAAGATATTTTCCTGGTAAACATTCACATCCAACATGGAATAATTACGTTTTGTTTCGGGTGACAAGAAGTTTTGGATAGAGTTGATCTTATGGTCGATGAAGTGCTTTTTGCCTTTCACATCACGGGTAAAACCACGCACCCGATAGTCCATAATGACAATATCGGACTCTAAACTATGTATTAAGTAATTCAATGCTTTCAGCGGCGAGATACGGCCGCATGTCGATACATCAATATCCGCACGGAATGTACTAATCCCATTATCAGGGTGACTTTCCGGGTAGGTATGTACCGTCAGGTGGCTTTTATCCAGATGTGCCACCACATCTTCTGGATAAGGGCCGGGGCGTGCCGAAGTCGATGCACTGATTTTTTCTTCTGACAGAACAGGTTCTTCCGAAACCAGAATAGTGACACTCGCGCCTTGGGGATCGTAATCCTGACGAGCCACGTTCAAAATATTAGCACCGATGATGTCCGCCACATCCGTGAGGATTTTGGTCAAACGGTCAGCATTGTATTCTTCATCAATGTACGCGAGGTATTCTTCACGGTGAGCCGGACTCCTTGCGTAGCAGATGTCGTAAATGTTAAAACTTAAGGTTTTAGTCAGGTTATTAAACCCGTGCAGGCGAATCTGCTTTTGATGACGCTCAACCAATTCTGATCATCCTCTTTATCAGGCGTAGCATAAAAAAATCAGCCAGTTGACCAACAACTGGCATGGGAGTGAACTATGCAAAACTATGCCCCCGCGTGCAAGTGAAATAAATACTTCATGCAGACTCAATTACCTCAAAATCATGAGTAATTTCAGCGGTTTTTCCCAACATAATTGACGCGGAACAATATTTTTCTGCGGATAATTTAACCGCACGCTCTACCTTTTCCCCTGATAAGTTACGTCCACTGACCATAAAGTGCAGGTGAATGCGGGTAAAGACCTTGGGATCTTTATCTACACGTTCTGCCTCAATGTGCACTTCACAGTCTAACACCTGTTGTTTAGACTTTTGCAGGATCAGCACCACATCAAACGATGAGCACCCCCCCAAACCCAACAACAACATTTCCATCGGACGCATCCCAAGATTTCGCCCTCCAAACTCAGGCGCACCATCCATGACAACGGAATGCCCACTGTCAGACTCGCCGACGAAACTCATGTTATCCAACCACTTTACTCTGGCTTTCATGCTAGGCTCCCGTTATAAGCAAAAGCGAATTCTAGCACAGTCCAGAACTTGACTTAACTCACACGCCATACCCTAGTATTGTGATAGCCTGAAACAGTAATTTAATGAATAAAGGAGCGTAACGAATGTTTGGAGAATCTCACGATCTCGCCACTGAATTTCCCGAATACAAAGAGCAGATTCATCACTTAAAAATGAATGATCGGCACTTTGCACGCTTATTTGACGACTACCACGAAGTTGACGGGCAACTGCACCGGATTGAACAAGAAATCGAAGTCCACGCTGACGAGTTTGTTGAAGGTCTGAAGTTACGTCGTCTGCACCTTAAAGATGAGCTGTACGGCATATTGCAACAAACGGCCTAAACACTGTTTGCCAGCCTGCACTCAACCGCGTCCCAGAGCAGGCTGGCAATATTAGCGGAATAAAGGGTATCCAGCTCACGGATACAGGTCGGGCTAGTGACATTAATCTCAGTCACATAATCACCAATGACATCCAAGCCCACAAACAACAGCCCCATTTCCCGCAGAACAGGCGCAATCCCCGCACAGATGGCGAATTCACGCTCAGTCAAATCAACGCCAACCCCTGTACCACCGGCAGCTAAATTGGCACGTCCCTCACCTTCCGCTGGAATTCTAGCCAAAGCATGAGGAAATGGCTCCCCATCAATCAGCAAGATACGTTTATCGCCTTGTTTATATTCAGGTAAAAATCGTTGAGCCATGACGGTGCGTGTGCCGTGCGCGGTAATTGCCTCCAGAATCACATTGCTATTCGGATCGCCCTGTTTAATCTGGAAAATCATCGAACCGCCCATGCCATCCAAGGGCTTCACCACAATGTGTTGCTGTTGCGCCAAAAACTCGCGGATACGCGCCATATCACGGGTCACACGCGTGGGGGGGCAATATTCAGGAAACCATGCGGTAAATAACTTCTCATTTGCACTCCGAATGCTATCCGGGCGATTCACTACCAAAGTACCGCGTTTTTGCACCAATTCCAGCAAATAAGTACTGTATATATACTCCATATCAAACGGTGGATCTTTACGCATCAACACCACGGGCAATTCATGCAGCGGCCTCACCAACGCCCCACCTAGCGAAAACCAACCCTGTGGATTATCTGTTACCGTCACGGGATTCATCTTGGCATACACAACCCCATCATCCACAAACAAATCGCCTTGCAAGATATGGAACAAGGGACAACCACGGCGCTGAGCTTCCAGCATCATAGCAAAGGTACTGTCTTTTTTAATGTTGATGCTGCTGATCGGATCCATGATGATACCGATAGCGTAAGTTGGTGAGGTGCTCATGCGTGAACCCCTGATTAGTAGATGATCAGAACTCCGCTTTCAAATCACGGGAAAGCAGTTCGTTTACGGCCTGTTTGGGCGGCAAGTGCTCATAAAGAATACGGTAAACTTGTTGGCAAATAGGCATTTCCACCCCAGCACGTTCAGCCAGTTTGCCGATGGAAAGCGCTGATTTAGCCCCCTCCACCGCTTGACCAATCTCAGCAATTGCAGCATCCCGGCTTTTGCCTTGTCCTAATGCCAAACCCAAACGCCGATTGCGCGACTGGTTATCAGTGCAAGTCAGTACCAAATCACCGACACCGGCTAAACCCATTAACGTTTCGGGTTGTGCGCCGAGCTTTGCGCCCAAACGCATGATTTCTGCCAATCCGCGTGTCACAATTGCCACCCGCGCATTCGCACCAAAGCCTAAACCATCGGAAATACCTGCCGCAATCGCCAAGACATTTTTCACCGCCCCCCCCAATTCCACCCCTAACACATCGTTACTGATGTAAGCGCGGTAATTCGCCGCACTAAACGCCGCAGCAACAGCTTGTGCCAACATAGGCTGATTCGCTGCCACGGTCATGGCAGTCGGCAGGCCACGCGCCACTTCAGCAGCAAAGGTAGGACCGGACACCACACCATAAGCGCGGCATTGCGGTAATTCCTCTTCCAGCACCTGATGCAGCAACTTACCCGTTTCCAGTTCCAAGCCTTTGGTCGCCCACAGAACCGCAGCGTCAGCGTTCAATAAGGGAGAAAGTTTCCGCAACATTTCACGGAACACATGACTCGGCACAACCACCAAATGGTAATCCGCAAACGCCGCCACCGTTGGCAAATCATCCGAACAATGGAGCTTATCAGGAAAAGGAATACCGGGCAGGTAATGCGCATTTTCACGTTGCCGATTAAGGTTTTCAACGTGTGTAGCATTAATATCCCATAACAGCACATCCAGCCCATTACGCGCCAATTGCAGCGCTAACGCGGTTCCCCATGAACCCGCGCCGTAAACCGCGACAGACTGGATGCGCTCACTCATGCAGCGCCAGCTTTCGCTTGCTCTTCCTGTAAACGGCGAGCATACAAAGCATCGAAATTGATTGGGGACAAATGCAATTCAGGGAAACTGCCTTTAGAAACCATCCCCGCAATCACTTCACGTGCATACGGAAACAGAATATTCGGACAATAAGCAGCTAACAAATGGTTGAGTTGCTCGGCTCCATAGCCCTGAATGAAGAATACGCCCGCTTGCTTGACTTCAACCAAAAAGGCAGTTTTTTCATCACTTTTCACCGTGATAGTAATGAACAGCTCTACTTCGTAATTATCGTTAGCGAGGGTATTGACCTTGGTATTCAAATCCAGATTGGTATTGGGGTTCCACTCTTGGGTGAAAATCGCAGGTGAATTAGGTGCTTCAAACGACACATCTTTAACGTAGATGCGTTGAATAATAAATTGTTGCTCTTGTGGTTGAGCTTCGCTCATAGCATACCCCTACAAATGGATTTAAGATTCAAATAGCAAGGCATCAAGTTTGCCCGCACGGTCTAAAGCCGCCATGTCATCATAACCACCGATAGATAAATCACCAATGAATATTTGCGGAACCGTATCACGCTGACTCAGACGCTCCATTTCCGCCCAAAGTTCAGCGTCACTCCCCACACTAATCTCTTCGTACTCAATGCCTTTACGCTTGAGCAACATCCGCGCCCGCAGACAATACGGGCAAAAAAGCGTGGCATACATGCGTACTGGGCGCTGCTTCATCGTTTACTTACCGGAAGATTGGCTGACTCCCACGCCATAATGCCGCCAGCCAAGTTACTTACGTTTTCAAAACCGGCTTTTGTCATCACACTGCAAGCATGGGCAGAACGGCTACCACTGCGGCAATAAACAAGAACAGGTTTCGTTTTAGCCTGCTCCAGCTCCACCATGCGTTTTTTTAGTTGCCCTAATGGAATGTGTTTAGCACCTTTGATTTTGCCGCTATTCACTTCGTTATCTTCGCGCACGTCAATAACCACAGAACCGTCCTGATTGAGGATCTGCACGGCTTGAGTGGTATTAACTTGTTTATATTTGCGGGTGAAGCGGCTGATCTCT
This sequence comes from Thiothrix caldifontis, assembly GCF_900107695.1. Classification (GTDB taxonomy): domain Bacteria; phylum Pseudomonadota; class Gammaproteobacteria; order Thiotrichales; family Thiotrichaceae; genus Thiothrix; species Thiothrix caldifontis. Next base: position 118,421 of record NZ_FNQP01000003.1, on the reverse strand, counting down.
GACCAGATGATCATACCTAAGATAGCAACCAACCCCATAACCAATAAGGGGTGACTACGGGCGAAAACGATATACTCTTCCACATTAAACCCTTCAGCTACGAACAGTGGCTAAAGATATACATCACAAAGAAGCAGGTAAACCCCTAATCACAGGTTTTTGGTAATAGTCAGCCGATAGTCAATGCGGAGCGCTGCAAAAAACTTCCTGCATCATACTGATAAGGCGCAAGGTACGGTAATCACCAACACGATAATAAACACGATTTGCATCTTTACGTGACGCCAAAATACCTTTATCCCGCAAAATAGCTAAATGCTGAGAAATATTGCTTTGAGACGTACCCACATTATCAACGATATCTTGTACACTAACCTCTTTATCACCCAAAACACACAAAATTTTCAAGCGTAACGGATGTGAAATCGCTTTCAAAGAACGGGAAGCACGGTCGATGTCTTCTTCCTTGACCAACATATCTTCAATCGTGAAGTCACACTTACTGCCGAGAGCAATGCTACCCATAGATGTCCTCATCGAAAATGGTATTTTTTAAGTTGCTGTCTTTGAAAAGCACTATACAACAGGCAACTACAGTATATTAGTATAGACAAATACAATAATATACCCTATTGCATTCCGTGTCATCCCTTTCTTATGGTAGACTCGTTGGCATTATAGACCCCTAAGAATGCTGACAAACGGTGAAATTTTACTTACTACCACTCGCCACCCTACTGCTTGCCTGGAGCAGCACGAGCATTGCTGACACCCAAAAACAACAGCAGTTACAGCGCGATATTCGCCAGCTTTCCAACAGTTTACAAAACCAGAAAAGTGAATCTCGCGAGTTGCAGGAAGAAGTCACGCAACTTGAGAAAAAGCTAGGTGACATTTCTGACAAGTATTATCAGACAGAAAAAAAGATCGAGGCGACACTGGTCAAACTAGAAGACTCTGCCCGTAAACAGCAAAAACTGGATGCGGAACTCGCCTCACAGAAATCCGGTCTCGCTCAGCAATTACAGGCGCTATATACCGCTGGAGAACAATCACATCTGCGTTTGCTGCTGCGCCAAGATGAACCTTCGGATATCAGCCGCACCATCCGCTACTTCGAGTACTTAAATGACAATCGCGTCACCCGTATTCAAAGCGTTCAAAAAACGCTAAAAGAGCTTGACGCCGTGCGCACCACGATTGAAACCGATAACGCCCAACTACAAACGCTTAACAAAACCTTGGAGCAACAAAAAGTCGATATTGAAAGTACGCTCAAAGCACGCTCCAATGCCTTAATCAATGTGAAAAGCGACATCCGCACCACTGAGAAAAAGCTGAGCAAACTGAAAGCGGAAGAGGCGAGTCTACAAGCCGTCGTCGATCGCTTAGCCGCACGTAAGGCAGCAGAAAGCGTGCAAGAAACAACACCGAAAACAGAAGCATCTCGCCCTCAACAAGCAGCGACCAACACCAAGAAAAACACTCCTGCTAAGCAAGCATCTCCAGAAGAATCACCTCAACCCGTCAATACCCGCTCAAATCAAGCATTTTCAACACTACGGGGTAAACTACCTTGGCCAGTGAATGGTAAAATCATCCACAGCTATGGCTCATCCCGTAATGAAAAACAACGGTGGCGCGGTGTTGTCTTAGCGGCTCCTGGCGGCAGCAAAGTCAAAGCGATCGCCAAAGGCAGAGTCGCCTTTTCAGGCTGGATGGATGGTTACGGGCATTTAATCATCATTGAACACGACAACAATTACATGAGCCTTTACGGCTATAATCGTGCGGTATATAAGAGAGAAGGGGCTAACGTCAGTGCTAACGAAACCATTGCAGCCGTAGGTAACTCCAGCGGGCAAAGCCGAGATGCCCTGTATTTTGAAATCAGGCAGGGTACAACCCCACAAAATCCAGCACGCTGGTGCCGTTAAAGCAAACCGATAATAATTTTACAATTCACCATTTTTACAACAACAAAGTGCATTTCTGCCACACAGTGGTAAACTGGCATCGTTTTGCAAATCACACTGTAAACGCAACGCCGCAACAAAATAATTCTGCTGACAGGGACGTCAGCAGCCAAAATATTTGGAGAGAAACGATTATGCATACACGTTACCGCGTTCTGGCTGGCACTATGGCTGGCGTATTGATTGGTGTTACTACCAGCATCAGCCTCAATGTGTTCGCTTTCCGGCAAACGGTCGAGAACTCTCCGCCGTTAGATGAGTTGCAACAATTTTCCGAGGTGTATTCCCGCATCAAAGACAACTATGTTGAAGACGTCAAAGACAAAGACCTGATGACCAATGCCATCAGAGGAATGCTCAGCAACCTTGACCCACACTCCGCCTATCTGGACGAGGAAGAGTTCAAGGAGTTGCAAGTCGGCACTAGCGGTGAATTTGGCGGTTTAGGTATCGAAGTCGGCATGGAAGACGGCTTCGTAAAAGTTATCTCCCCTATTGATGACACCCCTGCACAAAAAGCTGGCTTACAAGCAGGCGACTTAATCATCCGTCTAGACGAAACCCCAGTGAAAGGCATGACCCTAAACGATGCTGTTAAATTGATGCGTGGCAAACCCGGCAGCAACATTGACCTAATGATCGTCCGCGAAGGTAAAGACAAACCCTTCAAAGTCAGCATCAAGCGTGACATCATCCAAGTAAAAAGCGTCAAGCAACGCATTCTGGAACCAGGTTACGGTTATCTCCGCATCACCAGCTTCCAAGCCAAAACCACCGAAGCCTTATTGGAAGGCATTGAAGCCCTGAAAAAAGAAAACAAAGGCAATTTACGCGGCTTAATCCTTGACTTACGTAATAATCCCGGTGGTGTGCTAAATGCTGCCGTAGGGGTATCCGATGCATTTCTTGATTCGGGTAAGATTGTGTATACCGAAGGACGTGTCGAAGATGCCAAAATGGAATACAGCGCCCAAAAAGGCGATGCCATCGACAATGCCCCCATTGTTGTGCTAGTCAACCAAGGCTCAGCGTCTGCCTCTGAAATTGTGGCTGGCGCACTCAAAGACCATAAGCGGGCGCTGATTGTTGGGCAAAAAACCTTTGGCAAAGGCTCAGTACAAACTGTCTTGCAATTGGATGAGAAAACAGCAGTCAAACTCACCACTGCACGCTACTTCACCCCTTCTGGGCGCTCCATCCAAGCAGAAGGCATTGCGCCTGACATTGAACTCAAAGCACTTAAAGTGAAAGAAGACGCCGAAGACACTGACGAAATACTCGATCCGGTATCAGAAGCCAATTTAAGCAAACACCTCAGCAACCCCAACGGTAAAGATCAATCCGAGACAGAGGCCAAACCCACCGAAGAAAAGCCAGAAGCAGCACCGGTTAAATCAGAGGAAAAAGCAGACAAAGCCAGTGAAGCCGACAAAGCCAAATCACCCCTGGCGGAAGACGACTATCAGCTCTTTGAAACACTGAACATTCTTAAAGGCATGGATTTAGTACAAACACGCTTAAAACCTGAACCCGCCACAGCAGAAGCCAGTAATGGCAAGGTCATGTAATGCCTAAAGCACTGATTCCACTAGCAGACGGCTGCGAAGAGTTGGAAGCTGTCACCCTGATTGACTTGCTCAGACGTGCCTCTATCGAGGTAATCACTGCCAGCCTGAAAGATGCTCCCGTGCATTGCTCACGCGGCACAAGATTGCTAGCTGACTGCTTATTGGATGACGTTTTAGAGCAACACTTCGACTTATTTGTGCTTCCCGGCGGCCTGCCGGGAGCCGATAACTTAAATACGGATGCTCGCATTCACACATTAATACGCCGACTGGAGGCTGAAGGCTGCTATATTGCAGCTATTTGTGCCGCTCCCAAAGTATTGGTTGAAAATGGCATCCTCAAGGGGCGCACATTAACGGCTTACCCCGGCTCTCTTGCTGCTATCGACACGAGTCATGTACATCTGACTCAACAACCGATAGTTATAGATGGCAAGGTCATTACATCGCGTGGCCCCGGCACTGCCATGGATTTTAGCTTACAGCTTATCGAGCTATTGACAGATAAGACTGTCCGTGACCGAGTGGAAGCAGGTTTACAACGCCCATGAATGACCAACTCACCCATTTCAATACCCAGGGACAAGCACACATGGTTGATGTTGGGGAAAAACATTTCACCCACCGCATCGCTGTGGCGGAAGGGCGCATCGACATGCAACCACAAACCTTGGAAAAAATCCTGCAAGGCGACCATAAAAAAGGTGATGTACTGGGTATTGCCCGCATTGCAGGCATTATGGCAGCAAAAAAAACGGCCGACTTGATTCCACTGTGCCACCCGCTCGCCCTGACCAAAGTCGACATTGAATTGACCCCTCAGACAAGTACAGCATCCGTCCACTGCTGCGTCAGCGTAGAAACACGTGGGCAAACCGGTGTAGAGATGGAAGCACTGACCGCAGTACAAATCACCTTACTCACCATTTACGATATGTGCAAAGCCATTGACAAAGGTATGTCGATGGAAGGCATTCGTCTGCTGCAAAAATCCGGTGGAAAATCCGGGGATTGGACTCACCCTGCAACATCATAGCCTGCGATATAAAGGAAAACATACTTTTTAGGGCATTACGGCTATAGTTAGCTAAGCCAACCCGGAAGCTCGATTAACGATGAAACACCTAATCAATGCCAGCTTAATAGCCCTCTGCTTAAGTCTCACGACCAGCAGCCAAGCGGCACTTGATCTGGAATTACCCAGCATCAATATTCCTGACCTAGGAGACCCCGCCAGCAATACCCTCAGCAGCACGCAAGAATCCCTATTAGGCATTAAACTTATCCGTGAATTGCGGGGTCGTGAACCCATCATCGAAGACCCCGAACTCAGCGGCTGGCTACGCGCCCTCGGCAATCGCCTTACTGCCCATGCACCCGGTGGTGGCAATTACTACTTCCTGATTGTCAAAGACCCCGAAATCAATGCTTACGCCATGCCCGGCGGTGTCATCGTCATCCATTCCGGGTTAATTCTCAACACCCGCTCTGAAAGTGAATTAGCTGCTGTGGTAGCCCATGAAATTGCCCACGTTTCCCAGCGTCACATCGCCAGAATGCTGGCAGGTCAAAAAGGCAATCCACTCATGACGGGGCTGGGAGTACTCGCAGGAGCAGCAGCAGCCTCCAAAAGCCCGGAAGCAGCACAAGCCATTATTAGCAGCACGATTGCCACCCAACTGCACCGTCAACTGAGCTTCAGTCGCCAAATGGAAACCGAAGCCGACCGCACAGGCTTACGCATCCTTGCCAGTGCAGGGCTAGACCCACAAGCCATGCCACTTTTCATGGAAAAATTGGACAGACGCACCTCTGACCTACACGGTGATATTACTCAATATTTGCGCACTCACCCCCAAAGCATTGATCGCCTCAGTGATACCCGCGCCCAAGCCAATCAAATGGGCAAACGTACCGTGCACGAAGACAACGACTACTTGTATGCCCGCGAAAAACTTCGCGCCCTAACTGCCCCAAACTCGCCTGCGGTTACAGAAGGCACCCCACAACTCGTACAATATGCCCAAGCTGTCAGCCAATTACGCCGGGGCAACCCAAACGCCACCTTACAAATACTCGGTACGCAATCACGCCAACTCCCTGTCGCCTTAACCATTGCTGCCGCATTGAATGCAACCCGGCATTATGCCGAGACTGAAACCCTATTGACCCCTTTAGTAACCGCTTATCCCGGTCAAGAAGATTTACTCGCCCCACTCGCAGAAGCCTTGCTCGCCAATAAAAAAGCCCCTCAAGCATGGCAACTGATTAAGCAAACGCAACTCACTGAGCAAACCAGTTTAGAGTTCCTCGAAATTCGCCAACGGGTTGCCGAACAAGCAGGACAACCAGCCGAAGCCTATCGCTCCGCTGCTGAGCGTAGTATTCGCATGGGCGAATACAAACACGCCAAAGCCATTCTCGAACAAGCTTCACGACTGCCCGGCAACCCCGCACACACTAGCGCCCGCTTTCAAGCCATGGCTCGTGACATTGAACAAATGGAAGCCAAAGAAAAGCAACTCGACAAGTTTTAACCAATAATAAGAATATAATTATATTCTTATATAAACCACTGGTTTTATTAAAGTTTTTTTGCGTGTTTTACCACAATCAGTTAAGCTCCCAATCCGAAAGTTGATATTTCTCAATGTTTGGTAAGATGTACTACACCAGCCATCTCACAAGCGTAGAGAAACACGTTTCATCGAAATGTTTCGTTTAGAGAGGAGGTCGTTATGCGGAAACTTTTTCGCACTTTGGTAATGTCAGCATCGGTTTCCGTGTTGGCTTTAACCGCTGTATTCTCGTCTGCTTATGCAGCCGATGATAAAAAAGCAGACGCTGCAAAAGCGGAAGCAAAACCAGCAGAAGCAAAAAAAGAAATGACAGGTAAAGACTTGGCATTTGATCGTGGGTTGGGCAACTGCTTGGCGTGTCACATGATTGCTGGCGGTGAATTGCCCGGCAATATTGGTCCACCATTAATTGGAATGGCAGCGCGTTTCCCAGATAAAGAAAAACTCAAAGCCCAAATCTATGATGCACGGGTCGCGAATCCTAATACCATCATGATTCCGTTTGGCCCGATGGGGATTCTGAATGACGAGCAACTGGATAAAGTTGTCGAATTCATTTCAGGTCTGTAATACCTAGATTTGCTGAATTTTGGAGAGAGGAAACTTATGAAACGTAGAACATTTTTGCAAGGCACACTCGCAGCCAGTGCGGCTGGTCTTGCGGTCAGCGCTGGCTTGCTGACCCCACGCATGGTTATGGCAGAAGGCGGCGGTGCATTTGACGCCAAAACCATGGAAGATGCCCTGAAAACCATGGCATTGACACCGGAAGATTCCGCTGACATCAAAATCAAAGCCCCTGAAATCGCTGAAAACGGCGCGGTTGTCCCTGTTACTGTCACCTCCGGCGTGGCTGGTACAACGGAAATCAGCATCCTTGTTGATGGCAACCCTACCCCACTGGCAGCTACCTTCATCCTCGGTGAAGGCACACAACCCGAAGCGTCTACCCGTATCAAAATGGGTAAGACCGCTAACGTTGTCGCGATTGCCAAAGCCGGTGACAAATCGTACACCGCTAAGCAAGAAGTTAAAGTCACCATCGGCGGCTGCGGCGGCTAATTCAGAGGAGCACACACATGTCTAGTATTAAACTTAAAGCTGCTGTGAAAGACGGCACTGTCGAAGTCAAAGCACTGATGACACACCCGATGGAAACTGGGCAGCGTAAAGACAAGAAAACCGGCGAACTCGTTCCGGCGCATTTCATTCAGGATATCGTGGTCACAGCGGGTGACAAAACCATCCTGACCGCTAAATGGGGTGGCTCTGTCTCCAAGAACCCTTACCTCGCGTTTAACTACGCAGGTAAGGCAGGCGACAAAGTGAAACTCGCTTGGACTGACAACAAAGGCGAGAAAGACTCTGCCGAAGCTGACGTTGCTTAACTGGAGGTTTTCATGAAAAAAGTATTGACAGCAGCAGTTGCGATGTCTTTGTCATTCGCAGCAATCAACGCCGTACACGCAGACCCTGCCGAAGATTTGACTGCATTCCAAGACCATTTCAAGACAGCATTCAAAGACATACCATTTGAAGATTTTAAAGACGGTGCTTATGCCTTGGATGCCAACTTGAAAGCCCAATGGGAAGAAATGGAATCGTCATTCCCTCCTTACGAACCCGACATTGATGCGGGAAAAACCATCTGGGAAACACCTTTTAAAAATGGCAAAACCTATGCGGATTGCATGGGTGACATCAAATCCATCCGCACCAAATACCCTTACTACGATGCTGAGAAAGACACTATCGTCACGGCTGAAGGCGCATTAAACGCCTGTAAGACAGAAGGTGACGGCGAAGGCTTCGTTGACAAGGAAGGCAAGCCATTGCTGAATAAAGGTAAAATCGCACAGTTGATGGCTTACATTGCGATGGAAAATCGTGGTGAAAAAATCAACGTTGCTACTCCGGAAGGCAAAGCCGTTGATTGGTACGAAAAAGGCAAAAACTTCTACTACGCCAAACGTGGTCAGTTGAATATGTCTTGTGCAGATTGCCACACCAATAATGCAGGTAAAATGATCCGTGCGGATTTGCTTAGCCCTGCGGTTGGTCATGTCACCCACTGGCCGACTTACCGGTCTGCGGATGGTGAAATCACCACCCTGCATAACCGTTTCATGGGTTGCAACACCATGGTACGTGCTGCCAATTTCAAGGCTCAAAGTGATGAATATAAAGCATTGGAATATTTCCTGACTTATATGTCTAATGGCTTGGAATGGAACGGCCCCGGCTCACGTAAGTAAGCACACCTTACGTTCGATCTGACAATCGACTTGAACCCGGCTTAACGCTGGGTTTTTTATGCACTTGAATAAAAAAAACGGAATATTTTTAGCGCTGCTAACATCATTACCTCTGAATGTTGAGAGTGGCTTGCTCTCAGCGCTATTACGCTCACAAAACATCTCTGGAGAGAGGAACTTATGAAACGCAGAACATTTTTGCAAGGCACACTAGCAGCCAGTGCGGCTGGCCTTGCGGTCAGCGCTGGCTTGCTGACCCCACGCATGGTCATGGCAGAAGGCGGCGGTGCATTTGACGCCAAAACCATGGAAGAAGCCCTGAAAACCATGGCATTGACCCCGGAAGATTCCGCTGACATCAAAATCAAAGCCCCTGAAATCGCTGAAAACGGCGCGGTTGTCCCTGTTACTGTCACCTCCGGCGTGGCTGGTACAACGGAAATCAGCATCCTTGTTGATGGCAACCCTACCCCTCTGGCAGCTACCTTCATCCTCGGTGAAGGCACACAACCCGAAGCGTCTACCCGTATCAAAATGGGTAAGACCGCTAACGTGGTTGCGATTGCTAAAGCCGGTGACAAATCGTACACCGCCAAGCAAGAAGTTAAAGTCACTATCGGCGGCTGCGGCGGCTAATTCAGAGGAGCATTGATCATGTCTAGTATTAAACTTAAAGCCGCTGCCAAAGGCGATGTTGTTGAAGTCAAAGCACTCATGACACACCCGATGGAAACCGGGCAGCGCAAAGACAAGAAAACCGGCGAACTGGTTCCGGCGCATTTCATTCAGGACATCGTGGTCACGGCGGGTGACAAAACTATCCTGACCGCCAAGTGGGGTGGCTCTGTCTCCAAGAACCCTTACCTCGCGTTCAACTACGCGGGCAAAGCGGGTGACAAAGTGAAACTCGCGTGGACTGACAACAAAGGCGAGAAAGACTCTGCCGAAGCTGACGTAGCGTAATCTGCGCTGCCCGTAGAGACGCAAAATTTTGCGTCTCTACCACACCACAACAAAGCATAACAACTAACCACTGCCCCACACACGCCCAAACTTTCACGCTTTACCGGAGGACTCATGCGCGTTATCGCTGCATTCTTCACCCTTCTCTGTTTAACCATCGGGCTGAATGCCCATGCTGATGACAAACTGCCTCCCGTCGTGATGGAGCTGATCAAGGTTTCCGAACACGTTTACTATGTGCAAGGCGCACCGGGTGCTGCCACCCAAAACCACGGTTTCATTTCCAACGCGGCGGTGATTGTCACTGACGAAGGCGTGGTTCTATTCGATACCCTTGGCACACCAGCGTTAGCGCAATTATTCCTGCAAAAACTCAAAAAAGTGACCGACAAGCCGGTGAAAAAGGTCATTGTCAGCCATTATCACGCCGACCATATTTACGGTTTACAAGTTTTTAAAGATTTGGGCGCGGAAATCATCGCCCCCGCTGGTGCTGAGGAATACCTCAATGCGGACAATGCCGAAACCTTGCTGGCTTCGCGGCGTGAAGAGCTTGCCCCGTGGGTCAATGCTGACACCCGCTTGGTTAAACCCGACCGTTACGTCGATGGCAATGAGGAAATCACCCTCGGCGGTGTCACCCTCAAACTCATTTTCAACGGCAAAGCGCATTCTGATGGCGACCAAAGCGTGCTGGTCGAGCCAGATGGCGTATTGCTGATTGGCGATTTAATTTTTGAAGGCCGCGTGCCTTTCGTGGGCGATGCCAATACCAAAATCTGGCTGGAACGCTTAAAAGACATGGCGCAAGGCAAACTCACTGCGATGGTTCCCGGTCACGGCCCGATGTCCAAAAAACCGCAGGAAGTGATTAAAACCACGGTGCAATACATCGAATTCCTGCGTGAAACCATGGGCAAAGCCGTCGAAGACATGACCCCGTTTGACGAAGCCTATGCCGCCACCGACTGGGGCGATTTCATCCACCTGCCTGCATTTGAAGAAGCCAACCGCCGCAATGCTTATCAGGTCTACCTGTCGCTGGAACAGGAAGGAATGCAATAAACACAATTTGAATTAGAACAATTTTATCAACCGTAGGAGGAGACGACCCATGTTAAAACCAATCATACTGGGTTTATTGATGACTGCCAGCAGCGTTGCTGGTCTTGCACTTGCTGACGATGCCAAACCGGCTGAAGCTAAAACAGAAGCTGCCGCTGCTCCGGCTGCTGATGCCAAGCCTGCCGACGCGAAATTCGACCCCGGCGTGCCAGCCCCGAAAGTCGCCGATGACTATTACGCGGGTGCAGAAAAAGTGGTAGTTCACGTCACGATGGAGGGTGACGAAAAGAAATACCTTGGTGTACTGGGCAATATCAGCAATTACATCAAAGCACTGGATCAAACCGGCAAAAAAACCGACGCAATCATCGTCATGAACGGCGACGGCCTAGGTTTGCTGACCACCGCCAAGCAGGTGGAAATGAACGCTGACGCCAAATTGCCAGCAAAAATCGCCGAGCTAAAGGAAAAAGGCGTGAAATTCCAAGTGTGTTACAACACCCTGACCGGGCGCAAAATCAAGTTTGAGGACTTGTACGATGCCAAAGCAGAAGACGTGATTCCCTCCGGTGTGGCAGAAGCTGGTCGTTTGCAGTCGCAAGGCTACCAATTGCTGAAACCGTAATCGCAGAACAAGAATGGTGCTGAGTAAACTCAGCACCATTCTGACCTATCAAGCTAGGAATTAACCCTCATGGTCAATTGGATTATCTCTTGCTGCAAAGATTTGTGGTTTCGTGACCGCAACGAAGTCAGCCCTTACATTAACGACACCGCTGTGCGCATCCGCGCGGGGCTGTTGCTCGCGATTCCCATCTACATGGCATTCACGCTGTTTGATGCCATCTTTGGTTCGGATTGGGTCATCACCGGCGAGGTCATTACCGACACGCTCGAAACCGATTTTGATGGGCGCATTATTTACAGCGTCGAAGCCGTCAAGCGCACGTTTGATTACAGCACGCAAACATGGGTGTTGTTTTACGCGCTATTTGAAATGATTTCCGGCATGTTTGTAAGCACTTCGCGGCTTTCCCCCACCATTCTGCTCAGCAGCTTTCTGGCTAAAAACCTGCGCCCGGTGTGGAAACCGTTACTACCGAAACGGTTTGCTTGGGCGATTGGAGCCAGTTTTATTGTCACCTGCCTAATTTTTTTCAATCCCGAAACCTTCGCAGGCTGGGTCAATGCCATTGCAGGCAGTGAACAACTACCGGAAACGTACAACTACATGCCATCGTGGATCCCGCTGGTGCTAGTGTGGGTGTGCTTTGGGTTTATGTGGATGGAAACGGTGTTGGGATTTTGTATGGGGTGCAAAGTGCATTCCTTGCTGGTGTGGATGGGAATCCTCAAAGAAGAGTGCGAAGCCTGCAACAATTTGGATTGGGGTGATACTGCCAGCAAACGCTGAGCAGCTTCCCTATAAGACAGCCTGTGTGGCGAGTTAAATAGCGATGTAACGCCAACCGTCACGCATGTGTTTCACCACAAACTCCACCGCCGATGGTGCAACTTCCGTATCCTCCACCAATGCCACTAATTCCCCACGTTGGTGGTAGGAATATAACGTATTGCTGCACGCCACAAAGCGCAAATGGGGATATTTTTCGCTCATCTGCAAAATTCGTCCTTCGTGCTGAGTTTCGCCCAAACGTAATAAATCAATGCCCTCTGCACTGGTTACAACATAAACACTGCCATCTTTATGCTCGACCTGCTCCGCCAGTGTTTCGGCTTTCACCAGAGCCTTTTCTAGCTTAGCTGGCTCATGTGAATCGACGAACACAATAAAACGGTCGTCGTGTGCCGCTGCATTTTCCAACGTCAACCCTTCGGGCTGCCACAATTTCGGCACGTAGTGGCTACTGCCTGCGCCAGCAAGAAAGGTAAGCCCAAACACCAAAGCAACCGTTGCAGCTTGTTGCCATACTGGTGGGCGACGCACGGGCTGGCGCAAAACTGGTAAGGGGTAAGCCGATTTCACCAAGTGTTTGATGCGCTGGATTTCGCACAATTCTTTTTGCAGCCCAAGGTCAGTTTCCACCTGAGCTAACACGTAGCGGGTTTGTTCAGCATCCAATTGCCCGTCTGCGAGGGCGTGCAGGCGGTCGTGGATGGTTAGCTGATCGGGATTCATTTCACTCTCCGTAAATAGTGAACGTTGTCAGTTTGGCGTATCCCTTGCAGGCGTTTTTTCATGGTTTCGCGGGCACGGCTGAGGCGGCTCATCACCGTTCCCACCGGAATATCGAGAATCGACGCGACTTGTTCGTAGCTGCACCCTTCTAAATCCACCAAGGTCATGACTTGGCATTGACTAACGGGCAGCGATTCCACCGCAAGGCGCACTTGCGTTGCCAGTTGATCATCGGCGAAGTGTTTTTCGGGGCAATCCGTACAGGTTAACTCCATATCGTCGATGTCCAGCGTCGGCTTTTGGGTGCGCAAATGCTCCATCCAGCAGTTGTGGAGGATTTTGTACAGCCACGCGCCTAAACGCGCTTCATCTTTGAGCTGCTCTTGTTTTTCCAAGGCTTTTGCAAGGGTGTCTTGCACCAGATCGTCGGCTAACGCGCTATCGCCACACCATGCCACTGCCATGCGATGCAGCTTAGCGCGGTGTTCCGACAACTGCTGGTCAAGGCGGTTAAAACGAAAATACTGACTAAACATGTGATTTATTAAAGTCTCTTAGCGGTTCTATTGCACATGACGCAAAATATATGCGAAATATTCCAAAAAAGATGGAATATTTTCGCCTGCACCCCGTCACTACCCCTGTAGCTAGAATAACTTCAGCCCGTTTGAGGAGAGAAAACGTGAGTTTAACCCGTCGTGAATTTATGCAAATGTTGGCGGCTGCCAGCGTTGCCGGTTTCAGCCTGAATAACGCCTTCGCCGATGATGCCGCCAAAGAAGGCGACAAAACATCTGTCAAAGCCCCCAACAACCCGTATGAACTGCCCGCCTTCGGCAATGTATCCCTGATGCATTACACCGACTGCCACGCGCAATTATTGCCGATTTACTTCCGTGAGCCGAACGTCAACTTGGGTATCGGCAGCATGAAAGGTGCAGTGCCGCACTTGGTTGGCGAACACTTCCTGAAAAAGTACGGTATCGAAGCCGGTACGATGGATGCGCACGCATTCACCTACCTTGATTACGTTGAAGCCGCAAAAAAATACGGTAAGGTCGGTGGTTTTGCCCACTTAAAAACCTTGGTTGACCAAGTACGTGCCCAACGCCCCGGTTCATTGCTGCTGGACGGCGGCGATACATGGCAAGGTTCGTGGACATCCTTAAAAACCAATGCGCAAGACATGGTAGACGCACAGCTTGCCCTCGGCGTAGATGTGATGACCCCGCACTGGGAAATGACCTTCGGCGCGGATCGTGTGAAAGAAATCGTCGAGAAAGATTTCGCGGGCAAAATTGATTTCGTCGCACAAAATATCTTCAGCAACGACTTTGACGAGCGTGTATTTGAACCGTTCGTGATCAAAGAAATCAACGGCGTACCCGTGGCGATTATTGGTCAGGCATTTCCGTATGTGCCCGTTGCCAACCCCAAACACATGGTCGCTGACTGGAGCTTCGGCATCCGTGACGACGATATGCAGCAAGCGGTTGACGATGCGCGTAGCAAAGGCGCGAAAGTCGTCATTATGCTGTCGCACAACGGCATGGACGTTGACTTGAAAATGGCCAGCAAAGTCACCGGCATTGACGCCATCATGGGCGGTCATACCCACGATGGCGTATTCCAGCCGGTGGTGGTTGAAAATGCAGGCGGCAAAACGCTGGTCACGAATGCGGGTTCCAACGGCAAGTTCCTCGGCGTGCTCGATCTGGATGTGAAAGACGGTAAAGTCGCGGATTTCCGTTACAAATTGCTGCCCGTCTTCTCCAACTTGTTGGAAGCCAACAAGGACATGCAGGCACTCATCGACAAAATCCGTGAACCGTACAAAAAAGAATTGGCGGAAGAACTCGCGGTGTGTGACGACGTATTGTACCGCCGTGGCAATTTCAACGGCACGTTTGACCAATTGATCTGCGACGCGCTGATGCAAGGCTTGGATGCACCGATGGCATTTTCACCCGGCTTCCGCTGGGGTACGAGTGTACTGCCGGGGCAGCCCATCACGTTTGAACACGTTGCTGACCAAACCGCGATTACTTACGGCACGGTCACGCGTAACGAAATGACTGGCGAAACCATCAAAACCATCCTCGAAGACGTAGCCGATAACCTCTTCAACGAAGACCCTTACTACCAGCAAGGCGGCGACATGGTGCGCGTGGGTGGTTTGAAATTCACCTTTGATCCGACGGCGAAAATGGGCAACCGCGTCTCCGACATGGAACTTGATGGCAAGCCGTTGGATGCTGCGAAAACCTACCCCGTGGCAGGTTGGGCCAGCGTGCAAGAAGAAGTGCCGAAAAACAAGCAAATCTGGGAAGTCGTCGCCGATTACCTGCGCGACAAAAAGACCATTGGCAAGATCGAGCTGAACACGCCGAAACTCAAAAATGTGGACGGCAACGAAGGTTTAGCCTAAGCCTTTATCATTCGTAGGGGCGAATCATCATTCGCCCCTAACGTGTTTACGGACACGCACCCGGTACAAACCCTTGTACTTGCGGGTCTGCACACGCTTTACAATCATTTGCATACGTTACAGGCTGACTAAATTGCCCATTCACTCTGCTTAGGGTTGCGCACACAGGCACAAACGACTCGTAGCAAATTTCAGGGCGTGGCTCACGACACGGTTGAAAAGATGCCGTATCAGCCATCCCTTCTGCCGCATCAGAACGGCTACAACCTGACAGGGCTGTTATTAACAACACCCCCCCTAACAGCAGTATTCCCAAGCTTTTCATAAAAACCTCGCATTATACTGTTTTAGACATTACGCAATCACTTGCGACATCACGCCTTAATCCGTACTCTTATCGCATTCTTTGTCTGGAGCCTGCACATGAATCTGGAACACGCCCGCTTTAATATGATCGAACAACAGATACGTCCATGGGACGTCCTTGATCAGACAGTTTTAGACACGTTTGGTTTCATCCAACGTGAGCTATTTGTACCCAAGGTTCACAAAGCACTGGCGTTTGCTGATGTAGAAATCCCACTCGGTCACGGCGAACACATGATGTTCCCCCGTGTTGAAGCCCGGATGTTACAAGCGCTAGAGATTTCCCCCGACGATACCTGCTTAGAAATTGGTACAGGTAGCGGGTTTATCACCGCCTGTCTGGCTCATCTTAGCAAACACGTTGATAGTGTCGATATTTATGAGGACTTTACCCGACAAGCGGAAGAACGCCTGTTCAACCTCAAACTGCGCAACCACACCCTACACACAGCGGATGCCTTGCGTGATTGGTCAACCGGCAAACAGTACAATGTCA
Organism: Thiothrix caldifontis; assembly: GCF_900107695.1. Lineage (GTDB taxonomy): Bacteria > Pseudomonadota > Gammaproteobacteria > Thiotrichales > Thiotrichaceae > Thiothrix > Thiothrix caldifontis. The sequence goes on along the minus strand of NZ_FNQP01000003.1, from coordinate 102,585 downwards.
TTGCCGTGACAGGTTCTATGCCAACCTATCTACCTCGCTTTGAAGCGCAGCTTGCCCCCGGTGGTCGTCTTTTCGTCGTCGTCGGGCACGGTTCAGTCATGCAAGCCACGTTGATCAAGCATGAAGCGGACAGTGAATTTACGCGCACTACACTATTTGAAACGCAGCTAAAGGCACTGGTCGGAACCGACAGTGATACTGATCGCGCTTTTGTCTTCTAATCGTGCGTCACTGGACTCCTACTGAGCTTGCTGCACATCTCAACACGCAGCAGCCTTTGCATATATTGGATGTCCGGGAAGAATGGGAATACGAGATTGCCCATCTCGAACCCTCAACCCTCATCCCTTTGGGACAATTACCCAGCAAACTGTCACACTTAGATAACCATCATGAGTGGTTAGTGGTCTGCCACCATGGTATTCGTAGTGCCCATGCGTGCTATTACTTAGAACGGAATGGTTTTCAAGTCATCAACTTAACCGGCGGGATCGACCGTTGGGCTAAAGAGGTTGATCATGATATGCCACTCTACTAATTGAGATTAAGGCTATAATCCGCTTTTGGATAAACATGCTAGTATGGCACGTAGCTAACTATAATTTTGGAACCGTTTTTTTATGAAACAACAGACACTGGCATTCTTGATAGCGGCCTCCCTGACACTGATCGCCCAACAAGCACACGCAGAAAACCTGCTTCAGGTTTACCAACAAGCCAAAGGATACGATGCTCAGTTTAAGGCGCTGGAAAGTGATTACCTAGCAACGTTAGAACGCAAACCACAAGCATTAGCGGCCTTAAAACCGCAGGTCGGCGTTTCAGGCTCCATCACCCATAGTCGTCAGCGTACAACGCATGATGCTTCTCTGCTCGACCCTAATGACGTTAATAGCGGCAACAACACTAATTACGCTGTCAATGTCAGTAAATCCTTGTATAACAAAGCCCTAAATGCCCAAGTCGATCTCGCCGACTCCACTATCGCCCAAGCCAGCGCGGGTTTAGACGCACAGCGCGAGGCATTGATCCTGCGGGTGGCGGAAGCTTATTTCAACTTCCTACTCGCCCAAGACAATCTGGAATTTGCCCGTACTGAAAAAGACGCGATTGGTCGCCAATTAGAGCAGACCAGAGCGTATTTTGATGCGGGTCGCTCCGCCATTACCGACGTCAAGGAGGCAGAATCACGCTATGACCTTGCGGTTGCCCAAGAAATCAATGCGGTTAACCAATTGGATTTAAGCCGTGAACAATTGCGCGTACTCACCGGTGGTTTTTACCAAACCCTAAATGCTCCGGCGGCTAATCTACCATTGACCGTTCCAGAACCAGCCGATATTGAGCAATGGGTCAAAACAGCCAAAGTGAATAACAAACAACTGATTGCCAGCCAACATGCCATTCAGTCAGCACAAACCGCTATTGACCTCCAGCGTGCTGCCAAAAAACCGGTAGTGGATCTAGTCGCCAAACAAACAGGCAGTGATGCCCAAAGCAGCGCCCCCCTGGATCCACAAAACTACGGTGCAAGTGTCGGTGTGCAAGTCAGTATGCCCCTGTATACCGGCGGTAGCACCGATTCCAAAATCCGCGAAGCCCAACACAACTTCCGCCAAGCACAACAGCAATACGACTTTCAAAACCGCACCACAGAACAGCAAGCACGTAATGCATTCCTGACGGTGCAGTCCAGTATTAGCCAAGTCAAAGCCAACCAACGCGCCCTTGCTTCGGCGGAAACAGCAGCGGAGGCCACCCAGGCGGGCTTTGAAGTCGGCACACGTACAGCGGTGGATGTGCTGACTTCCTTGCGCAACGTCTTCAGTGCACGGCGTGACTACGCCCAAACCCGCTACACCTATTTGCTAAATACGCTGAAATTGCGTCAAGCAGCAGGTATTTTGACCGATCAAGATATTGCCAATATGAACACATTCATGACCTCAACCCCCAAGCAATTAGCAGCCGCGTTACAGCAAAGTGCTCCACCCGCTGATATTGAGGACAATGGCAGTTTTGAGCAATACAGCACGACTGATGTGAAGCAAGAAAAGCCAGCAGCACCGATCAAAACCAAGCCAACACCCGCCAAACCAGCACAGCAGCAATACTTCACCATCCCGCAAGATGTTGGCAAAAAATAAGCCTCAACGCCGGTAAGCGTATTTCCAGCGACACCCGGATGCTGCTTCCAATGCACTCAGCAAAGCAGCATCCGGTACTGCTTCCGCCTCATGAATATTGCCAATAATCACCCACTCGCGCACCTGCACCAGTGGCTTACGAATCAATTGAAAATCCACCATTGCTGCACTGCAAGGTAATTGTATGTAACAAAATGGCTTGTTTTCCTGCGGCACTAATTCAATATCCGGCGAACACCCCAAAAAACACACCAACGACAAAAACCCTTCACCCACCGCAAAATGCCCTGCCCCCAAACTCTCACCTAGCAAACCCAACGTTTGTAAACACGACTCTAGCGGGGCAATGGCTGGCGCATCAGCCGTAGCGACAGGGAACAACACCAACTGATGCGTAGAATACTGCATTTATTTACCTCAAAATCCTGTAAAACAGTGTGGGTAAACGGCTTGACACCTACCCACAGATACGAAACTTATGTATCATCGCCTGCTTATATTCCCCTGACCACCCCTTTTTAAGGCGCATTGGATATGATGGATCACCCGCTCATCCTGCTCTTGCTTCTGCCTGCGGTAGGTGCGTTTATCTTGGCATTATTACCCAGTGGGCGACCGGGCTTAATCCGCAACACCGCTATTGGGGTGGCAGCCGTTACGCTGGCGTATGCCGTAAGCCTCACCCAACAAATCGACTTTAGCAACCCCGCGATTCAATTGGCGACCAGTATGGTCTGGAATCCTAAACTGGGCACGTCGTTTTCCTTAGGCGTGGATGGGTTAGCGTTCCCGATGGTGTTGCTCACCACCGTGCTGGTGCTGATGGCATTGCTGGCTTCGCACATGATCACGCACCACGTCAAAGGCTATTACCTGCTGATGCTCTTGTTGGAAGCCGCCACCATGGGTGTATTCATGGCGCAAGATTGGGGCTTATTCTACGTTTTTTGGGAACTGGTGCTGATTCCGTTGTTTTTCTTGATTGACCGTTGGGGCGGCAAAAATCGGCAAACGGCGGCATTGAATTTCGTGTTGTACACCATGGGTGGCTCAATTTTCATGCTGCTGGCGCTGTTGGTGCTGTTTGATGCGACTCCTGCACACTCTTTCACCTTTGCGGCCATAGCAGAAGGTGCACGGCAACTGAGTACAACAGAACAAATCCTGATTTTCAGCGGCTTACTGATTGGTTTTGGGGTAAAAATGCCCTTGTTTCCACTGCATGGCTGGCTACCGTTGGCGCACGTCGAAGCGCCTAGCCCCGTGAGTATTTTGCTCTCTGGCATCCTGTTGAAAATGGGGTCGTATGGCTTATTACGCACCATTGATATTTTACCCGCCGCCGCGCAAGCGATGCAGGGCTTATTGTTTACTTTGGGTGTGATTGGCTTGTTGTACGGCGGCTTATTGGCGTGGCGGCAAAGCGATATGAAAAAGATGATCGCGTACTCTTCCGTCAGTCACATGGGCGTGGTGCTGATTGGGATTTCCACACTGAACGTGATCGGCATGACCGGCGCGGTATACCAAATGGTGGCGCATGGGCTGGTGGCGGGTGCAACGTTCATGCTGATCGGCTTGTTGTATGAACGTACCCATACCCGCGACATCAACGATTACGGCTCGCTGATTAGGGTTACGCCACGTTTCGCTTTCCTGATTATTTTGGCGTTCGTCGGTGGCGTAGGCTTGCCGAGTACCGCAGGTTTTGTGGCGGAATTGCACGTTTTGATCGGCGGCTTTGAGGCGTGGGGGTGGAGCATTGTCTTGCTGTCGCTGGGCGTGTTGATCACCGCCACTTACAGCATTCGCACCGTCAAACAGCTTTACACCGGCCCGATGCGGCTGGATATGCAGCAAGTCGAAGACATGCGCCCACTGGAAATGGTTGCGGCGGGTAGCCTGATTATTGGCACGTTGCTGTTAGGTTTTTATCCAGCGCCTTTGCTGACGATGATGGATACCTCGGTGCAACAACTCATTAGCCATTTTGTGCTGCCCATCGTAGCACCCATATCGGGGGGAGCGATGCCGTGAGTGGGGGTATTTTCCAGCACTTACTGGAACATCTGGAACACGTCTTACCCGGTCAAGCACCCCTGCGGGATTTCGTGCACCACAATACCCTGCACGGTTTTCAACACCTCCCTTTCCCAGCAGCGCTCAAAGCGGCACATGACATTACCGGCGCTTACGGCTATTTACCCAGCGAAAAATTCCGCGAGTATTTTCAGCAGGGTCGCATTGCCGCTGATGATCTGGACGCGGTATTGCAAGCCGATTCCAGCCTGAATAGCGCAGAAACTGTATTCAATCGCGCCGCTAACGGCGATGCCATTACACGCGGCGATATTTACCGCACTGCCCTGATTCACCCCATTAAACCCATTAGCCCCAGCGAATTTGTGTGGCAAGTGGAAGAAAACCGGGTGCTGGAACGTGACGGCGAATTGTGGTCAGCGTGCCTGAGTGCGTTGCAACTGGATCATCATCTGCTGCATTCCGAAGACTTACTCAACTTTTCCCCCGAACGTGCCGCCCGTTTGTTTGCCGCCGAACTCGATGCGCAAGGCACGAGCATTCACGAGCGCGTCGCCCAAGACGCACAGCAGCAATTACTCACTCTCACCCGGCAAGTTGGTGAAACGCTGACCTTACGCGACTTATTGCAAGCGGTGACGGGGGAAGACATCCTCCACGACATCCGCCCCTTATTCCTCCGGCAAGTCGCCTCTTGGCTGGATCAAGGCATGGCGGCTTGGCACAACGGCACGGCGGGCAGCAGCTTTTTCACCGCATGGCGCAATACCAGTGCAGACGACCTCACCAGCACACTGGAAGGGCTAACCGATTGGAGCGAACACCTCAATTCCCTCCCCGATACGGCTGAAGCCGCCATCATTGCCGAATTGCAACGCATCGGTATTCCCAAAGAACACTGGGAAAGCTATCTGGAACGCCTTGCCTTGGAATTGCCAGGTTGGTCGGGCATGTTCCTGTGGCGCGATCAACACCCCGGTTACGCGGGCATCACCACGCCACACGTCCACATGCTCGACTATTTGGCGGTGCGTTTGAGTATGGAACACCTGTTTGCGCGGCGCTTGTGCCGTCAAATTTGGTGGATGGAAGCCAGCCTTAGCGATATTCGCGGGCGATTTCGGCGGCATCCCACCGAATTTTGGGTGCGTTACTACACCTTTAACCACCGCCTGCCCGAATATTTGCTCACCCCGGCACAACAATTGATTCGTCACAGCCGCCCGCGTATCAACGAAGAAGCGCAGTGGCAACAACTGGCGCACCAAATCTGGACGTGGGCGCACAGCCCCGCGAATGCCACCCTGCAAGGCTGGAATGCTTACGCGCACGGCTGGCGCTTATTCCGCTTGGCGCAACATCTGGCGTTGGATGCGGCAACGCTACACCAACTGAACCACACGCAACTGGAAACTATTTTCACCTGTCTCGATGCGCTAGATGCCGAACACAGCGGCTTTTTGTGGCTGCAAGCCTACGAACGCCATTACCGCGAACAAATCTTCAACGCCATCCTTAATAACCACGGGCGTGGCACTTGGCAACAACGCCACCAACGCCCGCAAGCGCAACTGGTGTTTTGCATGGATGAGCGCGAAGAAGGCATTCGCCGCCATCTGGAAGAACTCAACCCGCACATCGAAACACTGGGCGCGGCCGCATTTTTCAACCTGCCCATGAACTGGCAAGGGCTGGACGACAAAACCGTCACCAAACTCTGCCCCGTTCCCGTCACGCCGGTGCATTTGGTGCGCGAAGTGCCAGCGGATGCAGCAGCAGAATTGCAACGCCAACATGCCCTACGGGTCGGGTGGCGTAAACGGCTGTTTGCCCACTTGCAACACGTTACCCGGCATAACTTGCTGCTTGGCACCGTGAGCCAAATGGCGCTCGCACCCGCCTCGTTGGGTGTCATGCTGGGCAAATCCTACCTGCCGCTGGGGTTTGGGCAATGGGTGAAACGCTTGCGCCGCAAAGCCGACATGCCGATTCCGACCAAGCTGGAATTCATCGCTTTGCAACCGGAACAGCAACGTTCCAGCCAGCAAAACCAGATGGGCTTCACCGACGCGGAACAAACCGAAAAAGTCGGCGGGTTCTTGCGCATGATCGGGCTAACCGATGGCTTCGCCCCGCTGGTGGTGATTATGGGACACGGCTCTACCAGCCAAAACAACCCCCATGCGGCGGCGTATGAATGCGGCGCGTGCAGCGGTCGCCACAGCGGGCCGAATGCGCGGGTGTTTGCGGCAATGGCAAACCGCGCTGAAATCCGCACGCTATTGGCAGCGCAAGGCATTCACATCCCCACCGATACTTGGTTTGTGGGCGCGGAACACGATACCTGCGACGAACACATTCCTTGGTTTGATACCGACAAAGTGCCTGCGGCGTTGCAGAATGCGTTGCATACCTTGCAAGCCAGTTTGACCGAAGCAGCTCGGCATTCGGCGCACGAACGTTGCCGCAAACTGGCATCTGCCCCGCGTCAACCGACGTTGGCACAAGCGGCGGCGCACATTGCCAGCCGTGCCGTCGATTACAGCCAAGCCCGCCCGGAATTGGGTCATGCCACCAATGCTTGCGCCTTGATCGGGCGACGCGCTGTCACACGCGGCAGTTTTTTGGATCGGCGCTGTTTCCTGATTTCGTATGACTGCACCCGCGACCCCGACGGCAAGATTCTGGAAAATATTTTGCTGAATGCCGGGCCGGTCGGCGCGGGCATTAACCTCGAATACTATTTTTCCACGGTGAATAACGACCGCTACGGGGCGGGCACGAAAGTGACGCACAACCTCACTGGGCTGTTTGGGGTCATGGAAGGCGTATTCAGCGATTTGCGTACTGGTTTGCCGCAGCAAATGATTGAAATCCACGAGGCGATGCGCTTGCTGGTAATCGTGGAAGCGAAAACGGCAATGGTAGGTGAGATTTACGCACGGCAAGCGCCCTTGCAAGAATTGATTGGCGGCGGGTGGCTGATTGTCGCGGTGAAAGACCCGGATAGCGCGGTGATTGATTTGTTTGTGCCGGGAACGGGGTTTGTGCGCTGGGAGGGGAAATTGCAGCAGTTGACAATGGTTGAACGCTCGGCACAGTGGTATTCGGGGGATTATGGGCATTTGCCGCCTGCGTTGGTGACGGCTAACGCCGTTTCACCGGAGGTCGCTCATGCCTAACAGCTTACTTCTGCTCATCCCCGGTCTCCCCTTCCTCGCCGCCCTGTGGATTGTCCTCGGCTTTATCTTCGGCTGGAATCGCGGTGAAAAAGGCGAACGCGAAACCGCGCGGGTCGCGGTCACCGCCAACACCCTCAGCCTGCTGGCCATGGTGGCACTGGCGATTTACGACTTTACCCACGGCGCACCCGGTCATGTGACGTTGTTTCCTTGGCTGCAAAGCGGCGATTACCAAGCCTCGGTCAGCTTGATGCTGGATACACTCAGCTTAAGTTTTGGCGTGGTAATGGCGACGATTACGCTGGTGGTCACGCGTTTTTCGGTCAACTATTTGCACCGCGAACCCGGTTTTCAACGCTTTTTCATTGTGATGTCGCTGTTTTCCTGCGCCATGTTGCTGATTGTGCTGTCGGGCAGTGCCTTGCTGGGCTTTATTGGCTGGGAAATGGCGGGAATCAGTTCCTATATGCTGATTGCATACGCTTGGCAGCGTGAAACGGCGGCGGAAGGTGCTACCCGTGCGTTTGTCACCAACCGTTTCGGCGATACCGGTTATTTGTTCGGCATGTTCATTGGCTTTAGCTGGCTGGGCAATGTTGAGTGGAATGTATTGTTTGGCGAAAAACCCGATATGTCCGGCATGGTGGTGGGCTTGATGAGCATGGGTTTCATGCTGGCAGCGCTGGTGAAATCAGCACAATTTCCATTCAGTGCGTGGATTACTCGTGCGTTGGAAGGCCCCACCCCATCCAGCGCGGTATTTTACGGCTCAATCATGGTACACGCGGGGATTTACCTGCTGTTACGTCTCGAACCCTTGCTGGAAGAATCGCCCCTATTGGGCAACGTGCTGATTCTGTTAGGCATACTCACGGTGCTGTACGGCTGGCTCGGTGTGCAAGTGCAAACCGACATTAAAAGCTCGCTGATCTTTTCCACTCAACAGCAAACCGGGCTAATGCTGATTGAAATCGGGTTCGGATTTTACACCCTCGCCGCATTCCACATGGGGCTACACGCGATTTGGCGAGCTTACCAATTTCTGCATTCGCCCTCGTTTTTGCAACAAACCGAATGGGAACCCGCCAAACCCGCCCCTGTTTGGCTGCGCAAACGCCGCTGGCTGTATACCGCCGCCCTGCAACGTTTCTGGCTCGTACCGCTGGAAAACTGGTTGCTGGTACGCCCCACCCAAGCGTTGGCTCACGAAGTGCAAACCCTGGATAGCCGCGTGATTGACCGCCTCACCGGTACACCATCGCACAGCAATATGCTCTCCACCTTGGCAGAAATGCAGGACTTCCAACAAGGCAAATTGCGACTGGAAAGCGGCATCGGCACGGGTTCAGGCTTGCTGGGCAAGCTGATGCAATGGGTGGCAGAACGATTTGAATGGCTGGAAGACCGGCTGTTATTACAAAAAGGTGGCGGCAAACTGGGGCACTATTTGCAGCAACTGGGCGAATACCTCGACTTGGTTGAAGAATTGCTCACCCAGCCGCGCTACCTGATTTTATTGATAGCGGCTACCCTCGCCGTTATTTTGTAGGAAACAATAACACATGACGAATCACAGTCAGTCACACGACGCACAACGTGACTATTTGCGTGAAGCCATTGCCGGTCTGAATGCGGTGCTGCCGATTCAAGCGCCGCTGCAAGATTTTGTGCATTTTAATCCGCTGGAAAATTACGAATACCTGCCATTCGCCGAGGCGCTACGCACCGCTCACGCTCACAGTGGCTCACTGGGCTATTTGCCCAATGGCGAATACCGCCGGTTTTTCCGCGAAGGGCGCATCAATCGCCACGATATTTTCAGCGTACTCGCCACCGAAGCCGATAAAGCGGCTGACCGCGACATTTACCTCACCGCGCTGGCGAATAATATTAAGCCGATTACCTTCCAGCAAATGCGTTGGCAGGTGGAAGAAAACCACGCGCTGGAACGTTTTCAAGCCGATGTTGCCTTTGAGCAGCGCGAAAAATTACTCGAAGCCGCCGGTCAAGACGAAGCCGTCGCCATCCGTGCCTTGTGGGAAACTTGCCTGCAAAAGCTGGAACTGCACTACGATTTGCCTCACCCTGAAGCCTTGCTCAACCTGCGCCTCACCGACATTAACGGCATCTGGGATCAAATCAAGCAACAAGGGCAAATCGGAGCCAGCATCCCCGATGCAGAAAGCTTCATCCACGCTGAAAGCCGCCACCTGCTGCACGATTTGCTGGATCAAGTCGGCGAAACCCTCACCCTGCGCGGCTTGCTGAGCAAACTTACCGCTGTTGATGTGATGGATTCACTGCTGCCGCTGCTGGATCGCCATCTGGCAAGCTGGCTCGACCAAGGCATTGCCGCTTTCCGCTCCCAATCCAACGGATTTTACACACATTGGCGCGAAGCCACCCTCAACGACCCCACCCTCACCCTCGCTGGCATGGATGATTGGGACGATTACCTGCGTTCCCTGCATCACGACCCGCTGGAAACCATCCACCAAGAAATGATGCGCCTTGGCATCGACAAAGCCCATTGGGGCGGCTACTTGCGGGTATTGGCGCTGGAATTGCCGGGCTGGTCAGGCATGTTCAACTGGCGGGCGAAAAATCCCGGCTATTACGGCTTAACCACGCCGGTGAGCATGGAAGATTACCTCGCGGTGCGTTTGGTGCTGGAACACATCTTCTGCCGCCACGTTGCCCGCGACAACTGGCAAATCGACGCCAGCACCACCGGCATTCGCGGTTATTTCCACCAGCATCAGGATGAGTTTTTTGTTCGCTACCACGCCTACAACACTACCTTGCCAGAATTCCTGCAACAACTCGCCCAACAATTCTTAAGCAGCCAAGAAGACATTCAACCCGCTGACTGGCATCAACTCGCGCACCAAATCCTAACCTGGAACCTTGCACCAGAAACCGTGATCCCCGTCGGCACAGATATTTACCGCAAGGCTTGGCGCTTATTCCACCTTGCCCAACACTTAGGCATGGCAGCACCCCAAGTCGCGCAATTGGAAACCCAGCGCATCAAACGCCTGCTAGCGATTCTGGAAGAACTCGACGACCCCAACACCAGTGGCTACTTATGGCTGCGGGCGTATGAACACCACTATCAGGAAGAAATTTTCAGCGCCTTGCTGAACAAGCACGCGGAAGAAAACCCGCCTAACCTCTCTTCTCCGCCCAATGCGCAGTTGATTTTCTGCATGGATGACCGCGAGGAAAGCGTGCGCCGCCATCTGGAAGAACTCGCCCCCGACCTCGAAACCTTGGGTGCGGCAGGCGTGTTCGGCTTACCCAATAACTGGCGCGGGCTGGATGCACCCCGCCCGTTAAAATTGGCACAACCCGTGGTCACAGCGGTTCACGAACTCCGCGAAGTTCCCGCCACGAATGCCCGACAGCGTTTACCCGCTCACCAACGCCGCCAACGCTGGCTCAATTGGCTGCACAAGTTGAAAAATCACCGGATGCGCCACAGCGTCATCGGCACGACCTTGGCATTACCGCTACTCGCCCCGTTTGCTTTGCTGGAAATGGTCGGGCGCAGCGTCATGCCCGCCAGCTACCAACGTTTCATCAGCAAGGTACAACACCAAACCAGTGTGCCACTCAAAACCCGCGTGGCTTACACCGCCCAAGACGCATTGGAATGCCCTAGCAAAGATCACAATCAACAAGGCTTCAGCGCAGAAGAAAAAGTCACCAAAGTTGCCACTTTCCTCAAACTCACCGGCTTTACCAGCGGCTTTGCGTCCTTGGTGGTGCTCATGGCTCACCGTTCGCGCCATTTGAACAACCCGCACATTCTCGGCTACGGTTGCGGCGCGTGCAGTGGGCGCTTCGGCGGCCCCAATGCGCGTGCCTTTACCAGCATGTGCAATGAACCGGAAGTGCGGGCGCAATTGGTCGCGCAACACGGCATTCACATTCCTGACGGCTGCTGGTTCATCGCCAATGAACACGATACCACCAGCGATGCCATCGACTGGTTTGACACCGATTTGATTCCTGCCAGCCATCGCAGCGTGTTTGCGCACGTGCAGCAAGCCACCGAGCAAGCGGTGCGCTTATCCGCGCAGGAACGTTGCCGCAAATTTGCCTCCGCCAGCCCGCACCTGACCCCGCGTCAAGCCAAGCGGCATGTGGAAGGTCGCGCCGCCTCCCCCGATCAGGTACGGGCAGAATTAGGGCATCAAGGCTGTGCGGTCGCCTTCATTGGGCGGCGGGAATTGAGCAAAGGGATTTTCTGGGATCGACGCGCCTTCCTGATTTCGTATGACCCACACAATGACCCCGATGGCAAAATGTTAGAAGCGCAATTACAAGGCAATGGCGTGGTCGGGGTCGGGATTCAGATGGACTACTACTTTTCGCGGATGCAAAACGGCTACTTCGGTTCCGGCAGCAAAGCCACTCACAACCTTACTGGCTTGTTTGGGGTCATGGAAGGCGGCGCGAGCGATTTACGCACCGGACTGGCACAACAGATGGTGGAATTGCACGAGCCGATGCGCTTACTGGCAATTGCCGAAGCGGAGATTGATACCTTGGTGGCGATTTACCAGCGCCATGATTATTTACGGCGCTTGCTGGACAATGGCTGGGTGTTGCTGGCAGCGAAACCGCCGGAGCGCAACGAAATCCATGTGTTTCAACCGGGCAAGGGCTTTGTGCAATGGCAGGGCGAAATTCATCAATTGCCAAGGGTACAGCATTCACAAGAATGGTACGCGGGGCAGCGGGGGTATTTGCCGCCCGCTGCGGTGCGCAATACAGCGGAGGTGACACATGGCTAATGGCTGGTTATTACTGATTCCCGGTTTGCCTTTATTAGCCGCTGTGTTGGTAGCGCTGAATCGGGTATTGCGTTGGAATCGCTGCGAAGCGAGCGAACGCCTCAGTTCACAGTTGGTGCTGGGGGCGGGCTTGCTGAGTCTGGTCTTGGTGTTGTGGGCGGATGGGCAGTATTTATTGCACGGTAGCCAGCACGTCATGGTATTGCCTTGGTTACACAGCGGTGTCTACAACGCCAGCATCAGCTTCATGCTGGATGGTTTGAGCTTGAGCATGTCGACCTTGGTGGCAGTGATTACGCTGTTGGTGACACGCTTTTCGGTGAATTATTTGCACCGTGATTGCGGGTTTCAGCGCTTTTTTATGGTGCTGGCACTGTTCACCGCCGCGATGCAATTGATTGCCCTGTCGGGCAGCGCGGTGCTGGCGTTTGTGGGCTGGGAATTGGCGGGTGCGAGTTCTTACCTGTTGATTGCGTATAACTGGCAAAGCAAAACCGCAACCATCAATGCGACGCGGGCATTTGTCACCAATCGGCTGGGGGATGCGGGCTTTTTGCTGGGCATGTTCATGGCGTTTTCGCTGTTCCGCAGCACCGAATGGAACGTGATGTTAGTGCCGCAAGCCGATCAGTCGAGTTTGCTGATTGGCGTGGCGGCGTTTGGCTTGATGGGCGCGGCCTTGGTGAAATCGGCACAGTTTCCGTTTTCGGCGTGGATTACCCGTGCGTTGGAAGGGCCTACGCCATCCAGTACGGTGTTTTACGGATCATTGATGGTTCATGCAGGCATTTTCTTATTGCTGCGGATTCACCCACTGTTGGAACAAGCCCCGGCATTGCAATACTTGCTGCTGGGGGTGGGTGTTCTCACCGTATTGTATGGCTGGCTGGGTGGCTTGGCACAAACCGATATTAAAACCTCGCTGTTGTTTTCAACCTTGGCACAAACCGGCTTGATGTTGATCGCGATTGCGCTGGGCTGGTATAGCTTGGCGCTGGTGCATCTGGTATTGCACGCGGTGTGGCGGGCGTATCAATTTTTGCATTCGCCCTCGTTTGCGCTGCATACCCAATGGCAAGCAGCTCCTGCGGTTCCGGCATGGCTGGGGAAACGGCGCTGGTTGCACAATGCGGCCTTGCAACGTTTCTGGCTCGACCCGCTGGCGGATTGGTTGCTGGTAAAACCCACCGTTGCCCTGTCGCAGGAAGCGCAAATCTTTGACGGGCAAATCCTCGATAAACTCAGCGGCACACCGGGGCATCACAGCGGCATTGCGACCCTTGCGGATATGCAAGCCATGCAGCAAGGGCGCTTGCGGGTAGAAAGCAGTATCGGCATTGGCTCTGGGCTGTTCGGCAAGCTCATGCAATGGATCGCCGAACGGCTGGAATGGTTTGAGCAACGCTTATTGCTGCAACAAGGCGGCGGCAAAGCCAAATCCATTCTGGATACCTTAGGGCGTTATTTGGATAAGATTGAACGCCTGCTCACTCAACCGCGTTATCTGGTGTTGCTGATTTTGGCAACGCTGGTCGTTATTTTTCAGGGGTAATGCCAATGACATTTTCGGAAATTCCGGCAGCATCACCGTTGTTGACCATGTTGCAACTGTTCCCGCTGTTGACCGGGCTGGTGTTAATTAAGATACGCGGCAATGCGGCAGTGGCCTTGGCAGGCATTATGGCGCTGGCGCAAATGTTGCTGGCGGTAAGCTTGTATGCCAAGTTTGATGTGCATCAAGCGGCGGGGGTGATGCAGTTTGCGGCACGTTTCCAGATACTCGGTGCGTTTCATTACCACGCGGCGGTGGATGGCATCGGGGTCATGTTTGTGTTGCTGACCAGCTTGATCAGCTTGCTGAGTGTGGCGTTTGTTCTGGTGCGGCGTTTGCACGAAAGTTCGATACTGGCGGTGATGATGATGATTCAGTCCGTCATTACCAGTCAGTTTGTGACGGTGGATTTGCTGTGGTTTACCTGTATGTCCTTCCTCGAAGTGGTCATGGTGGCGTATTTGACCAAACGCTGGCCGACGTTCCACGACATTCAACCGACCTTGGCGCGTTACCTGCAATTCATGGTGGTAGGGCTGCTGTTGTTGGTGTTTGGCACGCTGGTGTTGGGCTGGAATTATGCCGATGCGAATGCCGGACGCTGGAGTTTCAGCCTGTATGAGCTGGCAACCCTCGGCTTTGGGGCGCACGATATGGTGGGAACCTTGGTGTTTTTCGCCCTGTTTTATGCAATGGCGGTACGGATTCCGTTATTCCCGTTTCACGGCTGGCTGCCTGCGTTTATGTTGCACGGCAATGTGGCAGTGGCACCGATTTACTTGCTGGGTTTGAAAGTGGGGGTCTACGGGCTGTTGCGCTTTGTGTTCCCGATTGTGCCTCATGCGGTGTGGGAATGGCACATGGTCGCCACCGTGTTCGCCGCTACCGGGGTGTTTTACGCCGCATTTTTGGCGATGCGCCAGCAAACCTTGCGTGAATTATTGGCGTTTGCGGTCATTAGCCATACCGGGATTTTGACGATTGGTTTATTCAGTTTGCACCGCATGGCGTTTGAAGGCGCTGTCTTGCTGGCGATGAATTTCGGGTTAGCCATCACTGGCTTGCTGCTGATGACCGGCATGGTGTGGCAACGCACCCGTACCACGCGCTTGAGCAAGCTCGGCGGCATGATGGATTACATCCCGATTGTGGGCTTGGCGTTTCTGGTGGCAGGCTTGGCGATTGTGGGAATGCCGGGAACACCGGGGTTTGATGCGGTGCATTTCGTGTTGGAAGGCTCGATTAAGCGCTTCGGGGCGTTGGTGACAGTCGCTGCGGCTTTGGGCAACTTGGTGGCGGCGGGCTTTTTGTTACGCGCTTTCCAACAGGCGTTTTTAGCCAATCCGGGGGTGGAAAGCAAGCGTTGGGATACCAACCCCACTTACCCGGCAGAAATGCTGATGGCAAGTATTGTGATTGTGGTAACGGTAACGGCGGGGTTCTATTCCGCGCCGTGGATTGCATTGATTGATCAGCCCATCCAAGGTTTGGCGGGGCTGTTTGCAGACTACACGGGCGACGTTCAAGGGGGAGAACATTGATGGATAGCTTAACAAGCATGAATTTTCCTTGGCTCAGCCTGTTACTGCTGATGTTACCGTTGGGCGCAATCTTGACCGCATTCATGCCGGGCAAAGAAGCGCGGTTGGCGGCGTTGACCACGGCGGTGCTGACCTTGGTGGTGGCGCTCATTATCGTGGCGGGATTTGATTCGCAGCAGACGGGGTTCCAATTTGTGGAAAAAACCCCCTGGATGCCAAGTTTGGGGATTCATTACCTCTTGGGGGTGGATGGGTTATCGGTCTTGTTCCTGCCGTTCACCGCGCTGTTGTTCATTGGGGTGATATTGGCGTCTTGGAATGCGATTCGCACCATGACACGCCTGTATTTCGCGCTATTGCTGGTGTTGGAATGCACCATGATGGGCATTTTCACCTCGCTGGATACGATTTTGTTTTTCCTGTTTTGGGAAATGACTCTGCTGCCGCTGTTTTTCCTGATCAGTTTGTGGGGCAGCGGTGCGAACCGGCGTTACGCGGGGGTGAAATACAGCTTGTTTATGCTGGCGGGTGGCTTGCCGATTCTGCTGGGGTTTGTGGTGCTGGCGATGAATAATTCCACGGGGATGAGTTTTGCCTACACCGATTTATTGCAGGGTAGCCGTGAATACGGGGTGCAGGTGACGGTGTTCTTCCTGTTGCTGGTGGGGTTTGGGGTGAAAATTCCGCTGTTCCCGCTGCACACGTGGTTGCCAGTGGTCGCGCAAGAAGGGCCTGCGACCACCGTGGCCTTGCTGACGGGTTTGAAAGTCGGGGCGTATGGGTTATTGCGCTTTGGCTTGCCGCTGGTGCCGGATGCCGCGTTGGAATTCCGCTGGATTCTGGTGGGGCTGGGGATGATTGGGGTGTTGTATGGCGCAGTGGCGGCGTTGAGCCAGACCAGTTTGCGGCGCATGTTGGCGTTTTCATCCTTAAGCCACGTCGGGCTGGTGGTGTTGGGGATTGCTGCGTTTAGCCCGCAAGGAATGCAGGGCGCAATCTTCCAGTTGCTGAACTTTACGCTGATTGCGGGTGGCTTGTTTTTGATTACCGGCTTTTTGCATCAACGTACCGGCTCGACGGAATTGTTGAGTTTGGGCGGGGTGGCGAAATCCATGCCATTGCTGGCATCGCTGTTCTTTTTCCTCGGTTTAGCGGGGATCGGAATGCCCGCCACCAGCGGCTTTCCGGCGGAATTTTTGCTGATCGTGAGTATTTTGGAAGTACACACCGGCGCAGGTTTGGTGGTGTTGTTTGTGGTGATTTTGGGGGCGGCGTATTTCCTGAACTTCTACCGCAAAGCCTTTCTGGGTGAAGCGCGTCACGCCATTATCCGTGACGCACCTGACTTGAAGCCGCGAGAACTGGGTGTCCTGCTGCTGATAGTTATACTGGTGCTGGTGTTCGGCCTCTACCCACAGGGGATGTTGGATATGACCGAAACCAGCAGCCAGTATTGGGTGAGCTTGATGCTGCCAACGGATACGTCACCGTAAATTGCGCACCAAGCGAATGTACTTGCCCGCGCCTTTGAAATGTTCATAGGCGCGGCCTTTACCAAAGTCCATACTCCATGCTAATGGATCGGACTGATTTACTGACCATAAACCAACAGCTAACATGTTTGGAAAAAGGTCATTGTTAACCGCTGGCTCAATACAACGCTTATCGACAAGCGTGCCTAACTCATCTAGCGTGGGTAAACGCCAGCCAGAATAACCCGCAAATTTATCGCTGTTGCTCAATTGCGCTAGGCTTACAGCTTTATCCCATTCCATCCGTACAGCACGTCCCACACAGCGTTCACCTGTTTGACCTTCTAGGCATTTTTTCCACATTAAGCCCGTACTAACGTCAATTAATGTGCCATTACCCTGATCGTTGAAACGCTGCACTGGCGTAGAAGATGGAATATTCTGGTTACAATCTTGTCGTGCCATGACCACGTTAGCACTAGTGAACAGCAAACTACCGCTCAACAGTAGGGAGAACCTTTTCATTGTCATATTATTATTTACCAAGCAAGTCATTCGTTTTACTTATTGAATCAAATTAAATATGATTAACAATCAATCTATAAGACGCTTATTTAATCAAAATGGTTCATTATAATAAGATAAATTTATCACTTTGTTTTGCTTAGCGTAAGTATCAGATTATATACCCCATAAAATGATACTTTCTGGATACTTTACTAACGGAGAGGAAATACTATGGGCATGATTGCTCCAACACTTGCTCAATGGCTGGATGACTCCGGTATGAGTACTAGCAATGGTGTTTTCATAACAGGCACCGATACCGGTGTGGGTAAAACTTGGGTTGGCACTCAATTGATTCGAGTTATGCGCGTTTTAGGACGCGAAGTGATTCCCCGTAAGCCCGTGGAATCAGGCTGGGTATCAGACCTAAAACAAACCGATGCTTGGCAATTAGCAGATGCGGCTGGATTGCCCCTAGATAACACAATTTGTCCCTACCGATTCACCGCTGCCCTTGCCCCGCCAAGGGCAGCCAGACAAGCAGGCACAACTTTAGGATTACAACAACTTGCCGCAACCTGCCCTACACGTTGGGAAACTCGCCAATTTCTGCATGTGGAAGGCGCGGGTGGTTTCTACTCACCCATTGCACATGATGGGGTAAATGCCGACCTTGCCCAAATTCTGGGGTTACCGATTATCCTAGTGGCAGAAGACCGTGTAGGCTGTATGAATCATGTCTTACTGATAGCAGAAGCCATTCAACACCGAGCGCTCAGACTCGCGGGTATTATCCTCAATGCTCGGCAGACACCCATCGCAGGCATGGATAACCGCCATGATTTGCAACAATACCTCGATATTCCAATCATGCAGTTCCCATGTGCTTAAACCATCTCCGGTAACTCATGGAGGGATTCGCGGCTCTCACCTTGACCCGCCCCGAAATTGATTTGCCACTCAAGGTCGTTGCGTGAACTCGCATATTCCAGCGCAATCGCTTTGCTAATGTGTTTACCGATATAAAGCTGGTAGAGCGCTTGGTCAAAGGTCTGCATTCCATCCACCGTGCCTTTGGTAATGATGTCTTTCAGTTCACCAAACTGTCCGGTGCGAATCAGTTCCGCCACATACGGCGTATTGACCAATACTTCTGCCGCCAGATGCAAGCCATCCTGCTCATCAGGAATCAAACGTTGCGCCACAATACCCCGCAAGTTAAGGGATAAATCCATCAACACCCGACTTTTATTTTCGCTGGGAAACAGGTACAACATCCGCTCCAATGCCTGAATTACGTTAGTTGCGTGCAATGTCGACAACACCAAATGCCCGGTATCGGCAAACCCCAATACTGCATCCATCGTTTCGGTATCGCGTACCTCCCCCACCATGATCATATCCGGTGCTTCACGCATTGCCTCACGCATCGCATTGGCATAACTCAAGGTATCAAAACCGACTTCGCGTTGCCCGATGATGGATTTGCCATGGCGGAAGGTGTATTCAATCGGATCTTCAATAGTCAAAATATGCCCACAGTGATGCTCATTGCGGTGCTGAATCAAAGATGCCATCGACGTGGATTTACCCGATCCTGTAGACCCCACAAACAGCAACATTCCCTCTTTTTGCATCACCAGCTTTTTCAGGACTTCAGGTAACTTTAGCTCTTCCGGGGAGCGGATATCAGAGCGAATATGGCGAATCACCATCGACACCTCACCTCGCTGAAAATAAAAATTCATGCGAAAGCGCCCAATACCTTTCAGCGAAAATCCCTTATTTAATTCACGATCCGCAAAGAAAGCTTCAATTTCGGTTGCCGTCAGGATCTCTTCGGCTAATTGGCGAATATTGCCCGGCTTCATCGACTCCCGGCTAATGCGCTTGAGCTGCCCGCGCACCTTAATCGTGGCGTGCGCCCCCGTGGTCAAATACAAATCCGACGCGCTTTGTTTCACCATCACATTCAATAATGGCGTGATGCGCATCTCAGCTTCACTTAAAATGGTCATCGTGTGGCATTCTCCAGCGGCTCAATCGCCAACTCATCCAACCCCTTAAAGAAGTCATTATCCTGGGCAAAGCGGCTTTCCAATTTAAGGCGTAGACGCAAGTCATTCTGTGAATCTGCATGGCGCAACGCTTCTTGTACGGTGATTTGCCGCGCTTCAATCAGGTCAAACAAGGCTTGGTCGAACGTGCGCATTCCCTGTTCACGCGATTTCGAGGTAAGCACTTTCATCCCCGGCACATCCCCTTTGAGGATCAAATCTGCCATTAATGGGGTATTAATCACCACCTCCACCGCTGCCAAACGCCCCTCGCCCTTGGCTTTACGTACCAAACGTTGTGACACCACCGCCTTCAGGTTTAACGATAAATCCATCAATAACTGGTTGCGGCGTTCTTCGGGAAAAAAGTTAATAATCCGGTCAATCGCTTGGTTAGAACTGTTGGCGTGCAAGGTAGTCAAGCACAAATGCCCGGTTTCCGCGTAAGCAATCGCATAATCCATCGACTCACGATCCCGAATTTCACCCAGCAAAATGACATCGGGTGCTTGGCGCAAGGTGTTTTTCATGGCGATTTCGTAACTGGCGGTATCCACTCCAATTTCACGCTGCGTAATCAAACACCCCTTGTGCTGATGCACAAACTCGATAGGGTCTTCGATGGTAATGATATGCCCCTTGGAATTCGTATTACGGTAATCCACCATTGAGGCCAACGTGGTGGACTTACCCGAACCGGTTGCCCCCACCATAATCACCAAACCGCGTTTGGTCATGGCAATTTCACGCAATACTGGCGGCAAGCCCAAATCCTTCAAACCCGGAATATGGGTAGGAATGTGCCGCAATACCATGCCTGCGCACCCACGTTGCGTGAAAGCATTGACCCGGAAACGCGCTTTGCCAGGCAGGCTGATGGAAAAGTTACATTCCATATCCTCTTCAAACTGCTTGAGCTGGCGGTCATTCATAATGGCACGCACCAACATCCTAGCGTTTTGCTCATTAAGTGCCTGCGTGGTTAACGGTAGCATTTCGTTAGCAATTTTGGCAGAAGGCGCGGCCTCGGCAGTGATATACAAGTCGGAAGCCTTTTTATCCAACATGGTAGCCAACAATTTATGCACATAGCTGATGGCAGCATCGCGATCCATATCTTACCCTCTGCTTAAATACTATCGGGGTTATCGGCTTTGCGGCGGGCAGCTTCACGCTCGACCAGCCCTTTCATCACCAAATTTTTCAGTGACTGATCAAGGGTTTGCATTCCGTCATTTTGTCCGGTCTGCATCGCGGAACGCATCTGCGCAATCTTGTTCTCGCGGATCAAGTTGCGCACCGCACGGTTGCCAATCAAAATTTCGTGAGCAGCCACACGCCCGCCGCCTTTTTTCTTCAATAACGTTTGGGAAATAACGGCTTGCAACGATTCAGACAGCATGGCTCGCACCATTTCTTTTTCGGCAGCAGGAAACACATCCACAATACGGTCAATGGTTTTGGGCGCAGACGTGGTATGCAAGGTGCCAAACACCAAATGCCCGGTTTCCGCCGCCGTCAGTGCCAGACGAATGGTTTCCAAGTCACGCATTTCCCCCACCAGAATGGTGTCCGGGTCTTCACGCAAGGCGGAACGCAAAGCTGCTTCAAAACCTTTGGTATCACGGTGCACTTCACGTTGGTTGATAAGACTTTTTTTACTTTCGTGGACAAATTCGATGGGGTCTTCGATGGTGAGAATATGACCGTAATCGGTGTCATTTTTGTAGTCGATCATCGCCGCTAAGGTGGTGGATTTACCCGACCCCGTAGGCCCTGTCACTAGCACCAACCCCCGTGGATTTTCGGAAATCTTGCGAAAAATACCCGGCGCACCCAACTGATCTAAGGTTAATACTTTGCTGGGAATGGTACGGAACACCGCACCTGCCCCACGATTTTGGTTAAAGGCATTCACACGAAAACGGGCAACACCCGGAATTTCAAACGAAAAATCGCATTCCCAATGTTCCTCGTAATTTTTACGCTGGTAGTCATTCATGATGTCGTACACCAATGCATGTACCTGCTTATGGTCGAGCACCGGCAAGTTAATCTTGCGCATTTCACCATCGACACGGATCATAGGCGGCATCCCGCCCGATAAATGCAAGTCGGATGCATTGTTTTTGACGCTGAATGCCAGCAGTTGAGTAATATCCATTGTTGTTATTATTCGCGTTGAAGGTTTAGTTCCGTAATTAATGAGGAAAGTAACACATACCATGACAATCCGTGACAATATCCAGACAATCGGCGAACGCATCCGTGCTGCTGAACAAGGCTTCGGACGTGAACCGGGCAGCGTACACTTACTCGCTGTAAGCAAAAAACACCCCACAGCGAGTATTCGCGAAGCCATCCTCGCAGGCCAGACGCAGTTTGGTGAAAATTACGTGCAAGAAATGGTCGAAAAAGCGGCTGAACTCGCTAATAGCGGCATCGTGTGGCATTTCATCGGCCCGATCCAATCCAACAAAACGCGCCTGATTGCAGCAACCGCTCGCTGGGTACATTCTGTGGATAGTGTCAAAATCGCCAAGCGCTTGAGTGAGCAAAAACCAGCAGATGCGCCCGACATCAATATCTGCCTGCAAGTGAATATCAGCGGGGAAGCCAGCAAATCAGGCGTAACGCCGGAAGACTTGCCCGAATTAGCCGCCCAAATAGCAACCTTACCCGGTATTCGCTTACGCGGCTTAATGGCGATTCCCGCCCCCGAACACGACTTCACTAAGCAATGTGCCGTATTTGCGCAAGTACGTGCCTTGCAAGAAAATCTCGTCTCACAAGGTTTCAGCCTCGATACATTATCAATGGGGATGACCGATGACATGGAAGCCGCCATTGCCGAAGGGGCGACTATTGTGCGCATCGGCACAGCCATTTTTGGGGCAAGGTGAAAATATTAATTTTTACAGTCTATAATCTCTAAAATACTCATTTATTGCCAAGAATCGTTATGAAAAGAGCCTTGCTGACGCACAATCCTCACTGGGAAGCACGTTTCCCCACTTTATACCCGCGTGCGTTGCTGCCCGTTCTAACCAAAAAGTTGGCACTCAAACAGGTGCAAGTATTGCAAGGTAGCCGCCGCAGCGGCAAGTCATCGCTGTTCCGCCTGTTGATCCAGCACCTTGTGGAACAGGGCGTAGAGGCGAGGAGCATCCTGTATGTGAATCTGGATGACCCGTATTTCGCTGAGTTGTACACGGATTCTAAGCAACTTTACAGCCTGTTGGATTTATCCGAATCGCTCACAGGGCATAAAGTGGTGTACTTGTTTCTGGATGAAGTACAAAACGTCACCCGTTGGGAAAAGTTCGTCAAAGCCATCTACGATAACCAGCAAGTGCAGAAAACTTTCGTCACTGGCTCGAACTCCTCCTTGCTGGAAGGCGAATTTGCGACCTTATTGAGTGGGCGTTATGTGCGTGACATTGTTTATCCACCCGCGTTGAGCGAACTTTTGCAGGCGCAAGGTTACACCGATTATCTGTCACGCTTGGCAAACAAGCCCAAGATTCTGGCATTGATGATGCAGATGATGGAATACGGTTCGTTTTACGAAGTGTTTGGGCAACAGGATGAAGGGCTGAAACGTGACATTCTGCTGAACTACTACGATACCGTGATCTTCAAGGACTGCATTGCCAATAACCAAATACGCGATACCAAAAGTTTCCGTGAAGCTGCTCATTTTCTGATTTCCAATACCGCTAACCTGTATTCCTACAACTCGCTGGGTCGTGCTTTGGGGCAACATGACAGCACCATCAAGGAATACATCCGCGTGTTGGAAGATTGCTATGTGTTGACTGAACTCAAACCCTATTCCTATTCGCTCAAGGAACAACTGAAGGCTAAGAAAAAAAGCTACATCATTGATAACGGTTTTCTGGCACAAACCGCATTCCGCTTTTCCGCCAATTACGGCACGTTGTTTGAAAATCTGGTGTTTAGTGAACTGGTCAAACAGGGCTATGAGTTGTTCTTTATCAGCAGCGATTTCGAGTGTGATTTCATTGCCCGCAAAGAGGAGCAATTGACTGCTATTCAGGTGTGTTACCAACTGACTCCGCAAAACCGTGAGCGGGAACGGCAAGGTTTGCTCAAACTGAAACTGGCAGTTACTCGCAAGTTATTGATTACCTTCGATCAGTCAGAGCCTTTCGCAGACGGGATCGAAACCTTGCCGTTTTGGGAGATGTTTGGCTGAGTGCCATGCGTAACAGAACCCTTTTTCCCGCATCTGCGCTATACTGCCCGCCTGTTCAACACCGCGCTGGCACTCATGGCTTTACTTCACTTACGCAATATCCACCTCGAAAACGGCGACAATCGCCTGTTTGACGGCATCGACCTCACCATCGAACCGGGTGAACGCCTGTGTTTGGTCGGGCGTAACGGCACGGGCAAATCCACCCTGATGAAATTGTTGTGCCGCGATATTTTGCCGGATGATGGCGAAATGATTCACCCGCCCGAACTCAAAATTGCCCGCCTGCAACAAGACGTACCCCACGATCTTTCTGCCCGCATTTTCGACATTGTGGCGGAAGGCCTAGGTGAAGTGCAGCCTGAAGACGAGTGGCAAATCCAGTGGAAAGTCGACACGGTGCTTTCCCGCATCCAGCTTGACCCCGACACCCTGTTTGACAGCCTTTCCGGTGGCTGGAAACGCCGCGCTTTACTCGCTCGCGCCCTCGTCGCCGAACCCGATTTGCTATTGCTGGACGAGCCAACCAACCACCTCGACATCCCCGCGATTGAATGGTTGGAAAACTTCCTGATGGGCTTCAAAAGTACCCTGCTGTTTGTCAGCCATGACCGTTCCTTCGTGCAAAAGCTCGCCACCCGCATTATTGAACTTGACCGGGGCAAACTCACCAGTTGGCCGGGCAATTTCCAAAAATACCAAGAAAACAAACAAGCCGCGCTCGATGCCGAAGCCCAGCAAGCCGCGCTGTTCGACAAGCGCTTAGCCGACGAAGAAGTGTGGATACGCCAAGGTGTCAAAGCCCGCCGCACCCGTAACGAAGGTCGTGTGCGCCGCCTCGAAGCGATGCGCGAAGAATTCAAACAACGCCGTAACCTGCAAGGCAAAGTCACCGCACAAATCGGGCAAGGCGACAACTCCGGCAAAATCGTGGTCGAAGCCGAACACCTCGATTATGGCT
Source organism: Thiothrix caldifontis (assembly GCF_900107695.1). Classification (GTDB taxonomy): domain Bacteria; phylum Pseudomonadota; class Gammaproteobacteria; order Thiotrichales; family Thiotrichaceae; genus Thiothrix; species Thiothrix caldifontis. The sequence continues at coordinate 78,105 of NZ_FNQP01000003.1, read as the reverse complement.
GGGATGGCAAGCTATTGATTCAAGACTTCAACACCACCGTCTTGCGTGGCGACAAGATCGGCATTATCGGCCCCAACGGGGTCGGCAAAACCACCCTGATCAAACTGTTATTAGGGCAATTGCAACCCACTGCGGGGACGGTCAAGCTCGGCACACGTTTACAAGTCGCCTATTTCGACCAACACCGTTCGCAATTTGATGGTGAGAAAAATCTGCGTGATAACATCGCCAGCGGTTCCGATTTTGTGGAAATCAACGGGCAAAAGCGCCATATCATCAGCTATTTGCAGGATTTCCTGTTCACCCCGCTGCAAATCCAAAAGCCGGTGAAAGTGCTCTCCGGTGGCGAACGCAACCGTTTATTGCTGGCTCGCTTATTCTCGCAACCCTCCAATTTACTGGTACTCGACGAACCGACCAACGACCTCGATGCTGAAACCCTCGAATTGCTGGAAGAATTGCTGATCGACTACCAAGGCACGCTCTTGCTGATTTCGCATGACAGAAGTTTCCTCAACTCGGTGGTCACGCGCACCATCGTGTTTGATAACGGCACTATCGGCGAATACGCAGGCGGTTACGACGACTGGCTGTTGCAACGCCCGCAACCCGTGTCAGAGAAAGACAAACCTGCCGCAAAAACTGAAAAATCAGCGGAAAAACCAGTCGCAGTAGCCGCCAAACCCGCTCCCAAAGCCAAAAAGCTCAGTTTCAAAGACCAGCGCGAACTCGAACAATTACCCGCCCAGATCGAACAACTGGAGCTGGCGATTGCCGCACTCCACGAACTGATGAACCAGCCTGACTTTTACCAGCAAGGCACGGTGCAAATTGCGGCGCGACAGGATGAATTACAGCGCCTGGAAAGCGACTTGGAAACGGCTTTTACCCGTTGGGAAATGCTGGAACAGCAGGCATAAAAAAACCGGCCTACCGTTATGGAGGCCGGTTGAAGTTATGTGCTAGTTCTTATGGTCAGTTGAGGGGTCCCTAGCACATAAAGCTGAGACGGAAAACTCTGTTCAACTTGGAACGAGCATAACAAAGAAAAAGTTAATGCCGGTTTACACGTCAAGGTTTTTTTAGGCATTTTATTAAAAAACCTGACAAACAACCTAGTAATCACCATAGGTTTTGATATGCAACAAGACCGAATCTTTGACGGTTTAGCTCAACGTTTCCAACGCAGCATTTATGATGACCCGCGTGGAGCCATTCGCTTAGCCATTCTGCAAGACGATTTGCAACCTTTCGTCGTGAATACGCGCCCCTTGAAGATTTTGGATGCCGGGGGCGGCTTGGGGCAAATGGCTATTTGGTTAGCGCAGCAAGGCCACCAAGTGGTATTGGCAGAACCTTCCGCCGAGATGTTACAACGCGCTGCCACCGCGATTGCCGCTGCGGGTTTGCAAGATGCGATTCACTTATTGCAAGCCAGTGTGCAGGAATTAGCGGCACAAGACTGTGAATCCTTCGACTTAATCACCTTTCATGCCGTATTGGAATGGCTGGCAGAGCCGCGAGCGGTGTTAGCACAGTTGTTATCGTGCCTGAAACCGGAAGGCTGGCTGTCTCTCATGTTTTTCAATCACCATTCGACGGTCATGCGGCGGCTGATTGCGGGCGATCTTGATACCGTGCGCCGGGGTGAGATTGCCAGCGATGGCAAACGTGGCTTAGCGCCAATCTCGCCCCTAAAGCCGGATGAAGTCCTGAGCTGGCTTGCACCATTAGGCTTGGAATTGGATACTTGGTCAGGAGTACGCTGCTTTTATGACTATATGTATCGTGATGTCCGCAAAGCCGCCAAATTGGAAGAAGTGCTACCACTGGAACGCCAATATTCACAGCAAGAACCTTGGCGCTCGCTGGCACGTTATCAGCACATGTTGTGCCGCAAACTTACAAATGACGGCGTATAGCCGCCGCTAATTCTGCGGGTGGCACGGCGTGTTGCACCTGCTCACGCACCTGCCCATCCTTATCAATGACATATAAAATTGCGGAATGGTCGATGGTGTATGCCATTGCCGAACCCGGCACTTCCACCTTGCGGTAAAACGCATTATAACGGCGGGTAATTTCCAAGAGTTCTGCCTGAGAGCCACTCACCCCTATCAAACTGGGGTGGAAATACCCAACGTAGCGCTGAATGTGTTCCAAGGTATCGCGTTCGGGGTCTACCGAAACAAACAGCCCCTGTGTCTGTGACAACTCCGCTGGCGTCAACTGTGCCAGTGCGGCTTTTAAGGTCGCCATGGAGGTGGGGCAAATATCCGGGCACGCGGTATAACCGAAATACAGCACCACGACTTTGCCCTGAAAGTCACTCAGGCTAACCGCACCCTGTGCCGCTTGCAGGGTAAAATCCCCGCCTTTAGGCAAAGGTAACGGTGCTTGACTCAGCGTTTCATCTGGACTGAGAAATCCGGCAACAAACCATGCTCCCCCGACACCTAATACGACAGCTAAGACCACCCCGATGATTTGTTTCAACATAAGGCTCTACTCAATCGGCTCTGAAAAGTGTTAGAATACCTTCAATCAAAGGGGCATACCTTGAAAAAAAGCAAGCAGGGTAATATTAAAAACAATATCCTGTCCGTGGGACACGTTATCTGCGTACTATAACAATGCATGTATTGCCAATGAACCTAGCTGACGAACCGTTAGCCAAAACCTTCCCTGTTGCAGCGCTGTTGCACCTGTTGTTGATCTTTGGCGTGGGCTTCCTACCCGAAATCAGCAAAAACACCCGCTTAGCACCCGTGTTGGATATTACCCTTGTTCAGACGCATTCCGAACAAGCACCCGATGTGGTGGACTTTATTGCACAAGCCAACCAGCAAGCCAGCGGCAGCAGCGACGAAAAGAATCGCCCGCAAAGCCCATTGGCTGCGCTTCTGCCTATCGAAACCAGCGGCGAATCGCCGGTGCAGTCGGAAGCCGGTTCACCGGATACCCCGCTCAAACTGACGCCGCAAATCCTCACCACGAAAGGGGAAACCTTCAAACGTGTCGACAAGACACCCGAACAACCGGTTGAGGAAGAGGACGTACCCGTCGCCGAAGAACGCACCGATGCGACCGAGGAAATTGCCCAATTACTCGCTGAAATGGATGAGGACGAAGCCCGTTATGCCCGTCGCCCACGCATCCACTTCATTGATGCAGTGAGTGCCAAAAGTGCGGTCGAAGCCGAATACATCGACGCGTGGGTCAAGAAAATCGAACGCATTGGCAATATCAATTTCCCTGAAGAAGCCATCATGCGCAACCTCAGTGGCAAACTCATTCTCAATGCGACACTGGATCATGGCGGGCGTGTCGTTGATGCACAAATTAGTCTATCATCAGGGTATGACGTGCTGGACAAAGCCGCGCTGCGTATTATTAAACTCGCAGGCCCTTACCCCGCATTGCCCGATGAAATTCGCCGTAAGTGGGATCAACTGAACATCACCCGCACGTGGATTTTCCACAGCGGAACCCTAAACACCCAATAGCCAGAGCGTGACCGGAACAACTGTGACCCAAGACATCCTCAATTTACGCAATCATCTGCTGATAGCCATGCCAAACATGGGTGACCCCAGCTTTGAGCATACGGTCAGCCTGATCTGTCAACACGATGAATTCGGTGCCTTTGGGGTGATGATCAACCGCCCACTGGAAATGACGGTGGGTGAACTGTTTGAGCAACTCGACATTATCATTGACGACCCCCACATTGCGGGGCAATATGCCCTCAGTGGTGGCCCGGTACAAGCCGAACAAGGCTTTGTACTGCATGATGGCAGCCGCAGTTGGGATAGCACCTTGCGTATTGCTGAGGATTTAGCGCTTACCTCGTCGCGTGACATTCTGCAAGACATTGCCCATGACCGGGGGCCTGCACACTTTTTGCTGTTATTAGGCTGTGCGGGTTGGAGTCCGGGACAACTCGAACACGAGATTAAAGAAAATGTCTGGCTGACTTGCCCCTCCCACGCCAATATTCTGTTTGAAATGCCTTATCAGGAACGCTGGCATGGGGCAGCTCGCACACTCGGTATTGATGTTAATTTGTTAGGCGTTGCGGCTGGTCACGCATGAGTCACATAACCGTGCTAGGCTTTGATTATGGTAAAGCACGAATTGGCGTGGCGATAACCAATACCCTCACCGGCATTGCGACACCCCAGTCCACCATTCAGGCGCACGATGGCACACCCGACTGGAACGCGATTACCCGTTGCCTGCAAGAATGGCAACCGAAACGCTTAGTGGTGGGAATGCCACGCAAACTGGATGGCTCCGACAGTGCTATGCAGGAACCGATTTTACGCTTTATCCGCCAACTGGAAGGACGTTACCACCTTCCTGTTGATGTCGTCAGTGAGCAACTATCATCCCTCGAAGCCGAACAACGTCTCAAGCAGGCCCGGCAAGTAGGGCGTAAGCGCAAAGTGCGCAAAGAAGAAATTGACCAAATAGCAGCAACCATTATTCTGGAAAGCTGGATGCAGGAATACACCCATGGACAGCAAAAACTATAATATCAACGCCTTACTTGACCAGCTCGAACAGCAAATCCGTGCGTGGATGCAAGCAAAAAGCATTACCAACCCCGTTATTGTTGGTTTACACACCGCAGGCGTGTGGGTAGCCCAAGCACTGCGCCAACGCTTACACATAGCGGAAGAACTCGGCACAGTCAGCGCCACCTTCTACCGTGATGACTTCCATCAAGTGGGCTTACACCGCCAACAAAAGCCCTCTCACCTACCGTTTGAGATTGAAAATCGCCATGTGCTGCTGGTTGATGATGTGATCTACACTGGGCGTACCCTGCGCGGTGCGATGAATGAGTTGTTCGACTTCGGTCGCCCTGCCAGCATTACGGCCATTGTGCTAATTGCCCGTGAGGGGCGTGAACTACCCATCGAGCCACAAATCGTTGCCTTACGGGAAGAACCCGGCAGCCATTTCCGCTACCAAGTGACCGGCCCTGAGCCGTTAACCTTGCAATTAGTGGCAAGCTGAGACACGCTTTCCTGTTGTTATTCACAGGAAACACCCATGCAAGCCTTGATCCTTGGTGGCGCACGTTCTGGCAAAAGCCGTTATGCGGAAACCCTTGCACAACAATCCGGGCGCGACGTGGTGTATATCGCCACCGCTCAAGCCCATGATGCTGAAATGCACGCCCGCATTGCCCACCACCGCGCCTCCCGCCCTGCCCATTGGCAAACCGTGGAAGAACCTTTAGCGCTGGCGACTACCCTACAAAACCATGCCGCCCCCGGATGCTTACTACTGGTGGATTGTCTGACCCTATGGCTCAGCAACCTGCTATGCTTAAACGATAACGACCGCCTGCACACCGAAACCAGCGCGTTGCTAAGGTGTTTGCCCGCCTTACCCGCTGATATTTTGCTGGTCAGTAACGAAGTCGGTTTAGGCATTGTGCCATTAGGCGAATTAACCCGCCGTTACGTCGACCATGCAGGCCAATTACACCAGCAGCTCGCCACACAATTGGATACCGTGGTTTTCATGGTGGCAGGGTTGCCACAACCGTTGAAAGGAGTGATCTCATGGAATGGCTAAACACCCCGGCGCAAGCACCCAATGCAGCAATGACCGCAGCCGCCCACTTGCGCCAAACACAACTGACCAAACCCGCCGGTGCGTTGGGTGAATTGGAGGCGGTTGCTATCCGTCTGGCGGGTTTGCAGGGGCGGGAGCAACCCCGCGTTGATAACGTCCACATTAGCGTGTTTGCCGCTGATCATGGCGTCGCCGATGAAGGCGTATCCGCATTCCCCCAAGCTGTCACCGCACAAATGGTACATAACTTCCTCAACGGTGGTGCGGCTATCAACGTCTTGGCACGTGAAATCGGCGCAACGCTGGAAATCATTGATGTTGGGGTAAAAACCCCACTCACTCACCCCAATCTCATCAGCCAACGTGCGGGTAATGGCACCGCTAACAGCGCCTTGGATGCTGCCATGAACACAGCCCAATTAAGCCTTGCCCTGCAAGCCGGAGCCGATGCGGCTGATCGTGCTAACGCCGCTGCTGCTGACCTGTTCATTGCAGGCGAAATGGGCATTGCCAACACCACTGCCGCCACCGCTATCTATTGCGCCCTGCTGGATGTCGCCATACTCGATGCTACCGGCCCCGGCACGGGTTTAGACCGCGATGGCATGGTGCATAAAGTGAATGTGATCCGCCGTATTCTCAACCAACACCGCAGCCATTTTGACGACCCGCTGGAAGTCTTACGCCGCCTCGGTGGGTTTGAAATAGCCGCCATCACCGGCGCATACATCCGGGCGGCACAACTCGGTTTGCCGGTATTGGTGGATGGTTTCATCAGCACTGCCGCCGCGCTGATTGCGATTAATGTGCAACCTAGCGTCGCTGACTGGCTACTGCTCTCCCATACCTCTGCCGAACCGGGGCACTTCTTTGCGATTGCCGAATTGCAACAACGCCCTTTACTGGATTTGAATTTACGCTTAGGCGAAGGCAGTGGTGCTGCTGTCGCCGTCCCCTTATTGCGCATGGCCTGCGCCTTACACAATCACATGGCGACATTTGCGGAAGCCGCCGTAGCCGGAAAACTGTGAGACACGATGACAGACGACACCCTCGAAACGCAGGCTGATCAGCCCGATGTAACGCCAGAACAACCCGCGCCGATCACCACGCCCACCACCGTGGACTTGTTACGCCATGGGCAAGTGGTCACCCCCAATTTGTTTTGCGCCCCCAGCAACGAGCCACTGGGTAATCACGGCTGGAAGCAATTAACCCTTGCCACCCAAGCGGGGCAATGGGACATTGTGATCAGTTCCCCCAGCCGCCGCTGCCACGATTTCGCCCGCTTATTGGCGCAACGCCTCGGCTGCCCGTTTGGGGTTGACCCACGTTTCGGGGAAATGGATTTTGGGGATTGGATCGGCAAATCCCAAAGCGACATCTGGGAACAATACCCCGAACTGATGCAACAGTTGTGGTATCAACCGCGCCGCTTCATTGCCCCCAATGGCGAGGCGATGGAAGACTTCATTGACCGCGTGCAACAAGCGTGGGATGAACTGCAACACCGCTACGCAGGGCAAAATATCTTGCTGCTGACTCACGCAGGCGTGATTCGCGTGGTGCTGGCAAAAGTGCTGGATATTTTGTATCAGCGCAGTTTGCGCTTTGAAGTGGGGTACGCACAGCTTACCCGGGTGCGGACTTATCCTGATGGTGAAACCTCATTGGTGGGGCATGGCTTGCCGCACGCCTAAACTCACCGGTTATGTCAACAGGTATGGATTTGTTTACACTTTCACCACATCTAGCCGTTCCCCATCCGTGAGGAATACCCATGCACTGAGTTTGGGGAGTGCGGCAATCTCTGGCAACTGCAAATAGCCTTGCACCTGCGCAATGCCTTCCTGCCGTTTGGCGTCCCAACCCTTTTCCTTATCGCTTTTCTTGGCGTATTTTAGCTCAATCAGGTGCTGGTGGTTGACGGCAAACGGGCTGCGCTCCAACAGCAAAACATCGGGGTAACGGTGGTTCATTTCGCGCTCGCTCTGAATGAAATAGAACGACACTTGGTATAGCAAGGTTAACAGCAGGGTCTTGACGTGCTTTTCATCCATATTGGTAAAATCGCGATTGGAGAGCAATTGCAGTACCCGTTGCATCTCATCCGCCAGTGGCTGGATATTGTCATGCAACGCCAAGGTTTCCAGCGCCATCCGCAACGCACGATTGGGAATGCTGATCTGGTTGCGGCGTTCCAATTCGACTTTGAAGTACTGGAAATACAATTCCTGCATCACATGGTTGGGGATTCCAAAGATTTCGCCGGAAAGGGTTTGACCTTGCAGGGAGGCAAAACCCATGTACGCCAGCAAACTGATAAAATCGTCGCGATCAAAGCCCTTGTCGAAGTCGAATTTACGGCGTTGCTCAGCAATCACCTGCCCTGTATTGATCAACTCGTCCAGCACGGCGTAGTTTTCGTCACGGTCACCGATACTGAACATGCCCAACAGCTTGCCGTAGTCCGAGGCGATATTGTCATCCAGCATCCGTGCAGGGTAGGCGCAATCCTCTGCATCAAAGTTTTTCACAAAGTACAGCACCATATCCGAATTATAAAGGCTCTCCTGTGCTTTGGTATGGAAGCGGTAGCCATTGTACCAACGGGTCACATCCGCCATCAGTATGCTAGCATCAAGCTGGCACGCCTTCACTAAGGGTTGCAGCAACTGTTCCACTTCCGCTTTGGTGAACCCCATCAAGGCGTTGAAGTCTTTATGCAGGGAAATATTTTCGCCAATATTAAACCCGCTAGTCATGCTATCGAGCGTAATCGGCGTAACCCCCGTAATAAACAAACGGTCAATCGTGCCGCGTTGTGTGGCAGTTTTGAGGGTTTCGTAAAAACTGCGCAAGAAGCCGCCCTTGCCGACAATGCTTTGGAACAATTTCAGGTCTTGCGCCAGAATGCTATTGGCAAAGTGGTCGTATTCGTCGATCAGCAACAGAATTTTCTGCTCTGCGACAAGTTTGAAGAATTGCTCCATTTTCGCGTGGGGAGAGGGTTCGCTATCGACCAGCGCAAGCATATCCGGCGGATAACCGTAGCGCCGTAAAAAGGCTTGCAGTGAGATGGATATTTTTCGGTCAAAGTCTTGGTATAAGCGCTCAAACCCCTGTTCAGTGGCAATTCCGCTGAATTCCATGAACAGTACTTGGTAACTGCTTTTGAGCGTTGTGGGGTGCTTGCCAATATAAAGCGTTGAAAAAATTGCTTCAAAATCAGTCTGATAGCCGATGTCGTAATAATGTTCCAATGCGGATAGAAACAGGCTCTTGCCGAAACGGCGCGGACGCAGCAGGATGTGGTATTTGCCATTTTCTTCCAGCCTAGCGATATAGTCGGTTTTATCGACGTAATAATAGCCTTGGGTGATGACATCTTTGAAATTGCTCAGACCGTAGGGGATTTTCATGGCGGTTCTTTGTTCCTAAAAGCTCACGGTAGGAAAATCATAGCACAGGGAGGCAACTGCTTCTGTTGTTTGGCTTGGGTATCGAATACGGCTAAAGCGTTACTGCTACGGAAGTGGTTTTACTTTGCAAGGCACGAGTAAACTCCGTTTCCTGATGGCTAGTCAGCAATAAACGGTCAGTAGCGCGGGTCATTGCGACATACAATAGCTTGGCTTCGTCGACTGCACTTTCTGCTTCCGCACTAATAAAGCCCAGACCCGCAACCACGACCAGCGGAAATTCCAACCCCTTGCTGCTATGGAACGTCATCAGCTTTACGGTATTGTCCGCCGGGTTAAAACCTTTCTTACTCGCCGCATCACGCAACCAATAGCAAGGCACTCCCGCCGCCTGCATTGCCTGCTGCAACGCCGCGCCTTGTTGATAATGCCGGTACAACACCGCCATTTCTGCCCATGCGGTTCCACGTTCCTCGTGCCATTGGCGTAACCAACGCACCACCCGTGCAGTTTCTTCCGCAAAACTGGGGAACAAACGGCAGACCGGCGCAAAGCTGTGCCGCCCCGCCATTTCAGGTACAAGCAGCGGTATATGGTCATCGTCGCTGTCGTGCGGTTGCAGGTATTGCCGCGCAAATTGGTAAGCAAACCCAAACACTTCATCGGTATTGCGGTAATTAAGCCGCAGCACGGTCGTGCGCCCGCGAGCCTGAATCCCCACGCTGGACAAGCTGAACTTCAACGCTTTGCCTTGCTGATAAATCGACTGCGCGTCATCGTATAACAACAGCAAGGAATCCTTTTCCGGGTCAACCATGCCGCTAATCAGCTTTAACCACGCGGGCTGAAAATCATGCCCTTCGTCAATCATGATTGCGCCATATTGCGCTTTGGGAATACGCCCGTTTTCCACGGCAGCACTGACGGTATTCACCAGTGCATCCAGATACTCAAGCCCGTGTTCCGCTGGGCGGTCGATGTGATACGCCCGCAATTGTTCACCACACCAGTCGTGAAAGTGGTAAACGCTTACCTTGTCATCAATGGCTTTTTCTTGCATCAATGCCCGTAACCGCGCTGCTAAGGCGATGTTGTAACACAGCACCAAAATGGGTTTGGCTAACACCTTTGCCAGATACAAACAACGGTACGCCAATATCAAGGTTTTGCCAGAACCGGCAACCCCGTGAATGACGCGATGCCCACGCCCCATGCTGCGTGCCAGTTGTTCCTGTTGCAGATCCATCACTTTCAGAATATCGGGCAACACGGTTTCGATGGGTTTATCCGCGACACCCGCCGCCATTTCCGTCTGTGGTTCGGCAAACAAACTGCCTTGGGAGGCGATGCGAATCTCCGGGAAAATATGCCAACGGATACGATCCAGTTGCGGCACGGTCAGCGGTTTGCTGAACTGGTAATCGAACATATTCCACAAACATTGCTGGAAATCTTCCGGGTCAGTATTTTCCTGCATTTCATCACTGCACAGGGTGCGATTCCACGGCAACACGGCTTGCAAATCGGTATTGCTAAACTGCTGGCGGCTCATATTGGTCAGTACCACGCCATAGCCGTAAGGGAATGCCAATTTGCCCTGATGCCTGCCCGCGTATTGAGTCAATTGCGGGTCTTGTTCGAGTTGCTGCACCAGCTTATAAGCACATTGCCGCGCCTGTTCCAGCGGGTTGGTGACGGTTTTAACGCCTTGCGGGGTTAGCAGGGTGGCAGACGCTTTGTCGATAGACTGAATGCTATCCAACTTCCAATCTTTGACTTCCAGCAGCAATAATCCCCGCCAAGGATGCACAATAATGAAATCGGCGTAACGCTGGCGAAAACCCTCACCCACACGCGGCTCATACCAACACAGGTAATCATCTTCCAATAACTGTTCCAAACGCCGCGCAAAACGCTTTTCGCCGGAAGTCATGCGGTTGAGGCAACTTTGTAAAGAGGGGATTAACTTGGTCATGAGATAATTATTGTCATTTTTAGGTACATGCTGGCAATAATACGCCAGCCCTGCGGCAATCGCTAATCGTCATGTTTCGCTTGCCCACCATGAATTACCGGATTTCCTTGCATCACTTGAACTGCTTCGCAAAAACTACGAAGATGGAATCGTGTCGTTGAGCTTAAAGTCCCTTATGCAGGAGTCAGTGCGATGGGTGCGTTACCGAAGTCATCTTATGTGTCCCCGGAAGCATATTTATTAGGGGAAAACGACCGCCCGGATGGGCAGAAGTACGAGTACGTGAATGGGCAAATTTACGCGATGGCGGGGGCGAGTCGCGGGCATAATCAATTGTCGATGGCTTTTGCTGGTTTGTTATTTCTGCACCTGCGCGGCAGTCGTTGCCAAGTATTTCAGTCGGATATGAAGGTTGAAATTCAAACATTCAACGATACCCGCTATTACTACCCCGATGTGCAGGTGACGTGTGAGGATGAAACCGCATCGCATTTTAATCAATCGCCGTGTCTGATAATTGAAGTATTATCCGGCAGCACGGCACGTAAAGACCGCACGGAAAAACTGGCAGGTTATCGGATGATTCCGACCTTGCAGGAATACGTGCTGTGTTCGCAGGATACGCCTTACGTGGAAATTTACCGCCGCAGCAACGAGTGGCTCAAGGAAAGTTACACCGAGGGCAAAACTTTCACACTCGTTTCTGTTGGGTTGGAAATGGCGGTGGATGATCTTTACACGTTCTTGCGTTGATCACAAACGGTCGAACGCTTCCGGCTCAACATCCGGTACGGCACGCATGACCTTGAGAAAATCTGCGCGTGATGCTTGAGCCGCTTCTTGTGCCAGATAATTTTTGGTCAGCAAGGCAGACATTTTTTCAGCCGCCGCTGTTACCAAAAATTGATTGATTGAGACACCATCCGCCTTTGCCAGCTCTTTGATCTTCTCATGCAATGATTGGGGTAAACGCAATGTCAGTGTAGTCATGATGTTTGACCTCTTAATAATTCAAGAAAACGCCCCGGTGTAATAGCCTCAATCCCAAAGGTATCAATATTGGCAAAATCACGGAGGTTGTGTGTCACGATGTAACGGCTAGAGGAAGCAACCGCCAGTTCCAGTACCATGTCGTCTTTTGGATCGCTTAACCATGGTCGCCATAAAAAGAAAATGTCGTGATGGCTCGTGATTCCGCAGATGTAACGCAAAAACTGGAGAATTTCTGCTTTGCTGCTTGCTCCGGTCATGTGTTCGTCACGGGTAAGTACATCCTGATATTCGGTATACAAGGGTACAGACAACGCCACCTGAAAATGTTCCAACGGCAATTGTGAAACAAGCGCGTAAGAAGCCCCTTTGCTGGAGCGTAACGCCGACAACATCACATTGGTATCAATCACAATTCGTGTTTTCATGGTGTCATATATACAACCATTAGTAGCTGTCTGGCAAGTTTCTTGCGGCGTTAATTGTTTAGACTAAGCGTCTGTTGTCATTGTGGCGAATCTTTCCGCCGTTACTACTTTCGGCACGAGTCGCCCGCTTTTCCCCGGTAACATCAGCACAATGGCACGGTTGTGTTCATCGCCGTAGCTGACGTGTAGCGGTTTGTCGTTGCCGTAGAAATACAGGCGGTCAAACGGGGTGTTTTGCACGATCCATTGCGCCACTTCCAGCATGTTTTCGTCGGGGACGATGAAATCACAAGCAGCGCCCTTGCGTTCGCAGATTAGGTTGCCACGGGTATTCACTTCATGGGCGGCGTGTTGGTCGCGTTTGGGGTCGATGCTGCCCTTGATGTGTTTGGCGAGTTCGGGGGAGCAGAAACCGTAGGTGAGTTCGATACCGCCAAAGTAATCCATTACCGGGTCAATAATGTGCTGCGCTAGTGCTGCCAGCGCGTTGTAGCTTTCCGCCTGTTTGGGCAGGTTGGGCAAACCGGTACGCGCTTGGGTTGCGCCGCATTCGATGAAGTCGCGGAAGGTGTGGTATTGACCGCAGGGGTCATCCAACGCGGGGATGTGTGGCGCGGGTTGCAGTTCAAAGCCCACGACTGCCAAGCGTAAACGCTGCAAGGTGGCATCGAATTGTTCGGGGGGCATTCCGTAACCGTCTAAGGCAAATTCAGGGTGGGTTGCCAGCACCTGGTCAAAGGCGAGTTGTTCGGCGTAGTGCGGGAAATCGGGGGTGAGGAAACGCGCCTTCCGGTACAAGTAAGGCGGGGTATAGGTGTCGCCGTATTTGTAATACTCGAAACGCTGGTTGACTAGGCTGATTTTGATGCGTTCTAGCAAGCGCGGCAGGGGCGATTCTTCAAAGTCATCGTATTTCATCAGCGACAACTTGCCGGATTCGGCATGGATTTTCAGTAAATCGGCGGAGGTCACGTCACCGAAAACGAAGGTGGCGCAACCGATGTAGACCCGTAAAATCGGCGGCAATGCCACGACTTGCGCGGTGTGGAAGGTGAACGCGCCTTCTTCATCGAGATAGCCATAGCCTTGCGCGGCGGCTTGTTGGCACATTTGGCGCAGCAACGCGGGGTTGCCCGCTGAGAATAACAGGCGTTCGCCGTCGGTTTGGGCGTGTTGATAGTTTTGGAAGAAGGCTTTGACATCGCGCTTGAGGCTTTCCGGTAAATGGCGGTAGATGCGTTGTTGGTCGAAACGGCGCATCGCAAAGTACACCGTGAGGTCATCGCGGCGGCTGTCGAAGGCGAGTTTCAGCAGTTCATCACCGTGGAAGCGTTGCAGGAATTTCAGGGCGCGTTGTGCTGTGCCGAACAGGTCTTTGCTGGCGGCAAGGTCGGGGAATTCGTCGTCTTGGGGCGGTCTGCCCAGTTCTAGCCAGCGTAGCCAGAGTGCATCCAATAAGGCTGCGTGTTGTTCGTAGAAGGCGCGTTCTTTGTCGGCTTTGGTAAGGCGGGCGGCGCGTTCGGCTTTGGGAGCTTTCGGCACTTTGGGTAATTGGCTGATCAGGCGGTTGGCGGTAGCGCGGTTGCGGTAGCGGCGTTCCAGAAATGCTTGTTCTGCGTCTTTGTCTTTGAACACGAAAAACACGCCAGGGCCGACGGCTACCGGGTCTTCATCCAGTACATGGCGCAGGTATTCGCGGAATTCTTCCTGTGAGTAATAGCGCTGGAAGGTGTTGCGGCTGGTGAGTACACCATCACGGAACAAACGCCCGCGTTCGGGGGATTGTTCGCCCAGCATGACCGCAGCGCACAGGAATTGGGTGCAAAGTTGGTATGCGCCTAACACGGCTTCCATGCGTTCGGTTTTGTCTTCGATCACGTTGATGACGAAACCGAGGTTGACAATATCGGCAGTGTGTTTGGGATTGTAGGGGCAGAAATGCGGATCCCAGCCGTTGGCGGTGAGGTTGTTTTGGCGCAGGATGTCTACGTCGCTGCCTTTGCCGCAACCGTAGTCGAAAATCGTGTGTTTGCCTTCCAAAAAGTCATGCTTGGCGAGAAGTTGCATGGGTTTGGAAAGGGCGTAGCGGGTTAGGGCGGTGCGGTGGCGCTCGACGTTGGAGGTCTTTTCTATGGTTGCGGGTGGTGCTATTTCACTTCCATCTAGCCCGACTAGCTGGTGATCGACGACTTTGTAGCCTGCATTGCGGAGGCGTTCTTCCCATTGTTTTTTATAGCCGATTTTGCGGGAGTCTTTGAACAGTCCAGCATCTTCGAGCTGCTTGGTCAGCGCGGCGAATTTGGGAATGTCGGGGTGATCAGGGGGGAGAAGGAGTTCTTTGCGGTGGAGGATGGGCAGGTGAGGGGTTATATAGTGACGTTTTTTAATAGATTGCGAGGGTAAATCTATTATCCAGCTATATGCTAGAGTTGGAAACGGCATACTGAAAATGTCAATATATTGTAAAAAAGAGATTTTTCTCTTCTTGTGGTTAATTTTAATAACATTGAAGTCTTTTTCAGTTTCCAAACTGAAATTACATTGAGTTTCAGTGATCAGCCTCTGAACTTCAGAAGGTTGCTCATTGAACAGAAGATGATGCCAGTAAGAATTACTGCCAACATGTTTGCCCAATAAGCTAGGTGCAGAGGTTATCAATTGATGTTCACCTCTATACGGCATATCTACAGATGGCTTGAGCTTATTGAATCAATATACGTTGCTATTTCAATGGGTGCTGGGTTAATTCGCTCCGCAAGATGATAGCGTGGGTCATCCATAATTGCGTGAATTTGCTTCCAACGATTAAGCAATAGCTTTCCATCAATGATACGTAGCAGACCGTGATATTGATCGAGTAAATCTGAGCTACTGTTCGTAAATGTTGCTGCCTTTGATAGATTGGCTTCGTAAGGCTCTATATCATCGGGCGTGTTCAATAATTTTCTTACTTCAAGATCAACTGCATCACGTTGCTTATTTTTGTATGGATTGTTTATTTCCCGTTTACGCTGCGAATGTCTTAACAGATTTAGCCCAGCCAATGGTATCAATGCATCACAATGTTGGAGCAGTTCAGAAGTGACTTCATGAGTTGGACGTTCAGCGCGACCTTGCTGATGGGAAGCTAAATGCCGCTCCAGAGCATGAGGCTCCAGCAAATAGCTTTCCATTTCCCAGCGCAGTAGGACATTAATATAGTCGCCGAACGGTTTAGCGGCGAGAAAGACTTCATCATCCGTTTCCCAAACCAAATCCCATAAGTCAGCAGATTTTACAGAATCTCTGTCTACAATACCGTAGGATTCAATCCCTGCACTGCGGTCATGCTCAACACTCTGCCTTACCGCAGTGCAGCCATTCATATTTGCATTGCCATCACTACCCGGCTTAAATGCCAGTTTTCTCAAATAATCACGAAACCAGTAATTCTCATAGAGATTTACATCTGCTTCTGACTCAAGGTAAACAATCCGCTTGCCAGCGTAACGGCTAAATAAAATGTCATCGTCAGTAGTAACTGTGCTGGTTGCCGCCCGTTGTCTGCTTTTAAGACTCTGCACTGAGTTGCTCCCTCATTTCCTGCATGATTCGTTGTGCTTTAGCTTCTTCTTCGGCGGTTTCAAGGATATACGCACCTTTCACCAGATTCTTTTCTGTCAATTGTGGGGCAAATGCCTTCATAACTTCCTGAGTATGCGTAGTAACAAACAAAGTGAAGCCGGGATAATGCTTCTGTGCCATTTTCATCAGCTCGAACATAAGCTGGAAACGCCAGGTTGTATGCAGATGAGTTTCTATTTCATCAATGAAAACAATGGTGTTACCTGTCATATGAATGCCAAGACGCAAGAATATTTGCAGAAGGCTCTTCTCACCACTGCTCATCTGATCAAGACGATGAGCTTGTGATTGCCCATCTACAGTAACGTCAGCCAACAAGGTACGTTTGTTGACATCAGTAATTTTCTTGTTGGACTCACCAAATACTCGTTGATTAATGATTGATAAGGCTTCTTTGAAGCGTTCTTCGTCCAACCATTTCAACCAAACCAATAGATTATCTAATGACTGATCCCACAACTGCCCTTCTGTAGAAAAGGTATGGGTTGGTTTGTATCCCCAATTGTTGGGGCGATCAATACTACGTTGGTCAATATTCGCGGGCTTGGGAATATTCCGGTATGCCGAGAAGTAAAGCAGTGTCGGGTAAGTGAGTGATGCATCTTCAAAACCATGAGGTTCTGTTTCTGTATTGTCTTTTTCCTGTGCTTTGCGGAGTAGTGAATTAAAATCATGTATCCATGAGTTATCAGGAAGATTTTCTTTAGTGGTGGTTAACATCTCAATCCGACCAGAATCTGTCCGTCGGAAGCCAAAGCCATACCACTCACCAGCACCAACTCGCGTGAGTTCTTGTTGATTCCATGCCTTTAAGAAATTATTGCCAATAAAACCGGCGATCAGTGACAGTACCCACACTTTGTCAACACCATCACGCTGGGTACGAACCAGAATATCCCATTGCGCACGTCCTTTGCCGTAGTCCAGCGGCTCGAAGCCGAAGCTTTCTAGTTTGGTCTTGCCCAGCATGTTCATCATAGCGACCATCAGCTCCAGCAAGGTGGTCTTGCCACGTCCGTTTTTGGAGGCAAACAGGAAAACATTACAGGGTTCTTCGTTCACATCGGTGAAATCGAACTCCTCCAAGCGTTCCTGAAACGGCCCTATGCGGTCAACCGTCAGGAAGAGTGGTGAGAACTGTTTGATCTGCATGGCTATTTCCTTGTCATTTTGACTAGTTGGGCAATATCGTCAGCATTAATATTAACACCATGCAGCCTCAGAACATTGCCCCCAACCAAACGAATTAACATATCACCACGACCAGTGAGCTTTTCCGCACCTGTTTCGTCCAGAATGATGCGTGATTCAGCAGCAGTACGGACAGTCAGAGCAATACGGCTGGGAACATTGCTGCGTAGCAAGCCACTGAAGGTGTCAGCATCAGGGCGTTGTGTAGCCAACACGAGGTGAATACCCGTTGCGCGGGCTTTTTGCGCAAGCCGTACCAAATAGGTTTCCGTGTCTTGTGATTCCATCAACAGAGCGGATAATTCTTCAACAAATACAACAATAAAAGGAAGCTGGATGACTTGCTTGGTTAAGCCCTCTTCCAAATCCCGCACGCCTGCATCGGCTAATACTTGTTCCCGACGCTCCATTTCACCCGCTAGTTCTTTGAGTAGCTTTAGTGCGGCTGGTGCATCTGTCACTAAACCTTCAGGAGCAAGATGGGCTAACTGCTTATACGCCGTAAACTCAACTCTTTTGGGGTCAATCAAATAAATTTGAAGTTGCGCAGGCGTGCAACTTTGTACAAGTGAAGCAATGAGAGCGTGCAACAGGACACTTTTTCCGCTGCCCGTTGTGCCTGCAACTAACAGATGCGGTGCTTTTGCCAGATCAAAACTGTACGGTTTACCCAAGACATCCACACCGGGATAAACAGGCAGCAAGAACGTTGTACTTTTCCCTTGTTCTATCCAACGGCTTTGTTCATGGAATCCTTGGGAATGCCAAGATGAGGCAGGACGTGGTACATCCAATCCGATCACTTTAGGTTGGTTGGTTTCGTGGGTGAAAATTCCTTGTTCTTGCAAGCCTAAAGAAAATGCCAATGTATCCAGATTCCGCTTCAATTTGCTAAGGTCATTGGCATCAGGCAGATGCAGCATAAAACGGGTTAAACGAGATCCATCTATGGTTTCCTTGATATGTCCACGAACACCTATTTCTTCTAGCATTTCCAGTAAGGGTAGTGGGGCAGCATTTCTATCCTGCTGCTTTGCTGTATTAAGGTTGCTGAATAAGGATTGATACAGGTACTCATGGAAATCGTGTGACTCTCGCCAACTCGTGCGAAATTCATCTAAACCGCGCCGGATGTGACGTTGTAACAAACGGATAAACATTTCCTCATCAGCAAACAAATCTTGTTGATGGTAGTTGCTTATTAACAGACGATAGAGATCAGTAAAATTTTCATCATCAGGCTTGCCTTCTCCACAGACTTGCTCCAGTGAGTATTCTTTGCCGTCACTAGTTCCAAAGTCATAGTGTTCGCCCGGTGGCGTGGTCATTTTCAGAGAGCGTGCCAATGCCAAGCGCAATATTTGCCATTTATATCGACCTGCCAACAAACCTTTGCGTTGAACAAGCTCAATGGTTCTCTCATCATTAAGACTTGTATTTACTTTAGCCATTTAATACATAGCCTCATCTTTTATCGGTTGCGTATGTGCGCCATCTTGGCTATTTTCCAAGCGATATTCTCTATAGATATATTGTTTAAGTCGATGGTAATCCTCTGCAATAATTTCAGAGTCTGTAGGTAGTAAAATAATTTGTCGTCCTAATGCAGGATAATACTGTTCCAATAAGTTGATACGGTGTAATCGGTCAATTCGCGCAAGCGGTGTGTCAATAATGACAGGAGCTTCTTTTCCTGAAACATCCTTCAACGCCCATAACAGAGCTTGAGCAACCAGTTGCTTCATCCCAGACGAAATATTGGCCATACCAACCAGTTCGCCATGTGCATTTTCATAAGAGAGACTGAAATTTTCATCAACTTTGATTTTGTGGATCAAGTGATGTGATGTCATCAACGCATTAAAACGAATATTAATCTTTTCTTCAATTTGCTCACGCCGCCGCTTCTTTAAGTCTTGCTTGTAGTCACGATAAATCGTTTGTAGTTTCTGTGCCAACTCCAATTTTTCTTGGCTAGAGCTTAGTTGACGCAGTTTGGTATCTTGTGTTTTTACTGCTTGCTGTTTTTGATCAACCATTCGTTGAGCTTGCTTAATAGCATCTTCTTTTTGACCAATAGCTTTCAGAATTTCATCACGCACTGCTTGCAGTTTACCAATTTCTGCTTTGTGTTCCTGAAATTTTTTCTGTTCGTCTTGGTCAAGACTGCTGACATCATCCAGCTTTTGCTGGATTGTACGCTGTTGGCGTTTTAAATCACTGATGCTTTGACTTTCTCGTCCTAAACGCTGACGTTCTGTATCTGCTTGCAAGAAAAACTGGAGGCGTTTAAGTAATTTGGTCGTCCGAACGCTATCCAGCTTGAATTTCAAACCTGAACGTTCAGTCACTGGCATTGGTGCATATAGCTTTTCATACATTGATAGCAAACCAGCCAGTTTTTGCTGAAAGAAGTTTCGCTGATCCTGATAAATATCGGGATACGGTAGAGGTTCTTCATGCAATAGTTTTTGTGGCAGTTGTTTCTTTAATTCTGACAGCAGTTTACCAATAGGGCTTTCTGTTTGTTTCGTTAAATGAGAAAGGCTTTGTTCAGCCGATTGCAGCAATTCAGGCACTAATAGTACCGGCGCAATCGGGGTGAAATCATCAGTGAACTGTTGTGTTTTCTGCTCCAACTGCTTTCTTATTTCGTCTACCTGAGTTGTCAATCGCGTCTCATCTTCTTGTAGAGCGAACGCACGTTTTGATTGAATATAACTTTCAAGATTTTTAATTTTGTAGGTGTATTCTTGATTTTGCTCTTCCAGAATCCGTACTTCTGCCTGAAGTGCTTCATGGGTTGCGCAACTAATCTGCAACTCACCGTGAAGCTTATCCAGCTCTGCCTGTTCTATTCTGGCTGAACCTTCTCGTCGCCAATTTGAAATGTTTTTACCAATATACTCATCCAACAGGTCAACTGTTGCTATATCAAGAATTTTCTCAATTTGTTCTAATTGGCGGGTACGGTTAGCTTCAGCAAGTGTTTGTACTTGCTCCCCATCATAAATAAAAAATGGTAAAAGATGGCGAGGTAAAATATTTTCAAGAAATGCATCTGCATCTTCCTGATCAGTAATGCTGTGACCATCGCTGAACGTAATTTCTAGCAAACCATTATCGGTATAGTTTTCTTGATGTATTGGCCAAAATCGGCGCACAGATGCTTTTTCGCCGCGCTCAGTCCATTCTAATGTAATGGAGAAGTCTCCATCAGGTTCTGCCTTGCGAGCTTCAGTATTCAGGATACCTTGCCATTCATTTCCAGCACCTTGAATATAATCCTTTGGGCGTAATTTTCGACCTGTTTGCACAGTAGAAAGCATGGCATCACTCGTGCCTAGGAACAGCAGTTTGACACTATTGATGAAACTGGTCTTGCCATAGCCATTACGCCCATGAATCAGGGCAATATTCCGCCGAGTGTCTGTTGCAGGACTCAGGTCAAATATTTGCTGACCCCGATAGGAGAACAGGTTGCTGATGATAACGCGATCAATAATCATGAGTTGCTTTCCATCACCTGTGGGATGGCTTGGTTAATTTGGGTTGTTGCTTTGGTAATAAACTCGCCTACCTTCCGTTCCAATTCAGCTTTTGCCCCCCAACGCCCCATGTCACCCTCAGCCTCTCGACCAAGTTGCAACAAGGACTCAAGCAATTCAGATGGCAGGTCATTTTCAATTGCCAGTTTTTCAATGATGTCTTTTTCTATGCTGACAGCTACGGGCATAAGACTCTCCAATGCAGGGACTTCCCGACCAAATGGTTTGACGAGTTCAGATACACTTTGATTTGAATAATCGAAGTCACTAATCCACTGCTGCTGAATATATGCCAGTTCTGCATCAGAAATCAGCTCAAAACCCGTTTTTCTTTCCGTTTCGAGCAATTTTTTCAAGAGCATTTTTCTTGCATCAGGTTTGAATGGCCCTAACCCTACTTGATTGTTCCGCCGTACTGGACTCCGATAACTTTCGTTTTCACGCATTTCCTTCAGCCAGTTGCGAAATTGGTAGAGAGGTTCCAAACGGGTTTCATGTAGCAGGAAACCCTGCATAGATTTATCTTCTTTAACAACAGTACAAGTCCAGCACCCAAAGCGGCTACCACCACAGGATGGAGTGCTTAAGTCCAGCACAACCGGACATTCGTTGCTATTAGCTTGGCGGTATAATGCCAACATTTCATCATGGGATTTACCCCAAGGTGGTGGGTTAAATGTGTAGAGGTATTCCCACACTTCATCCGTTGTCCAGTTAGCAACGGGTTTGGCAACGAGGGCATTAGGGATCTCATGGTGTGGATTGAGTTGGCTCTCGTTCTCGGATATAGCCAACATGCGCTTTTTGCGGTCACTACTTTCATCAAGGCGTGTGCCTAACAATAGAATGACACTACCGTGGACATGGGCAATAGACTCGATAGCCCGTCGTGACGGCTTGATTTTCATGTAGCTGGTACACCAACGAAAATGTCGTGTTGGTGGTGGATAGCCTCGCCCAATCATTTTCCCCCAAAAGCTCTCTGCCGCAGTCGGCTCAACCAGTTGCACATGAAACGGTAGCCCCCCTGCTTGCGCATTAGCATCAATGGCATTCAGCGTATCACGTACATACTTTGCAACATTAGGAGACTCAACGCGCGTGTCTGATGAAAGGACGTAAACAGGCTTCAGTGCTGCACAGCCTTTAGCTTGCAAGGAATTTACGGTTTCATATACCAACTGCAAAACCAATGTAGAGTCCTTGCCTCCAGAAAAGGCAACAACCCAAGGACGTTCGTCATCAAGATAGAGTTTTTCCAGATACGACAATGTAGATGAGTATTTCTCATCTAGCGTAGTTGGTATGATTTTTGGTTTTGTTTGGGTCATGAAAACAAGTCATTGCAGGGAAAAAAGTGTCATTAGAGCAAAAGAACACTGGTTTGGGTAGCGATCAGTTTCGATCAAGGTGAATTCAAATAAATAGCTAATCCCAATACACCGCCTTTTCAGGAAAAATCCACCGCACGCCACCACGCGGATCTTCCTGATCGCCCACATAACGCGGCATCACATGCACATGCAGGTGAAACACGGTCTGCCTTGCCGCTTCCCCGACATTCACCCCGATGTTATAGCCTGCGGGCTGGTGTTGGGTATCCAATTGCTGCTTGGTGATATGCAGCAATTCATGCAAAGCGTTGAATTCTTCAGCCGTAAGTTCAAACAGTGAAGCCACATGACGCTTCGGAATAAGCAGCGAATGCCCCAACGACACTGGAAAACGATCCCGGATCACCACATGAAACGCATTTCCCGCCACAATATCCGCCGCCGCGAGTTGGCAGAACGGGCAAGATCGTGCAGTGGTCATGTGATTACTCCTTATGTTACTGTTTCAGCAAAGTCGGAAACCCCAATACTCAAGTGGGTTGTAACATGACATCAGAAAATTTGTTAAGCCGCATCACGGTTGAAACAGGCAAATGTGGCGGTCGCCCTTGCATTCGCGGCTTGCGTATCCGTGTACAAGATGTGCTGGGGATGCTGGCGGAAGGCATGGAAACCAGAGAGATTCTGGAGGACTACCCCTATTTGGAAGCAGCCGATATTCGTGCCGTGCTAATGTATGCCGCTCGCCAATTCCGTTCTCCTATTTGACCGTTATTTACAATACACCGCCTTTCCACAGCCGTGAGTGCAAACCAGTGAAGCCACATGGCGTTTTAAGCTGAGGAAAACTGGGCATTGTAGTTACGGTTACAATATCCTATCATAGAAACACGACTCTCCCCTTGACCGTTTGGCTAGGTCAAATGCTCTTGGGGCGGCAAGCCGCCTTCGGGCGGCTTTGTCATTTCTGGAGAATGGATATTTTGCGAACCATCGTTTTCATTGACGGCTACAACTTGTATTACGGAATAGTACGGCACACACCTTACAAGTGGCTGGATATTTTCAAGCTGTTCCAAGAACGCCTGTTGTTGCCAGAAACAGAATTACTGGAAGTGCGTTATTACACCGCGCCGGTATTGGGTTCGTTGTGCGATGATCCCGCATCCCCCCAACGCCAACGGCAATACCTACAAGCATTACGCAAATTACACCCAGAAAAGATTGCTATCTTTGAAGGGAAACTGGTTAAAAGCACTCCGATTCTGCGCCTTGCAGAACCGATTCCGGCAGCACCAGAATTGACGATGGCAAGGGTTATCACGCTGACTGAGAAAAAAACCGACGTGAAATTCGCCAGCATTGCCCCGCTGTGCGTGTGGGTTTGGTCACGCCGATTGCCAGCTCGGAACATCGGCATATCTGCAAGGAACTGAAAGCCTTATCCCATTGGGTGAAAGTGCTTAAGTTGGACGATATGGCACAAGCACAATTGCCTCATAAGATACCCGGAACATCCATTACCAAGCCAAGCAGTTGGTAAATTTTCGCCGCAATATCCGCCGCCGCGAGTTGGCACGCAAACACCGCCAGCTTACCCAGAAACTGATCAGCGAACGCACCGGTATCAGCCCCATCACGAGGTATCGGGTCTGCCCTTCGACTACGCTCAGGGCACGGGTCAAAAACTTCCTAACCTTTCCGCGTGTACATAGCCAAAAAAGTGAAAAACCTTAGCCAATAGGCAAACACAATGCCACTTTAAACCGGCAATACACCTTTCTGAAACACCAACGCGCCGGTTTCTGTCCGCAACTTGCCATGCAACACACCTTTAGCGGCAAAGTGGTAATCACCCGCCTTGAGGTGCAAGTCCCCCAGCCACATTTCGCCTTCGAGCATAATACACTCTTCATCGTAAGGGTGCGGATGCCCCGGCATTTCAAAGCCCGGTTCTAACCGCGCCAAATACGTGACCACAGGCGAATCCGCACTTTGGTGCAAGATTTTGATTGCTGCACCGGGAACAGCCTGTAGCCATTCCCCTTCAGCCGCCCGAATGGTTTGGAAACCCGGTGTCAGGCACGCGCTTTCTGCCGCCACTTTTTCCAGCACAGCCGTGCGCATCCGCAGCTTCAGCGCGGCTGGCACGGTCGCACTGGCGTGGTGTTCTGCCAATAATGCTGCCACGTCCGCGTCCAATGCGTCTGTCATTACGTTGTTGTCGTCATTGCTGTTCATGACACACCTCTGTCTGGAAAAGAATCCGCTAAGGCGGCGCGTAAAATCGCTTGCGCCCGCCGTAACTGTGTTTTGATTGTCCCTAACGGTTCGCCGGTATGCGCGGCGATTTCCTGATGGCTCAAGCCCCGATAAAACGCCAATGCAATCAATTGGCGTTGCGGCGCATCCAATAATTGCAAGGCGGTTTGCAAGGCACTGTCGGCTTCCACCGCCAAGGTTAAATCGAGCGGGTTGGGCGTATCGGGGTCGGCTGCCTCGAAATCGTCGCTCAATTCCACCTGCTGTTTGGTGGTGACAGACTCTTTGCGCAGCGCGTCAATTGCACGGCTGTGTGCCATCATCAACAACCATGCCAGCGGGGTAGCACGTTCGGCGCTGTAACTGCCCGCTGCCCGCCACACTTGTAAATACACATCGCTGACAATCTCTTCCGCCAACGCCGGATTCGCGGTGACTTTGAGCGCAATGGCGTACACCCTGCCCACGGTTGCATCGTAAAAATTGCCCAATGCCTGTTGATCACCCCGCTGTACTTGTGCCAGCAAAGGGTAGAGTTCGGCCTGATCGTGTGCCATTCATGCTCTCCCGCAAAATGATTTTGTGAGTCTAGCACAGGGTATTGCATCCCAAATTGTAAAAAAATAAGCCTGACGGATCAGGGGGAATCCAGTCAGGCTGTAAAACCCCAGCCCTACAGCCAGGGGAGTGTGTTGCGGAACGCTTATGGTTGAGTGGTACGGCTACGCAAGTATTCGGTCAACGCTTCACGCCCGGCACTGCCATCACCATTGCCCAGATACGGCCCTAATTGCAGCTCACCCGTGGCACTCAAGCCCGGAAAGTAGAACGGATGCGGTGACTCCGTGCCGCGTGCGGGGTCAAGCAGTTTGTTCAAACCGGCAGCAGCGGTTGCCCCACCAACCGAGCCGTCATGCAGGAAATCATCCTTGGCATTCAAGTCCAGCAATAACGGTTTGGCGTAACCCGGTTTTGACCCCGGCGCACTCACTGGCTCGCCGCGAATACTCGCATCCAACACCACCAGTGACAGGTCGTAATTCGGGTCAGCCCCTGCCAGCGTTTTCTGGATATTCGTAATGCCTTTGTCCGAACGATCCAGCAAGGTCAGCAGATTATTGCTGTAAGGGCGGTACAATTGTTCGAGTGGGCGCACAAAACTTTCCACCGCCTTATCCGGTGCAGTATGGCAGGCAATGCAATTTGCCCCACCCGCTGTGCGTGGCATCATGAAAATCTGTTCGCCCAACGCCACTTTTTCAGGATTCAAACCCGCCGAAGCAGCAGGCGATTGCAATTGATCGGTGTACGCCCGCAATGCCTGCAATTTGCTCTCATCCACCCGCAAACCCACCGGGCCAGTCGGCGAACCTGCCGCGAGACCTGTGGCATTCGCGGTGACAAACGGTTTGATGGCATCGGAAGTTGTGGCATCGGGAATCACATGAGTCGCCCGCAACACCGTTTCATAGCGTTCAGCAATTTCATCCCCCACCGGCCCTGCGAGGAAGTTCAGAAAAGCACGCCCGTCTTTGGTCAGCAAGCTGGTCGGGTCGAGTGCCACGGTGTACACCAGATTGTTGAA
Source organism: Thiothrix caldifontis (assembly GCF_900107695.1). Classification (GTDB taxonomy): domain Bacteria; phylum Pseudomonadota; class Gammaproteobacteria; order Thiotrichales; family Thiotrichaceae; genus Thiothrix; species Thiothrix caldifontis. The sequence continues at coordinate 52,154 of NZ_FNQP01000003.1, read as the reverse complement.
ATCATCCAGCTTCTCAAACGCGCCACTGCTACCCCACGGCGCGGCAAGGTCGGTGCGGAAAAACGGCGGGATGTAGGTGGCATTGCCGATACCATCCGGGGTCGCGTCAAACGAGCTAATCGGGTAATGGCGCAAACCTTCAGCGGTCATGCCTGTCAAGTATTCGCGGGCAGCGGCGGTTTGATCCGCAATCGAATCGCTGCTTTTAATACCGGCGAAACTGCCACGCCCTAGGGTTGCATCGCCTAGCGCGTCATACGAGAGTTGCAGGAAGGGCAAATACGCCAGCGGGTTTTCTGCCGCTGCAAAAATTGCCCCAACATCCAGCTTTTCTGCAATCACGCCATCGACTTGCTTGCCAACCGAACCGGGGCCTGCAAACCCCACAGGCACGATGGAGTTATCGGTAGCGGCATGGCACAAGGAACACGATACCCCAATGCGGTCGCCCACCAGTGGGTTGAAAACACTGTCATTTGTGAACGCGGGGTCGCTGCCCAAGGGTTTGCGTTTGCCTGCCGCATCGAAGGGTACAACCCCGATGACTGCACCTTCATTGATCAAGGCAAGGGTGACTTCGGGCTTTGCCAGCACGGTATCGCTGGGGGATGTGCCTGCCTTGATTTGATCCAATGCGCCGGCTAAGGCGGTGGCTGTTCCCGGCGATAGGGCTTCGACATTCACGTTCAGCCCCAGATTCAGGGCATCCAGCGGGGTGACACCTGCGCCCGCCAAGCCTTGCGGCAAGCGCATCGCATCCGTCCAGAAACGTTCATTGCCGAAGGTTTCGTAGCTAAACACGGTTTTGCCCAAGGCAACGGGGGAAACCGCCGGGGTTTCTGGTGTGGCAGTTGTACCGTCGCTGGCAGCAACCGAAGTACTGCTACTGTTATTACAACCGGTAAGCAAGGCAGCCAGCAACACACTGACCCCACTGACCAGCGGGTAAGGGGATGATTTTAGGCTTTGGCTATTCATGGTGGCTCTCCAACCTCTCATTGTCATCGTGATTAAGCGGCTTGTTACAAACCTGTCTTGGGGTATTACGTGGCAAGTGAGCAACTGGATTGCGGTTTTATCATTATCCTCCCCTTTTTTTATTTGATGGCTTATGCTGATACCTGAGTCTTTGAAACGAACCCCTGATGCGCACACACTTTTTTCTGGCGATTGCCTTCCTCACCCGTCTCCCAGTCCCCGATCTGGGCAAACTGGAAGCACCTGACTTTGGTCGGGCAGCGCTGTTTTATCCCTTGGTGGGTTTAGTGATCGGTGGTTTGCTGTGCGTGCTAGGGCTGGTCTTTCCCCATGCATCGCCGTTATTGCTGGCAGCCATTCTCACCGTGCTGTGGGCAGCCATTACCGGCGGGCTGCACCTAGATGGCTTGGCAGACAGTGCCGATGCATGGCTCGGTGGCTTTGGCGATGTGGAAAAAACCCACCGTATTCTCAAAGACCCGCTAGTCGGTGCAGCCGGGGTGATTGCTTTGGTCGGCGTATTGCTGTTGAAATTTGTCGCGTTAAGCGTATTGATTGCACACCAACAATGGCTGGTGATCGTATTTGCCCCGCTATTAGGGCGTACCTTGATCCTGCTGCTTTTTTTAACCACGCCGTATGTACGCTCTGGTGGCTTGGCAAGCGCGGTGACGCAACATTTACCACGCCAGACAGCCTGGTGGATCACGGCGGCTGGTTTACTGGTCGGAATCACGGTCTCCACCGCTGGCATCCTCCTGATGTTATTAGGATTTTGGTTATTACGCCGCCTGATGTTGCAACGTTTACATGGCTGTACTGGCGATACTGCTGGGGCAAGCGTAGAAAGCGGGGAAATGTTATGGCTGACAGGTGCAGCATTGACACTGAGTTAAAGCAGAACACAAAAAATAAACGGCACATTTTTCCTAACGAGAGGTCTATTTTACACTAGAATTAAAGAATACAAACTGTCACACCCAACTCACAGGACGGGTGAAAATAATACTTGGGGAGTTCAACCATGCCACAAACCACCACCAGTAACACCGATAATCGCACCATTGTTAAGAACAAAATTCTGGAACTGAATAGCTTGGCAAAAGACGCTGACACCAAAATGCGTGAAGCGCTAACAGCCCGTAACCAAGCCTCAGCCACGCTTTGGCGTGAACGCCGCGATTATTACAACGCAGAATCCAAACGCTTAACCGAATGGCTGAATACCCCGCCCGCTCCCAGCATGACCCCTGAAGAAATCCGCAAACGCCTGAATGAACTGCCGTATAAAATACAGTACGCCAACAAAATGTTAACAGAATACCAACGCGTTAATAATGCGGCAAAAATCAACGAATGGGCACGTGAACTGCAAAATCTCGAAGCCGAGCAAGCTCGACTGAAAGCCATAAATACCACAACGCCTTCCCCCGTTACCCCACCACCAACACCCGTCCGGCCTGCACCTGTCACACCAACCCCGGCACAGCCTACGCCCGTGACGCCTGCACCTGCCACTCCGCCACCTGCCACGAACAGCAACGACTTTATCAGCAACTTAGCGGACACCTTCAACACCAACGGCAATCAGGATTACGCTCACAATGCCATCCTCAAAGAATTATTGGAAGGCAAATACAGTGCTGCCAAGATTCCCGCCAATGATCCCAAAACAGCGGCTTACACGGTCGTCAGAACCAACAATAGCGCCCCCTTGCACTGGATTCGCAACCAAACCCAAGCCCAAGATCTGTATAAACGCTTACCCGTCGTCAATGATCAGGAGAAACGCCGCTTCCCCAGCCTGAATCTGAGCGGGCGACGCATGGGGCAAACCTTTTTCATCCGCGACTTTATGCAAGTCAACAGCCAAGGCAATTTAACGGTGGGGGACTTAATCGCCGTGGATGACACGGTGTATTCCCTCTTTGCCCAAGACTTTGACAAATTGGTCAATAGCATCAACCAATACCAGCAGCAACGCGGACGCACCTACCGCGTATTCCCGTTCCTGCGCATGGCGCACCGCGATGCTTTTCAGTTAATCCCCGACCGTACCCCGGACGGTATCGACCGTTATGGCGGAGCCGTCATGAGTAATGTGAGCATTACGGGCAACTTGCTGTACTCTGACGGCGCGTTGCAAGGCATATTCGCGTCGGATGGGGCATTCCGCAACCTGCATATTCGCAATAACCATCTGCAAATTGGCGGGCAACACACCATTTCTATCAGCGGGATGTTAAACGGCTCTATCCTGGGGAATACAGACATCCACAACCGCCCCTTAGCGGATGATAAGATTGCCCTGTATCCGTTGCGACTGGGGGGAGGCGCTAATATTTATATCATTGGTTTCAAGAATAAAACCGCCATCAACCCAACAGATACCCGCTATTATCAGTACGACACGATTCTCGGTGTGCCGCCTGCTCGCGATTTCCGCCGTCAAATTCAAGCCAGTGGGCGCTGTTACCGCGACGTCGATATGGTGGAACTGCATACCCTGTTAAAACGTCAAAATCCGCAGACGCCCACGCAATGGCAGGCTATGATGGATACCCTGGTACAACGGGGTTTTGCCCAAGTCGCCACTTAAATTATCGAATTATCACGGAGGATAATAAAACGGATGGTGTGTAACCTAAAAACGCTCATTGCATTCATGATTACCCTGAGCACCTGCTTCAGCGTTAACAGCTTCGCAGAACCTCAGGAACAAGCCATCAAACTGGGTAGCAGTTGGTACAGAGCCGCCTTTGAAACCCGCTTTCCGCCTGCGATTCCCTCGCTACCCGATGCGAATGGTTGGGTGGTGCTCTACAAAAACAAGGCGGACTTAATGGGGGAACAACACGACAATGTATTCCGCCCGATAACACCAGCGCTAAACGTGGCGTTGTCAGCCGAGACCACACTCAACCCATTCCGCAAGCGCTACCCCGATTTCTACACGGAGGTGAGTAATCGCAAGCGTTTGGATTGCCCGGTGTTAGGCGTTCCCTTTGAGCTGGATGATAAACCCACCACGCAAGAATGGGTCGTCGCCTTTTCCGCCATCCAGTGCCTGAGTGATGATGAAAGCGTCAAACTACGGCAGGGCGATACCGAAGCGCATTACTGGGTCTTGCAAAAACGGGCGAACGGTCAATACCGGGTACTGGCAGAAGGCGATGGCAGCCTGCACGTGGTCAATCACTACAAGGAGCAAGGCTACAAAGAAATCCGCACCCGTTTGCTGTTAAACCGTGCGTTTCCTAACGATGAGCTGCAATGCGGCGGCGCAGAATTCACTTGGCGCTACCGCAACACCGGCTATTATTTAGCGGATACTGAAATCATGGCGCAAGATTGCCAGCTTCTGCATTTTCCCGAACTGACCGGTGAGGCTTGGCAGTATGCGTATGACGAATACGCACGGCGTGCCAAAGTGTTAGTGGATCAGTGGGTGAAGTAACGTTACTTATAAATCAATGCCTTGCTGTGCCTTGATGCCATCGCGGTAAGCATGTTTCACATCCGCAATCTCAGACACGGTGTCAGCGAAATCGCGTAAGGTTTCGCTGGCTGCCCGCCCTGTTACCACCACGTGTTGCATGGGCGGGCGGGCGCTGATGTCATCCAACACCTGATCCGCATCCAAATAACCGTAGTTCAGTAAATAGGTTAATTCATCCAATACTACCAAGTCATAACGGGGGTCAGCCAACATGCGCTGCGCCACCGCCCAGCCACGTTGTGAGGTGGCAATGTCTTGCTCACGGTTTTGCGTTTCCCAGGTAAAACCGTCGCCTAACACATGCCAGTCGCAACCTGCTTGCTTGCCGAAAAACGCTTCTTCACCGGTATCGGTACGGCTTTTGAGAAACTGGCAGACCCCGACTGTCATACCATGCCCTAACGAGCGCCCCACCATGCCAAACGCCGAGCTGGATTTGCCTTTGCCGTTACCCGTTAGCACTAACAGCAAGCCTTTTTCCTGATCGGCGCGGGCAATACTGGCGTCAATCATGGCTTTTTTGCGTGCCATGCGGGCTTGGTGGCGGGTGTTTTTATCCGAATCAGTCATGCTTGTTCTGCGCTAATGGGTTGGGATTTGACTTTGCCTGAGACACCATCCATCTGCAATAAGAGATTCACCAAGGTATTGGAAAGCTGATGCATCTCCGTGAAGGCGCGGCGCATTCCGATTTCATTGCCGTCGAGCTGACAGCGCAAGGCTTCATCACTGGCTAGATGGAAACGTTCGTGTGGCACAAATAACGCATTGAAAAGTTCCACCATTGACTCACCGTATGCATTCGCCTCGCGTTGCCCTTCGCCATATAACCACCCACCCAAGGAACACATACGGCAAGTCGTTGGCTCAAAGTGATTAGATCCGTCTAAACGCCCTTTCATTTGGCGCAAATATTGTACGTGATCATTCAAACGTTTGAGAAAAAACGCTTTCTTTTCCATCTAGTAGCCCCTTCATGTTCTTGCAACATGATTAATCATTAATCTGATTGATCGACATTACACTGATAGATAAAGAGCGTCAAATGATAGCAGTAACGGCGGAGTAACAGCTTAGTAACAACGATTTTCACACAATCGCGGTCGCCTTGATCTGCGCAAACACTGCCATCCCCACCCGCAAGCCCATCACACTCGCCGATTTCTGGGTAATGTGTGCCAGCAATGGCACGCCGCCTAGGTTCAAACGCACCATCACCTGCCCCGCCACCGGTTGCGCCATACCGGTAATGCTGGCGGGCAACACGTTGAGAATGCTGGTTTGCGCCGGTTGTTGCAGCGTCAAACTGACATCGCGAGCATCAATGCGCAAGCGCAACGGCGTACCCACGGCGGTTGCCTGCTGGTAGGGCAAACTGATCACGCCCCCGGCAAAACCGACGTGGCTGAGGTGAAACTCCGGCTCATGATCCCACACTTTCACCTGCAACACGCTGGAGGCTTCTTTTCCTTGCGCCATCGGCGAATCCAGCCGCGTCAACACCTCCGCCAATGCGCCCGAAGCCACCACCCTGCCCGCTTCCAGCACCACCAGATGATCCGCAAGCTGGGTCACTTCCTGCGGTGAATGCGTCACGTACAAAATGGGAATATCGAGTTCACGGTGCAAGTGTTCCAAAAACGGCAAAATCTCCTGTTTACGCTTGAGATCGAGCGCGGCAAGCGGTTCATCCATCAACAACACTTGCGGCTTGAGGGCAAGAGCACGAGCAATGCCAACCCGCTGGCGTTCTCCACCGGAGAGTTGCGCGGGGATTTTGTCCAGCAAATGCCCAATCCCCAGCATATCCACTATCGCCGCCAGTTCCGCGTCATTGGCAGCTTGCACGGCACGTTTGCGCCCGTAATCCATATTCTTGCGTGCGCTCAAATGCGGAAACAAGCTGGCTTCCTGAAACACATACCCCAAGGGGCGTTGGTGCGTTGGCAAAAACACGCCCTGCGCGCTGTCTTGCCACACCTGCCCGCGCACTTGCAGGAAACCGCTGTCCGGGCGTTGCAACCCGGCAATGCAGCGCAACAAGGTGGTTTTGCCAGAGCCGGAATGCCCGAACAATGCCGTTACGCCGCTCCCCGGCAACTGCAAATCGGTTTCCAACTGAAAGCCACTAAAAGCCAGTTGGAAGCGGGCGTGTAAGTTATCGTGTGGTGTATTACTCATATTTTTGACATCCTGATCCCACGGTTAAGCGTATACATCAGCAACAACACGATGAAGGAAAACACCACCATACCGCCTGCCAGCCAGTGGGCTTGCGCGTACTCCATCGACTCCACATGGTCGTAAATCTGTACCGACACCACGCGGGTTTTGTCGGGAATATTGCCACCAATCATCAACACCACGCCGAATTCACCCACGGTATGCGCAAATCCCAAAATGCAGGCGGTGAGAAAACCGGGGCGGGCTAGTGGCACAACCACACTAAAAAACGTATCCATAGGTTTTGCCCGTAACGTCCGGGATGCTTCCAGCAAACGCATGTCGAGGGCTTCAAACGCATTCTGGATCGGCTGCACCACAAACGGCAGCGAATAGAACACCGAAGCCACCAGCAAACCACTAAAGGTAAATGGCAATGTTCCCAGCCCCAATGAATGCGTTAATTGTCCAATCGGCCCTTTTGGCCCCAAGGTAATTAGCAGGTAAAAACCCAGCACGGTGGGTGGCAATACAATCGGTAAAGCCACCACCGCACTCAAGGGAGCTTTCCACCAGCGGCGGGTATGCGCCAGATGCCACGCCAACGGCGTACCAATCAGTAGCAAAATCAGGGTAGTAAGGCTGGCAAGTTTAAACGTCAACCATATTGATGACCAATCACTGGCGGAAAGCATGATCACTTCTCCTTGGTAGCTGTTTTTTCAGGCAAACCGTAGCCGTAACTGCTGATGACAGTTTGTGCTTCTTCTCCCTTCAAAAACTCCAGCAAAGCCTTGGCTGAGGCACTGTCCTTGGCACTGCTGAGCAATACTGCATCCTGGGATAATGGCGTATACATATCCTGCGGCACGACCCACGCCGAACCGCTCTTGAGTTTGCCCTCTTTTTGCACCTGCGACAGTGCCACAAAACCCAGTTCTGCATTGCCAGTGGAAACAAAATCGTAGGTTTGGGTAATGTTTTCACCCGTCACCAATTTGGGGGTAATGGTGTCGGTAATCCCCAGCTTCCCAAAAATCCCCATCGCTGCTTCACCGTAAGGCGCGGTTTTAGGGTTGGCAATCGCCAAGTGCTTGAAGTCGCCTTTAGTCAATACTTCGCCTTTGTCATCCACATAACCCTCGGTACTGCTCCACAACGCCAGCTTGCCGAAAGCGTAAGTAAACTGGCTATCAGCTTCTGCCATCTTGGCTTCAACCAGCTTTTTCGGGGTCTTGCTATCGGCGGAAATGAATACTTCAAACGGTGCGCCGTTTTCGATCTGGGCGTACAGCTTGCCGGTTGCACCGGCGGAGATTTTCAAATCATGTCCGCTGGCAGCTTTGAATTTTTCCGCAATGGCTTCCAGCGGCTTGGTGAAGTTGGAGGCAACGGCAACTTGCACTTCATCTGCCCAAGCACTGGCGGTACTGCAAGCGATGGCGACGGCAAGCAGGGTTTGTTTAAACAGTTTCATGGTGAGTTCCTTAAATGGCTAGTGAGGGGAAATCGGTTGGTTATTAGTTGGATACGGCTAGGATAATGTGCGATGCCTTGATCAGGGCACTGGCTTTGTCCCCGACTTTCAGCTCCATATCCTGCACGCTGTCGTTGGTAATGATGGATGTGACGGTTTTGCCACCGGGCAATTCGATGATGACTTCGGCATTGACCGCGCCTTCTTGCAAGCTGACGATCGTGCCACGCAAATGGTTGCGGGCGCTGGTTTTGATCTTGCCGTCGTCTTTGGCGAGGACGATCCACGGCGCTTTGACCAGTGCGTAGGCTTGCACACCGGGGGCAAGGCCGAGGTGCTCAACGCTGTTATGCGTAATGACGGCAACGAGTTCGTCACCGCCGCCGATGTCGAGGATGACTTCGGAATTGACCGGCCCGTTGGTCACTTTGGTGACAGTGCCTAAGAATTGGTTACGGCTGCTAGTTTGCATATCGAATCTCCTTATTAGTTGAAAATATTGCTCGAAATTGTCCGCCACCTGCCCTAATTGGGAGAGGATGCGGGCGTGTTCCTTTTCCATGTGGCGGTAAACCATCACCATGCGCCGCCCGTAAGCCGTCAGGTTGGTTCCGCCGCCGTGTTGCACAAGTTTCCGATTTTCAAATCCTGCATAGCAAAAGCCATGCCATGAGAATAATCTTAATATTTTCAATTATTTGATAAAATAACCATCTGTCGCAGACCTAACAAATTTCATAATCCTGCTGGATTTACTACGTTATGTTGTTGTAGTGCATAACCATTTCGCTATTTCCAAAAAAACATAACGAGTGGCAAAAAATTTTACAGGGTCAGGGATTCAGAACGCTTTGCCAGAAAAGCGTCAAAATCAGCGCGGACTGCATGGTAAAGCGCAATGGCTTTTTCGCCCGTCTCGGTAAGGCTTGCGCCGCCGCCGCCCTTCCCCCCCGTGGCACTGCTGACTAGCGGCGTGCGGCTGTGGGTATTCATGGAATTAACTAACGCCCACGCTTGGCGATAGGACATTTCGATGGAACGTGCCGCCGCGCTGATGGAGCCGTGTTCGCGGATACATTCCAGCAAGGCAACACGGCCTTGACCGAGGAAGGTTCCTTGAGGGCTTTCGATCCAAAAGCGTCCGCGTAGGTGGTAGGTGTTGGGTGCTGTATTCATGGTTTCGTTATGTATCATAAAACATAGCGGCTATGCAATGGCACGGATGTTGATGCACAAGGACATTTTCCGCCACAGCTCCACCCGCCGCACCATCACCCGCTTTATGTCGGCAATCCTGATTGCGGTGTCGATCGAGGCGTTGCTGCTGATGTTCAAATCGGTGCTGGGCGACGGCGAGATGTTGGCAGGCGCAGTGGAAATGATGTTCTCGGCGGCAGGCTTGCTGGTTGCACTGGGGATGTATGTATTCCTGGGTGCAAAAGCGGAAAAGGCAATGGTGGAATTGCGCCAGAGCAAACCAGATTAACGGTGATAGACATCACATCAACCCCTCAAAAGGGATAATCGTCACAGACGTACCAGCCGCCACATTGCCCCACTCCAACGGTAAGACAATAAAGCAATTGGCTTGGCTCATGGAACGCAACACATGCGAACCTTGGTTGCCAGTAGTGCGCACATGCCACTGCCCAGTGCTGTCACGCTCCGCAATACCGCGCTGGTAATCCTTGCGCCCTGGTGCTTTTTTCAGTGGCGTGTCGCAAATAGCCGGGTATTCCGGTACGAGTGGCACGCTTTCACCCCGTAATGTAAGGATGGCAGGGCGCACGAACAGCAGAAAAGTCACCATCACCGATACCGGATTACCCGGCAAGCCGAAAAACAGGCAATCGCCCAACGTCCCAAAAGCTAACGGTTTGCCCGGTTTGAAAGCGATTTTCCAGAAATTGACTTGCCCCAAACGTTGCAGCGTATCAGACACGTAATCGGCTTCACCAACCGATACCCCGCCACTGGTGATCAACACATCAGCCGTTAATGTGGCTTGCTGGAATGCCTGCTCCACCGCTTGTGGGGTGTCACGGATAATGCCCATGTCGATCATGTCCACATCCAGCGTTTGCAGCATCGCGTGTAGGGTATAGCGGTTGCTATCGTAAATCTGACCGGGCTGTAGCGGCATACCCAAGGGGGTGAGTTCATCGCCCGTGGAGCAAAACGCTACCCGTACCCGCCGCCAGACCGTCACCGTGCTAATGCCTTGCGAGGCAAGCATACCAAGGTCAGCGGCGTTGAGCTTGCGCCCTGCTTCGAGCAAAATATCACCGGGTTGACTGTCCTCACCGGCATAACGCACGTTTTCACCCCGCTTGAGCGTGCCGGAAAGCCGGATGGTGTCACCGTCGCGTTGCACGTTTTCCTGCATGACCACACTATCGGCTCCCGCAGGCAGAACTGCGCCCGTCATAATGCGCACGCATTCACCTGCCTGCACTGTGCCAGTAAACGGATGCCCCGCAAAGGCCGTGCCGATGACGTGCAATGACGCCCCGCTATCCGCATGGCGCAAAGCGTAGCCATCCATCGCAGAATTGGTGTGTGGCGGTACTTGCATTTGTGCACGGGCAGGTTCAGCAAGGATGCGCCCGGCAGCTTGCATCAGTGGTAAGGTTTCGGTATCACGCAGGGCTTGGATGCTATCGAGCACGCGGGCTTGCGCCTGTTCGACAGCAAGTGTGCCACTGGGCAGCGTGTCGCAAGAAGTGGTGACGTTAGGCTGGTCGGTCATGGGTAACTCCCGTGCTTGAATTGCTTGTTAATCTCCGCCATGTCCTTCATCCGCTTGATTTGCTGGAATAGGCTTTCAGCTTCCGGGTATTGGCGGCGTAAATAGGTAAACCATTGTTTGACGAAACTCACGGCGTATTTCGGGGCGCGTGCTTCCAACTGTGCAGCGTAATGCTGCACCAACGGTAACACCGTTGCCCAAGGCATGGGAGTGTAAGCTTCGCCTGCGTATTGGGCGTGAATTACCCGTGCCAAATCGGGGAAACTCAACGCGCCCCGACCCAACATTAAATCCACACAACCGCTTTCTGCTTGGGCTTGCTGCGCATCAGTACCTGACCAGATTTCGCCGTTAGCAATCACGGGAATGCTGAGCCTGGGTTTCACCTTGCCGATTTCTGCCCAATACGCCGGGGGTAAGTAACCGTGTTGCTTGGTGCGGGCGTGAATACAGAGTTCGGTTGCACCCGCCGCCTCCACACCGAGGGCAATGTCTTCAAACAAGCTGCTGTCTTTGAAACCGAGGCGGATTTTCGCGGTCACGGGAATCTGTGGGCTAACGGCGGCGCGTACTGCCCGAATAATGCCGTGGACGCGCTCCGGTTCACGCAATAATACCGAACCGCCATCGCTGTTGTTAACCGTTTTGGAAGGGCAGCCGAAATTGATGTCGATGCCGGGTGCACCCAAGCGTTCCAGCGCATGGGCATTCAGTGCCATCACGTCGGGATCGCCACCGAGTAATTGCACATAAACAGGGGTTCCTGCGGGGGTTTTACCACCTTGGCTCAATTCAGGGCAAGCACGGTGGAATACACGGTTGGGTAATTGCCGGTCGACCACGCGCACGAATTCGGTCACGCAACGCGCGTAACCGCCAACACGGGTCAGCAGATCGCGCATGGTGTGATCCATCACGCCTTCCATGGGGGCGAGGATTAAGCGCAAGGCAGTAAACCTGACAACGGGTATTCCAGACTACACCGTAGTCTTCAAACCACTTACTTGCTTGACAGCAACATGCAGCAAAGCCGCAACGGTCAGGTACATGCCTGTAATATACAAACCATGCGGTGCATACTTCAGCAATTGCGCCACAAACCCTGCCACACTGATGTCGACGGATGTACCCGAAAAGGCATAGAAACTACCACTGGAAATCACTTCAGTCAGTGTAAACCCGATCAATACCGCCAGCACTAACTTGCCCAGTGATGCCAAGGTTTCGCCTTGATACTGCCCCGCAAACCAACGCCCGGCAGCAAACATCACACCATAAGCGGGAACCAGCGCAATATACGCCTGCGATACACAGAAATTACTAACGCCAAGCTGGCTAGTGGCGACGTAATCAATCGCTACTGCGGTTGCCATAAATACCCCAAACGCCAACAGATTGCGCAGATAAAATCCGGCAAGGAAAAACACCGCCCACGACGCATCCAGTAAATGGTCAATCACATGAACGCGGGTAAGCAGCATGACCGCCAGTAGAATGCCACCGACCAGCCATTGATTCTTAGTTGAAAGTGTAAACATAAACATCTCCTGTAGGGTGGGTGGAGCGTAGCGATACCCACCATTATTCCAAACCGCTAAAGAGGGTGGGTATCGCATTCGCTCCACCCACCCTACGTTACTTTGGTGCGTATTTAACTGTCACCAAACCATTAACACCATCCTGATTATACCCGGAGTTGGTTTGGTAATCTTTGTCCAATACGTTGCCGAGTTTCGCGCCAATCGTCCAGTCTTTTGCCAAGCGGTAATCAGCGCGTAAATCCAAAGTGCCGTAACCTGACAGCTTCGCGCTCTCGGTGTTGGCATCATCGGTATAACGCTGGCTTTCACCACGCACGGTTGCACCCACACGAAATTTACCCAAAGCACGATCAATATCGACACTGGCAAGCTGTTTCGGGCGGTAGATCAGGGTTTTACCCGCATCCGTGCCACTGCGGTTTTCGGGATTTTGCAGCGTGACATTAGCAGCAATATCCCAACCAGCCAATTGCGTACCTGTACTCAATTCCAAGCCTTGAATCCGTGCCTTGTCCGTTTGGCTGACCTGGTAAGTCGGTGGTCGGTAACTGATCAGATTGTCGATGCTGTTGCTGAAAGCATTCGCTGACCAGGTGGTTTTGCCACCCGCGAGTTTACCAGCGACACCGAGTTCGGCGTTTTGCGATTCTTCCGGCTGCAAGCTCGCATCACCACTGAATGGGTAGTACAAGTCATTGAATGTTGGCGCTTTGAAAGCCGTACCATACGCCGCCGTCACGCGCATTCCGTTGCGAAGGTCACGCCCGACAGCAATGCCACCGCTGTTATGTGTACCAAATTGCTCATTATCGTCATGCCGTGCCGACACTTCCAGCCGATTTGCACCCATGTCGGTTTGGTAGCTGGCAAACAGCCCGGTATTGTCGCGGGAAGTACGGTCGTAAGCACTATCACTTTCCACTGTATCGCGTTGCTGATCCAGCCCTAGCGTTATTGCACCACGGCTGCCTACATCAACATTCGCCTGGAGGGAAGCCGTATCGCGCTGGGTGTTGTAGGTACGAAATGCCGCCAATGGCGTGCCATTGAGGTAGTTGTCAGCATCATCGCGTGCCTGTCCGATTTGTGCGGTTAGCAAGGTGTTGTCATTGACACGGTGTTGCAGCTTGCCAGACAGGGTTTGTTGGGTAAAGTGGGTTTCGTTATTGAAACTGCTGTCGAAGTGGTTTTCACCAGCGGCGCGTAAGGCTGATACTTCCAGTGTGGTATCGTCGGCAAAGCGATGTCCAGCACGCAGCGACAGGCTATCGCGGTCATAACCATCGGCATCCGGCTCTTGGTGGTTGGCAGTAACATCAATGCCATCCGTTTTTTCCGTACCCGCATTCAGGTTGTACCAGGTCGTGGCGTCACCTCCTGCAAGGTTCATATTGGCTTTTTGGGTGTTGTGACTGCCTGCACTGAGGCTGGCTTCGGGCTGGAAACCTTTGCCACCTTTACGGGTGAAAATCTGGATTACGCCACCAATCGCTTCCGAACCGTACAAGCTGGAGCGGGGACCACGCACGACTTCAATGCGCTCCACCTGATCCAGCGGTAAATCTTCAAACGCGACGCTGCCCGTCGTGGCAGAACCGACTTTGACACCATCAATCAGCACCAACACGTGGCTGGAATTCGTGCCGCGAATGAATACCGAAGTAGCTTTGCCCACGCCACCGCTGTTGCTGAGGTTGATACCGGGCACATGACGCAAGACATCGGGGATGCTGCTGGCTTGGTATTTTTCAATGTCCGCACGGGTAATGATGCTGACAGGAGCTAAGGTTGCATCAACGGTACGAGCCTTGCGGTCAGCCGTGACAATGATTTCATCGAGGGTTGTGGCATCTTCTGCCAATACCAGTGGGGATGCCAACAGGCAAAAGGTAACAGTGCCGAACTGCGCGGCAAGAGGGGATAATTTCATGGGGTATGGATTTCCGTAACGATGCGCCCATCGCGCACGTGTATGAAGACGACTCGGCAGAGTCGCGCCTTGTTAGGCCGGTATCGGACTTATCAGATTGATTTAACCTGCTTACCGTTGCGAGGGCAGCGTTGGTATTGCACCAACTTCCCGTTTAACGCTCACCAAGATGAGCGCACCTGAACAGCGACGCACGTTACGGGATTCACCCCATACTGTCAAATCGACAATTTGATGATTTCTTCTTCCACCACAAAGGGCAGATAGTAAACGCGGGTTTCTACCCGACCATCCGCTAACAATACAATATCGCGCCATGCGGGTTGGGTATGGTCGAATTCGATATTTTTACGCACGGGTTTCATTTGTACACAAGTCGCGGGCGTACCGTGCACTGCAACCACCCGCCCATCGGTGTAGGTATACTGCCCATTGAATTCTTGATGGATATGCCCGTTGAACACGACTTTGACTTGCGGGAAATGTTCGACTAATTGCCAGAAATAGGTTTTCTGCTGCAAACCCATCACATCCATCCACTCACTCTCAATCGGCACAGGGTGATGATGCATAAAAATGGCAACGAAATGATCCTCCGGAACACTGCCCAAGTGTTGCTCCAAACGCTCAAATTGTGCTTCACTCAAGCGTCCATCAGGTTTACCGTCAGCATGGGTATCCAGCAACAATAAATGCCAAGCACCTAGCTCAACATGCTCTGCCATCTGTACATTCCCACTGAGATTTTCCTGCATCATCAGGGGAATGTCATGGTTTCCCGGAATCGTATAAACCGGTAAAGGGAATCTATTAAGTAGTGCATTGACACGCTGGTAAGTCGCAGGGATTTCTTCCTGTGCCAAATCGCCGGTTAACAATAAGGCATTGTAACCTTCTGCCATTCCCCCCAAATGCGCCAAAATCGCTTTTAACGAAAGATTGGGGTAAATAGGCATGTCTGTCCAAGTTAAACGACTATCATCACTGGCATAACAGTGACTGTCGGTTATTTGGAACAAACGTACCGCACTCGGTGTTTTTTCCATGTGAATAGCCCCCTCACGAGTCTGTCTTTCCGATAAACCAAGCATATAATTGCATTTTATAATGCATTTCACTCGTTTTGACTAGTTACTTTTTCAGGTAACAACATCTGCTGACATCCTATTCATTACACTCATAATATTGTACTTTACTGCAAATGAAACTGATCGACACACACTGCCACTTTGACGAACCCGATTTTGCCGATGATCGGTTATTATTAATTGACAAAATGCAAAAGCTAGGCGTAGCCGATCTAATTCTCCCAGCAGTCAGTGCTAAACATTGGCCTCGATTGCGCGATATTTGCACCACATCTCCCCATTTTCATGCCACTTACGGTTTACACCCCGTTTATCTTGCTGAACATACCCCAAACGATTGTGTATCGTTACGTCACTGGGTAGAGAAGGAACAACCCGTTGCCATCGGCGAATGTGGCTTAGATTTCTATCTACCCGAACTGGACGTGGCTCAACAGGAATCCCTATTTGTCACACACCTCAGGTTAGCCCGTGAATTTGAGCTTCCGCTAATTATTCACGCCAGACGTTCGCTTGACTGTGTTCTCAAACACATTCGGCGTTTTTCTGGTAAAAATAATTTAAACGGTGTGATTCATAGCTTTGCTGGCAGCCAGCAGCAAGCCGATACGCTAATCAATCTGGGGTTTTATTTAGGTGTCGGCGGCACCGTGACTTATCCACGCGCCCAACGCCTGCGTAATGTTCTCGCTAACGTGCCATTGGAAAGGCTATTACTGGAAACAGACGCCCCCGATCAACCGGACAGCGAATGGCGTGGTAAGCGTAATGACCCCACCCGCTTACCCGTGATTGCCGCTAGCTTGGCAGAACTGCGGGGTGAAAGCATTAACCGTATTGCTGAAGCAACCACCGCAAATGCGATACACTTATTCAAATTGCAACACGAGTCTCTATGAAATACTTTTTTCCTGCCCTGATGGCATTGCTCATCCTCGCTGGCATCAGTCTGGTCGCAACACCCTATATTGCGGAACAGTTTTTTCCGGCGTCAAAAACCACCTTACGCACGGCTGATCCAGAACGCTCCAAACAAGCACTTGCCAACTGGTTTGGCACAGACCCGACCAACGTTACTGGCGTGCAGGCCAGCAACCAAGCCTCTGCACAAGGTAATACCTCATGGTTTATGTTTGGTATAGAACGCCAAGCGGTTGAATATTTCATCCGTCAAAACGGCCTGAAACAGCAAGATTTAACCCCAGAAATCTTGCAAACAACGTTTATGGTACAACAACCTCCCGCATCATGGTGGCAACCCGCCACATTGAAACGCGAAACCTGTTTTATTGGCACAGACGAAGGCCGTGAAATCGGTTTAATTTACAATGCTGAATCACAAGCAGGTTTCTTGATTGTACGTACCTATCAAAAACCGACGAAATTTTGAATCAACAGAGTAGTGCACGGGCATTCTGCGCCCATCCGTCTGGCGGTTGATAGAGATCGCTACCAATAATACGTTGAATTCGCAGCATATCATCTGATGTGAACTCAGCAACTTGGCGATAGGTGACAATACCCAGTGCTTTTAACTGGCTGGCTAACTGCTGGCTAATGCCTTGAATACGGGTCAGATCATCATGCTTGCTCACTTCTGGACGCTGGCTATTTGCGGTTGCTGGTGCGATAGCTAACACTCGTGAGGTTGCTGATGTAGTTTGCAACCTAGTGGATACCTGTTGGTTACATTGCAATTCAATTCGCAAATCTGCCAATGTTTTTTCTTGCTGATGACATTGTGTCAGCAATATTTGGTATTCACTCCGTGTCTTTTCCAGTGTTTTTCTCAGTTCCAGAAACTGACCATACTCACTGTCAACCGGTGGCGTGCTAATTTTACGCAAGATTTTTTCCAGTTGGCGTGTTTTGCTGCGCAGATTGGCATTTTCTACCGTTACATCGTGGTAGTTACGCCGTAAACCTGCTAACTCCGTTAAGCATCCGGCTACCTCCCTATCATAACGCCATTTGGCAACCCAGCCACCAACCCATACGCCCACTAATAGGGCAATACTCAGTAATAATACTATCTGGAAAGCAAGATAGAGCATCCCTGCTACTCCTTTAATACTGTAATTTCAATGCGCCGATTTTGCTGAGCGGCATCAGTATTAGGCTCAGCTAATGGACGTGTTGAACCATAACCTTTCGCTTGCACTTGCTTGGCTTCAATGCCTTGGGACAGCAAGTAATTGCGTACTACCTCGGCACGCGCCTGACTCACGGTCAGATTCCCTAACGCCGTTCCCTCATGGTCGGTATGCGCGGATACTTCAATCGCCATCGCAGGGTGCTTACGTAGCTCAGCCAACACTTGTTCCAACGCTGCTACGGCACTGCTATCCAATTCTGCTCTAGAATATTCAAACTGAATGGCACTCAGATCGATTTGCTCAATTTGATACTGCTTAGAAGGGGTGTGTAAACCAAGGATAGGAGGAGGAGGGGACTCTAAACTCGCAGGCTGTGCTGCGGATGCGCTAACGGGAATCAAGCGATTTTCAACGTAACGTACCCCATAGACACTGCTAACAATCTGTTGCAACAGTTCAGCTTCCGCTTCACCAGCCACCGTGCCTGTCAAAACGCCATCACGCCCATCAAATTGAACCAACTCGGTTGGCAAACCCGATTCAGCCAAGGCTTGGCGGGTTCGTTGTAACAAATCTGTTTCAATAGCGGGTTGTTGTATTAGTAAGCTTAACAGGGTCAATACGGTGACAGCTATTACAGCCAATAGCACAGCGAATGAAATTACTTGCTGTTTGCCTACAGTAAACGCGGAAAAAGCCATTTGACACTCCCAAGTCATTGCTCGAACCATAGAATATAGACCAATGGTTGAGCATTGAGAGTAGAAGTGTTGTGATGTCTATGCTAGTCACCGCAGGATAGAGGGAAAGAACCAGCAGACTAGCAGGATAAGCTGTTAATTTCTAAGTATTAACGGCAAGCTTAGGTGATAAAGGAAAGAATCTCGCGAGCTTCTTGGCGTTGCTGATTGCCCCCTTCTACCAAGACATCCTGTAAAATATCAGCAGCAGCTTCTGAATCACGCAAATCCAAGTATGCCCGCGCAATATCTAGCTTTAAAGCAGCATCAGGATTTTCATCCATCGCTATCGTAGCAACAACGGGTACTTCAGGGTGAGATTGAATAGGCACATCTGCCAGTGTCTCAGCGGGAGCGACCAGTGTAGAAGCTGAAATAGCACCTGCATCCAATGAGGAGGATTCGTGCTTGCGCCACATTAACCAAATCAGCGGCAACGTCAACAGTGCTAATAACCCCAGCAATATCCAAGGCAAATTGCTCACACTGGCTGCTTTGGTTTCAGCAACTGCCGCCGCCGCACGAATCTGCTGCAAATCGTTTTGTAAGGCTTCGTTCTCACGGGTTAGGGTGGCGACTTGCGTTTCCAAGGTTACATTAGCAGCCTTGCTCTCTTCTAATGCTTGTTTGGTCGCATCCAACTGTTGCGGCAAAGTGTTGTCGATAGGGGCAGCAGGCTCAGGTTTTGTGCCACCTGATATTTGCTCTTGCAGCATCTCCTGCACCGCTGCATTTTCTTCCTCAAGAATAGTGATTGTTTCTTCGAGTTCGGCAACTTGCGTTTCTAATGCCTGTATTTTTTTCTGAGCAGCAGGATCACCACCCGCTACTTCTGCCTTAGGTACTAACGGCTTCAGATTGGGAATATCAGCAGGATCAGGTAACTGGAGCGTTTCCCCCACAATCAGGCTATTCACATTTTGGTTACGGAAAGCCTGCGGATTACGTTTGAGGACTTCCTGCATAATGGCCTGACGGCTCCCGTAATCGGGGTAATGTTCCGCAATAATTTTGCCAAGGCTATTACCGGGCTGAATTTCCCATACTTTGTCTGCCGCCAAGACTGCGCCAGACAAACACATGCCTGCCAGAGAAACAGGAACCAGCACTTGCAACACATGGAGGCGTACCTGTTGGTGAAGGGGGGTCAGTTTTTTCATGGTTAGTTAACCAGTGTATCCATCAGGTCAATCATAAATTCGGTATCTTCCTGTTCTTGTATTTCCCAGCCTAGCAACCCCAGACTCTCCAATACACCTTTGCCTTTAACGTCAGCATTCATCGCGGGTAAGATGCGTCGTAAAGCTTCATGCTGTTCCCGCAATCGAGGGCTTGCCAGCAAAACATGACGAATAACGTGTATTTCACTGCGAATCAACTCACGTAACTGACGTTGAATCATGCCAGAAAGCGTATCAAATGCATCCCTAAGAAAAAAACCAACATCCGCTTGGCCTTGCAAAAGCTTTTTAGCCACCAATACATAAGTATCAACCGTTTGTGTTTGGACATTATGAGCTGACAAATCCGCAGGCTCTAACATGATCATCGCAATCAGATTCACATCGGGGTCGTCTGTTGCCACAATGCGTATGCCGGGCTGCAAATCCTCAATGTGTTTTATTGGTGAATCTATCGCTACCGCAATAATCGCCTCGTCCGATTTATGCAAGGGAGTCGCAATCGCTGTAAAGCCCTTTTCCCGCACCAGCATAGCAGCATCAAAGGGGTTGGCGTAAATCAGGTCGATACCATTATCCTGAATAACGGCTCGCTGGCTGGCAAAGTCTGAAAATAATTCCACATGAATAGGCACGCCCAATTGGCGTTGTAACCACGTATTAAAAATATACCAACCTGCAATTTGCGCAGGGGGGAAATCAGGGCTAACCGTCATGACATAAGGCATTGTGTCGCGCCTCCGCTTGCTTTAACTGGGCATAATGTGCGATACAGGCATCGACTTGGGTACGCGAAGGTTTACGCCGTACTGAGGTACAGCTCACCGCTTTCCCCTCCCGCACATTGAGAATAATCGTGGCATATACCCAGTAATAACACCCATCCTTACATAAATTTTTAACATAGCCATGCCATTTATTGCCTTGCGCGACAGTTTCCCATGCTTCCTTGAAGATCGCTTTAGGCATATCAGGATGCCTAAGGATATAGTGTGGCTGTCCAATCAACTCAGCTTCCGTATAACCGGACATCTCCACAAAAGCGTGATTACAATGGGTAATAATACCTTGCAGATCCGTGCGGGAAACGATCAACTTTCCCTCAGGAAAGGGAATCTCCTCATCTTTAACCAGAACACGCCGCGAAGTACCATCATAGTAGTCCAACACATGTTCTGTATAAGGCTCAAGCACATCCTTGGTTGTCATGTCTTCCATCGCATCTCTCCGTGTTGATCCCGGCAGTTTGAGAGGGTGCAGCTATAAACCACCACATCCTCAGCGCTGTATTGACCGAGCCACTTTTTATTTTTATTAAATCGAGATTAGCTATAGCTATTAAATGATTTTACCAATATTTTCAGCAGCACGTTTTACATCCAAGAAAATGAGGCCAAGACGTGCATTAGGTTTAGCTAAGACAGTAACAACGGCTTCATTACCCGCATGTGTCATCAGAATATAACCTCTAGCTCCTTTGATTAGTACTTGCTCCAATGCGCCTCGCGCTAATTCTTCGGCAGTCCTATCCCCTAGAGACAACATGGCAGCACTCATCGCCCCCACTCGGTCTTCATCCATACCGGCAGGTAACATGGAAGCCATCATCAAGCCATCAGTCGATAAGACAGCAGAGGCCTCAATGTCCGCAGATGAACCATTCAGGTCACTGAGGATGGAGTTCAGCATTTCAGAGCGCATCTTGTTTTCTCTCCTTGGTTATCAGTATTCGTTCAATTAAACAGGTATTTCGGTATTACCGTAACGCATTTCTAGGGCCCACACCAACCGTTTAAAGTCTGGCTGGTTGAACTGAGGAATGCCTCCAATAATAAGTGTAAAGCGATTTTGGCCAATATAAAGTGGCCAAAAGCCGACTTCACTGTTACCACTCGCATCTACCAAGCCCCACGCACGCTGGCGGTAGCCTAGGTTACCGTGCAGCAATTCCTTATGACGTGCATACACTGCCGTCAGATTGGCACTGAGGGCAGCGAGTTCTTCCGCTGCTTCATGGGTAAAACCAGCGCTGCCTAAATACAACCCTCGACTTTCCGCCAGAATTGCCTTGCCTTCGTCAGAGAGGGTACGTAATAGTTTAGGCAGTAAGCGCTCTAAGGTTTCCTCAGGAGCCGTTTCGCCTTGCTCCTGCCCCAAAATCAAACCGGCTTCTTGCATCCAATGCACAAATTCTAACGCCCGTTTTTTCTTGTAGCCACTCAGTTCACAGGCAACATCAACCGTGAATAAAGGGGTAGCGGCTTCTTGAAACAGGCGGTGTAAAAACACCCTGCCGGGTTCTTCAGCACTGTCTTGTACAGCGTAGTAAGTACCCGCAGGGGTCACACCTAGATGCAAGTTTTCTGTGAGTATGTATTCGCTCATCCGTTCGTTACTCCCGGATCCAGTGAGAACAACAGCGCCTGAATCAGCATGGTGACATCTTTGTGACTACGTGCATCCACTTCAAAGACAGGTGCTTGCAGCGACAAGGATTCCAGATAACGACGGTACTCCGGCAGCCCCGGTTTACGGTGCAAATCCATGCGTGTCACACCGACCACCATTTGCTGTTTTTCGATAAAGTCACGGAATGCATTGGTGTAAAAACGGATATCCTGAAACGGATCCTTGCGGGTATTATCCAGCAGCAAGATCAAACCGATTCCACCTTTAGTGAGGATATCCCACATAAAATCGAAGCGTTCCTGCCCCGGTGTGCCATACAAATGCACCCGTTCATTTTCGCTCAGACGAATTAAACCATAATCCATCGCCACCGTGGTCTGTGGCTTGCGACTTTTGGTCATATCAGAAGCGTACTCATCCGTTGTAATCGGTTTTATATCACTAATGGCGGCGATAGCCGTGGTTTTACCTGCACCAACAGGCCCGGTAAAAATAATTTTGCGGTTGATCATGCTGCTCATAAAGCTATTTCGTTCCCCCTCCCAACAAACGCTTCAACAAGCGCGAGAAGAAGCCACGATTTTCCTGCTTAGGCTTCTCTTTTTCCCGACTCTTGAGTTTGTTCTGATCCATTTCAAACAGGTTAAGTGCATTGGCTGCCGTGTGGAACGCAAACACATAGCGTTGTGGGATACTCAAGGCACTGGCAATGTCCAATGAACTTGCCGGGCGCTGGTTCCACAATGCAGCGATGCGCATGATATGGGGGAACTGTTCAAGGCGCGTCAGGTTGGGCCAATATTTCAGGGAAATTTTCTGCTCAATCTCAACACCACGCCCCAACCGGCCTCTGGCGGTCAGCAAACTACTCACCCACACAAACGCTTCGATATCCAGCAAAGCATCTGCATCATGCGTTGCTTGCTGTTCCAGTTGTTCGAGTTCCACACTGTTGGGTATATGTAGCGCAATTTGCCCAGCTTGTATGGGATTATTGCACAAGACGCGGAATTCTTCTGACCGGGTGTCAAGAGTGCAGTAAGCCAGTCCCTGTTGTGGCATCAACAATGCGTAATCCTGTGCTGATAACTTAAGGTGCACCGTCTGCTGTGATTCCCTAGCTAACCGCAGTGCCTCCAAAATAGTGCTCAACAAGTAATTTTCCGGGGTAAACAGGGCAACGTCGGGTACCGCCTGCACATCGTCTTGTTCACCACACAAAGCCTTCCAGCGGCGCTCAGCGTCTTCTTGCGATAAGGAATCACCAACAGGGCGATCGACCTCTTCTAAAGAAATATCAGCTTCAGCGGGGTCAAACACTACCATCGGCACATCGACTTCTGGCTGCATCACAGGCGACGTAACAGCCATCGTCTCTTCCGCTTCGTCTTCGTCCGGGAGACTAATCACCAATGAGCGTAACTTTCTGTCTACACGATCTGTACGGGCAGATACGCCAAAGGGCTGAGGCAAATCGCGAAAATGTGCTTCAGCGTGCTGCACTAACGGCTGTTCAGCAGCCACAACAGAGGCAGGTGTCATCGCCGGGCGATGTACCGCATTCAATGCTGGCTCCAAGCTGACCGCCAACTCATAAACCCGATCAACCGCATCCGTTAAGGCACGTGACGTTAGCGGCTTAGGAATCCAAATACAATTAGGCAACTCCACCGGGTGTACCGACAAAATAATCCCTGGCTTGTGTAAAGCAGCGCGTTGTTGCCAGTCAGCTTTAGCATCCGGGTGATCATGGTCAAGGATGAAGGCATCTGCCTCTGCCTCCGGGACAACCTTGAACA
This sequence comes from Thiothrix caldifontis, assembly GCF_900107695.1. Taxonomy (GTDB): domain Bacteria; phylum Pseudomonadota; class Gammaproteobacteria; order Thiotrichales; family Thiotrichaceae; genus Thiothrix; species Thiothrix caldifontis. The sequence continues at coordinate 28,504 of NZ_FNQP01000003.1, read as the reverse complement.
AATTGCGCCCCGCTCCTGAGAAAAAAAACTCAAGGATAGCCCGGTTATGCGGGCTAATAGCCAGTAGTGCAACTTTCAAAGGGCCTGTTTTAGAATGTGTCAGCATAAATCCAGCCTGCTTGTCGTTATTTTTTTACCATTGTTCGGATTCCTGCTGTTTTTCCAGCCACAGAGCAGAAATCTCTCGCCCTGCCTCTTGCATCTGCTTAATCATATTGCTCAGCCCATCCTTGCTGCGCGTGTACTGATAAATGTTCACAAGCTCCTGCTCTATCGACTCGTCAGTGTTGCCAGCCAGAACCTCTGCTTCCAACAGCTCCCTCGCGGTATCAATCTGACCATACTCTAAACATGCAAAAACTTCTTCCATCACATTCGAATATTGAGCTGTTTCTTGACTGCGCTCAAGTGTCAATAACTTCACTGCTGCGGCTTCTTGCCCCGTAGACAACACAGAACCTTCACGCCATTGCTGATGCGCCTCGCTCTCACTCGCAGTTTCTAACCATTGCTGGAAAAATAGCTCATCCTGCCGACTCAAATCATCCTTAACCAAGTGGAACAAGTGTTCACGCAACAGATGCCCTGATTGCCCTAAGGCAAGAAAGACATCCTGAAGACTACCTGCTAAACGGCTACGAAGAGACTCATGCTGCGCTAACAAAACCCTCTGGGTATGAGCACGTAAATCTTGAGGGTAGCGACGAACATGATGCGACAAGAATCGCCACACCCTCAACGTTTCAGGATGCTGATGCAAACGAAGCTGGCGTTCAGACGCAAGACTAAAAACTAAAGGTAATTCTGGCGGGGGCTGAACTTTTCCGCTGCGCAATAATTTTCCTAGCATAATTTTAGGGTCACACCAAACACTCAACAATGGTTTATAGTATATTCTTTCAGGATACTAGAAGACTTTTTAATCATAGTCTATAAGCGCTCCAGAAAAATATTTTTCTGATGAAAGGTGAAGTTTTCTATTAACGTGAGACTGCTACAATAGGATAGTCCGGTAATTTAAGGTGAGAGGGAGCCGATGTTTTACCTAACCATACAAATTGCTTTCTTATTAACCCTAGCTATTTTTATCGGCGTGGCGATTGGCTGGTGGGTTGCCAATAAAATAAAACAATCACCCACGTTACCCCAAGAAACATCTGATAATCCTTTCGATGCACGGTTTCGCTTGGAACAATGCCACCGTGAAAATGCAACGTTAAGACGTGACTTGAAAGAAACCGAAGAACGTGCTGAGAAATTAAATGCACGCTTAGACAACAGTACACAACACGATGATAACGTGCTGGAACGCCTAGAAACCTATGAAATTCGTCTAGAAGCCCTGATGGAAGACTTGCAAATGCGTGATGATACTATTGCGGTGCTAGAACAGGAGTTAGAACAACTACGCGATCAGCGCAATAATGCATGATGTTTTGTTTAACACCTGCTACTATTCTTGACTTAATTATCTTGATTTTCCGACCTCAATAAATACGATAAATACATGACAACCAGAAATACCTCTTCAGCTTCGCTGCTGGAAAAAGACCTGGAAATTATTGGCAACATTGCCTTTCAGAATAATTTATATGTTCATGGGAAAATTAATGGCAACATTATTGCCCCCATGGATTCACGAGCAGCGCTGTACATTCAGAGTGACAGCGAAGTAATCGGTGAAATACGCGCCCCCTTAGTGGTTGTTTCAGGCACTATTTGTGGCGATATATTCGTCTCTCGCCGTATTTCACTGAAGTCTACTGCTAAAATTAATGGCAATATCCATTATGTTGAGATACAAATGGACGAAGGTGCTGAAGTTAACGGTGTGCTTGCCAGCCTGAACAATACTTCTGATACCCAATAAGCAATATCGCTATTTTATTAAAAACTTATACACAAAGTTTAAAACAGTGCTACGCTTAGCAACGTAGGAATACCCATCAAGGGTAAGCAAGGATTGCACATATAGAAAGGTGACATTCAAGGAATCATGAAGGTCACCGGGTGTTAGTTCGCACAAAATGCGTTCAGCACTTAACTTTTTTCAAGTCAACTTTTGTGGAGATAAAACAATGACTCAATACCGTGTACTGATCGCTGCTTTGCTGGCTGCTTTCGCTCTGACTGCTTGTGGTGAAAAAGCTGCTGAAGCACCTAAAGCTGATGCTGCTGCTCAAACTGCACCTGCCGCTGACCAAACTGCACCTGCACAAGCTGCTCCAGCAGCACCTGCTGCTGACCAAGCTGCACCTGCTGCACCAAAGTGATCATTAGCCGTTAGGCGAATAGATACGAAACAGGGTGGATTTTCCACCCTGTTTTATTTTGTGGGTATGGACACCTCTGGCATAATGAACCTCTGTTCTTTAGGCAAGCAATGACCCATGAGCTACTATCAATATCATGTCTTTTTTTGCACCAATCAACGCGCGGATGGCGAATCCTGTTGCGCTCAGTTTGATGCCCAAGCCATGCGTGATTATGCCAAGCAACGCACTAAAGCGTTAGGTTTGCACAAAGACGGCAAGTCGCGAATTAACGCTGCTGGCTGCCTGAACCGTTGCGCCGAAGGCCCGGTTATCGTCGTGTACCCTGAAGCTATCTGGTACACCTATGTCGATCAAGAAGATATTGACGAAATTATCGAAAGTCACTTGCAACACGACAAGCCCGTCAAACGCCTGATGCTTGATCCACAATGATGACAAAGCTGCGCCATTATGCGCATTTGGTGAGGCTGGATCGGCCTATTGGCATCTACCTCTTACTATGGCCGACCCTCTGGGCGTTGTGGATAGCGGCAGAAGGTGTACCCAATCTGACCATACTTTTAGTATTCATTGCCGGAGTCGTCTTAATGCGTTCAGCCGGTTGTGCCATTAATGACTATGCAGACCGCGACGTTGATCCCCACGTTGCCCGTACCAAAGCCCGCCCGCTTGCTGCCGGACATCTTTCACCAAATGAAGCATTAGGCGTTTTTGCCGTATTAAGCTTACTGGCTTTCGCACTGGCTTTATTGCTTAATGGGTTAACTATCGCACTGTCAGTGGTTGCCGTGTTGCTGGCAGCGACTTACCCTTTTATGAAACGCTTTCACCATTTGCCGCAAGTACATTTGGGCGCTGCGTTTGCTTGGGCAATTCCTATGGCTTTTACCGCCACCACCGGCACAATGCCGCCCTTGGTTGCTTGGCTATTATTCTTAGCTGCACTGCTGTGGACAACCGCATATGACACCATGTATGCCATGTGCGACCGTGAAGATGATGTGAAAATTGGAGTTAAGTCCAGCGCCATTCTGTTTGGCGAGCATGACCGTTTGATCATCGGCATCTTGCAAATATTGACCCTGTTATTGCTCATGGTAGTGGGTATTCTAGCGGAACTCGGCCTGTGGTATTGGCTAGGCTGGTTAGTCGCTTGCGGACTCTCCGCTTACCAGCAATGGTTGATTCGTCATCGGGAACCACAACCCAGTTTACAAGCTTTCCTCAACAACCACTGGCTGGGCATGGCTATTTTCATCGGCTTGGTAGCTGATTATGCTTTCTGAGACAGATTCCGTTACAATCTTCCGCTTTATGACACTCTTGAGCTTGCATTATGTCCAGACAATCCAGTTTTACCCGTGAAGAACTCCTGCAATGTGGTCGTGGCGAAATGTTCGGCCCCGGCAATGCGCAATTGCCAGTCCCCAATATGTTAATGATGGATCGTATCGTCGAAATCAGCGATAACGGTGGTGCACATGGCAAAGGCCACATTTTGGCAGAACTGGATATTACTCCGGATCTGTGGTTTTTCGATTGCCATTTCCCCGGCGACCCAGTGATGCCCGGTTGCTTAGGTCTGGATGCCATGTGGCAAATCATCGGTTTTTACCTAGCTTGGCTTGGCAACCCCGGTCATGGGCGGGCACTGGGCGTAGGTGAGGTAAAATTCTTCGGTCAAGTACTCCCAAAAGCCAAGAAAGTAACCTATAAAATTGAATTAACCCGGGTCATTACTCGCAAACTGGTAATGGGCATTGGTAATGGCAGCATGGAAGTTGATGGGCGTGAAATTTACACAGCCAAGGACTTACGTGTTGGTCTATTCACGTCAACGGATAATTTCTAATGAAACAGCTAGTCGCTGCGGTTTTGCTTTCATTCTCTGCACTCAGCAGTAACGCTATTGCTGAACCCCCCACCGTTTACGACCGTATGGCTTTTGCTGTTATTGCAGAAAAAGAAGTGCCTAACGATATGCTGACCGCGATACTTTACGCCGAGCAACAAGGGCAAGACACCGCAGCGATGGCTGATAGCATTAATCAAACGATCACTTGGGCACTAGACCTCGCCAAACAAGAAACTGCGGTAGACAGCAGTACCCTAAACTACATCACTAACCCGGTGTACACTGATGGGCGGGTCACGGGCTGGCAAGTACGCCAAAACATCCAGCTAAAAAGTAAAGACAGTAAAATCCTCAGTGGCCTGCTAGGTAAATTGCAGGAAAAATTGCGTATCGAAGGTATTCACTACAGTGTTTCCCCTGAAGTCAAAGCCGAAACCGAAAAAAACCTGATCGACCAAGCCCTGAAAAATTTTAAGGAACGGGCTGACCAGCTCAAAGCCGGAATGGGTCGCGCAGAATACCGCATCGTGCGCCTAGACGTGCAAGCACTGGGAGGCGAATCACCACAAGCACCGATGTATCGGATGGCAGCAATGGCACTCGATGCTGCACCAGCACCACCCTCATTGGAAGGCGGTAAACAAAACCTGCAAGTGAATGTGCAAGCCGAGATTGAACTTTCGATTCAATAACGCTAAGATGTTGCGCTTTTCGCATATACCCGAATAACTTGAGGATTTCAACATGAAGCCCGGCATTCACCCTAACTACAGAGAAGTCGTCTTTCAAGACCTGACTAGCGGCTTCGCGTTCCTGACCCGCTCCACGGTCAATACCCGTGAAAATATCACCTGGGAAGATGGCAAAGAATACCCATTGGTAAAAGTGGAAGTTTCCAGCCAATCTCACCCTTTCTACACTGGCAAGCAAGCGGTTAGCACCACGGCTGGTCGTGTAGACAAGTTCAAGAGCCGTTATGCACGTGGTGGCAAGTAAGTCCTAGCAGACTGTTCCAGAATCATGCATCATTAAAAGGCGCTCTTTAGAGCGCCTTTTTTGTTTTTGACGGAGAACGATAATATGCGGCTAACTACCTTAGTAACCAGCATCCTCCTCAGCAGTGCTACACTGCTGGCTGGTTGTTCTGCCAACCCGGTTTCAGGTGAAAATCAACTCTCCCTGATGTCAGAGGCTGAAGAAATTCAGACAGGGCAACAAGCACACCGAGAAATTCTCGCTAAAACGCCCCCTTACCAAAATGCGGCTATACAAGCTTATGTCAATCGTATTGGGCAGTTAATGGCAGCACAAAGCCACCGTAACAATCTACAGTTTACCTTTACAGTATTGGATGACCCAGCCGTCAATGCATTTGCCTTACCCGGTGGCTACATCTACATCACCACTGGCCTGATGGCTTATCTGAATTCCGAAGCAGAACTGGCGGGTGTGCTCGGACATGAAATCGGTCACGTTGCTGCTCGCCATAACGTCAGTCAAGCCTCTTGGGGCGTGGTAGGCGGCATTGTCACCAGCGTTCTCAGTGAAAAACTGGGCAATAAAGATCTCATCGGAACCCTAGGTGAACTGGGCTTAAGCAACTACAGCCGTAACCAAGAACTGGACGCAGATGGCTTAGGTGCTGAATACCTCGCCCGTGCTGGCTACGATCCAGCCAACATGGCCAATGTGATTGCCACGCTGCAAGCCTATGATCAATTCAAAGGCGGCAGTTCAGACCCTTATCGTGACCTGTTTTCCACTCACCCCAACAATGACCTACGCTTACAGCAACTGATCGGACAGGCGCGGCGCTATGGTACTGGCACACGCGACGCAGGTCATGAAACCTACTTACAGCAAATCGAAGGTTTACGCCTACCTCTGGGTAATGGACAAACTGTACAGGTACGCTTGCTCACAGCACGCCCCGGCGATACATTCGATAACCTCGCACGCTCCAGTCGCTTAAGCAACAATCCAGCCATGCATTTGCGTGTACTGAACGGCCTGTTCCCGAATGGTGAACCACGCCCCGGTCAGTTACTCAAGACCATACAATAAGCTTACCGCACACAGTTAGCCCCAATACATTAAACCCAGCAGGCGGAGGAACCATGTCTACGTTAAAAGAAGATGCGCTGAAATATCACGCTGAACCACGTCCCGGCAAAATTGCCACCCACATCACCAAACCAACCGCAACGCAACGGGATTTGGCCTTAGCCTATTCACCCGGCGTTGCCGAACCAGTACGCGAAATCCACAAAGACCCAGAAGCGGCCTACCGTTACACTGGCAAGGGCAATCTGGTTGCCGTCATTTCCGATGGCTCAGCGGTGCTGGGCTTAGGCAATGTCGGCGCACTCGCTGGCAAACCCGTCATGGAAGGCAAGGGGCTGTTATTCAAGCGTTTTGCCGACATCGACGTCTTTGATATTGAGGTTGCCACCCAAGATGTGGAAGAGTTCATCACCGTGGTGAAGAACATTGCGGGTACTTTCGGTGGGATTAATCTGGAAGATATTTCCGCACCACGCTGTTTTGAGATCGAAAAGCGCTTACAAGCGATGCTCGATATTCCCGTATTTCACGACGATCAGCATGGCACGGCAGTCATTATTGCGGCGGGTTTGATGAATGCGCTGGAACTTCAGGGCAAAACCTTGGCAGAAGTCAACATCGTGTGCGTCGGTGCGGGCGCGGCGGGGATAGCCTCGATGAATTTGCTAGCAGCATTAGGGGCGAACAAGCAAAAGCTGTTGATGGTGGATAGCAAAGGTGTATTGCATACCGGGCGCACGGATTTGAACACTTTCAAACGGGATTATGCGGTGGATACCGACAAGCATACGCTGGCGGATGCGTGTCAAGGTGCGGATGTGTTCATCGGTTTGTCTGGCCCCGACATCATGAGTATTGAGATGCTCAATAGCATGGCAGCTAACCCGATTGTGTTCGCGTTGTCTAATCCTGACCCAGAAATTAATCCAAACGTAGCCTTGGCACTACGCAGTGACTTGATTATGGCAACCGGACGCAGCGATCACCCTAACCAAATCAACAATGTACTCGGTTTCCCGTTCCTGTTCCGGGGTGCGTTAGATGTGCGTGCTCGCTGCATCAATATCGACATGCTCAAAGCAGCCGTATACACCTTAGCTGCATTAGCACGTGAACCTGTCCCCCAAGATGTACTAGATGCTTACGGCTTAGCATCGTTAACGTTTGGAAAAGATTACATCATTCCTAAACCTTTTGACCTGCGCTTACGCGAACGTGTACCCATTGCCGTCGCCCAAGCAGCGATTGACAGTGGTGTTGCACGTCTTCCCTTATAAACCGTTATAAGGCGTTAGTGCTGGCGGCGTCTGCGGGTTGACCTGCGGACGTTGCGTTGGGGTTAAATTTAGCTTTTCACCCTCACTACGGATGCAATAACGCAATCCCATGCGGTAACAGCGTTGCGCATTTTCCGGCTCTTTCATGGTTTCCAACAATTCTGCCAACTCCAAATAGCCCTCTCTACTTGGTGCTTGATTAAGACTGGCTTCGTAATAGCTTTTTGCCATTCCCCATAATTTTTGCTGGTTATATAAGCGTGCTAACAGCAACAGCAATGCAGGGTTGTTCTCAGGTTGACTGAGTTGCCACTTTTCTGCTTGTTGGATGGTATTGCCAAGACTGTGATGCTGAATACGCCCGTACAAATCGGCCAAACCATCATCCCAACGTTTGTTCAGAATGCTACTGATAAAGCTATTACATGCCAAATCATCCCCTGCGGTGTGTAAAGCTTTGGCATAGAGCAAAATAGCTTCGTGATTTTCGCGAATCAGGGCTGGTAGTTTTTTCCACATGGCCTGTAGCTTATCGGTCTGCCCTGCCTTAGCATAATGCTGAAACATGGCTTTCAAGGTTGCACCTTGAACTTTGCTCATGTCGTCATTTTTCAACAAGTTTTGTTTAGCTAAATCGGGCAACAAACCCAATAAAGCATCCCAGTTTTCTTGCCGATACAATACCTTAGCCAGCAACTTCAGCACATAAGGATGCTTAGGGGAGAGATCGCGCAAACGCACTAAGGTAGCGTGTGCTTGTTCTAGCTGCCCACTACCGAATTGCATTTCAGCTTGCGAAACACCCACCGCAACATTGGCTTTACTATCACTTTCAATCGCTTGTTTGAGCAACTCATCCCGGCGTTCATAAGCTTCACGCATGTGCGCCGCCCTTGCTGCCGCCAAGTAATTCAGCAACGGTGTATCGCTGTAAGGTGCATGATCCACCAACAATTTTTCTGCTTTATCCCAATGACCTTCCGTTAACTGAATCAGCCCTTGGGTTAGCGCCCGGTTAGCCTTGCTCCCCAAACGTGCAGCACGAAACCGGCTGAAGCTGCGACGCATTCCAAAGCCGTGACGCAGCAAACTAACCAACAGGTAAAAACTCACACACGCCAACAGAACTAAAGCTGCCAACGTGGCAGTCTTCATCTCGAAACTCCACACCCCCCACGTAATGGTGGCGATGCCAGGGTTTGATAATACCAGTTGCCCCATCCACACGATCAGAGCGATCAGGATCAGCAACACGATCAGGTAAAACATCATTCGCGTTTGCCTCCCTCTGGTTTAGCCTTGTCCGTGGTTTTTGCAGGTTTCGCTGCTTTGCTAGCCTCCTCATCCCCCGTATCCACCGCTGTGGTCTCAGCATTATTACTTTCAGCTTCCTGTATCACCCTAGAGGCTTCCGCATGACGTGCACTTTCCAATTGCTTGAGGCTGGCAGAAATATCCGGGATAACCGGTTGTAACTCCAACTTACCGATGTCATCCAACTCAGCCAATACCGATTTAGCCTGATCAGACGGGTAATACTCACTCAGCGTTTCCTGAATCAATGCCAATTGGGCACGAAATCCCACATGATCACGCTGAAGCACCAATAAACGTAGATTTTCGAGCCGCAGTTGCAAAAGTTGGAACAAATGTAATCGCGCATCCGCATCCAATTGCATTTGCAAGGGCTTGTCGTGTTGACGGATTACAATCGCCTCGTTGAGGGTTTCCAAGGCTTTACGCTTGTAGTCTGCCCACAAAGAATTACCGGTCACATCCGCCTCAGTCGTATCAGTCAGGGTCACTGATTCTCCCGCAACAGGTGTCGAACTCAAGGCTGGTAAGGGTTTTAAACCCAGCATCAGCGCATTAATACGTTGGGAAACGCCCACAATATCAGGGACAGGCACAGCTTCTAAAGCAGAAATATCCCGTGCAATCTGTTGACGTACCGTCAAGTAATTAACCGAACCCACTTTTGCTAGCAAACCATCCGCTTCTTTCAAAGCAGTAATCGCAGTACGCACATCTTGCGCCAAATGCAATTGCCGCCCGGCCAATTGCAGCAGAAACTCGACTTCCGTAATTTGCCATTCATTAGCGCTGGCGGGTGTTGCACTTTGCTGCATTTTAGCTTGCAAGAACGTGACCTGCTCAACTTGTGAGGCCACCGTATCCGCAAATTGGCGGGTTTGATTTTGTAGCCGCGCCATTTCCTGAAGTGCTTGATCATTATTGCTTAATGCCTGCGCGGTCTTAGCACCCAAATCTTGCCGCAAAGTATTCAGCGCATCGCTGGTGGGTACACTTTGTAACTGTTCACGTAATGTCGCAATTTCTGCCTCATTGCTACGCGCTTTGTCATTCATACGCTGCCAATGCTTATAGCCCGCCGCAATACCGATAGCAGTGAAAGAGAGTGCCAAAATAGACACAAACACGGCAAAACGCGCCCCCGTTGATTTTGGTGGGGCAACATACCCAACATCGTTACCGAGGTGATCAACAGCATCTACTGCCGTGTGCAAAGTCCCATCATCAGCTTCATGTGTCGCTGCTTTATCAATCATGGTTGGAATTCCTGTACCCAATGGAGGAGTGCCTGCAACATGGCCTCATCACCGGGGTTGTCTGCAATGCGGATGGTTCCGGTAAATCCGGCTTGGCGTGCCGTTGCCAACATACGCTGGCTACCAACCAGCAAGGGAACCGTTTTTATCCAATCGGGATTACCCAGCATGACGAGCAGATTCAATAGCCCCTCGCTACTGGTGATACTGATTATATCAAGCTGCTGCTGTTCATGAAGGGATTTCAGTTGATTGGCGTCGATTTGTGGGCAAACCCGTTGGTAAACATCAACGTAAGTCACTTGCGCACCACGTTCACGCAAGGTATCCGCGAGTAATTCCCGCCCTCCTTGCCCTCGAAAAATCAGGATATGTCGATTCGCTAATTGTTTTGTTTGCGGCAAAGCAAGGAAATCTTCACTGGTAAACCCCTGCTGTGGAATCCAATGCGCTGTAAAACCATGCTGCTGCAACGTACGCGCTGTCTGCTTACCAATCGCACCCAACGTCAAGGTCTGCAACACTTCGCCTTGTTGCATGTCTAATAAGCTCAAACCATAATTGACCGCATTAGCACTGATGAACACCGCAGTATCATAACGTGATAGCTGTGCCAACGTTGTTAATGCCGCTTGAGGATTCTCCAGCGGACGCACCTCAACCACTGGCAATAACTGCACGACAGCTCCTGCTAGCTCCAAGCGTTGACGAAAACCCTCTGCCTGATGAGCAGGACGTGTCACCATTACATGCAAGTCATGCAGTGCTTTAGGCATGAATCCCCAGCAAGGCCAGCACTTTATCTCCACCTTGTGCCAGCAAATTCTCGGCAATCGCCACACCTAAAGCCTCTGGATCGACCGCACAACCGTGTTGCTCACAACGATACATCGCCGAACCATCCGGGAAACCAATCAACCCGCGCATTCGCAATACCCCCTCTTGCAACTCAGCAAACCCCGCGACAGGTACTTGGCAACCACCGTTAAGGCGGTGATTCATCGCGCGTTCGGCACGCACACACACCGTAGTTTCCGCATGACGCAACGGTGCCAGCAAATTTTCCACCCGTGGATCATGCCGACGACACTCAATGCCGACCGCACCTTGCCCAATCGCAGGCAAACTCTGTTCGGTGGACAAATAGGCGGTAATGCGTGACTGGAATTCAAGGCGAATCAACCCGGCAGCCGCCAGAATAATGGCATCGTATTCACCATTATCCAACTTCGCCAAGCGGGTATTGACGTTGCCGCGTAAATCCTTAATCTGTAAATGCGGGTAACGGGCGCGGATTTGCGTCTGGCGGCGCAGACTGGATGTGCCAACAACTGCCCCGTGCGGCAACTCATCCAAGGTTTGGTAACGGTTGGACACAAACGCATCGCGAGGATCTTCGCGCTTTAAAATAATAGGTAAGTGTAAACCTTCAGGAAATTCCATCGGCACATCTTTCATGGAGTGCACTGCAATATCCGCAGTTCCTTCCAACATCCCTAACTCCAACTCTTTCACAAACAAACCCTTGCCGCCGATTTTGGATAGCGGACTATCCAAAATTTTATCACCACGTGTCACCATACCCACCATTTCAATCTGAAGGTTGGGGTGAAGTTCCTGCAAACGGCGAGCGACGTGTTCGGCTTGCCACATGGCAAGCGGGCTAGTACGAGTAGCAATACGAATAATTTCGGACATGATTCCTGCGCGTGTCTAATCCAAATGATAGCGTAACACTTTACGGCAAAGTGGGCTTAACTTCCATCCTTGCAAAATATTTGCGATCAAAGTTTAACCATAACCCTTGTATTTTTTTATATTAAGGCTACATTAAGGATACGACCAACGGAATGAAAAAATAACATGGAAGTTATACTTATCTCTTCCTCTTAACGTGGTTGTTCAGGGACGGGCGAAATGATCAGCCCCCATAATATTTCGCTTGTAACGTGCCGGATCTTTAGCCCGAATCCGGCACTTCCTTGATTACTTTAAGAGTGCTAAAGTGAGCGAATGACTGCACTCCCCTATGAACAAACTGCCCGTACACTACTTCAGCAATCCAATGGTCGGGTAACGCCTGCTAGAATTGGCGTACTCAGCATACTGCTGGAAGCCAAAACCGCTCTCACCCATCAGGAAATTGAACAGCTCGCCCAACAACAAGGCGACACCTTTGACCGTGTAACCCTCTACCGTGCCTTGGATTGGTTGGTGGAACACCATGTGGCGCATAAAATTGCTGGAGTAGACCGTACTTGGCGTTACAATGCCCAAATGGGGGTTCCACAGCAACACGCCCATTTTTATTGCAAACACTGTGAACACATATTTTGCTTAGAAAATCTTCAACCCGCTTGGCTATTTAGCCTTCCCCCCGGCTATCAACTTGAGGAAGTCGAACTTAATCTCCAAGGGCAATGCCCGGATTGTGCGGCTGGCTCATCTGAGGTTTAACGCGGCGCATCGTAACGTTGGCGCTGCCGATTACGCTGGCGTAGCACCAACTGAAACAACTGCAACTGCCTGCTACGAAAGGCTCCCGCACACGTTAGTAAGTAATACTCCCACATGCGGCGGAAACGTGCCGTATAACGCTGCTGTAGTTCTGGCCATGCAACACTGAAACGCTGCTGCCAAGCCAAGAGTGTCGTGTCGTAATCTGTACCAAAGTTCTGCACATCTTCAACCACGAAATGCGGTTCACACGCCCATGCAATTTGAGCGAGAGTGGGCAGTTTACCATTGGGGAAAATGTAACGCTCAATCCAAGGATCCGTTGCCTCTACCTGCCGATCAGTCGCAATAGTATGTAAGACAAAAACACCATCCGGTTTTAACACCCGTTGCACCATTGAAAAATAAGCAGTGTAATTTTTTAACCCTACGTGCTCAAACATACCGACAGACACTACCTTGTCGAATTGCCCCATTATATCGCGGTAATCCTGTAAACGGATGTCGACCGGCAAACCTCGGCAGCGCTCTTCTGCCAGTACTTGTTGTTCTCGTGACACCGTAACCCCCGTTACCTTTACCCCGTGATGGCTCGCAGCATACTGTGCAAAACTACCCCAGCCGCAGCCAATATCTAACACCTGTTCTCCCGGTTGCAATGCCAACTTGCGGCACAATAGATCCAGCTTGTTTAACTGCGCTTGTTCTAAATCGCTGGCGTCTTTCCAGTAACCACAGGAATAACACATACGGCTATCCAGCATCATAACGAACAGGTCATTGCCAAGATTATAATGCATATCTGCCACTTGATAGGCTCTGTGGCTAGATTGCAGATTGAACAAACGGGTACGTAATACTTGCAACCAAAACTGAGGATTATGACGTAATATTTCATCAAGGTTTGCCTGCAACAGCCGGGTCGTGAGAGAGTCAATACTGCTACAATCCCACCAGCCATCCATATAGCTCTCCCCCATCCCAAGGGAGCCTTGTTGCAAGATGCGACGATAAAAACGCGAGTCATGGACATCCAGATCAAACGCCTGTTTACCTTCCACCCCCACACCTGCGCTTGCCAGCAACATCCGCACACTGCGCTCATTGCGTCCCATACGCCGTTGAGGAATCTGGAATACCGATTTATCAGTATGCTGAACCGTTGGTGTACTCATAAATCACCTCCTTCGCACTATTCAAACATAGCATTCAGGCTTGCTCTTGGCTAAACGATTAAAGCAATTATTTTAATTAACAAAATCAATGCTCTAGTTTTTATCAGTCAACTAGTGATAACACCAACATAGTGCATTTCATACATCACACAGCTACCGCTCATCGGCAAAACCGAACAAAAAGCGAATATATGGCAAGTATTTTTGATTGGCGTATGTCCAAACTAAACCGTATATTTAGTTCGTGTTTTGTTCGGTTTGTTGATGAGGAAACAGCATTATGCTCACACGCAGACAACAGCAGATGATGGACATCATCCAGTCCCTGTACGCCCGTAACGGCTACGCCCCAACCTTGGATGAAATTGCGCAGGCAGGTGGAATATCCACCCGCAGCACCGTTCACCAACATGTGCAGGCACTGATCCGGGAAGGCCGCCTGCAAGCCACAGCGGGCAAGCGTGCCTACCGGATGCCTGAAACGGCAGTGGCGCGTCACCCGCAAATGCCGCTCAGCCTCGGTTTACCACTCGCGGGGCGTATCGCGGCGGGTAAACCGATTGAAGCTATCGCTGGCAAAGATGAAATCAACCCCAGCGACCTTTTCAGTGGCAACGGGCGTTACGTGCTGGAAGTACGTGGCGAATCAATGATAGACATCGGCATTATGGACGGTGATTTCGTCGTCATTCAACAACAGGAAAATGCCCGTGATGGCGACATTGTTGTCGCTTTGGTCGAGCGTGAAGAAGCCACTCTCAAACGCCTGTACCGCCAACCCGATGGGCAAATCGAATTACGCCCTGAAAACAGCCAGATGCAACCGATGGTCTATCCGGCGGAAAGTGTACAGGTACAGGGCAAAATGGTCGGTTTGTTCCGTAGTTATTAAACAGAAAATTTAGGAGTAACCTTATGAATATTGAGATGCAAACACCTGCAACAGGGATACAGGAAATACCCGATAAACCAGAATGGGGACAAGTCTGGAAAGTCACCCGCGCCTTATTGGTCGTTTGGGCATCGGCAGTATGGGCTTTGCTGATCCTGCTGCCCGGTTTAGAACAAATTATTGATATAGAAACAGCGATGCTGCATTTACCTTACATGCTGATTGGCTTGGCTTTGGTCGGGGCAGTGGTGGCAGCCCATAGCTTGCATGCAGATCGGCACTTGTTATGGTTTCTAGGTGTATTACTGATGTTGGCTGGCTGGATGTAAATCATGAGACAGAAACAGTCAGCATAAAAATGGCGTGATGAAAGTTGCCGCTTTCAACACGCCGGAGATTCCCGCTATCACTGGGTTAATAGTTAAAGACAGGAAGGTTTTATTATGACGGATTCCAACACAAATACCAACTTGGATCGACCAGCGCACCTGATCACCACAAAATCATTGCGCGACATCCTCGGCGACCTACGCAAAGCCGAAGCATGGCTATTGATGGCTGCTTTTGCTGCATTCCTCGCCTCCGCATTTTTTGTCGTCAAATATTTTGTGGGCGGGGAAATGGATCCGCCCAATTGGAGTGGCGAGCAATGGGCAAATGCGATACTAGGACTAGGCATTACCGCCGTGATCACCGCCGCACAGGCATTTTTGTATGCCAGTGGTTACAAAGGCCCAGCAGCTGTAGTAGCAACCGTCATTGTAGTGTTTTTCGGCTTATTTTCTGAAGTATCGCAATCCATGGAACGTGAGGATGCCACTGTGCGGCAACGTTCTGAAGGGTCGCCCGTGTTTCAAGCCGCGTTGGGCAGCATCCAAAATTTGAGTGTGCAAGCGGCAACACCTTCAGGCGCAACCGCACAACTGGCGGCAGCGCGAGGCACACTGGTAAGACACGAGGCAGAACTCGCGGCTTGCCGTGCCAAATACCGTACTGATGCCCGCATCCAACAATGCGAACGCTACGAACATGCCAAAATTGCCGAAGCCAAGGGCGAAGTTGCCGCTGCCGAAGCAGCTGCCAGTGGCTCAGCGGCAGTCGTGGGTTCTGCGCTTAGTGCTGCCATTACTCAAGCGAAAACGCTGGAATATGACGAAGACAAACACTACGCCATGATTCGCTTACTTAAGGACTTGCTTAATGTAGGCGGTATTTGGGCATCCTTCCTGTTTTCGGTCATTATTATTGGTACATTTGAATACGCTTTTCACTTTGTGGGCAGTTACGTAGCCGATCATAAACGCGCCTTACTCCTGATGGGGCGGGATACCCGTGGCGAATTAATCCACCCTGATACGGACGCAAGCGTGGGCAGCAATGTTAACGGCATCCCCAGAGACTTCGGCAATACAGAGCGTAATCAGTACCTCAATCAGATTACACCAGAACGTACCGAATCCGCCGATACCAGCAATATCCGCATCAAAGATGAAACCGTACCGGTACAAGCCGATATGCCCCCGGTAATGGCTGAAACCAACACTGCAACGCTGGATGATTCACGCTCGGATCCGCCAGAATCCAAGGTGCGTGACCTGACCCGCGAACGCTTTTTCAAACTGATTTACATGGAAGTGCGTTCACGCATCCTCAATGGCGATGTCAAACCCACAGTACGCCCTGTAACCGATGCAGTGACTGACGTCATTCGCCATCACACCAAGGCATTAGGTTTACAACCGTCTTTAATTGGCAAACCCGAACGCCAGAAAATTGCGGAAAAAATCCTTGAAAAGCTGGAACGTGAAGCGGTACTGGAACTGAATCCCCAACAAGGTGTCGGAAAACCTAAATACCTGCTGGCAAGCCGCTGGGCAAACCAGTCTGTACCGGAAATACCGATGCCGGGGCAAGCCATCCGGTAAACCGTGCAGAGTGGCTGACATCAGGTTATGATTAACTGGGCTGTTGATGATCCGACGGCATTTGCCGTGCGGATCGTCTATATAAAAGATTAACTTAGACTGTCTGCGCGGAACTATCATGAAATATAAAATACTTGCCGTTGCCACTGGGCTGCTGCTGGCGGCATTACTCACCAGTTTACCTCCTGCTTATGCCGCCGCCAGTTACGGCCCGGTGAAAAATAATGAAACGTTGTGGGATATTGCGAGTCGCCGCCGCCCTTCCTATGACGTTAGCGTGCCACAAATGATGGCAGCCATCCGCGCTCAAAACCCACAAGCTTTTATTGATGGCGACATTAATCTTCTAAAAAGAGGCGCTTACCTAAAAATTCCGATTATGCCAGAAGTTAAGCAAAACGCAGGCAAACAAGCCTCTCTTGCCAGCTTACGTGCTGAAATCCGCCGCTTACGTGGTCAGCTTAAAACAGAACAACAACATAGCGCCACCTTAGCCAAACAACTCAAAGCGTTGCAGGCTACGCAAGCAGCAACACCTTCCACGACGCCTCTTCCCGAACAAGCACAGGTCGCACAACTGCAAAACGACTTAATGATTAAATTACAAACCGAACTAACCGAGTTAAAACAGCAGGTACAGGCCAAAGATGCACGCATCAAAGAGTTAGAAGCGGCGTCTGTACAAGTAGCAGCCCTACCGAATGCCACCAGCGATCCCACTACCAGCGTCACTCCGGCACAAGCACAACAAGACGATGCCGCTATGCAAGCAGAACTGACTGAACTCAAACAATTGTTAGAGCAACGCGATACCCATATTCAGAACTTGCAAGCCTCCTTGCGGGAAGCCAGCATATCCATCAAGCGTCAGTATGCAGAAAGCCAAGAACTTTATGGACGTCTGAAAGAACTCGAACCTGGTAATGCGGTTACTGCACCACAACTACCAGCAAAACCGGGCAGCACAACTCCCCCCAACCTGACGTTAGCAGCCAACCCAGAAGCCGACCAAACTCCGACGGCTCCACCTGAACAAGCACCGGTCTTTACTGATCAGCTCACGCCACCAACGGCAACGACTGAAGCAGGGAAAGCAGAGAAACCCGGCACTTCCTTGCAAAACATCTTAGAACAACAGGTATCAGGCAGTAAGGATGGTAAATTGCCAGCCCCAGCTCGCGTCTCGTTAGTGGTTGCGTTGATTTCTTTGATGTTTATTTTAGCATTACTATGGCGTTCACTGTCGCAACGACGTGCCTTAAATCGTGAGGAAGAACGCCTGCGGGCAGAACTGGAAGGTTAGCCATTACCACCTCAACCATCGTGCTCTTGCACGGCATTTGGATGCGCCCGCTGGTATTACAAACGCTAGCAAGACGCTTACGGCAAGCAGGTTACCTTGTCAAAGTACCTGCTTATGCCTCTGTTAGTCTGACACCTGCTCAAAATGCTGAGCGCTTATACTGGTTTATCCAACGCTTATCCACAGATTATCTGCACCTCGTCGCACACAGTTTGGGTGGAATTGTTGCGTTGCATTTGTTGAGTCAACACCCCGAACTACCACCGGGTCGTCTCGTTACCTTAGGTACACCGATTCAAGGCAGCAAAATTGCGCGAATGATCAAACCCTTACCACTATTGGGCTTGGCATTTGGTAACAGCATGGATGCAGGTTTAGCCGGTGTTAATATACCTACTAACATTGGACGTGAATGGGGAGCGATTATCGGAACCTTGCCATTAGGTTTGGGTTCACCCTTTTTATTGGGTGAACCTAATGATGGTGCGGTCAGTGTTGCAGAAGCATACCATCCGGCACAAACAGTTCGTATCCAGCAACGGGTATCCCACACAGGGATGCTGTTTTCCCCACTGACATGTTCTTATATCCAACATTTCCTGCGCACAGGTCAGTTTATCTAAGCAACAGATTCAGCAAACGCTGGGTAACCGCTTCAACATCCTGCGTGTCTGCACCACTGAGATTTTCCAAGGTGTTAGTGCTGCGGCTGTTACCCTGTACGCCAGTCAAAGTAGGCTGAGTAACCGGATACAATGCCAAACCCGGCTTATCCAAAGCGGCTGCAATATGCATCAAACCCGTATCCATGCCGATAACCCCTACTGCCTGCTGCATGATGGCGGCGAGTTCCCCTAAACCACTACGCGGCAGTACCTGTACACCCTCAGTGACTTGAGCAAGCCGTTGCGCCCGTGCGTGTTCACGTGCATTTCCCCAAGGCAATAAGGTGCTAATCCCTTGTTCTGCCAGCGCAGTCAGCAGGATTTGCCAGTGTGTTTCCGGCCATTCTTTGTCAACCCGGCTAGTCCCGTGTAAGCCAACCACGTAGCGGCTGGGAAGTGGTAAATTAGGCAAAGGGTAAGTGCCACCTGCAATGCCGTGCTCCAGCGGCAAGGTTTCAATACTGTACCCCAAGGCATGTGCCAACAACAGACGGTTACGGGTGATCGCATGACGCTGCTTATCGACACTAAACCCTTGTTGATACAACACACTAGCCAGCGGTTCACGGATGCTATGGCGGTCATAACCGTAACGTTTTCCTTGGGCGAAAGCTGCAATCAGGGCGCTTTTCAGCAAACCCTGTGTATCAATAATTGCATCATACTGCACCTGGTGTAAGCATCGGTGAAAGGCGCGTATTTCCTGCCAAGTTGTTCGGTTAAACACGTGTTTGCGCCAGCGACGTATGGCAACTGGCAAAATATTCCCGACAGATGGATGCCAGGCGGGAACTTCAGCAAAATTTTCTTCCACAACCCAATCAATGTTCAGCCCTGGTCGTTGGTAGCTGGCATCAGTAATCGCGGGCAGCATGTGCACGACATCACCCAAAGATGATGTTTTAATGATCAGAATGTTATGTGCTGACATCAGACAAGCTCCACGTGAAACATCGCCTCTAGGTAAACATCCTGTTGACAGCGATTGTGGATAAGTCTGCCAGCCCGATAAAAAGATAGGAGGTTTGACACCATTACACCTTGTTGAGTTTTTTTAGACGCCTTGCTGAACCTACTATTAAAAAAACAGATTTATTCGACAAATGGCGTAAATTACCAGACTAACGATATGTAGGCATCGACTACATCCCTCTTACACCAACAGCTAACAGCTTTTTTTATGGGAAAACCACTGTGTTGATAAGCTTCTTTCCTGTGGATAACTTCGTGGATAACTCTGGGGAAAAGTTTGTGGGTAAGTGTGTAACGTTAAGCTGGTTCACGGTGGCACAGTGTAGCAGATTGCAGGGTAAATGCTGGAAAAGAAAACCTAGATAAGGTACAAGGCATTTTCAAGCAATAATCTGACGGGGACACGATGAAATACGACGTATTCGGTATTGGCAATGCGCTGGTGGACAAAGAATTTGAAGTGACAGAAGACTTTTTGGCAGCACATGGCATCCAAAAAGGCATGATGACCCTGATTGATGAAGTGAAACAGCAACACTTACTCGCTGGTTTGACCGACACTTTTGGGTTGAAAAAGCGTGCCAGTGGTGGTTCAGCCGCTAAC
Organism: Thiothrix caldifontis; assembly: GCF_900107695.1. Taxonomy (GTDB): domain Bacteria; phylum Pseudomonadota; class Gammaproteobacteria; order Thiotrichales; family Thiotrichaceae; genus Thiothrix; species Thiothrix caldifontis. The sequence goes on along the minus strand of NZ_FNQP01000003.1, from coordinate 8,469 downwards.
AGCATCGTAGCGATTAGTCAGTTTGGGGGTAAAACGTTTTACGCTTGTAAAGTGGCGAATGATGAAACTGGCGAGTTTTACATGCATGATTTACACGCCGCTGGGGTGAATACCCGCCTTGATCAGGTGCGTGGAGCCAGCGAAGGCGTAACGGGCAAGTGTATGGTTATGGTGACACCCGATGCGGAACGCACCATGAATACGTTTTTGGGGATTACTGCTGACTTTTCCGAAGCCGAATTGCACTTGGATGAACTCAAGCAATCCAACTATTTGTATATCGAAGGCTATTTGGTGACCTCAGATATATCACGAGCAGCCGCTTTAAAAGCCCGACAAGTCGCCAAGGAGCATGGGGTAAAAACGGCGATGACATTCTCTGACCCGGCAATGGTGCGTTTCTTCCGTAGTGGTGTGGATGAGATGCTGGGCGATGGTGCAGATATTTTATTCTGCAATCGCGAAGAGGCTAGTGTCTTTACCGGCAAAGATGATCTGGAAGAAGCCATTCGCGCAATTAAGCCTTATGCAGGGAAATTGGTGATAACCTTGGGCAGTCAAGGTGCATTGGTCGTCGATGAGACTGGGCGCACTGAAATTGCGGCACATCCAGTAACAGCGGTCGACACTAACGGGGCAGGTGATATGTTTGCAGGTGCATTCTTATACGGCGTCACCCAAGGCATGGATAATGCGCAAGCAGGGAAACTAGCGAGTTTATCCGCAGCGCGAGTCGTAACCGTGTTCGGGGCACGTCTAAGCAAAGCGGCGCATCAGGAAGTGCTCGCCATTATTTAATCCATTTTAAGGGCAGGACATAACAATGAATCTGAAGATTAAACACATTTACGCAGTCACACTGTTAACCTTAACCAGCACCCTCGTCGCCTGCGGCGGTAGCGATACCGGCAGTGCAGCAACTGCCAATAACGCCTACACCGGCGCACGCACACTCGCCGCCTTAAATAGCAACAATCAGCAACTTTTCTACAGTGCGCTTGAATTGTCCTTGCTGAATTTAAGTGAAACCAGTGAATTAGCGGCAAAATCCAGCGACCCAAGCGTCACCAGTTTCGCCCTTTTATCCCAACGTTATGCACGCTTGGCAGGGGCGATTGATGAATACATCGCAAACCAGAACTATCAAGCACGGACGATTAATGACAGTGTACCCTGCACCAATGGTGGCTCAATCACCATTAGCGGCACACTGAATGACCAAACCAACACCGGAACATTAAACGTTTCCCACAACCAGTGTGCAGAAGATGATGTCGTTATCAACAGTGTTGGCACATTAACGATCAACAAATTTGACACGAATTTACTGAAAATTACTGACTTTACCGTCAGTGGAACGGGCAGCACGTTATATAACGGCGTTACTTACACCGAAACCGGCGTACAACAATTTGCCGTTGACCATTACAACGGGCAGCTCACCGCTGTTTCTAACATAACCCGCAAAGCAGGCGGGCTACAGTTGTTAGAAAATAATCTCGTCCTCATGGTTAACCAAGGCAATATCACGTTCTCAGGTCAATTGTGTGAAGGAGTAGAGGGCTGCGTGAATATCACGACCCCAACACCTTGGAGCACTAGTGATACGACTGGGGAAACGCTTCTGAGTGGTGCCAACAACAGTAAAATTCGTATCCGCTCGGTCAGTGGGTTTGAATGGTTAGACTTAGATGCCAACGGTGATGGTATCTACGAAACCACCACTCGCGCCGAGTAAGGACACCAACACCGTTTTGCAGGTGCGTCATGCTAAGGCATGGCGTGCCTGTACAGCATCCCGCGCAATTTGGGCTTGCAACGCATCCAGTGACGCAAATTTCATTTCGTCACGGATGAATGCCACGGGTTCTACGCAAATATGCTTACCGTACACCTGTTGGGCAAAGTCGAACAGGTGGACTTCCAGCCGGTTTTCCACGCCATGCACCGACGGACGTGTGCCTAGATTTGCCACGCCGTTGATGGTTTCCTCACCCAGCCCGTACACCTTGACTGCATACACCCCACGGCGTAACGCAATATGTTGTGGCACACGCATGTTTAACGTGGGAAAACCAATGGTGCGCCCACGTTTGTCACCGTGGCGGACGCGCCCTGAAATCCGGTAAGGTTTGCCCAATAATTCCGCTGCCAAACCCAATTCTGCCGTACTCAATGCCAGTCGGATACGGGTACTGCTGACCCGCTCATCGGCGTGCAGAAATGTCGGCGTATCCACCACCTGCATCCCGGCTATTGCCCCCATGGCTTGCAACAAGTGGTAATCGCCGCGCCGCCCTTTGCCAAAGCGGAAATCATCGCCCACCACCAGATAGCGCACCTTCAAGCCATCCAGCAAGATATGTTGCACAAAGTCTTCTGCTTCCATATTAGCAAGCTGCTTGTTGAAACGTAGGCAAGCGAAGCGCTCAACCTGCATCGCTTCCAGCAAGCGTAATTTGTCACGCAACGCATAAATGCGCGGTGGTGGCGGCGAGCGGAAGAACTCAATCGGCAGCGGTTCAAAACTGATCACCGTTGCAGGCAAACCCAAAGCTTGCGCCTTCCATTCAACATGTTGGATAACCGCTTGATGCCCTTTGTGCAAACCATCGAAATTGCCAATGGTGGCAACACAACCGGGGTCATGAGCAGGAGCGGGTAAGATACGGCGTAGTAGTTTCATGTGTCGAGTCTAGCCTAATCCCGCAAAATGTTGTTGACGCAATGCCTCATACACCACGACTGCTACGGTATTCGACAAATTCAAACTGCGACTATCCGGCAGCATCGGTACGCGCAACGTCAGCTCATCCGGCAGGCTCAACAACAAGGCTTCTGGCAAACCCCGCGTTTCAGGGCCAAACAACAACACATCCCCCGGCTGAAACTCGGCATCGCTGTAGCGCGTACTCACTTTGGTACTCAGCGCGAACACGCGCTTGCCCTGCATCGCTAGGTTAAACGCGGCAAAATTCTCGTGTTCTTGCACCACGGCTAAATCACGGTAATCCATTCCCGCCCGCTTGACTTGCTTCTCATCCAGCGAAAAACCTAGCGGATGGATTAGGTGCAAACGGCAGCCAGTGTTGGCGCACAAGCGCATGATATTGCCGGTATTCGGCGGAATTTCGGGTTGGTAAAGCGCAATATCAAACATCAAAAAACATCCATTTCATTCCTGATCGTAGGGCAACATAATCCTGATTTCACGCTATACTAATCCTAATCTTACGACGTAGGTATCGCATGAATAACGCCTCATTATACCCCAGACTACTGCTAACACACGTACAAGAAGCATTAGCTGATACACCCGTAGTATTGATTACTGGCCCACGTCAAGCAGGAAAAACCACGTTGGTACGCCAATTAGCAGGCACTGGGATGCGCTACCTGACACTGGACGATAACCTTACCCTGTTGGCGGCGCAACAAGATCCAGTCGGTTTTATCCGTACTCTTGATCGGGCAGTGATTGACGAAATCCAGCGTGCGCCGCAACTGTTGCTGGCGATCAAAAAGACCGTGGATGAAGACCGCCGACCGGGGCGTTTCCTGCTAACGGGTTCTGCCAACTTAATGACGTTGCCCTTAGTAGCGGATTCATTGGCAGGACGCATGGAAACCCTTCCCTTGTACCCGTTTGCTCAGGCGGAAACCCATTATCAAACAAGCTGTTGGCTAGATGCTATCTTTGCGGGAAACATCCCTGTGACCACTCAACCCCTGCTGGGTGATGACCTGATGGAAGCCGTTTTGCAGGGCGGCTATCCTGAAGCCTTAACCCGCCCGAATCCACGCCGCCGTCAGGCATGGCATCGTCAGTATCTTGATGCACTCATCCAACGCGACGTGCAGGACATTGCCACCATCGACAAGTTGGGGCAACTCCCCCTTTTTCTACGCGCATTGGCAGAAATGGCAGGGCAACTCTGCAATTACAGTCAGTTAGGCGCACAAATGGGGATGGATGCCAAAACAGCCAATAAATACATGGGCATTTTCGAGCAGATGTATGTGCTGAAACGCATTCCGGTGTGGGCGGGTAATCGTCTCAAGCGCGTCCTCAAATCCCCCAAACTGCAATTTATAGATTCCGGTTTGCTGGCTTCTGTGCGGGGGTTGACGGTGGATAGCCTCAAACGTGATCGCACTTTGTTCGGCGCATTGCTGGAAACTTTTGTGTATGCCGAATTGCTCAAGCACAGTACCTGGGCGCAAGCGGATTACCAAATCCTCTATTACCGTGATACTAACCAGTATGAGGTCGATTTTGTGGTGGAAAACAGAGCGGGTGAACTGATCGGCGTGGAAGTTAAAGCCTCCGCCACGCTCACCGAAAAAGACCTGCGCGGGCTGAAACGGCTGGCGGGTTTGGCAGGCGATGCCATGAAGTTAGGTGTGATTCTGTACGATGGGACGGAAGCACTGCCATTGGGCGAAAAGCTCATGGCAGTGCCGTTGTCGAGTTTGTGGGGTCGTTAGCTGCTAAACACCGTCTTCCCTGCCAATAACGTGCGTTTCACCGCACCGTTAAAATTCCAGCCACCAAACGGCGAATTGCGCCCGTTGCTGTGCATCGTATTCAGATCCAGCTCCCACAAGGCGGATGGGTCAAACAGCACCAAATCAGCCGGAGCACCTACATTGATCTGCCCTGCCTCGCTGTCAATGATAGTCGCGGGGCCTGCGGTGATCTTACGCAAGGCTTCTGGCAAGCTCAACACCCCGTCTTCCACCAAGCGTAAGGTCAGCGGTAACAAGGTTTCCAGTGCCGAAATGCCCGGTTCAGTTTGCTGGAAAGGTGCCAGTTTAGCATCGACTTCGTGCGGCTGATGGTCGGAACAAATCGCATCAATCGTGCCATCCGCCAACCCTTCACGTAATGCATCCAAATCACGTGCTGAGCGCAACGGCGGCATCACGTGGCACAGCGGGTTGAAATCACTCACATCCATATCCGTCAGGAACAGTTGGTGGGCAGCCACGTCAGCCGTAATGTCGAGACCACTATCCTTGCCTTGCCGGATCAGGCGCACACTCAGTTTCGCAGACAACCGACAGAAATGCACTTTCGCCCCGGTATGGCTTGCCAATGCCAAGGTTTGCGCCACCGCCACCGTTTCCGCAGCAGATGGGATCGCAGGCAAGCCCAAGCGAGCCGATACTTCACCTTCGTGCATAAAGCCACCCGCAGCCAGTGCGTGTTCCACGGGGTAAATGAACACGGTCAAGTCATGAGTGGCAGCGTATTCCATTGCACGGCGCAAGGTTTGCAGGCTATGGAATGGCTGCCGCCCATTGCTCATGCCCACGCAACCGGCGCGTTTCAGGCTTGCCATATTGCTGAGTTGCTGACCTTTTAAGCCTTGAGTCAAATTACCCAACACTTCAACATTGGCGTAGTGCGCCCGCCGGTTGAGGTCGTATATCAGTTTGACCTGCGCTGCATTGTCGAAATTGGCACCCGGTTCAGGCTGGTAGCACAACGTGGTAATGCCACTACTGGCAGCAGCAAAGGTTTCGCTGGCGAGGGTGGCTTTATGGTCTAACCCCGGCTCGCGCAAACACGCCGCCAAATCCACTGCACCGGGGAATACCCACAAGCCTTGCGCGTCGATGGTTTCATCGGCAGAAAATGCGGCGGAGGCTTCTGCCAACGCGGTAATCCGCCCACCGTCGATCAGGACAGTGCGCTGCCCATCCAGCCCACTAGCGGGGTCAATCACCCGTGCATTGCGTATCAGCAAGCTCATGCTGCACCTCCCTGTGAACCCATAATCATTGACATCACCGCCATGCGCACCGCAATACCGTTGGTAACTTGCTCCAAAATCACCGACTGCATTCCGTCCGCGACCCGCGAATCAATTTCCACGCCGCGATTAATAGGGCCGGGATGCATCACGATCGCATCAGGTTTGGCAAGTTGCAGGCGTTCTTCGGTCAAGCCGTAGAGCTTAAAAAATTCGCGTTCGGAGGGCAGCAAGGCGGTCTGCATCCGTTCGCGTTGCAGACGCAGCATAATCACCACATCCACATCCTCAATGCCTTCTTCCATGTGGTGAAACACGTTCACGCCCATTTTCTCGATTCCGGCAGGCACGAGTGTTTTCGGCGCAACCACGCGCACTTCCCCAGTTGCCAACGTGGTCAGCGCGTGGATTTGCGAACGTGCCACCCGTGAATGCAGCACGTCCCCGACAATCGCTACTTTCAAAGGCTGAAAACTGCCCTTTTTTTGGCGGATGGTGAACATATCCAACATCGCTTGGGTGGGGTGCGAATGCCGCCCATCGCCCGCGTTCAACACGCTGATGTGCGGGGCGCAGTAGCGGGCAATGAAATGCGCCGCACCCGCGTGTTCATGACGCACCACGAACATATCGGCGTTCATCGCTTCCAGATTGCGCACCGTATCCAGCAAGGTTTCGCCCTTGGAGGCGGATGAGGTGCGAATATCGAGGTTAGTGACATCTGCGCCCAAGCGTTGCGCGGCGATTTCAAACGTGACGCGGGTACGGGTGGAGTTCTCGAAAAACAGGTTCATGACCGTTTTGCCGCGCAGCAAGGGGGCTTTTTTCTGCTGTTTATTCGGCAATGTGACGAATTGTTCGGCGCGATCAAGAATTTCTTCCAACAATAGCGGCGGCAAACCTTCGATAGTCAGAAAGTGTTTCAACTTGCCGTCTTTGGTCAACTGCATACGCGACGGTAGCGGCCCTGGGGAAAGGTGAGCGTGGAGCATGGATGCACTCGCTTTTATTTTGAACACTAAAGGTGCGCGTATCTTACAAGGTTGCGATGGTAAAGCGAATAGCGTAGCTTAGTTTTCCTGTAACAAACGACCGATGGGGACTCCCTTCATGCAAGCCATTCTCGCCAACCCACGCGGCTTTTGTGCCGGTGTTGACCGCGCTATCGAAATCGTTGACCGCGCCTTGGAAATCCTCGGTGCGCCCATCTACGTGCGTCACGAAGTCGTGCATAACCGTTTTGTGGTGAACAACTTACGGGAAAAAGGCGCGATTTTCGTGCAAGAACTCGACGAAGTGCCAGACGATGCCACCGTCATTTTCAGCGCCCACGGGGTATCACTCGCGGTGCAGCAAGAAGCCAAACGCCGTGGCTTGAAAGTATTCGATGCCACCTGCCCACTGGTGACGAAAGTGCATATCGAAGTGATGCGTTACAGCCGCGAAGGGCGCGAAACCATCCTCATCGGTCACAAAAATCACCCCGAAGTCGAAGGCACAATGGGGCAATACGATACGTCTTTCGGCGGCGCAGTTTACCGCGTTGATTCCCCGCAGGAAGTGGCAGAACTGGTGGTGAATAACCCCGAAAAACTGGCATTCGTCACCCAAACCACCTTATCGGTGGACGACGCCTCCATCGTGATTGACGCTTTGCGTGCCAAATTCCCTACCATCATTGGCCCCAAAAAAGACGACATTTGCTACGCCACCCAAAACCGTCAGGATGCGCTGAAAAAGCTCGCGGATGAAAGCGATATGATCTTGGTGGTTGGTTCGCCCAACAGTTCTAACTCCAACCGCTTACGTGAAATTGCCGAAAAGCGCGGCACACCCGCTTACTTGATTGATGGCGCGGAAGACATCCGTGCCGAATGGCTGGAAGGCAAGCAGTGCGTCGGTGTAACCGCTGGCGCATCTGCCCCCGAAGTGCTGGTGGAAGGCGTAATTGCCCACCTGCAAGCACACGGCGCACAGGTGCGAGTACAAGATTCAGGCATCACCGAAAACGTATCGTTTGTGTTACCAAAGGCATTGCGGCGCGATTAATCCGGCGAGCCTGCCACTGCACGAAAGCTGCACCAAACTCCGCTGCTTTTCCACATTGCCCCCATCAATCCTGCATTATTGTTCTTTATGATGACACTCGCCCTGTCATCATAAGGAGTCTTTCATGTCGAATCAGCGTTACTACCTCAAACTCGCACTCATCGCTTTTCTGATTATTTTATTGCTGATCCCGCAAGCCTTCATGTTAGGGTTAGTGGGTGAACGCGAAAGTTGGCGCTCTCAAGCGTATCAAAGCATCGAACAAAGCTGGCCGGGTACGCAAACGCTGGCAGGCCCGGTGCTCACCATTCCCTATACGCATCAACTTTAAGCCCTCCATTCCCTAACTTGCTGTAATCTCATCCAATTATTAGGTTTTTTCCTCCGTTTGTTTTGTCGGCAAGCGGTTGAAGAAGCGAAGAGTTTTGCCAGTTGCTTGAGGCATTTTATCAAGCTGCGTCGCTCAGCGATGCAGGCGGCAAGATGGGAAGCCTGTTCCTGAATGGCTTGAACACCTTTGGTGAGGCTGCGCTGGGGTATTTCCCACAATCCGGTGAGCATGATCCAGTGTTGGATGAGGATAATCAGTAATTTGACGTAGATTTCACACAAAATTCGCCATACGTTGGCACTTCTGGAAACCGCGAGGCGACTTTGACTT
>NZ_FNQP01000020.1 GCF_900107695.1 Thiothrix caldifontis | reverse complement strand
TCCTTGTCGAAGTCGATCTATTCGGTGTGCAAAACTAATAGCCTACCAGAGAGGGAGACCGCTTTCGCGGGTTAAAGTTGATGCGTATAGGGGTGCAGCAATTGATCCCCACGCTGGCTTACGCGGATACCGCACAACGCGGTTACATGGTGCTAAGCGTGAATGCGACCGAAGCCAAAGCAGACTGGTATTTTGTTTCCAGCGTCAAAACCAGCACTTACACCACCAAGCTGGAAAAAAGCCTGAAAACCACGGTAGCCGGTGCTGGCAAGCGCAAGCTGGTACGCAGTTAATTTTAACTTACGAGTGTTACATGCCAAATCGTGATTACCACCCTTACCTCGTCTTATGGAATGGGTTAATGGATGCGGTTGTCCAGAAATTGTCTGGCACATTCCTAATTGCGACCCATGACAATGCATCTTGCCGCTTCGCCCTTGAAAAAGGGCGCTTAACGCATTGCACATTTAGCCGTTTGCACGGGGAAGATGCCTTGCTCGCCTTCACGACGATTCAGGCCGGGCGTTATTCCTTCAATCAGCAAACCTACCCGTTCCGCAGCGTCGCAATGGTGGCACATGAACGGGCGGTGGAACTACTGGGTTTACCTGCGGAACCTGAGGTCAAACCTTCAGCACCAGCAGGACCGAAACCCGTGAGCGGTTCGTTGTTTACCAAAGAGGAAATGGAAGCCTTGTTTGGGAAGTTTTATTTCGAGTAAAGCAATAGAGTGCACTCTAAAAGCGGAAGCCCTGCGAGCGTGGGCAGGGCTTTCCGGTTGGAGGGATAGTCAGGAGGAGGAATTACTTGCTCAAGTCGATGCTGTAAGTACAGTCACCGTTCTCGTCTTTCGCCGCACTGGTTTGGGTCACATTGGCAATGTCATCAGCCGTCGCCACCGCCAGCTTGTCGCAAGCCGATTTGAACGTGACTGTGCCGCCGGTCAGTGTCGGGGCAAAACGCCAGTTCTTGTCCGCACCGCTATTGGCTTTGGTCAGGGTTTTGGTGGTTTTGATGTATTCCACAATCATGTCACGGTTAGTATCCGGTGATTCAAAAATCGTCTGGCTACCATTCAAACCGGCAAACCCACCGCCGCCAGAAGCGCGGTAATTGTTGGTTGCCACGATGAATTCCTGCGCATCCGTCACTGGCACGCCTTGGTAACTCAGGTTCTTGATACGGCTGCCCACGGCGGCGGCAACATCAATCTCATACGTCACACCATCTATCACGTCAAAGTTATAGGACGGGAAGGTGGTATCAATCAATTCCTGAGCCTCAGCTTTGGTCGGGTCAATGGTCTTGAAATATTGCGCGGATTTTTCCAACCAGGCTTTAACCGCTTTACCGTCAATTTTCACCGCTTGCACGGTATTGGGGTAAAGGTACAGGTCGGCAACGTTCTTGATTGCCACCCCACCGGCAGGAATATCGGTGTAACCCGACCCCCGGAAATTCATCTTGAATGGCGCTGCGGCTGACAACACCGGCAAGCTGGCGTATTGCGGCAAATTGGCTTTCACGTAGTCATTGACGTAGCGGGTTTGTGCCTTATTGATCAGCTCCATCGCGGTGGTATCTCCCACGTGCGAAAAGAAGCTGGCAATTGGCATTTCACTCGTGCCAATTGGGGTGCTGACGTAAGTGACGGTGGCGTCGTGTTCTGCTTGCACCAGTGTTTTCACTTGTGGATCGGGGTCAACATAGCCGGTCACTTTGCCTGCGGCATCCTTGATGGCAATCGGGCGAATTTCACTTTTGGAACTGGCGACTGACCATTTGCCATCTTTTTGCTCCAGCTCCAGCGTGATCACCCCCAGATGGTTGCCCCAGAAACCGGGCATTACCGCAGGTACACCATTCACTTTGCCGGTTTTGTTATCCACATTCGGAATATCGGCGTAGGCTTTGCCATCCGGGAAAAAGCTGTGGGAATGCCCCATGATCATGGCATGAATGCCGGGTATTTCTGCCACGTAATTCCCAGCATTTTCCAATTCTGCTGAGTACGCTTGTTTGGTCATGCCGCCGTGGTTGAGCGCAACGATGATGTCAGCACCCTTGGCTTTGAGTTCTGCCACAGCTTTGGTCGCGCCTTCTTTGATGCCTTCGGTGACGACTTTGCCATCCAGATGTCGTTTATCCCACAAGACGATTTGCGGCGGGGTGACGCCGAAAACACCGATCTTAAGCGGTTTGCCGTCGATGGTTTTTTCCACTATGGTGGTTGCAGGGTAACGTGGTTTTTTGTCATCGGCATTCAGCACATTGGCAACCACGATGGGGAAATTAGCGCCCGCACAACCATCCTTGCCGGTCACTTGATCCAGCCAAGGCAAACCGTAGTTGAATTCGTGGTTGCCGTAAGCCATTGCATCGTAACGCAAATAGTTCATCACCTTGATTTGGGCAGCGGTTTCACCACACGTAACCGGCTTGACGACCGCTTGATAATCCGACATTGCCGTGCCTTGCAGGGTATCGCCATTATCCAGCAGGATGCTATTGGGGTATTGCGCCCGTGCTTGCTGAATCAGGGCGGCGGTGCGTTCCAGACCGATGGTTTTGTCTTCGGTGGTTTTGTAATAGTCGTAAGACAGGATATTGGTGTGGACGTCGGTGGTGGCGAGGATAGCAAGGGTGGTGTTGGTCGTATCGCTGGTGGTGGCGGTTCCATCATTATCGTTGCAACCAGAAACCAGTAGGACACTGGCAGATAAAGCTACAAGAATACTCAATGACCAAGGTCGGTGGACGTTTTTCAGCTTCATGGGGCGCTCCGTGGGAAACGTTGAGAATCCGGTGCATGGTGCTGACTGAAGGGTTACAGGGCTACGAATGTTTGGTGATGTTTTTGTGATGGTGTGCGCTATGCCGGTAGCCGATATTCACCCTCGTCTTCGTGAATCTTGGTCTGCTTATAAGGCAACGCCAACTGCTGGCACTGCACCGTTTCAAATTCCGGGTCTTTGTGTACCAGCGTTGCACCGTGTAGCAAGGCACTGGCAGCAATCCATGCATCTGCCAGTGACACCCGGCAAGTGGCTTTCAGTTGCGCCGCCTTTTCGAGCAACTGCGCCGATTCGTGAACCCATTCGATGGGCAGGGATTTGCACTGTTCATACGCCAACCGTCCCACTTGCTCGTTCTCATCCTTCCAGACACGGTAGAGAATTTCCATCTGGCTCATGAAACAGGCAAAGCATTTAGCCTGCCCATTTTCGCACTGCTGAAGAAGATCGCTGACGGTATCCACGCCCTCTTCTTCATCCCACAAAGCAAGCAATGCAGAGGTATCCAGCAGGTAACGCTTCATTCCCGCTCCTTGTCGAAAGCACGCTCTGCCAACAAGCGCTCGACTGATCCCTTCCGTTTGCTACCGCCCCGGAAAGCGTCGATAGGATTTTCCCGCACCGGAATGACACGGATGGTATTGTTTTCAATCACCCATTCCAGCCGATCAGCAGCGGAAAGGTGGAAAAAACGCCGGACTTCGGCGGGGATGACGGTTTGACCACGGGAGGTGATGGTGCTGCGCATGACGGCACTCCTTGAATTACTTAATTGCAAAAATAGTAATTCAAAGAGAATACTGGCACAAGGATTGATATTGAGCTTTTTTGTCTTGAACGCACCACAGGCTGGATTGGTGGTAAGCGTAAGAGAAATCCCCCCTGCCCCCCTTTTGCAAAGGGGGGACAAGAGGACGGCACTCTCCAGCTTCCCCCTTTGCAAAAGGGGGATTGAGGGGGATTTTCGACCGCGCTTCGCGCGGTAGCCAGCCCCACCACCGCCACTCCCGGCAAGCACCACAGCACCCGAACCAACGTGCCACCAACGGTAAAAGGTTAATGGGTTCTAGCAGTACGCAAAACACGCAAGCCAACATTATTGTGTCTTTCAACTACGTTGTCTTTAGAACGAGATGCAGCATTCACATAAATAGCATCGATATTCCAAGAACCACCTCGAGAAACGCGAAAATCAGATTCAAATTGTGTACAAATCTTCTCATCACCATTAAAAATCATTCTCCAGTCTGAACACGTCCATTCCCATACATTGCCTACTGTGTCATACAATCCAAACGGATTAGGTTTAAAACTACCCACTGGAGCAACAAATGTATTGTCCCACTGACTACCACAATTTCGACAGTTAGCATTGTTCTTTCCAATGTTATTCCCCCACCAATAGGGTGTAGTAAGCCCCCCACGAGCAGCGTATTCCCACTCTGCTTCTGTTGGTAGGCGGTAATTATCACCCGTTCTAATGCTAAGCCATTGTAAATAGTTTTGTGCATCGTTCCATGACACATTCACTACTGCCCGTTGCCCCCGCGCATTCTCATTAGGTGCATTACTAGGGTAAGCTGGTGAATCATCATTTTCTCGTTGCGACCAAACGTAGTAATCATATTGCTCGTAAGTCAGCTCGAATTTACCTAGTGCAAACGGATTAGTGAGGGTGACTCTTATTGGTGGATCCCCCAAATTAACCGACTCTTTTGATATAGGGTTTTTCATAGAGTTTTTATATTTATCTTCATTACTATCTCCCATCTGAAACTCCCCTACCGACAATGGAATCTCTAACATCTCAGGCAATGGTTCGGGCAAAATCCCCCAATCCATCAGGCGGAATTTCTGCTGGGTCAGCATGTAGTTGGGCGGTAGCCCGTTGTTCAACGTCCACAGGTAGGATTCGCCGACGAAGCCCAGCAACAACACCAACGCCCCACCTTGCAACCACCCAACCCGACGGCTGCGACTCAGAAAACGCTCATCCACACTGCCCCGCTCCGGGCGCAGCTTACGGTAAGCCCGCAAATCACCCCAGCCCGCCAAGTTGAACCAACGCCCCAAGCCCTTCTTGCCCTGCCATTCTTTGGCTTGTCGTGCCAGTTGGTCACGGTAGAAACCGCGCTCGCGGTTCTTGTCGATGTAGTCGTAGAGGGTTTTCCAGTAACCCACCTGCTTGCCGGTGACTTCATCCTTGCCTTTGGCGCGGATCAGGGTTTCGTGGATCAGGTCAATGGATTGGTCGTGTTCGTTGTCGCCGACCGTCACCAGCAGGCGCAAACTGCCATTGGCCTTACGGTTGCCACCATCCGGCGTGAGCCTGCCTGTCAAGTAATCAATCACCTGTTGCCCGCGTTTAGGGTCAGCCTGTTTGCCCCCGGCTGCCAGCCGCGCTTCACCCAAGGGCAAACGGCGGCGGGTATGGCGGCCTTCGTCATTGATGCGGGTCAGTGCCAGCAGCAATTCCAGCGCATCCGCTTTGCCTTTGGGCAAATCGCTGTCGAGCCGTTTCAGCAAATCATCCGCCTGTTCTTCCAGCAACCCGGCAATGCCGCCTTTGCTGAGGTACAACTCACCACTGAGGCGGTTGCCTTCGCGTTGTTCCCACAATACCCGCAAGGCGTTTTCCACCAGCGGCAACGCCCCCGGCTCATTTTTGGCATCGTTGAGCATCGCCGTTGTCACCGCGCTGACATCCAACCCCGCCAAGCGTGCCGGTTGTTCAATCGCCTCCTGCAAGCCGCGTTGCGTCACAGTCGGCAGCAAATACCGTTCGCACAACCGCTGACGATACAGCGCTTTCAGGCACAGCAATTGCTCGAAATGCTCCAGAAAGTCGATACGCACCGTGCTGATCACAAACAGCGGGCAATCCTTGTCTTGCAGCGCGGTGTAAAGCTGCATGTCAAAGTGCAGCTTTTCGGTCTGATCAGAAAAAGTGAACAACTCCTCAAACTGGTCAACCACCAGCAGGAAGGCTTTGCCATCCTGCTTGAAGTCGCGCAGGCGCAAGGCCAAAGCCTTTTCATCCGCCAACAGGCATTGATGACGCTTGCCGATGTCGCGTTGCTGTTCCGGTAACAGCGAATGTTCCAGCACTTCCGCCAATTGTTGCAGCGGCTTTTCCCCCGGCATCATCGGCTTGAGGATATGCCAGTGTTCGTAGCCCGTCCGCGCCCACAAAATACCTTGCTGGATCAGCGGCAACATCCCGGCATTCACCAGCGATGATTTGCCCGAACCGCTGTTGCCTTCGATTTGCAGCCAACGGCAATATTGCCCATCGACACGGATGCGGTCAGGACGCACGTCATCGCGCAATGTGCCGAGCAGTTTGAGCGCATCCAGCGTTTCCTCACGCCGCCCAAAGAACAAGTTGGCGTGTTCCGGCTGGAACGCACTCAAGCCCAAATACGGGCAGCCTTCAAAAGTATTGCTATCATCCAGCAATTCAGTCTTATCGCGGATTGCCTGAATCAGCGTAGCGGGCAAGGCTTGCTCAGGTTGCCAGCGTTGAATCTGAAACAGACTCAAAAACGGCGGCAGATTATGCAAATCGCCTTCCGGCAACAAAACCGGGAAAATCGGCAAGCGCAAAGCATCATCATGCGGGGAAAGGTTGCGGCTCAAGGCATACTGCACTTCCGCCCAGACCCAACGCCGCACGCCTTCACGCCCGTAGAGCAATACGAAGGCAGAACAGCCTTGCAACGCGGCTTGCAAACGTTCCATCCAGTTATCACCAGCGCGGATGGAATCTTCATCACGGAATACGGTGAATCCGGCTTTTTCCAGTTCAGTGCGTAATACAATCGCCGCTTCCAGATTGGTGCGGCTGTAACTGAGAAAAATCTGTGCGGTTTGCGGGGCATCTGCCATCCCGATTCTCCCTTCTCATACGGATGGCTGAAGTATGGCACAGACTGAAACCCCTGTGCGCTCCATTTCCCACTGCTTGCTGTTTCACCAAAACGTCACATGTTTGTCAAATAATCTTCATTCAAACCGCCAACAATCACTTATTTCTATAAACGCATTATGGAGTCTTTCATGCGCCTACCTGTCTCCCTAAAACTGTGCGCCCTTGCGCTCGCGGTCGCACTCGGCTTGAGTGCCTGCAACGATGACAATAACACCGGCACGGATAACACCACCCCAGCGACCACCACCAAAAATTTCAATCGTGTTGCCTCATTTCCGGTGTGCCTGCAACTGGATGCTGACTGCAATGTTGCTGACGAAACCGCTGCTGAAATCGTCGCCGCCAGCACCGATGGCATGACACTGATTTACAGCGACAGCCCTAGCAAATCCATCGGTTTCGTTGACATCACCGACCCGACCAAACCCAAAGCCGCAGGCAAACTGAAAATGAGCGGCGAACCAACCTCCGTTGCCGTCAAAGGCAATTACGCGCTGGTAGGCGTCAACACCTCCACCGACTTCATCAATGCCAGTGGCAAGCTGGATGTAGTCAGCCTGAGCAGCAAAACCGTGGTTGCCTCACTCGACCTTGGCGGTCAACCCGATTCCGTAGCGGTTAGCCCTGACGGTAATTACGCCGCCATTGCCATCGAAAACGAACGCGATGAAGACGTGAATGACGGTGCGATTCCCCAAGCACCTGCCGGTTATTTGATGATCATCGACCTCAAGGGCGAACCCAGCGCCTGGACAAGCCGCAAAGTGGACATGAGTGGCTTAGCCGCCGTTGCCCCTGGCGACCCAGAGCCGGAATACGTTGACATTAACAGCAATAACGTCGCGGTCGTGACTTTACAAGAAAACAATCACATCGCCTTGGTAAACTTGGTCGATGGTAAAATCATCAACCATTTCAATGCAGGCGCGGTAGACCTCGACAAAATCGACACCAAAGAAGAAGCCCCTGCCCTGATTACCACCGACGGCGCATTGAGTGCCATCGCGCGTGAACCGGATGGCGTAACTTGGTTATCCACTGACCTGTTTGCCACCGCTGACGAAGGCGACTGGTTAGGTGGCAGCCGTGGTTTCACCATTTTCAACACCAAAGGCGACGTCGTGTTTGCCGCAGGTAATAGCATGGAACACCAAGCTATCCGCATGGGGCATTACCCCGATGACCGCTCCAAAAACAAAGGCAATGAACCGGAAAATGCCGAATCGGGTACCTTTGAATCCAATAAATTCCTATTTGTTGCTTCAGAACGTTCAAACTCAGTTTTCGTCTACGATGCTAAAGACAACAGCAAACCTGTGCTGAAACAAGTATTGCCAGCGGGTGCAGGGCCTGAAGGTGTGCTAGCCATCCCTTCTCGTAACCTGTTGGTTGCTGCCAGTGAAGTCGATGCGCGTGCAGACATTATTCGCTCAACCCTGAACATTTACCGCTACGAAGACAAAACCGCTGCGTACCCGACGGTCATTTCCACCGATGATGCCAGTGGTCAGCCGGTAGCCTGGAGTGCGATGTCTGGTCTTGCTGCTGCACCCAATGATTCCAACACGGTTTATGCCATTGAAGACAGCTTCTACCAGCAAAACCGCATCTTCAAACTGGATGTGTCCAGCAAACCTGCCAAGTTAAGCGTTGCTGCCAAAATCAGCGACCTGAACAATGTGCTGGGGAGCCTGTCCGTTGCCACAGTTGATGCGGCTGCCAAAGCCGACAGCGATACCCGCAAAGACGTGTTTGACAGTGCCGACCTGAAAGCCATGATCAACGCCGACAAAACCGTCAACCTTGACCCTGAAGGCGTGGCGGTTGCCAGTGATGGCGGCTTCTGGATTGCTTCTGAAGGTGCGGGTACAGTTGGTGAAGCAGCACGCCCGGTTAATAGTGCTAACCTGCTGTTCAAGACCGATGCAAATGGCGTGATTCAGCAAGCTATCCCGCTGCCAGCCGACCTTAATGCTGTACAATTGCGCTTTGGTTTTGAAGGCGTGGCGGAATACAACGGGCGTGTCTACGTTGCGTTCCAACGTGCTTGGAACAAGGAAGCCAACCCACGCATCGGCATCTACGATACCGCAACCAAAGCATGGAGCTTTGTGTTTTACCCGCTGGATGCGGTTGCGTCCAAAAACGGCGGTTGGGTCGGTTTGTCTGACCTGACTTCGCTGGGTAACGGTCAATTCTTGGTGGTCGAACGTGATAACCAAGGCGGGCCGGATGCTGCCATCAAACGCCTGTACCGCATCGACACCAACGGCGTAGCGGCTGGTGCAACCGTTGCCAAGACCTTGGTACGCGACATCCTGCCAGACCTGAAAGCCACTGGCAGCCCGGTCATGGAAAAGATCGAAGGTTCAGCCGTACTCGCCAACGGCAATGTACTGATCATCAACGACAACGATGGCGTGAAAGACAACAATGGTGAAACCCAGTTGATCAACTTGGGCAATATCATCAAGTAAGTGGTAGAAAAAAAGCCTCCCCTGACAAGGGGAGGTTTGGAGGGGTTTCTTCAACAATCAATAAATCTTCGGCACGTAAAGCTCATCCGGCAAGGTACGACGCTCATAATCCGGGTTGAATACCCGTTCAGGCAAGGTAACTTTCTCGGTAGCAATTTCTTCATACGGAATTTTTGAGAGGATATGCTCAATGCAATTAAGGCGTTCGCGCTTCTTATCATTGCCCTCGACAATGTACCAAGGCGCTTCCGGGATATTGGTGCGCTCGAACATTTCTTCCTTCGCCTTGGTGTAGTCTTCCCAACGCACACGGGACTGCAAATCCATCGGGCTGAGCTTCCACTGTTTCATCGGGTCATGAATGCGGGTCAAAAAACGCAATTGTTGCTCTTCATCCGTGATCGAGAACCAGTATTTCAGCACAATAATGCCGGAACGCACCAACATGCGCTCAAACTCTGGCACGTCTTGAAGGAATTGTTCGACCTGACTTTCGCTCGCAAACCCCATCACCCGCTCAACCCCGGCACGGTTGTACCAAGAACGATCAAATAGCACGATTTCACCGCCAGCAGGCAGATGCGGCACATAACGTTGGAAATACCACTGGGTCATTTCGCGGTCACTCGGCTTTTGCAACGCTACCACACGGGCAACACGCGGATTTAGGCGCTGGGTAATGCGCTTAATGACCCCGCCCTTGCCTGCGGAGTCACGTCCTTCACAGATAATCAGCACCTTGGCATTGGTCTGTTCCACCCAGTATTGCAGTTTGATCAGCTCGGACTGGAGACGCAGCAAGTTGGTATAATAAGTGCGGTTATCCAACATATCAGGGTGGTGGCGCTTATAAATTTTACGAATCTCTTGGCTGAGCATGGGTTCATTGAATTCCATCTCAAACAAATCATCCAAGGTTTCGTCTAGCTCTGCTTGTAGCCAGTCACTGCTAAAGTCTTCTGTATTATTTTCGTAATCCATTAATATTCCTCTTATTCCTCGAAGTGGGATTTAAATGATCCTTGATCAGGGCGGGATACTAACGTTTTTATATGACAGCATTGTGTCGGATGCGCTTACACATACAACGGAGCCATGCGCCGCCAATAATAGCCGCGATGCGCCCGTTCATTCCACTCATGCAACTGATGCCGAATCCCCTTACTGTGCAAGATATAGCTCAGGTGATGGTTATTACCCAAAAACGGATCTTCCTTACCAATCACCAGTACAATATCCATCTGCCGCAAATGCTGTAACCGCCACTCACACGTCAGATTCGGCAAAAAATGCGTCGGCGTATGAAAATAGATATTCTCATCGTAATAGCCGTTGAATAGATCAGAAAAACTTTCCTCCTGCATCGTCAAATCATAACGCCCCGAAAACGCGCTCAGTTTCTGAAACAAGTGCGGATGCCGAAATGCGATATTCGCCGCATGAAATGCCCCCAAACTACAGCCGTGCGCAATCGTGCAAGGGTGCTGATTCTTGTGCTGCATAAATGGCAACACCTCATGCAGGATGTAATCCTCAAACTGCATGTGGCGGCGGATACGTTCGGCGGGATGCTTCCAGAAACAATACAGCGCATCGTGGTCTACGCTATCCACGCAAAACAGTTGCAATTGCCCTGCATTAATCTTGTGTGCAAGCTGGTGGACGATGCGTAACTTTTCGTATTCGTAAAAACGCCCGTCGCGGGTGGGGAATACCAGCACCTTGGCTCCCGCGTGCCCAAATACCAGCAATTCCATCGTGCGCCCCAAACGGGGGCTGTGCCAGCGGTGATATTCGCGTTGCATTGACCTGACCTGCTTACTGTTTGCGACATTTCGATGGAGGCATCATAAACGTGCGAGATTGCAGGCGTTTTACAGTAGCGCGAAAAATCCTTCCAATTCTTGCAATAGCGCCTGTTCCTGCGCCCCTCGCTGCGGGTAATCAAAATGCCCTGCTTCCAGCACAAACAACGATTTTTCGCCGGATAATGCATTGTAAACCGCGAACTGTCCCGGTGGCGCGACGGCTGGGTCAAACAATGCCGCCGCCACATGCATCGGTTGCTGGATAAAACGGGCAGCACTGGCGGCATCGTAATATTGCAAGGTTTCCAGCACATTACCGTGTTGCTGCTGATAACGCTGCACTGCCGCACCGCTACCAATCGTCGGCAATTGCAAACGCAAAGGTTGGTTGCCAAACGTCGGCACATTCAAATGCGCCCGCTGCATCCTCGCATCCCACGGCAATGCCAATGCCCCAATTCCGCCCCCGAAACTGATACCGGAATAGCCAATATGCCCCATCGTCGCCGGAAAAAGCATCTGCGTTGCTGACACCGCCAGCCACACATCATCCACGCAACCGCCAATCAGGTACTGTTCCGGCTTGTCGATGTCATGCAACACATGAAATGCCGGATTCGCTGAAATCGGCGGATGCTGGCTGCGTGATAAGCCCCGCAAACACGGAAACACCAACGCTGTGCCTTCCGGTCGCAACCGAAAATCCGCACCGTCACAGCCACCGTAACCGTGTCCAAATACCAATGCCCGCGTTACCGGCTGGTGTTGAGGAATCAATAGCCAACCACGAATCATAAAATGCTCAGTCGAACAATAGCGCAAATCGTACACTTCATAACCGTGTTGCGCGGTTCCCGTATGGGTGATGCGTGGGCGTGGATGCACCTGCAAAGCACGGGCATAACGCGCCTGCCAAAAATCCGCAAAGTCAACAGGGGCAAGCGGTGCGTCAATCGCCAGAAAATCATCCAGCGAATACCCGTAACTAGGGTCAAAAGCAAAACCGTGGGTAAAACTGGCAGGCATCCGCGCTCCCTCATCACGTCATGGAAACCTGTGTTTATACCTTATTTTGCTTCACAGCCACACAATGAAATTCTCACCATTTACTCTATTACCAAGTTTCATGACACGTAATGCCATCATCGTGGTATTCCGAAGCCAAATGCAGAGTAATAATCTTGCGCCCTGTTACTGCTTCTGTAACACCATCAATCAAACCAAACCCAAAATGGCATAAAGCATGTGAACCTGCTTGGATACCACGGTCACGCAATACCAGACCGATACGGCAACCGCTGAGTTCTGCACCGTTGCCTTCCAGCGTCACGCCATCCATGAATTCTTTGTCTTGGAAAAATTTTGCCACAATCCCGCGTGCCTGCTCCGCATCGCCGGACTGCCCAGCACCTAAACGTTTGCCCATTTGCTTGCCTGCATAGCGGAACACGCTGACCGCACCTTTTTTGCCAATCAAGGTTTCAATTTGCTCGGCTAAGTCAGCCAATAGCGTGACTAAATCACGGGTATCCATTGCACAATGTTTTTTATCATTCATCTTAAAGTCGCTCTGTGGAGTTTTGTCATGCTGGAATATAACAAAACGCTAATACGGATTGATCACAAGACGATAATTGGCAAGAATCCAATGCCATAACACTCGCATTCCGTTTATGATACCAGTCCTTTGTTGTGTAAAACCAAAACCCTAACTTATGTCTTATTTTTACCTTGCGCTTGCCATCATCGCTGAAGTCATTGCCACCAGTTCATTACGGGCGACTGAAGAATTTACCAAGCCCATCCCTACCCTGATCATGATCGTGGGTTACGGGTTTGCGTTTTATTTTATGACGCTCGCGTTACGCACCCTGCCCTTGGGGTTTACCTACGCGGTGTGGTCAGGGCTGGGGATTGTGCTGATCAGCATCATCGGCATTATTATGTACGATGAACGCTTGGATTTACCCGCCGTGCTTGGCATGGGCATGATCATTGCTGGCGTCGTCGTCATCCAGATGTTTTCAAAAATCGTGAAACATTAATCAGTGGCGTTCTCGTCTTGCTCTTGCTGGTATTCGTGCAATACCGCAATTTTTTGCCAAATCTTGCGCGACAAATCATTGGTCAACGATTCCACGTCGTTGACCGCATCGTACAATACCGAATCATTGAAATTCTGTGCGTAATACGCCGCCAGCTTGCCGATAATTGAAAGCATTTCACTGCAATAATCCAAGTAACGAATCAACTCAAACGCCCCCAGATTGCGCGGTGGTGATGACGCAGTGCGGGCAGCCTTATTGAGAATGTAACTGGGATCTTTGGTCAACTGGTGCATATCCACGACATGCGCTAAAGCGCGTAATTCGTGGATAGCCGTTAGCGCCCGACTACGCTTAAAACGTTGCTCTAAGGTAAACAAAAACAGTATCCATAGCCCCAGTAAAAACACACCACTCAGCACCGCCTCCACTGCCTGCAAGAAATCGCCCGGCGCTTCAACACGGTTCAATAACAACTCTTTGAGTGGTGCAAACGTAAACCACAGCACCACACCAAGCACCAGCATAGCCGATAGCAACATCACTCCCCGCAACCACCAATTGGGGCAAGCGATCCAACACGCTTTGGCTTTGAGTGCATCCACCTGATGATCCAGCTCATGACACACCTTAAGCAAATTAGCGTGCGGAAAACGTTCGTGTATCCGCAGGCATAAATGCTCAGTCGTTTGTTTGATTCGATCAACTTCTAAACGTCGATAACAGGCATTTGCATCTGTTAATCCAGACATGGCTAATGTCCTTAACTAATTATTGAGTTGTAAAGAATGCTGACACACGCTCAACGGGCGCATCATCAAACGCCGCTTGTGGTAATGGCCTTCCATGCGCTGCAAAATACCATCCAGAAAACGTACCGTTTCGACGATATTAGGCCCTTTATTCAGCATCACACATTCGGCGCGAATACTCATGGCAGCATCCGACACTTCAGCACGGGATGGCGCACCTTTTTTCGCCATTCCCTCCAGAATTTGCGTCGCCCAAATCACCGGAATATGTGCAGCCTCACATAACCAGAGGATTTCTTCCTGCACCTCTGACAAACGCTCAAACCCTACCTCTACCGCCAAATCACCCCGTGCAATCATGACCCCGATATTGGGTGAGCGCATCGCCATCAGCAAAATCGCAGGCAAATTTTCAAAGGCCGCACGGTTTTCAATTTTCAGAATAATCCCCGTTTCCGGGATGCCTAAACGCTGCAAATGTCCTTGCAAATTCGCCACATCTTGCGGGGAGCGCACAAACGACAACGCCACCATATCCACTTTGCCCGCCATGGCTTCCAAATCGGCTACATCTTTCTCGGTTAAAGCGGATGAATCAAACGCCGCGTCGGGAAAGTTGATACCTTTTTCTGCACGCAATTTCGCACCACCGGGGGGTGTTTGGGTAATACGCAACCTGATTTCAGCGCCATCATTCTGTTCGACTATCCCGCTGATTTTGCCATCATCAAGCCACACGTGTTGCCCTGCTCGTACCACAACGAAAGCCTCCTCCAACGTACAATGAATGCGGGCGGGTTCGGTTTGTGTGCCATCGGTCGCCTGCTTGGCAGATACACCCGGTTGGTCGTCACGGGTTAAAATCAAGGCATCGCCCACTGACAGTACCAACGGAGGCGTTACTTCATGCACATTGACCAATGAACCCGTGCCAAACGCTTTGCCACTGCGCTCAAACACCAGTTGGGTATTTTCTTGCAGATACACCGTGTGCTCAGTCGTTACCAAGCGGGCGTGCTGATGTTTTGCAGCAATACGTAATTGACGCAGAGAGCCACGGGCATCCGTCAGTACAATGTAATCACCCACCTGTGTCCCATTAAAATCCGCGCCTTCGACTTCTAAGGCAGGAAGATCAGAGACTACCACCACTTCGCCTTGCGGTATCAACCAGAGTCGCCCCGGCAAATACACATGACCAAACACATCACGTACTGGTTTAAGTTTAATGACTCGCCCAACCACGCCAAGCGTACCCGTGCGCAGTTTAGGACCTGCCAAATCCAATTGGGTTTTACAGCGTTTATGGGTGAGTGACTCTGCCAAACGCAGATTGGTAATCATCTGTTGCCAAGCATCCGTATCATCGTGAGCACAATTAATGCGCATCACCTCCATGCCTGCTGCCAACAACTCACTGAGGAATGCAGAGCCTTCAGCCGCTTCCGTCGGCATCGTGACCATAATACGGGCTTCACGCTGGGTGGGGCGTTCGCCAAACAGTGCATGGCTGGCATACGCCAATAAATGCTGGCTCTCAGCAACCTGAATCGGGGCATTCGGTTCTGGTGAGGGAGCGCACCCACTCAAACATTCCAAAGCCGCAATCACCCGGTTGAGCGTTGCCAGCGTATGCGCCTCAAGAATCCCCAGAGAACTTAATCCCCGTTCAATCAAAGCCAGTTGTACCTCACGCAATTCATGGCTGCGTAAACCAAGATAATGCAATAAATTTTGCGCAGAAACGGCATGATTAGGGTGAATGTTGTCTACATCAGGGTGTTGTGCCGCGAAGTCCACTGCCTGTTCACGCAATTGCCACAAACGGGTTAGTAACACGTTATTGTCCATTGGCTTGATTCCATTTTGGGGGTTTACCCATGCTACGCCGCCGTTATTGCAGCTTGATGACACCTGAGCAAACAGTCGTTGTCATCATTTTTTAATATATCTGCCATAAAACCTTCATTGAATACCCCTTAAGATTCGCGCAAATCCGCCTTGGATTCTTTTTGTTTGAAGGAAACTCGCAATGAAAAAACTCACTCTGGCAGTTGTACTGGGCTTGGTTGCTGCCTCTGGCGTTGCACAAGCACGCGATAATATCGAAATCGTTGGCTCCTCTACTGTATACCCTTTCTCGACGGCTGTTGCTGAACAGTTTGCCAAGAAAACAGGCATGGCTGCTCCTAAGGTTGAATCCACCGGCACTGGCGGCGGTATGAAATTGTTCTGTTCAGGCGCTGGCATTGAAACCCCAGACATCACCAACGCTTCCCGCCGCATGAAAAAGAGCGAGATGGAAAGCTGCATCAAAAACGGCGTTAACGAAGTCACTGAAGTCAAAATCGGCTTCGACGGTATCGCTGTAGCTCAAGCCAAGGATGCTGCACCCGTCAAACTGTCTCGCCGCGAACTGTATCTGGCACTGGCAAAAGACGTTCCAACTGGCCCTAACGGTGAATTGCAACCCAACACTTACACCACTTGGAAGCAAATCAACCCCGACATGGCTGACGTGAAAATCGAAGTCATGGGCCCGCCACCTACATCTGGCACACGTGACGCATTGGCTGAACTGGGCATGGAAAAAGGTTGCCTGTTGTTCCAAGGTATGCCAGAGCTGAAAAAGAAAGACGAGAAAGCATTCAAAGCCGCTTGCACCACCGTGCGTGAAGACGGTCACTACATCGAAGCGGGCGAAAATGACAACCTGATCGTACAAAAGCTGCAAGCTAACCGTGATGCAGTCGGCATCTTCGGTTACAGCTTCCTTGAGCAAAACATGGACTCCCTGAAAGCTGCCACTATCGACGGCAAAGAAATCAGCTACGAGAACATCTCTAGCGGTGCTTACCCACTGTCACGCCCACTGTTCTTCTACGTGAAAAACAGCCACGTTGGTCAAGTACCTGGTATCAAAGAATTCATCGCTGAATTCACTAGCGAAGAAGCGCTGAGCAAAGACGGCTACTTGGCTGACAAAGGTCTGGTTGCATTACCGGATAGCCAAAAAGCTGAAACAGTTGCTGCTGCTAACGCACTGAAGCCAGTGTCAGCAAACGCACTGAAGTAATCAAACTCTCTCTAGACAATCATAAAAAATAAGCCGATCTAAGCGATAACTAAAGATTCAAAACGATTAAGGGAGCACGGATGCTCCCTTTTTTATGCTTGTTGTTCTGAAATAGCGTTAAGCAGCTAACGGTTCAGGCGTTACGCTGGGCAAGCATACTTCCACAGCGGCATTTTTGGCTTCTGTCCAACGCACCACCTGCAAACTCCCATCCCACTCTTCCACCAACGCGGTGCAACTTTCTACCCAATCGCCATCATTGCAATACAATACCCCGTCAATCTCGCGAATTTCGGCATGGTGAATATGCCCGCAAATAATCCCATCCAACTGACGCTTCTTCGCTTCTTTCGCCAGCGTTTCCTCGAATGCCGAGATGAAATTCACCGCCGACTTGGTTTTGTGCTTGAGGTAAGCCGAGAGTGACCAATACGGATAACCCATGCGCCGCCGCAGCCGGTTGTACACATTGTTCACCACCAGCAAACGCTCGTAAATCCAATCGCCTAAGATTGCCAGCCAGCGGGCAAATTGCATCACGCCATCAAACTGGTCGCCGTGCAACACCAAAAACTTGCGCCCATCCGCAGTGGTATGCACCACCTCGTCTTCCAAACTGATCGCGGTAATGCGGTGATGGATAAACGGACGCAAAAACTCATCGTGATTGCCGCTGACATAGGTCACTTGCGTGCCACGTTGCGCCCGTTCAAACAGCAAGTGCAAAATCTGGTCGTGGAACGTATCCCAATACCAGCGTTTGCGTAATGCCCAACCGTCGATAATATCGCCGACCAGATACAAATGATCGGCTTGATTGTGTTGCAGGAAATCGAGCAAGAACTCGGCTTTGCACCCGCGTGAACCGAGGTGCGTATCAGAAATCCAGATACTGCGATATTTGCGGAAGTTCTGGTTGATGGTCATTGGGAATCCCCCCTTTCTGGTAATGCGCAAGCACTGCGTAACGCCCACTCAGGTGGCGGATACGCAATTGGTCATGGTGACGGGCTGCCATTTGCTCCAAATACGCCGGGACTGCCGGATCAGGGTGGACGTTGAACCAATCCAGCCACTGCAACAGCAGCTTGCGAAACCACGCGGGCATGGTTTGCTGGTCAGAAAAATCCACCACATGCAAACAACCGCCGGGTTTAAGGATGCTCAAGGCATGTTCCAGCGCATCCTGCCAACCGGGGATCATCGACAGCACATACGAAAACACAATGTGATCAAACGGTTTTTCCAGCCCGAAGGTGGTGTGGTCGACCTGCCCCGCCAAGCCTTGCTGCAAGGTAATTTGTTGTGCATACAAGGTGTTACGCAAATTATCGCGGGCAGTGTCCAGCATCATCGCGGACGCATCCATGCCGTAGAGTTTGGCGTGTGGTTGCCGATACGCCAGCTTGCTCAGATTACGCCCGGTGCCGCAGCCGATTTCCAGCACCGTTTCGCCCGGCTGCAACGGAATTTCCGCCAACAACGCATCGCGCCCCAGCAAATAATACTTGCGCGACCAATCGTAAACGTACCGCTGGTAACGGTACTGCTGATCCATTTTCTGTGCGGCATCCATCGTCAATCGGCCTTGCGGTAGAGGTGGAAACCACCGTAAATCGCCGAACGGTCTTGCTGGAACAGTTGCGCGGAAAGCTCGGCTTCGTACACAAACTGGCTGCGTAATTCGACTGGCAACGCGCTTTCCAACGGTGATTCGGCGGCGGCAGTACGGAAGATAATGCGTGTCCCTGGCTTGCCTACACGGGCAACTTGCGTCCACAACTGGGTGAGGACTTCATCCGTCATCCAGTCCTGCGCGTCGAGGAACACGAAACGGTCGTAACTGTGCGGAGCTTGCTGCTCAAGGAAGTCGATCATGGAACCGAGGTGCGTATCGACTTTGCCCAACTGGTTGCGGATAGCGTCGTAGTTTTCCGCTTTCAGGTAATCAGGAATCGCTTGACGCTTTTCATGGTCATAGCTGTGGCTAAAACCTTGCCATGCGAAATAGTTGTTCTGAATCGGGGTATCACACGCCAAGCGTTCGACGCGCTCGCGGTATTGCTCAATCAGATTGCCCTGCTCTTTCATCGCCTTGTATTGTTGTGGCGGAATGCCAAGGCTGAACACTGACATCGGCAATTTGCCCAAAAATTTCACCAGTTTATTGTCGAAGAACGGCGCAATGTGTTGCTGGAAAATCGCTTTCTGTTCGTACAAACTGGTGGCGGTGAGGAGCTTTTCGGGGTGGTAATTGGTGCGGCGGGCAATCCAGTGCAAGAAGCGCATGAAATAGCCAAAGCGCGTTTGCCGATACAGCCCGTCACGGAACATATGAATACGCTTTTGCCCCAGAATGCTGCGCCCTTGCCAGAACCCATCCAGTGCATCATCCAAATGCGGGCGGATGTATTGCTCATAATGCGCCGGATTGGTGTCACGGTCAGCGTAACCAAAGAAATCGTAGAAGGCGGCATGATCCGGCAAATGTTTCAGCGCTGCCAGCTTCAAGCGCGTCAGGGACAAATGGTACGGGTTCAGGTCAATCGCGGTGATATGTGCAGGGTTTGCGGTCAGGTAATTCAAGACGTTACAACCGCCCGAAGCAATCGTCAGCACCCGGCTTTCCGAGGTCAGTTGCAAGGCTTGCATATCCACCGTGGGGTCTTCCCAAATCTGGTTGTAGATGAAGCTATTGAACCAAAAGCTGAACAAACGTTGCTGCATCCCCATCAAGGACGTGGGGGCATGTTGATGCACAGCATCGCGCATTGCGTCGGAAATACCTGCCATGAAACTCTCGCTAACAAAATCTAATCGTGGCAGTGAGGCTAAGGCTTGGGAATGACCACAAAATGACGGTTATATTACGGTTGTGTTATGGATACCGCTTTGACGACTAACCACGTGACACATTACTCCGTAATGTCTTGATTTCATCCAGCAATTCCACCGCCAAAGCCGCACCTGCCAGATTAACACCCAAATCACGCTGAAGCCGGATCACAACATCGCCCGGTATCTGCGCAGGAATGCCGCGCCCTTTCAAGCGTAATTTGCGCCCTGTGGATGAATTGGGCGGAATTTTCATATCCACCGCGCCGTCTGGGGTTGGCACTTTGACACTGCCACCCAGCGCCGCTTCCCACGGGGCAAGCGGCAATTCCAGATACACATCCAGCTCTTCAACGCGGTACAGCCGATGTGGGTTGAAGGCAATTTCCAGATACAAATCACCCGCCACACCACCACCGATGCCGGGGTTGCCCTGCCCTTGCAAACGAATGTGCTGACCTTGCCTGACCCCTTTGGGGATTTTGACATTGAGGGTTCGCTCTTGCTGGAAAGAGCGCAAATTCAAGCTGCGCGTAGCACCCCGGTAAGCATCTTCCAGATCAATCGACACCTTGAAGTGACTATCTTCACCATTTTCCTGATACACCCGACCTGCCCCACCTGCACCACCCCGCCCACGTTGAGCAAACAGGTTGGCAAGGAAATCATCAAAATCGGTAAACCGACCTGTTCCCGCAGTACCACTTGACGGCGGCGGACAGAAATCACGCTGGGCTTTTAAGTCTTCGCCCAACTGGTCATAGGCTGCGCGTTTTTCCGGGTCTTTCAAAACTTCGTAGGCTTCACCCACTTCTTTAAACTATTCCTCGGCATTGCTTTCCTTGCTGATGTCGGGGTGGTATTTACGCGCCAGTTTGCGGTAGACACGCTTAATGTCATCCTGCGTGGCTGCTTTAGTCAGACCCAGAACTTTGTAACGTTTCCAAATCACGCCCATGTAAACGGGAACTCGGATGAACCTTGTCTTCCAACTCAATAAGCGAGGCATTTGCATTTAACGGCTCAGCACTAAAAAAACGCGCCACTGTCGCATTTGCAACAACAATCAAGATTGCCATGACATTAACTTCTTCTGTTGTTAAATATGACAAATCTTATATTTTAAGTATAGTTCATTTTAATAAGAACGTATTTTCCATACCACAAAAACCAGCACCAGTGCGATTAATACCACGGCGGCTAATAGAATGATCCACAGAAACTGCTCAACCTAAGCAAATTTAGCACCTAATAAAACTGAATTAAATACTGATATTTATCTAAAAACCATCTAATGTTAAGCGTAAAAACCCCCATGCGCTGATCGCTTCCATTTGGTGATGGATGCTATTGACCGCTTGCCGCAAACGGGGGATAAGGGTAGTTACCTGAAACAGCAACTCAAGGACAAATTAATTGAACACAAGCAATACATCGGCAAATAAGGACGAGATATGCCGGAAATCCGCGATTGGGTGTGGGGTATAAACGCCTATGCAACGCTATAAAATCCTACACCGCACCTATTACAACTTCCCCGGCATCGTGCGCCTAGAACCACACACGTTACGCTTGCGCCCCCGTGAAGGCTACGAACTGCGCATCGAATCCTCCAGCTTAAACATCACACCTGCCGCCACCCTGCGCTGGCATCGTGACGTGGAAGACAATTCGGTCGCCATCGCTACCTTCAAAACCCCGACCACGCAACTGATGATCGAAAGCACGATTATCATCCAGCAATACAACGAAGCCCCGCTGGATTTTCTGGTCGCTGATTACGCTACCTATTACCCGTTCACCTACCTGCCGGATGATCAAGCGGTATTAGCCCCCTACCGACAAGCAGGCGATCCACCCAGTGCCTTGCTGGAACGCTGGGTAGCAAGCCTCTGGCAACCGGGCGAAAAAATTCAGACCTACAGCTTGCTGCAACGCCTTGCCGAACGCATCCAGCAAACCTTGAAGTATCAATTACGTGAAGAACCGGGGGTGCAATCCGTGATCGACACGCTCACCCGTGGTACAGGGTCGTGCCGTGACTCGGCGTATCTGTTTATGGAAACGGCACGGCGCTTAGGTTTCGCCGCCCGTTTTGTCAGTGGTTATCTGCACACGCAACTCGCCCCGACTGACTTCGGTGCAACCCATGCCTGGGCAGAAGTGTTCCTACCCGGCGCAGGGTGGAAAGGCTTTGATCCGACCATCGGCACGATCGTGGGAACCGACCACATTGCGGTCGCCGTCGCCCGTCAACCCGAATCCGTGCCGCCCGTCGCAGGCGCATTCATCGGACCTGCGGGCGCAACGCTGACGGTAGGCGTTTGGGTGACAGAAATATGAGGCTGCCACAAACCACCGTGGTTAATGGCAGTCCAGCCCCAACGCAACCACCCCAGCAAGGCGACGGCTAACCACAACGCCCAAGCCAACATCAGCAAGCGGTAATACAAAATCGGCACACTGATCACGCCTGCCTGTGGCAATAACCCTGCTACGCGATCTTGGTACCATTGCAATTGTTGCGCCCATGAACCGTTGCCGGTGATTTGCATATCCGGCGACCCCAGCAAGCCATTGGCAACCGCCCCCACCAAAGTCGCTAACGCCACCACCGTCAAGCCTGCCAAACCCACTTGCATCAGGTTAAATTGCCAATAAGGTCGCGCCCAGTCAGCCAATGACACTTTGCTACGCAACGCCAAAGCAATCAGCCAGAACGCCATTAGCACCATCAAAAACGGCGTACTTTGGCTCAAACCAATGCCCAGCAAGAACCATTGCCAGCTTTTCAACGGGGTAATGTTGGAACGCCCCAACAGCAGCGCAAACACCAGCAACACCACGACCATGCCCCAGAACAACACCGCAGGGCCTAACAAAGGCCCATGCGTCCACAATACCCAACGGTCTTGCGGCACTTGCAAGCGTGACTCGCTATTGACACTCGGCAAACCCAAATCGACCGCCGGGAAGGTGTAATGCAAAGGCAATGCGCCGTTTTCCTGCCATTCCAGCACCGCTTCTTGTTTGCGCGGCAATAACGGCAAGATCACCTTGCCCGCTTGCTGTTGAATCGCTTGTTTGGTGCCATCAATCGTCAAGCTTTGCACCACCGCGTCTTCCGGCAGGCTAATGCTGTGTTGCGAACCCCGGCTGCTGTGCAAATTCAGGCGCAAGCTGACATCACGGGCGCGTTTGCCAATCTCGACCTGCATCTGGCTGGCAAGCAGCGTCACGGTTTGCCCGGCAGTGCCTTGCGGACGGTTAACCGCCAAGTTCAGGGTTTCGCCTGCCCACGGCTTCCACAATAAGGTGCCTTGTGCGTCGGCTTCTTCATAAGCATTGGCAGGCAAACCGGTGGCATCGACGTGCCATACCGGGCTGGCAGCAATGCGCCATTCTTCCAGCCAAGCGTTGTTTTGACTGGCGGTAAGTTGTAATTCTGCGGTCTGCGGCAGCCGCGATGTCCATTCCAGCGTGTTTTGCTGCGGTTTGAGATTAATTTGCAACGCCTGATCTTTGAGGGTGAATTGCTCACTCAAGGGCTGTTCACCCGCCAGCAACGGAATCGCCAAGCTGATTGGCGCGGCACTGTCAGACACGCGGCTGACGGTGGTGGTGACATACCAATCCAGCCCCAAATCCAAGCGCCGCGAAATTTTGACAAACGCGGGCAAGGTTGGCATGTCTTGCATGGTGTTATCGCTGCTGGCGGTGGTGCGGTTA
This sequence comes from Thiothrix caldifontis, assembly GCF_900107695.1. Lineage (GTDB taxonomy): Bacteria > Pseudomonadota > Gammaproteobacteria > Thiotrichales > Thiotrichaceae > Thiothrix > Thiothrix caldifontis. Next base: position 32,687 of record NZ_FNQP01000020.1, on the reverse strand, counting down.
AGCTGAAGCTGGGCTTCGGGCACACCGTTATCGCGGATACCGTCCACCTGCCAGCCTTCGCCTTGCCAAGTGACGCGATGCGGTTTCAGCGGCAAAGGCAAGGCGATGCTGCTGCGGGTGGGAATAGCGCCTTGCAAGACCACATCGTGCTGACCTTGCGCCAAGACCACCCACAATTGTTGCTCAGCATCACGGCGCAAAGCTTGCGTGGGTTGCGCATCCACCAATACCGTTTGTGGCAACCACGTGCTTTGGCTGCCCGGCAATGGCACGGCAACGGCGGTAGCAGTGTGTACCCGCAGCCGGATTTGCAAGCCATCATTCCCCACGTTCAGATACATTTGCTCGATTTGCGCACAGTTTGGCAAGCACTCCGGCGCACGTAGCAAACGTTCCTGCAAGGTTTCCAGTAGGCTAGGGTCGGGTGTATTGCTGGCGGGTGCAACGGGCATGGCGGCAACAGCAGGCGATTCTGCCAAGGCAGTTTGCGGCAGTGTTACTATTACCCACGGCACGGTCATCGCCAGTAACAACGCCAAGGACAAACCGCGTTTGGCGGATTGTGTCGCTTGCCACAACGCCGTCAATCTGCCGGAAACCAGTGCCAAACGTGCCGCCAAAATCAGCATAATAATCACCCCCAACACTTTGAGCAACGAATGTGCTACCGGCGAAATCAGCCACAAGCCCATGCGTTCGTCGGGTTGGATCACCCCTGACCATTCCAAACGCACCTGATTCCATTGCCATGTGGGTAAACCGGGGCCAGTTTGAATCATGCTATTCGGGTCGATTTCACGCAGATTGACCTGCTTTTTGGCGGGTCGGGTATCAGGATACGCGCCGCTATTTGCCAAGCTACGCATTTTCTCACGCGCATAACTCTCCGATTTCATCACGGGAGCCGGTGCTGGAGCGGCAGGCATAGCGGCTTGATCTGCCATCATTGCCACTTCTGCATCCATCGCTTCCTCAGCAGCAGGTGCAGCGGCTGATTCATAAACCACGCCATTCATGCCGCCACTGGTGCTGTATTCCAACTGCGGGTACAGCGCCAAACGCACCGTATCAATGGTGTAGGGCAAAATCACCAGCACCAATCCCAATAAGCTCAACCAGCGGTAACGCCCCAACCAACGTTGAATCGCCCCTTCCGGCACGGAACGCAGCAAGGCCGTGACCGCCAACAGATTCAACCACAACAAGCGCGGCGCATCCGGCTGATGCCAAGTCAGCAACAAGGCAAGCCCTGCCACCGCACCCCATTGCCAGCCAAATAAATAGCCGGTTGCCACCGTGGTCAGCAACACCAGAAACAAATCCAGCAAGCTCCATTGCTGCAACCAAGTCAGCGGCAAATTATCCGTGCCACTCGCCGCAAACAGTAACCAGCCGGGCGGCAAGTGCAAGGTAGTGCTGACTTGCTGCAATTCCTGTTGCCAACCGCTGACCGGCGGGCTGGAACGCGCAGCGACGTAACGGCTATCGGCTTCGAGTGCCAGATTGCGCTGGCGCACTTCCACGCCAGCGGCTTGATCGGCAGCTTGTTGGGTAATCAACTGCGGTGTGCCGTCAATGCTGACCCTGCCGAGGTGAATATCGGGCAGCACTTCCAGCCGTGACTGTTGCGCCAGTGTTCCCGTCAACTGGTCTTGCAGGGTGTAACCGTTGCCGTCGAAATCCAGCCACAGTTGGCGGGTTAAATTGAGTTGCGCGGGGCTGTCTGCCATGCCGCGATGTTGTTCTGCCAAGGTCATTTTGCTGCCGCTGGTGAGCAGATATGCAGGCAAACTTGCCCAAGTATCGGGTAAGCGGGTTTGGCTGGGGTCAACGCTATTCACGCCGTCGACCTGCACTTGGCGCATTGTCGGATCGGCTTCAAATACCCAAACCTCTTCGCTAGGCCAAGGGGTGCTGCTCGCGGGCAAGGCTAATTCGGTGACATTGGTGAGGGCGCGTCCGGTCAGTTTGAGCGTCCATTCGCCGGGGCGCAGTTGCACTTGCAGCTTGCCATCCTGCCCCATGCGCGTGGGTAAGGGGCTGTCGAGGTGCAGCGGGATGAAACCGTCCAGCAACACTGGGGTGAATTCGGCGTAGCGTTGCTTGCCTGCGACACGCAATTGAATGTGGGTAGTGACTTCGAGCGGGTGCGAATCCAATACTTTGCGGAATACTTGCACTTCGAGGTTGTCTTCGCTGGCTTCTTGGTTGGTTTGGCTGAGCCATAAACTGCCAGCGGCGTTGAATTCGGGGGTGGCGATGTTTGCGCCATTGACACTGAGTTGCACCAAGCCGCTGGTCGGGGCAACGAAGAGCGCTTCGGGTAGTTTATCCCAGACGAATTGCCCGCTGAGATCGTGGCTGCCTGCTGGGAGGGTGACAACCGGATAGCCGTCTTTTTCCAGCACTGCCAAGGGGGTGTTGGTGCTGTTTTGCACTTGTTGCGGCCAGTGTTGTGCATCACCGGGGAGGCGGATTTGGGTTTCACCGTAGACTTCCCAGTGTTGGGTGAACGTGCCGCCGGTGGTGGTGAGCTGCAAATCTAAACGTCCCGGCCAAGCGCATTGGCGTTCTTCGGCGTTGAAGAGGTAGGGGCATTGCAGGTCTTTTTGCCCATCTAACACCCAGCCTATCCACGGTTTGAGCGGGTCGGGGACGTTTTCAGGGGCAAGCGGGTTGGCGTGTGCGGTGGTTAGCAGTAACAGCCACAAGGGCAGGAGGCGCAGAAAATGTAACATAGCAGTGCCTTTGGATTTTTATTGTTGTTAACTATACCCATATCATTTTAATTTCACCACCTCCACACGCTCCCGGCACTGCCACGGTCTGTCATGGCGCCCCGCCACGCCTGTCCGCGTCAGAGCCGTCCGCTCACTTTTTCCCTTGGGGCGCTCCGCGCCCTGCGGCTCCGCCGCCCTGACCTATGCTCAATGACCTAAAAGCAAACGGAAGCCAAGGTCGAAGTCACGGACATCAGGCCCGCTCCTGTAACGGGAGGCAGAACGGCAGTTCCTGCCGTTGAGGTTCCACGAGCCGCCGCGAACGACGAGCTCAACGCCCGATTCTTGGTCGCCTCCGGCGACACCCTCCGGGTCTGTAACCGGCGAAGCCAGTAATTTTTCTTGCCACACATCCTGACACCATTCCCACACGTTGCCGTGCATGTCATACAAGCCCCAAGCATTACTGGGATAACTGGTGACATCGGTGGTTTGTTGCTTTGCGCCATCACCCCATTTATCTGAACCATCCCATTCCCAAGTACCTCGGTAATTCACTTTGTCGAGCGTCAACTCATCACCGAAATTAAACGGGGTTTGCGTTCCGGCACGGCAGGCATATTCCCATTGGACTTCGGTGGGCAGGCATACATTCAGATCGGGGTGGACTTGGTTGAACTTGGTGATAAAGGCTTGGGCATCATTCCAGCTTACCTGTTCGACCGGGCGTTTTTCACCTTTGAAGCTGCTGGGGTTTTCACCCATGACCACTTGCCACAGGGCTTGGGTAACGGGCGTTTCTGCCATCCAGAAACCTTTGCTGAGGGTGACTTGGTGTAATATTTCCCATTCCAGCCGACCTTTTTCGGTTTCCTGCGAACCCATCATGAACGTGCCGGGTTGAATCCAGCGGAAGGCGTGGCGTACATCACAGTAGGTGAACGCCATCCATAAGCCACGGCGGTCTTCGCCCCAGTCGGATGCCCAAGCGTAAGGGAAAACAGGTGGGGAGAGGTGGTTGCGATAGGTCATGGGAAGACCCTCACCCCAACCCCTCTCCCAGAGGTAGAGGGGCTTAAGAGGGAAGAATTTGGGTCGGCATCTTGCTCCCCCTCTACCTCCGGGAGAGGGGGCTGGGGGGTGAGGGTCTGCAACACTGAATGGATTTTATCTAAAACACTTGGCATGGATGCTTCAATGTCACGGTTCCAGAAACGTAAGACATGGTAGCCCTGTGCGATGAGAAATTGGGTACGGATTTGGTCATATTCTGCCTGATCAGCTTCTGCATGGTGGATACCGTCCAGTTCCACAATAAGCTTTTCCGCTCGGCATACAAAATCCACGATGTAGTAACCAACAGCATACTGGCGATGAAACTTGTAACCATCCAGTTGGCGATTACGCAATTGCTGCCACAAACACTGTTCTGCGGGTGTTTGCTGTTGCCGAAGCAGGCGAGATTTCTCACGATTTATTATTGTCATGGCACTCTACTTCTTAGCCCCTCTACCTCTGGGAGAGGGGTTGGGGTGAGGGTCTTTGGCGGGGATGATAAAAAATTTCTGTTTCATTTTTTCTTCCTGAAAGGGTTTTTCAATCCTTTGAAAATTTTCTCAACTAAACCGCCGCTCCCGGCACTGCCACGACCTGCCGTGTCGCCCGCGCCACGTCTGTCCGCGTCATTCCCGTCCGCTCTATCGTTGGTCGCTCCGCTCCCTGCGGCTCCGCCGCCCTGCCCTGACCTTAGCTCAAAATGACCTAAAAGCAAACGGAAGCCAAGGTTGCGGTCACGGTCATCAGGCTCGTTCCTGCCACGGTAGGCAGAACGGCAGTCCCAGCCGCCGTAGCCGTACCATGAGCCGCCGCGAATGACGCGCCTAACGCCTGCTTTGTCGCCTTCCGGCGACACCCTCCGGGTCTGTGACCGGCGAAGCCGGTAATTTTTCTTGCCACACATCCTGACACCATTCCCACACGTTGCCGTGCATCTCAAACAAACCCCACGGGTTGGCTGGAAGTGATTTGACCGGGACAGTTTTTTTTCTATATAGACCTTTATTGCCACCTGCGTAGGGATTATTACCGTTGTAATTCACCTGTTCTGGGGTAATGTTATCGCCGAACGAAAACGGGGTAGTCGTGCCAGCACGACAGGCGTATTCCCATTGGGCTTCGGTGGGGAGTTTGGCTTGTAGACTGGGAATAAGTGTGTTGAGTTTTTTAATGAAATCTTGAATATCGTTCCAGCTTACTTGCTCAACCGGGTTGTTGGGGTTATCGCGAAAATAGCTAGGGTTGTTACCCATGACCGCTTGCCATTGTGCTTGAGTGACGGTGGTATCAGCTAACCAGAAGCCTTGAGTTAGGGTTACTTGGTGTTGGGTTTCACTTTCAGTCACTCGATCCTGTTCGGATTCGGGTGAACCCATGAGGAATGTGCCTGGTTCAATCCAACGGAAGCGTTGAGTGATGCCAGCGATTGCAAGGTCGGCATACAACCCCAGACCATCCTGATAATCATAAGCACCCCTCAGCACATATTGCCCAAAAGGCTTAGGCCATTCCCAATGATTGATAACATCAACAGCATAAGTAACCATTCCACCTTCATGATAAAGTCTATTATCAGGACTGATCTTTCGACTCCATTTAACAATATCTTTCCACAACGCCTCCTTCATCTTGCCGCCCATAAAAACAAACTTTTTTGCCTGACGATCGAAATCGTGATGATTATTTGACATGTAATAGCATTCCAACAATTTGTGTTGGTATTCAAGATTATTTGGATTAGCCTCAATCCTCCTCTTTAATATACTTGCTGCCTGCTCATACAAACCGTAAGCGATGTAAACATTAGATTCCGTCAGGTCTTCATCTTCTTGTATGCCATCCTCATTATTGCCCCCGCTAGATTTTCTCCACTGAACAACATACAGCTCACCTGCAAAAATGATTTCTGCTTGCAATCCTGTTTGGTCACGCCAAATTTTATTTGCCCAACTCGGCTTAGTGATACCTTGCAATTCAATCCAATGGGTAGCTGACTCGATTCCAACCAATCCCTGTTCGGCTTGATAAACAGCCCCTTCCACTGCGATAGAATGCTGACCACCATCAATGGGAGCAAACAATACCGTCGGTGGCAAACCACGCAACGCACTGAATTCCGCAACAGGTGTTATTGCCAACCCATCTGCCCGTTGTGCTTGTTGTAGCTTGAACTGCCCCTGATCACCGACTTGCACTACCTGCCACTGAACCCATTCTTCCCGCGCTTTTGCATCCAGCACCCACTGCAATCGTGCCGGATCAAAGTCTTTTTCCAATTGCTCAGGCCACTTACCCGCCCGAATGTCTTCTGCATAAGCCACCCCAAACAAGTGATACGCCAGCTCATTATGCTCACTGCACCAAATACTTTCTGGTTTAGAAGCCAGAATAGTGCGGCATTGCATTACCAAGATTTTATGCCGTGCCGAACCTTGCCCCTCTTGGGTAACAGTGGCACACAAGCGTTGCAGATAATCCCGCAACGCGGCATCATCGCGCAGTTCCAACACACACTGATTCAGTTTTTCCAGTTGCCGCAACCCCTCAAAAGCACCGACATGATGCGCCTGCACAAGCTGCCACAATGTTTCGGCTTGCTGCGAACCGGCGAAATGCGTTTGATAGTCTTGACGGTAACGTTCCGCTACCCGCTCATCCAAACGGATACCTAATCCAATGCGGCGAATGTCAGGGTGATTCCAGATTTCGCCTTCCCGTTCACTACCGCCCCAATGCAATACCAGCCGCAAACGCCGCAATAACCCCGTATCCACCACCGGCAAACACGACAATAAAGCCAGAATCTCACTCATGGGGACAGGTGAAGCTGCCGTTAGCGTAAAGCCATTTTGCCCCGGATGACGTGGCAACCGATAAACATCATTTAAAGGGTGCGGCTTGAATGTGCGGCATAGCCACCGCTGGCGCGGGGAGCGCATCACCGGGCTGAGCGTCAATAGTGGTGCAGGATGCGAACGCAATACCTTGAGCAAGCGTGACCAGTTGGCACTGGCACTAACATTATCGGCTGTTACCCCCAAATCCCCCAAGACCAAAATCGGCACATCCGCTGGTGGAAGTTGCCACTGTTGCCACTCGTCGTCCGCCTGCCCTGGCCACGGGATGCAATCAGGTATTTCCCCAGACCAAGCCGTATCCTCAAAACGGATAGCTTCAACAGCATCCTCACCCAACAACGCCTTGAATTGTTGGATGACACGCGCAAAATCGCCCCAATACGGTTCTAAATGCAGCCCTGCATCCACAATAATGTGCAAACGTTGCGCCCAATGTTGGCGCGACATCTGCGGTAAACGCTGCAACGCTTTACCCAATGCCACTTGGCGTGCCAGTCGTTGCTGATCCAAACGTTTGCTGGTGCGAGACACCCCAAGGCTATTCAACAAAAACGGAACAAGGCGTGAGAGCGGCAATAAGGGTGGTGGCGGTGCAAAATGGTATGAATCCATGCTGTTTGCATTAGGCAATAAACGCATGGCGGGGTCATGCAGATAGTCCGACGCTTGTTTGTCAGGCTCTGTTGAACGGGTGATTTTATTGACCCGCAAAAAACGGGCAGGTGGGCGTTGTGGAATGGCTACGTCTGGTGTCGTTTCAAACGGTATCAGCGTTGAAGTGGTGTGGTGTGAAGCGGTATCGGCATCATCAACGATAAGCGGTTCTGGCGCAGACTGTTTGACATAACCAAACACTGTCGCCATTTTTTGCAGCTTGGCATCCTCTTCCCCCGCCGCTTGTAGCAGTGCCAACCGCCCCCATGCCATTGTTTAACCGTCCACTTCTTTTTTCAGGGCATAACGGGCTATTTTATTAAGCCGGGTTTGTTGTTCCGTTTTCTCCAACGATTGCAGTGCACTCAGCAAGTCGATGTATTCCGCTAATCCCGGTGGATAACGGTTTTGGCTATCCCCTTCCCTATCTGCCCATAGCTGTTTAGCCGCCTGCAAATAGACAGCATCCGCAATACGGCTACCAAAATGCAATTGACCGCGTTCCACCAACCAGGCATGGCGTTTTTCAACAGTCTCATCATGCCATGTCACCGTTATTTTTTCGGGGGACTCTTCCATTTTCAAAGTGTGTACAAAACAGCGGCGCACGAAGGCAGAGGGCAATTCACGCTCCTCATTCGTGGTAATCACCACCAGCACCCGCGCAGGATCAGCCTGTACCGGGTTATTCAATACACTGTTCGCATTCGCCTGCTGGGTATCATGTAGGTAAGGAACACTAAAACGGTATTGTCCTAAAGTTTCCAATAAACCATTAGGCAAATCAGGCTCGGCTTTATCAATTTCATCCAAGAGCAACACAACACCGCCTGTTTGTGGCTGCCATGTTTTACCTTGCGGGGTTGTGCTGTCGGGCTTTAACGGTGCAGGGCGTAAGCGGGTATAACAGGCTTGATACTGATACGCGGCTGCCTGCCAATCATAAGCCCACCAGAATACACCGGGCGAAAGGAAGTTCAGCGGATTAAGCCGGTCTTGGGTCGAACTGCAACCTGATGCTGGGGGTGAATCGTTACCCATACTACGTGCTTGCGCTTCACCTAAACGCCCTATCGCATCAAAGTGGCAATGCAAATCGCTAAGTTCGGTACTACCGTGTATGACTTCACTGACAAACGCCCAGCCCAATTGTTCGGCTATCGCTTTTGCCATCTGGCTCTTACCTGTCCCCGGTTTTCCCCTCACCAACAAAGGTCGCCCTGCGGAATACGCCGCCCACAGTGCGTAGCAATCCTCTTCGTTGAAAACATGGTGTAACTTCCGCCCCAGATTGGAAACGGTCAAATTAGGAGGGATAAAATCCTTGAGCTTCGGCACTTCTTGTTTAGACATGGGCAGCTACTCGCTTGGGGTTCTTGAGTCGGAGTATAACGGCTAGATCTTCCAGCAACGAACTTTGATCTTCACGACAAGGCGACAACTCATCAAGACTCGCTTGCACACAACAGATGAATTGTATGCATCCTGCTAATTTTTCTTTCAGCTTCGGGTAGCAAGCCAAATCCTTTAACATCTCCAAATAAGCATTAGAAACGATGTAATAGATCGGCTTACCACCTTGGCGTTTCGATAAGGCACGGGCAGTTTTTTGTATATCTGCCAGAAGTCTGTCCACATCTTGCGGTGCGCTGTCGACTCGGCGCAATTGCTTAAAAATCTCACTCAATATCTGAATATCGGATGCACCCGCCGTATGCCCATCAAACACCATCGGGTCATGAATACTGCTGGCGGGTATGGGATCACCGTATTCATCCAGATCATAGCGGGCTTGCTGTAATAAACTGCGCGAAATGATGACTTCCACATAGGCTTGTGTATCCAAAGATAAACTGCGGGTAACGCTATCTTGGGCAATGCTTTGCAAACTTGCTTCATGTTGAAGCCACCAGTCAGGATCAACGCTATTAATCAACAACCAGCCGCACAATTGCTCAACATCGGTTAAATAATCTTCCCAGCGCTCTTTGAGTGGTTCAGGCTTTTTCTTATCCAGCTCCAAGGAGATTTGAGCGAGTACTCCAATGGCTTGACCAACCTCTTGCTTTTCAACAAGGCACGCTGCGATGTCAGTCGCCATAGCACCGGAATCCAGTTTCAAGGCGACTTTCAATTTATCGCGCAGCACCGCTTGTCCATCCAGAATGCGTGTCGCTTCGGCTTTTACCTTGGCGTGCAATTGGGCTGTTACCTGCTTAGCAGGCTTGACGATTTCACGAAATAATTTTTCATTGTGCAATAACCACGGAATTGAAACGGCTTTGAAGTAGCCTTCTAACGATGAATAGTCATGGGTAATCACCGCCGCCAATTGCTGACCAATAAACACCGGAGAGCCTGAAAAGCCAGCCCAACCATTGGCTTCTATCGCATCAACATCGGTTGCCAATTCGACCACATGCTTTTTCAAACCTGCCACTGTGCCCGACATGCCCAAATCATCGCGAATCGTTGGCTCTTTAGCTGCTCGTGGAAAACCCCGACCCGCCCAAGCAGTAGTCGGCACAGGAGCAGTAAACAACCAATCTACCTGAGGTGGTTTAAAAAGTGTTGCTTGGGGGCAACGGATAACCGCAACGTCAATATTTGGCTCACAAGCAAATCCATCAAACACAATATCCGCATCCGCAAACGGCATCTCATGTTTATTTTGCTCAGGCCATACCAGTTTTAAGCGAGGATCAGCGGCGCGTTTATCAAAAACCACCACATGCCGGGCAGTCAGAACTAACCCATTTCCAATGGAATATCCCGTGCCAATGCAAGGATCACCGTCTTTATCGTGAGTATAAACCTGCACCAACCAATCGGCATTGAGCATAATGCATCCTCATGGTCAGGCTTTATCGTTGATTGTCATCGCATTAGAACCTGTTGCTGCGATTTCTTCAGCCGTTTTAGTCGTATCAACCACCTGCAAACTGAGTTTGATTTTCTGGGTCACAGCATCTTTCAGTTCACCGTTGGCTTTCGCATCCGCATCAATCACCCAGAAGCGCACTTTGCCAGACACACCCGCATCCACTTTACGTTCAACCACGGTTTGCAGTTCGATGTCTACATTGTTGATGTTAAAACGGATGCCTTGCCCTTCTCCATCACGCTTGGCAAGATTTAACTCCTCGCGCAACGCCTTAATGACTTCTGCCAGTTCCAATTTCTGTGCCATTTTCATTTCTCCAGCCCGTAAAAATTATTTTTCTTTATAGCGACTGAACAAAGGATGCGCAAGGAAAGATTCGCTTGCAGGGCAAGCTCCTACAACAGAAGCTCGCCACCACCTCTTAACTCCCTTCCCCCCTTGCGGGGGAAGGGCTGGGGATGGGGGTCTCCTCTCACTCCCACTCAATCGTAGCCGGAGGTTTCCCCGAAATATCATAAACCACCCGCGAAACCCCGCGTATCTCATTGATAATCCGCCGCGACAACAGATCCAACAACTCATACGGCAAATGCGCCCACCGCGCCGTCATAAAGTCGATCGTCTCTACCGCCCGCAACGCAATCACATAATCATAACGCCGCCCATCGCCGGTCACGCCCACCGATTTCACCGGCAAAAACACCGCAAACGCCTGCGAAGTCTTGTCATACAAGTCATGCTTGCGCAGTTCCTCAATGAAAATGTGGTCAGCCAGACGCAGCAGGTCAGCGTATTCCTTCTTCACTTCACCCAGAATCCGCACGCCCAAACCGGGGCCTGGGAACGGATGGCGATACACCATTTCCGGCGGTAAACCGAGTTCCACCCCCATCACGCGTACTTCATCCTTAAACAATTCGCGTAACGGCTCGACCAGCCCCAGCTTCATGTTTTCCGGCAAACCGCCAACATTATGGTGCGACTTAATCAAATGCGCCTTGCCCGTTTTCGCCCCCGCCGATTCAATCACATCCGGGTAAATCGTACCTTGTGCCAACCATTTCGCCGAAGTCAGCTTAGAGGATTCCTCATCAAAAATATCAATGAACAACCCGCCAATGATCTTGCGCTTCTTCTCCGGGTCAGTCACACCCGCCAGTGCGGCGAGGAAACGCGCTTCCGCATCCACGCGAATCACTTTCACGCCCATGTGTTCGGCGAACATCGCCATCACCTGATCGCCTTCTCGGTAACGCAGCAAGCCAGTGTCCACGAATACGCAGGTCAATTGTGTACCAATCGCCTTATGCAACAACGCTGCAACAACGGACGAATCCACCCCGCCGGACAAGCCCAAAATGACTTCATCCGAACCCACTTTTTCGCGCACCAAGCGGATATTTTCCTCGATGATATTCGCCGTCGTCCACAACCCTGCACAACCGCAAATGCCCTGCACAAAGCGTTGCAAAATGCGCTTGCCCTGTTTGGTATGCGTCACTTCCGGGTGGAATTGCAGCGCGTAGAAATGCCGCGACTCATCCGCCATCCCCGCAATCGGCGCGGAATCGGTACTTGCCATCAGCTTAAAGCCTTCCGGCATCGCGGTGACTTTATCGCCATGCGACATCCACACATCCAGCAACCCAAAACCGTCGGCAGTCACATGGTCTTCGATTTCACGCAACAATTCGGTGTGCCCACGCGCCCGCACTTGCGCATAGCCAAATTCGCAATGGCTGGACGATTCCACCGCCCCGCCGAGCTGCACCGCCATTGTCTGCATCCCGTAGCAAATGCCCAACACCGGCACACCTAAGCTGAAAACATTCTCCGGCGCTTTCGGTGGTTCAGCATCCGTCACCGATTCAGGGCCACCGGACAAAATAATGCCCTTCGCACCAAATGCAGCAACCGCTTCCGCCTCCACATCCCACGGGTAAATCTCACAATAAACCCCAACCTCGCGCACACGCCGTGCAATCAACTGCGTATATTGCGAACCGAAATCGAGGATCAGTACACGATCCGCATGAATATTCTGTGTCATCAATTACACCCGGTAGTTTGGCGATTCTTTCGTAATAGTCACGTCATGAACGTGGGATTCGCGCATACCCGCGCTGGAAATCCGCACGAATTGTGGCTTGGTACGCATCTCTTCCAAATCCTTGCAGCCCACATACCCCATGCTGGAACGCAAACCACCCATCATCTGGTGAATAATCGGTGCAAGCGGCCCTTTGTACGGCACACGCCCTTCGATACCTTCCGGCACGAGCTTATCCGCCGCATTTTCCGAACCATCTTGGAAGTAACGGTCGCTAGAACCCTTCGCCATCGCCCCCAATGAACCCATGCCACGGTAAGACTTGTACGAACGCCCTTGGAACAATTCCACCTCACCCGGTGCTTCTTCCGTCCCCGCGAACATTCCGCCCAACATCACCGTGTGTGCCCCAGCAGCCAACGCTTTGGAAATATCCCCGGAATAACGAATACCGCCATCCGCAATCAACGGTACACCCGTGCCTTCAAGGGCTTTCGCCACATTCATCACCGCCGAAATTTGTGGTACGCCCACACCAGCCACAATACGGGTAGTGCAAATCGAACCGGGGCCAATACCCACCTTCACCGCATCCGCGCCTGCTGCTACCAACGCCAGTGCCGCATCACCTGTGGCAATGTTGCCGCCGATGACTTGGACTTGCGGGAAGTTGTCCTTAACCCACTTCACCCGATCCAACACACCTTGGGAATGCCCATGCGCGGTATCAACAATGATCACATCCACACCGGCTTCGACCAGAGCACGCACGCGATCTTCTGTGCCATAACCGACACCGACTGCCGCACCGACCAGCAATTGACCTTGGTCGTCTTTACACGCATTCGGGAAATCGGTGGATTTCTGGATATCCTTAACCGTAATCAAACCCCGTAATTGGAATTGATCGTTAATAACCAGCACTTTTTCAATACGGTGGGTATGCAACAATTTGCGGATTTGGCCTTTGCTCGCGCCCTCTTCCACCGTCACCAAACGCTCTTTCGGCGTCATAATAGTGCTAACCGGTTGATCAAGTTTGGTTTCAAAACGCAAGTCACGCCCGGTGACAATACCGACCAAATCTTCGCCTTCTACCACCGGAACGCCGGAAATATTATTCGCACGGGTCAAAGCCAATACATCACGAATGGTGGTATCAGGTGCAACCGTAATCGGGTTTTTAATAATACCGCTTTCGTATTTTTTCACCATGCGCACTTGATCAGCTTGCGCCTGTATGCTCATGTTTTTATGGATAATTCCCATGCCACCCTCTTGGGCAAGGGCAATTGCCAGACGCGCTTCTGTCACCGTATCCATTGCTGCCGACAGCAACGGAATATTCAAGGTGATCCCACGCGTCAGCGGGGTTTGTAGATTAGCATCGGCGGGCAATACCGTAGAATGGGCAGGTACTAACAGAACATCATCGAAGGTAAGAGCTTCCTGAAGGATACGCATGGGGCTTATGTCCATCTGTGAGAAAGAAGCACCTCATTATAGGGTTTGACCTTCAGTCGGTAAACTGCTATCAATACGCACCAGAGTATTTCAAGTAATTTGATTTATCTCATTGACGTAATTTTCAGGAGAGGAGGAACTCATTGATGAACTTAAAAGCACTATTTGCAGCACTTGCATTATCCCTAATGACATCTGTTGCTTTTGCAGCTGATGATAAGAAAGCAGAAGCGAAAAAAGATGAAAAACCAGCAGAAGCGAAAAAAGATGAAGCTGTTGAACTGAAAGCCGATGTTGATGCTGAAGTAAAAGCGGCTATCGAAGCAGCAAAGACCGCCAATGATGCAGCAAAAAAAGCCGGTTTCGAATGGTACTGGGGCAATAAACCCGCTGGCAAGCACTTGGAAGATGCCATCAAAGCAGCCAACGATGGCAAGAACGAGGATGCCATGAAAATTGCTAAAGCCGTTGAAACCGCTGGCAAGCAAGGTCAAGAACAAGCAGAAAAAGCCAAAACGGCTGGCCCTGCGGCTGCGGATGCAAAAAGCTAAGCGCTGATTGCAGCAAGCCATGATGAAAAAGCCGAGCAATGCCTCGGCTTTTTTTATACAGTTACCTAATGCAAACCGAACGACTCATCTTCAGTATCTCCCAACTCAACGCCGAAGTCGGGCAACTCCTGTCCCAAGGCTTCCCTGCCCTGTGGGTGGAAGGCGAAATTTCTAACTTTACCCGTGCGACCTCCGGGCATCTTTACCTAAGCCTGAAAGATGCAGGTGCACAAGTGCGCTGTGCCATGTTTAAGGGGCGAGCCTCCAGCCTGAAGCTCATTCCCAAAAACGGCCTAAAAGTACTGGTACGCGGCAAAGTCGGTCTGTACGAACCACGCGGCGAATACCAGTTCATTATCGAGCACATGGAAGATGCCGGGGTTGGCGCATTGCAACGCCAGTTTGAAGAACTCAAACAACGCTTACAGACACAAGGCTTATTCGCCCCCGAACACAAACAAACCCTGCCCGCGTTTCCGCGTTGTATCGGGGTCATCACCTCACCCACTGGGGCAGCTATTCGCGACATCCTCAACGTATTGAAACGGCGTTGCCCACAAATTCCGGTGGTGGTTTACCCCGTGCTAGTGCAAGGCGAAGGCGCTAAAGACCAAATTGCCAACGCCATCCGCCAAGCAGACCGTGAACAGCGTTGCGATGTGCTGATTCTGGCAAGGGGCGGCGGTTCCATCGAAGACTTGTGGTCATTTAATGAGGAAGTGGTTGCTCATGCCATCTATACTTGCTCTCTGCCCATTATCAGCGGGGTGGGGCATGAAATCGACTTCACCATCGCTGATTTCGTGGCGGATGTGCGAGCACCTACCCCATCAGCGGCGGCTGAACTGGTCAGTCCGGATATGGCGGCGCTACAAACACAGGTACAACGCCTGTTCCTCCAATTACACCGCTATCAGCAACGGCGTTTACAGGTAGCCGGTGAACACCTGCAACGCCTGCAACAACGTTTGGAAAACCAGCGACCCACCAATCGCTTACAGCAAAAAGTACAACGTTTAGATGAACTGGAAATGCGTTTGCAAGCTACTTTGCTGCGCCATTTACACAGCCAGCAACAAAAATTGACAAACTTATCCACACGTTTGCAAGTGCAATCTCCCGTGCGCCAAATTCAGCAGCAACAAGCACAACTGAAACACTGGCAACAATACTTGCTTGTTTTAATTCAGCAACGTTTAGATAAAGCACACGATAAATTGCAAATACAGGCCGGGCAATTGCACACATTGAGTCCGCTGGCAACGCTGGAACGTGGTTATGGCATTGTCCGCCATTTGGAAACAGGGCAAGTTATCCGCAGTATCGCGCCACTACGCCTAGGGCACAGCGTGACGACGCAAGTGCAAGACGGCAGTTTTGACAGCATTATTACCCGCATTCAAGCAGTTGATCCCAAGTAGCGGCTTGAGTTTGCCAGAATTTCCAGGCAGGTGGAGGCTGACAGCGCAATATACGTCCATCACCAGCCGTCAGACTGACCGAAAACTTGCCTGACTGCACACCCGCTAACACTGGCTCCAACCAATTTTTCTCAATGGCATCCAGCGCTTGCTGCCATGCATTCAGGTCATCGCTCACACTGGGAAGGTGCAAATCGTCGAGGATAATGGCATAACGTTTACCTGCCGCCAAATGGCTATCCGCCAAGCTTGCCGTCATTTGATGTGTAGAATGCGTCGCTAACGCCATGACTTGTGCCGTGGGGCTTAAGCCAAGCCAAGCATCAAATGTTTGTGTTTGCAAGGCTGGCAAAGCAGTCGGATTAGTCGCTCCCCACAACCAAACGGCATTCATGGCTGGCATATCCAACGTATGCAGCAGCATTTGGATTTCATTTAACAAGCGATGCCAATAGCGTTTATCGCCTTGGGGCAGCAACGGGAAAATACTTTGCCCTTTTGCCTGCGATAAGGCCACCGTGTGTAACGGTGTAGCCGTTCGCACCTTATCCCCCAACAAATACCAACGTTGCGGATGTCGCGCCACCAATTGTAAGCCATCTTCTGCCAGATGCTGATTCAGCATGGTCAATGCGGTTGCCATCTCCGCCATCGTTAAGACCGGCAAATTCGGCTGCAATATCACACTGTCTAAACCACTGCTAAGGTATACAGGGTCAGCACACAGCAAGGCTTGTTCGGGTGGTACACCAAAATCGAGTAAGTAACGGTAATACGCAAACGGGAGTTCTAGCTCTGTTGGGTGTCCACTTTGCTGAAACAGCGTATTTTCCAGCCCCTTTACGGGAGAGCTTTCCACACTCAACTTGGCACACAACCGCAATAACGCCTGAGCAACTGGCTGAAAAGCAAAATCTTTACGCCACAAGGTCAAAGGTTGCCATAAGCCGGGAATGAAAAAGTCCAGTTTAATCATGAGCGTCGTTAATCATTAACTTAAAGCGTTAACTTAACTGAGGTAATATACGAAAAGCTAGACTCAACAACATTTCAACTAAAGAACTTAATAACTTCTCGAAGGACTTCAGCCGTTGCTCTTACAACCCAACCACCACCAAAACCCATTTCCTTTTTTTGCTGTGGATGCCGCCTTCTCTGGAGAACAATGTGCGATGCTTGAACAGCTATTTGTGCAAGACAGCGAGTGGCAACATCGGGATGAGGCGTTTTACCGCTGTTCGTTGCACGACGTTACCGACGCGATTCCTGCAACGTTTCATGCCGCCATACTTGCTCGAATGCGTGAGATTACGGGCTTGCCACTCGTGAAGCGTTTTATGGTCACGGCGCAACGAATGCTGCCCGGACACGTTATTGGTATCCACAGCGACCGCCCGTTACTGGGCTATGAAATTGCGCGGTTGGTGGTGCAACTCAATAAAGGCTGGCAAGCGGAACATGGTGGTGTGCTGGAGTTATTTGCAACACCAGATGGCGAAGCGGTATTCAAGGTTAACCCTGAATACAACAAAGCCTTTGGCTTTTTGCTGCACGCTGCGTCTTATCATGGTGTCACCGAAGTGACTCAGCCGCGCCAAACGCTGGTCTTCAATTTCTGGCATAGGGCGAATACGCCCGAACTTGAAGCGCACATTCAATCCTTGTTTGCCAACCTGCATTTCTCGGAATTACCGACAGCACTCAATCCTATTGCTTCAGATGCCGAAGCAAGTTTGCCTGAAGATGTGACGTATCGGGCAGGCACGGCGGCGATTGCGTTGCATCGTTGGGGCTATGACGCGGCAATGGTTGTGAGTGGCTACCAGTACAGTGTTGGGCTGGATAGCGGCGCTACGCACGATGCGGAAACCTATGCAGCCGTGCGGCTTGCGGATTGGGTGGCGTACTTGTATCGGGATTCGTTTGATCTGGCTCGCTGGGAAATCTTGCGGGGCGAACTGGAGGGAATCGCAATGTTTACGCGCTTGCTGCCGACTTGGCAGCTTTGTTTGCCGGAATGGGGCTAGTTGTCACAAGACTCAATCACGGCTGATTCGTAACCTCGATTCCTGATTAGCCAAGCAGATGGATTTCAGTAATAATGGTTGAACTAAAAAGGAGACCAACTATGGTACAGGGTAGCTGTCTATGTGGGCAGATTGAATATCAGGTAGAACTCATACCAGACAAAACATTTAACTGCCATTGTTCTTATTGTAGAAAAGCGCATGGAGCTGCTTTTGTAACAGTAACTCTTGCAAAAGGCGATACGTTACAAATCACAAAGGGACAAGAAAGCCTTAAAGAACACATAAATGACCTTGGTGGTGTTAGGGCGTTTTGTTCTAATTGTGGCACTCGACTGATGAACTATGCCCCGGATAAAACTATGTATCTCAGCATCGTTCTATCAACTGTTGATACTCCGGTAGATTTTCAACCTGTAGCCCATGTGAATATCGAATCTAAAGCTTCATGGCATGAGCCTTATGAGGGAATACCGAAATTTGAAAGCCTACCAAGAAATATACTGGAATAGCGGGGAAGCCGTCCACTAAACCCAATTCTCCAGCCTCAACCCAACAACCCGCTGAAACTCATCAGTGTTATTAGTCACTACCGTCAAGCCATTGGCTAATGCTGTTGCGGCAATTTGCAGATCGTAAGCCCCAATCGGTGTACCTTTATGCTTGAGGTCAGCACGAATCCGGGCAGCTTGTTTGGCATCCTCAGAGGTAAAGTCGAGGATAGTCATCGGACGCAGGAATTTTTCCAACGCCGCCAAGTTGCGTTTATGAGCCTGACTATTTTCAACGCCATAATACAATTCAAACACCGTAACGGCTGAAATGAACACTTGCGCGGGTTTCAATGCCGTGAAGCGCAGCAACACTTCTGGTGGTTTTTCCTTGATGAGGTAAATGCAGATGTTGGTATCCAGCAAGTACTTCATTACCATTACCACTCCCGCTCTTGCACAGCAGGCTGGTCGCGCCCTTCCGCCATGAAATCGTCTGAAAACTGTTCGATGGCAAGCAGCCAATCGTCCCAAGATTGCTCTAGTGGTTCAAGGATAATGCGGTTGCCATCGCGGGAAATTTTGACTTCAGTACCCGATAATCGAAAGGCTTTGGGTAAACGAATGGCTTGCGAACGCCCATTTTGAAAGATTTTTGCTGTTTGCATTACGCGTCCCTTCATCAAAAAGTATATATCAGAAATATAGACTTTTTGCCACATGAACTCAAGCCTTACCCACAAAAGAAAACCCCGACCAGCGGGGCTTTCTTGCTCCCTTCACCCCTTGCGGGGGAAGGGTCGGGGATGGGGAGGTAATGTATTCCCGAAGGAATTACATCATGCCGCCCATACCACCCATGCCGCCCATATCAGGCATTGCAGGCGCTTCTTTCTTCGGCAGTTCAGCGACCATTGCCTCGGTCGTGATGATCAAACCAGAAACAGATGCTGCGTTTTGCAATGCAGTACGGGTAACTTTAGTTGGGTCAAGGATACCCATGGCGATCATGTCGCCGTACTCGGAAGTACGTGCGTTGTAACCGTAGTTACCTTCGCCCGCTTTAACCGCGTTCAGCACCACAGACGGCTCATCACCTGCGTTAGAGCAGATTTGGCGCAGTGGCTCTTCCATCGCACGCATAGCGATTTGGATGCCCACGTCTTGCTCGTGGTTTTCGCCTTTCAAGCCAGCAATGCCTTGCAGGGCGCGAACCAGTGCAACACCACCGCCAGGAACCACGCCTTCTTCAACCGCAGCGCGGGTAGCGTGCAGCGCGTCTTCTACGCGGGCTTTCTTTTCTTTCATTTCGACTTCAGTTGCCGCGCCGACTTTGATAACTGCAACGCCGCCTGCCAACTTGGCAACGCGCTCTTGCAGTTTTTCACGGTCGTAGTCGGATGAAGTGGTTTCGATTTGCGCACGTACTTGGTCAACACGCGCTTTGATGTCATCAGGTGAACCTGCGCCATCAATGATAGTGGTGTTGTCTTTGCTGACATTGATGCGCTTGGCTTGACCCAGATCGTCCAGCGTGACTTTATCCAAAGCCAAACCGACTTCTTCAGAAATCACAGTACCGCCAGTCAGGATAGCGATGTCTTGCAGCATAGCTTTACGACGGTCGCCGAAGCCCGGTGCTTTAACCGCAGCCACTTTCACGATACCACGGATGTTGTTCACAACCAGTGTCGCCAGTGCTTCGCCTTCGATGTCTTCAGCGATGATCATCAGTGGCTTGCCTGCTTTAGCCGCACCTTCGAGGGCTGGCAGCAATTCACGGATATTGGAAATTTTCTTGTCGTACAACAATACGAACGGGCTTTCCAGTTCAGCAGACATGCTTTGTTGGTTGTTCACAAAGTATGGAGACAGGTAGCCACGGTCGAATTGCATCCCTTCAACCACGTCCAGTTCGTTGTCCAGACCTGAGCCTTCTTCAACGGTGATAACGCCTTCTTTGCCTACTTTATCCATTGCAGTGGCAATGATATTACCGATGGCTTCATCAGAGTTGGCAGAAATGCTACCCACTTGGGCAATCGCGTTGCTGTCAGCGCAAGGCTTAGACATATTGTGCAGTTGCTCAACCGCAGCGATAACCGCTTTGTCGATACCGCGTTTCAGATCCATTGGGTTCATGCCCGCAGTGACCGCTTTCATGCCTTCACGCACGATGGCTTGTGCCAAAACGGTTGCAGTCGTTGTGCCGTCACCAGCAGCGTCAGAAGTTTTGCTTGAAACTTCTTTAACCAACTGTGCGCCCATGTTCTCGAACTTGTCTTCCAGTTCGATTTCTTTAGCAACGGAAACGCCGTCTTTGGTCACAGTCGGTGCGCCGAAAGATTTTTCCAAAACGACGTTACGGCCTTTAGGACCCAGGGTAACTTTTACAGCGTTTGCCAGAACATTAATGCCGCGAACCATGCGAACGCGAGCGTCATCACCAAAACGTACTTCTTTAGCACTCATTTCATAATCCTCTTAAAATTTAGCCTTCGATAATCGCCAGCAGATCTTCTTCGCGCATGATCAAGACTTCTTGACCATCCATTTTTACTGCTGTACCGGCGTATTTACCAAACAGAACTTTGTCACCGACTTTTACTTGCAGCGCGATACGCTCATTGTCATCGCCAACTTTGCCAGGGCCTACCGCGAGGACTTCGCCGCGATCAGGCTTTTCAGTAGCATTGTCAGGGATAATGATGCCGCTGGCAGTTTTGCGCTCTTCTTCCATACGGCGTACTACAACGCGGTCATGTAATGGACGGATATTCATGGTCAGTATTCTCCTCAAACCAATAGGATTAGGACATTAGGGTTGTTGTTAGCACTCAATGCTAGTGAGTGCTAATAATAGGGGCGGGCAAAGTAAAGTCAAGGGCGGTCGAGTGAATTTTTTGTATCATCGGTACGGCGAATGACTTCGCCTTCGATGTCAGTGCCGTGAGTGCGTGACGTTTGTGTGTATTGAAACCCCGAAGCAGACACCACACCATTCTTGAGAACAGCTTTGACCAATAGGTAACGGGTTGGAGGAAACAGCAAGATTAACCCCAGCATGTCAGTAAAAAAACCGGGAATGATGAAGAGCAAACCGCTGAGTAACATCATGCTACCTTCCAGCAAGGACTCCGCCGGACGTTGCCCCGCTTGCATATCGTGTTGGAATTTTGCTAACGAAGATAGCCCTTGGTGACGTAATAAATACATCCCCAAAAAACCGGAGAGGATTAACAGCAGAATAGTCGCCAGTGCACCAATGGCGCTGCCAACTTTGATGAGCAACCACAATTCAATGAACGGAATCGCTAACAATAACCAAGAAAACACGGGGAAACGACGCATGACACAAGATTCCATTCAAACCAATTATGTTAACTATATCGGTCTTAAGAATGGCTTTTCAAGGCAACCCTATAAAAATCAGGCCGCTTTCACGTCGACACCCCGCTCACTCTGAAGGCGGTCACGCAACTGCACCAGCGGAATCGGGCGGCCACAATAATACCCTTGGGCAAAATCCACCCCAATCTGCCGCAGCCGCACCAAGGTTTCGCCATCTTCCACTAATTCGGCAATGGTCAGTAAATTCATCACCTGCCCTACTTCATGCACTGCTTTTACCATTGCCGCATCGACAGGGCTGGAAACCAAGTTATGTACAAAATTACCGTCAATTTTCAGGTAACTCAGCGGCAATTCACGCAAGTAACTGAGAGAAGAAAAACCGCTGCCAAAATCATCCAATACTAAATGGCATCCCAAACTATGCAACGCATTCATTACCCGCTTTGCATGAACAAAATTACTAATTGCCACCGATTCGGAAATCTCGAAACAAATCATACCGGGATCAATACCAAACTGCTTAATCTGCTGCTCCACATAAGGAAATAATCTCGCATCCTGCACGGACTGTCCTGACAAATTAATCATCAAACGTGTTTCCATGCAGGGAGTACCATTGTTGTTATCACCACGGCAACCTGCCAACATTTCCAAGGCTTTACGGATAATCCAACGATCAATGCTCGTCATCAAATCAAGACGATCAGCAACTGGCAAAAAACTACCGGGGTTCAGCAGTGCCTGGCGGAAAGGTAAACGTAGTAACACCTCATACTGACGAAAGCTTTGATTACGCCCTGTATGCAAAGGAACAACCGGTTGCGCAAACAGAATAAAACGGTCTTCACGTAGCGCATCTTTAAGTAACTTGCTCCAGTCATGCACCCTTTGGTTGGACATTTGCTCACGCTTTTCTTCGGCATGAATAAAGACTTGATTACGACCCAAAGCTTTAGCGGTATAACATGCCTTATCCGCGTCCGAGAACAACTGCTTAATCTGAAGATTAGAGGCTGGCATAAACTCTATTAAACCGACACTAGCCCCAATAGAAAACACTTTACCTTCCCAGCTAAAACGGAAATTACGCAGCTCAGTTAAAATAGACTCCATGATAGTACGGCCTTTTTCTAAGCCGCAACCCTCTAAAAATACTGCAAACTCATCCCCGCCGATACGCGCCACCTTATCAGAGCGACGTACCGAGCGACGAAAGATCTGTGCGACTTGCTTAAGTAACTCATCGCCAGCCAAATGCCCACAAGTATCATTGATAATCTTAAAGTTATCGAGATCAACACTTGCTAAGACATGACTACGGGTAAGCGCGGAAGTATCATGTGCAAGCTGCTCGACGTATTGCTCAAAACTAGAACGGTTCATCAAATCCGTTAATGCATCACGCGATGCCTGACGGTATAGACGGTTAATGACTTTCCGATCAGCGGTAACATCGCGAAAAATAAAGACAACTGCTTTACAGTGCTCCAGTATACAAGTTGTATTTAATTCGACGAAACGCTCTTCACCAATACGCGGATATAACTTTACCTGCCCAAATTGCAGCGGGTAATTAGGGTGAAGTATATTAGTCTCAAATGCCTTCTCACCGATGGGATTTCCCTGTAAGTCTTCCAGTTTCAATACATGACTTACATGCTCCCCCAATACTTTGTCGCGTTGCCATAACGTCAACTTCTCAGCACTCGTGTTCATATAAGTGATAACACCTTGCTGGTTTGCAACAATCACCCCACCTGCTAATGCATCTAAGACCCACTCAGTATTAACCTGTTCTGAAGAAGGCTTAGGCTCTACTGCCTTATCATGCATTTTCACAACATTGGTTACTACCTCACTCCCCCTGAAACGAATGAGAAGGAAAACCGCAGCAACTTGCGCAATAAACATCGCTAACAATAAATGAGGCACACTATCTGCCAAAAAAGACAGCTTATCTGCCACCGTAGTCTTGTTTAGCTGGCCGCTGGAGATTACCCAGACAAAAACAACTGCCAACGCAACTAATGACAGGATTGGAATGACAAATCGCATCAAATCCCCCTAAAAACAGGCATTTCCATAATAATTATGATTAAATATTTTCTTTAATTATAACCAAATTACTTGACAATTGCCACTCCGTCCGTCTGATAAAAAACAATCAATAATAAAGCATTACGTCACCAGTTAGCCATTAACGATACAATCTTATTTTAGAAAATAAGATTCATTTTATTAAAACCATGCTTGACAATTTGATTAAAGAACGAGAGTATACAAAACTATATTTTTAAACATAATGCAAAAGGAAAGGTGTTATTCATGTCCAATCTTGACATTTCTAATCTCAGTGTTGCAGAACTCGAAAGACTTAAAGGTAGTATTGACAGTGCCATTGCCAATCGCCGTGACAGTGAATTATCTAGTTTACGTGAGGCAATCGAAGACATGATTGCCCAATCAGGCTTTACCCTAGAAGAAGTCATGCAAGCACGCACCACTAAAAAACGCGTTGTTAAAGCCAAATACAGTAACCCCAATAATCCAGAACAAACATGGAGTGGGAGAGGCAGAAAACCAGGCTGGGTCGAAGAATGGACCTCAACAGGCCGTGACTTAAATGATTGCTTAATTCCAGAGTAAGTCTAATCAGTATCTAAACCATGACGAAAGCCGCCTTACATTAGGCTTTCGTCGTTGTAGCTCTTAACCTGTGTGTTGCAATTAAGCTACTAATGTTGCATAAACAACAACTTTTAATGTAGACATCAAACATTTCTTCCGCATAACAAACAAAAACACTCAATATGAAGCAAAATGGTGCGAAGATATTTTGCTGATCCACTGCATTTACTCTACTATTACCCGAACTCAATTAAACCACGCTGAAAGATGACGGACTGTCTACTTGTAATGACGACCCTGCCGGATCAGGCTACCGCCTCATTCCTTGTGTGCAGGTTAGAGAGCAACCAACAATGAAAAAACTACTCTGCTTCCTGCTATTGCTTGTAGCTTCGATGCAAGCTCACGCACTCAAGCAGGAAGATTTGCTGCCGCCTGATGAAGCCTTCAAGTTTAAGGCTGAGGTCATTTCACCTGAGAAAATCAAAGCCACTTGGGAGATTGCAGAAGGCTATTATCTGTATCGAGAACGCTTCACGTTTGAGCCAGAAACACCAAACCTAGTCTTATCATCGCCAACATTCCCAACCGGTGAACGCAAAAATGACCCGAATTTCGGCAATACTGAGGTCTACCATAAGAAGGTTGCTGTTGAGATCCCCGTTGAACGCGGTCAAACGGCTACTCAAGCCGTAGAATTAGCAATTAAAGTCAAGTATCAAGGTTGTGCAGACGCTGGCTTATGTTATCCGCCCCAGAAAAAAACTGCCAAACTGCAATTAGCCGCACTCGATGGCTCCAATGATCCCAGCACTCAAACCACTTCTCAAACGGATACACCTACTGTTGATAAAGGTCTGACAGATATTATCAAAAAAGTACAAAAGCCGAATGCTAACAGTGGGATTCCGGTTGATCAGGCTTTTGTATTCGAGCTAACAGCACTGGACAAAGGCACGCTAAATGCTCATTGGACTATTCAACCAGAACATCATTTATACCGCCCTAAAATTAAATTTACGGTAAAAGAACCACAAGGTGTTACCTTAGGCGCACCTATTTTCCCAACCGGTGAAACCGTTGAAGATGAATATTTTGGTAAAATTGAAGTGTATGGACACGATATTGATGTCAAAGTCCCTATACTACAGTCTTCCGGTCTGCAAAAACTCATTGTAGAAACTGAATACCAAGGCTGTTCAGACAGTACCGGTATTTGCTATCCACCCGTCAAACAAAATCATGAACTCACACTGGCTGGCCTGCCTGATGCGAAACCACTTGACGAGGCAGCACAAGATAATAACACCGCTGAGAATAAGGCCACTTCGGCAGAAGATGCTATTTCCATGCGAATGCGTGATGATAGTTATTTTAGTAATCTATTATTCTTTTTCATTGCAGGTTTAGGGCTGGCATTCACACCTTGTGTGTTCCCCATGATCCCGATTTTATCGGGTATAATTGCCGGTTCTTCTAATGACCTATCCCCGCGCAAGGCTTTTCTGCTTTCCTTATCTTATGTCATGCCAATGGCGTTGACTTATGCCATTGTTGGAGTCATTGCGGGTCTGAGTGGCGCAAACCTTCAGGTTATGTTCCAGAATCCGTGGATTATTGGCTCATTCGCTGGCCTCTTTGTTTTGCTTGCACTCTCGATGTTTGGTTTCTATGACCTACAAATGCCGACGAGCATCCAAAGCCGTTTGACCGAAATCAGTAATCGTCAACAAGGAGGTAGCTTTTTAGGCGCGGGTATTATGGGTATCTTGTCTGCCTTGATTGTTGGCCCCTGTGTCACCGCCCCCCTAATAGGTGCATTGGTTTATATTGCACAAACGCGTGATGCATTGCTTGGTGGGTTGTCATTATTCTCACTGGGCTTGGGCATGGGTTTGCCACTGCTCATGATCGGCACCTCAGCAAGTCGCTTGCTACCGCGTGCTGGGGCATGGATGGATACCACCAAAGCTATTTTTGGCATTATGATGCTAGGCTTAGCGATATGGATGCTCAACCGCGTTGTGCCACTGGAAGTCACCATGGCATTAACAGGGGTGCTATTGGTTAGCTCTGGCATTTACATGGGCGCTTTAGAACGAATCAACGATGAAGCCGGAGGATGGGGACGTTTCTGGAAAAGTCTGGGATTGATCATGTTTTTTTACGGCGGCATGATTTTGTTTGGGGTTGCTGCGGGTAGTAATAATTTGTTGCAACCACTCAAAGGGATTTTTGGCGGCTCTGCCTATGCTGTAGCAGCTCCTAACCAGCAAATAGCACTAAATTTTCAACGAATTAAAGGCTTAGAAGGTCTTGAACAAGCACTTAACCAAGCTAAAGCCCAAAACAAGCCGGTTATGCTAGACTTTTATGCTGACTGGTGCGTAAGTTGCAAAGAGCTTGAACACAACACCTTTAAAGACCCACAGGTGATCGCAGCATTAGGTAATACCCTGCTCATTCAAGCCGATGTCACTGAAGATGATGAAAAAGATCAAGCTTTAAATAAACACTTCGGGTTATTCGGCCCACCACAAATTTTGTTTTTTACACCGGATGGTGAAGAAATCAAATCCGTGCGTTTAGCCGGTTACGAAGCACCTGAAGCGTTTCTGAAACGGGTTCAGCGCTTCCAACAAAACCTTCCATAGTTTATTGAAATCAGCACAAATTCAGCTACTGCTTCTATACTATCGTGAATAACGGTTACAGGAGGTATAATCCATGCGTGATAACAAAGACTATTATATTGAACAAGAAGATGAACTATTCCAGCTAGAAAAAGCAGCCGTACCGACGGATGGAAAAAAAATTAAACCACATATTGTACGACGTAATCTAGAAGACTACTTAGAACGCAAAGCACTAGAGCGTCGTCTTAAAGATGTGTTCGAGGATGATGATTTCTGAAACAATACGGCCTAGCAGTAGAGACGCAAAATATTACGTCTCTACTGCCCCCTCCCCAATCAACTTTGGTTGCTAACTTCTTCAGGTAATTGCAGCGCCATACGCAAATCTGCCAAATACGTTCTTTCTGCCTCATTGGCTACGTCAATAATCGCGGCAGAAACCAGATAAATCTCGGTAGCCATTGCCAAATCATTGTTAGCCAAAGCAGCAATCTGCTTCACATCCAATGGCTGAGACAATTCATTCAGAATCATGTCATTGACATCGCCTTCCACTTCAACGCCCTCTAATTGCTGACGAATATTAGCCAACTCAGCAGAATCCACATGCCCATCGGCCTTAGCCGCAGCAATCATGGCTTTTAACAGGATTTCAGCACTTGCTTTGGGGGCTGGTGCTTCCAATAAAGCCGGTTCGCCTGCTGGTGCAGCACCGCTCGTACCGGCATTCGTTTCCCACTGACGGTACATTTGATACGCGAGACCACCTAAAGCAGCCAAACTGCCCACTTTAACTGCCGCCCCTGTTACACGCCGCCCTGCACTCGTTCCCAGCAACAACGCCAACACACCTGCTGCTGCGGCACCGGTTTTCATACCTGATAACATCTGATCACGCTGCTCGCCTTCAGCCGGAATTCCCAACTTTTGCTCTGCCATATTCTGGCCTTTTTGTGCGATTTCCTTGCCAGATTGCAACATTTGATCCAAAAAACTTTTCACGTCCATATCAATCTCCTTGTTTTAGAGGTAACGCATTTGCATTTTTTTGCATAACTTCACGGATAAATTCACGGGTAATTTTACGCCCTTTCGTTAAGCTGGCGGTATCTAACCGGTCTAACACTGCCATGAGGGTAGTCATGTTTTGAGGATAATGCCGCTCAATATATTTCATGACCTGTTCTGATAATTCAAAGCCACGCTGATGCGCACGCCATGCCATGGCTTGCAAACATTGCGCCCCCTGCACCGGATGCACCCGATAATCAGCTCCCCACAATAAGCGCGATGAAAAATCGGGTAACACACACGTCATTTCACGGGGATTCATGCGGGCTGCCATAATCAAGGGTTGATGATTCGCACGGCAACTGTTGATTAAATTCATGAGCGCCACTTCCCAATCACGCTGCCCAATAACTGCATCCAGTTCATCCACAGCGACTAGGTGTTTGCCTTCCACTCCTGCTAACACCCGGATACCGTATTGAGCACAACTACCCAGTGGCACATAAGCCGCCATTAAACCCCGTTGATAATAACGTTCGCAATACGCTTGAAGTAAATGCGACTTTCCAGCTTGAGCCTCTCCCCACAAAAAGATTTGCGGAAATTCATGCTCAAAACCGTTTTTTAAAATACCCAGTAACTCAGCATTTTCAGGTGTCACAAAAAATGAACTGAAACGATGACCTTCGCGCATTCCTACGTTCAACGTCAGTTGTTGCTTCATGCCTGTTCTTTCGCCTCACTAACCTTACTGTTAGCATTCCCTACCGTCGATAAATGCGGTTCATCTATCTCAATGCCATAAATCTCACTTTGTTTATATGTATCGTGAATATGCCGTAAAATCACGGCCAACACCGCTGCCACAGGCAAAGCAAGTAATACCCCAAAAAAGCCAAACAATTGCCCACCTGCCAATACCGAAAAAATAACCGTAACCGGATGCAGGCCAATACGTTCACCCACTAATAACGGTGTCAGAATAGTCCCCTCAATCATCTGCGCCACACCAAACACCGCTAACACCCAAAACAGATTAAACACATCTTGGGTTTGAAATAAAATCGCAATACCAGCAATCGCCACCCCCACAATCAAACCAAGATAGGGAACAAAACTTACCACACCCGCAATCAAACCAATTAATAAGGCAAATTCCAAACCAACCAGTGATAATCCAATGGAATAAATGACAGCCAAAGCCAACATGACGGACATCTGCCCACGCAGAAACGCCCCCAACACTTCATCGGACTCACGCGCCAATTTGGCCACTAACGGCTCAATCGAGCGCGGCAACAAGTCGTCAATATACGCCACCATGCGATCCCAATCGCGTAACAGATAAAACGTAATAATTGGAATCAGTGCCAAATTAGCAACCCAACCCAGCACGACAAACCCTGATTTAGAAATGGTCTGAATCGTATTGCGGATAAATCCCCCGGTTTCCTTCCAATGAGAAGCTATTACCGTTTTAATCTTGTCCACTTCCAAGACACTGGTATCGACACCAAAATTCTGTTGCAAATACGGTCCCAAAACATTCACAACCCAGTCAAGATAATCAGGGAATTTATTAAGAAACAGCTTCACTTGTGTTTCTAGTACCGGCACAAGGAATAGAAAAAACAGCAACAACAACAAGAAAATCGTCAAAAACACTGTGGTCACAGATAAAGTACGTGATAATTTCCAAGACTCTAACTGATCAACCAGTGGGTCACCCAAATAAGCCAAAAACGCAGCCGCCAAGAAAGGCGTCAAAATAGGTGCAAGAATATACAGCAACGCAACCGCAATACTTCCTGTCACCAACCAAAACCAACGTCCACTATCGAGTATCATGCGTGATATTCCCTCCATGCATAGCGGCTCCACAGCAACACATAAGCCAAACCACTCAGCACTGTTGTCACTGCCACTGCCCACTGTAACCCCAGATTAAACCACCCCGGTAATGGGTAGATTGCCACATGCAATAACGTTGCTGCCAACAGAAAAATCTGCAACCCTGTGTTGAGCTTACTAATGATCAGCGGGCGCACATCCAGCCCCCCTATTACCAAGCGGTATGCAATTGCCCCTAGCACAATCACCACATCACGCCCAATCACTAAGGCAATCAGCCACCAGGGTAAACTGCCTTTCAAGCCAAATACGATAAATACGGAAACGACAAAAAGTTTATCCGCGAGCGGATCAAGAATTGCCCCCAAACGTGTAAACCAGCCATAGCGCCGCGCCAAAAAACCATCTAAGGCATCAGATAAACCTGCCAACACCAGCAAAGCTAGTGCAAAACCATAGATACCTTTCCACAGCAACCAGCAAATTGGTGCAATAGAAAGGATACGAATCACTGTGATGATGTTTGGAATTTGTTCCCGCACGTTAAATCCATTTTTGTATACAAAGAAGGCTCCTTACGGAGCCTTCATCATATAACGGATTATAGCCTATGTGCCGGTTTTCCGACTATTGTGGCTGTATTACTGTTGAACAGGAATCAAGGTGATTTCAACACGGCGGTTTTGCGCACGACCATAATCGCTGCCGTTATCCGCAACGGGACGGCTTTCACCGTAACCCACCGCTTGCATACGTTGTGCCGCTACGCCAGTGCTTGCCAAGTAAGTGCGCACACTGTTAGCACGTTGTTGTGACAGTTGCAGGTTGGAGGCATCACTACCGACGTTATCTGTGTGGCCTGCAATCTGGAGACGGGTTTCAGGGAACTGGTTCAAGGTGGTTGCCAAGTTATTTAACACACCATAAAACTGAGGTTTAACATCCGCACGCCCGAAATCGAAGGTAATGGCATCAGGCATGGTCAAAATGATGTTGTTGTCTTGACGGGTGACTTCTACGCCTGTGCCTTGCATTTGCTGACGCAATGCGGCTTCCTGCTGATCCATGTAATTACCGATAGCAGCACCGGCGATACCACCAACCACAGCACCGGCAATGGTATGGCCTCGGTCTTTATCGCCTGTATTTTTACCCACTACCGCACCGCCCAGAGCACCGATAATGGCACCTTGTTGCGCACGAGTCATTTCGCCAGTAGGACTACAACCCGCCATCATTGCCGCAGACACAGCACCAATCAACAGAGTACGCATGGAAATTTTCATAATAAACACCTCAATAATTTATAATATACCGTCACGGCGTTAGAACCGAGTTAGCCCAGAGAGTTCCCGTTGACGATTGCGCAGATTTTGACGCAATCGCGTGCAGGATACCAGCGCTTAAAAAGGAATTGGGCTATGGATGGTTAAAATATCCGCTGACAATGGGTGTGGCAAGCGAACCCATGCCGCGTGTAAGAGCAAACGCTGTGCCTTAGCACACACCGCCGCAATGGCATACAATTCATCACCGAGGATTGGATGCCCCAACGCCTGCAAATGTACCCGTAATTGGTGAGTACGCCCGGTAATCGGCTCAAGCTCTACACGGGTTGTGTCGTTTTCTTTATCAACATCAATCACTTGATAACGTGTACAAGACGCTTTACCCAGCATAAAGCTGACCATCTGACGCGGGCGATTAGGCCAGTCTGTCAACAAAGGTAAACGTATCTCCCCGCGAGTGGGGGATACCTGCCCCGCTACTACTGCCACATAACGTTTATGTACCTGCCGGGTTTGAAACAAGATGCTTAAAGCACGTTCCATCGCCTTACCCCGTGCCATGACCATAATACCGGACGTCCCCATATCGAGCCGATGCACAATTAACGCATCAGGAAATTCAGCCTGCACGCGGGCAATCATACAATCTTGTTTGTCTGCACCACGCCCGGGGACAGAGAGTAACCCGGTTGGCTTATCGACCACGATCATTGCTTCGTCAATGTAGAGAATGTTTAAGCCCGTGTGGGCAGGGGGGGTATAGAGAATCAAATCACATTCCGTAGAAACTAGCCGTTGGGTCATTATGTATAACATTTAAATCCGTAAGGTGGGGCAGTTTTCAGTCTGTGTTGACAAGAATCCGGGGTCATCCCCACAGACGCGGGGAACACAGCGACGATTATGCTATCGCCCAGCACACCATCGGTTCATCCCCACAGACGCGGGGAACACAGCTTTGATTTGAGGTATTTCAACGCGCCCGACGGTTCATCCCCACAGACGCGGGGAACACTTTTAGGGCAATGCCTGCCGCCATTTGAATGGCGGTTCATCCCCACAGACGCGGGGAACTGTCACCAGCAATGTAAAACTGACCCACCGATGACAATTTAAAATTGACCCACCTGAACAGCAAAATGCCGTTTTCAGCCGATGCGGAAAACGGAGCAAGCCAATGTTGACTCAGGAGTTAGTCGTGGATATCCATGTTTTACATCGTCAGGGTATGAGCATCCGAGCGATTGCCAGACAGTTGCACCTATCCCGCAATACCGTGCGGCAGTATCTGCGTAACCAAGCACGGACGCCGCAGTACCAGCGGGCCGAACGGCCTTCTTTGCTGGAACCCTTCAAGCCCTACCTGCATGAACGGATGGAGGCCGCCCGCCCGCACTGGATTCCAGCCACGGTGCTGTACCGGGAACTTCAGGAACAGGGTTATACCGGTGGGGACGGTATCCTCAGGAACTACCTTATACGCATCAACTTTAAGCCCTCCATTCCCTAACTTGCTGTAATCTCATCCAATTATTAGGTTTTTTCCTCCGTTTGTTTTGTCGGCAAGCGGTTGAAGAAGCGAAGAGTTTTGCCAGTTGCTTGAGGCATTTTATCAAGCTGCGTCGCTCAGCGATGCAGGCGGCAAGATGGGAAGCCTGTTCCTGAATGGCTTGAACACCTTTGGTGAGGCTGCGCTGGGGTATTTCCCACAATCCGGTGAGCATGATCCAGTGTTGGATGAG
>NZ_FNQP01000056.1 GCF_900107695.1 Thiothrix caldifontis | reverse complement strand
TGTTGACCGTTTTCGTTGGTGTCAATCCAAAGGGTATCACCCACAGAAACAACCTTGGGTGGCTCAACAACCGGGGGAACCACACCGAAGTCAACCGTAAGGTTGGAACGGTTATCGTCCGTACCCATGCCGTCATCACCTGCTGTTCCACTGGCGGTTGGTTGTTCACCGGTAGGGTTTTTGTCGTCGAGAATGATGACGTTGGAACATAGCCCGTCTTGGGTGTCGTTATCGCCATTGTCACCATTGTCGATACCGTCGTTGACATCGGTTTCATCGCCTGTGTTGCTAGGTGTGTAACCTTTCAATAAACCCGCATCGAAGTTGCCGTGTGCGACGCAGACGCTGTATTCGCCAGCCGCTAGACCGCTGAACAGGTAGTAGCCGTCTTTGGTTTCGGTGTAGGCCATGACAGTGCCGGACTTATCCAGCAATTCCATCACCACACCATCAACAACGGGTTGCTCACCTTTATCGAATAGACCATTGTTGTTGGCATCTACCCAAACGCTGTTACCAACACTGTGTATGGGTGCTTTCGGCAGGTAGAAACCACAATCGACCGTCAGGGTGTCTGTCGTGAGGTTGAAGGCACTGGTTTGGGTCTTGCCATCGACCACTTGGCAGTTGCTGTCGGTATTGGAAGCATCGTCGTCTACATCTGCGCCACCTTGGGTGGCGACATAGCCTTCAGGTGCATCGACGCGAATCAGGTATTCGCCTTCAAGCAAGTTGTCAAACAGGTACAGGCCGTCAGCCACTGTGGTGAACGCTGCTACCGGTTTGCCGTCGAGATCATTGGCGGGGTTGCCATCTTTATCCAGTAAGGTAACGACGGCTCCGCTAAGACCAGCCTCCCCTTCATCTTGTTGACCATTTTCGTTGGTGTCAAGCCAGACTCTATCACCAACGGAAACCGCTTTGGGTGGGGCTACCGGTGGGACAATGCCGAAGTCGATGGTGAGGTTGGAACGCTGGTCTTCTGTGCCTACGCCATCATTGCCATCGTCGCCGCTTGCTGTGACTTCGAGGGTAGGTTCTTGGTCATTCAACGTTACTAGGTTGGTGCACAGACCTTGGGCAAGGTCATCTGTGCCATTGTCGTCGCCGTCAATGTCGGTGTTTGCATCCGCTACAGTGCCACCGGTACTGGCGGTGTAGCCTTCCAGTAAGCTGCCCGTAGCAAAGTTATCGGCAACGACACATACTTGGTAATTGCCTGCCGCTAAGCCGCTGAATAAGTAGCGGCCTTCGGCATCCGTGGTGGTGGAGCTGATCACCGCGCCTTCTGCATCTTTTAGGGCTAACGTAATGCCTGCACTGGCAGGCAGTTCACTCTCATCGGCGAGACCGTTGTTGTTGGCATCCACCCAGACACGGTTGCCAAGACTGTGTACTGGAGCTTTAGGTTGGTAGAAACCGCAGTCAGCCGTTAGGGTGTCAGTGGTGAGGTTGAATGGGCTGGTTTGTGTCTTGCCATCCACTACTTGGCAGTTGCTGTCAGTGTTGGAAGCATCATCGTCAACATCGGCACCACCTTGTGTGCCAATGTAGCCTTCGGGGGCTTCAACGCGAATCAGGTATTCGCCTTCGGGCAAGTTTTCAAACAAATACACACCGTCAGCCGCTGTGGTCACTGCTGCTACCGGTTTGCCGTCGAGATCATTGACTGGGTTGCCAGACTTATCCAGCAAGGTAACGGTGGCTCCGCTGAGACCGGTTTCACCGGCGTCTTGTTGACCGTTTTCATTCGTGTCAATCCAAACCCTATCACCGACGGAAACAGCTTTAGGCGCTACGGCTGGTGGGAGCACCGCAAAGTCAACCGTGAGGTTGGAACGGCTATCTTCCGTACCCATACCATCATCACCCGCAGTACCCAGAGCCGTTGGCAACTCACTGGTCGGTTCCTGATCATTCAACACGATAAAGTTAGAACAAATACCGTCGACACTTAGCTCGCCGCCATTGTCATTACTGTCCCCACCCGTATTCGCATCGGCTTCTTTGCCATTCACGCCCGCTGTGTAACCTACCAGCTTGCCCATGCCTTTGAAGTTAGTGGCAGCCACACAGACCTGGTATTCACCGGCATT
>NZ_FNQP01000062.1 GCF_900107695.1 Thiothrix caldifontis | reverse complement strand
GAAGAAGCCTGTCAGCCGTATGGGGTGTTCAAAAAAATGACTGACCGGTCTGGATGGGATGATCAGATTCGGGTTTTTCTACACCCTCGTTAGATAAAATCATCCATTTCAAATGTGAGAAATTAATATGGAAAAAGAGAAAATGCCATGGTGGGGATGGGGTGTTTTAATATTCATCCTTATTAATATTTTCTCCCCATCTAATAATTCCACAACCAAATTTGATTCAGGCTCTCCTCAAACTCCTACTAGCTTTGTAAGATCATTAATTGAAAAGGTTGCCATATTAGGATTAGAATCAGTTGTAAAGGAATTATTTACCAGTCCAGACCCTGCCAAAGAATATGTGCAAGTTTCAGTCAATAATGCAGGAGAAATGGTTTTAAATACTTTTTTCCCTGCTGCTTTTGCAGCAGAACATAATATTGATTTTTCAAAACCAGAAAGTGAAATAAAACAAAAAATTGCAGAAATAGATAAAAAAATACAAGAAGATATTGATAGCTGTACAGAAATGGTTATTTACAAAGGAATTACAAACCAAGTTCAAAGACTTGAAGAACGCTACTCTTGTTTCATAGCAAAAGGATACACAGATAATGATGTTATTTATGCAAATGCAAAACAGCAAGCAAAGACCATATAAATATTATTTTTTATTTATATCCTCGTTATCAGTGGCTGGGTGTCAATCTTCTCCACCGCCACCAGTATATATCTCACCATCTTCACCGCCTGTAACTATTATAGTTCCACCACCAAGCCACAATACACAAAAAGTATCCACTGAGTCAGATAACTGTCATCAGGATTATAATATTAAATATAGAGAGTGCTATGATTTCACTTTACCCGTCTCAAGTGTTAAGCGTGATCGTTTATTTGCAAAGTGTTTACGAGATGCAGGATACCCAGAAGGATCAGAAACTTGTAGAAAGAAAACTCAATAATTAGGCATATAAATCTAACGATATTCTCGACGACGGACGCGGTGACAGGCCGCAACGCTGATTTAACTACTCCCCGCCGCGCCCGTCAAATTTGACGTTGAGGCTGTAGAAAAACCCTCCGAACCGCCATTTTGTGGGATAATCAGGCATCGCAAGCACCAGAATGAGTAGACAGGCATGGCACGCTA
>NZ_FNQP01000021.1 GCF_900107695.1 Thiothrix caldifontis | reverse complement strand
CGCGGTTTCCAGAAGTGCCAACGTATGGCGAATTTTGTGTGAAATCTACGTCAAATTACTGATTATCCTCATCCAACACTGGATCATGCTCACCGGATTGTGGGAAATACCCCAGCGCAGCCTCACCAAAGGTGTTCAAGCCATTCAGGAACAGGCTTCCCATCTTGCCGCCTGCATCGCTGAGCGACGCAGCTTGATAAAATGCCTCAAGCAACTGGCAAAACTCTTCGCTTCTTCAACCGCTTGCCGACAAAACAAACGGAGGAAAAAACCTAATAATTGGATGAGATTACAGCAAGTTAGGGAATGGAGGGCTTAAAGTTGATGCGTATAGGGTGTCCGCCGATGTATTCCTCAATGGAGCGCACATCAATAATGGTCATTGGCTGGCGCTGAGCCGGATCGTAAGGCCACAAATACTGCTGTAGCGCGATATAAGTTTGTGCCGAACTGATTTCTGAATGGTATTGGCGATCTTGTCCATAACGGTTGCCGTCCAAACCATCAGCCAATGCCGGTGCTGTGAATAAAGCGCAGACGGCAAAGCCGCCGATCTGCATACGGGTCTTCCTATTCATGGGTTCCTCCTAAGGTCTATCCGATCAATTATTTGCCAGCGTACAATTTGTTTTTATGGATAAGCTGTCATGGCTTTTTAAGTGTAGTTGATTTATACAGAAACATTGGGCGAAAACAAACATTGCAAGCCACTTGTCCCGCCACTAGAATCGACTGCAACTTTGTTGCAAAAGAGGCTCGCATGAGTATCCAATATGACTGACGCGGTGGATGTCCGCATCCCGATCACCCTGCTGACCGGCTTTTTGGGCAGTGGCAAAACCACGGTGCTCAACAACCTGCTGAAACCGTCGTTCTGGGAACGCCTACTACGTGCGCCGCCCTTGACTGCCGTGATCATGAACGAATTCGGCAGCATCGGGCTGGATCATCAACTCGTCGATAACACCCAAGGCACGATGGCGCTGCTGTCCGGCGGATGCGTGTGCTGCGAAATCCAAGGTTCACTCGTCCCCACCCTGAAAAACCTGTGGATGGGGCGGCGCGACGGCAAAATCCCCCCGTATGAACGCATTATTATCGAAACCACCGGCATCGCCGACCCCACGCCGATCCTCGAAACCCTGCTGCGTTCCGACTGGGTAGCCAAACGCCATTATCTGGATGGCGTTGTGACCACGGTGGATGCGGTATTCGGCAATGGTCAGCTCGACCAACACTTTGAAGCGGTACGCCAAGTCGCCGGTGCAGACCGTTTGCTGCTCACCAAAACCGACCTTGCCGACACTGCAACGATTCAGACGCTGGAAAGCCGCCTTGCCAGTATCAACCCCTCCGCGCCGATCGTGCATGTCCAGCACGGTAATGTTGACCCCGACCATGTGTTCAAACTCCGCGCTTACCACCAATCCGAACCCGTCAAAGCCAAGCAATGGTTAGCAGCGGAAAACTTCCGCGTCGTCAGTGCCAGTTTGCCCCTCAAACAACCCAGCATCCTCAACCCCAGTACCCCCACGCACGGCGGCACGGACGGGCGCATCCGCAGCTTTTCCCTGCAATTCGACCAACCCTTGCCCTGGGCAGGGGTCGCCGAAGCACTCGACACGCTGGTGGAATTTTGCAGCGCACGCCTGTTACGCATGAAAGCCATTGTCAACGTACAAGAATACCCCGGTCGCCCCATCGTGCTACACGCGGTGCAACACCTGTTTTACCCCTCGGTGGAACTCCCCGCATGGCCGGATGACGATCACCGCAGTCGCTTTGTGTTCATCACCGCCGATCTCGACGAAGATTTCGTCAGCAATTTATTAACCTCGTTTACCCAAACAGTGAACCAACAAACACCCCATTCTGGAGAATAATATGAAATACCCTAGCATCCTTTTCAGCCTGTGCTTAGCGCTGTCCAGCAGCACTCTCTATGCTGATGATCACGAACATGAACACGAAGAACACGGTGCACACGAACACGGTGCTGCCACACTTTCCCTCGCCGTTGGCACAGCAGGGCTGGAAATCATGCTCGAATCCCCCGCTGCCAATATCATCGGCTTTGAACACGCCGCCACCACCGATGCCGACAAGCAAAAACTTGCTGATGCAGTAAAAAAGCTCGAAGCAGGGGCAGAGTTATTCAGCATGAATACCGAAGCAGGTTGCACCCTCAAAAGTGCCGAAGTCATCTCCGCCCTGTTGGGTAACGCAGAAGATGCAGCCAAGAGCAAGGATGACCATGATCACAAGGAAGGCGAAACCCACAACGATATGGATGTTACCTGGTCATTTGCCTGCACCCAACCCGCCGAACTGCAAGAAGTCGCGGTAAAACTCTTCGCCGCCTTCCCCGACGGTTTCCAACACATCAAGGCGGAATGGGTAACAGAGAAGGGCGCATCAGCGCTGGAACTGGACAAGGATGACACCATCAAACTAACCCCATGAACGTGATCGAACTGCAAAACCTGCATTACCGCTGGCAAGGGCAAAGCCGTGACACGCTGGCGATTGCCAAGTTGCACGTTGCCCAAGGTGAACACCTGTTTATTCGCGGCGCAAGCGGCAGCGGCAAAACCACGTTTCTCAACCTGCTGGCAGGCATTTTGCGCCCTGCCAGTGGCAGCTTGACCATTCTGGGGCAAGCCTTGCAGAGCATGGATAATGCCGCCCGCGACCGGTTTCGTGCGGATCACATGGGAGTGATTTTCCAGCAGTTCAACCTATTGCCGTATTTGTCGGTGCGGGAAAATGTGCAGTTACCCTGCCATTTTTCCAAACGGCGCAAACAACAAGCAGGGGATATGCAAGCCACCACCAACCGCTTGCTGGAACATCTGGGCTTAGATCGCCAGTTGTGGGAGCGCCCCGTCACTGACCTGAGCGTAGGTCAACAACAGCGCGTCGCCGTCGCCCGCGCCCTGATCGGCAGCCCTGAATTGATCATTGCGGATGAACCGACCTCGGCGCTGGATACCGATACCCGTGACGGTTTCCTGAACTTGTTGTTCCAAGAGGCAGCGGTGCAAGGTAGCACTATTGTGTTTGTGAGCCACGATCCGCACATTGCCAGCCACTTTCCGCGCGTGGTGGATTTACGGGAGTTAAATCAGCCATGATCCTGCTCAACCTTACCCTGCGCAGTTTGTGGAATCGCCGCGCCAGTTTGCTGCTCACGCTGTTTTCCATCGCCATTAGCGTCGCGCTATTGCTGGGCGTGGAATACATACGCAAAGAAGCCAAAAGCAGTTTCCTCAGCACCATTTCCGGCACGGATTTGGTGGTCGGTGCACGCAGTGGCCCGGTGCAGTTACTGCTCTACAGCGTGTTCCGCATCGGCAATGCCACCAACAATATCAGTTGGCAATCCTACCAAGACATTGCCAGCAAACCACTGGTGGACTGGACAATTCCCATCAGCCTCGGTGATTCGCACAAGGGCTATCGGGTGTTGGGCACGAATCAGGATTATTTTCGCTACTACCGCCACGGTGATAAACGCTTGCTGGAATTTGCTGAAGGCAAGCCATTTGCAGGCGTGTTCGATGCCGTGTTGGGCGCAGAAGTGGCGCGTAAACTCAGCTATCAGCTCCACGACAAGATTGTGATTGCGCACGGCGCTGCCGCTACCAGCTTTACCTTGCACGCTGACAAACCGTTTCAGGTGGTAGGCATTCTCAAACCCACCGGCACACCGATTGACCGCACCGTACACGTTTCGTTAGAAGGCATTGAAGCCGTCCATATCGACTGGGTAGGTGGCGCAAAAGTCCCTGGCTACCAAATCAGTGCCGACGAAGCCTTACAGAAAAACCTGCAACCTAAAGTGATTACCGCGTTTATGGTGGGGCTGAAAAACCGCGCCGCCGCGTTTCGGGTACAGCGTGAAATCAACGACTACAAGCGCGAACCCTTGCTGGCGACTGTTCCCGGCGTAGCGTTGGCAGAATTGTGGCAAGCCATTGGCATGTTTGAAAACGTGCTGCGGATTATCACCGGCTTTGTGGTCATCGCGGGCTTGCTGGGCATGTTAACCACACTGCTTTCCACCCTGAACGAGCGGCGGCGCGAAATGGCAATTTTACGGGCAGTAGGCGCACACCCGCGTCAGGTGTTCTTGCTGTTTGTGCTGGAAGCGGGGGTGTTGGCGGTATTGGGTTGCCTGTTAGGGGCAGGGCTAGTGTTCATAGGGCTGTTGGCGGCACGTCCGTGGGTGATGGCGGAATACGGGTTTTACCTGAGTACGTGGATTCCTGATATGAATGACGGCTTGTTGCTTGCAGTAGTGGCTGTGCTTGCGCTACTGTTCAGCCTAATTCCGGGAGCGATTGCGTATCAGCGGTCGTTGCAAGATGGTTTGACCGTAAGAGTTTAAGATGAAGACAACAATTCTGCCTGCACTGGTACTTGCCAGTCTATTAGTCGCCTGTGGTGAAGAAAAGCCAGCAGTTGAAACCAGTACTAACACCAGTACACCGATTGCGACCACCTCAGCCGAAACAAGCTCTGCCGCAGATGCATTAACTGCCATACAAGCCGAATTGCCCGTCGATGCGCCTGCTGTCGGTACACCTATCCAAGACGTAGCGAAAGCAGCAGATGGCACACCTAAGCAAGACGGTGAATTCACTGAAATTGAGTGGGAAGACCTCGAATTACCGGGGCAGGGGCTGGAGCAAATCATCAAAAAATACCAGCCACAAATTGATGCCATCCCCGAAGGCGACCCAGCAGAAGACGCAGTGATGGAAAAAATGCAATCTGAACTCAATGCTGCCCCAGTCAACCCAGCGCTTAATGGTAAAAAAGTCAAAATTCCTGGCTTCATCTCCCCCCTAGAAGTCGATGAAGACAAGGGCATGGTAAAAGAATTCCTACTCGTCCCGTACTTTGGGGCGTGTATCCACGTCCCACCACCACCGCTCAACCAAACCTTATTGATCAAGCCATTAGAGGGCAAAAGTATCGGGATGGAACGTATGTATGAACCTGTATGGGTTTCTGGCACGATTATTACCGAACAAGTCCATACTGACCTTGCTGAAGCAGGCTATCAAATCAAGGATGCTTCTGTAGAAATTTACCAAGACGACGGATCCCAACAGCGTCAGGACTAATCGTTAGCATGTGGCACAATGCGTTGTAACGCCAAGCGCCACAACAGCCAGTACAACAAGATACCCGTTGCATCTGCCACAAAATCTGCAACGGAAAACGATCGCCATGGCGTAAAGGCTTGCGCAATTTCAATGAAAGCCCCGTAGCTAAGGAGTATAGGTACTTGCCAGCGCCAAAAACTGCGGGTGGTTGCCAAATCGAGCAATAGCGCAAACCCAAACAGCGCACCGGCGTGCAGTAACTTGTCGGCGTGGGGTAAACCTTCTCCACTACCGGGCAGTAATGCAGCAACAATGCCAAGTAATGCCAAGGTAACGAACAAAAACTTCATTAAGAGTCGGGTTTGTGGTTGGTTAA
Source organism: Thiothrix caldifontis (assembly GCF_900107695.1). Classification (GTDB taxonomy): domain Bacteria; phylum Pseudomonadota; class Gammaproteobacteria; order Thiotrichales; family Thiotrichaceae; genus Thiothrix; species Thiothrix caldifontis. Next base: position 50,601 of record NZ_FNQP01000021.1, on the reverse strand, counting down.
AGGTGAATCGTGAGAGGATGGTTTGCATGGATATACCTGCTAGTGTTTTTAATGAAGACTGGCTTATCGTTGCCAGTTTTCTATTGTTTATCTTGTTGGGGCATTCAATACGCCATGCCAACTGGGCATACGTGCGTGAACACACGCATGTTTACCTAGGTGCTATTCTATTTGCAAGTATTATATGGATATTAAGAGCAGGTATTGGTAGCACCCTAAACTTTCATTTACTGGGCATGACCGTCATCACCTTAATGTTCGGCTGGCGGTTAGCGCTGCTTGCTGCCACCGTCATTGTCAGTATTGCATTGTGGCGCGTAGAAGCGGGTTTACTGGCAATTCCGCTGAATACCTTGGTCATGGGTGGCATTCCCATCTTAATTACTGTTCAGCTACTCCGCTGGAGTCAACAGCATTTGCCGACCAATATCTTCATTTTTGTCTTCGTGAACGGATTCCTTGCCGCGATTGCCAGCAGCGTGGCGGTTGTTCTCACTGGCAGTTGGTTACTGTGGTGGACAGATACCTTTAGCGCACATTACCTGCAAACTTATTACTTGCCTTTTATTCCACTCTTAATGTTCCCTGAAGGCATCATCAACGGGATGCTAGTCGCGATTGCAGTAGTGTATGCACCGCAATGCATTCCGGTGTTTGATGATGCGCGTTACTTACGCAAATACGAGGATGATTAGCCACATTAACTGCTGACTACACGGTTAATTTCAGCGTGTAAGCGCTCCACTGTGGCATAGCCTTCTGCAATGGCTTCACCAGCACGGTGAAATTCCAATAAACCGATGTGTTCTAGTTGAGGCATCAGCAAAATTTCGGGGGGATCACCAGCCATCCGGCTGCGGGTGATCTTATCCTGCATGATATTGATGGAAGCGGCGAGTGCATCCATCAATCCCGGCGTCATTTCTTTCGGTTTACTGTTAGTATCAGGCAATAATGCTGCTGAATAGCCGCGTAATGACGCTGCTAAGGTATCTACGAATGTTTCTGTCTTAGACGCATTGCCGTTGTCAGCTTTGCTGGGGAGAGTCTCAGGCGTTTTCTTTTGAGTATGATGCGCGTAACGGCGGGCAACGTTACCATTTAAATTCACCGCAATAACAACCTCTGCACCCAAGGCTCGACACAAGGAAATGGGTACTGGATTGACTAAACCACCGTCTACCAACCATTGCTTAGCGTACCGATAAGGGGTAAACAAACCGGGCAGGGCAATGGAGGCAAACACCGCCTCTAAGACCGTACCTTGGGTAAACCAAACTTCGCGCCCATTTTCTAAGTTGGTAGCAACACTCGCAAATTTTCGGGGCAATTGTTCGATCTGTAAGTGCTCATCACACACATGCTCTTGAAAAAACTGTTGCAGTTTGTCGCGGTTAACGAAACCATTTAACGACGGGTTTAACTCGAAAAAACGCATGAGTTCCAAGCGATTTAATGCTAGTACCCCTGTTTCCAAGGTATCCAAGTGTCCGGCAACATAAGCAGCGCCGACAATGGAACCCACCGAACAGCCGCAGACAATGTCAGGGTGAATTCCTCGCTCAGCTAAGGCTCGCAATACGCCAATATGCGCCCAACCACGTGAGGAACCACTACCCAACGCAATGCCAATACGGGGAGTGTGTGACATAGTTAATCCATTGCAATCACAATCAAGTTACTGGTATCCGTCATTACCGTGAAGGCACGACGCCGCTCCTGACCCTCCAGTTTTGCTACGGCTTCATAATGACCAGGTGCAACCTCTAGATTAGCAGAATGGCGTCTAGGCGTTGCAACTGTTTGCTTATCCCCATCAAGCCGGTATACCGTCCAGCTCATCGGGCGTAATGCAGGACCATTACCTAAAGTAGCAACCAAAGTGACTTTACCTGAAGGTATCTGAATATTGGCAGCACTGAGCTGACCAGCATTCACTTGGAGACGTTGCGAATGTTGTATGCCGTTCCCACGAGTAGCGACGACCTCGTACTCACCTGAGGCTAATAACACATTGAGTTCACGGGTATCACTACTTTGACTCACCATTTTTCCAGCAAACTCTCCATTTTGAGCAATAATTTTCCAATCTGCATTTAAGCTACTATTAACCCGCACACGTCCCACTTGAGCACTAAAGGGAACACTACTGGTGTGATTAGCCAGTACCGTTACGGTTTGTTGAGCCGTATACGTGCCAATCGCCAGACTTATAGTGTATTGCCCAGCAGGTAAGGTCAGCAGAGGGGCATAACCAAGATAACGTTGTTCGATACGCTTATCTTGAGAGCGGATCTGCCACTCGACCTCGCCAGCCGTAATCATTAATTCAGGGGGGAGCTTTACTGACAAAGCTAAATTATGGAACTGATGAGCCGGTGCTGATCCTGCTTGCAAAAGAGCAGGAGCAGAGTTGTTTATAGGCTTCACTGCTGTTGCCCCTATGCCAAAGCTAAACACCAACAAGATGAGCAGATACGTTTGCATAAAACTGGGAAGCCTATAGTCGACGCAACCTTGCGCCTTATTGTTCTTTTTGAGCATGAAAGTGTACCGCGTTCTGACAGAGTTATCATGAGACGCGATCACCGTTTGAAGCACAATGTTTAGCAGATAGGCACGAACATTTTTACGCTTGACGGATACAAGGGCTTGGCTTGTCTATTTTTTAATTAAATCTTGATTAAACGGTGGTAAAGGTGTGTTACTAATAGTCTCGAAAGGAATTTTCGCCGCTACCTTGAAGGAGGGTGTCAGCGCTTCCAACATTGCCAACCATTGCATTTTTTCCAAGGTACACACAGGCAGAATCAGCTTTCCTTGAAACCGCCCTGGGCTAATGGCGTGCAAATCCGCATATTGATAGCCCATGAACATATTGACCCCTTCAACGGTCAAACGCAGGCTTCGCACCTCAGGTAAACCACTGGTTTCTACTTGCACCAGCAGCTCTTCCATTAAGGGAATACTGTTGGGGTTGATGCTAACACGCAAGCTGCGGCCTTGTGCATCACTGGCAATACAGGGAGCCTGATGCAAATCACAAGGTAGCTGTAGGCTTAATTCAACAATGGGCAAGACCGTATCCTTGCGTGAATCTAGCCATAACTTACCTGCGATTGTCAGCGCAAACACTGACAGCATAATCAGTAAGTAACGTATCATCACCGAAACTCTGCTACGACAGGGGTATGGTCGGAAGGCTTTTCCCAAGTACGCGGCTCACGATCAATCACACAGGAGAGGCAAGCATCGGCTAAGGGTTGGCTGGCAAGAATCAAATCAATTCGCAAACCGTGGTTGCGCCGAAACCCGCCAGCACGGTAATCCCACCAGCTAAAGCTTTTGTCTGGTTGCTCAAACTGACGAAAAGTATCACGTAAACCTAATGCCTGAATCGCTTGCAATGCGGCGCGTTCAGCAGGTGAACAGAGGATAGCATCCCCCCAAGCCACAGGGTCATGTACATCACGGTCTTCGGGCGCGATGTTAAAATCACCCAGTACCACGAGTTTGGGGTAAAGTGCCGCCTGTTGACGCAACCACGTCGTCACTTTCCCCAACCAATCAAGCTTGTAAGCGTATTTATCCGACCCAACTTCCGAGCCGTTCACCACGTATAAATTCACTACCCGTACACCATCAATCGTCGCTGCCAGAATGCGGCGCTGTGGGTCATCTAAACCGGGAATATCGGTAATGATTTCCGAAGCAGGGGACTTGCTAAGGATTGCCACTCCGTTATACGTTTTCTGCCCGGCAAACGCGGCGACGTAGCCCGCCGCTTGCAGTTCGACCAATGGAAATTGCTCATCCACTGTTTTGGTTTCTTGAATCGCCAGTACATCCGGCTGAGCTGCTGCCAGCCATTGCAAAACGTGAGGCAAGCGTACCCGCAATGAATTGACGTTCCATGTGGCTATTTTCATGCAATTAAACCACTGTGACGCAGCAATGCATCCACTGACGGCTTGCGTCCACGGAAGGCAACAAATGATTCCATGGCTTTGCGCGAACCACCGACTTGCAGCACCTCTTTTAGGAAAGACTCACCCACACCCGCATCAAACAAGCCTTCCTCCTCAAAACGAGCAAACGCATCTGCTGACAATACTTCCGCCCACTTATAGCTGTAATAGCCTGCTGCATACCCCCCCGCAAACACATGTGTAAAGCTGTTCGGCATCCGGTTGAACGCAGGAGGCTTGATTACCGCCACCTGTTCCAACACCTCACGACGAATCGCTTCTACCTTGCCGGGTTCGGCTGCTTGTGGGTCAAGATGCAGCTTCATGTCGAACAGCGCAAATTCCAGTTGGCGCACGGTAGCCATCGCGGTTTGAAAGTGACGTGCTGCCTGCATTTTCTGGAACAAACTTTCCGGCAAAGGTTCACCTGTTTCCCAATGTGCCGCGATCATATCCAGTACACTGCGTTCCCAACACCAGTTTTCCATGAACTGGCTTGGCAGTTCGACCGCATCCCATTCCACGCCATTAATGCCCGCAACGTCGGGGTAATCAACTTGCGTCAGCATGTGGTGCAAACCGTGTCCAAATTCGTGGAACAGCGTCACCACTTCATCGTGAGTAAACAGAGCAGGCTTGTCACCGACAGGTGCGCTGCTATTACAGGTCATGAACGCCACCGGAATTTGTAAGCCATCGGCACGACGGAAGCGCCCGCAGAAATCGCTCATCCATGCCCCCCCGCGCTTGTGCTGACGGGCATATAAATCGAGGTAGAAACATGCCTGTACCGTATTGGTACGGTCGTATACCAAATAAAAACGCACGTCGTTATGCCACAAATCAATGTGACCGGATTGCTGCTCGATGCGCACCCCGAAGAGTTTCTCTACCAAGGTAAACAAACCACTGATCACACGGTCAGCAGGGAAATAGGGTTTCAGATCTTCTTCGCTGAAGTCGAAACGCGCCTGTTTCATTTTTTCACTGACGTAACCCACATCCCACGCTTGTACATCCGCCAGTCCCAACTGTTCACGTGCAAAGGTTTGAATATCGGCAAATTCAGTTTCCGCAAACGGCTTGGCTTTATGTGCAAGGTCTTCAAGGAAGTCCAGCACTTGCTGCGGGCTTTCCGCCATCTTCGTAGCGAGAGAGAGTTCTGCGAAATTGGCGTAACCCAATAATGCGGCTTCTTCCTGACGCAAACGCAGGATGTCACGCATCACGTGCGAATTATCCCACTCCAGATTCGCACCGAGTTCGGAGGCTCGGGTGGTGTATGCCCGATACACGTCCGCCCGCAATTCACGATTGTCAGCATAAGTCATCACCGGAAAGTAGGAAGGAAATTGTAGGGTAATCACCCAACCTTCCATATCACGCTGCTTAGCGGTTTGTGCCGCCATTTCCAACGCGGATTCGGGCAAACCCGCGAGTTCGTTCACATCCAGAACCTGCTTTGTCCATGCATTGGTTGCATCCAATACATTGTCGGAAAAGCGTGAAGTCAGTTGCGACAACGCTTGGCTGATTTCACGGAACCGCTCTTTTTGTGCCTCTGGCAACGCTACACCGGATAAAGTAAAACCTAACAAACTGTCATCTAAGCTCTTCTGTTGCGCCGCATCCAACCCTGTTTCGTTCGCACGAATCGACTGCATGGCTTGATACAACTTGGTGTTCTGTCCAAGCTCGGTATGGTAATCACTCAAGCGAGAAAGGTTGTCGTTGTAAGCTTTCCGCAGTGCATCGGTATTTACCACCGCGTTCATGTGGCTGACAGGCGACCACATACGCTCTAAACGATTGCCCGCTTCGTTCATGGGGTCAACCAAATTGTTCCACGTGAAACGGATTTCAGTATCTAAGGTTTTATCTAACCACGCACGGTTGTCTTGCAACACCACATCCAACGCGGGGGTAATGTGTTCCGGTTTGATCAGAGAAAACAGTGGTAACTTATCGTTATTCAGTAATGGATTTTCTTGTTTCACGTGAAACCTCATACGTCCAGATTTGAAACAGACAACGCATTCTTTTCGATGAAATCACGACGCGGTTCAACCTCATCACCCATCAACGTGGTAAACACCTCATCGGCAGCAATTGCGTCTTCAACCCGCACCTGCATTAAACGACGGCTTTCAGGGTTAAGGGTAGTTTCCCACAATTGATCGGGGTTCATTTCACCCAAACCTTTGTAACGGCTGATCTGCAAACCACGGTTTGCTTCCTTCATCAACCATTCCACCACTTGGTCGAAACGCTGTACAGCTTGCTTACGCTCACCCCGTATCACCACCGCACCGTCACCAAGCAAGCCATCCATTTCACGGTTGGTTTTGATTAGCAATTTGGTTTCAGGCATCAGGAAGAAATCGCGATCCAGCGTAATCCGATGATCTAAACCGTGCTGACGGCGGTTAACACCCAATGTCCAGGCGCTATCATCAATTTTCTGTAATACCGAGGAATAGGTGCGAGCGCCATTATCCCCGGCATTTAAGGTGGCAACCGCGTTGCTGACCCAAGTCGCAAACGCTTCAGCCGTGACGCTACTTGCTTCTTCGGTGGAAGGCAGACTTTCAAACAACAAAGCCTCCAACAGATTACGGTCGTAACGGCGTGACAAGCGGGCAATCACTTGCTTGGCAGCATTGTACTGGCGCACTAACGTTTCCAAGGCTTCGCCACTGATGGCAGGGGAGTGTGCATCCAAGTGCAGGTTAGAACCATCCAAAGCTAATTGCAGCAAGTAACGTTCCATCTCACTATCATCTTTGATGTATTGCTCTTGTTTCCCACGTTTCGCTTTGTACAACGGCGGTTGTGCAATGTAGATATAGCCGCGTTCCACCAACTCCGGCAATTGCCGATAAAAGAATGTCAGCAACAAAGTACGGATGTGTGATCCGTCCACGTCCGCATCCGTCATAATAATAATGCGGTGATAACGCAATTTGTCGATATTGTATTCTTCACGCCCAATCCCGCAACCTAAGGCAATGATCAATGTGCCGACTTCTTGGGAACTGATCATCTTGTCAAAACGGGCGCGTTCCACATTGAGAATTTTACCTTTGAGCGGGAGGATAGCTTGGGTGCGGCGGTCACGCCCTTGCTTGGCAGACCCCCCCGCAGAATCCCCTTCCACCAAAAACAGTTCGGACAGCGCAGGATCTTTTTCTTGGCAGTCAGCCAATTTCCCCGGCAAACCGGCAATGTCTAAGGCTCCCTTACGGCGGGTCATTTCACGCGCTTTACGGGCTGCTTCACGTGCCCGCGCCGCTTCGATCATCTTGCCTGCAATCAATTTGGCTTCAGTGGGGCTTTCCAGCAAAAACTCGGTCAGACGCTCATTCATAGCCGCCTCAACAATGCCTTTGACTTCAGACGACACCAACTTGTCTTTGGTTTGTGAGGAAAATTTCGGGTCAGGCACTTTGACGGACAATACAGCAGTCAAACCTTCGCGGGCATCATCACCGTTAGGACTCACTTTCTCTTTTTTGGCTAAGCCAGCACTCTCAATATAGCTGTTCAGGGTGCGGGTGAGGGCAGCGCGGAAGCCGGACAAGTGCGAACCACCATCGCGCTGCGGGATATTGTTGGTGTAGCAGAAAATGTTTTCCTGATACGAATCGTTCCACTGCAAGGCGACTTCCACACCCACGTCATCGCGTTCGGTGGTGAAGTAAATAATATTATTGTGGATCGGTGCTTTGTTGCGGTTCAAGTGGGCAACAAAGGCTTTAATCCCACCTTCGTATTCAAAAATGTCTTCACGGCCTTCCCCGCGACGATCGATCAAGTGGATGCGAACCCCAGAGTTTAAAAAGGATAGTTCGCGCAAGCGTTTCGCTAAAATGTCGTAATGGAATTCGGTCAGTGCGAAAATCTCGGCGCTCGGCCAGAAACGCACTGATGTCCCTGTACCTTCGGTATCACCAATAATCGCCAGTGGCGCAACCGGATCACCCAGCTTATACATCTGCTGATACAACTTACCGTTGCGGCGAATCGTTAATTCCAGATTGGAGGAAAGGGCATTCACTACCGAGATACCCACACCGTGCAAACCGCCCGACACTTTGTAAGAGTTATCATCAAACTTACCGCCTGCATGTAACACGGTCATAATGACTTCAGCAGCAGAACGACCTTCCTCTTCGTGTAAATCAACAGGAATACCACGCCCATCATCCGAGACTTTCACCGAGCCATCACTGAACAATTCCACTTTGACTTCTTTACAGTAACCCGCGAGTGCTTCATCGATGGAGTTATCCACGACCTCAAATACCATGTGGTGCAAACCCGTGCCATCATCGGTGTCGCCGATGTACATGCCGGGGCGTTTGCGCACCGCTTCCAAACCTTTAAGTACTTTAATATTCGAGGAATCGTAGGTTGGTGGTACAGGTGTTGGTTCAGTCATATCTTTTCCATTATTTACTGCTGTGATTCGGTGGTTACGCGCTGGCAAACACTTGCCCGTGTTTCACGTGAAACACCTTGGCATCTGCCACCCAGTTTTTCAGCGGTTGGTGATGTGTGCCGGTGATTAGCAACTGTTGCTGTGTTGTGTGCAGCGTATTGTATAACGCTTGCTGATTTTGCTCATCCAGTTCTGCTGCCAAGTCGTCGATGGCGATTATACCGCGTTTTGTGCCAGTCTCCGCAATTGCATAGCTTTGAGCTAATAATAAACTCACGGTAAGTATTTTAAGTTGCCCACGAGAAGCGACCCGCACAGCGGGAATCGTATCCAACATGATGTGCAAGTCAGCACGGTGTGCACCGTAGAGACTGAAACCTTGTTTAAGTTCCTGCTCCGCTTTATCACGGAAAAACTGTTGCAGAGTCGTTTCATCCTCCACATCAACCCCCTGTGGAAAACCACTGCTAAGGTGTAGTTGTGGTGTTCCCAATGCAGCTAAAAGTTCTGCGGTATTCTGCAAAGCCTCCTGCAAGACCGCTAATGCACTCACACGATAACGGTATAATACGGTTTGCAGACTAATGAGCTGCTGTGTCCATTGCGGCAATGCTTGACGCTGACGTGGATCACGTAAGCAGGTATTGCGCTGCTTCAACACCCGCTGGTATTGCCGCCATGCCATATTGAAATCCGCAAAACGGTAAAACGCAATCCAATCGAGAAATGCCCGCCGCGCCGTTGGACTACCCGTAACCAATTCCACCGAACCGGGGTGAATTAAGGTGAGTGGAACGTGGCTGCTGAGTTCGGCTTGCTGAGGTACATCGGCGTGGTTAATACGAATGCGGGTATCCGTCATACTTTTGCTGATGCCCAAAGGGTAACGCGCCCCGGACAAACCGTTTTCTACGGTGGCAGCGACAGTGAGTTCGGTTTCCCCGCGACTAATCAATTCGGCAATGCGCGGGGTGCGAAACGAACGCCCACGTGACAATACACTCAAGGCTTCCAGCACGCTGGATTTGCCCGAAGCATTGTCACCGTACAGCACATTGACCCGTTCTGCCAAGCTCAGCTCGGCATGAGTAACCACACGGCAATAGTCGACGCTGACACGGCTTAACCACATGCGCCTGCGTACCGGGGCTTACAGGCGAATCGGCATAATGACATTGCGCACGCTTTCATCTTCGGGGTCGGTGAGCAATACACTGCTTTCAGGGGAATTGCAGTGCAAGCGCAGGGTTTGCCCCTCCAGATGGTTTACCGCATCTAATAAATAGGTAACGTTAAAACCGATACTGAAATCATTGCCAGTGTACTGTACATCCAACTCATCGGTAGCGATTTCCTGTTCTGGGTTATGTGCTTGCACCTGCAATAAGTTTTCACTTAAGGATAAGCGCACGCCCCGGAATTTTTCATTGGAAAGAATTGCGACCCGACTCAACATGTCTTTGAAGGCTTTACGATCCAGATCAACTTGAATTTGCCCACCACCGGGAACCGCAGCCCGGTAATCAGGGTAGCGCCCGTCCACCAGTTTAGTGGTGAAGCGTAAATTATCCAGTTGTACCCGCAAATGGTTTTGGCTGCTCTGTACCTGTACAGGTACTTGGCAATCGCTACGCAGCAGCCGTGATAATTCCAAAACGCCTTTACGTGGAATAATCAACTGACGGCTTTGTTCGACACCGGGCATCTCAGCCGTATGAAAACACAGGGCTAACCGGTGTCCATCCGTAGCGACAGTACGCACCCCATCCTGATTGACTTCCAACAATAAACCATTGAGGTAATAACGCACATCCTGATTTGCCATGGCAAAAGAGGCTGCTTCCAATAAGTGTTTCAAGGCACTTTCAGGTAATTCCAAGGTATGCACATCACCGATGTCTTCCAATTCGGGAAACTCACTGGCGGGCAAGGTTGCAAGCTCAAACCGGCTACGTCCTGCGGTTACGCGTGCACGTTTATCTTCCTGCACTTCGATATTAACAATGCTTTCAGCAGGGAGGGATTTACAAATATCAGCGAGTTTACGGGCAGGTAAAGTGATCTCACCATCCGCACCATCCATGATGGGTGCGTGAGTGGCAATTTCTAATTCCAAATCGGTTCCACGCCAGAATGATTGGTTACCTTGGATACGTAGCAACACATTTTCCAGAATAGGGGCAGTATGCCGTTTCTCGATGGCTCCCAACGTCGCTTGGAGGGATTCGAGCAGATGTTCACGGGTTTGGGTCAGTCTCATTACTTATATATCTTAAATCTTAAAGAATAGTCATCATAATAAAGGAAGTGACCAAATGTGGATAACCTCGCTATCTAGCTGATTTCCATGTCTCGAAAGGCACTTATCCACAGGGATAAGCTTGTGGTCTATTTCCCCTCCAAGTTGTCAGTATCCTGTGGATACTTTTCAATACACTGTTTATCCACAGGCTATCCTGTGAGTTATCGGGGTAGTTATCCTCAGCTTGTTAGCGTCCGAAATAGGATGCGGAATTCCTCTTCTAGCTTAGGATCCGATTCGCGTAACTCTGCCACCTTGCGGCAAGCGTGCAGCACGGTGGTGTGGTCGCGCCCTCCAAATTCATCGCCAATTTCCGGTAAGCTGTGATTGGTGAGTTCTTTGGAAAGCGCCATTGCAATCTGACGCGGGCGTGCCACTGAACGGTTGCGGCTTTTGGCATCCATGTCGGTTATCCGAATATTGTAGTACTGTGCTACCACTTTTTTGATATTTGCCATCGAGACCATTTTGTCTTGGCTGGCTAATTGATCACGCAAAGCATTTTGTACAAAGTCCATGGTTACTTGGGTAATGCACTTGAGGCGCATACTGGCGATCACCCGTTGCAGTGCACCTTCCAAGTCACGGATATTGGAATGGAAACGCTTACCAATGAAAAAGCTCACGTCATTGGGTAAACGTAGCCCGGCATCTTCGGCTTTTTTGCGTAAGATAGCGACACGGGTTTCTAAGTCGGGGGATTCAATTTGTACCGTTAAACCCCAGTTAAAACGGGTTTTGAGACGGTCTTCAATACCGTCAAGATCGCGTGGGAATTTATCACTGGCAAGAATAATACGCTTTTGACCTTCGAGCAGCGCATTAAAGGTATGGAAGAACTCTTCCATGGAGCGGTCTTTGCCCGCAAAAAACTGAATATCGTCAATCAGCAAGGCATCAAGGCTACGGTAATGTTGTTTGAATTCTTCCATACGTGAGTTACGAATGGCGGAAATCATGTCATTAACGAAACGTTCTGCATATACATAAATGACACGTGCACCCGGTTCGCGTTCCAGAATCCGGTTACCAATAGCGTGCATGAGGTGAGTTTTGCCCAAGCCAACGCCGCCGTAGATAAATAACGGGTTGTAAGTGGTATCTGCATGGTCACCGACTTGTTGTGACGCTGCACATGCCAGTTGGTTGGATTTGCCTTCCACAAAATTAGCAAAGGTCATGCGGGGATTCAGTGCATTGGCAAAACGTTCGCTGACTGGTGCGGGTTGTGTTGGGTTCCACGCTTTACTATAGGGCTGTGCTGGTGGCGTCGGTGACGGGTGTTGATGTTGGTTAGTGAGCGGCTGTGGTGATACCGGCGGCGGGGCTGGCACAGATGAACCAATCTGCAACAATACATCAAATTCATTATCCCCGGTGAGAATACGAGCATGAAATAAGATACGCGGCAAATAGTGTTCGTGAACCTGTTGCAGGACAATGGTATTAGGGGCTAATAAATACAATGCCTGACGCTTTTCAACTGCGTGCAAAGCACGTAGCCAGGTGTTGATTTCGCTATCAGGGACTTCCTGTTCGAGTTGCTGTAAACATTGTTGCCAGAGCATAAGAAAGCGGTTCCAAGGTGGTTGAAACGGGTGGAAAGCACAGTGTTGGGAGGGCAATTATAGACGTCCTCCAGAGTTATCCACAAGCACAAGCTACGCACACTTGTTGATGGTAGTGTTGACAAAATCCATGCAATCCCTTAATGTGCCTCACCTTTTTAGCTGTACGTGAACCGGAAATTTTTTTGTGGTGCGCACAGTGATTGACTTAATGAATTAATCTGGTGACTTGTCATGAAAAGAACCTTCCAACCGAGCAAAATCCACCGCGCCCGTACTCACGGTTTCCGCGCTCGCATGGCGACCGCTGATGGTCGTAAAGTATTGAGTGCGCGTCGTGCCAAAGGCCGTGCACGCCTGATTCCATAAGATTTTGGATGCAGGTCTGTCAGGAATAACAGGCTTTCCGCGTGAGGTTCGCCTGACTCGCGGGGTTGAGTTCCAGCGGGTATTCCAGCAAGGTAAACGCCTGCACGTTAATGGTCTGAATGCCAGAGCCGCCGCTAACACGGTCGGCTTTCCGCGTTTAGGCATGGCGATTGCTAAGAAAGCGTTACGGCGTGCACATGAACGCAATCGTATCCGGCGACTGGTACGGGAAAGTTTTCGCCAGCATCAGGCAAGGCTTCCGGCGGTTGATCTGGTTATCATGTGTCGCACGGATGTCCTGAATATGAGCAATACCGATATTTTCCAGCAACTGGAAGGTTTATGGTTGCGCCTGCACAAGCTATACTCTGCCGGTCTGGGCAACCCCAATGAGACTGCCCTACCCTAACCGTCAATAACCGGATTGCTTTACCCATGGATTCGCAACGTCCCTTCCTGTATCTCACCCTGCTTTTCATGCTGTTCCTGATTTGGACAACATGGCAACAGGATCATGCACCCAAACCCCCAGTCGCGGCCGCCAGTAGTGTGACTGCTCCTGCCAGCGTTGATGGCGCGGCTCAAGAAGTTCCCGTGCAAAGCAGTGTGGCTGCAATACCGGGGCAAGTAGCGCCTGTACCGGCTGCGGATAATGGCGTGGGTCAAACCCTGACCGTGCGTACCGATACACTGGTGTTACGCATTAATACCCGTGGTGGTGAAATTTTAGAAACCGATTTGCCTACTTACCCTGTCAGCCTGGATACGCCGGATAAGCCGGTTAAAATTCTGGATTTGAATGGGCGCAATTACGTGGCGCAATCCGGGTTACAACATCAAGTGGCGGAGGGGATTGATGCTAAATCCCTCGCGCCGGATCATCTCGCGATCTACAGCGCTGCTCAAACCGAGTACACCTTGGCTGAGGGACAGAATGAGTTGATCGTGCCGTTAACTTGGCAAGGGGCAAATGGCGTAACCGTCACCAAGCGCTTTGTCTTTAAACGCGGTAGTTTTCTGGTTAACGTTGAACACGAAGTTAACAACCAATCCACTAGCATCTGGAGCGGCACCGAATACCGTCAATTGAAGCACGGTTACGCGGCAAATGCGGGTAGCCTGTTGAGCGGGGTGCAAGCCTATGTTGGCGGGGCGTATTTCCACGACGGCAAATACACCAAGCTGTCATTTGACGATTTGGATGAAAAGCCAGTCAATGAAACCGTGAATGGTGGCTGGGTGGCGATGCAGGAGCATTACTTTCTGAGTGCCTGGATTCCGCAGCAAGACCAAGAAACCCAGTACTACAGCATGGTAAGCCAAAACCAAGGCGTGAAAGGCTATGTGTTAGGGATGCGCAGTGCTGTTCAGCAAATTGCGCCGGGCGCAACGGGGGTATTCAAAACCGGTTTCTATGTCGGGCCTAAAGACCAAGACATGCTGGAAAGCATTGCCACAGGGCTGGATTTAACCGTGGATTACGGTATTTTTGCCTTCATTTCCAAGCCGATTTTCTGGCTGATGCAGATGATTCATGGCGTTGTTGGCAATTGGGGTTGGACGATTATCTTCCTCACGATCTTGATCAAACTGGCGTTCTTTTATCCATCGGCAATGAGTTACAAGTCGATGGCGAAAATGAAAGCGGTATCGCCGAAGCTCAAAGAAATTAACGAGCGTTACGCAAATGATCCACAGGGCAAGCAAAAAGCCATGATGGACATTTACCGCAAAGAAAAGATTAACCCGTTAGGTGGTTGTTTGCCGATTTTGATCCAGATTCCGGTGTTCATGGGCTTGTATTGGGTACTGTTGGAAAGCGTGGAATTGCGCCAAGCACCATGGTTGCTGTGGTACAAAGATTTGTCGATTATGGATCCGTACTTTGTATTGCCACTCATTATGGGTGCATCAATGTGGGTACAGCAAAAACTTAACCCGCCACCGGCTGACCCGATGCAGCAGAAAATTTTCCAGTTCATGCCGATTATTTTCACGGTCATGTTCCTGTGGTTCCCGGCGGGTCTGGTGCTGTACTGGGTGGTCAATAACGTATTGTCGATTGCCCAGCAATGGTTCATCAATAAGAAAATTGTGGGACACGCCTAAGAGGTTAATGTTTCATGTGGAACAATCCTGACACCATCGCTGCCGTAGCCACACCGCCGGGGCGCGGTGGGGTCGGGATTATCCGGCTTTCCGGCAAGCTTGTTCCTAAGCTTGCCGTTGGTATTCTTGGCTCTCTGCCCTCCCCGCGTAAGGCGGTTCACCGTTTGTTTAAAGCTGCCGATGGCTCGGCCTTGGATGACGGTATCGCATTGTATTTCCCTGCCCCGCATTCATTCACCGGCGAAGACGTGTTAGAGCTGCAAGGTCATGGCGGTACGGTGGTGCTGGATATGCTGCTCAAACGCTGTGTGGAACTGGGAGCACGGTTGGCACGCCCCGGCGAGTTTTCCGAACGTGCTTTCCTCAATGACAAACTGGATTTGGCGCAGGCAGAAGCGATTGCCGATTTGATTGATTCGGGGTCGGAACAGGCAGCGCGGTCGGCATTGCGTTCCTTGCAGGGGGAATTTTCCGCTGCGGTGAATGTGCTGCTCACGGGCTTGATTGAATTGCGGGTGTATGTGGAAGCGGCGTTGGATTTTCCTGATGAGGAAATCGACTTTCTCGCGGATATCGCGGTGACTAACCGGCTGGAAAGCATTAAGCAGCAATTACACACGATTTTCCTGAAAGCGCGACAAGGCAGCTTATTGCGTGATGGAATGCATCTGGTGATTGTGGGCAGACCCAACGCGGGCAAGTCGAGCTTGCTGAATGCATTAGCAGGGCAGGAAACCGCGATTGTCACCGAAATTGCCGGAACCACCCGCGATGTGTTGCGCGAACGCATTAACCTTGACGGAATGCCGCTGCACATTGTCGATACTGCTGGCTTGCGCGAGAGTGATGACCCGGTGGAAAAGATTGGTATTGAACGCGCTTGGGCGGAAATTGCCAAAGCGGATTTGATCCTGTTGCTGGTGGATGATACCCGCCATGATGAACCGGAAAATGCTGACATTCTGGCGCGTTTGCCCCCGCACCTGCCGCGCATTACCGTGCATAACAAAGTTGATTTAAGCGGCAAACTCCCCGGTAAACAGGGCGAACACCTTTACATTTCCGCCAAACAGTCATTGGGAATTGATGCCTTACGCGCCGAGTTGAAAACGCGGATGGGCTATCAGGGCGAGGCGGAAGGTACGTTTATGGCGCGGCGGCGGCATTTGCAGGCGTTGGAGACGACGCAGGCAGCGGTGGAACGCGCTGAGTTCCAGTTGCGCGAATTCAATGCGGGGGAATTAATGGCGGAAGAATTGCGCACCGCACAGGATGCGCTAGGGCAGATTACCGGCAAGTTCACGCCGGATGATTTGCTGGGGGAAATATTTTCCAATTTTTGTATCGGAAAATAACCCCAGCAAATCAATGCTCACTGGTATTGTTAAGGATTACCCACCTTATCCCCGTCCTTCACTTCACGGGTTGCATCCATGATCAAGCCGTAACTCACCCGATCCGTCACTTTGTAAATTACCAGATGCGCGACTTTTTCCGGGGGAAGTTGGCTGCACACCGCTCCCGATTTGGCTTTGCACGATTCCACCACGTCCACCACATACTTACCCTGGGTGTAAACGCCTAGGGTGTGTCCGACTTCAATGCGGTCACGTCGCCCTTTATTAATCACCGCAATCATGTGGTTGCCACTAATCGCTTCGGCATCAAACAACGACACGATGTCGCCGCGCACCTTGGTGGTAGGTGCATGGATGATGCCATTGAGGTTTGCCATTTCATCCACAGGAGCCAGTAAGCGGTCACCTTTGCGAATTTCGCGTTTGGCATCCAGCACGGTTGCTGTCGAGGTACTGTCCACCCGTTCTACCCGACTGTAGCCGCCATAGGTCACTTCATAGCCCAGCAATTGCCCGGTACGTGGGTCATGCAAGGCTTTGTTGGGGTGGAAAATAGCGCAACGTGTGCCTGCTTGTGCATTGCGCAGGTTTTTCACATAAATGGTTTCGCCTTCAGTGATTAACTGACGGTCATCGCGTGAAGCTAAAATATACGGGGCATTGTTGATGGTGGCTTCATCCAATACACGCGGCCATAACATGAAGGTCGCTAACGTGGCGATGGGTTCACCTTCCCCGCGTCGATCAATACGGATGCGCGGTTGTAATTTATCGCCATTAGCCCCCGTAGCGTAGTCAAAGGTCAACACATCACCGGGGTAAAGCTGATGCGGATTAGCTATGCGCTGATTCTTATCCCAAATTTCTGGCCAATGCCAAGGGGTATGCAGAAATTGGCGAGCAATACGCCACAAGGTATCGCCTTTTTTGACAACATAGGTTTGTGGTGCAGCGGGATTGACGATAATACTACTGGAATCAATCACATCACTTGATTGTGTGGTGGCTTGCCCATAATACTTATCATACGGGTCTGCGCCCCCGCGAGGGGTTGTGGTAGTCGTACCGCAGCCGCTAAGCACAAGGGCAGCCCCGATACTAATGCACAGGGTTTTTAAGAAAAAAGCTGAAGAATGCCGCATGGTGGTATCCTTGTCGTTATTATGGGTTGGATGTGCGGGTTATAATAAACTATGCCCTGATAAACATTCAGAACTTTTAGATTTTCGGTATTTACAATGGCAAAACTAGAGATTTTACACCACCCAGACCCGCGTTTGCGCAAGAAAGCCGCGCCGGTTGCCCAAGTTGACGCAACCATCCAACAGATTGTGGATGATATGTTTGAAACCATGTATGCCAACCAAGGCATCGGTTTAGCCGCAACACAGGTCAATATTCACCAGCGCATCGTTACCTTGGATGTGTCTGAAAACAAAGATGCGCCGTTGTGCCTGATCAACCCTGAAATTCTCCATAAAGAAGGCAAGATCGAGCATGAAGAAGGTTGCCTTTCAGTACCTGATTACTACGAAAAAGTGACGCGAGCCGAACGTATTCGGGTACGTGCCCTGACCCGTGAAGGTACGGTGCTAGAGCAAGACTTTGATGAGCTACTCGCCATTTGCATCCAACATGAAATGGATCATTTGGACGGTAAGTTGTTTGTCGATTACCTCTCCACGCTCAAGCAGCAACGCGCCCGCAAAGTGGTGCAAAAGTGGGAAAAAGAACAAGCTAAATTGGCAGAACGCCGCGCCGCTGCTGCGAAAGCGATCATCGCATGAGGGTTATATACGCAGGAACGCCCGAATTTGCTGTACCCGCTTTACAAGCACTGCTAACAGCGGGGCATGAGGTGGTTGCCGTGTATTGCCAACCCGATCGTCCGGCGGGGCGGGGGCGCAAATTGACATTTGGCCCGGTGAAACAGCTTGCGGTAGCGGCTGGCATCCCTGTTGAACAGCCACTTTCCCTAAAAGCAGTCGAAGAGCAGGATAAACTGCGGGCCTATGCGCCTGACGTGATGATTGTAGCCGCGTATGGGCTGATTCTGCCGCAAGTAGTATTGGATATTCCCCGCTACGGTTGCCTCAATATTCACGGTTCACTGCTGCCACGTTGGCGGGGCGCTGCCCCGATTCAGCGGGCAATTCAGGCCGGGGATCAGGAAACGGGCGTCACCATCATGCAAATGGCAGCCGGGCTAGACACGGGTGATATGCTGTATAAAGTGGTTTGCCCGATTACCCCTCAGGATGGCGGGCAAAGCATTCACGATAATCTGGCAAAACAGGGCGCAACCGCATTGCTGCACACCTTGGATTTGCTGGAAGCAGGCAAACTGCAACCAGAAGTGCAAGACGATACTCTTGCCAATTACGCCCACAAACTCACCAAGGCAGAAGCCCAAATTGACTGGACACAACCCGCAACCGTGATTGATCGCACTATCCGTGCGTTTGATGCGTATCCGGTGGCATTTACGGTGTACGAAGGGCAGCCGTTGCGCTTGTTTGCGTCCTCACTCCGAACTGCCCCCCCATCCCCAGCCCTTCCCCCGCAAGGGGTGAAGGGAGCGGTAGTTCCCGGCACGGTCATTGCCGAAAGCAAATCCGGTATCGACATTGCCACTGGTGACGGTGTAGTACGTATCCTCAGCCTGCAACTCCCCGGCGGTAAACGCTTAACCGCAGAGCAATTCTTAAATGGACGCTCTTTGCTAGGGGTGCAACTGTGAGCGCTCGTGCCGCCGCAGCGCTGTGCTTGCAACGGGTAATTTACGAGGGTGAATCCCTCACCGAAGTGCTGCAAGACCACACGATTGCTACCCTGAACCCTCACGATCAAGCTTTGCTGCGCGACATGTGTTTTGGCACATTGCGTTGGCACGAGCGTTTAAGCGCTATCCTCAAAAAGCTGATGAAGAAAGCTTTAAAACCGGCAGATAAGGATGTGGAATGCTTATTGCGCATCGGTCTGTACCAACTTATCTACCAGCGCAAACCCGATCATGCCGCCGTCAACGAAACCGTTAAAGCCACCAAAAAGCTCAAAAAAGAGTGGGCAGGCAAATTGGTGAATGGCGTATTACGCACCTTCATCCGCCAGCAAGCCGAGCTATTGGTACAAGCGGATAGCACCGTCACGGCACGTTATGCCTTCCCCGACTGGTTGCTTGAACGCATTCAAACTGCATGGCCGGACGCTTGGGCGGACATTCTCAGCGCCAGCAATACCCACGCGCCCATGACATTGCGGGTGAATCAACGCGTGCAAACCACGGTGGCGTATCAAGCCATGCTACAAGAAGCTGGGATTGCGGCGGAGCTTGTCCCCCTAGTGGATAGCGCCCTGAGTTTGCAAACCCCTGTTGGTGTTGAACAACTTCCCGGCTTTTTCAGTGGTGCAGTTTCGGTGCAAGATGCAGCAGCGCAACTCGCCGCCCAGTTGTTGGATTGCCAAGCCGGAATGCGCGTATTGGATGCGTGCGCCGCCCCCGGTGGCAAAACCAGCCACTTGCTGGAACGCACCGACGGTTTACACTTGATCGCGATTGATGAAAGCGAATCACGTCTCAAACGTGTCACCGAAAACCTGACCCGTTTGCACTTGCAAGCCGAACTGCTTGCTGCGGACGCAGGGGGCACGACGGCGTGGTGGAATGGGCAATTATTCGACCGTATTTTGCTGGATGCACCGTGTTCTGCCACGGGGGTGATCCGCCGCCACCCTGACATTAAAGTGTTACGTCGTGCCAGTGATATTGCCGAGTTACAACAAGAACAAGCGCAATTATTACACAATTTGTGGCATACTTTACGACCCGGTGGCAAGTTGCTGTATGCAACCTGCTCGATTTTACCGGACGAAAACAGCCATCAGGTCGAGGCTTTTTTGACAGAACATCCAGATGCTCACTTGCTGCCGCTTGAGGTAGCTTGGGGTTATGCCCAAGTCGCTGGACGGCAAATTTTGCCGGGTGAACAGGGCATGGATGGTTTTTATTACGCGCTACTGGGCAAAGCCGTGCAGGAAATAATACCGTGATCACCAACCTATCCATCATGCAGCGCTGTTTACTAATAGGGCTACTGCTGTGCGCTTTGTGGGGGCAAGCGCTGGCGGCTGAAAGTCATCTCCAGTTTCGGGAGTTTTCTATCCGCATTCAGCCTCCCAAGCAGTTGCTGACCAATTTCAAACTCGATGTTGAGCTGAGCGATTACCTGCGGGAAGGTTTACTGAATGGCTTGACGCTGCAACAGGAAACCCGTTTCACCTTGGAATGGCACAATACTTGGTGGTGGAATACCCAAAAGCCCTTGGTGGTGGTGAAAACTGAACTAAAATACCACCCGTTAAGTAAGCAATATCAGGTGGTGCGCCCTGACACTAAGGAAAATTGGAACTTTCCCAATTTATCAGCAGCGATAGAACAGATGGGAACGCTGAGTGATTACCGTCTGCCTGCGTTACCTGAGGATGCATGGGGTGATAATGCCGCAATTTTTGTAACGGCTACCTTGACCCAACAGTCGTTGGAATTACCCCTGAAATTGAAATCGCTGTTTTCTGACCGCTATTCACTGGAAAGTGACGGAGTGTTGTGGCCGATCCCCTAAAAAGCCGCTGGTGGCAATGGTTGCCGTTAGCCTTGGTATTTCTCTTACTGCTGGTGTCGCTGATTTTGTTGAATTTGGCCACGCTCAGCCCCACCAACCTCGAACGCTACGGGGATTGGCATCTTTACCTCAGTATTTTTACCCTCGTGTTGCTGAGTGTGATTATCCTGGGAAATCTGGTTAGGGTCTTTAATCAATGGCGCACGCGGCAAGCCGGTTCGCGTTTTACTTTGCGCTTGATGACGGGTTTTTTGATTCTTACCTTGCTGCCGGTGCTGTTTGTTTCCTTGTTTGCGATTAATATGATTGGTACACGGATTGATCGCTGGTTTTCGGTATCCGTGGAGCGGGCGCTGGATGATTCACTGGATTTAAGCCAATTGGCTTTGGAAACCCGTCATCGCGAGTATTTGGGGGCATTGGAACGTTTCAAACGCACGCTGCAAGGCAAAGAATTGCATGAAATTCCTTTGTTACTGGAAACATTCCTTAATATTGGTGCGAGTGAGATTTTACTGCTGGATAATTCTCAGCAACTCTTAGCGTTGGCAGTGGAGGATACCGAAACCCTGATTCCGCAAATGCCAAGCCGCAGTTTGTTTAGTGCTATGCAAATGCGCAATTACTACTATGCACTGGAACCTGAGGGCACAGATAAGTTATTTTCACGGGTTGCGGTCAGTATCGTCTATGGGCACGATAATGAACGCCGCGCTATCCTAACCGCCCGCTTTCCTGTGGCAGATCGGGAACGCGATTTGGCAGAAAGTGTGTTATCTGCCCGTAATGAATACAAAAGTTTGGTTTATCAACGCGATATTATCAAAAATATGTTTCGCCTAATGATCGTGGTGATCATGGTGTTGACCACCCTGTTTTCACTCTGGGCAGCTTTTGTGTTTTCACGTCGCCTAACGCGCCCCGTGCGTACTTTGGTGGAAGGTACTTTGGCGGTTGCCGCCGGGGATTTGGAGAAGAAACTGCCGGTTTCTGAACGTGATGATTTCAGCATGTTGGCGCGTTCCTTCAATACCATGACCAAGCGTCTCTCCGATGCTCGTGGGGAACGTGAACAAGCTCGCCGCCAGTTGCAACAAGAACACGATTACCTGCATGTGGTGCTGGAACACTTATCGTCCGGTGTCATTACCTTGGATGAAACTGGCATCATTCGCCGGGTCAATTCTGCTGCCAGCAGTATTTTACGCCAATCCTTACTGGATCAAGTGGGTAAAACGCTGAGTGAATTGGGTGAGAATTTGCCGTTACTGCAACCCTTCATCGACATTGTGCAAACCCACCGGCAAGACATGGCTGCCGGTCAGGAATGGCAAGCCGAAATTACCCTGAATACGGAAGAAGGACATGTGATTTTGGTGTGTCGTGGCGCTTCATTGCCGCAAGGTGTATCGGGGCAGCAAGGTTCGGTGCTGGTATTTGATGACGTGACGGATCTGATTCAGTCTGAACACGATGCGGCATGGGGGGAGGTGGCGCGGCGTCTTGCCCATGAAATCAAAAATCCGCTAACCCCCATCCAGCTTTCTGCCGAGCGTTTGAGCCGTAAATTGTCAGGTGAACTCAGTGCGGAATCTGCCAGTTTCCTGCAACGCATGACCAATACCATTGTGCAGCAAGTCGACAACCTCAAGTCGATGGTGAATGCGTTTAGTGATTATGCCCGCGCCCCCAGTTTGCGCCTCCAAATGGTTGATTTGAATGCACTGGTACAAGAAGTTGCTGAGTTGTACCGTCTGAATGAAGGTCAGGTGCAAATTCATTTGCAATTGGCTCCCACCTTACCTTTGCTGTCACTGGATATTCACCGCATTCGTCAGCTTTTGGTCAACCTGACCAAAAATGCACTGGAAGCCTTGGAGGAGCATCACGTCAGCCCAGCCAGCGTGACTATCAGCACACAGTATCAAGCGGATACTAAGCAGGCTATTCTCAGTGTCCGCGATAATGGGGTTGGCATTCCGCCCGAATTACTGCCGCGCCTGTTCGAGCCTTATGTCACTAGCAAACACAAAGGGACGGGGTTAGGCTTGGCAATCGTTAAAAAAATCGTCGAAGAACACAGCGGATACCTCACCGCCCGCAATCATGACGGTGGAGGCGCTATAATCAGCGTGAAGTTTCCGGTGAACGAGGCATAGGGAGTAGGGATATGACAGCACAATACATTATGGTGGTAGACGATGAGCCGGATATTCGCCAGCTTGTCAGTGAAATTCTGGAAGATGAAGGCTATCGGGTCGTCACTGCCGAAAACGCGGCGAAAGCCAAAGAGCTACACCGCAGCCGCAAGCCCGATTTGGTGTTGCTCGATATTTGGATGCCGGGGCAAGATGGTATTTCTTTGCTCAAGGAATGGCGTGAAAACGAGACACTGTGTTGCCCCGTGATCATGATGTCAGGGCATGGCACGATTGAAACGGCGGTAGAAGCGACCAAACTGGGCGCACACGATTTCATCGAAAAACCCCTGTCGATGGCTAAAATGTTGCTGACGATCAGCAATGCCTTGCGTGCCAGTCAATTGGAAAAGGAAAACCGGGGCTTGCGCAAACAAATGGTGAGTTCTTTGGAACCTGTCGGCGGCAGTCAGACCATGCAACGCTTGCGTGAACAGGCAAAACGCATTGCCCAGCATGATAGCCGGGTGTTGTTGTATGGTGAGCCGGGTACGGGTAAGGAAACGTTTGCCCGCTATATTCATGCCTTGAGTAGCCGCAAAAACCGCCCGTTTGTACGGGCTGCACTGGCTGCCAGTAAAGAGGCGGGTAGCATGAGCCAGTTACTGTTTGGGCGTGAAGACCAGGACAAAATTCAATACGGTTTGTTAGATGAAGCCAATGGTGGCGTGCTGTTTCTCGCTGAAATTTATGAGTTGGATCAGGATACCCAAACCCGCTTGCTCCATGCCCTGAAGGAAAACCGTTTTATGCGTGTGGGGAGTAATGAGTGGGTGGATATGGATATTACCCTGATGGTGTCCTCCTCCCATGATTTGCTGGATGATGTTCGTGGTGGCAAGTTCAACGAAGAGCTGTACTATCTGCTTAATATTTTACCAATCATGATTCCCCCTTTGCGCGAACACCCCGAAGATGTGCCGGAATTACTCAACCATTACGTCGACATCCTCACCGCACAAGAGGGTTTACCGTACCGGCATATTTCGCTGGCGGCACAGAATTTCCTGCGCAACCATACGTGGCCTGGCAATATTCGCGAATTACGCAATCTGGTACAACGCTTGTTGATTCTTGGCACCGAAACCGAAGTGTCGCTGGATGAGGTGGAAGAGTCGGTTGGCACGCGTATTCCCGTGTTTTCACAAGAAATCGGACAAATTCCCGAAAGCTTGTTTGATATGCCTTTGCGGGAAGCCCGCGAACAGTTTGAGCACGATTATTTGATTTATCAACTCAAACAAGCGGATGGCAATGTCAGCAAATTGGCGGATCAGGTGAAAATGGAGCGTACCCATTTGTATCGCAAAATGCGTTCCCTCAACGTTGACCCGAAAAAATACGGACGCTAAGCGTACTCTATGAAAATCCTGATTCTCGGTGCGGGGCAAGTGGGTCATTCCGTTGCTGCATCATTAGTGCACGAAGATAACGATGTCACCATTGTGGATACCAATGCGACGGCATTGCGTGATTTACGCGAAAAACTGGATGTGCGCGTCGAAGTCGGGCAAGCGTCTTACCCACGGGTGTTGGAACGGGCGGGGATCGAAGATGCCGATATGTTGGTTGCGGTGACTAATAGTGATGAAATCAATATGATGGCCTGCCAGATTGCCCATACGCTGTACCATACTCCAACCAAGATTGCGCGTATTCGCTCTTCCCATTATTTGGATAGACCGGAATTATTCAATGATACGGCAGTTCCTATTGATGTACTGATTAGCCCCGAACAATTGGTCACAGAACATATTTTTAACTTGATTTCCCACCCCGGTTCTT
Organism: Thiothrix caldifontis; assembly: GCF_900107695.1. GTDB lineage: Bacteria > Pseudomonadota > Gammaproteobacteria > Thiotrichales > Thiotrichaceae > Thiothrix > Thiothrix caldifontis. The sequence continues at coordinate 25,881 of NZ_FNQP01000021.1, read as the reverse complement.
TGCAAGTCATTAGCTTTGCGAACGGTAAGGTGCAAATGGTTGGGGTCAAAGCCTTGCACGATGGCCCGCTGATTGGTTCCCCCTTGAAGGCGATGCGTGAACATATGCCAGGTGTGGAAGCGCGGGTAGCGGCTATTTTTCGAAAAGGTAAGCCCATTGTCCCCAAAGAAGAGACGGTGGTAGAGGTTAATGATGAGATTTTTTTCATCGCCAGTCCCAAGCATATTCGTGCCATTATTAGCGAATTGCGCAAACTCGATAAACCCTATAAGCGCATTATGCTGGCGGGCGGGGGTAATATTGGCAATCGCCTTGCCCGTTTGCTGGAAGAATCCCGCTATCACGTCAAAATCATTGAGAAGAATAACGACCGTGCTGCCAAACTTGCTGAACGCCTTGATAAGACCATTGTGTTGGAAGGTGATGCTGCTGATGAAAGCCTGCTCGCAGAGGAAAACATTGATAATACTGATGTGTTTGTGGCGATTACCAACGACGATGAGGCGAATATTCTTTCTTCCATGCTGGCAAAGCGCTTAGGTGCACGCCGAGTAATGTGCCTCATTAATCGCCCTAGTTATATCGATTTGGTGGAAAGCAGCATCGACTTGGCAATTTCTCCCCAGCAAGTCACGATAGGCGCATTACTCACGCATATCCGCCGGGGCGATATTGTGGCAGTACATGCCTTACGGCGTGGCTCAGCAGAGGCTATTGAAGTCGTGGTGCATGGCAATTACAAAACCTCACGGGTGGTGGGTAGACGTTTGGATGAAATCAAGTTACCGCCTAGTACCACGATCGGTGCATTGGTTCGGCAAGAGACTATTTTGATGGCTGCCGCTGATCTTCTTGTGCAAGAAAACGATCATATTATCATGCTCGTGACCGACAAACGTTACGTGCCAGCCGTAGAAAAACTGTTCCAAGTCGGTATCCATTTCTTCTAAGTCTATGCAATATAAAGTCATACAACGGGTATTGGGGTTGCTGCTGATGGTGTTCAGTTTGACGATGTTGCCCCCTATTGTTATCGGTTGGACTATGGATGACCCTGACATTCTGCCATTTGGGAAAAGTTTTGCTTTGCTGCTTATCGGTGGGCTATTGCTTTGGTTACCAGTGTATCGGGAACGTGCAGAACTGCGCTCGCGGGATGGTTTTTTGATTGTGGTGTTGTTTTGGGTGGTATTGGGGCTGTCGGGTTCGCTACCGTTGATCTTATCCGAAGCGGTGGACTTGTCCGTGACCGATGCGGTATTTGAATCCATGTCTGGGTTAACCACTACGGGGGCTACCGTCATTATCGGTTTGGATAGTTTGCCGCGTTCCATACTGTTTTACCGCCAAGAGCTGCAATGGTTGGGGGGGATGGGCATTATTGTGCTAGCGGTTGCTATTTTGCCTATTCTGGGTGTTGGGGGAATGCAACTTTACCGTGCCGAAACGCCAGGTCCAATGAAGGATGCTAAGCTTACGCCACGGATTACCGAAACCGCTAAGTTGTTGTGGTATATTTATTTGGTTTTGACTATTTTATGTGCAATGGCTTATCGCGTCGCGGGCATGGAGTGGTTCGATGCGGTTTCCCATAGTTTTAGCACGGTGGCTATTGGCGGGTTTTCAACCCACGATTCCAGCCTTGGGCATTTCGATAATAGTGCGATTGAAGCCGTTGCGGTGGTTTTTATGCTGCTGTCAGGGGTGCATTTTGGTTTACACTTTATTGCTTGGCGTAGTGCTAGTGTGATGGGATATGTGCGTGATTCTGAGTTCCGTGCGTATGTTGGCCTGATGGCTGGGTTAGCGGTGGTGAGTACCGTTTATTTGTATTACAACGCCACGTATGACAGTTTTTTGCAGTCATTGCGGCATTCCTTGTTTCACGTGGTATCCATTGGTACGACAGCCGGTTTTACTACCACAGGTTACAGTGAGTGGCCGGGTTTTTTGCCGGTGTTGCTGCTATTTGCCAGTTTTATTGGGGGGTGTGCGGCTTCTACTGCCGGGGGCATGAAGGTCATTCGTTTCTTGTTGCTGGTGAAACAGGGGATTCGTGAGGTCAATCGTTTGATTCACCCCAATGCACGCATCAGCATCAAAATCAACCGTAACCCGTTGCCTGAAAATGTGATGCAGGCGGTGTGGGGGTTTTTCTCGGTGTACATTGCGGTATTTGTGGTGTTCATGCTGGTGCTGATGGCACAAGGGCATGAGCAGATCACTGCATTTTCTGCGGTAGCCGCTACCTTGAATAACTTGGGGCCGGGGCTTGGGGAAGTTGCCGGTACGTTCAAGAGCCTCGATGATTTCTCTAAATGGTGGCTGTGTCTGGCTATGTTGATGGGGCGCTTGGAATTATTCACCATGTTGGTCATTTTAACTCCGGCGTTTTGGCGCAAGTAACGCGGGTTAGTAACGCGGTTAATCTGCTATGGATAGCCGTTCATCCTACAGCCACCGCTGATGAATGGCTGATTCGGTATACTGCTTGCCACAAGGAAGTACGTGCATGGCATGGACGCCTTTTCTTCCCTGAATCCCAACAATAAAACACAGCTAAGGGAATCTTTCATGAATAAGCGCCCACAGAGCGGCATGACGCTCATTGAACTCATCGTCACAGTCACCATTGCAGCCATACTGATAGCCTCTGCTGCGCCTTCGCTACGTGAAATGATGGAGAGTAACCGCCTGACTGCCCTCAACAACCAACTGGTTTCTGCATTGAATTACGCACGTTCCGAAGCCGTGAAACGTAATCAGACTGTCAATCTGTGTGTGCGCGAGGCAGACGGTTCGGGTTGTTCCACCACGCCATCGGATGGGTTTAATCAGGGTTGGCTGGTGTTGGTTGAAGCGACTGGGGAGATTTTGTTGGATGTTGCTCCCGATACTAACGGCGTGACGATCACCAATAACATAGATACACCGCAACAAGTGAGTTATACGTCAATGGGAAAAGTCAAACATTCAGGTACGTTTACGTTAGCACTGGCAGGGGTGAATCGCTATGAAGTCACGATTGCTCTCAATACTGGTCGAATCTCCTCCTGCAAAATTCCGGCAGGTCAGACTAATTGTTAGTCAGTACGCACTGAATTGGGGCAAAATTTCATTGCGTGTTCACCTAGATTAGCGGAAAATCTTGTAAGCTTTATAACAATAAACATGCGCTAAATCATGGCGAGTTAGCGGTTTTCCGGCATAGAATTTGCATAACAATAACTGCCGGTCATGCGAACAAGGAGAATTCATGCCAATCACCACGGAAACCCCATCCAATGCTGACCAGTTACCAGCATTGCATCAACCTATCCATAAAGCCTTACAACACCATTACCAGACACTTTGCGATGTGCATTTACGTGAATTGTTTGCCGCTGAGCCCCAGCGTTTCGAGCACTTTTCCCTGCAAGTCGACGATCTCTTGCTCGACTATTCCAAAAACCGTATTACCAAGGAAACCCTGCAACTGCTGATCCAACTGGCTGAAACGGCTGATGTGGCAGGTTGGCGGGAACGTATGTTCCAGGGTGAAAAAATTAATAACACCGAACAGCGTGCGGTGCTGCATACTGCTTTACGCAACCGTAGCAATACCCCGGTGATGGTGGATGGCGAAAACGTCATGCCTGCGGTGAATGCCGTCATCGAACAGATGAGCGCATTCGCCGAACGGGTACGTAGCGGTACCTGGACAGGTTACACCGGCAAGCCGATTGTGGATGTGGTGAATGTTGGTATCGGTGGTTCTGATCTCGGCCCCCACATGGTGTATCAAGCCCTGAAAGCCTATCGCCACCCGCGTTTGCAGATGCATTACGTGTCCAATGTTGATGGTGCGCACATTGTCGAAAAACTCGAAAGCCTTGACCCTGAAACCACACTGTTCATCGTCGCCTCCAAAACCTTCACCACGCAAGAAACCATGACCAATGCGCATCACGCACGGCACTGGTTTTTGCAACACGCCGAAGATGACACGCACATTGCCAAGCATTTCGTGGCAGTTTCCACCAACCGGGAGGCGGTCATTGGATTTGGAATTGACCCTGACAATATGTTCGGCTTCTGGGATTGGGTCGGCGGGCGCTATTCCCTGTGGTCAGCGATCGGGCTTTCGATTGTGTTGGCAGTGGGGGCAGACAACTTCACAGCATTGCTCGGCGGTGCACATACGATGGATCAGCATTTCAGAGAAGCACCGTTTGAGCGCAATATGCCGGTGATTCTCGCGCTATTGGGCGTGTGGTACAGCAATTTCTTTGGGGCAGAATCACAAGCGGTATTGCCTTATGACCATTACTTGCGCAGCCTGCCGCTGTACTTGCAACAGGCTGATATGGAAAGCAATGGTAAGTCAGTTGACCGTAACGGGTGCAATGTTGATTATGCCACCGGCCCGATTATCTGGGGTACGAGCGGCATCAATGGGCAACATGCGTTCTACCAACTGATTCACCAAGGAACCCGCTTGATTCCGGCAGATTTTATTATCTCCGTGACCCCCCCCACCGGCTTGCATGAGCAGCATGACATTCTCATGGCAAACTTCTTGGCACAAACTGAAGCTTTGATGCGTGGGCGTACCTTGGAGGAAACCCGTGACAGCGGTGTTGCCCCACCTCACGCACCTAAAGTATTTGCTGGCAATCACCCTAGTAATGCTTTATTGCTGAAGGCGCTCACCCCGCATAGTTTAGGCCTGTTGATTGCGTTATACGAACACAAGATCTTTGTGCAAGGCATCATCTGGAACTTGAATTCCTATGACCAGTGGGGTGTTGAGTTAGGCAAGCAATTGGCAAAATGCATTCAACCCGAATTGAATGCAGCGGAAACAATTACCACGCATGATGCTTCCACCAATGGCTTAATTAACTATTACCGTCAGCAACGTGCTCAACAGGAGCAAACGCAGGGATAAGCACTAGTAAGCTTAACTATCTTGATATGCAGCAGAGTATCTATTATTCAGGGCTGCTAGTATTAAGGCATAACAAGCCATAACCCAAAAACGGACATATAACCACAGGGTCGTTGATGAATATAATTGCGGGTGATATTGGTGGTACTAAAAGTTGGTTGGCATGGGTACAAGTCGACGCGCAAGTCTTAAGTGTGTGTTTTGAGCATGTATATGCCAGCAGTGACTTTGCCAGTGCGGAGGCATTGTTAGCACAATTCCTCACGGATGCGCAGCAGAGCGTAGTGCCGGATAGTGTGTGCTTGGCTTTACCGGGGCCGGTGCAAGCTGGTCAGCCGATTCGTCTTACCAATTTGGACTGGACGTTGGAGCAATCAGCTCTGCAAACCTTGTTAAATACGCCGCAGCTTCTGTTTATCAATGATTTCCAAGCGGCTGCTGCGGGTGTTGCTAGGTTAACGGTTGATGACTATGTGGTACTGAATGCGGGAGCAGCAACTCGGCAAGCATCTGGGGTGCGTGTTATCACTGGTGCGGGTACAGGTTTAGGCTTGGCATGGATGCAAGCTGATGCGTGGGGTCATTACCAGAGCTTCGCGACTGAGGGGGGACATACTGATTTTGCCCCGGCGAATGCTCAGCAAGAACGTTTGCTGACCTTTATGCGGCAACGATTCAGCCATGTTTCGTGGGAACGGGTACTTTCCGGGCCTGGGGTGAATCAGGTGTACCAGTTCTGTTTGCAAGACATGACAGGAACATTGCCGGGTGCATTGCGTGAACGTGGTGGTGCGGCAGTCAATAGTGCTGCACAGGCGGGTGACCCGATTGCCATCGCCGCAATGGAGTTGTTTACGGATATTTATGCTAACTGGGTAGGCAATGTGGCGCTGCTCTACCAACCACGTGGCGGTTTATACCTTTGTGGAGGCATTTCCGCCCGAATCCAGCCGTGGTTAACCAGTCAACGTTTTTTGGATGCTTGTTTTGACAAAGGCAGAATGGCTGGCTTGGTTCAGCAAATGCCTATTTACTTGATTACCAATACGCGGCTCGGCTTGCAAGGGGCACTGGCGGTCGCACTGCACCATAGGAAGACATCATGACACTGGATAAAAATCAACAGGCGAAGTTGTACCGATATTACACCGAGCCGAAGATGGTCACGGAACTGACCCGTAAAACCTTAGCGTTGGTGTTGGCGGGCGGCGAAGGTTCGCGCTTGAAAGACCTGACCATGTGGCGGGCGAAACCGGCTGTACCTTTCGGTGGTAAATACCGCATTATCGACTTTGCCTTGTCCAATTGTGTGAATTCGGGCATTCGACGGGTCGGGGTGCTGACGCAATACAAATCGCACTCCATGATCCGCCACTTACAACGTGCCTGGGGTTTTATGCGGGCAGAAATCGGTGAGTTCGTGGAAATTCTGCCCGCACAGCAACGTACCAGCAAAAAAGAATGGTATCAGGGTACGGCAGATGCCTTGTTCCAGAATATCGACATTGTGCAACGCCACGACCCTGATTACGTGCTGGTGTTGGGTGGCGATCATATTTATACGATGGATTATTCCAAAATGTTGGTGCACCACGTCAATTCTGGCGCAGATTTCACGGTGGGTTGTATTGAAGTACCGGTGGAAGAAGCGAAAGGTTTTGGGGTGATGTCGGTCGATGAGGGCTTGCGGATCACTAAATTCACCGAGAAGCCAGCTCATCCTGAAGAAATCGCTGGCAAGCCGGGTATGGCGTTAGCGTCGATGGGGATCTACATTTTTTCACGCGATTTCCTCTACAAGGTGCTGTACGAAGACGCCGCAAAAACGCAGTCTTCGCGTGATTTCGGTAAGGATATTATTCCATCCAATATTCATAAGTCGGTGGCAATGGCTTACCCGTTCCGCAAGGATAATGGCGAACCGGGCTACTGGCGTGATGTGGGGACGGTACATTCTTACTGGCAGGCCAATATGGAATTGTGCGCGGTGGAGCCAGAGTTAAACCTGTATGACCGCGATTGGGCGATTTGGACATATCAGCCACAATACCCACCCGCCAAATTTGTGTTCGATGACGACGGTCGCCGGGGTGAGGCGATTGATTCGCTGATTTCCGCAGGCTGCATTTTGTCAGGTGCACGGGTGAAACGTTCAATGGTGTTCTTTGCTACTACCATTGAAAGTTACAGTTCAGTCAAAGACAGCGTAATCTTACCCAAGGTCAGCATCGGTAAAAATTGCCGGATCACCAAAGCCATTATCGACAAAGGCACGGTGATCCCTGACGGTACGATTATCGGGGAAGACCTTGAACTCGACCGCAAACGTTTCCACGTCACCCCCGAAGGTATTGTGCTGGTCACAGCCGAAATGATGGGGCAAAAATTACGTACAGGCGATAGGGATATGTTATGGCGAATGGCCAGTTAAATGTTGTTTTATGCTGGCACATGCACCAGCCTTGGTATCGCAATGGGCTGGATGGTGAGTACCGTCTGCCGTGGGTTTACTTGCATGGCATCAAAGATTACAGCGACATGGCGGCACATCTGGAAAAACAGAGCCGGATGCGTTGTGTGGTTAACTTTGCCCCAGTCTTGCTGGAGCAAATTGACGATTACGCCCAGCAATTAAGTGCTTTTCTGCAAGAGGGTACACCCATGCAGGATCGCTTGCTCAATTTGCTGGCAGGTGTCGAAGATGTGCCGCTGGATAAAGTCGCGCGGGCTGAATTGATTGCGGAGTGCCAGCGTTGCCATGCACCGACTATGATTCATCCGCACCCAGCGTTCCAACGTCTGTTTAAGATGATTGGGGCAACCGATGAATCGGGTGTGGGCAGTAAACATTTTCGCTGTTCATTGGCCTATTTGAGCCGTCAGTATTTTCTGGATTTATTGACGTGGTATCACTTGGCATGGATGGGGCAGTCATTACAAGACTTGCCGATTATCCAGCGTTTGATGCAGCAAGGCAGTGAGTTCAGTGCGGCAGACCGGCACGATTTGTTAAGTGTCATGCGGGAGTGCTTGAGTGGGCTAATTCCGCGTTACCGCAAATTGGCAGAACGTGGGCAGGTGGAACTTTCCATGACACCCTACATGCACCCGATTGTGCCGTTATTGAATAATTTCCAGAATTTGCGTTGTTCTTTGCCGGATGCACCCGTGCCTGAAGCCAGTAGCTACCCTGATGGGGAGGCGCGTTCCCGCTGGCATTTACAACAGGGTATTGATGTATTCCAACGTTATTTCGGACTGAAGCCACAGGGTGTTTGGTTGTCGGAAGGTGGCATCAGTAGCGATGCCGTGCAGTTGCTGGATACGTTAGGGATTCGTTGGACTGCTTCAGGGGAAGGCGTATGGCGTAACAGTTGCCGCCTTTCGGGGTACGACGGTGAAGACGAACACAGTAAACGCAGCCTGTTTATGCCATACCAGCAGCCGGATAGTAAGGTACGTTTGTTTTTCCGTGACGATGGTTTGTCGGATTTGATCGGCTTTAAGTACAGCGATTGGCACGCCCGTGATGCGGTGGCAGATTTCGTGCAACACTTAGAAAATATTGCAGTATTTCTCAATCACAATGTATCCAATCAGGTCGTGTCGATCATTTTGGATGGTGAAAATGCGTGGGAGTATTACCCGAAAAATGGTGTGTATTTCCTTGATGCGCTCTACGCTGCCCTCAGCCATTCTGATCAAATTAAGATGGTAACGTTTGCGCAAGCCAGTCAGTTGCCGACGCGCCCGTTACCCGCGATTTGTGCGGGTAGTTGGGTCTATGGTTCATTCTCAACGTGGATAGGTTCAACCGACAAAAATCGGGGGTGGGATTATCTTGCCGCTGCGAAAGTTGCTTTTGATGAGGTCATGGCGGCAGGTACATTGGATAAGCAGCAACAAGAATTGGCTAGTCGTCAGTTAGGGATTTGCGAAGGCTCAGACTGGTTCTGGTGGTTCGGTGATTACAATCCGGCGGATAGCGTGCGTGATTTTGAGCGGTTATTCCGCCAACAATTACGCAAGTTGTATGAAATGCTGGGTGTGGATGCTCCCGCGTATTTGGATAAACCGATGTCGCAAGGTGGCGCTGCCGCTGAAAATGCTGGCACGATGCGCAGGAATACTTGATGGGCATACAAACGATTGGACGTGCCGCAGGAGTATTGTTACACCCCACTTCTCTGCCAAGTGGCAAGTTGGATACTGATGCTTACCGTTGGGTGGATTGGCTGGCAGCAGCGGGTTTCAACGTCTGGCAAATGTTGCCCTTGGGAGTGCCATTGGCTGGGGCGTCGCCGTATCAGTGTGCATCAGCGTTTGCGGTGAATCCGGCGTTGTTTGGCGATGGGGAGGCAACGAGCATTGATGCAGATCAGTCTTTTGACGTTTGGTACGCTAACCAAAAGCACTGGGTGGAGGACTACGCACTGTTTATGGTGCTGAAGCAGCGGTTTCAGGGACAGGAATGGAGCGAATGGCCAGAACCCCTGCGCTTGCGTGACCCGAAGGCCATGTTTATTGTACGTGGTGAACAGGCCGAAGCTCTTGCCGCTATGATCCACGAGCAATACGCTTGCTGGTTGCAGTGGCAAGCCTTACGCACCTATGCGGCTGAACGTGGGGTGTACCTATTCGGGGATATGCCAATTTTTGTGGCCTACGACAGCGCGGATGTGTGGGCAAATCCGCAACGTTTTTTGTTGGATAATGCGGGTAAGCCAACGGTGGTGACCGGTGTGCCGCCCGACTATTTCTCCGAAACAGGGCAGCGTTGGGGCAATCCGCACTACAACTGGGCATACATGCGGACGGAAAACTTCCTCTGGTGGCAGCAACGCTTGTTGTATCACTTCGAATTTTTCGATTTGGTACGGCTGGATCACTTCCGAGGTTTAGCCGCGAGTTGGATGATTCCGGCAACAGAGCTGACTGCGACCAAAGGGTATTGGCAGGCTGTTCCCGGTGACGCCATGCTTGCCAGCATCCAAACAGCACTCGGTGATATCCCGTTGGTGGCTGAAGATTTAGGGGTGATTACGCCTGATGTGACGGCTTTACGCGATAAGTACGGTTTGCCGGGGATGAGTGTGCTGCAATTTGGTTTTGATCATTTTGAAGATAACCCACATAAACCACACAATGTGCGTGAGAACACCGTGTACTACACTGGTACGCACGATAATGACACCTTGCAAGGCTGGTTTAGCAGTCTGAATGAGGTGGGTCAGCAACATATCATGCAGGTGTTAGGCATTGATGACACTTTACAGGTAACAGACGCTATGCTGGATACGATTTTTGCCAGCCGTGCTTTGTTAGCCATTATTCCATTACAAGATTTACTGCATTTAGGTAGCGATGCCCGCATGAATACCCCCGGTACGGTGGAGGGTAATTGGGCATGGCGCTTCGACTGGTCAGACATACCGGATACTCTGGCATCACAATTGCATGAAAAACTACAGGGACACCAGCGAAATGAACGAGAACTTGCGTCGGATACAACAAGGCACACATCACGACCCGTTTGATTGGCTGGGATGGCATCCGCTACCGGATGGCGGCCAAGTGCTGCGTACTTTCATGCCTGCCGCTGAAGCGGTTGAAGTCGTCGGGCATGGATTAATGACACGCTTGGAAGGTACTGATTGTTTTGAAGCGAGGCTCCCCTCTCCAACTGACTCCGCTCCCTCGCACCCCGCCCTACGCTGGCAGGATAAACAAGCAGGCAACTGGCACGATGCCGTCTGTCCCTACACGTTTCCTCCACAGGTGGGCGACCTTGATTTACATCTCCTTGGTCAAGGTCGCCATCACCACGCTTGGAAAGTGTTGGGGTCACATTTCACCAGTGTGGATGGCGTAATTGGCACATTGTTTGCCGTCTGGGCACCTGCGGTAAAGCGCGTCAGCGTGATTGGCGATTTCAATGCGTGGGATGGTCGTCGTCATCCGATGCGTGTGCGCGGCGATTCCGGCGTATGGGAAATTTTCATCCCCGGCATTGCAGTCGGCACGTCGTACAAATACGAAATCCTCAATCGGCACGATGCCATCGTGGTCAAAACTGACCCGTATGCGCAGCAAATGTTCATGCGCCCCGAAACCACGTCCCGTGTCCCTACCGATACACTATACTTTTGGCAAGATAGCGCGTGGATTGCCGCCCGCGAGCAGTTCGACTGGCAACACCAGCCCATGAGTGTGTATGAATTGCACCCCGGTTCTTGGCGTAAACACCCTGACGGGCGTTTTTATTCGTGGGTGGAACTTACCGAAACGCTGATTCCTTATGTCACCGACTTGAATTACACCCACATCGAATTAATGCCAGTGGCGGAACACCCGCTGGATGAATCGTGGGGTTATCAGGTATCAGGTTATTACGCCCCCACCGCCCGTTACGGCACGCCAGATGACTTCCGCGCCTTTGTGGATGCCTGTCACGTGGCGGGGATTGGCGTATTGCTGGATTGGGTTCCGGCGCATTTCCCCAAAGATGATTTTGCGCTGGCAAAATTTACTGGCGAACCGCTGTACGAACACGCTGACCCACGCCGAGGCGAACATCAGGATTGGGGGACGCTGATTTTCGATTTCGGGCGCAATGAGGTGAAGAACTTTCTGATTTCCAATGCGCTGTATTGGATTGATGAATTCCACATTGACGGGCTGCGGGTGGATGCGGTCGCGTCGATGCTGTATTTGGACTATTCACGCAAAGCAGGCGAATGGTTGCCGAATCAGTACGGCGGGCGTGAAAACATTGAAGCGATTGCATTTTTGCGCGAAATGAATACCGTGGTGCATGGTTATTTCCCCGGCGTATTGACGATTGCAGAAGAATCCACCTCGTGGCCTGCGGTGTCGCGCCCGGTGGAAATCGGCGGCTTGGGTTTCAGCATGAAGTGGAACATGGGGTGGATGAACGACAACCTCAAGTACATTGAACAGAACCCCGTGCACCGCAAATACCACCATAATTTGCTGACGTTTAGCCAGATTTATGCGTATTCGGAAAACTTCGTGCTGCCATTGTCACACGACGAAGTGGTGCATTTAAAGCGCAGTATGCTGGATAAAATGCCGGGGGATTACTGGCAGGCGTTTGCGAATTTACGGCTGTTTTATGCCTGGCATTACGCGCACCCCGGTAAAAAGCTGCTGTTCATGGGCAGTGAATTCGGGCAATGGGCAGAGTGGAACGTGAAAAAGGAACTGGATTGGGCGTTGGTGAGTTTTCCTGCTCATGACAGCCTGCGCCACGTTTTGCGGGACTTGAACCGCTTGTACCGCGATTTGCCAGCCCTGCACCACTACGATTTTGATGGTCGCGGTTTTCAGTGGATTGATTGCCATGATTCTGACCAGTCAGTGCTTAGCCTGATTCGTCAGGGAGAAAATCCCGACGATAAGTTGATTATATTGCTAAACTTTACCCCCGTACCCCGTTACGCTTACCGTATCGGGGTTCCCGCTGCTGGTCACTACCGCGAAGTGCTGAATACTGATTCGGAATACTACGGCGGTAGCAATTGCGGCAATGCGGGCATGATTCCGGTGCAACCTCATGCGTGGATGGGGTTTGAGCATTCGGTCGAAGTAACCCTGCCGCCACTGGCGGCGTTATTTTTACAAGCGTGCTGATGAAATTATTGTTTGTTGCGAGTGAAGCCTACCCCTTGGTAAAAACGGGCGGGTTGGGGGATGTTGCGTACAGTTTGCCGGTGGCCTTGCATAAAGCCGAGGTGGATGTGCGCCTGTTGTTACCCGGCTACCGCGATTTATTGCGCAAATTGCGAGGTGTGCGAATTCTGGGCTGGTTGGAATTGCAGGGTGCGGGGCAAATGCATACGGCACGGATTCTGGAAAGTCAGCATCCTGGTTACCCGTTCCCGCTGTGGATTGTGGATTGCCCTGCGTTGTTTGATCGCCCCGGCAACCCGTATTTGCAACCCAATGGCTACGACTGGGCAGATAATGCCGAGCGTTACACCGTGTTTGCACGGGCCGCTGCGGAATTGGCACGGGATGCATTGCAACTGGATTGGACACCGGATGTGGTACACGCCCATGACTGGCAAACCGGCTTAGTACCTGCGTTTCTGGATATGTTGCCACAACGCCCGCAGCGGATTTTCACTATTCACAATCTGGCTTACGGCGGGCATTTTTCACAAGCCGATTTTAAGTTATTGGAATTGCCGAGCTATTGGTGGTCGGCAGAAGGCGCTGAATTTTACGGCGGCTTTTCCATGCTAAAAGCTGGGATTGTCTATGCCGATGCAGTAACGACGGTCAGCCCCACGTATGCGCGTGAAATCTGTACCCCCGCTTTCGGTTACGGCATGGATGGCTTGCTGTTATCACGGCGTTATAAGTTGCACGGTATTCTCAATGGTATTGACCCGGATGTGTGGAACCCTGCTACTGACCCTTACTTGCCAGCACATTACAGTGTCGAGCAGATTCAGCCGGGTAAGAGCCTCAATAAGGCTGCACTGCTGCAACGTTTTGGGGCGCAGAATCCCGCTGAACACTTGGCTTTCCCATTACTGGGCATGGTGAGCCGTTTGGTGGAACAGAAAGGGGTGGATCTGGTCATTAATGCCATTCCTGGTTTGTTAGCCAGCACGGAGGCGCGTTTTGTGCTGATCGGTGCAGGGCATGGCTATTTTGAGCAACGTCTGCTGGATTTGGCGGCACAGCACCCTGAACGTGTATTCGTGTTCATTGGTTATGATGAGCAATTGGCGCATTTGCTGGAAGCCGGTGCGGATATTTTCCTGATGCCGTCACGTTTTGAACCGTGTGGCTTAAATCAGATGTACAGTTTGCGTTATGGAACGCCACCGATTGTGCTGCATACCGGCGGTTTAGCCGATACGGTGGTGGATAGTTCCCCTAACCACATAGCGCAGGGTGTTGCGAATGGCTTTGTGTTCCATGACCCGATTACCAGTGCGTTGAAAGGGACGATTTTGCGGGCAATGGATTATTTCTATCAGCCCGCCGTCTGGTATCAATTACAAATAACCGGCATGAAACATGCATTCGGATGGGATAACAGCGCGGCAGAGTATCTGACGCTATACAACAAAGGAGCAACAGCATGACAGAGCATTTTTCCGACCATATCCCTTACGTCGCGATACCGCTGGATCCATTATCCAATGATGCAGAAACCCTCGGCGCTGATTTTCAGCGTTATCTCTCTTACCACTTAGGGCGGTTTCAAGGGTGTAGGCCCGTTTACTTGTATCAAGCCTTAGCTTACACCTTGCGTGATCGCTTGATGGTGGATTGGCGTGGGACATGGGGTGAATATTTGCAACCCGGTAAGCGTCGTGCTTACTACATGTCGCTGGAGTTCCTGATTGGGCGTTCTCTCGGCAATAATTTGCTGAACCTCGATATTTGCGAACCGACAAAAACGGCTTTGTTGAATTACTGCACTGATTTAGAAGAGGTTGCCTCACAAGAACCTGATGCGGGGTTGGGGAATGGTGGCTTGGGTCGACTAGCTGCGTGTTTCATGGACAGTTGTGCAACCTTGCGTTTGCCAGTGCTGGGCTACGGTATTCGCTACGAATACGGCATGTTCCGTCAACACATTGAAAACGGCTATCAAATCGAAAATCCTGATCATTGGTTACGCGATCCGAACCCGTGGGAGGTGGAACGCGCCGAGTACAGCCAACGGGTACAGTTTGGTGGACATACCGAGCATTTCTTGGATCATAGAGGCAGGCAGCGCGTGCGGTGGGTTGGCACCAATGATGTGTTGGCAGTACCGTTTGATATGCCCGTTTCCGGCTACAAGAATGATACCGTGAATACCTTACGCTTGTGGAAAGCGACTGCGACGGATGAGTTCAATCTTGACGAATTTAATGCAGGCAGTTACACCGAAGCGGTCGAAGCAAAAAACCACGCCGAACACATTTCGATGGTGCTGTACCCCAATGACAGCAGCGAAAACGGCAAGGAATTGCGCTTGCGCCAGCAATATTTCTTGGCTTCTGCCAGCTTGAAAGATGCGATCCGCTTGTGGGAGCGTCAAGGCAATCACGATTACAGCAAGTTTGCGGCGGAACATGTATTCCAGATGAACGATACGCACCCGACCATTGCAGTGGCGGAATTGATGCGACTCTTGATGGATGAAAAAGGTTTGGGTTGGGAAGAAGCGTGGGCGATCACGTCCAACTGCATGGCTTACACCAACCACACCTTACTGCCGGAAGCGTTGGAACGTTGGGCGGTGCACCTGTTTGCCAAATTGCTGCCACGCTTGCTGGAAATTATTTACGAAATTAATGCGCGTTTCTTGCGCGAAGTGTCGATGAAGTGGCCGGGTGATACGGAGCGTTTGCGGCGTATGTCCATTATTGAGGAAGGCCCAAGGCAACAGGTGCGCATGGCTTGGTTAGCGATTGTCGGTAGCTTCTCGGTTAATGGGGTTGCAGCCCTGCACTCGCAATTGTTAGTCGATGGCCTGTTCCATGATTTCTATGAACTTTGGCCAGAAAAATTCAACAACAAAACCAATGGGGTAACGCCCCGCCGCTGGGTAGCGCACGCTAACCCCGGCATGACGGCACTGATCAGTGAGCATATTGGCGACAGTTGGGTGCGCGATTTGAGCCAGTTGGCGAAACTCAAGCCATTGGCTGAGCCTGAACATTCTGCCTTCCATGCGCGTTGGCGCGAGGTGAAATATGCGAATAAACAACGCTTAGCGGCGTTGGTGAAAAAGGAATGCGGCGTCGATTTCAACCCCCATGCCTTGTTCGATGTGCAGGTGAAACGCATCCACGAGTACAAGCGTCAATTGCTCAATCTGTTGCACGTTGTGCATCTCTACCGGCGTATCAAACTGGGTAAGCTGGATCACTGGGCTGACCGTTGCGTGCTGATCGGGGGCAAAGCAGCGCCCGGTTACGCGATGGCAAAGCGCATTATCAAGCTAATTAACAGCGTGGCGGAAGTGGTGAATACTGACCCGGATGTGGACGGCAGGCTGAAGGTGGCGTTTATCCCCAATTACCGGGTTTCCAGTATGGAAGTGATCGCCCCTGCTGCAAACTTATCGGAGCAGATTTCCACTGCGGGTAAGGAAGCCTCTGGTACTGGCAATATGAAGTTCATGATGAACGGCGCGTTGACCATTGGCACGTATGACGGGGCGAACATTGAAATCCTGGAAGCCGTGGGTGAGTCTAACTTCTTCTTATTTGGTTTACGTGCTGATGACGTTGATGAGTTACGCCATTGCTACCGCCCTTGGCATTACGTCGAACACGATGAGGATTTGCGCGGTGTGATTGAGCTGATTCGTTGCGGTCATTTCAATATGACGGAGCCGGGTATTTTCGACATGGTGCTGGATGCCATCCTCAGCCCGCACGACCCGTGGATGACCTTGGCGGATTTCCGCAGCTACGTGAATGCACAGGAACAAGTGTCAATCGCATGGCAGGATCAGGAACACTGGACGCGCATGAGTATCCTCAATACGGCGAGCAGCGGCTTTTTCTCCACTGACCGCACGATGGAAGAGTATAACCGTGATATTTGGAAACTAACGCCTGAGAATCGCAACGGGGATTAGTGGCGCTCCACTATTCGCGTATACGCTTTTGGGTGGTGGCGAAAGCTTCGTTACCACCCAAATAGCTGCACCTGTACCACATCCCCCGGCTGCACGTTTCCCCTTTCTTCCGGCAAGATAATGAAGCCATTGCCCCGACTCATGGAACTTAGTGCGCCTGAGCCTTGATAACCTGTTTTATCCACCACGAGTCTGCCACCTTCCTGTCGCACAAAACCCCGTTGGAATTCGGTGCGCCCCGGCTGTTTTTTCAGACTGCTTAAACACACAGCATCCAGCAACAACGGTTCGTTCGCGGTTGCGCCTGCCATTTTCAGCAATGCGGGTTGGACAAATTGTAAAAATGTCACCATCACGGCGACGGGATTGCCCGGCAAGCCAAAAAATTGCGCCTTGCCCACAGTGCCAAATGCCAGTGGTCGCCCCGGTTTGATGGCAATTTTCCAGAAATGGATTTGCCCCAGTTTTGCCAATATGCCTTTGATATGATCCGCTTCCCCAACCGATACGCCACCGGATGTTAGCACCACGTCAGCGATGTCAGAGGCTTGCAGCAAGGTCGCCTCCAGCGTGGCGGGGTCATCGCGTACTACGCCCATGTCGAAAATGTCGACGTTAAGTTGCTTCAACAGGCCGTACAGGGTGTAACGGTTGCTGTCGTAAACTTGCCCTGCTTCTAAGGTTTCGCCGAGTGAACGCAACTCATTGCCGGTGGAAAAAAAGGCGACGCGTAACGGGCGTGTCACGCTGACTTCGTTGATGCCTAGTGATGCCAATACGCCCAAATCGGCAGGCGTTATGCGTCGGCCTGCGGGCAACACGCTGCTGCCTTGGGCAATGTCTTCACCAGCGAGGCGCACGTTTTGCCTCGCCTGCTGCCCGGTGGCAATTCGCACGCAACCGTCTGCACCCGCTGTGACTTGCTCTTGCATCACCACCGTATCTGTGCCAGCAGGCATTGCCGCACCCGTCATAATGCGCACGCATTCGCCAGCGCCACATTCCCCCGCAAACGCGCCTCCTGCAAAGGCTTTGCCGATGACGCGGTATTCACGGGGGGTATCGGTGGGTAAATCCACGCCGCGCAAGGCATAGCCATCCATGGCGGAATTGGTGTAATTCGGGACGTTGTGCGGGGAAATGACCGCTTCGGCTAACACTTGCCCTAGCGCATCGCGTAAGGGGAGTTTGAGGGCGGCAGTCAATGGTTGCACACGGTTGAGAATGCGGGTGCGGGCTTCGGTCATGGATAGGTGTTTGGGGAGGTGGGTTGCTGCTGGCGTTTTTTTCTGTTGCAACCACCCTACAATAAACGCCGCCAATGCTTGCGGTTGGTTCAGGTCAAACTTGGCAATGTGTGCGGGTACAGCCAACGACAGGTCATCGCTTGCCAGCGCAATCACCGTTGGGTCGTCAGGGAACAGTAAGGGC
The DNA here is from genome assembly GCF_900107695.1 of Thiothrix caldifontis. Classification (GTDB taxonomy): domain Bacteria; phylum Pseudomonadota; class Gammaproteobacteria; order Thiotrichales; family Thiotrichaceae; genus Thiothrix; species Thiothrix caldifontis. Next base: position 7,900 of record NZ_FNQP01000021.1, on the reverse strand, counting down.
TTGCCAAGGCTGGGGCGATGCACTTCAATTTTGGGGATGGCAGTATGCTTAAAACCTTCCACCAGCACCAAATCAGCGCAATCGGGGTTGATGAAACGTAGCACATCCGCCAGTTCCGGTTCACGCTGAGTTTTGCATTCCTGCATCATTGCCATGCGCTTGCGTGAAGCCAGCAATACCTGATCCGCACCGGCTTCACGGAAGCGGTAGGTGTCTTTGCCGGGGGTATCTAACTCAATGTGATGATGCCCGTGCTTAATTACCGTCAGGCGTAGCCCAGCCTGTTTCAAGTGTGGAATCAGGGCGGCAAGCAAGGTGGTTTTGCCCGAACCGCTCCAAGCACTCACGCCGAGTACCCGCAATGGCAGGGGTGGTAAGGTTTGTGCTAACGCTTGTTGTTGTTCCGGTGTATTGATATTGCGGAACATCTCGCGGCAATCACTAAAATCGGCCTGTGCGACACGGTGCTGGCTGTACCACAAATCCGTTTTGCGGTCGCCGCCTGCTAAGAAGGCTTGCAGGCTCGGCAATAAGGTCACTGGGATCAGGGCATGGATGGGTTGCAAGCGTTCGCCATCGTGTGCCACCGCGAGTTCTGCGCCATCGCGTTGCAAGGCTTGCCACAAGCGTACCGCCATGTCGGGCGCAATGTGTGGTGCATCACACGGTACGGTAAGAATATACGGGGTGGTGGCGGCTTGCAGGGCGGCGGCAATGCCTGCTAAGGGGCCTAAGTATGCATTGCCAGCGGTATTTTGCGCATCGCTGATTACGGGGTAGCCATAGGTTTGATAACGGGCGTGGTTGCGATTGGCGTTGATCAGCAATGCATCCGTTTGTGGTTGCAAAGCCTCCAGCAAGTGTTCGATCAGTGGGCGACCGTTAAAAACCAATAAGCCTTTGTCCTGCCCACCCATGCGGCTGCCTTGTCCACCCGCGAGTACCACTCCGGTGGTACTCCTTTGGTCTGGTATCCTTTGCCCCGTCATGCTTATTGCGACTCCCACGCCGAATTGGTAAAACAGTCACATGATAGCAAGCAACCCCAACTCAAACCTATTGATTGACCGCTTCGGGCGGCAAATTACTTATGTGCGCCTTTCCGTGACTGACCGTTGTGACCTGCGTTGTGTGTATTGCATGGCGGAAGACATGACCTTCGTACCGCGAGCGCAATTGCTGACATTGGAGGAAATGTTCCGACTGGGCAAAGCCTTCGTCGCAATGGGCGTGGATAAACTGCGTATTACGGGTGGTGAACCACTGGTACGGCGCAATATCCTCAAACTGTTTCAGGATTTGGGGCAATTGGAGGGGTTGCGAGATTTGACCCTGACCACTAATGGCACGCAATTAGCGCGTTACGCCAAGGAACTGAAAGCCGCAGGCGTGACTCGCATCAACATCAGCCTTGATACCCTCGACCCTGCCCGTTTCCACGCACTCACCCGGTTGGGAGACATCAATAAAGTGCTGGAGGGGATTGATGCGGCCTTAGCGGCAGGTTTCCAACGTATCAAACTCAATGCGGTGGTGCTGAAAAACCGTAATCACGACGAAGTGGCGGATTTGGTGAATTTTGCTCACGAGCGCGGCATGGATATGACCTTCATCGAGGAAATGCCGCTGGGGGTGATTGGTGAGCATGACCGTGCTGAAGCCTTTTATTCCAGCGACGAAATCTTGCGCGATTTGCGCACCACCATGCAGTTGGAGGAAATGGCTGAGAAGACGGGTGGGCCTGCACGTTATTTTCGACGTGATGGCGGTACGGCGCGGGTTGGTTTTATTTCACCGCACAGCCACAACTTCTGCGATACCTGTAATCGGGTGCGGGTCACGGCAGAAGGGCGCTTGTTGTTGTGTTTGGGGCAAGAGCATTCATTGGATTTACGCCGTGTGTTACGCGCTAACCCCACTGATGATTTTCGGGTACGTGAGGCGCTGCATCAGGCAATGGAGATTAAACCGCAGGGGCATGAATTCAATTTGCAAGCAGCACAGCCGATGATTTTCCGCCACATGAGTGCTACAGGCGGTTAACGCTGCGTTTCCTGTTCCAACTGTTGTAACCATTGTTGGGCGGAATCACGCACGTCGCTGTCGTCGCTGTTCGCTGCTTGACGATAATGCTTGGCTGCTTCCTGAAGATTTTTTGCCACACCCCAGCCATGGTGATGCGCTTGCCCTAGCCATACTTCCGCACCTTTATCACCCGCAAGGCTTTCTGCTTGCAGAAATGCCAGACAGCTTGCTTGGCGGGCGGCATCATTACTGCTTAAACTGTCACGAATCGTGTCGCTGGATAACGTTATACCCGCAGGCGTACAGGTTGCCGCTGGTTCAGTTGGCTTGGTAGGAGCACCTGTCGGAGCAGTCGTTAGGCTTGCCTCTGGCGTCGTTGTGGGGACAACAGGTGTTGGTGCTACTGTTGCGGTGATAGTGGTAGGTTGTTTATCGGCAAACAGGCCAAATGAAAATAGGTAACTGCCAATTAACAGCGTGAACAAGGTCAGGATGATGACAATTTGTACCATCCAGAAACGGTCAAGTTTCATGGCGTCTCCTTCGCCTTGGTGTCAGGCATAATTAATACATCACCCGTTTCCAATAAGTTAGGGTTAGGAATACGATTCTTATTGAGTTCCCACAAGGTTTTCCATGCCGTCGTCGTACCCAGTTTGGCGGCGGCAATTTTACCGAGCGAATCACCCGGTTGGATGGTGTAAGTATTACTGCCATCCGGTACTTCCTTGGAAATTTTGAACGGCAAATAGCGTTTGATCAACTCAGCATACTCACTGGATTCCTTGATCTTCGCGAGAGCCGTATTGACAGCAGTACGCATTTCATCATTGCCCTGTTTGATGCCAATGGCGTAGGTGCTTTCATTCAAGTTAAAGGCTGCAATCTGCAAGCTGCTGCTAAACGGCTTGATTTCTTCAACCGTAAAGGGGTAATCGTAAATGATGGCATCAACATCGCGTTTTTCCAGATGACGAAACCAGCCGACACCTTCGTAAGTCACTAGCGCTTTTTTGTCGGGGATGTTGTCGTTGATCCACTTGATAACAGCGGGGTCTTCGTAAGCCCCAATGGTTTTACCGCGTAGCTGCTTGATGTTTTTGATGGTGCTGCCACGCGGCACAATCAGGCATTGACCGAAATCCAGATAACTATCCGTCCAATCGACACCCTCAATGGAATCATCAGGGATGTAGCCGCCCATCACCATGTCAGCCTTGCCTTCAACCGCTAGGCCAGGCAGCTTGGAATAATCATCTTCAACCGCTTTCACGGCTGGAATGCCCAGCTCTTTGGCAACCAGTAGCGCAAGGTGGTAATCGAAACCGTCTTCCTTGCCTTCTTCATTGAGCCAGTACATGGGTGGAAAATCCGGTTCCATCGCCACCCGTAACACACCCGCTTGTTTAGCGGCAGCCAATACATTCACCGGCTCGGCGGGTTGTGTGGCTGCGGCAGACGCAGTTGGAGGTGAAGGTGGTGGCACGGCTGCTGCTAGATTGGTTGCCAGACAAAATAGGGCAACGCCACAAGACCAAATAAGTTTTCGCATACCACAATTCCATGCTGTTATTGTTGATTGACACGTTGGCACAGTATAGACGCAATCAAGCGATGCTTGGTCGTGACAAGATAAATGGTAGGTTACACAGATTAGCGGATTTGTTTGCATCGACACCATTCACTGGCTGAAAATGCAAGGCTTGTCATCACGGAACACCTTTTTCATGCTCACTGATACAGAACTTCGTGCCCGCCTGCATTTCTGGCGTGCTAAAGGCATCGGCCCCGGTAGCCTGCGCCGCATCGTGGAATACTTTGGTGGTGCAGCAGCGGCGTTACAGGTGTCTGATACGGCTTTGCTAGAGGCTGGCTTGAAAAAAGAAGGGATTGCTGCCTACCGCGCCCAGCCGCGTGACGCTGCTGTTCCTGATTGGCGTTGGGTGGAAGCTTCTGATCAGCACCATATTTTAGTGCCGGAAGACAGCCGTTACCCGGCTCTGCTCAAGCGCATCCGCACGGCTCCGCCGGTATTGTTCGCATTGGGTAATGCTGGGTTACTGAATGACCCGCAAATCGGCATGGTAGGCAGCCGCAACCCAACCCAAGGCGGCAAAGAAAACGCCCGCGCGTTTGCGGCTCATTTCGCCACCAATGGCCTCACCGTTACCAGTGGTCTGGCCGTCGGCATTGATGCGCACAGCCACGAAGCCGCTTTGGACGCTGGGGGCAATACCATTGCTGTGGTGGGGAATGGCCTCGACATTATCTACCCCTTACGCAACCGTAAACTAGCGGAGCGTATTGTCGCGCAAGGTTGTATCGTGTCTGAATTTCCGATTGGCATTCCTGCACATCCGCAACATTTTCCCCGGCGCAACCGCATCATTAGTGGGATGAGCTTTGGGGTGTTAATTGTGGAAGCCGCATTGCAAAGTGGCACGCTCGTCACCGCCCGACACGCGATGGAACAAGGGCGTGAAGTATTTGCCATTCCCGGCTCGATTCACAATCCCTTGGCGCGTGGTTGCCACCATTTGATTCGTCAAGGTGCAAAATTAGTCGAAACTGCCACCGATATTCTGGAAGAGATTGCGCCACAACTAAATGTTTGGTTACAACAAGATAAGGTAAGTTCCACACCCCAAGGACAAGCGGCACTAAACCTGTCTGCGCAATTATCCGACACTACTACCTTTGATCCTGAATACCTGCAAGTACTTGATGCGTTGGGCTACGAACCACTACCGATAGACCAGATTATCCTGAATACAGGCTTGACCGCTGACGCAGTTTCATCCATTCTCCTTATGCTCGAACTGCATAACCTTGTAGCAGCATGTGGTGGTGGTCACTACATGCGATTGGGGTCAGGAACTGGAATCTGATGAAAGAAAATACGCTGGATGTTCTCTTCTACCTTTTTGATAACTATCCCGACATGGGTGATAACCTGCCGGAAGACCGTGCGTCTATGCATGGCTACTTGCAGGATGCGGGTTTCCTCAACAGTGAAATTACCCGCGCTTTTGATTGGCTGGAAAGCCTCGGTGATACCGCCGAACGGGTGGAAGTGACCTATCGCTCTTGTACCACCCGCATTTTTGCCCCTCAGGAACGTTACTGGCTGGATGGCGAATGCCAAGGCTATTTGATGTTCTTAGAGCACGCAGGCGTGATCAGTGCCGAAGCCCGTGAACAAATTCTCGACCGCGTGTTGGAATTACAGGACGAAGATTTTAACCTCGACCGCCTCAAATGGGTGGTGTTAATGGTGTTATTGAATCGCCCAGAAGAAGGCAACAGCTTTTTTTGGGCTGAAGGCTTAAGTGTTTCCGGCGAAGCCCCGGTGTTTCATTGAAGAGTCATTCACCCGCCTGAACGCTTGTGGCATGATAGCGCCTTTGTGTGAACAACCAACAGGCGCTGCCATGACAACCCAACCCAACTGGTTTACTGAATTATCCGATTCCGGCACGATTTTCGGCTTGGAATTGACCGAAGCGGGCAAACTCCACGAAGAACAAACCCCGTTCCAGAAGCTGGCAATCTACGACACCACAACCTTCGGCAAGCTGATGACGCTGGACGGTTGCACGATGGTCACGACCCGTGACAACTTCGTTTACCACGAAATGATGGCACATCCGGTATTATTCAGCCACCCAGCGCCTAAGCGCGTGTGCATTATCGGCGGCGGCGACTGTGGTACGTTACGTGAAGTCTTACGTCACCCGGAAGTCGAATCCGCTATCCAGATCGACATTGATGAGCGCGTGACCCGTGTGAGTGAAATGTTTTTCCCGGAACTGTGCGAATCCAATAACGACCCGCGTGCGACCTTGGCGTTTGAAGATGGCATTGCTTGGATTAATAATGCTGAACCCGGCTCACTGGATGTGCTGATTGTGGATAGCACGGATCCAGTAGGCCCCGGCGCGGTATTGTACAGTGAAGAGTTTTTCCGGGGCTGCTGGCGGGCGCTGGGTGAGAATGGTTTGTTGGTGCAGCAAAGCGAATCACCCTTGGTTCACGCCGAAAAAATCATTAAACCGATGCACGACACCATGCGTCAAGCAGGTTTCAGCGATACCAAACTGCACCAGTTTCAACTGGTGAGCTACCCGACCGGCTGGTGGAGTTGCACAATTGCGGCGAAAGCGGGTAAGGTAGAATTTGCACGGCAAGCCGCAGCAGAGGTACTGACCTTCCCAACCCGCTATTACAATGCAGGGATTCATCAGGGAAGTGCTGCGCTACCGCAGTTTTTGAAAGAGCTGCTGGGTTAATGTTTGAAGGGGTGAGTTATCACCCCCTTCTTTGGGTAATCACCCTTTGTCTTTTTCTGTGGTGAGTGCGTACCAATCGAAATGCCGTGTTGCCACCATCAGCAAGGCCAGTACCGCAAAGATCAATACACTGCCCATGAGTAGCGCATTTTCTTCAGCCTGTAAAATGATGTAGAGCAAGGTGTATAGCCCTGCTAACCCTGCACCCAGCAGTAAACCCAGCTTGCGGCTGTGCAATATGGCAGCAAAGTACAGCGTTAACAGACTCGTGCTGGCTAAGGCGGCTATGCCATAAGCTCGCAGAAAATCAATGTGCTCTGACAGGGAAATCAGCAGCAGGTAGAACACCAGTAAGGCGAACCCCACTAGCGTGTATTGCACCGGATGAACCCGCAGCTTTTTCAATAATTCAAACAGAATCAGCACCACAAAGGTGAGGATGATGAACAGTGCGGCGTATTTGATGCTACGTTCGGATTGCTGATACACATCCACCGGCTGGATGAGGTCAAACCCGACGGCGCGATCTAACAAGCTGCTGCATTCACCCTGACGGCATTGTTCCAAGGCTCCGCTAACATTGTAAGAAAACGATGAGGCTTGCCACACTGCATGGAAGCCGCTGTCATTAACGTCACGTGTTTCGGGGAGTAATTCACCGCTAAAGCTGGGGTGAGGCCAGTTAGCCGCCAGTTTTACCGTGCTGTTTTCAGCTAATAGGGCGAAATTCATCGAGCGCATTCCGCGCAATGCCACATCGAATTGGAAGGGAATACGCTGGCTTTGGGTCAAATCGAGGTCGGGGAGTTTGGCGTGCATCCCGGCACTGGCACTGCCAGGAAGATTGTTCCCCGGTTTGAAGGCGAGGGTTGTGCCGTTCCATTGCAAGCTGGGCGGGGTGGCAATGCCGCGTTGATCACGTACCATGACGGCAAGCTGGGGTTTTTCCCAGCGGATTTGTTTGTTTTTGGTGTCAGCAATGCGATCCAGCAAGGCTTGCGTATTGAACTCACCCGTAACGTGTAAATCACTGGTATACACCGGCACATCGTAAATGCCGCGATAGCGTAATGCGCTGTTGAGTTGGCTGGTAATGTCAAGGCGTGTCGGCATCAGGTACAGCGTGTCTTTGTCCGTGACTTCGCGCAGGATTTCACGTTCCTTGCCGTCTTTGTCTTTGACCATTTCCTTGATGTTGTAGGTCAGTTGGTAGGGAATGGTGAGCACCGGGCCTATACGCATCAACTTTAACCCGCGAAAGCGGTCTCCCTCTCTGGTAGGCTATTAGTTTTGCACACCGAATAGATCGACTTCGACAAGGAGACCGCGCATTGATACTGACAAAAGTAGCCACCGCATTGCAAGCCATCTTGTATGAAAAAGCGGACGCGTTAGCAAAAAAAGCGGCTTCATTCAACGCCAGCGCAAACTCAGCGGCTCGAACTTCATCCGCAGCTTGGTGTTTGGCTGGATGGGCAATCCTGCCAGCACATTGGATGGATTAAGTCGGACAGCCGCCTTCCAACAGCTCCCCATTAGTCCACAGGGACTGGACAAACGTTTTACCCAAACAGCGAGTGAGTTCA
>NZ_FNQP01000004.1 GCF_900107695.1 Thiothrix caldifontis | reverse complement strand
CTCGCGGTTTCCAGAAGTGCCAACGTATGGCGAATTTTGTGTGAAATCTACGTCAAATTACTGATTATCCTCATCCAACACTGGATCATGCTCACCGGATTGTGGGAAATACCCCAGCGCAGCCTCACCAAAGGTGTTCAAGCCATTCAGGAACAGGCTTCCCATCTTGCCGCCTGCATCGCTGAGCGACGCAGCTTGATAAAATGCCTCAAGCAACTGGCAAAACTCTTCGCTTCTTCAACCGCTTGCCGACAAAACAAACGGAGGAAAAAACCTAATAATTGGATGAGATTACAGCAAGTTAGGGAATGGAGGGCTTAAAGTTGATGCGTATAGGGTCGATACCTGATTCCCCACCGTACAAGCGTGCATAGCGCGATAAGTTCGGTGCGGAAAGGCTGACGCTGACACGGGGTTGCAAGATGCCATAGCCTTGCGTAACCCGCTGCTTGGCGGGGTCGTAAACCGCGTGGTTCAGCGGGTGCGCCAACGTGCCGACAAATTGACGCGCAGCGTCACGCGGAAGCTGGGTGTCGGTGTCCAACGTAATCACGTATTTCACCTCGGCAAGCGGCGTGATGTCGCCCACGATCAGCGCGAATGCGTCCTTTGCACCACCACGTAGCAGCACATTCAAATCCGCTAGCTTGCCGCGTTTGCGTTCGTAGCCCATCCACACTTGTGCTTGCGGATTCCAGCGGCGCGGGCGGTGAAACAGGAAGAAAATGTCACCCGATTCGCCGGGATATTTGGTGTTCAGATGGTCGATGCCTGCGTGTGCTAGCTGCAACAACGCCGCATCCCCCGCCAATGTTTCTAGCGGCGCATCCAGAAAATCGGTCAATAAGCCGAAATGCAGATGCGCATCCCGATTGGCGAGGAAACGCACTTCCAGTGCCTCCATCATGCTTTCAATGCCGGGGGCGCTACTGAGCATGGTCGGCACGACCACCAAGGTACGCGATGGCTGCGGAATGCCTTCCGAAAAGTCCATGCGCGGCAAGGCATACGGCGTAGTCAGCAAGGTTGCCAGCCAGTTCACCAGTGCCACCGACAGGTAGCTTGTACCGAGCGCCAACACGATGCCCAACAATGCCAGCGACCAGCCCTGTACGCCTTCAGCGTGGGCTTGCAGCAACAAGCCGCTGGTAAACAACAACGTTAACAGTGCAATACTGCCCACAAAGGAGAGTAGGGGTAAGCAGCAAGCGGTTCTGTGGAGTTTTGTGAGCAGCGGTAGCCGTGCTTGCGCGGCTTGTTCGAGTTGGTGCAAGCCGTCGTCGATCAGGTAAAAACCAACGTGCGCGGTGCGGTCGTCATTGCCATGCTGTTCCGCGCCTGCTTGCGCCAGTTGCACGGCTAATTGTGCGACTTCGCCTTCGGAATAACGGGTGTATTTGGCAATTTTTTCCACGACATGGCGGTAACGGTCACGGGTAGCAAAAGTCATCTCGCCGTATGCACCCGCCGGATCGTCGAGCAGGGTTTGTTCGACAACGCTCATATTTTCGACAAATTCTTCCCAATCCATCGAGCCAAGGAAGCGCAGACTGCCGATGCTGTTGCCAATGGAGACTTGATCAGCCGCTTGTTGCTGGCTTTCTATCTGCACCAATTGTTCGATGGTAAGGTGTGACTCTGCCAGCAATTGCTCGATCCAGCTCAATGGCAAGCCCAGTGCGGCGCTTTGCCATTGCAGGCGGCGTACCAGTTCCGCTACAAACGGTGTGCTCATCGGTGGGTTGGAACGCGCCATGTCGGCAATCACCAGAATCAGGCTTTTGGGGTCTTGTTCCGCCGCTTCGACCATGCGGTTTGCCCAGGTGTCGGCAAGATCCTGGTCAATTTTGTCGGTGGTAATGCGTGCCGCAATACGCCGCAGGTTTTCGATCAGCGCCAGGCGCAGCATGATGGGGATTGCCCATAATTCGCCCAGCTTCAACGGTGTGACGGTCTGGTAAGCGGTGACGAAACGGCTGAGGCTGTCGGGGTCAACGCGCCCATCACCGTGCGCAATGTTTTCCAGCGCAATGTCATAGACACGCGGCAAGCCACTCGACACGCCATCCGCCAAGCGCGGCAATTCGCGGCTGTATCCTTGCGGTAAGTGGCGTTTGGCGGTACGGATTTGTTCGTCAATCAGGTAAAAATTATCCAGCAACCATTCGCCAGCAGGGGTGAGGCGGCGGTTGGCGCTGAGTGTGGCGGTTAACACGCGGGCGCATTCCACTAACACGGCTTCGTTGTCAGAGAGGCGGTTGAGAAGTTGATCTTGCACCGCTTGGTGGGTGAGTTGGTGGGAGTCGGCTAACGTTCTGCCGTGGCGTTCCATCTGGTCGGCACTGAAAAGTTCGGCTTTGATGGGTAGCTCTTCGGGGGGGCGTTTTCGCCCTTGCAGAATCCGCTCGAAAAGTGTTGGACGGATGACTGGCATAGTGTACTCCTTGCTAAGTACACGGAACGAAGCTAATTGTAGTGGATGGCATGACTGGGGTGCATACCGAACCTACAGGGTAACACATTGGAAAGGGGAACCGGGGTAAACTTGGCTAACCCGATTTACCTGACCCGATGTGCCACAAATTTACTGAGGTTATCGAGGATTTCACCGCCACGTCGAAAACCTAAGCCGCAGCCTTCCCACGCGAAAAATACCCCGGCCTGATAACTGCGCCCTTGTGAATCTTTGGGGTATGCCGCGAATGCTTGGTAAATGGTGTGGTAGCGGTCGTATTCGCCAAGGGTTTGCGTGAGGAGTTTGCCCGCTGCATCGTAAATGCTGACATTGGCACCTTCGCGCCCGAACAGCTTTTTCGCCACTTGCTTTTTGCCGTGCAGCCTTTCACTGCGGGTTTCCAACAAATAGGGGGAGTCGGGGAATAGCTCGTACAACACTTTCAAAATGCCCTTGCTTTGGAACAGCAGGGTGTATGCAGGGTTGAGAATGACGGTCGTGGTGTTACGGGTAATGTCGTCGAGAATGCCGTTGATGCCGTCCGTTTGCAGCGCAATGTCTTCCCACGGGTAAAGCTTAAACCAGTAGTCGAAACGGGTTTGTTGCGGGTTGAAAATGCCTTGCTCTTCGAGAAAGCCGACTTCATCCATGTAGCAAAAATCGGTCTGAAACCCCGCATCATTAGCGAGGTGCTGCAAAAAACGCACGGTTTGTTCGTCTTCCGGCAGGCCGCGAATGCTGGAAAACAAGATGTTTTGATACCGGTAATACTCGCCAAAACGGTCGGGGTCGTTCTCGCCAGTCACTAAGCGGCGAAAGTTTTTCACGAGGCTGGCGTAGACCGTGTTGAATTGCGCGGCTTCGTTCATGCCATTGGCTTTGAGCAGCGCCCATTGCACGATGGCGGTTTCAAACAGGCTGGTGGGGGTGTCGGCGTTGAATTCGATCAGTTTAATCGGCAAGCCGTCGACACCGCCTGCGAAATCGAAACGCCCGTAGAGGTGGCGATGGTCGTTTTCCCAACTGCGACGGATGTGGTCGACCAGATTGTAGGGAATGTCGAGTTCCAGAAAACGGTCATGGTCGATGACGTATTGGGCGGCGGCGACGTACATATCGTAGAGTTCGTTGGCGGCGTTGTAATAAGCTTCGGCTTCCGCTTCGGTAACGACGACGATTTCAGCGGCAACATAGGGTTGACCGTCGGGGTCGGTGTGCCACGTCATGCCAACTTCTTCCATGAGCGCGGGGCTGATGGGCTTGACGGTTTCGAGTTGAATCATGATTTAGCCCCCTGCTGATCCGCCACCAAAAGAACTGCCGCCAGTGCTGCCAGAGCGGTTGCTGGGGTTGGCGTTATTATTATTGCCGAAAAAGCCGGATTTGGGTTGTTGCGCTTGATTGGGGTTGACCGCACGGGTGTCGGTGCGGGCGGCGGGGCGGCTGATGCTGCTTTGGGCTTTGCTGGCTTGTTGTTGCTGGTGCTGTTGGTAATTCGCGTTGCCCATGAGTTTGTTAGCAAGCATTCCGCCAATCAGTGCCCCGGCTGCGGCGGCGAGAACCGTTTCGCCCAAGCTTAAGCCTTGATTTTGTGCCACGGGTTGGGTGAGGGCAGACGTGCCGTCTTCGACCTTTTTGGCTTCGGCTTCTGCCATTGCTTTGAGTTCGGCTTCGGTGAGAATGCGTTCATTGCCTTTCATGTCCTTGAGAATGGCGCGGGTTTGGCTGGCGGGATATTTTTCCACCAGCTCATACGTATCAGGGTTTGCGCCAGTTTGCTGAATGACCATGAACATGGCTTCGCTTTTGGCGGCTTCGGAAATCGTGCCAGCGCCTGTGTTGGGTGGCGGGGCAGGGGGCTGATCACCCCCGCACCCTTGCAGGCTGGCGAGGATGGTCATACCGAGACTACCTACCATCGAGTAGGAAATAATGGGTTTGATATAAGGTTTGTTCATTGGAATTATCTCTTGCCGATTGTCTGGAAAAGCTGCGGAATAAGGTGATTTAACGCGATAATTCACGGGTGTACACACAAACCCTAACAATAAATCACATTCACGAGAGTCAGCAATGAAAAAAATGATTGCCATTACATCCCTGCTTGTTTCCCTGTTTGCATCACCGGTTGTTTTAGCGGAAATGGTCAACATCAATACAGCAGATGTTGCCACGCTGGATTCACTGGACGGTATCGGTGAAAAGAAAGCCGAAGCGATTGTTGCGTACCGCACTGAACACGGTGAGTTCAAAACCCTAGAAGACTTGAAAGAAGTCTCCGGCATTGGTGACAAGCTATTCGACAATATCAAAGACAACATCTCGTTAGCGGATGCTGATACGGCGGAAGCGGATAAGTCAGCAAAGACGACTGACACAGCAGAAACAGAAGCAGTCGCAGAAAAAACAGAGGTGAAAGCTGAAAAAGCGTCGGCTAAAGATGAAAAAGCGGAAGCTGCTGATAAAGTATCCGAGAAATCGACGGTTAAAGCCGACAAAACCTAAGCTGTTTTGTTACCCTATGGCAGACGCAATAATGGTTGCGTCTGCTAATTAATGAGGGCCGACATGCAAACAACTAAACATATTCTGGTGACGGGTGGAGCTGGCTATATTGGTTCCCATACTTGTATTGAACTGCTGAGTGCAGGCTTTCAGGTCGTGGTGCTGGATAATCTGTGTAATAGTTCACCCGAATCGTTACGGCGCGTTGCACAACTGACTGGGCAGACCAGTATTCCTTTTTATGAAGGTGATATTCGTGATGTCGCGCTGCTTGAGCGTATTTTTAGCGAATACACTATTGACAGTGTTATCCATTTTGCAGGTTTGAAGGCTGTCGGGGAATCCGTCGAACAGCCGCTAGCTTATTACGATAATAACGTTGCGGGTACAGTCAGTCTCTTACAAGCGATGCAGCAACACAGTGTGAAAAATATTGTGTTCAGTTCATCAGCGACTGTATATGGCGACCCGCACACGACACCGATTCAAGAACATTTCCCCTTGTCTGCCACTAACCCCTATGGGCGTTCTAAGCTGATGATTGAAGAAATTCTCGGCGATCTTTACAAGGCTGATCCAACTTGGAAAATTGCGTTGTTGCGTTATTTCAATCCGGTGGGAGCGCATAGCAGTGGTAGAATTGGCGAAGATCCTCAAGGGATTCCCAATAATCTGATGCCCTATATTGCACGTGTTGCGGTTGGGCAATACCCCTATCTATCCGTATTTGGTGGTGACTACCCGACTCATGATGGCACGGGTGTGCGCGATTATATTCATGTGGTGGATTTGGCTAAGGGGCATGTGAAAGCATTAGAAGCTTTTCAGCGGGGAGACGTGCCTAATTTGCTCGTAGTCAATCTCGGTACGGGGCAAGGTTATTCTGTGCTAGATATGGCTAGGGCATTCAGTGAGGCCAGCGGAAGAGAAGTGCCTTATCGCATCGTGGCGCGACGGGCGGGCGATATTGCTTGTTGTTACGCTGACCCTGCACTGGCAGAAAACTTGCTTCACTGGAAGGCGGGAAAGGATTTGGTGGATATGTGCCGTGATACGTGGCACTGGCAAAGCAGTAACCCCAAGGGTTATAATTAAACCTTGTGTGTCATAAATTTCGATGGACTGTGTGAATTTGGTCTATATTCCTGTTGTCTGCGAATTGCTTACGTTTAGTCAGATGAGCTTCGCAAATACTGGTCAGAAAATTTACTGTTGAATTTGATGTAATACTTAAACCCTTATCCCAACTTAATTGTTAAAAATATTATCAGGGAGATCCCCAATGAAAATGACATGGAAATTATTGTTTCCTTTCTTAGCGGCAATGACACTGGCAGCTTGTTCCAGCGGCGCACCACAACACACTGCTTTACCCGGTTCTACGGTAAGTACAGCATCGGCTAGCTTGCCCACCGGCACTTCAGGCAGTGACCGGATTGCACCGCAAGATCTGTTGGAAATTGACGTCTTTAAAGTGCCAGATTTATCCAAAGAAGTACGGGTTGATGACAATGGTAATATTACACTGGCTTTAATTGGTACAGTACGTGCTCAAGGTTTATCGGCCAGCCAGTTGGAAAAACAAATTGCGACGCGTTTGGAAAAAGATTATATGCACAACCCACAAGTGAATGTCATTGTGCGTGAGTCGACAGCTAGTAAAATCACGGTTTCTGGTGCAGTGAATAGACCTGGTGTTTACCCATTAGCGGGTGATACTACGGTGACTCAGGCGATTGCGCTGGCTGAGGGTTTAAACCGTTTAGCGGTGAAAGACAATGTGACTGTTTTCCGCGATGGCAAGCCTTACACGGTGCCTCTTGAGGCTGTAAACCAAGGAAAGGTTGCTGATCCGGTTGTGATGGCGGGTGATAAAATTCAGGTACATACATCTGCAACTAAAGAAGCAGTGCAAGATTACGGTGGCATCGGTGGTTTGTTGTCACCGTTCGGTCTGTTACGTTAAGCGCTTGCCATAAGTAAGCAAAGAAAGGGCGACTTTAGGGTCGCCCTTTGTGTTTAGGTATTTTTAGGAACTATTGGTAACGTTGACCCGCTAATTATGATCCCAGCATCTCTTCGCTTTGCAGGGTTATCCAGAATTTAGCATTAGAACCATTCGCGTTAGCTTTGGGGATTTTTAACAGTTTTATGTAGATAGGTGATAATTTCTTCACGGGCTTCCGTCAAGACTGAATCACGGTCGAGTGATTCCAAAATGCGTTCCACGGTTAATTTGGGACCGACTTCTCCCCACGATTTGCCATTGGCAAGCCATTCTTCAGCAACACGCCCAACCACTAGTGTGCTGTACCATGCCACTGCACCTTGAGCGGCACCTGTCAGCACAGTCGAGATACCGCCTGTACCTAATTTGAGGGCGGCAGAGACTAAATGCACGGCCCAAACTGTTCCCGCCAGCAATAACATTTGCCCCAGTATCGTGCGAATAAGGTCGCTGGCTTCATTGCGCGAAATAGGTAAGCCGTACAGCTTTGACAGGTGAATAATCATGCTGGCGTCAATCACCGCAGCGGCTAATAAGTCTGCCACTGGAATGGGATTTAGCGCAACGGCAATCCCTTTACCCAAGCAATACAGGCGGATGGTTTTTCCACCAAGCTCACGTTTTATCGCCAGAATACGTTGCCCGACTTCCTTGCTTAAATGTCCGGCGAACAGAGAGGCATTGAGTGCGGCAAGGGTTTTGCCTTCGGCTTCGATGATGTCCCACAAGCGGGTTTTGAGGGCGCTGATATTGATGGGGCGTTCGCGGATACCTTCGATTTCTTCACCGTGTTCATCCACATAAATAATGGTTTGGCGGCTGGCTTGCGCTGTAGTAAAAATTAAGTTTTCGGGGGCAATCATGCCTTGGGTACGGGTACGTAAGATACTGCGTAACTGTTGTTGTTCCTTCTCAGTGTAACGGTCGGCTTTATTCACAATCAATAGCGTCGGGCGATGTGAACCGGTTACTGTTTTGAGGGCTTGGAATTCCACATCGGTGAGGTCGCCATCCACGACGAATAGGACTAAATCGGCCCGATTAGCGACTTCATGTGCCATTTTTTCGCGGGATTCGCCGTCAATTTCATTAATACCTGGCGTGTCGATGAGGAAAATACCGTTGTCGCTGTATTCCTGCCATTGCTGCATATTGACGCTGCGGGTTTCGCCGTGCAAAACACTAACACTGAATACAGGCTGCCCCAGTAAAGCATTTAGCAAGGATGATTTGCCGACACTAACGCGCCCGAAAACCGCAATGTGTACATGCCCATGTTCTAATTTATCTAACATCCCGCGTACTTGGGTATAATCATTGCGCAGGCTTTCACGTACATCGTCTGGGATGCGTGTATCGTCGAGCAGTTGGCGCAGGCTTTCGGTTGCCAGTTGTAAATGCGTGTCACCGCTGCTCTGTGGCGGTGTATCGTCCTCCGGTGCGGCGTTGTCCGCTTTATTTGCCCCGATATTGTTCAATAACCAATCTGGCAAATGTTTTTGTACGTTCTTCCAGATTTCCACTGAGCATCTCCTGAAATGTTGCTGCTGCGGGCGCTGCTTTGAGTGCGCCGCGTTGTTCGAGGGTGTGCGCGACGGATTTGCCGAGCGCGTCAAAAATTAGCCCATAAGCCACGGCATGTACCAAACCACCCGCGACAGTGCCAATGCCGGGGAAGGCTTTCAAACCATTGCCTGCTACAGCGAGTAGCAGTGGGATACTCTTCTTCAACTGTCCCTGACTGAAATTCAGGAATTGGTCGATGTCGAGTTGACTGACCGGGCTATCGTACAGTTTACAGAGTTCTTGTACCATGCGCGTCCCAATCACACCCTGAATTACCAGATCCGTACCGGGGCTGACGGAAGCCAATGCGCCCAGTATGGCTTTGTGGGTGGAACTGCGCACAATTTTTTCCGCTTGGGTACGTCGATAATCTTCACGGGTGAGGTCGAGTTTTTCTTGTACCAAATGCAGTACGCTGGCATCGCGTTGTTGTGAGAGCGTTTCCAGCCGCCGGTCGATTTCGGTTTGTAGGTGAGTGGCAAGGGCGGAAACGTCCATCTTGCGGGGGCGCTGTACGGTTTCTTCACGCCCATCGGGGTAGACTCGCACGATTTCTTCCGTGCCGCCGGATTGAATGAACAATACTTCCGGGGGTTCGGCTGTCCCTGTCCGCTGCGCAGAGTCGAAGCGGGCGCGGATGCGCTGGGCAAGCTGTGCCTGTTCTTCGGCACTGTACTGGTCGCGTTTGTTGATCGCAATCAGTAAGGGCTTGCCGAATGCTGCCAGTTCCTGCAAGTCTTGAAATTGGCTGCGGCTGAGGTCGGAATCGGTGACATACACCACAATATGTGCCCGAATCGCTTCGTCGCGGGCAGCAGCATCGAGTGTGCCTTCTGCTTCATTGCGCCCCGGTAGGTCGGTCAGGAGTAAATGGTCGCCAGCGATGGTTTGCCAGGTATATTCGCGAATCTCGCGGGTGGAGCCGCCGCGCAGGTTGATTTCTACCCCCGCTTCCGGCAATAACGCTTTGATAATGGAAGATTTTCCCGTGCTAACGTCACCGAAAAAGGCAATGTGTGCATTTCCCGCCGTTCTACGTTCGTTTAATTCGGCGATTTCGACTTCTAGCGGCGCTGTATCCATGCCCGCTGCTTTGATTTGCGCGATGTCTTGGGTCAGTGAGGCTTCAGTGACGGGTTTGGGGGCAGGGCGCTTAATGGCTGTGGTGGAACGCCCGCCAGTGACTAATTTCACGATGAGCCAGCCGCTGAATCCCATCACCGCTACAATAACAGTGCTGTAGCTGTAAAATAGCCAGTGCGGAAGTAACAGCAGCCTATCCCACAAGTCGAGGAAGTTTTTGGTAGCAAAAAACAAGAACAGCAAAAACAGCAGCGTCATCAGTAAGATGCCGCCTGCGAGTAGCCAGCGTAAGCGTCGGGTAATTTTCATGGTTGGTCGAATTCTTCCATTTCCTTCAGTAGGCGGGGATATTATCCATTGAATGTGGGCGTGTGGGAAATATAATGGATGCGCCCCCGTCACGCTAGGCCATTAACGATAGGAGCCGCGCTTGAACCGATCACCCATTCTGACCCTGAGCAATATCAGCAAACGGTTTGCTGCTCAGGAAGTGCTCACCGATTTTCACCTCACGATCAATGACGGTGAATTTTTCACGATCTTGGGACCTTCCGGCTGCGGTAAAACCACCGTATTGCGGCTGATTGCGGGGTTTGAGCAACCGAATGAGGGGCAAATCTTGCTGAATGGTGAAGATATTGCCGGAATTCCAGCAGAAAAGCGCCCGGTGAATACTGTTTTCCAGAGTTATGCACTGTTTCCGCATCTGACGGTATTCGATAACGTGGCATTTGGTCTGAAAATGGCAGGGGTGGATGCGCAAAATATCGCAGTGCGGGTTGCCGATGCCTTAGCAATTGTGCGTTTATCCGATTTTGCCAACCGTAAGCCGCACCAGCTTTCCGGTGGGCAGAAACAACGGGTGGCGATTGCACGTGCTGTGGTGAATCGACCGAAAATTTTGTTGCTGGATGAATCACTTAGCGCACTCGATTATAAGTTGCGCCAGCAAATGCAATTGGAGCTCAAGCAATTGCAACGCCAATTGGGCATCACCTTCGTCTACGTGACTCATGATCAGGAAGAAGCCCTGTCGATGTCTGACCGGATTGTGGTGATGCACAATGGACAAGCGCAACAGGTTGGCACACCCCGTGAAATTTACGAAGCGCCCCGTAACCTGTTTGTGGCGCAATTTATCGGTGAAATCAATGTATTCGATGGCGAAATTACCCGTGAGTTGGGTGAATACCAGTACCAGGCGCTGATTAACGGCGTGGAACGCGAAATCCGCTGTAATCACCGTTTTACCGCAGGCGATAAGGTGCATGTGATGTTGCGCCCGGAAGATTTGCGTATTGATTGCCGCCCTAATGCACTGGAGCGCAAGGGGTTTCCCGGCATTGTGTTGGAGCGTAATTATACCGGGCAAACCCTGAACTCGCATATTCGTCTGGAAAACGGGCAAACGGTCATGGCGCATGAATTTTTCGACGAAGATGACCCCGATTTCGATTACAGCATTAACCAAAAAGTCGGCGTGGACTGGGTTCCGGGCTGGGAGCATGTTATCCCTGCGGAAAGGGCGGGTAAGTCATGAATCTGTTGAATTTCCGGCGTTTTGCCATTGTGCTAACGCTGGTGTGGCTGGGGTTGTTTGTGCTGGTGCCGCACGTATTGGTGTTGTTGACCAGTGTGATGTCGCCTGATGCGCAGCATTTGGCGGTTTGGCCGCTGACTTTGAATTCGTGGGAACGTTTATTCGAGCCAGTGTATGCGGAAGTATTTTGGCGCAGTTTGTGGCTGTCGACCCTAACCACGGTAATTTGCTTAGTGTTGGGGTATCCGTTTGCTTATATTGTGGCGAAATTACCTAATGTTTGGCGTGGGGTATTGCTGTTTTTAATGATTGTGCCGTTTTGGACGAATAGTTTGATTCGTACTTATGCGATTAAGCTGATTCTGGGGAATAAGGGATTGGTGAATGCCGCGTTGTTGGGGACTGGAGTGGTGGATGAGCCACTGCAATTATTGTATACGCCGTTTGCGGTGGTGTTTGGTTTAGTATACGTGTTACTGCCGTTTATGGTGCTGCCGTTGGTATCGAGTTTCGATAAATTAGACAGTACGTTGCTGGAAGCTGCACAGGATTTAGGCGCGAGTTTTTGGGCGCGGTTTCGGCTGATTATTGTGCCGCTGACCATGCCGGGGATTATTGCGGGGAGTTTGATGGTGTTTTTGCCTGCCATGGGGATGTTTTACGTGGCAGATTTGTTGGGTGGGGCGAAGAATCTGCTGCTGGGTAATATTATTAAAAACCAGTTTTTGGTGGTGCGCGATTGGCCGTTTGGGGCGGCGTTTAGCGTGGCGTTGATTGTGATCATGGCGGGTTTGTTATGGTTATATTTCTTGGCTAACCGTCGAATTAATCGACAAGGGGGGTTGGATGATGAAAGCCTTTAAATGGAGCTTTATAATCGCCATCTTCGCTTACCTGTATTTACCCATCGGTATCTTGGTGATCAACTCCTTCAACGCCTCCAAATACGGCTACGAATGGAAAGGTTTTACTTTCGAGTGGTACGCCAAGCTCTGGGAAAATGAGGCACTTACCCAAGCTTTTTTGAATTCTTTACTAGTGGCAAGTCTGGCAGCAACCGCTGCAACACTCATTGGGACGCTGATGGCATTGGCCTTGCACCGCTACCGTTTTCCGCTGAAAGCCACCGCCAGTAGCTTACTGTTTATTGTGATGATGTCCCCCGACATCGTACTGGCAATCACGTTTCTGGTGATTTTTATCGCGCTTGGTATTCAATTGGGTTTTTGGTCATTGCTGATTGCACACATTACGTTTTGTCTACCCTTTGTGGTGATCACGGTGTATGCCCAACTCAAAGGTTTCGATAAATATTTACTGGAGGCGGCGCAAGATTTGGGGGCAAGCGAAAGTCGCATCTTCCGCCTGATTATTTTGCCGCTAGTATTTCCAGCGATTGTGGCTGGGTGGTTATTAAGCTTTACCCTGTCGCTTGATGATGTAATTATCAGTTCGTTTGTCACCGGCCCCAGCTTTGAAATTTTGCCGATTCGGGTGTTTTCAATGGTCAAGGTCGGTGTCTCGCCCGAAGTGAATGTGTTGGCAACGCTGTTGCTGGCGATTTCGCTGTTTTTGGTTACGCTTTCAACGTTACTGCTCAGGAGAAAACACTGACATGATCAAACTTCCTGCTTTGCTGGCTGCTGTATTAATGGCAATGTCCACGGCATTACACGCCGAAGAAAAACTCGTGGTGTACAACTGGGCAGAATATATCCCTGAAAGTACAGTTGCTGATTTTGAAAAGGAAACTGGCATCAAAGTCGAATATTCCACCTACGAAAATAACGAGGTGATGTATTCTAAAATCAAGCTGCAGAAGGGTAAGGGGTATGACATCGTAGTGCCTTCCGCCTATTTAGTGTCGAAAATGCGCCAAGAAGGTTTATTGCAGAAAATCGACAAAACCAAGCTCACGAACCTGAAAAACTTGTCGCCGGATTTGCTGGATAAGCCTTATGACCCCGGTAATGGATATAGCTTGCCGTATTTGTGGGGTAGCACAGGTATTGGCGTAAATAGCAAAGAAATTGACCCAAGTACGATCACTTCATGGGCAGATTTGTGGGATGAGAAGTGGCAAGGTAAGTTGCTGTTGACCGATGATGTGCGTGAAGTGTTTCACATGGCGCTGAAAAAGAACGGTTTTTCTACTAATTCCACCAACCCTGATGAAGTTAAGGTGGCTTATGAAGACTTGCAAAAGCTCATGCCGAATGTGTTGGTGTTTAATGCGGATGCGCCACGTGAGCCGTTTATGGCCGGTGATGTTAACCTTGGCATGATTTGGAGTGGTGAGGTAATTATGGCGCAGGCAGACAATCCCGATATCCATTACGTGTTTCCTAAAGAAGGTGCTGGTTTTTGGGTAGATAGCTTTGTGATTCCGGTTGGTGCGGAAAATGTGGAAAGTGCGCATAAATTCATCGACTACATGTTGCGCCCCGAAGTCGGGCAAAAAGTGGTAGAAGAGTTGGGTTACAGCACACCGAATGCTGCTGCTAAAGCCTTGCTGAGTGAGGAGCTGCAAAATAATCCTGTGATTTTCCCCTCGGCGGAGATCATGAAAACAGCCGAATTCCAGAACGACATTGGCGATGCCATGAAGCTGTATGACGGCTATTGGGAAAAACTGAAGACAGGTGAGTGATGATTTTGTAGGGTGGGTGGAGCGGGGCGCGATACCCACCTACATTTAATTCTCGACTGCTTTAAACGCTGCATCCAGTGTTTGCCAAGTGTTCACGAAATGGCAAAATAAATCTGCTGTCTTTTCAGCATCATACACGGCTGAATGCGCACAATCCGCATCCCAGCCCATACCGGCTGCTTGTGCAAGACGAGCTAAAACTGTCTGTCCATACATTACCGCGCCTAATGAAACGGTATCCAACGTACTGAATGGGTGAAACGGGTTGCGGGTCGCTTTAATCCGGTCAGAAGCAGCATGAACAAAGTTCAAATCAAACGGTGCGTTATGCCCGACCAAAATGGCACGGTTGCAACGGTTAATCTTCACTTCTTTACGGATCACCTTGAAGAATTCCTCCATTGCTTTTGGCTCTGGGACTGCCATGCGCAATGGGCTAAACGGCTTGATGCCATTCACTTCCAACGATTTGGGATCCATATTGGCATTGGGGAAAGGTTCGATATGCCAATTAAAGGTACGGTGGCGGGATAGTTCACCTTTTTCGTCGATGCGCAATACCACGGCTGCTAATTCTAGCAACGCATCCTTGCGGCAATCAAAGCCACCCGTTTCTACATCCACGACTACAGGGAGGAAGCCCCGGAAACGTCCGGCAATGGGGATT
The DNA here is from genome assembly GCF_900107695.1 of Thiothrix caldifontis. GTDB lineage: Bacteria > Pseudomonadota > Gammaproteobacteria > Thiotrichales > Thiotrichaceae > Thiothrix > Thiothrix caldifontis. The sequence goes on along the minus strand of NZ_FNQP01000004.1, from coordinate 224,631 downwards.
ATATCTATATCATCTGTCATAACGAGAGCTTAACGGAACTGATCGAAAATGAATAGGAAAGATTTAAAAAAGTATTTGATACTTATAATTTGTTGAAAAATAAATTAATTATTTTTAGATAATATTTTTCTTCAAAAAAAAACCGTAGCATGTTATTGTTTGTGTCCATCTGGTAGCCGAATCCGCTCGGATGAGCCAGACTTACCGCTGGAAGAAAGAGGATTTACAATGGATAATTCCATACAAGACATTGATTCACAAGAAACTAAAGAATGGATTGAATCACTAGAGGCAGTTATTGAGGCCGAAGGTGTAGAGCGTGCGCACTTCCTGCTTGAAGAGTTAATCGCTAGTGCGCGGCAAAACGGTGCTAACCTGCCTTACTCCGCCAACACTGCCTACATCAACACCATCCCCCCCCATCAAGAGCACCACACCCCCGGAAAACCAGCGATTGAGGCGCGGTTACGCTCTTACATCCGTTGGAATGCGGCGGCAATGGTAGTGCGTGCTAATCGCGCAAGCCCGGAGTTAGGTGGGCATATTGCGACGTTCGCCTCCGCTGCCACGTTGTATGACGTAGGTATGAATCACTTTTGGCATGCACCCTCCCCGCAACACGGCGGTGATTTGCTATATATCCAAGGTCATGCTGCTCCGGGGATGTACGCCCGTTCCTTCCTCGAAGGCCGTTTTACTGAAGCCGATCTTGATGGTTTTCGGCAGGAAGTTGATGGCGGTGGCTTGTCATCGTATCCGCACCCGTGGTTGATGCCGGATTATTGGCAGTTCCCCACCGTTTCAATGGGTTTAGGGCCGATCAAGTCGATCTACCAAGCACGTTTCATGAAGTACCTGCAAGACCGTAAGTTGGCTGAAACTGCGAACCGTAAAGTCTGGGCATTCGTGGGTGACGGCGAAACCGACGAGCCAGAAACCCTTGGCGCAATCTCCTTAGGGGGACGTGAAAAACTCGATAATCTTGTTTGGGTAGTTAACTGCAACTTGCAACGTCTTGATGGCCCAGTACGCGGCAATGGCAAGATTGTGCAAGAACTGGAAGCGGTATTCCGTGGCGCAGGCTGGAACGTCATCAAAGTGCTGTGGGGTTCGTATTGGGATCCGCTGCTTGCCAAAGATAAGGACGGTTTGCTCAAAGCCCGCATGATGGAAGCAGTTGATGGCGAATATCAGAATTACAAATCCAAAGATGGTGCATACATTCGCGAACACTTCTTTGGCAAGTACCCCGAATTGAAAGAAATGGTTGCCAAGATGAGTGATGCTGACATCTGGAGATTGAACCGTGGCGGTCATGACCCGCACAAGGTTTACGCGGCTTACCATGCTGCGGTGAACCACACTGAGCAACCCACCGTCATTTTGGCTCATACTGTTAAAGGCTACGGTATGGGTTCAGCGGGCGAAGGCCAGAACCGTACCCACTCGCAGAAGAAGCTGAGTGGCGAAGAAATGATTGCTTACAAAAATCGTTTCAATATCCCCCTGAGCGATGCAGACGCGGCAGAAGCAAAATATTACCGCCCTGACCCAAATGGCGAAGAAATGCAGTACATGCTGGAGCGTCGCAAAGCCTTGGGTGGTTTCTTGCCGCAGCGCCAAACGCACGCAACCCCGCTGAAAGTGCCGGATATTTCGATTTTCCAAGCGCTGCTGGAAAGTACAGGCGAGCGTGAAATGTCTACCACAATGGTGTTTGTGCGCTTGCTGACTTTGTTGGCACGCGACAAAAACATGGGCAAAAACGTCGTACCCATTGTGCCGGACGAGGCGCGTACTTTCGGGATGGAAGGGATGTTCCGCCAGATGGGGATTTACTCTTCGGTGGGGCAGTTGTACGAGCCGCAGGATAAAGATCAGGTCATGTTCTACAAAGAGGACAAGACTGGGCAGATTCTGGAAGAGGGTATTAATGAAGCCGGTGCGTTTTCGTCATGGATTGCCGCAGCAACGGCATACAGCACCCACGGCGTAAACATGGTGCCGTTCTACATTTACTATTCGATGTTTGGTTTCCAACGCATTGGGGATTTGGCGTGGGCAGCAGGCGATTGCCGCGCACGTGGCTTTTTGATTGGTGGTACAGCGGGGCGTACTACTCTGGCGGGCGAAGGCTTGCAACATCAGGATGGGCATGGCTTGATTCAGGCGGCATTGATTCCAAATTGCATTTCTTACGACCCGACGTTCTCGTATGAATTGGCGGTTATCGTGCAAAACGGCTTGAAACGCATGTATCAGGATCAGGAGGATGTATACTACTACATCACTACCATGAACGAGAACTATACCCATCCTGCGATGCCTGCCGGTTGTGAAGATGGCATTGTCAAAGGCATGTACTTGTTCAGCGGTGGCGGCAAAAAGCGTAAAAAAGTGCAACTCATGGGTTCAGGCACAATCTTGCGCGAAGTGATTGCGGCAGCGGAGTTACTGGATAAGGATTGGGGCGTGGACGCGAATGTGTGGAGTGTGACCAGTTTCAACGAACTGGCGCGGGAAGCACGTGATTGTGACCGCTGGAATATGTTGCACCCGCTGGATGACGCGAAAGTGCCGTATATCACCCAAGCCTTGAAAGGCCAACGCGGCCCCGCGATTGCTGCCACCGACTACATCCGCCAATACCCTGACCAGATTCGTGCATGGCTGCCAATGCCGTTCACGGTGCTGGGGACAGACGGTTTTGGGCGTAGCGATACCCGTGCGCAATTGCGTAAACATTTTGAGGTGAACCGTCATTACATCGTGATTGCTGCATTGAAAGCGTTGGTGGATGAAAAATCCCTGCCCGCCGCTGATTTGGTGAAAGCGATGGAAAAATACGGCATCAACCCTGAAAAACCTAACCCACGTCTGGCATAAGGAGAGCAATCATGGCAATCCAGGAAGTTTTAGTGCCAGACATTGGCAGCTTTAAAGATGTTGAAATCATTGAAGTATTGGTGAGCGTTGGCGACACCATCGCGGTGGAAGACTCGTTGATCACAATTGAATCCGACAAATCGTCGATGGAAATTCCGTCGCCGGTTGCGGGGGTCATTAAAGAGCTGAAGGTGAAGGTGGGGGATCGGATTTCGGAAGGGAGTTTGATGGTGGTGGTGGAAGTTGGGGATGCGGTCGCTGCTGTTGCTGCACCCGTTATTGCTGCATCTGTCACGAAACCTGAAATCGCAGCACCTGCACCTGTTGTTGAATCTAAACCCGCAGCACCCGCACCTGCCACCCCAAAACTCGACTTCAGCAAAGCCTACGCCACGCCATCCGTGCGCAAGTTTGCCCGCGAACTCGGTGCAGACTTGAACAAGGTCAAAGGCTCTGGGCGCAAAGGACGCATTACCCAAGATGACGTGAAAGGCTTCATCAAGGATGTGATGAGCTTTGGCGGGATGCCATCAGCGGCAGCTTCCGGCAATACCTTGGGCGTTGCACCCATGCCGGACATTGATTTCAGCCAATGGGGTGCAGTCGAAACCGTACCGTTGTCGCGCATTAATAAGCTGACTGGCGAGTTCTTGCACCGTAACTGGGTACACATTCCGCACGTCACGCAGTTTGATCAAGCGGACATCACCGATCTGGAAGCGTTCCGCAAGCAGTTGAATGAGGAAAACGCCAAGTCGGGGATGAAAATTACCCCGCTAGTGTTCATTATGAAAGCGGTGGTAGCTGGCTTGAAGGCTTACCCACGCTTCAATTCCTCGCTGGATGCGAAGGGTGAAAACCTGATCCGTAAAAGCTATTACAACATTGGCGTGGCGGTGGATACGCCGGATGGCTTGGTTGTGCCGGTATTCCGTGATGTGGACAAAAAGTCGATCATGCAACTTTCCGAAGAGTTGAAAGAAATGTCGGCGAAAGCGCGTGATAAAAAGCTCAAACCCGCAGATATGCAGGGCGGTTGCTTCTCGATTTCCAGCCTCGGCGGGATTGGCGGCACGAAATTTACCCCAATTGTGAATGCGCCAGAAGTGGCGATTTTGGGGGTTTCCAAGTCCGATATTCAGCCGATTTGGAACGGTACGGAATTCGCGCCGCGCTTAATGTTGCCGCTGTCGCTGTCGTATGACCATCGCGTGATTGATGGCGCGGATGGCGCACGTTTCACCACTTACCTTGCCAAAATGCTGGGTGATATTCGGAGGTTGCTGGTATGAGCAAGATTATCGAAGTCAAAGTCCCCGACATTGGCAGCTTCAAAGACGTTGAAATCATTGAAGTCTTGGTCGATGCCGGTTTCCAGATTGAGGCGGAAGATTCGTTGATTACGATTGAGTCTGATAAATCGTCGATGGAAATTCCTAGTCCGCTGGCTGGCACGATTAAGCAGATGCTGGTGAAGGTGGGGGATCGGGTGTCGGAAGGGTCGGCGTTGCTGATGTTGGAAATTGAAGAGACCCTCACCCCAACCCCTCTCCCAGAGGTAGAGGGGCTAAAGAATGAAGAACCTTCTTTCTCTCCCTCTACCACCGATCTTGAAACCGAACTCGTTGTCCTAGGCTCTGGCCCCGGCGGGTACACCGCTGCGTTCCGCGCCGCTGATCTTGGCAAAAAAGTGGTGCTGATCGAGCGTTATCCCAACATTGGTGGCGTATGCCTCAACGTCGGTTGCATCCCCTCCAAAGCGTTGTTACACACAGCAGAAGTGATCAATGAGGCGAAAGAGTTTGCCAAGCATGGCGTGAAATTCGGCGAGCCGGACATCGACCTTGATGCCGTGCGAGCGCATAAAAGCGATGTGGTCGGCAAGCTGACGACGGGTCTGAAAGGCTTGGCGAAGCAGCGCAAAGTGCAAATCGTGCAAGGCTACGGACGTTTCACTTCACCCAATACTATCGAAGTGGAAGCAGCGGATGGCAGCAAGCAGATCGTGAAGTTTGCGAATTGCATCATTGCCGCCGGTTCGCGGGTCACGAAATTGCCGTTTATTCCGTGGGACGATCCACGGGTGATGGATTCCACCGACGCGCTGGAATTGCCGGAAATCCCCAAGCGGATGCTGGTGGTCGGTGGCGGGATTATCGGGTTGGAAATGGCGACGGTTTACCACGCGCTCGGTGCAAAAATTACCGTGGTGGAACTCTCACCCGGTCTGATGCCCGGTGCGGATCGTGACATTGTGAAACCCTTGCACAACCAGATTAAGGGGATGTACGAGAATATCTACCTGAATACCAAAGTCACGGCGATTACGCCGACGGCAGAGGGTTTGGTGTGTGCGTTTGAGGGCAAAGGTGCGCCTGCGACGGATACGTTTGACCGGGTGTTGGTGGCGATTGGGCGTTCGCCGAATGGTGGGCTGATTGACGCGGGTAAGGCGGGTGTGTTTGCGGATACACGCGGCTTTATTCCGGTGGATAATCAGATGCGTACCAATGTACCGCACATTTTTGCGATTGGCGACATTGTGGGGCAGCCGATGCTGGCGCACAAAGCCACGCACGAGGGCAAGGTCGCGGCGGAAGTGATTGCAGGGCATAAAGCCTATTTTGATGCGAAAACCATTCCGTCAGTCGCCTACACCAGCCCGGAAGTGGCGTGGATGGGCAAGACCGAAGAGCAGTGCAAGGCGGAAGGGATTGCGTATGAGAAAGGCGCGTTCCCCTGGGCGGCGAGTGGGCGGGCGTTGTCGATGGATGCCAGCAATGGGATTACCAAGGTGCTGTTTGATAAGGCAACCGGGCAACTGATTGGCGCGGGCATTGCGGGCAAGAATGCCGGTGAGCTGATTGCCGAGGCGGTGCTGGCGTTGGAAATGGGGGCGGATGCGCATGACATCGGCTTGACGATCCACCCGCATCCGACGCTTTCCGAGACGCTGAACTTTGCGGCGGAAGTGGCCGAGGGGACTTGCACGGATATTTACGCGCCGAAGAAGTAGGAAGACCCGTATCCCCCGCCCGAAAACAGTTTGACTCCTCACGTTAAGTGAGAAACTGGTTGGCGGCTCGTGTGAACAGCGAGCCGCTTTTTTTGTTAGTTGCTGTTCACGTCTGAACCAAAAAATAACTTGCCATCCTCGCTGAGTTCGCTATAATCTGCCTCCTTCGACGACAGGCGTATAGCTCAGTTGGTTAGAGCACCACCTTGACATGGTGGGGGTCGTTGGTTCGAGTCCAATTACGCCTACCAATTATACATAACGATTATAACCAAGTGACCCCTCGTATAGGCCACCACTGGAGTACAATATGCCTATTATTACTCTCCCTGACGCAAGTCAACGTTCTTACGATGCTCCCATTTCTGTACTTGCCGTTGCTGCCGATATTGGCGCAGGTTTGGCTAAAGCTACGCTTGCGGGCAAAGTAAACGATCAATTGGTTGATGCCAGCTATGTCATTGATCACGATGTTTCCCTGAGTATCATTACTGCGAAAGATGCTGAAGGTATGGATATTATCCGCCATTCTGCCGCGCATTTGATGGCTCAAGCGGTCAAACAATTATTCCCTGAAGTACAAGTTACCATCGGCCCCACGGTCGAAAATGGCTTTTACTACGATTTTGCCTCCCCACGCCCTTTCACGCCCGAAGATTTACAGGCGATTGATGCGCGGATGCAAGATTTAATCAAGCAAGACATCCCCGTTGAGCGCAGCACCCTGTCACGCGATGAGGCAGTGAGCTTCTTCCTGAACATGGGTGAAAAATACAAAGCGGAAATTATTGAAAGCATTCCTGCTGAACAAACGCTCTCCCTCTACCGCCAAGGCGATTTTATCGACTTGTGCCGTGGTCCTCACGTTCCTAGTACGGGCAAAATCCCCTCTGTCAAAGTGATGAAGGTGGCAGGTGCTTACTGGCGTGGCAATTCCAACAATGAAATGCTGCAACGCGTTTACGGCACGGCATGGGCAAACAAAAAAGATTTGCAAGCCTACCTGACGATGTTGGAAGAGGCTGAAAAGCGTGACCACCGTAAACTCGGTCGCCAATTGGATTTGTTCCATTTCGACGAACAAGCTCCCGGTGCAGTATTTTGGCATCCCAAAGGTTGGACAGTGTTCCAAGCTCTAATCGGTTATATGCGTCAACGCCAGCAACGCGCTGGCTACGTGGAAGTGAATACCCCGGATGTGATGGATCGCAGCCTGTGGGAAACCTCCGGTCACTGGTTCAATTACCGTGACAATATGTTCACTACCACGACTGAAGACGAGCGTGTTTTCGCCCTGAAGCCGATGAACTGCCCCGGTGGTATGTTGATGTTTTCACAGGGTTTGAAAAGCTACCGCGACCTGCCGTTGCGGATGGCGGAATTTGGGAAGGTGCACCGTTACGAACCGTCTGGTGCTTTGCACGGCTTGATGCGTGTGCGCCACTTCACGCAGGATGATGCCCATATCTTCTGTACCGAAGACCAAATGGCGCAAGAGTGCAAAGACGTGGTGGCGTTGGTGCTCGACATTTACAAAGAATTTGGCTTTGAAAATGTGCACATTAAACTCTCGACTCGCCCAGAAAACCGCATTGGTTCGGATGAAAGTTGGGATTTGCTGGAACACGCCCTCGGCAATGCACTCGATAGCATGAATTTGCCGTATACGCTGTTCCCCGGCGAAGGTGCATTTTACGGCCCTAAACTGGAATTCGTGTTGCGTGATGCTATCGGTCGTGATTGGCAGTGCGGCACTTTGCAAGTGGATATGAGCTTGCCAGAACGTTTTGACCTGACTTACGTGGCGGAAGACAATACCCGCAAACGTCCGGTCATGTTGCACCGTGCGCTGTTCGGTTCATTGGAACGCTTCACCGGCATTCTGATTGAGCATTACGAAGGGCGTTTCCCACTTTGGTTAGCACCAACGCAAGCTGTCGTGATGAATATCACGGACAAACAAGCCGATTTCGTGCAAGATGCTACCAAGCAATTGCTTGACGCAGGTATTCGCGCCGTATCAGACTTGAGAAATGAAAAAATTGGCTTTAAAATCCGTGAGCACACTATGCAGCGTGTCCCGTACCTGTTAGTAGTCGGGGATCGCGAAGTGGAAACACAATCTATGGCTATGCGCACACGTTCCGGTAAAGACTTAGGAACCTTCCCACTGGCGGAAGTCCAACGACGTCTGTCAGAGGAAATTGCGTCACGTCGCTTATCACTATCTGAGGATTAAACTTATCGCTCTCGAAAAAGAACACCGTATTAATGACGATATTAACGTTCCGAAAATTCGTCTGATTGATGCGGAAGGTGAAAATCAAGGTGTTGTCTCCCTGCGGGACGCTCTGGAAATGGCTTACGACGCCGAACTCGATCTGGTGGAAATCGTACCCAATGCGAAACCGCCGGTTTGCCGGATCATGGATTACGGTAAATTCCGTTTCGATGAAAGTAAGAAAGCGGCGATAGCCCGTAAAAACCAGAAACAGGTGCAGGTCAAGGAAATCAAAATGCGTCCGGCGACGGATGAAGGCGATTACCAGATCAAATTGCGTAAACTTAAAGAGTTTCTGGAAGAGGGCGATAAGGTTAAAGTCACCCTGCGCTTCAAAGGCCGTGAAATGGCTCACAAAGAGCTGGGGATGGATGTTCTCAAGCGTGTTGAGAAAGAGCTGGAAGAACTGGCGGTTGTCGAGCAATTCCCGCGTCTGGAAGGCCGTCAAATGGTCATGATGTTGGGCGCGAAGAAAAAAGCCTAAGCATAAAAATTGGGGGTATTCCCCAACACCATCCTGTTAAGGCAAGGCACTCTTGCAGGATGTTTTATCTACCTGATCGAAAAGGAGACCAAGATGCCTAAGATGAAAAGTAGCCGTGCTGCGGCTAAGCGTTTCAAGAAAACCGGCAGTGGCTTGTTTAAACGCAAGCAGTCACACCTGCGTCATATCTTGACTAAGAAATCCACCAAGCGTAAGCGTCATTTGCGTTCAGGCGACAACTTCGTTGTTGCAGCCGATCACGGCAATGTGCAAAAAATGCTGCCCTACGCATAATCAGGAGGATTTAAAACATGGCAAGAGTTAAACGTGGTGTAACGGCACATGCCCGTCACAAGAAAGTCCTCAAGCTGGCTAAAGGTTACTACGGTGCCCGCAGCCGGGTCTACCGGGTTGCGCATCAGGCGGTCATCAAGGCTGGTCAATACGCATTCCGCGACCGCCGTCAGAAAAAACGCCAGTTCCGCGCTTTGTGGATCGTGCGTATCAATGCTGGTGCACGGATGTTCGGTCTGTCTTACAGCCGTATGATGAATGGTTTGAAGAAAGCTAACATTAGTCTTGACCGTAAGGTTCTGGCTGATTTGGCAGTTCACGACATCACGGCGTTTGGTGCAGTCGCAGAAAAGGCAAAAGCTGCCCTAGCTGCTTAAGCTGCATTAAGATGCGCTGAAAAATACCCGTAAACGGGTGAGCAAGGCGGGGGAAGGTTGTTGCCTCTCCCCGCCTTTTGCTTTCTAATTCTCCCAAATACCGATAACCCCATACATTAAGGAAATCGTCGTGCAAAGTTTGCTGGAACTGATGGGCGAAGCCCACGAGCAGATTTCGCAAGCCGTCAGCCTCGCCGCGTTGGATCAGGTGCGTGTGCAGTATCTAGGCAAGACAGGTTTGTTGACTGAGCAACTCAAGCAATTGGGCAAGTTACCGCATGAAGAGCGTAAAACAGCGGGTGCGGAAATCAATACCGCCAAGCAAGCCTTGACCATTGCAATTGAAGACCGCAAGCAAAGCCTGCAAGCTGAAGCCTTGAGTGCGCGTTTGCAAGCGGAAAAGGTCGATGTCACTTTACCGGGGCGGCGCATGGATACCGGTAGCCTGCACCCTGTTACCCAGACTATTCAACGCATTAGCGAGATCTTCGCACAGTTGGGTTTCAGTTTGGCAGAAGGCCCTGAGATTGAAGACGATTTTCACAATTTTACTGCATTGAATATCCCGGAATCACATCCGGCGCGTGCCATGCACGACACATTTTATATGGATAGCGGCTTGCTGCTGCGTACCCATACCTCCTCCGTGCAAGTGCGTCACATGGAAAATAACCCGCCACCGCTGCGTATCATTTCGCCGGGTCGGGTGTACCGTTGTGACTCGGACATGACCCACAGCCCGATGTTCCACCAAGTGGAAGGTTTGATGGTGGATGAAGATGTCACTTTCGCGGATTTGAAAGGCATTCTCGAAGCCTTCTTTAAAGCCTTTTTTGAAGTGGATGAATTGCCGACGCGCTTCCGTGCCACGTTCTTCCCGTTTACTGAGCCATCCGCCGAAACCGATATTCAGTGTGTGCATTGCGGTGGTGACGGTTGCCGGGTGTGCAAAGGCACTGGCTGGCTGGAAGTCATGGGCTGTGGCATGGTGCATCCGAATGTGCTGAAAAACGTCGGCATCGACAGCGAAAAATATACCGGCTTTGCGTTTGGTTTCGGGGTCGAACGTTTGGCGATGTTACGCTATCAAATCAATGATTTGCGCGTGATGTTTGATAACGACGTGCGTTTCTTGAAACAGTTTAGCTAAGCGGAGTAACCTTATGAAAGTCAGTGAAAAATGGCTGCGTGAGTGGATTGATACCCCGCTGGCGCTGGATGCAATTGCCGACAAACTCACTATGTCTGGCTGTGAAGTGGAAGCGCGTGACCCAGTAGCTACCGCGTTCACCAATATCGTGGTGGGGCATGTTGTTGAACGTGAAAAACACCCTGATGCCGATAAACTCAGCGTCTGCAAAGTCGACAATGGGCGTGGCGAAATCCTGCAAATCGTTTGCGGTGCAAGCAATGTGCGTGCAGGCATTAAAGTGCCATTGGCGTTGATTGGCGCGGTATTGCCACTACCTGATGGTGCAGATTTAAAGATCAAAAAAGGCAAGCTGCGCGGTGTGGAATCGTTCGGCATGTTGTGTTCATCGACCGAGTTGGGCATGTCCGACAAGTCCGATGGCTTGTTGGAATTACCGGATGATGCGCCTGTGGGCATGGACATTCGCGAGTATTTGAAACTCGACGACGAAGTGATTGAGCTGGCAATTACTGCAAACCGTGGCGATTGCATGAGCATGATTGGTGTGGCACGTGAAACCTCCTTGGTGATGGATGTGCCACTCAACGTACCGGAAATTCCTGAGCAAACTGCCCAGCATACCGATACATTCCCAGTTGCACTACAAGCGACGGATGCTTGCCCACGTTATGTCGGACGTATCATCCGCAATATCAACCCGCAAGCCGCTACGCCGGTGTGGATGCAGGAAAAATTACGCAGGGCGGGTGTGCGCAGCATTTCTGCCACAGTTGACGTGACCAATTACGTATTGCTGGAACTCGGTCAGCCAATGCACGCTTTCGACCTTGATACGCTGCAAGGCGGCATTGTGGTGCGTTACGCCAATGCAGGCGAAACCCTGAAGCTGCTGGATGGGCAAACCGCGACATTGCGTAACGACACATTGGTGATTGCCGATGCCGCACAGCCGGTGGCGATGGCGGGCATTATGGGTGGTGAACCCACGTCGGTAACGTATGCTACCCGCAACGTGTTTCTGGAAAGTGCGCATTTCCGCCCTGCCAACATCATGGGTAAGGCGCGTAGTTACGGTTTGCAAACCGATTCTTCGGCACGTTTTGAGCGCGGTGTTGACCCCGATATGCCGGTTAAGGCAATGGAACGCGCAACACAGTTGATCGTGAGCATTTGCGGTGGCGAAGTCGGCACATTGGTGGATACGCTGGCTGATGCTAGTGTCTTGCAACGCAAGGCGATTTTGTTGCGTCCTGAACGTATTCGCCGTGTGTTGGGCGTGACGATGGATGCGGCAACGGTTGAAGGTGTGTTGGCACGTTTGAGTTGCACTTTTACCAGTAATGATGCAGGTTGGCAGGTGCAAGCACCGTTGGCGCGTTTCGATTTAAACATCGAAGAAGATTTAATCGAAGAGCTGGCGCGGGTACGGGGTTACGATTCGATTCCAGCCGAATTGCGTCCGCGTGCACCGCGTATTACCCAGCCGAGTGAAACCGCAGTTAGGCGGGAAACGTTGCGTCACACACTGGTGGCACGTGGCTATCAGGAAGCGGTTACTTTCAGCTTTGTTGACCCAAAAATGGAGCAAATCTTAGCACCTGCAACCGATAGCATTGCGTTAGCGAACCCGATTTCTGCCGATTTAGGTGTGATGCGCAGCACTTTGTGGTCAGGTTTATTGCGTGCGGTAACTTATAATGTGAATCGTCAGCAAAGTCGGGTACGTTTGTTCGAGATTGGTCCTGCGTTTGCACAAAGCGAAGATGGCAAGCCCGTGCAAAAAAATATGCTATCAGGAGTGTTAACCGGAAATCTTTACCCAGAACAGTGGGGGCAGGTGAACCGACCTGTCGATTTTTACGACTTGAAAGGGGATGTGGAAACATTGCTGGAGCAAGTTACCGGAACACGTTTCCATTTTGCACCTGTGGCTCATGCGGCATTGCACCCCGGTCAATCTGCCCAAATTATGACGGATACTGCTGTCGTAGGGTGGATGGGGATGTTACACCCGCAATTGGAGGAAAACTTGGGGCTTGGGCAACCTGTTTATCTCTTTGAGTTGGATATGAGTGTGTTGATGCAGCGCACTTTGCCAAAGTATCAAGCAATTTCCAAATTCCCAGCCATTCACCGTGATCTGGCATTGTTAGTTCGTGAAGATACATTAGCTGTAGCATTGGAAAATGCAGTTAAAAAGGCTGCGATTCCGCAATTAATATCTTATTATTTATTCGATATTTATGCAGGAAAAGGTATACCAGACGGTCAAAAAAGCGTTGCTTTAAGCTTGATTTTACAGGACTTTTCACGCACTCTTGAGGATGCGGAAATTAATCGAATCATCGATGCAGTGGTTGCTTCGCTTCAGAAAGATGTCGGTGCAGTATTGCGTTAAACAGGGAGAAAATGCATGACAATAACATTAACTAAAGCAGACATGGTTGAACACCTGTTTGATGAGTTGGGTTTGAATAAGCGTGAAGCCAAGGATTTGGTGGAGATGTTTTTTGAAGAAATCCGTGATGCGTTGGAAACAGGCAATCATGTGAAGCTATCAGGTTTTGGTAATTTCATGTTGCGTGATAAAACACAACGTCCTGGACGCAATCCGAAAACTGGGGAAGAAATTCCGGTAACAGCACGTCGTGTAGTAACTTTCCGTCCGGGGCAGAAGCTCAAGCAGCGGGTAGAGGAATATGGAAGTAGCGGCGCTTAGTGGTCAATTACCACCTATTCCAGGCAAGCGTTATTTCACGATTGGTGAGGTAAGTGATTTGTGTGGGGTAAAAACTCATGTGCTGCGCTATTGGGAGGGGGAGTTTCCTTCTCTTAAGCCGATGAAGCGACGGGGAAACCGCCGTTATTACCAGCGCGAAGACGTTTTACTAATTCGCCAAATTCGCACCTTATTGTATGAGCAAGGTTATACGATCAGCGGTGCACGTCAGAAATTATTGGAGGAGGCGCACACGCCACCACCTCCGTCACAACCGCTGGAGCCAATTGTTGTGAATGGCAATGATATTGCACCTTTGGTGGAAGAGTTGGAACGTATTCTGTTTCTCCTCAAGTATTGATTTTAGCTTGAGCTTATCCAACTATTACGGTAAGCTCACATCCCTTCAAGTCGGGGCGTAGCGCAGCCTGGTAGCGCACCACACTGGGGGTGTGGGGGTCGTAGGTTCAAATCCTATCGTCCCGACCAATACATTTCATGTTTATCATGATGACTCAAAAGCCCTTACAGGCGGCAATCTGTGAGGGCTTTTGTTGTGTTAGGTTGTATCACATTGGCAGGCGGGTTTACGTGGCAAAATTTCTTGTCGGAAAGCCACACTGTACGAGCCGTTAGTTTCTATTTGATTTGGGATAGCGACAACATGCCAGCCGTGCTATGTTCGACAGTGGTGATTTAAGGAAATATACCATGCCTGCGCAACCTGCTTATCTATTGAGCGAAGCGGAATACCTTCAGCACGAACGCCAAGCCGAGTTCAAAAGCGAATATTTGAACGGTGAAATGTACGCAATGGCGGGGGCAAGCCGTGAACATAACCAGATTTCTACCAATCTGGTGGTTTCATTGGGAGCGCAATTGCTGGAAAAACCTTGTGGGGTGTACTCCAGCGATATGAAAGTCAGGACACGCACCGACAAAACCAACAAATTCAGCTACCCCGATGTGGTCGTGACTTGCGGCGATGAGCAATTTGAGGATGAAAACAGCGATGTGTTGCTGAATCCGCTGGTGATTATCGAAGTCCTGTCTGCATCTACCGAAGCCTATGATCGTGGGTTGAAATTCTTCCATTACCAACTGATCCCGTCCTTGCAGGAATACTTATTGGTCGCGCAGGACTATTGCCGTGTGGAAAAATACCAGCGGCAGGCGGATAAGCAATGGGTCTATTCCGAGTTTCACGAGATGCCGGATGTGGTGGAAATCAGTACGCTGGAATGTCGGGTGAGGGTGGCGGATATTTATCGGCGGGTGTTGTAGGAGAATATTATGCCTTTAGCGCGTCAAATGTCGGGGCAATACCTTAGCGAGGCTGAGTATCTGGAGGGTGAAAAACTTGCCGCTGAACGTCACGAATACGTGGATGGGCAAACTTACCTGATGGCAGGTGCAAGCAAGAGGCACAATCGTATTGCTAGAAACTTCATTAATCGCATGGAGGACGCGGCAAACCGCAAAGGCTGCGAGGTGTTTTTCTCTGACGTAAAAGTACGGGTGGCCAAATACAAAACCTATTATTACCCTGATGTGGTGGTGAGTTGTTCGGCAGATGATGAGGCTGATGAATACTACTTGGAAAAGCCGTGTTTGATTGTAGAGGTTGCTTCTGATTCCACGATTCGTAAGGATTATATGGAAAAATCCTTAGCTTATCAGAGTCTTGCTTCCTTGCAAGCCTATCTGGTGGTTGCGCAGGATAAAGCGCAGGTGGATATGCTGGTGCGCTTGGCAGACGGTAGTTGGGGATTGCGGCAGTTCGATCGGTTGGATGATGAAATTACGCTGCCTTGTTTGGATATGGTGTTGAGTGTGGCGGATATTTATCGTCAGGTATTGGCAGAATGAAGCGGGTGATTGTTTATTCGGCTGCAAGCTGCTGGGGGTCAAGAGCCATCCGGCGCGGTTTCCTGCCAAGTTGCCGGAGTTTTTCATCAAGTTCCTGACCGAACCGGGGGATTTGGTGGTGGATATTTTCGGCGGGTCGAATACCACGGGGTCGGTGGCGGAAACGCTGGATCGGCAATGGCTCAGTTTCGAGTTGGAGCGGGAATACGTCGCCGCTTCGGTGCTGCGGTTTATGGATAGCCCTGCGGAGCAGGAGGTTCGTCGTGCCTACAATGCGATTTTGAACGGCAAAAGTGTTGATTTGGCGGGGTTGGCGGCGGAGCGGGTGGGGCAGCAGTTGTTGTTTGCGTGAATGTCTGTCTGTGCTATGTTCAGTACCATAATGGTTGCAGCAAAGGATAGTCATGCCCCGCTTGGATATTTACCACGAGACTGTCAAACATGCCTTGGTCAAGGATGGCTGGACGATCACGCATGATCCATACAAACTGACCATTGGCAAAAAACGCCTGTTTGCTGATCTTGGCGCGGAAATGCTCCTCAGTGCAGAAAAAGGTACGCGCCGGATTGTGGTTGAGATCAAGAGCTTTACGGGTGTATCCGATGTTAACGATTTGGAACAGGCTATTGGTCAATACGTCCTGTATAAACAAATCATGTTACAAACCGAACCTGATCGAGAATTGTTTCTGGCTGTCACCAAAAAAGTAGCGAATACCATTTTCTCTGTTGAAATTGGTCAGATATTACTGGATGGTAATATTGTTAAAGTTCTGGTATTTGATCCTGAAAGCGAGGTCATTACGCAATGGCTACCGAATTGAATTACCCTGAAATCATCAAAAAAATCCTGCTGGAATACCTCAAATACGATTCCGCAGATGATGTCATCAAATCCAGTGTTAGTTTTGATGATGAGCACGGCAATTACGTTTTATTGCAAGCGGGTTGGCGTGGGGATGATTATCTGCAAGGGGCAATTATCCATATCCAGTTGATTGATAGTAAAGTTTGGGTACAGTACGATGGTACGGAATATGGGATTGCCAATGAGTTGGTGGACGCGGGAATTTCTAAAGCGGATATTGTGTTGGGATTTCGGCATCCTTCGGTAAGGCAATATACGGGATTTGCTAGCATATGAATTTCTCAAAATTTAAGGCGGTCTTGTGTCATTAACTAGTCAACTAAAAGATAAAAATAGTCCCGTTCGCAGATTTTTTTCGGAGTTTGAGGATATTAATGGTGCAAAAGAGTGTCTCTCTTTATTACAGAGTGCATTGCCTATAAATCCATCATTACTTCCCGTGTCAGCATCTGTGTCGTCTTACGCTTATGTCGGAACAACAATGGATTATTTGATTCGCTATATGGGGTGTAATAATAGTCTGGATTTTGATAAAGCCATTGCTGGTAATATATTACATCGTAGAGGTTATGATCATCTGCATGAGGATTATTATGATAATCTGGATAACCTTTCTCTGTCGCAATACTTGAGAGGTTTATTTCGAATCGGGAAAAAGTATTTGGATGGTAGAGCGGCTACTGATTGCAAGGTGGTATATGCTGCAACAGCATTGTCAGTTATGGATGGTGTTTTGCGATCGGGTTTTCTGCCAAAATTATTTGCCACTTTCTACTTTGATGATAATAAAGATTTATTTTTTAAAGATAACCATATGGTTGAAGATCAAGTTGAGATAATGACAGGGTTAGTGCTTGATCAATATATTGAAAGTTTAGGTGGAGAAGCATATATACAAGACGTTTTATCTTTGGTTGATATTTTTTTTACGTTATAGAGATGATGTAAATGGTGATTTCTTTGGTGCAGAGTTAACTGTTGGTAATACGGTTCTTCGTAATTCTAGATTGGTTGGTGGTGCTGATTTTGATTGTATTTTTAAATGTAAAGGAAAATTAATTTTAACAGATGTAAAAACAACAATAAAACCATTAAAGCTGGAATATTTGCGACAAATTATTGGTTATGCTCTTCTTTATAATGAAGATCTAGATAGTTTTAAATTCACTGATATAGGTATTTATCATTCGCGATCTGGTTCGTTCCGATACTTATCTCTAGATGGTGTGGTTAAAAAAGCTCTGCCAAGTCTTAATTCAATTGTACAAGCAAGACAAGAATTTATTGGGTTTATTGAGAAAGATCGTCTAAAGAAATTAGAGGAGTTGAAGAAGGTTCAGGCTGAACAGGAAGCTTTGCGTGCAATAGAATTGGCAAAGAAAGAATCCTTGAAAGAAAAAAGAAAGATTGCACGACTTGCTAAAGCAGAAGCAATAAAAAATGGCACATATGAAATTGGAGAGCAAAAGCTAATAAGATTGAAAAAAGCAGAAGAAAAAAGAAAGATTGAGATTATAAAGCAAGAAAGAAAATTAGCTTCAAATGAAAAAAGAAAGATTGCACGACTTGCTAAAGCAGAGGTAATAAAAAATGGCACATATGAAATTGGAGAGCAAGAACTGATTTTGGCTAAAGAAAAATTACGTGTAATGGAGCAAGAACGAGCTTTGGCTAAATAAAAATTACGTCTTGGGCGTGAAAAAGCAAGTATTGCTCGAGCAAATAAGCGTCGTGAAAGTGAGAGACGCAGAAGAGAAAAAGCTGCTGCTATACGTTTAGCTCGTCGATTGAATCAGGATGCGGAAAATAGTAAATAGTTAAATTTGCCGAGTCTACATACTTATTGTTCTTGTGGAAGCGGGGGTAAACACGCATGTTTACCCCATGATAGATGTCAATCACAAGGCCCGAATCTTCTCCAACTGCCCCACCAACTGCCCCAACGCTGCCCGCTGTTCATCCGCCTGCTTGCGCGTCTGTTCCAGCACGGCTGCCGGAGCTTTGTCCGCAAACGCTGGATTATTCAGCCGACCTTCCAGCCCGCCGAGGTTCTTTTGCAGCTTCTCGATTTCCTTGCTCAGACGCGCAATTTCCGCGTCCTTGTCGATCAGCCCCGCCAGTGGGATGAGGATTTGCATCTCGCCGACCAGTGCCGTAGCCGATTCCGGCGCATCCGCTCCAGCTTCCAGCCACGTCACGTTGCCGACTTTCGCCAGCGTCCGCGCAAACGCTTCGCTGGTGGTGAACAGTGCCTTGTCGGTGTCGCTCCAGTTTTGCAGCAGCACATCCAGCACTTGCCCCGGCTTGATGTCCATCTCGGAACGGATGCGGCGGATGCCCATGATGAAGGCTTTCACCCATTCGATTTCCGCCAGTGCTGCCTGATCAACCAGTGCAGTATCGGCGACGGGGTAGGGTTGCAGCATGATGGAATCGCCGGACACGCCCGCCAAGCCCTTGATGTTCTGCCAGATTTCTTCGGTAATGAACGGCATGATCGGGTGCATCAGACGCAACGCCGCTTCCAGCACGCGCACCAAGGTACGGCGTGTGCCACGTTTGGCGGCTTGGTTGTCGTTGGCTTTGCCCAAAATCGGCTTGGTCAGCTCCAGATACCAGTCGCAGTATTCGTGCCAGGCAAATTCGTACATCGCTTTGGCGGCAAGGTCGAAGCGGTAGTTGTCGATGTGGTCGGCAACTTCAGCCTCGGTCTGTTGCAGCAAGGAAATGATCCAGCGATCCGCCGCCGACAATTCCACCGGCAAAGTATCATCCAGCCCGGTATCCTGCTCTTCGCACTGCATCAGCACGTAACGCGCCGCGTTCCACAGCTTGTTGCAGAAATTGCGGTAGCCTTCCAGCCGTTGCATGTCGAAACGGATGTCGCGCCCGGCGGTGGCGAACGAGGCAAACGTCATCCGCAGCGCATCCGTGCCGTGCGGGGTAATGCCGTCGGGGAATTGCTTGCGGGTGGCTTTGTCGATTTTCGCGGCGAGTTGCGGTTGCATCATGCCGCTGGTGCGTTTGGCAACCAGTGCTTCGAGGTCGATGCCGTCGATAATGTCGAGCGGGTCAAGCACGTTACCCTTGGATTTGGACATTTTCTGCCCGTCCGCATCCTTCACCAGCCCGTGGATGTACACGTCGCGGAACGGCACGTCGCCCATGAATTTCTTGCCGAACATGATCATCCGCGCCACCCAGAAGAAGATGATGTCGAAGCCGGTCATCAGCATCTGCGTGGGGTAGAAGGCTTTCAGGGCTTCGTCGTCCACATTCGGCCAGCCGAGCGTAGAAAACGGCCACAGCGCGGAGGAGAACCACGTATCCAACACGTCCTCATCCTGACGCAACGCGAGGTCGGCAGGCAGGTTGTATTTGCTGCGCACCTCAGCTTCGGAACGCGCCACGTAGACATTGCCCGCGTCGTCGTACCACGCTGGAATGCGATGCCCCCACCACAACTGGCGTGAAATGCACCAGTCGTCGAGGTTGTTCATCCAGTGATTGTAGGTGTTCACCCAGTTGCCCGGAATGAAGCGCACTTCGCCGCTCGCTACCACGTCAATCGCCGGTTGCGCAATCGCGGTTTTGCCGCCGGGTCGCCCGTCGTCCAGCGTTTCACGGGTCAAATCCACGTACCACTGATCCGTCAGGTACGGTTCAATGACTGTGCCAGAACGGTCGCCACGCGGCACCATCAGCTTGTGGTCTTCGATTTTATCCAGCAAGCCGAGCGCATCCATGTCCGCAACGATTTGCTTACGCGCCGCAAAGCGTTCCAGCCCTTGATACTTTTCCGGCGAAACCTCGTTGATGCAGGCATCAATGGTGAAAATATTGATCAGCGGCAGGTTGTGACGCTTGCCCACCTGATAGTCGTTGAAATCGTGCGCAGGGGTAATCTTCACGCAACCCGTGCCTTTTTCCGGGTCAGCGTAATCGTCGCCCACCACCGGAATCAAGCGGCCTACCAGCGGCAACACCACGTTTTTGCCGATCAAATGCTGGTAACGCTCGTCTTTCGGGTTTACTGCCACGGCGGAGTCACCCAGCATGGTTTCCGGGCGCGTGGTCGCAACAATCAGGAATTCGTCAGTGGCATTGCCCGCCGCATCCGCCAGCGGGTAGCGGAAGTGCCACATATTGCCGTTTTCTTCTTCGGACACGACTTCAAGGTCGGAAACAGCGGTGTGCAGCACGGTATCCCAGTTCACCAAGCGTTTGCCGCGATAGATCAAACCTTCTTCATGCAGGCGCACGAACACTTCACGCACGGCTTCCGACAAGCCTTCGTCCATCGTAAAGCGTTCGCGTGACCAGTCAGGGGTTGTGCCTAAACGGCGCAATTGGCGGTTGATGGTGTCGCCGGATTGCCCTTTCCACTCCCAGACTTTTTCGAGGAACTTCTCACGCCCCAGATCGTGGCGGGTCACACCTTGCGCCAGCAATTGGCGTTCCACCACCATTTGTGTAGCAATGCCTGCGTGGTCAGTGCCGGGTTGGTAGAGGGTTTTGTCGCCCTTCATGCGGTGGTAGCGGATCAGGGTGTCGATCACCATCTGGTTGAAACCGTGCCCCATGTGCAGCGTGCCGGTGACGTTCGGCGGCGGGATCATGATGCAATACGGCTTGCCCTCGCCTTTGGGGGCGAAATAGCCGCTTTGTTCCCAATGCTGATACCAGCGTTGTTCGATGTCTTGAGGTTGGTAGGTCTTGTCCATGTGCCGCTGCTTTTTTGAAGTCGGAAAAGAGCGGCATTATAGCGGGTTTTTACGGCGGCAACATCCCGGAGAGTTCGCGGATGAGGTCGTCGCGGGCTTTATCAATGTGTTTTTCTACCGAAGGGTCAATGCGGGAGCCGTGGGTTGGCGTCGCTGCTTGTTGATTGCCTTCTGAGCGGATGGCGTGCGCCCGTGCTAGACCGGAATATTCGTCTTGTCCGGTGGCGGATTTGAGTTCGTCGATGCGTTCTTTGAGGCGTTGCTCAAATACTTGACGGCGTTGCTGGCGAGCGTAGGGGTTTTTTACTTGCTCGACAATGGCGGCGTCGCCTGCGCGTACCAGATCAGTAACGACGGGAATACGAATGGTTTTGTCGAAGTCTTCGCGCATCATTATTCCGGGTTATTAAATCTTAAGTTGATGGTAGTCCAGATTATAGCCCCGGTCACGGTAAAACTGGTAGCGTTTACGACCAGCGTGTATTACGGGTTCTTCCTGATCTAAAATTTCGGCTAATCGCTCAAAACGTGAGAAAAATGCTGGTATTTCATTGGAAAGGTTGATAAGCAACCCACAATTTTCCATCGGCTCATGGTCATGACCGATCAAAATGCGCATATTTTGCTCTTTCGTCGGTGCAAGTGCATGGGGAATGAAGGCAAGTTCGTTAAATGTCCACAGTAATTCATCCAGTTTGCTACTGGTAGTCGGCGCATCGGTGTGAATGTAGGTGTGCAATTGTTGCTGGTGCGCTTTCATCACCACCTTGCAGGCGAGTAATAACCGCGCCTGCAAGCTGTTGGTTTTTCCGACGTAAAAATCTATCTTGGTCATGCGTTGGCGCGATTAATCAGCAATTGGCACAGCAACGGCACAGGGCGACCCGTTGCGCCTTTGGCTGCACCGCTTTTCCATGCTGTCCCTGCAATGTCGAGATGCGCCCATGGGTAACTTTCGGTGAAACGTGACAGGAAACAGGCTGCGGTGATTGTGCCGCCTGGTGGCCCGCCGATATTGGCGAGATCGGCAAAGTTGCTTTTGAGTTGGTCGTGGTATTTTTCACCCATCGGCAAGCGCCAAGCTTCGTCATTGGCTTGTTTGCCCGCTGCGAGCACTTCTTCAGCAAGTGCGTCGTTATTGCTTAATAAACCGCAGATGTGATGCCCCAATGCCGTGATACATGCGCCGGTTAGGGTGGCAATATCAACCACGGCAACGGGGTTGAAGCGTTCCACATACGTCAGTGCATCGCACAGCACCAAGCGACCTTCCGCGTCGGTGTTGAGGATTTCGATGGTTTTGCCTGACATGCTGGTTACGATGTCACCGGGTTTGCTGGCTTTGCTACCGGGCATGTTTTCGGCGGCGGCAATCACGCCAATGATGTTCATGGGCAATTGCATGGCGATACAGGCGGTTAATGTGCCGATTACACTGGCAGCACCGGTCATGTCGAATTTCATTTCATCCATCGCATTGCCGGGTTTGAGCGAAATACCGCCGGTGTCGAAAGTGATACCTTTGCCGACCAGTACGAATGGTGCATCACCCGAATTACCACCGTGGTATTGCAGGATGATCATTTTGCCGTCTTCTACACTGCCTTTGGATACTGATAGGAAGGAACCCATGCCAAGGGCTTCCATGTCGGCTTCTTCGAGCACGTTAATGTCGACTTTGTTGGAGGAGTTAGCCAATTCCTGTGCAATATCAGCGAGGTATGTGGGGGTGCACACATTGCCGGGGTTATTGGCGAGGTCACGGCTGATGCACATCCCTTCGGCGATGGCGTTGCCTTGCAACAGCGCAGTGGTGAATTCACCGGCAATCGTGTGCGCGACTGTCCAACCTTCTAACGTGGTGCGCGGGGCATCGTCTTTTTTGCTTTTGTAAGTATCGAAGGTGTATAGCGAGTCAGCAACCGCGATGACGGATTGGCGCACAGCGGCTTCAATGTATTCGCTGGCGATTTCGTCGGTTAGAAAGGAGACGGCATTATGAACTTTGGAATTTTTGAGCAGGTTGACAGCGGCTTGTGTCATTTGGGTTAAGGCTTCCGGCGTGAGTTTGTCTTTTTCGCCCATGCCGATGAGCAGCACCCGTTTGGCGGTGACGCCGGGCAGGTTGTAAAGCATACTGGTGCGGTTTTTATCGCCGGTAAAGTCGCCGAAATCCAAGTGTTGGCTGATCGCACCCGCGCTGGCAGCATCAATTTGCGCCGCCGCCGCCGAGAGTTTGGCGTGTTTATAAACACCTACCACGACGCAATCGGTGTGCAGTTCGGCGGCATTGGCGGAAGAATCAAAATGGTAGTTCATGCGTTATCCTTGTCATGGTGTTGCCTTTCATCGCAGTTTACACGACGTCTCCCAAATCACAATAAAGCGCGGGTATTGAGCGGTTTGCGCAACACATCGAAACGGGCAGGGTTAGCAAAGCGTGCACCGTCTGCACCTACGTGCGCGTTAAAACGGGCTTTGACGGTTTGGTACAGCGCATCATCCAATTGATGGTTGGTGTGAGTGACTTGAATAATGCGTTGATCGAATTCGTTGAAATCGGCGAAACGCGATTCGGTGTTGCAGAAAATTTGTTCCACCAGTTCCAACGTACCGGCAGTGACGGCATCACTCACGGCTTGGAAGGCGAGTTCGCGCACCACTTTTTCGTCATGGAACAGGCGTAAAATCTCATTGAAATCGCCCGCATACACGGGTTCGGAAATCCATGCCATGCCACCTGGCTTGAGCACACGGGCAATTTCTTGCAGGGCTTGCGCCATTAGCGTGGGGGGAACGTGGTGAAGCGATTTGAACATGAATACCAGGTCAATGCTGTTGTCGGGTGCATCAATGGCTTGTGCGCTGCCTGCCTTGAATTCGATATTGTGTATCCCTTCGACTTCGCTCAGGTAGCGTTGCTGTGCAAGGTTATGGGCGTGTTGGATTTGGTCGACCTCGGTGGCAATGATACGTGCCGTGGGGAAGCGTTCGGCAATGCGGCGTGTCATTTGGGCTTTGCCGCAACCGAGTTCCAGCACCCTGGCATTTTCCAGTGGCAGGTGTTGGGCGATTAAGTCGAGTTCGTTGCAATAGGTGGTAGCAGTCGGATTCTGGAGTTGCATGGTATTGTGTGGGTGGTTATTCATATGTGTATTTTGGCACGAATGCCTAGCGGTATGGCAAGATTCCTTAATTATCTATTTAGTCGCTCGTTATCATTAAAACAATCTTTTTTATAAAATAATGAGAACTGTTATTCTTAACACCAAGCAGCAAATGACAACAACGGAGGATCAGGCCATGGCTAAGACATTCACTTTCGCAATTTTGCACTTCAGCGTGGCTTTCACTGTGGCGTATGTATTAACCGGCAGCATAGTGATTGGTGGGGTGATGGCTTTAATTGAACCGGCGATTAATACGGTGGTTTTTTATTTTCACGAACGGGCTTGGCAAACGGTGGCGGCGCGTAAGGCAGCCTTGGCAGCATCAGCACCTCATGGGCATTACATGGCATGTTGAATGCAGCCGCGCTAACATGCGGGTTTTAGCCTAAAACATCACAGGAACACGATGAGTCATTGCCCTTGCGGATCAGCGCAAACCTATAACCAATGTTGCCGGATGTATCACGATGGCAAAACCGCACCCACGGCAGAAGCGTTGATGCGTTCGCGTTACAGTGCGTATGTGCTGCGTAATGGCGCGTATTTACATCGCAGTTGGCACAGCAGCACTCGCCCCAACAAAAAGAGTTTGTTGCAACTGCCGTCGACGGATTGGTTAGGGTTGGAAATTGTGCGCACCGAGCAGGGCGGGGAACAGGATACGCAGGGTATCGTTGAATTCATCGCCCGCTACCGTGAGGGAGAACAAGTCGGCGAGTTACATGAAACCAGCCGGTTTGTGAAGGAAGGCGGGAAGTGGTTTTACGTGGATGGGCTGGCTCCTCCATGAAAGGTTTGATGTTGGCTATTGAGTATTAGCTGTATGTGATATAAATTTGAGAATCATTTTCATATTTAGGTAGCCACAGCATGAGCTTAGCCCATACCTTGCCGCTTTCGCAGCTTGCGGAACAGACATCCGCTCATATTCATTCGGTTCAGACTGACAATCAGACGCGTATTCGTTTGTTAGGGATGGGGATTGGTACGGGGTCTCGCATTGAGGTTTTACGCAACCGCAAAGGGGATATGGTACTAGGCAACGGTAATAATCGTATTAGTTTAGGGCGTAGCATTACCCATAATATTCGCGTGCATGTAGAGGTTTCCTGTCATGTCTAAAGAATGCTGCAATGCACACGAACCACGCTGCCCAAAAGCAATGCTGCATCGCAAAATTGCGTTATTAGGCAATCCGAATGCAGGCAAAACCACGCTGTTTAATCTATTGACGGGGGCGCGTCAGCGCACGGGTAACTGGCCCGGCGTGACGGTTGAACGCAAAGAAGGTCAATGCCGTTTGCAGAATGAAGACTTGCAAGTGGTGGATTTGCCCGGTACGTACTCGCTGGATTTCAGTGATACTACGGCAGATGAGCAAGTTGCCCGCGAATTTGTGCAGCATAACCCCGATTACCTGTACCTCAATATCGTGGATGCGAGTACGTTAGAACGTGGTCTGTACTTGACCTTGCAGATGCGTGAATTGAACGTGCCGATGATCGTGTTGCTGAACATGATGGATGTGGCAGAACGGCGCGGCATGAAAATTGACCCGCAAGCCTTGCACGCACGTTTGGGTTGTCCGGTGATTCCGGTATCCTTGCGGCAGGATAAAGACTTGCATCCTATCCACCATGCTATTTGCCATTACCTGCCTAGCACTTCCAGCCTGCATTTTGAAATTCCTTACCACAGTAGTGTGGAAAACGTTCTGCAAGTCTTGCAGGATCAGCAGCCAGAACACGATCGGGTGAACGCTTTACTTGCCTTGCAAACTCAAAAGACCGATAGCACGATTCAGATGCTAACCCAGCAACTTGAAGCGGATACCCACGAAGATCTCGACTTTTTGCTGGCGGATGCGCGGTTTGATCTGGCGACGCGGATTGCACGCGATGTGGTGCATGAACGCGGTAAAATCAGCCGCACCCTGTCCGATAAGGTGGATCGCTGGGTGTTGGGCAGTTGGACGGGTATCCCGATTTTTTTGGCGATGATGTATTTGTTGTTCCTGTTCAGTATTAACTTGGGCGGGGCATTCATCGACTTTTTCGACCTTGGGGTGCAAGCCTTGGCGGTGGATGGGGTGCAGCATGTCCTCGGTAGTGTCAATACGCCGGAATGGTTGATTACCTTGCTTGCCGATGGGTTGGGTGGTGGTTTGCAAGTGGTGGCAACGTTTATCCCGATTATTGCGGCATTGTATTTGTTCCTGACCTTATTGGAAGAGTCGGGTTATATGGCGCGGGCAGCGTTTGTCATGGATCAGTTTATGCGCAACCTGGGTGTATCCGGCAAGGCGTTTGTGCCGCTGATTGTGGGGTTCGGTTGTAATGTTCCGGCGATCATGGCGACCCGTACCTTGGATAGCCAACGGGAACGAATTTTAACGGTGTTAATGGCTCCCTTTATGTCCTGTGGGGCGCGGTTAGCCGTTTATGCGCTGTTTGCAGCGGCTTTTTTCCAGAGTGGTGGGCAAAATATTGTATTTCTGCTGTATTTGGTGGGGATTGCGTTTGCCATTCTGACTGGCGTGATCATGCGTAAAACCCTGCTGCAAGGCGGGGCTGACCATTTTGTGATGGAAATGCCAACCTATCAGCTTCCCGGCTTGCGCAATATTCTGATTAATACTTGGAACAAGTTGAAAGGTTTCATCGTCGGGGCTGGCAAGTTGATCGTAATGGTGGTCATGGTGATCAACGTGATCAATAGCTTGGGTACGGATGGCAGTTTTGGCAATCAGAATACCGAAAAATCGGTGTTGAGTGTAGCCGCAAAAACCATCACGCCAGTATTTGCCCCGATGGGGATTCCGCAGGATAACTGGCCTGCTACGGTTGGTATTGTCAGTGGTTTGCTGGCGAAGGAAGTGGTGGTTGGTACGCTGGATTCGTTGTATGGGCAGATGGGTGAGGGAGAATCGCTTGCGGGGCAAGCGCCTACAGGGGATGAACCCACCGCGTTTGATTTGGGTGCGGGGTTGCTGGAGGCAGTGGCAACTATTCCGGCGAATTTGCGGGATGCATTGAGTAATTTGGGTGATCCGTTGGGTTTTGGTGCAGTGGGTGAGGAGCAAGATGTAGCTAATGCGACGTTTAGTGCCATGCAGCAGCATTTTGATGGCAAGGTGGGGGCTTTTGCTTACTTGTTATTTATTTTGATGTATTTTCCGTGTGTGGCGGCAACGGGGGCGATGTACCGTGAAGTGGGTTCGCGCTGGGCTGCATTGGGCGTGGCGTGGAGTACTGGGCTGGGGTATGGCGCGGCTGTGGTATTTTACCAAGTGGCAACACTTGGGCAGCATCCGTTGCAATCGTTGCTGTGGGTAGGGGCTATTTCGGGTGCGTTTGCGGTGGCAGTGTACACGTTTTATCGGGCAGGGAGGAATACTTATGTTGCTGGGGGAAATCCGCGACTACCTACAACAGCGGGGTAGTGCCAGTTTACAAGATGTAGCGACACATTTTGATATAGCACCGGATACGGCACAATTTGCGCTCGGCTATTGGCAAAAGAAAGGGAAAGTGCTGGAACAAGCAGCAGGGTGCGCTTCTGGTGGATGCGACGGTAACAATTGCGGTAGTAGTGGGGGCGGTCGGGTGTACACGTGGGCGAAGCGGGAAATCCCGCTCCGCTGGGTATCTCGCCCCGCTTAGGAGCAGCTAAAGGGTAATCAGTGTAGCGAGTTCTGTCATGGAATCAATGACGGCATCCGGGTGATAGTGGCGAATATCTTCGCCGTGATTGTAGCCGTAAGTCATGCAAATAATCTTGAAACCCGCCGCCCGTGCTGCTTTTACATCAGACTTGGAGTCGCCGATCATTACCGAATCTTCCGGCTTCACACCCAGTTTTTCGGCGGCGTGTAACAAGGGCATTGGGTGCGGCTTCTTTTCCGGCAAAGAATCACCGCTGACAATAATTTCAAAGCGGTCAACAATACCCAAATCGGTTAACAAGGGCAGAGTGAATTGTTCCGCTTTGTTGGTGACGCAGCCAATTTTCAAACCTTCACAGCTTTGCAGGAAATCCAGCCCTTCAACCACACCATCGTACAAACGGCTGCGCTTCGAGGTGTTTTCCGCATATAGTTCCATGAAAATCGGCATGGCGCGTGCAAACAATTCAGCGTCTGGGTAGCCATCGAGGTCATTGGTCAGGGCGCGTTCGGTCAAACGTTGCACGCCATTGCCCACCCACTGGCGCACGGCTGCTTCACCGCGTACTGGCATCTCCAGTTGTTTCATCATTTCATCGACGCAAAACGTCAGGTCGGGAACGCTGTCAACCAGCGTCCCGTCCACGTCGATCAATACCATTTTCGGTTTGAACATGTGGATTTAAACCTTTGCCGCTGCCAATTCTTTACGGAATTCAGCCAGAACAGTGTTGTAATGGTTCGGGTCAGCTTTATTCGCTACATTGAAAATCGCAGAACCGGCAACGAACGCATCCGCACCCGCTTCCTTGATTTCGCGGATATTGCCCGGTTTGACACCGCCGTCAATTTCCAGACGAATATCCAGACCGGAATCATCAATCATCTTGCGTGCCTGACGCAATTTACCCAGTGTAGCGGGGATGAAGCTCTGACCACCAAAACCTGGGTTGACCGACATCAGCAGGATCATGTCTACCTTGTCCATCACGTATTCCAGAATGGAAAGTGGAGTCGCAGGGTTGAATACCAAGCCCGCTTTGCAACCTTCGTTACGGATCAGTTGCAAAGTACGATCAACGTGTTCAGACGCTTCCGGGTGGAAGGTGATGTAAGACGCGCCAGCTTTGGCGAAGTCAGGAATGATGCGGTCAACCGGCTTAACCATCAAATGCACATCAATCGGTGCAGTTACGCCGTGCTTGCGTAGGGCTTCACACACCAAGGGGCCAATGGTCAGGTTGGGAACATAATGGTTATCCATTACGTCGAAATGCACAATGTCCGCACCAGAGGCTAAGACGTTAACGACTTCTTCACCCAGACGGGCAAAGTCAGCAGATAGGATGGATGGTGCAATGAAATCAGCTTGACGTGCCATAACTATTCTCCTCAAAACGTGGCGATCAAAAGGCAAAAGTGCCGCCACTTTACCGGAAAGGCTGTACTAATACAGCCCTTCCGAGGGAGATAGGTTCAGAGGGTGGAATAACTCATGCCGAGGGAATACACGTCAGCATCAGTTTCGTAAGCGGAGTCAGCACCGATGTTAGAAATATGTTCCCATTCACCGCGTAAGTGCAGGTTGCTGTTCATTTGGAACTGAGCCCCACCACCGAGTAAGATGCTCGTGCCGCTTTCATCAAAGTGGGATGTGTTAGTGCCAGAGGTTTTGCTGGTTTTGCTGTCCCACGCCATTGCCCCTGCTTTGCCGAATGCCTCAATTTGCGAGGTTAGCGGTACATAGCCAACACCGGCAATGGCAGTGCCAGTTGTACTGCTTTCGAGCTTGGCGGTGCTGCCACCTGTTGTACCTTCCATGCTGCGATCGCCCAAATCGTAATAACTGAGTTCTGCCCCTAGCATTGGGTTAATACGTGCGCCACCAAAGGCTTTCCATGCAAAATCCTGATCATTGCATTGCCCTGAAAAAAAAGGTTCGTTGCAGGTATCACTTTGTTTGGTGCTGCCAGCGCTAGCACCTGCGTACAGTTTGGGGCCATTAGTGAAACCACTTCCCATCATCATGACATCTTCTGCTGAGGCATGACTACTGACCGCAATGAGCAGGCACAAAATCAGTTGGTTCTTCATGTTACTGCCCTGTGTCTAGAAGGTGGAAAAGACCGCGCCAATGCTGAGCATTCCCGCATCTGCTTCGTACTCGCTATCTTCCGCCGTGCCAAAGAGGTGTTCATATTCACCCCGTATCGCGAAGTTGGGATTAATTTGCACTTGTACCCCCGTACCTAATAACATACCCACACCACTGTTGCGGGTATTCAAGTCGTCATCGGGGTTTTCAGGCACTGCACGGCTGCCTTTTTGCTTCCAGTAAGCAGCACCGACTTTACCGACTAATTCAGTACGCGGCATTACCGGTACATGAGCAACGCCTGCCACATAATTTGCAGATAATTCACTGCGCAACTCACTGTCAAATCCACCAGGTGCAGGCCGACCGACGTGCCCTTTGGCTGTACTTTCGCCTAAATCAATATGACCAATTTCTGCGCCCAAGGTTGGGAGTGATTTGGTTGGGATAGTGCCCGTCGGTGTTCTGACAAAACCATTGCTCAGTGGTGTGGCACGTAGACCTGTGAATACTTTGTAACCTGTGTCGCTGTCTTCACAATCGGTCGTGGCACTGTCAGCGACACAGGCTCCCTCATGATTGCTAATGCCGCCACCCACACCACCATACAGTGAGATGTTCGATGGAATGCCATAACCTTCTAGACCGCCAGCCGATACGGTATTTGCCAATAGCGTGAAGCCTGCTAATGAGCAGGAAATAAACGTTTTCATACAAAGCCCCTTTCTGTATGTTCCCTCAAGCGGGAATGTTGTTATAAAGATGAAAAAATAAACCCAAGGCTCATCATGTCGATGTCACCTGAATGGTCAGCCGTGCTGCCCACGTCTTTAAAGCGTTCCCACTCGGCACGTACACCCATATTGTCGCCAAGGTTATAATCGGCACCGACACCGACTAACACATCCGTACCAGTGTTTTCTGTTGTGCCGCTACTGTCCGTTTTTTCCAGTGTCCAACGGGCAATACCGGCTTTACCAAAGATTTCAATTTGCTCATTCATGGGGATACCGGCGACGGCGGCGGTTGTGAAAGCGGTCGCTTGTTGGCTAATGTCACCGCTCGTGTGGCTACCGGTTTGTTTGCCAAAGTCAACATAGCCGCCTTCCACCACGATATTGTCGTTCACACGCACTCCGGCGAAGGCTTTCCAGCTTTTATCGCTGTTATCACAAGCTCTGAAGCCATCACAAAAACCATCCGTCGTGGTGGAACCCATGCTCGCGCCAAGGTAATTGGGTGCTTTGGCATTAGCGGTTGCGCCAATGGGTGACATCGGTTTGATTTTGGAAAACGGTGAGCTGGTTTCTGCCATGACTGCGCCGCTAAGTACACTGAATAGGCATACGGCAAGTACAGAAGTCTTGGAAGTCGTCATGTGTGTAGCCCCGGTTATTATTATTTTGCTGGATAGCTTTTATCACGACTTTAAATAACTGGCAGGGATCCTGCCAGTATTAACCGATAAACGGGCGAAGGGGGATTAACGCAATGCTGCTTTGAGTGCTGCTGCGCGTTCGGGGAAGTTCAATTCTAGGACGCGCAAGTTGTCAGCCGCCAAATCGGGTTTGCCCAGATTGTGTGCTGCTTTGACTTTGATTTCCAACGCATCCACCACAACCGGTGAGCCTTGGTAATGTTTCACGGCGTATTCAGCACGGTTAAAAGCTGCCAACCATGCACCGCGTGTCATGTAATATTCGGCTACATTTAACTCAGACTGTGCCAAGCTGTTACGCAAATGTTGGATACGCTCTTTAGCATCTGGCGCGTATTTGCTGTCGGGGTGGCGGGTCAATAGGTGGGAAAAGTCTTGGAAGGACTCTTTCTGACGCACTGTATCCAAATCGGCAATGCTACGTGGGAATAGCTTATCCACGATGCTATGCCCACGGTTAAAGTTAACCAAACCGCGTAGGTAGATCGCATAATCCGCGTCTTCGCTGGTCGGGTTCATCCGTAAGAAACGGTCAATCGCATCCAGCGCGGAATCTGGCTCATCGAATTTGTAATACGCATACGCGGTTTCCAATTGCGCTTGTTGGGCAAATCGCCCTAAAGGATAGCGAGCTTCGAGGGATTCGTAGAGGCCAATAGCGCGTTCGTAATCGCCCGCATTCATCGCTTCCCGTGCGGTTGTGTAAATTTTATTGGCTGACCAGCCTTCGGTTAGGTCTTTTTCCGTCTGGGAAAAGATGGAACAGCCGCTGAAACCAGCAGAAATTGCCAGTATGCCCGCCAGATACACACTGGCTTTGAGTCTTTTTGTGCTTATCGACATTTGCTTAACAACACATGATGATAGAATGAGTTTGCAAGTATAGCCTATTCAACCGGATTAAGAATGTCTCTAAACCAACAGATCGTCAGCAGAGTCCCACTCAATATGGAAGGTCAGCGCCTGGATCAGGCTGTTGCCAACCTGTACCCGCAATATTCCCGCAGCCAGATTCAGAAGTGGATCAAGGCGGGATGCGTGTTAGTGGATGATAAAATCCTCAAACCTAAGGAACGCTTAATCGGCGGTGAGGAATTAACCCTAAATGCGGTACATGAGCCGCAAACCGAATTTGAGCCGGAAGATATTCCGCTCAATATTATCTACGAAGATGACGCGATCATCATTATTAACAAACCGGTTGGGCTGGTTGTCCACCCCGGTGCTGGCAACTGGTCTGGCACTTTGGTCAACGGTTTGTTGCACCATGACCGCTCGCTGGAAATGTTACCGCGAGCGGGGATTGTGCACCGCCTCGACAAAGATACCACGGGCTTAATGGTCGTCGCTAAAACCTTGGACGCGCACAGCAAACTGGTCGAGCAGTTGCAAGAACGCGATGTTAGCCGCGAATACCTCGCACTGGTATCCGCGCAAGTGGTTGCCGGTGCAACGGTTGAAGGCAATATCGGGCGACATCACATCGACCGCAAGCGCCAAGCTGTCCACGATGGTGGTAAAGAAGCGATTACCCATTACCGCGTGGAAGAGCGTTTCCCGCACCACACATTATTGCGAGTGTCGCTGGAAACGGGGCGTACCCACCAAATCCGCGTGCATCTGAGCTGGAAGCATATGCCGATTGTGGGGGACCAGACTTACGGCGGGCGTCCACGTGTGCCTGCGGGAGTGAATGAGGCATTGCGCACAGCGATTCAAACCTTCCCGCGTCAGGCGTTGCACGCGACCCGCTTGGGGCTGACGCATCCGGCTACGGGCGAAGCGATGGCGTGGGAAGTGCCTGTGCCGGAGGATATGGAGGCGTTGTTGGAATTGTTCAGAGAGGCTATACGTAGTGAACCCTAACCGTACCCTGAGCGCAGCCGAAGGGTGGCTTACCCCCGCATGGCCTGCCCCCGCCAACATTCACGCCGTATGCACCACCCGTCACGGCGGCGTCAGCGCAGCACCGTTTGACAGCCTCAACCTCGGCGATCACGTCGGTGACAACCCCTACGCCGTTGCCCGCAACCGCATGATTGTCGGCGATACCCTGCAACTGCCTTCCGAACCCTTGTGGCTTAAGCAAGTCCACGGTGTCGATGTCTGCGGTATGGATGTGGGTGAATGCTACCCAACCGGCGATGCCTCCACCGCTTTCGGCAAAGGGCAAGTGTGCGTCATTATGACCGCCGATTGCTTACCCGTGCTGTTCTGCGACAAAGCAGGGACGCGGGTAGCCGCTGCCCATGCCGGATGGCGTGGGCTGGAAGCCGGTGTATTGGAACGCACCGTCGAATCCTTGCAATGCCCGCCCGCCGATGTGTTGGCATGGCTAGGGCCTGCGATTGGGCCGACGGCGTTTGAAGTTGGCGCAGAAGTGCGTGAGGCTTTCATGCAGCATGACCCTGCTGCCGCCAACGCTTTCCAGCCTTCCGGCAATGACGGCAAGTGGTTGGCAGACATCTACCTGCTGGCACGACAACGTTTGAATGCTGTCGGGGTTCAAGCCATTTACGGCGGCGACCTATGCACGTACACCGATGCGGAACGCTTTTTCTCCTACCGTCGCGACGGGCAAACCGGGCGCATGGCCTCCCTGATCTGGATGGCTGACTGAATGACCGCGCCACAACTGGCAGTGCGCAACCTCAGTGTGAGTTTCCGGCTCAAAACGGGGCAGGCGTTGCAGGCGCTCACCGATGTTTCGTTTACTGTGCAAGCAGGCGAAACCTTGGGGATTGTCGGCGAATCAGGCTGCGGCAAATCCACGCTTGCCCGCGCTATCTTGCAACTGGTGACACCCACGCAAGGCACGGTCGAATGGCAAGGTAAAGCACTGAATCCGCACGATAGGGTAGCGATGAAAGCCTATCGCCGCGCTGTGCAATGCATTTTTCAAGACCCGCTGGATGCGCTGAATCCGCGCATGACGGTGAGTGATATTCTGCAAGAACCGCTTTTCGCCTTGCGCTCGGAGTTGGGTAAGGCAGCGATTCGCCAGCGTGCTGCTGATTTGCTGCAAGCTGTGGGCTTGGCGGCGGAAATGGGCAATCGTTACCCACACGAATTTTCCGGCGGGCAATGCCAACGTATTGGTATTGCACGAGCGTTAAGTGTAGAACCGCAACTGATCGTGTGCGATGAGCCGGTGAGTGCGTTGGATGTGTCAATTCAGGGGCAGATTGTGAAATTGCTGGCGGATTTGCAGCGCGGTCACGACCTGACGTTGCTGTTTATTTCGCATGATTTGAGTGTGGTGAAGTCACTCAGTAACCGTGTGTTGGTGTTGTATTTGGGCAGAATCATGGAAATCGCGGATACGGCGAGTTTGTATGCGGAGCCGCTGCACCCTTACACGCGCATGTTGTTGGCAGCGATTCCACTGTCTGATCCGCAACAGGAACGGACGCGTTTGGCAAACATAGTGGTTGGGGCAGGGGAGTTGCCTTCGCCCTTAAATCCACCAGCAGGCTGTGTGTTTCATACACGCTGTCCACAGGTGCAGCCGGTATGCCGGACGCAGGTACCCGTATGCCGAGAGGTGATGGGCAGACAAGTGGCGTGCCATTTAGTGAAGGATGTTAATTGATGCTAAGTAAACCGTTTTCCGAAGCGTGTGAAGAAAATAAAGCGCCGATTTTGGCAGTACTTGCGCCGTTGTTGCGGGATTGCCGTGCAGTACTGGAAATCGGTAGCGGCACGGGACAGCATGCGGTGCATTTCGCCGCTGCGTTGCCGCAGTTAGTGTGGCACACCAGCGATGTGGTGGCACATCATGTGGGGATTCAATTGTGGTTGGATGAGGCAGGTTTGCCGAATACGCGTGCGCCGCTGGCTTTGGATGTGGTCAGCGATGTGTGGCCTGAGTTGGCGGTAGATGCGGTGTATTCTGCCAACACGGTGCACATT
This sequence comes from Thiothrix caldifontis, assembly GCF_900107695.1. GTDB lineage: Bacteria > Pseudomonadota > Gammaproteobacteria > Thiotrichales > Thiotrichaceae > Thiothrix > Thiothrix caldifontis. The sequence goes on along the minus strand of NZ_FNQP01000004.1, from coordinate 189,681 downwards.
ATGGGGTGGTCGGAAGTAGAAGCGTTTTTCGCCGGTGTTGGCAAGTTGTTGCCAGTCGGTGGCTTATTTGTGTTGTATGGCCCGTTCAACTATGACGGGCAATACACCAGTGCTAGCAATGAGCGGTTTGATCAGTGGTTGAAGCAGCGCGATCCGCGTAGTGGAATTCGGGATTTCGCCGACCTGAACCGGCTGGCGGAACAGGCGGGGATGCAGTTTCAGCACGATTACGTTATGCCGGTGAATAATCGGTTGCTGGTGTGGTGCAAAGTGTAGGGTTTTTATTGGACGTTGACCGCCGTGCCGCTAACCGTGACCATCAACATGCCACCGCTGTTACCCATCGTGATGTTTTCGTAGTCAATGTCGATGCCGACGACGGCATTTGCACCTAGGCTTTGCGCTTGGGCTTCCATTTCAGCAAAGGCGATTTCACGGGCTTTGCGCAATTCCTTCTCGTAGGCGGCGGAGCGTCCGCCGATAATGTCGCGGATTCCGGCAAAAAAGTCTTTGAAGATGTTTGCCCCTAGAATGGCTTCGCCTGTGACTACACCGTGGTATTGGGTGATGCGTTTGCCTTCAATCGTGGGGGTAGTGGATTGGATCATGGGGCACTCCTGTTTTGCTGTGATTGCTTGGTGTTGATCATATAACAAGGGCTGGGAATGGCTGGTTCAGCCCTATCTGGATAGGGTTTATGGTTGCGCTGGCTTGGCAGCATCGGTGTTTTTTGTGCCTTGCTGTGCTTTTTCCCATTTCTGTAATTCTGTGCGGTAAATGTCCCACACACAGGGGTCACAGCCGCTTTCGCAGCATTCGTTGGGGGCGGGTGGTTGGGGTTTTTCGGTGATGGGCGATGGTTGCATAGCGGTTGCTCCTGATTTTATGGGCGCAACATAGCAAGTTGAGGCTAGTGGGGCTAGTGTTTTGCAATATGCGATACTTTGCGTACATAACGGATTTGAGGAATACGCCATGCAAGCAGTTGAAGTCTTTAGCGCCCGTGACTTGCGTAACCATTCGGGGGAGCTGTTGCGGCAAGCCGAACTGGGGAACATGAGCATTATCACCAAACACGGCAAGCCTTCTTTTTTGACCATTCCGTTTGATGAAAACTTGTTGCGGTATGGTGTGCAACGTACCTTGGCAGTGCTGTTTGTGCAAACCCAGCAGATGACGTTGGCACAGGCTGCGCGTTTTGCGGGGTTGGATTTAGAGGCATTTATCGACTTGCTGGGTAAAAGCGGGGTAGATGCCGTGAATTATCCGGCGGATGAGGTGGATGCTGAATTGGAGCATGTGCTAAAACCATGAAGCACTCAGATTTCCAAATTGGCACGGAGTTTTTTACAGCCGCCGGACGCTGGCGGTGTTCTGACGTGGGCACTCGTGTGATTGTGGCGATTTCGCTAGAGCCAAGAGAAACAGTGCGTCTGTGGACGGATGCGGCAGGGGAGCGGGTGCAAGAAACCTTCATCAGTGATGACCCGCGTGACCTTATCGAGCCGCCGTATAGTGTGGCAGAGTTGGTGTTTGACGAATACGATCTGGATGGGTGTTCCACTGACCCCGATGATTTTGTTGACGAAGAAATTGAAGCTGACGTACTGGCGGCTAAAGCCCGTTTTCAAGAAAGAGCTGAACGTGGACATGGTAAGACTGAGCGCGGGCTGGAGTTGCTACGCAAGGAGATGCATGAGTAGAATGAAACATCCTATTTTCTTGTGCAAAGGTGAAACACCATGATCCCTAACGCCGTACTACAAGACTTTGAAACACTACCCTTAGATGCGCAACAGCAGGTTATTGATTTCATCGCTTTTATCAAGGCACGTTAGTTACCAAGCAAGGGTAACAAAACAACCCCAGAGTACACGGGAAGGCTCTTTCGGTAGCATCAAGGTAAAGAAAAAAGTGACCTTGGAACAAATGGATGAAGCTATCCGCCAACGTGGGGCAACACTTTGATTGCGGTCGATACCAACATACTGGTTCGTGTTCTGACAAATGATGAGGAATCACCAGCACAAACAGAGCAAGCCCGCGCTTTGGTAAAAGCTGTTAAACGTGTTTTTGTGCCACAAGTGGTACAGGTTGAATTTGTTTGGGTCTTGGAGCAGGCTTAGAGTTGCAGCATCCTGAGCACTTCATGCAAGCCTTAATGCGTTTTCGCCAAAGCAATGCAGGGTTTGCGGATTCGATTATTGCGGTAGAAAGCCAGCAGGCTAACATGACGTTGTGGACGTTTGATCGCAAGTTAAGCAAGCAAGATGGTGTACAGCGTTTACTACTGGCATCACTAGCAGAGTTTGAGAAACAGAACACTATTGTGGCGAAAACAGGGTATGTCCCAGATTTTCCCAGAAAAGAGATATAGGTATTTTTTAATAATTTTTAAATGGTATTCATGGATTAATGAGTAAATTAGAATTTAACCCAATATCTCAAAGTTCCTACTTTGTGACCGCGCGATTTAATGAGATTGAGTTATCTACGGCTACTGCATTCTTTGTTGTTAGGAATAACAAGCGTTTCTTAATTACAAATTGGCATGTGGTAAGTGGTCGAAATTCAGAAACAGGGAAATGCTTAGCAGAGAAAACCGCCGCAATTCCAAATAATTTAGTTATTAGAGTTCATAAAAATAAAGAACATATTGAGTTTGAGGATTTTGCAATAAATCTATTAAATTCAGAAACAGATGAACCATTATGGCTACAGCATCCTCACTATGGAAAAAGTGTTGATGTGGCTGCATTAGAGATTGATATTCCAGCACATTTATTGGCAATGACTGTAGAGGAGTTTATCGAGCCATTTAATGAGGAAACTACTGAATCAGTAGCTGATGATGTATTTATTTTAGGCTATCCTTTTGGTATCAGTGTTGGAAACATATTTCCAATTTGGAAACGCGCTAGTATTGCAAGTGAACCTATAATCGACATAGATGAATTACCTAAAATTTTAGTAGATACGGCCTCTAGACAGGGCATGTCAGGTTCTCCGGTTATCCTTTTCCAAAAACGACCTGTCGGCATTATGGATAAACATCCAGAACCAACAAAGATTTCAAATTACTTTATGAAACTTATAGGTATTTATTCAGGAAGAATTGGTGCAAGTGATGATAATCATCAAATTAAAGCACAATTAGGCGTTGTATGGAAGGCTAAAGTAATTGACGAGATAATTACGCAAAAAATCTTTACTTCTGATGAGTAGATTTTCCATGTTTTTAATTTACGTATCACCCCGTCAACGTAACAAACACCTGCGTCATTTTCTCCGGCAACCGCTGCACATTATCCACGACGGTAACGCGCTTGCCGAAAATATCCCGCACGTATTCATCCGCTCGTGGATCAAGGCTAATGCAATAGCTGTAAATGCCTTTCTGATCCAGTTCTTTCACCGCTTGGCGCGTATCTTGCGTCAATAATTGCGGGTCATCCACGTCAATATCTGACGGTTCACCATCGGTCAAAATCAGCAGCAGCTTTTTATCCGCCTGTTGATGCTCCAGATAATGCGCCGCATGACGCACCGCCGCGCCCATCCGCGTCGAATACCCCGCCTGCATCGCCGCCAGCCGCCCCTTCACCTCGTCGTTCCAATGTTCCTTGAAACCCTTGATGTGCTGGTAACGCACCTCGTGCCGCGTATTGGAGGCAAACCCTGCAATCGCAAACGGGTCGCCCAACGCCTCAATCGCATACGCCAGCAACGACACCGCTTCCTGACTCAGTTCCAGAATGCTTTGGGTCGCGCCTTCCGGCACTTCGCTGATAGAAGCCGACAAATCCAGTAATAGCATCACCGCGATATTGCGCCCGTCATGCTTGTGGCTCATATTGATGCGCGGATCAGGGTTCGCCCCGCCCTTGAAATCAATCAGGGAACGGATCGCCACATCCAAATCCAGTTCGCTGCCTTCTTCCTGATAGCGTACCCGCGTGTAATTTTGCGGCTTCAACAAATCCACAATCTGCTTCAAGCGTTTCGCCAACGCCGCGTGTTTCTGCAACAGCGCATCAATCACTGCCGGATTACCCGCCGGATGCAAACTTTCATACACGCTCGTCCAGTCCGGTCGATACGTCTGGGTGCTGTAATCCCACTCAGGGTAATGGCGCGGTGGCAAGCCCGATTGCTCGTTTTGTTGCTGGGTTTGCTTGTGTTCGTCGAAGAATTCTTCGTCGTCGCTTTCCTCGATGTACTGCCACAAATGGCGGTTATCATCGCGGTAAGGAATGGCGGTATTGGCAAAATACACGCTCGGCAACTGGTCAGTTTGCAAGCGCGTTTGCGCCACAAACGAAATCGCCAGTTGCACCATATCCGCCGTCGTCGCGTTGCCTTGCAGCATTTTCGCGTGGAACTTGCCCGCAAACTCATTGATCTTCGCGTTCTGATAGCCATGCGCCGGATTCAAAATTGCCCACGACAACATCGCCAGCCGATGCCGGAAACACGATTCGGTCTTGGCATCGCACTCGTTTTCCAGCGGGGCAGGGTGCAACGCAGTGAATATCCGCCGCAAACCGGGGTATTCCTGCATCGCCAGATATTCCACCCGGCTGTCTTCCAGCCGCTCAATCGCAATGCGCTGTTGCGGGCTGAAATTATCCGCCACCACTTTATGCGTCCAGCGTTGATGCGCCACCATGTGCGCCAATACCGCACGGTAACGGTCAATCCCCGTCACGCCATACGCATCGTCGAACACGTCAGGAATGCGCATCCCGAACTCGTCAAAATACGGCTGTTGCTCACGCATATCGCGGAAATCCACCGAATACGGTACAAGGTATTCGTGACTTTCCCAGCAGGCTTGCAAATACAAATTCAGCTTGCGCTCGTTATGTGTAAACAGCGTGCCGTGGCGTTCGTGCTGCAACATTGCTTTGGCATCGGCGGATTGCAGGCTGAAATATTCTTCCTGCCGATGCGGGTGTTTGCCGTAGTTGCGGATGCCGTATTCGATCCAGTTTTTCAAGCCACCCAAGGCTAACTGGCTCATTAAATAAGGCATTTGTTCCAGCAACTTGGGCAAACCGGGGCTGGGAATGGTGGTGTGGAAACCGTGGATCGAACCCGTGGTACGATCCATCATCTCGAACAACAGGGTGATGTAATGCCCAACCAGTTCCTCGCTTTCGAGGCGACGGCACACGTCGGGCAAAGTCTGCAAAAAAATGGGAATAATGCGCCCGTTCGGGGTACGCGATATTTTCCACACCGCTTGGCTGACGCGGGTCAACATCCCTTCGCCGAGCTTGTGGGCGATAACCGGCATTTCTTCCAGATAGGTCAGCACGGGGTCGAAACCGCGCCCGATTTTGCACACCAACGACGCACCGTCTAGGTAATCCTTGATGCCTTCCTCGCTCAATAGCGCGAGCGCGTCCTGCATACAGGCGGCGAAGGCTTCATCAAGCTGCTTGAAGTTGCAGCTTAGTTGGGCGCGGTAACGGGCGATGACTTCATTTGGTTCTGACATGGTGACTCCGAGATTTACCTGCATCCTCCGAACCTCCCCCCTCCCTAACCCTCCCCCCGCAAGGGGTGGAGGGGACAAGAAACTTTCTCTTCTTCTATCTTGCTCCCTTCACCCCTTGCGGGGGAAGGGCTGGGGATGGGGGGAATGTTCGGAGTGTTTACCCAAAAATCGCGTCAATCGCGTGGTTCAGCGTGCTGCGAATATCCGCATCATCGGTAATCGGGCTAACCAGTGCCATGCGGCAAGCGTCACCCGCTGCAATCCCGTCGCGCATCAGGTTGGCGGCGTACACCAGCAAACGGGTGGAAATGCCTTCATCCAGCCCATGCCCTTTCAGGTTACGGGCGGTATGGGCAATTTTCACCAACTTATCCGCCATTGCCGCGTCCACGTTTGCTTCTTGTTGCAAAATGGTGGATTCGACATCAGCGGCAGGGTAGTCAAAATCGAAGGCCACAAAGCGTTGCTTGGTGGACTGTTTCAAATCTTTCATCAGGCTTTGATAGCCCGGATTGTAGGAAATCACCAACTGAAAATCGGGGTGCGCGTTCACCAATTCGCCTTTTTTATCCAGTGGCAAAGTGCGGCGGTGATCCGTCAGCGGGTGAATGACTACGGTAGTATCTTGGCGTGCCTCAACGATTTCATCGAGGTAGCAAATCGCGCCAATGCGGGCGGCGGTGGTCAACGGGCCATCCAGCCAGCGTGTGCCATTGGCTTCGAGTAAATAGCGTCCGACCAGATCGGAGGCGGTCATGTCTTCGTTACAAGCGACTGTGATCAGTGGCTTGCCGAGTTTCCATGCCATGTGTTCGACGAAACGCGATTTACCGCAACCCGTCGGGTCTTTCACCATTACCGGTAAGCGGGAACGGTACGCAGCTTGGTACAGTTCGACTTCGCGTCCGGTGGCTTGGTAGAAGGGTTCGTGTTGGATGGTGTATTGGGAAGCGTCGGTCATGGGTGGGATTCCTGACAGAGAGATGGGGAGAAGTGGGCAGTGCGAATGCACCACCCACCTTTACTGTGGTAGCTTGCGGCTTACTTGTGTACGCCCAGCTTTTCGCGCCAGCCTGGGAACAGCTTGTCAGCATCGCCAGGGAATGACTCGAATGCGCGAGCAAATTCTTTGTGCTCTTTCGCAAATTCAATCGGGTCAGCACCGGATTTCCAGCACTCATAGGATTGACGCAGGGAAATCGCGCCAGCCGCTGGGCTGTCAATGTGACCGTAAGAACCACCACCGGACGTGTTGATAACGTTACCGTGACCCAGGTTCTGGAAGAAGCCCGGCAGGCGCAGAGCGTTCATACCGCCAGAGATGATTGGGGTAGTTGGCTTCATGCCATACCACTTCTGGAAGTAGACAGGGCCTTGGCACTCGTCACGTTCGATCATGTACGCGATGATTTTGTCATCGGAACCGCCTTCCATTTTGCCGAAGCCCATGGTGCCGACGTGGATACCGGAAGCACCTTGCAGACGTGACATTTTCGCCAATACAAACGCAGTGTAACCACGCTTGGAAGACGGGGAAGTGATCGCGCCGTGACCAGCACGATGGTAGTGCAGGTACTGGTTAGGGTACTGGCGACGTGCGGTAGTAATCATGCCAGGGCCACCAACGTAACCGTCGACCAGGAACGCAACCTTGTCTGCATCAGGCCCGAAGGTTTCGAGGATGAAATCAGCACGGGCGCACATTTCGTAATGGTCGTCAGCGGTGATGTTCGCAGAGAACAGTTTCGCTTGACCGGTTTCGTCTTGTGCACGCTTCATGGCGTCGTATACGAGTGGGTAAACTTTTTTCGCTGGGCAGAAAACCTGGTTGCCTTGCGGTTCATCGTTCTTGATGAAGTCGCCGCCGAGCCAGAATTGGTAAGCCGCGTGAGCGAATGGCTCAGGGCGCAGACCCAGCTTAGGCTTGATGATAGTACCGGCGATGTAACCACCGTTGTTCACATCACGACCGAGGATACGCCACATGTCAGAAATGTCTTTCGCAGGGCCGTCGAACAACTGGATAGCGCGTGGCGGCATGTAGAAGTCGATCATTTGAGCGTGTTCGATGTCGCCCATGCCCTGGTTGTTACCGATAACCAGTGTCAGGAAAGACACCAGCATCATGCGCCCGTCGGTGATGTTGCGGTCGAACAAGTCAATCGGGTACGCGATACGCATGTCTTCGGTTGCTTCGTCGATGTGGTACACCAGCGCATCAACGCCCTTGGTGAAATCATCGGTGGTGCAAACTTCAACGTTAGTACCGGTGGAAGATTCTGCTGCCAAATGCGCAGCCGCTTCCAGATAGCCATAGCCAGCTTTTGGCTTCATTTTGTAGGCAACCAGAATGTGCCCACCACCTGCGATCAGGTCTTCTTCTTTCAGACTAAGATCCGCGTAACGTCCAGATTGGTCCATGACTCTCTCCTCAATTGAGTAAAAAATGGTTCAATAACTCTCGATGGGCGCAAGTATAAGTGATGCTTAACATAATTGAAACTCATTTATTCTTACTTAAACATCAGGCTTGATTATGTTATGCTGATAGCAAGAAACCCTGAATTTCCGAGTTAATTAGTCAACATGCACATTTCGTTCCGCCAGATCCAGATCTTCCAGACCGTTGCCCAAACGGAAAACTTTACTCGCGCCGCTGAATTGTTGCACATGACGCAGCCTGCAATATCCATGCAGGTCAAGCAATTGGAAGAAAACGTGGGTTTGTCGTTATTTGAACGCCAAGGCAAGCGCATTGTGCTGACGGCGGCGGGGCGGGCAATGCACACCTATACCTGCGAGATTTCCGCGAAATATCAGGGCATGGTGGAAACGCTGGAAGAGTTGAAGGATGTGCATCAGGGCGTTATCAATGTATCGGCGGCGAACACCTCGATTTATTTCATTACGCGGATGTTGGCGGGATTTTCGCAGCAGAATGAAGGAATTACGGTGTCATTGAATATCACCAACCGTAAGACGCTGGTGGAACAGTTACAGAATTACGAGGCAGATTTGGTGGTGATGGGTGAGCCGCCGTCGAATCTGGATTTGCATTCGCAACGTTTGATGTGCAATCCGCTGGTGTTGATTGCACCTGCGAATCATCCGCTGGCGGGGCAGAAGGCTATTTCGGTATCCGCAATTATTGGCGAAAAGTTTGTAGTGCGTGAACCGGGGTCGGGGACACGCGCGGCGATTGAGCGGTTCTTTGCCGAACACGGGCATACGTTTACCAGTACGCTGGAAATGGGTAGCAATGAGTCGATCAAGTATTCGGTGATTGCGGGGCTGGGGTTGGGGATTGTGTCGTTGCACAGTATCCGGCTGGAACTGGAAACGCATTCGTTGGCGATTCTGGATGTGCAGAATTTCCCGATCCAGCGTTATTGGCATATCGTGACGCGGGAGGGGAAATGGCTTTCCCCTGCGGCGCAGGCGTTTAAGGAGTATGTGATTGCGGAGGCAGCGACGTATTCGCAGGATTATCAGCAGTTGTTGTTGGCTTAAAGCCTACTTCGTCAAACTCGCAAACAACACCGGCAATTGCTCCGGCAACCGATCCACATGGTCAATCACCGTGTAATTATTCTGCCCGAAAATCCGTTTCACATAATCATCGGCGTGCGGGTCAAGCGTTAAACAATACGTTTGCACCCCTTGGCTATACAACTCCTCCACCGCCTTTTTCGCATCGAAGCGCAAATGCTGCGGGTCGCGCTCGTCAATATCTGCCGGTTCGCCATCCGTCACTAGCAATACCAGCTTGCGGCGTTCCGGTTGCTTGTGCAAATGGTGCGCCGCATGACGTAACGCTGCCCCCATGCGGGTGGAAAGCCCCCCCTTCATCCCCGCCAGCCGTGACTTTGCTTCATCATCGAAATGCTGGTTGAAATCCTTCAAGCGGAAATACTGCACATCATGCCGCCCATCCGACGCAAAGCCGTGAATCGCATACGGGTCGCCAATCCCCTCAATCGCCGTTGCCACCAGCGTCGAGGCTTCGCGGGTCAATTGCAGCACCGTTTTGTCTGAACCCTTCATCGCCTCATTGGTGGATTGCGACAAATCCAGCAACACCACCACCGCCAAGTCACGGTTTTTAATCACGTTACGCATGGTAATGCGCGGGTTCGGCTGTTCACCCATGCGGATCGAAATCATCGCATCCACCGCCGCATTAATGTCGATTTCGTCGCCATCTTCCAGCCCGCGTTGGCGTTGCACCCCATCGGGAGTCAGCAAGTCGATAATCTGCTTAATGCGATGCGCCACCGGGCGGTAAGCATCAATAATCGCCCGAATATCATCAGGATCACCGCGTTGCTGGCGACGTTCATACACCGTCACCCAATCGGGGCGGTGCAACTGAATGTGGTAATCCCATTCGTGATAATGAAACGGTTCAGAAACCGGCTCTTTGCCCCACATCTCATTGAAAGTCTTGGTGTTGTCGGTCAAATCGTCTTCATACGGGCGCATTTCGGTGGAACACGTCCAGATTTCCTGCGCGTCATCGCCCGCGAGTTCGCAATCGACCTCGTTCGCCATCATCATCACATTGACCTGACGGCGCACTTGCCGTTGGCTGGCGGGGACGTATTCAAACCCAACATCCCACGTCATTTCTTCCATCGTCCAGACATAACGGTTGTCATCGCGGTAAGGGATGCGGATGCGCTCCAGAATCCGCAAGCTCGGCACTTCACGTCGCCCCGCAAACAGATTGTAAAGCTCCACGCCCATCAGCCATGAGAACTGCCCATCATCCTGCTTTTCCGCAATATTCGCATGGAATTTCGCCACGAACGCACTAATCGCCTCATCACCCTTACCCGTGACCTGCTCATCCAGCAACATCAGCGCGATGTTTTCCAGCAAACGCATGGTCGGATGTTCAACCGCGCCGTCATAATTCGCGGTCAGCAGCCGACTCCACAAGGTTTTCAGCCCCGGAAAGGCTTGCGTGGCTTTGTATTCGACCCGCGCATCTTCCATAAAGCCGATGAAAAACAATTGCGCAGGACTAAGTTGTTCCGCCGACAACGCCTTACGGGTATACATCAGGTGTGCTGCCATGTGCGCAGCGGTAGCGCGGTACAATTCCAGCCCCGGAATATCGCCAAGATCATCCACCGCATCTGGCATATGGAAAATACGGTGCTCGATGTAAGGGCGGAAATCGGTGTAATCCGCACCCGTCGGACGCAGGAAAAAGTCACGCGCCCACAACGCCCGCAAGTAAAAATTCAGCTTACGCTGGGTTTTGACAAACAACACCCCGCGCCGTTCTTTCTGCAAAGTAGCGCGACTATCCGCTGATTCCAGATCAAAATATTTGGTTAAATTATTGAAATCACGGCGGTAGGCTTGCGCCCCAAAATTCGCCCAACGCCGCAAGCCGCTCAGGGTGAGTTTGGAGAGTAACTCATCCATGTGATTCAGCATCGGGCGCAAACCGCGTGCCGCTGTCGAGGAAAACTGGTGAATAAACGTCAGGTAGCCGCGCACCAATTCTGCATCCCCCAAATGCCGCGATGCAGTAGGTAGGCTTGATAGCATCAGGGTAATAACTTCGCCTGACACCATCGACGCCAGTTTCATTGCCGCTGTGACCACATCGGGGATAATGTCTTCGCCGCATTCTTTGGCAACCAGCGGCATTTCCTGCAAATAGGTGATGAGCAGGTCTTCGCCGCGCCCTAGTTTCTGAATGGCTTTTGCACCATCCAAGTAATCTTGCAACCCGCCGGGCGACATCACCCGCGTGGCTTCTTGGTAGGAACCATCGAGGACATCACGCACACGTGGCGTTATTTTTTCGAGGAACTCCCGATATTCTTCAAGATGGATTGCCATAGTTGCCTACCGTTTGGTTTACCCAAAGAACGTTTGTACCGCTGCGTTCAATGTATCCCGCATATCAGGGTCGTCGGTCAACGGTGTCACCATTGTCATTGAACACGCCGCCAACGGTGTAACCCCTTTGTTGATCAATTGTCCTGCGTAAACCAATAAGCGGGTGGAAATACCTTCATCCAGCCCGTGACCTTTGAGGTTACGCGCACGGTGGGCAATCTGAACCAGTTTTGCCGCCGTCTTTTCATCCACGCCGGATTCTTTGGAAACGATGGCGATTTCAATCGCTTCACGCGGATAGTCAAAATCCAATGCCCCAAACCGTTGCTTGGTGGATTGCTTCAAGTCCTTCATCAAGCTTTGGTAGCCGGGGTTGTAGGAAATGACCAACTGAAAATCAGGGTGGGCTTCAATCAACTCACCTTTTTTGTCCAGCGGTAAGGTGCGGCGGTGGTCGGTTAGTGGGTGGATGACGACTGTGGTATCTTGGCGGGCTTCCACGATTTCATCCAAATAGCAAATTGCGCCCATTCGTGCCGCAGTTGCTAAAGGGCCGTCTTGCCATTTCGTGCCGTCTTTGTCGAGCAGAAAACGCCCTACCAAGTCAGAGGCAGTCATGTCTTCATTACACGCCACGGTGATCAGTGGACGTTTCAGCCGCCATGCCATGTGTTCGACGAAACGCGATTTACCACAACCGGTCGGGCCTTTGAGCATCATCGGCATCCGTGCGCTGTAAGCAGCTTCATAAAGTGCAATTTCGTCGCCAACTGCTTCGTAATAAGGTTCGTGTTTAACGGTGTATTGGTTTGGGTCAACGGATGCAGACATGGCTAATCCTCTTGAAATTCTGTGAAGTTTTTAATCTTCGTAGTCGGTTTCGTGTTCACCCGACCAACCTGCCGCGCGTGCTTTGGCGATGGCGGCATCATGAATGAGTTGGTGGCGTGCTGCCAGCTCAGGGGGAAGGCGGCTGACTAAACAGCCGTATTTGTCCCACTCGGCATTAACCTTTTGCAGCAAAGTGTCAATCCCGGCTAGGTTCCAATTTTGACAAGTTTCCGTTTCGGGAATCAGACCAAAGACCCACGCATCGCGGATAATCTTACCAATAGTGGTCATGCCACCGTTGATGTCATTGTTGATGCCAATGTAACGGTCGGGTTTTGTAGCCATGAAACGGTACTCCTCTAGCGATTAATGTGGGGGTATTGTATACACCCCACACACTGTCACCTAATCAATTAGACAGTTTTACCGCGATAGATAACCATCGAAGCACCCGCACATTGTGCGTAGTTGTCCAGACCCAGCAAACGCACATGGTTGTTCGGGTGGGCTGCATGGCAGTTTTCAAGTTCTGCCAAGATGGTGTCAACGTTGGTTTCGCCGAACATCGGCAGTTTCCACATGTACCAGTAGCTGCCGGAGGCATTTTCTGGTTCAGTGTGTTCGATGGACGGGTTCCAACCTTTGTTGACGATGTATTGGATTTGCTTGCGCGTTTGATCCGCATTCATCGCTGGCAGGTAAGAGAAAGTTTCAAACTTGCGGCTCTCGGCATTGCTCAAGCTTGATTTGTAGTCTTGCATATCACTCATGTGATGTACTCCAAAATTAGGTTAAAGAATCAATTACTTGTGAGCAACGTCGAGTTTGTCAACAGTATCAAACTCAAACTTGATTTCTTTCCAAGTTTCCATCGCGATCTTCAGTTCAGGGCTGGACTTCGCGGCATTAACCAGAATGTCTTTACCTTCTTTCTCAATTTCGCGCCCCATGTTACGTGCTTCAACGCAAGCTTCAACCGCGACACGGTTAGCAGCAGCGCCCGCCGCGTTACCCCATGGGTGACCTAATGTACCGCCACCGAATTGCAGTACGGAATCATCACCGAAGATGTTAACCAGTGCTGGCATGTGCCATACGTGGATACCACCGGATGCGACCGGCAATACGCCTGGCATGGAACCCCAGTCTTGGTCGAAGAAGATACCGCGTGAACGGTCTTCTTTGATGTAGCTGTCACGCATGATGTCGATCCAGCCCAAGGTCGCTTCGCGGTCGCCTTCCAACTTACCAACAACGGTACCGGAGTGCAGGTGGTCGCCGCCGGACAGACGCAGGATCTTGGTCAGCACGCGGAAGTGGATACCGTGGTGCGGGTTGCGGTCGAGTACCGCGTGCATGGCGCGGTGAATGTGCAGCAACATGCCGTTATTTTGGCACCATTGTGCCAATTGGGTGTTGGCTGCCCAACCGCCGGTGATGTAGTCGTGCATGATGATCGGCGCACCGATTTCTTTTGCATACTCTGCACGGCGCATCATTTCGTCAGCAGTCGGTGCAGTCACGTTCAGGTAGTGACCTTTGCGTTCGCCGGTTTCGGCTTCCGCTTTGTGAATCGCTTCCATTACGAAGTCAAAACGGTGTCTCCAACGCATGAATGGCTGGCTGTTAACGTTTTCGTCGTCTTTGGTGAAGTCCAGACCGCCGCGCAGACCTTCGTAGCACGCACGACCGTAGTTCTTAGCAGACAGACCCAGTTTAGGCTTGATGGTGCAACCCAACATCGGACGACCGTATTTGTTGAGGATGTCACGTTCAACTTGGATACCTTGTGGTGGACCGTTGCACGTCATGACGTAAGCGATAGGGAAGCGGATGTCTTCCAGACGCAGCGCACGCAAGGCTTTGAAACCGAATACGTTACCAACCAAAGAGGTCATGACGTTAACGACTGAACCTTCTTCAAACAGGTCAATCGGGTAAGCCACGAAAGCGTAGAAACAAGTATCATCGCCAGGTACGTCTTCGATAGCGTAAGCGCGGCCTTTGTAGTAGTCCAGATCGGTCAACAGGTCAGTCCAAACGGTAGTCCATGTACCGGTGGAAGATTCTGCGGCTACCGCTGCGGCGACTTCTTCACGTGGAACACCTGCCTGTGGTGTAACTTTGAAGCAAGCCAGGATGTCGGTATCTTTCGGGGTGTAATCCGGCATCCAGTAGGTTTCGCGGTATTCTTTCACGCCCGCGCTGTAATTCTTAACTGCCATGAAGTGCCTCCAACGAGGTTATAAGAAAAAAGTGTTTTTGCCTAAACAACAAGCACTGCCTGCTGATGCGGAGAAGTATGCCAAACAGTAGGTATAATTGAAACTCAATAATGAAACGTGTAAATATAAGCAATACTGATGTTTTTAGGAGGAACACAATGCCGTACTCATTAAGCCAAATCCGCATTTTTGAAGCGGTGGCACAATACGAAAGTTATACCCGTGCGGCGGAAAAGCTGTTCATGACCCAGCCTGCGGTTTCCATGCAAATCAAACAGTTGGAAGACGATAGTGGGCTGGCACTGTTTGAACGCCAAGGCAAAAAGATGTGCTTAACCCCGATTGGTAAGGAAGTGCAACACTACGCCAGCCGCGTATTGCAAGCCCACAACGACATGCTGGGGGTAATGAAGGAACTCAAGGGCACTAAAGGTGGACACCTCGTTGTATCCGTGGCGACCACGGCTAATTATTTCGTCACGCAATTGCTGGCCGAGTTTTCACAACAACACGAAGGCATCAATATCACGTTGGATGTGACCAACCGCCACACCTTGCTGGATCAGTTGGAAAATCACGAGCCGGACATGGTGATCATGGGCGAACCGCCGAAAGGTCACGGTTTGCAATCCGAACGTTTGATGGAAAACCCGCTGGTGGTGATTGCCGCACCGACGCATCCGCTGGTGGGAATTGGTCGCCCGTTATTGCTGAGCGATGTACTGGCGGAACGGTTTATTGTGCGCGAAAAAGGGTCGGGTACGCGCAGCGCGATTGAGCGCCACTTGCATAAATACAGCGCCAGTTGCAAAAATTCGCTGGAAATGCGCAGCAATGAAACCATTAAGCACGCGGTGGAAGCAGGGTTGGGCTTGGGGATTGTATCGATGCACACCATTCAACCGGAACTGGATAGCGGGCGGTTAGTGATTTTACAGGTGGAAAATTTCCCGATTCACCGCCATTGGCATGTCGTAATGCGTAAGGGCAAACGCTTGTCGCCCATTGCACGCGAGTTTAAGCAGTTTGTGATGGCGGAAGCCCCGCGTTTTATTAAGAACGCGAAGGGAAAGTGAGCACCTTACGGGTTTCTGCGACAGGTTTTTCCTGTTGCCGCAACTTCCCCGCTAACAATTGCACATGCTGGAAAAACTCACTCTGCGCTCGTTTCATTGCTGCTAACGCTTCGGGCTTGTAATACTCGAAAGTATAGGGCACGGGATCAGTCAGGGATTCGCGTACTTGTGGTTGGAAATACCGCCATGCAAACTCGATTTCCACCTTGTGGTGGGATGGCACAAAAATCACTTCCTCGCGATCAATGACCGCCATGTACTGCATCGTGCGCACGGGGACGAAAACACACGATTTGCCGCTGAAGTCCAGCAAGAGACGCATGGCATTGTAGTGTAAGGCGGGTAGAGTACGTGCTTCAGAGCCGAACGTATCGCCGCGATAAAAGCTTTCGTATTGTGGCATGATTCACCTCCGTTACTGACGCTTATTGTGAAACAAGAGAGACGAGAATGCCAATAAACGAAAAATTGCTGCTGAGTGTGGTGGAGCAGGGTGGCTACCCAGATTTTACCCCATTGTATCAACGCATGGGGTATAGCGTGACGCGAGAAACCAGTATGCGCAAGGTGTTGCAGTTTTTGAAGAAAAATACCCCCGCTGTGATTGTGGCAGAATTTAACTTCCAGTCAGATTTTCGTGATCGTACCAGCAGTCTCGAATCCATGATGGCGGTGGTGCAGCGTTGGTCGAATACCCGTGTCATTGTGTTTTACGACAAAGAGCAGGCGCACCAGTTGGTACGATTGACCGAACGTTTTCCATTAACGACCTTGGCGTTTCCGATTACAGAGGCGGATGTAGAGCGGGTTTTGTAGTGTTTATGGTGATGACGTCGGCAAGGTGTAACCATCATTTAGCGTGATCAGAAACGCAACAACTGCCTCAACTTCGCTATCCGTTAACCCCAGATTGCCAACACGAGGATCAAGATTTTCAGATACTTCTGGCAATGCCCAGCGGCCTGCAACCACGTCTCGTGTGTTATGGAAGTCGACCATCTCCCGTAAGTCCTGAATCACACCGTTGTGCCCGTAGGGTGCGGTTTTAGCAATATTGCGTAAGGTTGGTACTTTAAATTTTCCTAGCTCGCTGCTAGGCATATCAGGTAGGCCACCGAGGCCATCATCGCTGATGCGCATCGAATCTTGATCTGGTGGGACGGGAATGGCTGGGTTGGCAGGCAAACCTATATTAGCATACCGAAAGTTCGTGAAGAGTGGATTTGTGCCATTGTTGGCGGCGGTGCTATGGCAGGCCGCACAATTACCTTTACTGGGGTCGTTAAACAGTTGCAAGCCATAGGCTTCTTGTGACGTGAGCGAGATTTTGCCTGCTAAATAATGGTCAAATTTTGAATCGAAGGGGTGAAACAGGGGGGTGCGCTCAAAAGCCGCCAGCGCATCGGCAATGCTGGTGTAAGCGGTAGCAACGTTATCGAAAACCTCTGCCCCGTAAATTTGTGTCATCATATTGGCATAAGCGGCGTTTTTAACTTTCGTCACCACACTGGCTGGATTGGGGTTCGCCATTTCCAGTGGGTCAAGAAAGGGATTTTGTGCTTGTATGGTTAGATTTCTGGCGCGTCCGTCGCTGAATTGTCCCCCAATATATTCGTTTAGGTTGGCATCAAAATGAAATTCGGGGCTATAGAGCGAATATGCTGAGCTTGGGGTGTGGCGTTTGTCAAAAATACCTGCATTGGCACCTTCTGATGTCGGAAATTGTGTATCAGGATCAGCGAATCCGTGTGCGGGATCGTGGCAACTGGCACAGGATTGTCCTGCGGGTGAGGAGAGATTGGTGTCGAAAAAGAGTTGCTCCCCTAAAATTTCTTTGCTGACAACGGTTGTGTTGGTTAATGATGCATTGTTGCCATCGCCACAAGCCGTGCAAAGGGTTGCAAGTACCAAACTGAAAGTGATGAGTTGAATTTTCATGGGGGATCCAATGGTTATTGCTGGTCAATTAGACTAAAAGGCATTGGCGATATAAAAAGCTTATCATTAAGTGTTGGTGGTCTCTTTGAAATAGATCAACATTCCACTAATTTAGGCTCGGCATTGACGTTGCCTAGGCTTACGCAAACGCACACATCCATACTTTTTCTGGTATAATCCCGCTCTTCATGATTTAGGTGATCGAACAAGAATATGGCCACATTTGCCAAGGAAATTATCCCGGTTAATCTCGAAGATGAAATGCGCCAGTCCTATTTGGACTACGCGATGAGTGTCATTGTTGGGCGTGCGCTACCGGATGTGCGGGATGGTTTGAAGCCCGTCCACCGCCGTGTGTTGTTTGCGATGAGCGAACTTGGCAACGAGTGGAACAAGCCCTACAAAAAATCTGCGCGTATCGTCGGTGACGTGATCGGTAAATATCACCCACACGGTGATACGGCTGTGTATGACACGATGGTACGGATGGCGCAACCGTTCTCGCTGCGCTACATGCTGGTGGATGGGCAAGGTAACTTCGGTTCAGTCGATGGCGATTCACCCGCTGCGATGCGTTACACCGAAGTGCGCATGTCCAAAATTGCCCACGAATTGCAAATGGACATCGACAAAGAAACTGTCGATTTCGTCCCCAACTACGACGGTAATGAAAAAGAACCCAGCGTGTTCCCCACACGCTTACCCAACCTGCTGATCAACGGTTCATCCGGTATCGCGGTCGGGATGGCAACGAATATTCCCCCGCATAATCTCACCGAAACCGTGAATGCGTGTTTGGCATTGTTGGCTGACCCCAACCTCGATATCAGCGATTTGATGGAATACCTGCCGGGGCCGGATTTCCCGACTGCTGGTATTATCAATGGCGCTCGTGGGATCCGTGAAGCCTATCGCACTGGCAAAGGGCGCATTTACGTCCGCGCTCGCGCCAATGTCGAAGTGGATGCACGTACCAGTCGCGAAACCATTATTGTTACCGAGTTGCCGTATCAGGTGAACAAGGCACGTTTGCTGGAAAAAATCGCTGATTTGGTCAAAGAGAAAAAGCTAGAAGGCATCTCCGAATTGCGTGACGAGTCCGACAAGGACGGGATGCGCATGGTGATTGAACTCAAGCGCGGCGAATCCGGCGAAGTCATTCTGAACAACCTCTACAAGCAAACCCAGATGCAGAGTGTGTTCGGCATCAATATGGTGGCGTTGCTGGATGGTCAGCCACGTTTGCTGAACCTCAAAGAGGTGTTAGAAGCCTTCTTACGGCATCGTCGTGAAGTTGTCACCCGCCGTACCATTTTTGAAGTACGTAAAGCGCGGGAACGTGCGCATATCCTCGAAGGTTTGGCGGTTGCACTCTCCAACATTGACGAAATCATTGCGCTGATCAAATCCGCACCTAGCCCGGCTGATGCGAAACTCGGTTTGGTGGCACGTGCTTGGAACGCAGGCATTGTCAGCGACATGCTCAGCCGTGCTGGTGCGGATACCTGTCGCCCTGATGATTTGCCCGAACAATACGGTCTGCGTCCTGATGGTTATTGGCTGTCTGACGTGCAGGCACAGGCGATTTTGGATTTACGTTTGCACCGTTTAACCGGCTTGGAAAAAGACAAAATCCTTGCCGAATACCGTGAATTGTTGGAAAAGATTGCCGATTTGCTCGAAATCCTTGCCAATCCTGACCGTTTGCTGCAAGTGATCCGCGATGAATTGCTGCTGGTACGTGATACCTATGGCGATGCACGTCGCACCGAAATCAACGTGGTCGGCGAAGACCTGTGCATGGAAGATCTGATTGCTGACGAAGAAGTCATGGTCACGTTCTCGCACGCCGGTTACGCCAAAGCGCAGACGCTGGACACTTATCGTGCACAAAAACGCGGCGGGCGTGGCAAAGCGGCGACGGCGATGAAAGACGAAGATTTCATCGAAAAGCTCTTTGTCGCCAGTATGCACGATACCTTGCTGTGCTTCTCCAGCCGTGGACGCATGTATTGGCTGAAAGTTTACCAGTTGCCAATGGGCGGACGCGGTGCTCGCGGCAAGCCAATGGTTAATTTATTGCCGCTGGAAGAAGGCGAACGCATTAACGCGGTATTGCCGATCCGTGAATACGCCGAAGACAAATACATCTTCATGGCAACCTCCGAAGGCACGGTCAAGAAAACCCCGTTGACGGAATTCTCGCGTCCGCGTACTGCCGGGATTATTGCGGTTGATTTGCGTGACGGCGACCAATTGGTTGGCGTAGCCGTGACCAATGGCGATAACGAAGTGATGTTATTTAGTACTTCCGGTAAAGCGATTCGTTTCCACGAATCCGACGTGCGAGCAATGGGACGGACAGCGGCTGGCGTGCGCGGTATCCGCATGGACGAGGGGCAGGAAGTCAACGCGCTGATCATTTTGGGCGAAGGCGAATTGCTGATTGCTACCGAAAACGGCTACGGCAAACGCACTCGTGTTGAAGAATTCTCTGCGCAGGCACGAGGTGGGCAAGGCGTGATTGCGATTCAAACTTCTGACCGCAACGGTAATGCGGTAGGGGCGGTGCAAGTTCGCGACGATTGCCAAATCATGCTCATCACCGACGGTGGTACGTTGGTACGTACCCCAGTCGCTGATGTTTCCATAGTGGGGCGCAATACGCAGGGTGTGACTCTGATCCGCCTCAACGATGGGGAAAAACTGGTGCAAATTGCGCCGATTTTGACCGATACCAGCGATACCGCTGACGATGACACTACAGACTTAACCGACGATCAGGAATAAGCACTTATGAAAAGAGTATTCAATTTCAGCGCAGGCCCTGCCATGTTGCCGCAATCTGTCCTTGAACAAGCCCAAGCCGAAATGCTGGACTGGAACGGGAGTGGCATGTCGGTGATGGAAATGAGTCACCGTGGTAAGGAATACATGTCGATCGCTGCTGAAGCCGAAGCGGATTTGCGCGAAATCATGGGGATTCCGGGTAACTACAAAGTGCTGTTTTTGCAAGGTGGCGCGAGCAGCCAATTCGCGATGATTCCGCAAAACCTGTTGCGGGGCAAAGGCACGGCGGATTACGTGGATACCGGCGATTGGTCAGCCAAAGCGATCAAGGAAGCTAAAAAATACGCTAATGTTAACGTGGTTGCATCGACCAAAGACGGCAATTACACCAGCGTTCCGGCGTTTGATACTTGGAAGTGCGATGCCAATGCTGCCTATTTGCACTACACCCCGAACGAAACCATCCGTGGGGTGGAGTTTGCGTGGGTTCCTGAAACGGGTGATGTGCCGTTAGTGGCGGATATGTCGTCTACCATCCTGTCGCGCCCGCTGGATGTCAGCAAATTCGGCTTGATTTATGCCGGTGCGCAAAAAAATATTGGCCCAGCGGGTCTGACCATTGTAATTGTGCGTGATGACTTGATTGGTGAAACCTTGCCCGATACACCAACCATGTTTGATTATAAAATCCACGCGGACAACGAATCTATGTACAACACCCCAGCGACGTATAGCTGGTATTTGGCTGGTTTGGTGTTCAAGTGGATCAAGCAGCAAGGCGGCTTGGCAGGGATGGCAGTCATCAACGAACGCAAAGCGCAAAAGCTCTACACCGCGATTGAAACCTCTGACGGTTTCTACAAGAGCCCGGTTGCCGCCGATTGCCGTTCGTGGATGAATGTGCCGTTCACGCTGGCAAATGCCGATCTCGACAAGGCGTTCCTCAGTGAAGCGGCGCAACAGGGTTTAACCACTTTGAAAGGACACCGTTCTGTGGGTGGGATGCGAGCCAGCATCTACAACGCCATGCCGGAAGTGGGCGTGGATACGCTGGTCAGCTTTATGCAAGACTTTGCGCAGAAAAACGGGTAATTCGCAGCTATTTAAAAGAACGTAAGATGTCGGGCGGAAGCCCGGCCTACAGGCATGTACATGTAGGTCGGACTTTAGTCCGACAATTCCCCACCACAGGAAAGGATACCCCCATGTACAAAATTCAAACCCTCAACGCCATCTCTCCCAAAGGCTTGAACCGCCTACCTGCTGATCGCTATATTGTTTCTGATCACTCCACTGATGCGGATGCTATTTTACTCCGTTCTTTCAAACTCCACGATTATCCATTTAGTAACAATTTGTTAGCCGTGGCACGGGCAGGTTCGGGAACGAATAATGTACCGATTCAAACTCTCTCTGAGAGTGGTGTGGTGGTGTTTAATGCCCCCGGTGCGAATGCCAATGCCGTGAAAGAGCTGGTACTGGCTGGTATGTTAATGGGTTGCCGTAATATCAGCCCTGCGATGGATTTCGTGCACAGTTTACAAGGCACGGACGCTGAAATGAGTGTGGCGGTCGAAGCAGGCAAAAAGCAGTTCGGTGGTTTTGAATTGCCCGGTCGCACCCTAGGCGTGATTGGTTTGGGTGCAATTGGTGTAAAAATTGCAAATGCGGCGCGTAGTCTTGGCATGAATGTGATCGGTTACGACCCGACCATTACCATCGAACGTGCTTGGCAACTCGATTCCGACGTGGAAGCCGCCCCGAATTTGGATGCGTTGCTGGCAGAGTCTGATTTCATTACCTTCCATGTCCCGCTGATTGATAGCACACGCAACCTGATCAATGCTGCAAGCCTGCAAAAGCTCAAAGATGGTGTGATTCTGCTTAATTTTGCCCGTAATGGCATTTTGGATGACAGCGCGGTATTGGCAGGTTTGGAAAGCGGCAAGGTGTACGCCTACGTCTGCGACTTCCCCAGCAATGCGCTGCGCACTAACCGGCGTGTGATTACCCTGCCGCACTTGGGCGCATCGACGCGTGAAGCGGAAGAAAATTGCGCCATCATGGTGGTTGATCAGATGCGCGATTATCTCGAAAACGGTAATATCTGCAATTCCGTCAATCTGCCGAACGTAAAATTGCGCCGCACAGGGCTGACTCGTATCGCGGTGGTAAACCAGAATAACCCGGATATGCTGGGTAAAATTTCTCATGTTCTGGGGCAGGCTGGCGTGAATATCGCCCACATGCTGAACGATTCCAAAGGCAATATGGCTTACACGCTAATGGACGTGGATTCGGTGGTAAGTGAAGATACACGGGTGGCTTTGTCTGCGATCCCCGGCGTTTTGAAGGTACGATTATTATGAGTGAAAGGCTTGCCGCCTTGCGTGAACAGATTGATGCGCTCGACACCCAAATGCTGGCGTTGTTGAACGAACGCGCTCGCTGTGCCGAGGAAGTCGCGCACACCAAATTGGCGGAGGATCCGAACGCGAAATTTTACCGCCCCGAACGCGAGGCACAAATCCTTACGCGGATGCAGGCGTTGAATGCTGGCCCCTTGCGCAATGAGCAAATTACGCACTTGTTCCGCGAAATCATTGCGTCGTGTTTGGCGTTGGAAGAATCCATGCGCATTGCGTATTTAGGGCCAGCGGGCACGTTTACGCAGGAGGCGACGTTTAAGCATTTTGGGATGAATGTTGGCACGTTACCAGTGGATTCGATTGCACAAGTATTCCGTGAAGTGGAAGCTGGACGGGTGCGTTATGGGGTTGTGCCGATTGAAAATTCCACTGAGGGTGTGATTACCCATACGCTTGATATGTTTACTCAGTCAGATTTGCGGATTTGTGGGGAAATTTCTTTGCGCATTCATCAAAACCTGATGTGTCGGCACGAGAATTGGCAAGGTGTGCAGAAAGTGTATGCCCATGCGCAATCATTGGCGCAATGTCGTTATTGGCTGGATAAACATTTACCTCATGCCGAACGCATTCCGGTAAGCAGTAATGCAGAAGCAGCACGGCTGGTGGCTAATGATGATGAGGCGGCAGCGTTGGGGAGTCGCCAAGCTGCTCCGATTTACGGTTTGCAAATCGTGCAGGACAGCATCGAAGACAATGCCAATAATACCACGCGTTTTTTGGTGATTGGTGATCAAATGGTGGGTGCAAGCGGCAATGACCGCACGTCATTACTGGTATCGACTCGCAACCGCCCCGGTTCGTTATACCACTTGCTGAAACCTTTGGCGGAAAATGGTGTGGATATGACGCGCATTGAGTCGCGGCCTTCACGTACCACCAATTGGGAATACTTTTTTTTCTTGGATGTGCGTGGGCATGAACAAGATAAAGCCATTCACGATGCACTGGAAAAATTGCGTCAAGATGCTGAGATTGTTCGCGTTCTTGGTTCTTACCCAATTGCGATTATGTAGCTACCTTGAGACTTTAATATTCCTGAAAACATTGATAAATCACAATGCGTCGGTACGGGCAATCACTAACACTGAAAACTAGTACTGTTAGGATGTGAAATCATGGAATCTCAGGTCGGCAATAAGCAAGCGAAAAAATGCTCTTTAGATGAATTTGCGCTCTTTGCTGAGTTAGGGAGTAAGTTCAGTGATGCCTTAAAAAGTGTCGCCAGTGAAATGTTAGAATACATGGCAGCAGAAACCATTTATGCGGCGGGTGTGAGTGCCCAGCATTTTTATATCTTGCACGATGGTTATGTTAAGCTGTTTAAAACCACTTCTAACGGTAAAGATCAGATTATTCGGATTGTCAAGGCTGGTGAAATTTTTGGCTTTGATGGTTTTGTGGATATTCGTTATAACCACAGTGCCGTACCGCTAAAGTATGCGACGGTATGCCGCGTTCCGGTGGAGCAGTTGAATGCATTGGGTGAGTCGCGTGCAGAAGTTGAACGTCTCATCATGATGCATTGTATCAAAGAGTTGCAACATGCTGATGAGCGTTTGCTGGAGTTGGGAGCAAAACGTTCCCAAGAAAAGTTAGCCTCTTTCTTGCTGGCATGGTGTAACACGACTCCAGTAGGCGAGTGGACGCCGTTGGTGTTATCCCGTTTGGATATTGCTCAGTTGTTGGGCTTAACCATTGAGACAGTCAGCCGCTTATTTGCCCAATGGAAGCGAGAAGGGGTAGTGATTGAAAGACATCAGGCACTTCAGATTGTTGATTTGCAAAAGCTCACGTTGGTTGCTCATAGTCATGAGTAAGCTATACAAGGATATTAATGCCTGTGCTACAGAATATTTCCCCCTTTTCGATTACACGCTTGCCGCGAATTGAGTTCGGTGCAGGTGCTATCCGCAAGTTGCCCGCCCTTGCTGCTCAATACGGTAAGCGTTTGTTGATTATCACGGGTGCTAATTCATTCACCAATTCCGCCGCTGCTGCTGCTTTGTTTGATGACTTACAACGCGCTGGGTTTACGTGGGAAATTTGCCGAGTGACGCAAGAACCTTCGCCTCAATGGGTTGATGCTACGGTGGCAGCATATACAGCAGGACAGTTTGAACTAGTGATCGGTATTGGCGGCGGTAGCCCATTGGATGCGGCTAAGGCTGTTGCTGGATTACTCAAGCCCGGTAATTCTGTCATGTATCATTTGGAAGGTGTTGGCCCTGAACTGCCTTATCAAGGTATATCCACTCCCTTCATTGCGGTGCCGACTACGGCTGGCACGGGGTCAGAAGCGACTAAAAATGCGGTGCTTTCGGTGCAGGGCGAACACGGTTTTAAAAAATCGTTCCGCGACGACAAGCTGGTGGCTGAATACGCCATCATTGACCCGGATTTGCTTACCACTTGTCCTCCTGAGCAAATTGCTGCTAATGGTATGGATGCTTTTACCCAGTTGATGGAAGCCTACGTTTCAACTCGCGCTAACCCACTGACGGATGCACTGGCGTTATCAGGAATGACGGCAGTACGTGATAGCTTGCTGGCTTTCTATGCTGATCCGACCGATAGTGAGGCGCGTAGCAAAATGGCTTACGCTTCGCTGTTGTCGGGTATTTGTCTGGCACAAACCGGGTTGGGTTCAGTGCATGGCGTGGTTGCCCCCTTAGGTGCTTTTCACGCTATCGGACACGGCGTGGGTTG
Source organism: Thiothrix caldifontis (assembly GCF_900107695.1). GTDB lineage: Bacteria > Pseudomonadota > Gammaproteobacteria > Thiotrichales > Thiotrichaceae > Thiothrix > Thiothrix caldifontis. The sequence continues at coordinate 164,321 of NZ_FNQP01000004.1, read as the reverse complement.
TGGCATGTTGGTTTTAGAAGCAACCCGTCTGAATATCGACCTGATGGAGGCTCGTGAGCCAGAGAACCCAGCATTGTTAAAATACACGGCTATTGGCAAGCTATTTCGGGGGCGTAGCCATGTTGATCCTGTTGGAGCACGGGTATTTCTGCTCCATACCTTGACGGCGTGGACGCAACAACTGAAGTTGCCGCGTTTGGCAAGTTTCGGTGTTACCACCGCTGATATTCCCCACATTGTTGCTCATTCACGGGGTTCTAGCATGAAAACCAACCCGATTGAGTTGACGGATGCTGATATTGCCCACTTGATTCGCGTTTGTTTGTGATGGAGCAACCATTGTTTTCTTCCGTTGATTTGTTGCAACATCAACAGGCTCTACGACAGTGTACACTTTGCCCGCAGATGATTCGCCCTGTCATTACGGGTGAGCCAGTGTTATCACCCGTGATGTCGATCGGGCAAGCACCCGGCATTCATGAAGCCAAGGTTATGCGTCCGTTTGGATGGACTGCCGGTAAAACCCTGTTCAAATGGTTTGCTGGCATCGGTTTGGATGAAGACATGTTTCGGCAGCGTGTATACATGTCAGCCATTTGTCGTTGTTTTCCGGGTAAGCAGCCGCAGGGTGGTGATCGTGTACCTTCGAGTGAGGAGGTTGCGAATTGTTCACGTTGGTTAATGGCGGAAATGCGGTTATTGCGTCCACAACTGGTTATTTTGATTGGCAAGTTAGCAATCAGCCAGTTCATGGACGCCAAGAAACTGGATGCGGTGGTAGGGAGGTGTCATCGTACATTAATTGAGGGACGTGAGGTAGATTTGCTGCCGCTGCCGCATCCTTCTGGTTTATCTACATGGCCTCGAATGGAGCCTGGCAAAACATTATTGCAGGATGCGCTGCAAGCACTGGCAGCCCATCCTGCTTGGATTAGTTTATTGGATACTGAAAGCCGATAGCAAGCCACTTTTACCCAAGCTATAAACGACGTTACCCTCTTTTACGGGGGCAACAGTGTAACCGGCTTTATCACCTTGAGTACGTGCAGCTATCTGTCCATTGCTAGTGTTGATCCAATGTAAATAGCCTTGGTAATCACCTATTACAAGGTATTGACCGGATAGCGCAGGTGCGGTGGGTTGGCGACGTTGTAAATCATCCAGTTTCCATACTGGATTGCCAGAAAGAAGTTCTAGTTTCCACACATCGCCTGTATCGCTACTGGTGTAAAGGCCATTGGGGTCAGCCTCTACGCCTGTGTAGCTGGAATAGGGCGCAGCCCATGCAACCCTGCCATCACGCATATTGATTCCAGCTATACGCCCGTTGTAACTGGCTGCGAACAGTGCTTCACCAAGTGCTTTCATTTCGCCGTCTACATCCGTCATGCGGTCAAGGTCGCTGCTGCCTCGTGGCACAGAAAGCGTCACTTCCCATAAGCCTTTGCCACTTTGCATATCGAAAGCAGTGACTACACCGTTATCAAACCCTGCGATAACCATGCCCCCGACGACAATGGGGGTACTGGTGCCGCGTAGCGATAAGGTGGGGCTTTTACGTCCTTGTTGCCAAAGTATTTGCCCGTCTTGTGCAGATAACCCGTGCAAACCACCGTTACTAGTGCGGAATACCACAACACCGTTTTTTGCTGGTGAAACGGCAAGCACTTCACTGCCTAATGGGGATGACCAGCGTACTTTACCTGTCTGACGGTCTAGGGCGATAGCACTGCCACTGGCTGTGCCGATAAAAACGCCACCCTCACCACTGTTGACGCCGCCGGTAACATCGTTATCAAGAGTGGTTTGCCAGATACGCCCACCATTAACTTTGTTCCATGCGCTCGCTGAACGCCCACCTGCCACCAGCACGGCACTTTCATCGACATTAGGATGGATGCGCACGTAGTCTTTGCCTATCTCGCTGCCAGTGCTGACCTGCCATACAGTACGCACGGCTACTGTCGTCTTGATGTCTTTCAAGGCTTTAGGCGGGTTTTCTGTTTTGGCAGGTATGACCGCTGAAGTCATTTGCGATAAAGTACTGCAACCTGATAGGGCAGCAGCAACTAGCAGGGCGGCGGTAATTTGTTTCATGATGTCCTTTTTAAGTTCCCTCGCCGAGGTTGTCACGTTTCAGCTTGATGAGTTCGCCAGAACTGCCAGCGGCACTCAGCATCGCTTTGTCGTAAGCGGCACGTGCTTCAGCAAGTTTGTTCTGGGCAACGTAAATGTCGCCTTTTAGCTCTTCGATCAATGCCTGATAAGCCTCAGGGTAGGTCTGGTTAATCAGTGTTTGCGCTTCATCCACTTTTTTCATGGAAAGTAGCACACGGGCAAGACGAATGTTGGCAAGGTGTTTGAAATCGGCTTCTTTGCTGTTGTCGACGACCCAGCGTAATGCGGTGGCTGCCGGTTCGTATTCACCTTTTTCAGCGTATTGTTGTGCCGCTTTCATGCTGGCAATCGCGGCATACGGCGTGGATGCGTAACTGCTTTGCAAGGTTTGAATGTCGGTTTGTGCTTGCTCTAACGAGGTTTCGCTGGCTTTTTCGACTTTTGCGTACAATGCTGATGCTTCAGTCGCAGTGGTGGCTTGGTAGTCTTTCCAATACTGCCAACCAAACAGACCGCCAATGGCGAGGGCAATCCCTGCAATGACGGATGTGCCATTCTCTTTCCACCATGCTTTGAGTTCTTCGACTTTTTCATCATCGGTTTTGTAATCAGACATCAGTTTGCCCCTGAGTATGTGTCATTAAGATTAGTTTTGTTGTGTGTTTTCAAGAAAAACGGCGAGTTGTTGTGCCACTTGACTAATGGGGAGGGTAATCTGCTCACCCTCGGCACGCAAGGGTTTGAGACCGATTTCACTGCGTTCCACCTCATTTTCACCCAGAATCAGCGCAAAACGAGCATTGGATTTGTCGGCACGCTTCATTTGCGTTTTGAAACTGCCTTCACCACCATTACTGATCAGGCGTAGGTTTGGTAAAGCATCTCGCAAAGTTTCCGCTAACCCTAAACCTGTTTGGATTGCGGTTTTACCTGCCATGATCAGGTAAACATCAGGTGTTGTGACCGGTAGTTCAATGCCTTGCGTTTCCAGCAGTAAGATCAGGCGTTCTAGCCCCATGCCAAAGCCAACACCGGGAGTGGGTTTACCACCGAGTTGTTCGACTAGTCCATCGTAACGCCCGCCTGCACAAACGGTACTTTGTGCACCGAGATCATCGGTGACCCATTCAAAAACCATGTGGGTGTAGTAATCCAATCCACGCACCAAACGGGGATTGACTTCGTACGCAATACCCATGCCATCCAACAATGATTTCAGGGTAGCAAAGTGTTCACGGGAAACCTCATCTAGATGATCATGCAGGCTAGGCGCTGTGGCTACGATGTCTTTCAGGTCGGGATTTTTGGTGTCCAAAATACGCAAAGGATTGGTAAGCAAGCGGCGTTTGGAGTCTGCGTCCAGTTTATCTTGGCGGGCGGTAAAGTATTCTACCAGTAAATCACGGTAGGCATGACGGCATTCTGGTGTACCTAGCGTGTTCAATTCCAGCCGCAGATTACGTATACCAAGAGTTTTCCACAGCCGTGCAGTCATGGCAATTAGTTCGGCGTCGATGTCTGGCCCCTGCATTCCAAAAGCTTCCACGCCAATTTGATGGAACTGGCGGTAGCGGCCTTTTTGTGGACGTTCATGGCGAAACATGGGACCGATATACCATAGGCGTTGTTGCTGATTATGCAACAGGCCGTGTTGAATGCCGGCGCGTATGCAACCTGCGGTACCTTCCGGGCGTAAACTCAGGCTGTCATCATTACGGTCGGTAAAGGTGTACATTTCCTTTTCGACAATATCGGTTACCTCGCCTACAGCGCGTGAAAACAGGTCGGTTTGCTCGACGATGGGCATACGAATTTCGCTGTAGCCATAACGGTTGAGCAAGGTACGGGTAGTGCTTTCGAGGTACTGCCATGCGGGTGTGGTATCCGGGAGAATGTCATTCATGCCCCGGATAGACTGGATATTCTTACTCATGCTTACTCAACTCGGAAACGGGCAACGCTGCCTTTAGTGTGAGCAGTCAAATCGAACGGTTGACCGTTAACAAAAATTTTGACGCCCGGTGCATTACCGATTTTAACATTCAGCGGCGGTGTTGCCTTGAACTCCTTGATATTGCCAGCGGTGTTCAGAGACTCAAACAACGTTTTTTTGTCATCGCCTTTGATTTGCATCCACACTTCTTCGGCAAATTCCATTTTGATGCTGATTTCACCTGCTGTGGGTGGTGTGGCAGTAGCAGTGTCTGTTGTTGTTGCATCGGTTGGGATGGGAGGGGGTGTTGTTGAGGGTATTGTGGACGTTTCTGTCGATGCAACCGTCGTTTGATTAGCGCTAGGGGCTGGAGTAGCCGCATCAGTCGTCGCTACTGGCGTGACCGCAGTGGTATCAGCAGGAGTACTGACCGGAGTGGAGGGGGGGGTGATACTGGCTATTGGTTCAGGGATCGGTGCTGTAGCGGCTACATTGTTTTGAACAGTTTGACCCACAGGCGCAGCACTTAAGACTGTAGGTGATACTGTTTCTTGCGCGAGGACTGGTTCAGGTGTTGGGGTGACCGTTTGCTTAGCCTGTGCTTCTGCTACGGCTTTTTCACGCTCCAACGCTTCTTTTTGGGCGACGTAGGCTTCCATGGCAGAGGGGGGACGTGGGACATCAGGGGGGTTGGTTTGTGCGGAGAAAGATGACCATGTATGATTGGCCCAATCGCGTACTCCCGGAATCATGGAAAACAGCCCCAGTAATAATACTATTGCACCAAAGCCAATAAACTTCACTGTCGAGGCAGACATAACCGGTTGTGCTACTTTATTGAGTGGTCTGGCAGGTGCGAAGTGGTGGGCGATTTCATCGGGTTTTGCACCCCGTAAGGCTTCATAAATGCGTATCAGTTCTTTAGCATCCATATCCGCCAGTTTGGAGTAGCCACGTAGATAACCCCGTACATACGGAGGTTCAGGAAGATGCGCAAAATCTTCTTGTTCTAATGCTTTGAGAATATGGGGGGACAGGTGCAACTCTTCCGCTGCCTGTTCGATGTCAAGCCCTGCTTTTTCGCGGCACTTCGCAAGTTTTGCCGTTAAGTCGCCGGGTTGCACCACAGAAGATGTCCTTTCTTCGGCTGAGGGGGCTGTCTCTGTCACGTGTCCTCCAATTTAATCAATCAATTTGGCTAGCGGCATTACTGTCTGGGAATTTTTCCCGCAGTGTATTTGCGCAAGCATCGGCTTTATCAACTTCATTCAAGCGTGTTTGCACTTGATAACATAGTAATAGACTATCAGGTGTCGCTGGCGCAACTTCATTATAGCGGTAAAGAAAAGCTTCTGCTTTGGCTGGCTCACCTTTTTCATGGTGTAACTTGGTCATCTGGTAAAGTGCTTCCGAGAAACGGTTATTTTTTTCCAATGCTTGACGAAAATAGGCTTCAGCTTGTATGGCATCCCCCGCCTTTTTTATACAAATGCCTGCGTTAGTATAGGCAAATTCTGGGGTTTTATAGAGTGGGTCACGCACTGCTTTTAGAAAAGCTGTCTCCGCCTCAGCATAGCGTTGCGTTCGACACAAATGTGAGCCGTAATTATTCAGTAAGTCTGGGTTACTAGGGGTAATATTTAACGCTTGGCGAAAATGTTTATTGGCTTTCTCATCATTGCCTAAACGTTCCTGAAGAAGTGCATAATAATGATGAGTTGGAGCTGAATTATCATCTTGTGCTAAGGCTTTTTCCAAATTCAGACTAGCCAAATCCAGTCGTCCTTTTTGCAAGTAACCAATACCTAATTGCGTGTAATAACTGCCAGCTTTGTCTACATCGGACGTAGACGGTGTATTGGAACAACCAACCATCATGTTGCTAATCAACATTGCTAACAAAGCATAATTTATTGTTTTCATAGTTTTTTATGACCGTTCGATGCGTGCGAAGTGGATCTCTCGGCGGCTTTTATCATTGACTTGCCCTGCTAGTTGCCCGCATGCAGCATCAATATCATCCCCCCGTGTTTTTCTAGTTATCACAGTATAACCTGCTTCAGCTAAAATATCACGGAAACGGTGTATGCGATTGTTACTAGAACGTTTATAGCGCGTTTCGGGGAATGGGTTGAACGGAATCAGGTTGATTTTCGAGGGAATGCCCTTGAGTATTTTTGCCAGTTGGATGGCATGTTCATCACGGTCATTGATGCCATCCAGCATCACATATTCCCACGTAATGTGATTGCGTTCGGTGGTCTTTTTGTCCAAGAACTGGCGGCACATGGCGAGCAAATCCTTGATTGGGTATTTGCGGTTTAACGGAACCAATTGGTCACGCAGTTCATCATTCGGTGCGTGTAAAGAAACGGCGAGTGAAACATCCAGCGTATCGGCTAAGCGATCCAGCGCAGGCAAGACGCCAGAGGTGCTGAGCGTGACACGGCGCTTACTCAGACCGTAAGCATTATCATCCATCATCAGGCGTAACGCATTGATGACGTTATCGAAATTCAGTAAGGGTTCGCCCATGCCCATCATCACTACATTGCTGACGACGCGAGCGCCTTTGGGGTCAGCTTGCAGGGTGCGTTTGGCGATCCACAATTGCCCGATGATTTCCGCAGCCGTTAAATTACGGTTGAAACCTTGGCGGGCGGTAGAGCAGAAGGTGCAATCCAGCGCACAACCAACTTGCGAGGAAACGCACAGCGTTCCCCGATCGTCTTCGGGGATGAATACGGTTTCAATAGCATTGCCATCGTCCAGCCGCAGCAACCACTTGTGGGTGCCATCGGCAGATTGTTGATCCATCACGATTTCCGGGGCGCGAATCACGGCATTATCTGTGAGAAATTGGCGCAACGGTTTGCTGATATTGGTCATCTGGTCAACACTGTCGACATTGAGCTGGTGTAGCCATTTGATGATTTGCGTGGCACGAAACGGCTTTTCACCGATGGAAGTGAAATACGCTTTCAGCCCTTCATGGCTAAAATCCAGCAGATTGACTTTCTTAACAGTGTCAGACACAGATGACGTTTACCTTAAATTAGCGAGTGCGCGGGCACAGACCGTCTGTACCGAAGAAGTAAGCGATTTCAATCGCGGCATTTTCCAGACTGTCAGAACCGTGTACGGCATTTTCGTCAATGGAATCAGCGAAGTCTGCACGAATTGTACCAGCCTCTGCATTCTTAGGGTTAGTAGCACCCATCAATTCGCGGTTTTTAGCGACGGCATTTTCACCCTCCAGCACTTGCACCATTACCGGGCCAGAAGTCATGAATGCCACCAAATCACCAAAAAAAGGGCGCTCTTTGTGTACCGCGTAGAAACCTTCAGCACGCTCTTTGCTCAGGTGAACCATTTTTGCAGCAACGATTTTCAGGCCAGCATTTTCAAAACGGTTGTAGATTTGACCGATCACGTTTTTAGCTACTGCATCGGGTTTGATAATGGAAATGGTTTGTTCGATTGCCATGCGGAATACTCCAATAAAAGATTAAGGCGATAATGAGGGCGCAATTGTAATGGAGTGTGGCATACAGGCAAAGCATATTCGTCGCATCTAACGCAAACCCCGTGCTAGACTTCATGCGAAATGGTAAATCACAAGCTAATAATTGATGAAAGGACTAACTATGCTGGCAAAACTGACCCAACTGGTGATTATTGGTGGTCTTCTGTCACTGGGTGTGACTGGCTGCGGCACTACGGCAGGCAATCCTGCTACTTCCTCTTCAGCGAAATCTTTGTCTGCTGACCGTGCATTTTCGACAAGTAACGCGGCATCTCCCCTAGGCACAAATACGAATGAAATTTTGGAAAGTGATGCTAGTGTACCTTTCATTGATTTGATGCGAGCGGCAATGCCGTTTCAAGAAGCCAGCCCGTGGTTAACCAAAGGCAATGTAACTTATGATAGCGATGGCTGGCCTGTTAATTTGAATGGTGGACAAGCTGGAACCCGGTTCCTATCTAATTTACCTGCTGCGGTCATTCCTGAAGGTACGTATACCGTTTTGTATGATGGTGAAGGTGAGATTCAGTACTTGAACGATGCTGCTTTAATCGAACGCAAAGTGGGGTATGACACGATTACGCTTGCTGCCGGTAATGATGGGATATTCAATGCCTCGTTATTAATTCTTCGCAGTAATCCACAAAATTATGTGCGCAATATCCGCATTCTGCCGCCTGGTGGGATTTGTTCCAGCAATTCGTTTCAGCGAGTTGCCTCTGCATCAGGGTGTGGTGGCGACTTCAAGTCGTTTGTAGAACATGCTAACAGCATTGTTTTTAACCCTGACTTTATGGCATTCATGAAAGATTTCCGAGCCATTCGCTTCATGAACATGAGCGGAGTGACTCGTAGTACCGAACGTACTTGGGCAGACCGTAACCAGTTGAACAAGGCAACTTGGGGTGGTAAGGAGGGTTCACGCGGTGCACCCGTGGAAATTCAGGTGGAACTTGCCAACCGTTTGAATGCTGATCCTTGGTTCACGCTGCCACACGGTGCGGATGATAACTATGTGCGTCAATATGCGACTTACGTAAAGCAGCACCTGAATAGCAATCTCAAGCCCCATATCGAATACAGTAACGAAACATGGAATACTATTTTCACCCAAGGCAATCACATGATCGATATGGGGTTAAAGCTGGGGTTGGATACTCATGCTCAGCGAGCGGGGCATCGTTACTACTCTCAACGTTCCGTTGAAATTTTCAAAATTTGGGAGGAGGTATTTGGGGGAACGCAACGTTTGGTACGTATTTTGTCTGGTTGGACAATTAACGATAAGTTGACTGAAACAGTGTTGAGTCACAAAGATGCTTACAAACACGCGGATGCCTTTGCGGTTGGGCCGTATGTGTTTGGTGGTCATGCTGAAGTGCGTACTATTAAAAGTGTGGATGATGCACTTGGTTTGATTACAAACCCGGTATACCGTTATTCTCATGATAAGGTAATGGGCTATATTCGGATGCAAAAAGCCATTACGGATAAATACGGTATTCAATTGATGGCGTATGAGGCAGGGCAAGGATTGGTTGATTTTCATACGAAAACAGATGATGAGTTTCCGAACCCGTTGTTGTTTGCGGCGAACCGAGACCCTCGGATGAGAGGTATTTACGACCGCTTCTTGAATGGTTGGAAGGCCGAAGGTGGCACACTTATGATGCATTACACTGCACCACGCACTTTCACTAAACATGGACCATGGGGTACTAAAGAATACATCACACAGCCGCTGAGCCAAGCACCAAAGTACCAAGCTTTGCTGGACTTTATTCGTAGCACGCCGTGCTGGTGGAATGATTGTAAACGTTAAGAGTCAGGGTTAAATATATGTTTACAAATGAAAAACCACAAAGCTCGGTTGCTATTTATCCCTTAATACCCGCGACATGGGAAATGCTCAGTGCTTCTCTATCTGAAGCTGAGCGTCAATGGGCGCAACTTCACGATTTCAAAGCAAAAGCTGGGCAGTTTTGCTTGTTGCCAAATGGGAATGGTGGGATTAGTAAGGTATTGCTTGGTTATCAAGCTGATGAGGGGGTTCGTTGGGTAATTGCAGGTTTACCAAATAAATTACCTCGTGGACATTACCATTTGGAATGTGGCTGGTCAGCAGAGGAGCGTTTGCAAGCGACGATTGGCTGGGGCTTGGGTTATTACCGTTTTGAGCATTACACCAAGCCGGATAACAGAGCTCGCCCTGTATTAGTCGTCGAGAGTCAGCAAGAGCGAGCTAAGGCGTTTGTTCAAGCGGTAGCACTGGTGCGTGACTTGGTGAATCAACCTGCTAATCACATGATGCCACAGCATTTAGCCTCAGCCGTGCAGCAATTGGCGCATAGGTTTGAGGCTGATTTTAGCGAAGTTGTCGGGGATGATTTGCTGACGCAGAATTATCCGGCGATCCACGCGGTTGGGCGTGCCAGCGCTCATGCGCCCCGTTTGTTGAAGCTGCAATGGGGAAACCCTGAGCATCCAGCAGTGACGCTGGTAGGGAAGGGGGTATGTTTCGATACGGGTGGCTTGGATATTAAACCTTCGCAGTACATGCGCCTGATGAAAAAAGACATGGGTGGTGCAGCTCATGTGTTAGGGCTGGCGCAATTGATTATGCAATTGCAATTGCCAGTCCACCTGCGGGTGCTGATTCCGGCGGTGGATAATGCGATTGGTGGGGATGCTTTCCGCCCTGGTGATATTCTTGCGACCCGTGCGGGCAAGTCGGTGGAAGTGGATAATACCGATGCGGAAGGGCGTTTGGTGTTGTGTGATGCCTTGGCGGATGCGGTGAGTCATAAGCCTGCCTTGCTGCTTGATTTTGCCACTCTGACGGGGGCAGCACGTGTCGCTTTAGGAACAGAAATCCCGGTATTTTTCAGTAATAACGCAGCACTGACGGCAAAGCTGCAAGCTGTAGCAACCGAAGCTGACGAATTGATCTGGAACTTACCTTTGCATCACCCGTATTTTGACCAATTGAAAAGTGGCTGCGCTGATTTTACTAACAGTGGCGGTAGTTATGGCGGGGCAATAACTGCTGCGTTATTCCTCAACGAGTTTGTGCCGGAAACGATACCTTGGGTACATTTTGATGTGATGGCTTGGAATACTCGTGAACGAGCCGGTCGTCCGATAGGAGGAGAGGCGATGGGCTTGTTTACCGTATATCATTATTTGGAAGCCGCTTATCAGAAAATTTGAACTTTATTGCTATCTTTAATTCAGTTTCAATTCATTTTTCTTATTCTGGTCTATAATCTCAGTATTCGAGTGTTAGATAGGTAGGAATACTATGCAACGATGGTTTGCGGTACAGCATCGCACAGCCCGTCATTTTGCTTTAGGGATTGCCTTGACAGGGTTGGCGTTGACTTTTTTAGCAGCAACCCTGTTGGTGTTTCCCTATAAGCTGGCGGCTAATGCTGAAGTGCAGGGCGAGTTGCTGTATGACTTGCTGGGTAGTGTGGAATACCGTACCGATGGGCGCTTCAGTGCCATTGATGACCCCGTGGTGCAACAGCAGTTAAACGCGTTAATCGCACAAAAGCGTTTGAACGGTAATGAAGGCGCTGCTTACATCCTAAATGTGCAAAGTAATGAAGTGGTGTGGCAGGCAGCAGCAACCCCGCTGTTATTTGAGGGTATTGTTGTCGATGATGTTTACACGATGCAATTCATCCAAACCGCAACCCATCAATTGGCTGTGCAAAATTTCTGGCTAAAAGATGCGGGCAATGCCCGTCTGGAGTTCAGGATGGTGGTAGCATTGCCTATCCACTGACTTAGTTTGGGAAGCCTGCCGTTATGGTCGATTTTTACGACGAACTTGCTTACGAAACCAATCCCTTTCCCGAAACACACCCCGGTAATCTTGCGGCGTTAGGGCGATTGTTTGGGATTTCCACTGTCTCTCCCCAACAGTGTCGCGTATTGGAACTGGGTTCGGCAACAGGTGGTAACTTGATTCCGATGGCTTGGCATTTGCCACACAGCGAATTTGTGGGGGTGGAACTCTCCTCAGCACAAGTAGCGATTGGACAACGTATTGTCGGCCAATTGAATCTACAGAATATTCGCTTGGATGTGGGCGATATTTTAGAACTTAACCCCGCAGTACTGGGGCAGTTTGATTACATTATTGCTCACGGGGTGTATTCGTGGGTTCCTTCCGCAGTACGTGAAAAAATCTTAGCATTGGTGCGGGACTGTTTGTCGCCACATGGTCTGGCTTACATTAGTTACAATTTGCTGCCCGGTTGGCGAATGCGGGGCAGTTTGCGTGATTTATTGTTGCACGCTACCCGTGAAGTTTCAGGGGCAGACGCCAAATATCATGCAGCCATTTCAGCCTTGCGCCGCTTGCAACACGCTTTACAAGGTGCAGAAGCTGACAGCCAGCGTTATGTGCAAAAAGAAATTGCCTATTTGCTTGATTCACACCCCAGTTATTTACTGCATGAGTATTTAGCGGGTGAAAATAATGCTTTTCTATTCAGTGAGTTCTTGGCAGATGCGGAACGGCATGAATTGCAATACGTGTGTGAAACGGATCTGCATACCTTGTTTGACACTACCTTAAGTATGCCTGCGCAAGCTGCGTTGAGCGACATTGACGACCCGTTGCAACATGAGCAGTGGATGGATTTTGTGCGAATGCGAGCCTTCCGCAAAAGTATCCTCTGCCGCGCTGATGTGCCATTGGAGCGTGTAGTGGATGTGGATGTGTTCACCACCTTCTTCTATAGCGCTAACTTACGTCTTAAGGGTAAGGAAAATCTCAGCAATACCAAACCTGTGGTTTTTTTGACCCCGGATAATACCGAGCTGAATGTCACGCATCCGCTTAGTAAAGCCGCTTTGCTGTATTTGCAGGCAGTGCATCCTTATACCCCAGATTTCGATGAGCTGTACGCCAATGCAGCAGAACGGGTTCGCCAAGCGGGTGGTAAGCAATTTGCCAATGCCCGCAGTGAATTGGTGAGTGAATGGTTCAGTTTGTACAGTTACCGGGCAGTATACGGTCATTTATCCCCCTGTTTACTCAAACCCGAATGGTCGGAGTACCCACAAGCCAGTGCGTTGGCGCGAGTACAGGCGGCAGAAGGTTGGCAAAGTGTTGCCAGCATCCGCCATCAGGCATTGAGCCTTGATGCGTTTTCCAGGCGCTTGCTGCAAGTGCTGGATGGTACGCACACAGTGCCGGAACTCATCAGCCGCTTGTGTGAGGAAGTGGAGGCAGGGACGTTACAAATTCCCGGTGGTAAACAATCACAAACCAGCGGGAAGGGGTTAGAAAAAGAAATTAGCACCAACGTTAAGCATTTGTTGACGGTATTCGCTCAGCATGGGTTGATAGTTTGAATAGGACTTTCGGGGAATTCAATACCGAGAGAGACCCATCGAACAAGTTGGCCGACTGACTAAACCAAAGACCCCGAATGAAGCAATAACTATGGTGTACTTGCCAGTAAGCTTTTTACCAGCCATGTAGGTGGTGGAATCTCACTGATAGATTGGAAGATACCATCGAGTTTTGCTGGCATTGCTGGTATCTTCCGCCCCTCGCTCCAGTTTCTTCCCCAGTCATTGCTAGTGTATTGATACCACTGTTTTTTCTCACCGTTACCAGCAGGCACATAAGCTGCGGTAACGAGTGAGCCACGCCCTTGCGTATCCATATTGAAATCATGCAGGCCAGGGTAACGGTTATTCCAATCTGGGCGGTTTAGCTCAGCGGGGAAATGCACAGAGGTACAACCAAACTCACTCAATTGATTTTTACCGTGCAGGAGAATGTAATCATTGCTAGGTCCTCCTCGTCCCCAAGTGGCAAACAGCATCAAGCGATTAAAAGCTGGTGTGCTATAGGCCGACAGTACGGCACTTCCATCCGCAATCGGGTAAGCACGCCATGTGTTTTGGGATTTCGCAAATAAAATAGCCCCTGATTCTGCTGGGTTTTGCCCTAATAACAGTGGCAGGGATACACCGTTTAAAGCATAGCCATGCAGTGCCTTATTTTTTATAAGTGAATCTATAAAAGCGCGGCTGACCTGATTTGCCTGGCCGCATTGCCAGCCCGGTTGCCATAAAGAAGTGAATCCATTAGCAGCGTTGACAGGCGGTGCAACAGCCAAGGCGGTCTCAGCAGCACAGCCACTGACGGGTGACAGGCTGGCAACAAGCAGCAACCCAGCGGCTATGTTGTACGGTTTGGTTTGCATAATCATTCCCCTTTTTACCCCTGATCCTAGTCTAGTCTCTCAGACTACCAGAATAAAGAAATGTTCAGTGTCGGGATGCGAGGAGTAATTCGCGGGTATAAACGTGTTGCGGTTGTTGGAATAGCTTGTTTACGGTGTCAATTTCCAGGATTTGACCATGACGCATGACTGCTATCCGGTCACACAGGCCACCCGCAAGTGGCAGGTCATGGGTAATCAAGATAATTGCCATGTTTCGCACCGCCCGGATGTCACGTAGTAATGCTAAAATTTCAGATTGTACGGTCACATCCAATGCGGTGGTTGGTTCGTCCGCAATGAGTAATTCTGGTTCACACAGCAAGGCCATGGCAATCATCACCCGTTGACGCATTCCGCCAGACAGTTCGTAAGGGTAACTTTGCAAACGGCGGCTGGCATCAGGAATCCGTACTTGTTCCAGCAGGGTAAGCGCTTGTTGGCGTGCAGCTTTGGCTGCCATGCCTTGGTGCACTTCGAGCACTTCGGTGAGTTGTCGCCCAATGGTTAGCAAGGGGTTGAGTGCGGTCATCGGGTCTTGGAAAATCATCGCCATGCGTTTACCCCGGTATTGGTTCAGCAAGCGTGGCGGTTGATTTAATAATTCTGTGCCTGCAAATTGTACGTGCCCGCTGGCTTGTGCATTACGCGGCAATAAGCCCATAACTGCATGGAATAATTGGCTTTTACCTGCACCGGATTCGCCGACGACTGCGAGTGTTTCTCCGGCAGCCAAGTGCAAATCTACACCACACACAGCTTCTACTACGTTTTCGGGGGTATTGAAACGTACCTGCAAGTTTTGGATGGATAATAGAGGTTTCACGGATGCTTGGTTTCCTCTAGGCTATAATCAAAGCATCATAACCTGTAGGCAGTAACAAAATGAACCCTAATCATCGAGACGGCATGTTGGGTGGGTTGCTCAATGTCCGCCAGGAAGCTATTTCCGGCGCAGCAGAACCTGCTTTAAAACGTTTGACAGAAGCAGCCAGTGGTGATGTGAAAGAGATTGCTGCTTCACAGATTGAATTGCTGTCACGTTTTTACGATTTATCCTTGTCACAGGCGGGGCGCAGTTTTCGCTGGGCATTAATTGCCAGTGTCGTGGGGCTGTTGTTTTTCCTTGCGGCGATTGGTTTTATGTTGAGCCAAAGCATGGAAGTGGCGGTGATCAGTGTGATTGGTGGTGCAATGGTGCAGTTCATTGCTGGGGTTAACTTTTTCTTATACGGCAAAACCTTGTCGCAACTCACGTTATTTCAAGGGCGACTTGAAGTGACCCAACGCTTTTTGCTGGCGAATAGTCTGTGCGAAAGTCTGGAGGGCAAAGTGAAACACTATACCCGTGCGCGTCTGATTGGTGCGTTGGCAGGTGTGAGTGGTAGTGATGTGACGAAAGATCTGGTGGATGTTGGTGTGGAGCTGGGGCAAAGCCAGCCCACCTTTGAGCCACCGGTAGAACCTGAACCTCAGGTGGCAGTACAGCCATTGTAAAGAAATTGCGTATTACTCGGTTTCCAATGCATAAGGCAATTCCAGCATCTGAATAGCGTATTCGCCTAAGTGTAAGGGTTTGTGTGCTTCTGCAATTTTCATCACCGCTAAGGCTTCCACATAACCATCTGGATTCAACGTGGCATTCAGGATAGTGCCTGCTTCTGGGTCGGTATTGCTGGCGAAGTTTTTGCCAATCTCTGGCGTATTTACACAATGCGGGATACCAATGCGGTACATCTGGCGTTTACTTTTTCCCAGATATTTCAAGCGGGCAACGATTTCCTGACCGGGGAAACAGCCTTTAGTAAAGCTAACGCCGTTAATTAAATGCATATTCAGCATTTGTGGAACCCATGCTTCTGAGCTGGCTTGCGTGACCATCGGTACGCCCGACATGACGTTAAAATATTCCCAACTGCTGCGCCCGACACAGGCTGCGTTGACGTTCAGGCGTTCCCACAGTTTTTTAGCATCATCCAATTCGCCTAGGATTTTGAAGCGTGGAATCGGTGCAGGCTGACACATAATGGTTAAGCCATTGATTTGCAAAGTATCATAAGCATTGGCTGGTGCTTTGCCGAGAATTTCTTGTAGGCGAATATCACCATCTGGTGCGGCGAACCCGAAATGTACCAAGCTGGTGCTGGCATCTTCCAGCGCTACTTTGGAGCGCATGACATACATGCGTAAACGTTTGAGGATGGGTTCCAGCAGATCCCGTGACACACTGAGGTAGTAAACCCCTTGGCGTTTGGTAATGAAAAATGTCGCCAGTGCGCGACCTTTCGGGGTGCAATAAGCACTCAGTTGGGACTGTGTATCGGTGACTTGCTTAATGTCGTTAGTTAACTGACCTTGTAGGAAGGTAGTAGCATCTTCACCGCTAACACTGATTAGGCCGAAATGCGATAAATCACACAGAATAGCACCTTGTGGTGGGATACGGCGTTCACGTTCGGGATTGCCAAAAGACACGAGTGAGTCACCGCTGAATTCTGCGCCGTGATCAATAAGGAAAGTTTTCCATTCTGTTTTCATGACGACTCCTTTAATTGGTATGGCGTACCCTCTTATTCCTCCCCTGATAAGGGGAGGTTAGGAAGGGTTCTCCGCTTATTTCTTTTCTTCTGGTTTGTCTTCAGCCGGTTTGTCTTCTACTTTAGGTGCATCTGCTGCGGGTTTAGTTTCTGGTAGCATGACCTTGATGTCCGCTTTGGATTTCAGTTCATCCATATAGGCTAGCATCTTTTTCTGCTGGTATTCACGTTCCAGTTGTGGTTTCAGGGTGTCGAATTCCGGTGGTTTTACGTCACGACGCTCTTCCAGTTTAATAACATGCCAGCCGAATTCAGTTTGTACGGGTTCTTTAGTAATCGTACCGGGTTCCATTTTAGCGACAGCATCAGCAAAGGGTTTAACCATGGTGTTGGGTTTGAACCAACCTAAGTCGCCACCTTGGTTGGCTGAAGGACCATCAGATGATTTTTTTGCCAAATCCGCAAAGTCAACTTTGCTTTCTAGCTCCTTGATAATGCTTTGCGCTTCTTCTTTGGTTTTCATCAGGATATGGCGGGCTTTGTATTCAAGTTTTTCACCGCTAGTGCGTTCTTCATACGCTTTTTTCAGCTCATCGTCGCTGGGTTTGAAAGAAGCTGCTTTTTCCTGTGTCCAAGTGTTGAGTACCAAGCGGTCAGTTGCATCCTTGATCTTGTCCTTGATTTCCTGACGTTCAGCCAGCCCAGCCTTGTTGGCCTCTTGGCGGGCTAATTCGGTGATAATTAAGTCGTCGATAATGGCTTTGGTGTCAACTTGCGCCCCTGGCATTCCCCCGACCATGCCGACTACGGTATCCAGCGTTTCTTGAGTAATGTCAGTGCCATTGACCGTTGCGACGACTTTTTTGTCATCCGCATACAGGTTTGTCGCCATCAGTGTTAAGCCAACCAGCCCGGTTGCAATCATTTTATTAGTGTTAAAACGCATGGTGAGTGTTGTCCTCTATCGTCGTTGTTTAAGGTAAAACTTTTTTGAAGGGTTTCACGGTAACCTGTTGGTAAACACCGGCTGCCTTGTAAGGATCAGCATCTGCCCAACGTTGTGCTGCTTCTAGTGAGTCAAATTCAGCAATAATGACGCTGCCGCTGAAGCCAGCTTCGCCCGGATCATTACTGTCAATCGCGGGGTTAGGGCCGGCGACTAGCAAATGACCTGCATCACGCAAGGCATGAAGGCGCTCCAGATGTGCCGGGCGTGCCGCAAGCCGTTGTGCCAGACTGTTTTCAACATCTTCGCCAATAATGACATATAACATAGCAAGGGTATCCTTAACGTTTGGTAACTATTTAGGGGTGTTTTCAGTGGTTTCAATAGCGTGTTTTTGCAGGTAGAACACTTGCGCAATGATAAAGGCAAAGGTTAAACCGAGTACGCCAAACAGTTTGAAGTCTACCCAAACTTCTTCGCTGAAAGCATAGGCTACGATTAAATTCAGTACCCCAATAAATACAAAAAAGCCGACCCACATGAAATTGGTAGTTTGCCAAATGTGAGGGGGAACTTGAAGAGCGCTTGACATCATGCGTTCTGTCAGCGTTTTACGTGCCCCAATGTATTGACTGATCAAGAAAGCTAATGCAAAGCCCCAGTTGATAATGCTGACTTTCCATTTGATAAAAATAGGGTCTTTCAGGAAGAGGGTGAGTGTGCCAAAGACGATGAGAATGGCTAGGGTGATCAGGTGCATCCGTTCAAAGCGACGGTGCATCGCAAAATACAGGGCATTCTGTAGAATAGTCGCTAAAATGATAACCAGTGTCGCCATTAAGATGGCATCTTTCGGTTCGCTTTGGTTGAGCGCCATGAGTGGCAACTGATTAGCGGCAGCAATCCACGCTGGGGGCAGCTCGCCGAAGAATTTGTACACCAGAAAGAATAGCGCCACCGGGAAAAAGTCAAACAGGAACTTCATAGGTATTGGTATAATCGGTTAAAGTTAAACATTCTAAACGATAATTGTACAATGAGTCAGTATTTTCAAATTCACCCAGAAAACCCTCAGATACGCTTGATTCGTCAGGCAGTGACTATCATCCGTGATGGCGGTGTGGTGGTGTTTCCAACCGATTCCAGTTATGCCATTGGTTGCCATTTGGGTGACAAGGCGGCAATGGAACGTATTCAACGTATCCGCCGCGTCGACAATAAGCATAATTTCACCTTGATTTGCCGCGATTTGTCGGAAATTTCCTTGTATGGTCAAGTGGATAATATGAATTATCGCTTGATCAAATCGTTGACACCGGGGCCGTACACCTTCATTTTACAGGCGACTCGCGAAGTACCGCGCCGTTTGCAAAATCCTAAGCGTAAGACGATAGGGGTGCGCATACCGGATCATATTGTCACGCAAACCTTGTTACAGGAACTGAATGAGCCATTAATGTCGAGTACCCTGATTTTACCGGGGGATGATTTGCCGATGGTTGATCCTTACCAGATTCGTTTGTCTTTGGAGCATCAAGTGGATTTGATTATTGACGGTGGTTTCTGTGGGCATGAACCCACCACAGTGGTGGATTTGATGGAAGCCCGACCTGTCATACTGCGTGAAGGTAAAGGCAATGTTGACTGGTTGGTGGAGCACTAAGCATGGAAGGAATGGATTTAGGTTATGTTATTCGCCTGATTGTGGCGGGGGCGATTCCAGTCTTGTTCTCTATTACCCTACATGAAGTGGCACATGGATGGGTAGCAAATAAGCTTGGTGATAGTACGGCTAAAATGTTGGGCAGGTTGACCATTAACCCGCTCAAGCACATTGACCCTATTGGCACGGTCGCCTTGCCTTTGGGTATGTTGCTGATGTCGATGTTAACCATGGGACAGCCGTTCGCGTTTGGCTGGGCAAAACCCATTCCGGTCAATACGCGCAATTTACAGCAGCCGCGTCGTGACATGGCGATTGTAGCGGTTGCAGGGCCTTCTGCGAATTTGCTGATGGCCGTGTTTTGGGTGCTCATGATGCCAGTGTTTGCGAGCTTAATACCTGATGCTAATATTGCTGACGGGTTTATTACCATGGCGCAAATTGGTTTGGTGTTCAACCTGGTGTTATTGGTACTAAATTTATTACCCATTCCCCCGTTAGATGGTGGGCGGGTGTTAGCAGGCTTAGTGCCGCGAAATATGGCGGATGTCTTGGATAAGATTGAGCCTTACGGTTTTCCTATTCTGATCGTTTTGCTATTGCTAGGTGTATTGGATCAAATTATTGGTCCTATTATTGGTACACTTTACAATCTGCTTACCTCTATTATTTGATC
Source organism: Thiothrix caldifontis (assembly GCF_900107695.1). Classification (GTDB taxonomy): domain Bacteria; phylum Pseudomonadota; class Gammaproteobacteria; order Thiotrichales; family Thiotrichaceae; genus Thiothrix; species Thiothrix caldifontis. The sequence goes on along the minus strand of NZ_FNQP01000004.1, from coordinate 144,671 downwards.
AACAAAGGTTTGATGTGAGTACTACACCTTCGCAAAATCAGCGTGTCGTTTCTGGGATGCGCCCGACAGGCTTGTTACATCTGGGGCATTATCACGGTGTCTTGAAAAACTGGGTGGAGATGCAGCTCAATTACGAGTGTTTCTTTTTTGTGGCTGATTGGCACGCCTTGACCACACATTATGAAACTCCGGGGGGGATTTCTCAGCACGTGGAAGACATGGCGATTGATTGGCTGGCAGCAGGGATTAGCCCTAGTTCTGCCACGATTTTCACACAATCCCATGTGCCGGAACACGCTGAATTGCACCTATTGTTGTCAATGATTACCCCGCTTGGCTGGTTAGAGCGTGTGCCGACGTATAAAGATCAGCAAGAAAAGCTCAAGGAACGGGATCTGGCAACCTATGGTTTTCTAGGCTACCCCTTGCTGCAATCGGCTGACATCCTGATCTACAAAGCGGATCGTGTACCGGTTGGTGAGGATCAGGTTGCCCACATTGAATTGACCCGTGAAGTAGCACGGCGTTTTAACCATTTGTATGGGCGTGAGCCAGATTTCGAGCAGAAAGCGGAGCAAGCTGCCAATAAAATGGGCAAGAAACAGGCGAAAATGTACCGTGATTTGCGTCGTCAATACCAAGAACGAGGTGATGCTGAAGCCTTAAATGTGGGGCGTGCGTTGCTGGAATCCCAACAAAACTTGTCATTGGGTGATCGGGAGCGTTTGTTTGGCTATTTGGAAGGTTCGGGCAAGATCATTTTGCCAGAGCCGCAAGCGGCCTTGACCAAAGCCTCTAAAATGCCGGGGTTGGATGGTCAGAAAATGTCAAAGTCGTACAACAATACAATTTCACTGCGTGAATCCCCTGATAGTGTAGAAAAGAAAATTCGCACGATGCCGACTGATCCCGCCCGTGGTCGTCGTACCGATCCCGGTGATCCGGCGAAATGTCCGGTATGGCAGTTCCATGAAGTTTATTCCGACGAGACGACTAAACAATGGGTTCAAGAAGGCTGTCGCAGTGCTGGTATTGGTTGTATCGAGTGTAAACAGCCGGTGATTGCTGCGGTACAAGCGGAGTTGGCTCCGATCCAGCGACGAGCGGCTGAGTTTGAACAAGACCGTGGGCGCGTGCGTGACATTTTACGTGAAGGCTCAGAAGCAGCACGCCAAGTTGCCCGCGAAACCCTTGCGGATGTGATGGAAGCGATGAGTTTCACCCACCATCTCTGATGCATGTGATTCAAAAAGAAATGCCTCTGGCGGTGGTGCGTGGTGAGCAAGTCATCACGATGCCAGAGGATTTATACATCCCCCCTGATGCCTTGGAAGTCTTTTTAGAGGCTTTTGAAGGGCCTTTGGATTTGTTGCTGTATTTGATCCGGCGGCAGCATTTTGATGTCTGTAATATTCCGATTGCACATATTACTGAGCAATACGTGGCGTATGTCGAGTTGATGAAAGAGTTCAAACTGGATCTTGCGGCAGAGTATTTGCTGATGGCAGCCATGCTGGCGGAAATTAAGTCACGATTGTTGTTGCCACGTCACACCGAAGTGGAGGAAGAGGACGATCCGCGTGCACAATTAATGCGTCAGTTGCAGGAATATGAGCAATGCAAACAGGCAGCGGCGGATTTGGATGCTTTGCCACGTTTGGAGCGTGATCATTGCTTAGTGCAAACGGCTGCTGATTTCCCTAAAGCACCACGTCCACTACCAGAGGTTGGTTTGCGTGAGTTATTGCTAGCTTTTCAAGGTGTATTGAAACGTGCGGATATGTTTAGCCATCATGAAATCCGGCGCGAACATTTGTCGATTCGTGAACGTATGACCATGGTGTTGTCTACGGTGCAGCTTCAGCAGTTTGTACCTTTTGAGAACTTGTTCCGGCTGGAGGAAGGGCGACGTGGGGTAGTCGTAACCTTAATGGCGGTATTAGAGTTGCTTAAGGCACACTTGATTGATGTGACGCAGGGAGATGAAGCTTATGCGCCATTGTATATTCGTGCCGCTGTTGCTTCGCTGGAGGATTAAATGGAATTAGCAACTATCCTGCAAGCTATTTTGCTGACAGCGGCTAAACCGTTGTCATTAGAGCAATTGGAGAGCTATTTCCTGCCAGAGGAGGGTATCTCGCGTGGTGCTATCCGGCAGGCATTGGATGCATTACAAACAGCCAGTGCTGAGCAGAGTTTTGAGTTGAAAGAAACTGCCAGTGGTTTTCGGCTGCAAACCCGTGCCCAGTTCCAACCGTGGGTGCAACGCCATGATGAGGAACGTCCGCAAAAATACTCGCGGGCCTTTCTTGAAACCCTAGCATTGATTGCCTGGCGTCAGCCCATTACGCGTGCAGAAATTGAAGAAGTTCGGGGGGTGGCGGTCAATACGAATGTGATCAAGACCTTATTGGAACGTGATTGGGTGAAAGTTATTGGTCATAAAGAAGTACCTGGCAGGCCGGAAATGTTGGGAACTACCCGTCATTTCTTGGATTATTTCAACCTTAAATCACTGGATGACCTGCCCAGTCTGGTTGAAATGCAAGCCTTAGATGTCGATGAGTTAACCCAGAAGGCTTCCCCTCTGCTATCCTTAACCTGACTACTCGCCATACATTAACATCACAACGAGGTAGGCATGAATACTAGCAATATGGGTCTCATTGGTTTAGGCGTTATGGGTTCTAATCTGGCATTGAACCTGAGTGACAACGGTTATTCGCTTAGCGTATACAATCGCACCTACGCCCTCACGCAACAATTCATGGATAGGCACGCGCAAGGTCGCGTGATTCAAGCGGCACAAACGTTACCCGAATTCGTCGGCCAACTCGCTACCCCGCGTATCATTATGCTGATGGTAACGGCCGGACGTGCGGTGGATGCGGTGGTCGAACAATTACTGCCTTTACTTGACCCCAACGATATTATCATCGACGGCGGTAATTCCAACTACAAAGACACCACGCGCCGTTGGCAGGAACTCACCGCAAAGGGTATCCGTTTCGTCGGTATGGGTGTATCCGGTGGGGAAGAGGGCGCACGGCATGGCCCATCGTTAATGCCGGGTGGTGCTATCGAGGCATGGGCGGATATTCGCGAGATGTTCCAGGCAGTCGCGGCAAAAGTTGACGGTGAAGCCTGTTGCCAATGGCTGGGCGAAGGCGGTTCCGGGCATTACGTCAAGATGGTGCATAATGGTATTGAATACGGTGATATGCAACTGATTGCCGAAGTGTGCCACTTGATGCAACACGCACTGGGGATGGATTTCGATACCATGGCGGATACGTTTGCCGCGTGGAATCAAGGCAAGCTCGAATCTTATTTGATTGATATTACCAGCCAGATTTTGCGCCAAAAAGACACCGATGGTAGTCCATTGGTGACGAAAATCCTCGACCGTGCGGGGCAAAAAGGCACAGGGTTGTGGACAGCGCAAGATGCATTGGAACACGCCGTGCCTCTTACCCTGATTTCTGAGGCTGTCCATGCGCGAATGTTGTCGGCGCGTAAGGATGAGCGGGTTGCTGCCGCGCAAATCTTAGGTGGTTTGCAAGCACCTGTTCCTCCTGAGCAGCGTCAGGCATTTCTCGATGCTATTCACGATGCGTTATATGCCGCCAAGTTGGTGTCGTATGCACAAGGTTTCATGCTGATGCAAACGGCAGCGGCGCAATACGGCTGGAACTTACCTTATGGTGATATTGCTTTGCTGTGGCGCGCGGGTTGCATTATTCGCAGCCGTTTTCTGGGGGATATTAAAGCCAGCTTTGCCCGTGAACCCGTACCACAAAGCTTGTTGCAAGACCCGTTTTTTGCAGTGGAACTCAAGCAAGCTGATAACGGATGGCGTAAGGCCGTTGCGCTTGCAGTGATGCAAGGTGTGCCTGTTCCGGCATTGTCATCGGCTTTGTCATTTTATGACGGCTACCGGTGTGCGGATGGTTCGGCGAATATTTTGCAAGCGCAACGGGATTTCTTCGGGGCGCATGGCTACCAACGGGTAGACCGTGATCCAGCGTTGCATTTTCACACGCATTGGAGCGCTGATGGTGCCGAGGAGCAACTGCCATGAGTTGTGGTTGTGTGGGGATTTCTCATGCCTACGTCATTTTTGGTGCGACGGGCAATTTGGCGGTTACGAAACTGTTGCCTGCGTTGTACCAACTGCATTGTGCGGGTTATCTGGCAGATGATGTGGAAATTCTCGGTTGCGGGCGTACTCCCTTTACCTCTGAGACATGGCGGGCAGAAGTGCGTCAGCAGTTGCTTGCCAGAGATGAGGTGGAAACGGTCGCACTGGACAATTTTGTGCAACGTTTGGATTATTTGGCAGGCAGTTTGAAAGATGCCGCCTTCTACCAATCCTTAGGCGAGTGGATTGGGAACGATGGTGAATGTGCCAACAATGTGATTTTCTACCTTTCGATTAGCCCGGATTTGTACGTGGAAGTCACCGAAGGTTTAGCGGCGGCGCATTTGCTGGAGGAATCGCAAGGTTTTCGGCGCATGGTGATCGAAAAGCCGTTCGGTCACGATCTTGAATCCGCACGTACTTTACAACATAGCCTCAGTGAGCATCTGAAAGAAGAACAGATTTACCGTATCGACCATTACGTGGGCAAAGAGGCAGTGCAAAACTTGTTAGTACTGCGGTTTGCCAACTTGATTTTAGAACCCTTGTGGAACCGTCATCACATCGACCACATCCAAATTACCCATGCAGAAACCGTGGGTGTGGAAGGACGTGCCAACTATTACGACCATAGTGGTGGTGCGGTGCGCGACATGATTCAAAGCCATTTGTTGCAAGTCATGGCCTTGCTGGCAATGGAACCGCCGGTATCGTTGGAGGCTGAAGCCTTGCGCAATGAAAAGGTCAAGGTATTGCAGTCGATTCGACCGGTGGATTTGGAACAGCTTGAGATGTATGCCATTCGTGGGCAATATGCCGCCGGTGAGGTGAAAGGGCAGCCTGTGCCGGGTTATTTGCAGGAGGAGGGTGTGGCAGCCGGTAGCCATACCGAATCTTATGCCGCCATGAAGCTCTACATCGACAACTGGCGCTGGAAGGATGTGCCGTTTTATTTGCGTACTGGCAAGCGTTTGCAGGAACGGCGTTCGTTGGTGGCGGTGCGCTTCAAACAGCCACCGATGCAGTTGTTTCAGGGCAGTGGGATTTATCAGCCACATCCTAACTGGTTGCTGATTGGGATTCAGCCAGAAGATGCAGTACGTATGGAGATTTCTGCCAAAGTACCGGGCTTGGAAATGCGTACCCGGCAGATTGTGATGGATGCTTCGGTGAGTACGCCGGGTGAGCGCAAGGCAGAAGCTTATGAGGAGTTGTTGCTGGATGTGATCAAAGGTGATCGCTCACTGTTCTTGCGTTATGACGAGGTGAAAGCGGCGTGGGTGGTGGTTGATCCGGTGATGCAACGTTGGGCGCAAGATGAGCAATTACCCTTGCAATACCCAGCAGGTGGTTGGGGGCCGAAGGCGGCGGAAAAGATTTTCGGTGATTCGGGGCGAGCTTGGCGACACACGTTGTCCTGCAATGGGGGCGAGTAATGCTCCCTAACAATACACAGGTTTTGCTGGACGCAGAGGCGGTGGCTCAATATGCCTGTGAGCTGCTTATAGCCGCAGCACAGGCAGCGATTCGAGAGCGAGGCGTTTTTCGTTTGGTATTAGCAGGCGGTGGTACGCCGCAACGGGCGTATGACTTGTTGGCAAAAACTGCGCAAGATTGGGATAAATGGGAAATTTTCTGGGGGGATGAGCGTTGTTTGCCTGTTGTGCATGTTGAGCGAAACTCGCGGCTGAGCTTGCCGACACAACGACAGTTTCCGATTCCGGCAGAACTGGGTGCAGAGGTGGCAGCAGCGGCATATGCACAAACCATCAGCGATAAATTGCCGTTTGATGTAGTGATGTTGGGGATGGGGGAAGATGGGCATACGGCGAGTTTGTTTCCGGGGTTTGTGGATGATCCAACAGCGTTAACACAGGCCGTGTTTGATGCGCCGAAGCCGCCGCCAGAGCGGGTGAGTTTGAATGTGGCGGCGTTGCAGGCGTGTCGGCAGCAGTTGGTGTTGGTGACGGGGGCAAGTAAGGCTGAGGCACTTGAGCAATGGCGTAACGGTAAGCCGTTACCGATTGCACAGGTGGTGCGTGCAGATGCTTGCTTGTTGGTGGATACTACCGCCAATAGTTGGCATTCCCTCGGCAAACGGGCAAAATAAGCGATCTTTTATTCATAGACAGGGCTTGCAATGGCTATTTACCCCGGAATGTACCCTTACACCCGTATGCGCAGGATGCGCCGTGATGATTTTTCACGCCGTTTAATGCGCGAAAATGTGCTGACTGCCAATGATTTAATCTGGCCGGTGTTCGTGATGGAAGGTGATAATCAGCGTGAAGCGATTGCCTCGATGCCGGGTGTGGAGCGGGTTAGTATCGACCTGTTGGTAAAAGAAGCGGAAGCAGCCTTTAAGCTGGGGATTCCGGCAATGGCGATTTTCCCCGTGACCCCGCAAGCAGCTAAAACTGATAAAGCGGAAGAGGCGTGGAATCCTGATGGTTTGGCACAACGTGCAGTACGGGCAATCAAAGCGGCGGTGCCGGAGTTGGGGGTGATTACCGATGTGGCACTCGACCCGTTTACTTCGCACGGACAAGACGGTTTAATGGATGTGAATGGCTACATCCTTAACGATGAAACGGTGTCTGCACTGGTGAAACAGGCACTTTCCCATGCCGAAGCGGGGGCAGATGTGGTTGCGCCTTCCGATATGATGGATGGGCGCATCGGTGAAATCCGTGACGTGTTGGAACAGCACGGGCATTTGAATGTACGGATTCTGGCGTATTCTGCGAAATACGCTTCCAGCTTTTATGGTCCGTTCAGGGATGCCGTTGGTTCAGCAGCAAACTTGAAAGGTGGCAATAAATACAGTTACCAGATGGATCCTGCCAATTCCGACGAAGCCTTGTGGGAAGTCGCGCTCGACCTGCAAGAGGGCGCGGATATGGTGATGATTAAGCCGGGGATGCCCTACCTCGACATCGTGCGCCGCATCAAAGAAGAGTTCAAAGCCCCTACCTACGTTTACCATGTCAGCGGGGAATACGCGATGCTGAAAGCGGCGGGCATGAATGGCTGGATCAATGAAAAGGCATGTGTGCTGGAAGCCTTGCTGGGGATGAAACGGGCCGGTGCGGATGGGATTTTGACGTATTACGCTAAGCAAGTAGCGGAGTGGTTGAAAAATCCATAAATTACTTTGCCCAATATAACTTTAGGAAAAAATCATGCCACAACTTACTGCACTGTTATTCGATGTAGACGGTACGCTTGCTGATACCGAACGTGATGGGCATCGCCCCGCCTTCAACAAAGCTTTTGCCGAAGCAGGCTTAGATTGGGATTGGACAGTAGATCTGTATGCTGATCTGCTGACCGTAACGGGTGGTAAAGAGCGCATTCGCTATTTCGTCGAAAAATACCTGCCAAGTTTTACTCCCGATGAAGGGCTTGCCGGGTTTGCAGCACGGATGCATAAACGCAAAACCCATTTTTATTTGGAGATGTTGCAAGCGGGTGAAATTCCTTTGCGTGTAGGGGCAGAACGCCTGATTAGGGAAGCGCGTGCGGCTGGCTTACGTTTAGGAATTGCTACCACGACGACGCCTGAAAATGTTACTTATTTGCTGAAAGCTACTTTGGGTGAGGAATCTATTGGCTGGTTTGAGTGCATTGCGGCGGGCGATATAGTACCCAAGAAGAAACCAGCGCCCGATATTTATGTGTATGCCATGCAGCAAATGGGCTTACAACCGGAAGAATGCTTGGTGTTTGAAGATTCTGATAACGGTATTCGCTCTTCTACAGCGGCTAATTTACAAACCATTGTGACAGTGAATGACTACACCCGCGATCACAATTTCAGCAATGCAGTACTGGTGGTTGATCAGTTTGGCGAGGCGGATACGCCTTTTACGGTGTTGCAAGGTGACGCAGGTACAGAGTCCTACGCCACCCTTGCGCTATTGCAGCACGTGTTTAACCAAGGAAACCGTTCCTAAGTGATTGCATGAAGTCACGGACTTGCTGCGGTGTCAGCGGTTGGCCTGATTGCATCATTTGCTGAAGCATCGTGCTCATCTGTGAGCGGCTATTGTTGCTGGTATCCACCCCCAGTGAGCGGGTGACGCTGTAACTTTGCGTCACAGGCGATTGCTGTGCTGGCGTGGTGGGTTGCGGTTGTTCGCTCAAATGGCTATTGGATGCAACAAACGCATTTTTCTGCACATTATCGAAGTCGGTATTGCGCTCGATAATGTCAGACAGTTTGGTGTTTTTAATAGTTTGCAGTTCTTTGCCGGAGAACTGATTTTCATACCAGAAACGGTCGCCATCACGCAAACGGGTGAATTGATCACTCATGATTTTGGTGAAGGTTTGCCCGAATAAGGAATCACCGACCGGCTTTTCTGCTAAACCGGCTACCCACAGGTCAACATCGGCGGGGCTGTCGTACACACTTGCCAGTTTTTCGCCAAAGCCTTCGCGCCAGACATTCGAGTCAAAGCTGTTGACAGGGCGTAATCCCAAGGCTTCACGAGTATCGCCATAGCCTGCTAAGCCGTGGTCACGTCCTCGCTGGATATTGACGGCTGCTAGATCTAAACCACCTTGTGGGAACAGAAAGTTACGCACGTCATCAACAATCATTGGGTCAACCGCTTGTGCGGTTTGTGAAGCTGCACCACGCAGAATTGGGTCAATGCCCGCTTCAAGGACTTTGTCGGGGCGGAAAAATGCGTCGCGTAATGCTACGTTGCCTTGTGCAATGGTTTCCCCGTTTTCATCCAAACGTAGCAAATTAGGGGAAAGCATGGTATGACCCATACGGAATGCCGCTGTGGCGAAGGCGTTATCAATTGATGGATCAACGTTGGCCTTGTAGCCGGTGTACTGTGGGATGGCATTTTTACCGATCAGATTAGGTAGGAATTCGTTGTAAGTAATCGCTTGCATTTGTGCAACGTTGATTTTTCGCGCTTCTTGATAGATTTGCTCATCAGTCATTTTGGGATTCTTTTGCGCAATCTCATCCGCCAGACGATTGTGCTCGCGCACCCATAAGGTATGCATCGACGCTAAGCCGATGTTTTCGTTAGAACGTACATCCCCAGCGATAAATTGCCCGTTTTCCATGGGCATCATATCACCCGCTGACGTCTGCAATTTGCCGCCTTCATGGGTGCGTAGTTTGCTGGCATATTCAGCATCTGAACCATATACGTTAGAGCCGTCGATAAATGCAGTAATGTTATTGCTTTGTTGGCGTTGACCATTGGCATCTAAAGTGGCAGTGCTGCGCGATAGTTGGATAGAGACTGTGCCTGTACCTTCAGGGTCAAATTGTGGATCACCGGCTGGAATGGCAATGGGTGCTTTTTCGGCAGTATTTGTGGGTGTTTCGGTCATGTCGTGATCAAGGAATTGTCCCCACATCCAAAACAAATCGCTTAAGCCTTTTTGATTGACGGTATTTGCGCCATCTTGTGCCGCAACAGCATTACTGATGGTGCGTGGGTTAGGCAGGCGTTGTTCTGTTGTGCCGCCGGGTTCACGGCTGCTGTCTTGGGGAATGCGGCGTTGATGTTGTATGCCAGCAGAACCCCATGTCGTGTTTTTCTTGTTATTGCCAGTGCCATCTATGCTGCGGTATTCAGTGGGTTGAGGTTTGGGATTGTGCTTATTTTCGATTTGAGCCAGCAGTTGTTTAATCAAATTTGCTAAGTTTTGTAGAATGTTCTTGTTACCACCGTTGTAGCCGGGCAATTGAAGCAAAGCACTAATGGCTTGCGGCGTAGTTGCCAGAGTGTTGCTGGCGTTTCCTGAGGTGGAAGTTTGTCCGTATCCTTGGGATAAAGAACGGGCGTTATTGTTAATGGTTTGCATCTCATGAATCCTTGTGTTGGTCAATCCTTTGAAAAAAATCCATTCGTGAATTTTGCACAAAAAATACGCCAGACAATGCTGGCGTAACAAGGATGACATTTCTGACCGCTAAGATTTTAAAGATAAGCGGTTATGCATCAGTAAACTCAGTAAGCGCTTAACAGTGATTGTGCGCGGTAGGTATTTAAGCGCGAGCGCCAACCGGGGAGCCATTTGGCTTCGCCGCGTTCTGGTGATGAGTTGGCGATACGGCGCACGAGCACTTCTTCTGCTGCACGCGCAAATTCATCGAGTGCTTGTGGACCTGGTTCCACAGGGCGCATCGTGAGCAACACTTGCAATAGCCCCCAGCCTTGACCGTTGTAGCGTTCTGTTGGGCTAGTGCCTTCTCCTTTGAAGTTGACGTAATCCAATAGTGGGTATAATCCACGCTGAGTCTTTTCAATCGCTTGATAGTTTTTCAGAACACGGTCACGATCTTGCGGTGCAACTTGATTCAGCATGGTGGGTAGCGCACGAGTGAGGCGTTCTGCCATGTAATTGGCTTGAATATTCATGGTTTGTTGCAGGAATGTGCGTAATTGCTGCATTTCCGGGTCATTGCGAGCGCGTTCAAACGCTGCTTTGTTTGCCCACGGTGCGGTACGTATTGTGCGATTAGTTAGCCATTGTGGTACGGGGACACCTTGTGCTTTGGTGTAGTCGATTAGACCGGGGAAAGTTTCGGTATAAGGGCCGCGATGCCCCGCAGGATACCAGATGAAGTGTCCGATACCGAGTGAGGCGAATTCTTCGCGGTCATTCCAGACCACCAGTAACGCGGGGTTACCACTGGTTTCATTGCGATAAACCTTGTCGGCAATCCAATTCAAATCTTTGGCGGGAACCACGGTTGGTGTAGGAGATGTCTGTTGGCTCATTGGTGCACAGGCAGATAACCCTAAACCAGCAATAACAACCAGTGACAATGCTATTTTTTTCATGACAAGCCCTTGTGTCCTTGTAAAATAAAAAAGGTATTCACGCCCGAATACCTGTATGGATTCAAGTTGATAGAGCCTCGTTGATATTGAAAAGTTCCATTCTTTGAGCAATGCCAGTGCTTAATTTGGCTAAAAGCGTATAGTTATTAATGTAAATAACACAGGAGGTTGATGTCATGAAAGAGAAATTGCAGCAGCTTATGCAAGCACTGACTAGTGAGCGTGAAGAGTTGCGCGTGCGTTTGCATTTATTGGGTTTGGAAGCAAAGGAAGAATTAGAACAAGCAGAAGAGAAATGGCAAAACATGCAGTTGCGCTTACGTGATGCGGGTTGGGAGCTGAACTTGAAAGCTAAGGAAGAAATTCATGATCTAGGGGAAGATGTCGATAAATTGCAACATAAAATCAGTGATAAAGTGGAAGATATTCGTCTAGAAGTGGTGGAGGAATTGCATGAACTGGGCGAAGAACTTGCTGAGCTGTATCGGAAAATCCGTAGTCATTTTTAAGTAGTATGCGCTTAGTTCATATTCGGCGGTGGTTATATCTGGCGTTGGAAGAACAAAAAGGCAGCGATTTGGCAAAATGCTTGAATCGTTGCCTGTTGCTATTAATCGTCATTAATGTATGCGTGGTGGTAGCAGAATCTGAATACCGTATCTATCAAGCCTATGCGCTTTCTTTTCAGTGGTTTGAAATCTTTTCAGTTGGCGTTTTTACGTTAGAGTACCTTGTTCGAGCTTGGGTGTGTGTGGAGTCTAATCACAGGAATCTCCAGTATCCAATCAGAAGTCGCGGGCGTTATTTGCTGTCACCAATGGCTGTAGTCGACTTAATAGCGATTTTACCTTTTTATCTCAGTTTTTTCGTGGTTGGGTTAGATTTACGGGTATTACGTAGTTTGCGCTTATTGCGCTTATTGAAATTGACACGTTACTCTCAGTCTCTAGGGTTGTTGGTGGCGGTACTGCGTCAAGAGGCTGATAATTTGGTGTCAGCACTGTTTATTTTATGTATGTTGATCTTATTGTCGGCTACCGGGATTTACTTAGCGGAAGGGCATATCCAACCTGATGAGTTTGGCAGTATTCCACGGGCATTATGGTGGTCAGCCGTTACAGTAGCGACAGTGGGTTACGGTGATGTTGTGCCGCAGACTTTAGTGGGCAAAGTATTCAGTGGAACTATTATCGTAACCGGGATTGCAGTGGCGGCACTGCCTGCTGCTATTTTAGCTTCTGGCATGATTAATGAACTAAAACGTCGCCGTGAAAACTTCCGTTTCGAGCTAGTACGTGCGATGGAAAATGGTAAGCTGGATTTTGGCGGCTTACGTTATCTGGAAAAAATGCGGGTGAAAATCGGTATTAGCCGTGCAGATGCCCGTTTGGTATTTGAGGAGGTTAAGCAAGAAACCCGTTTACAGACTTACACACATTGCCCCTATTGTTCTCAACCTATTATGGTCAAGCACCCGCCGGGACATATTCATGTGAGTCCCACGAAACAGTCACCCAAGTCTTAGTCTGTTATTGCTAACGATCATGGGCAATGGGTATATTGTTAAAACCTTAAATGTTAAGAGCTGTGTGATTTTATGGAAAAAGTGAAGGTTCTTTTTGTATGCATGGGCAATATCTGTCGTTCGCCCACGGCGCAAGGTGTGTTTGCACATTTAGTGCAGTCGCAAGGTTTGGCAGATCGTATTTTGATTGATTCAGCAGGAACTCATGCTTATCACATCGGTAAGCCACCCGATTCTCGTTCGCAGGCAGCAGCAAAAGATCGTGGGTTGGATTTGTCAGAACAACGCGCCCGCAAAGTGGATATGCTAGATTTTGAACGTTTTGACTACATTTTGGCGATGGATCGTGCCAATTTGCAAGATTTGCAGCAGTTGGCTTTTCCGCCACAGCAAGAGCGAATTTATCTATTTATGAGGTTTGCGACGCGCTGGAATACCGACGAGGTACCAGATCCTTATTACGGTGGCAGCAGCGGCTTTGAGAGGGTATTGGATATGATAGAGGATGCAGCGGAAGGCTTGTTAGAGCACATCCGCCGCACTCATTTGTAGTCTCGTAGCTTAGGTAAGCTACCCTGAGAGTTACTCTGGCTCAGTGTGCATCCATGATGGGCGCTTTTTCACAACGGGGGAAGTAGCACTTTTTTCAGTTTCATTGTCTGTAGTTGAAGTAGCGGCAATTGCAGGTACTTCCTCTATAGGAGGTACAATAGGTTTTACTGTATCCGTTTCAACTAAGGGAGTAGTGCTTGTCGAGGGGGCTGGTTCCACCAACGTGTGAATAGGTTCGGTTACGGATATTTTCTGTGCGACTACTGCTACTGGTTCAGGTGTAGCAGCTTGTCGTTCATAACGTGGCTGATGTGTAGGCTGAGCTGCGGTTAGGTCAATGATGAACGGTTCCATATTTTCAGCCGCAAGCTGAGGATCCTGTTCCGTAGATGTGGGGCGCGGTGGGCGCTGTTGACGGTTTTGATTACCGCGTGGACGGCGAGTGCGTCCTCTGCGCTCACGTGGTCCACGTGGTTGGGTTTCTGTGGTTTCGGTGATATTGTCGCTGTCGACATCCGTTTCTGTGACGGTGTCGTCAACATTATCGTCCATTTCAAGTGTTGGTAAATCAGGTTGTTGGGGGATATCTTTGTTACTCTGACTATCGTTGGAAGATGCCGATTCAGCTTGCGCTACATCCTTCATGGCGGCTTCAGCTTCGGCAACTGCGTTGTCAGCATCATTGCCAGTTTGCAGATGCTGTCGCGGTGGTTGTTCTATTGAAGCCTCGCTTACAGGCGCGGCTGAGGGGGTTTGAGTGTCAAGTTCGTTGCCCGCAGAACGGCTGCGTGATTCACGGCGGGAACGGTCACGACGGGGTTGTTGCTGTTGCCCGTAATCACGGTTGTTCTCGCGTGTTTCGCGAGGTGCTGATAATACGATTTCAACAGGTGCTTGTTCATTTAGGGAGGTTGTTGTTACTGCTTCCTGTTCCTGTATTTTAGGCGGCCGTGGTTCGCGAGGTGGGCGACGGTTATCACCGACATTGCCGGTGTTGCTTTCCTCTCGCTCATTACGATTACGGGTATTGCGGCGTTCGTTGTTTCGCTCATTGCTGTTGTTGCGTTCCGTATTGCCAGCATTACGTTCATTTGCTTGACGCTCGTTGCGGCGTTGTTCGTCTTGACGATTCTGGCGAGGCTGCTGGTTTTCCTGACTATTATTTGTATTGCGGTTGCGTGAGTCATCGTTGATTGTGCGTTCAGCATCGGGCGCTGCGTCACTTCTGCCATTGTTGCGGTTACGGTTACGTTGTTCGTTACGTTCGCCATTCCGTTCACCACGTCGATCATTACGTTGCTGCTGATCGTTGCGCTTGGATATTGCTGGTGTTGCCGTTTCTGCTTTGCTTTCAGCGACTTCCGCCGCTCTGTCTACATTGGGGCTGCTGCCAAATAAGCTATTAAAAATACGCCGCATGAGTCCAGGTCCTTTGATCTGGGTAACTGTTGGCATGGTCGAGATTGCGGCACTGGTGGGTTCAGTGTGAGAGCCGCGTACATTTTGAGGCGCAGGTGTGCTAGGCATGACATTAGTGACAGCTGCTTCAGTTGGTGCTTGAAGTTTGCTGGTATCTTGCTGGATAGTTTCTTCTGTCGCAGGTGGAGCAGGAATGTATTGATAACTGCTGTGACCTTCCTCGTCCTCAAGATTATCGTTGCGGATACGGCTGATGTCGTAATGCGGCGTTTCCATGTACGGGTTGGGAATAATGGTCAAATCGACATTGCGGCGCTGTTGGATGTCGGTGATCGCTTGGCGCTTTTCGTTCAGCAGGAAGGTGGCAACGGAAACCGGCAGGCGGGCAATGACTTTGCCGGTCATTTCCTTCATGGCTTCTTCTTCGACCAAGCGCAGGATGGACAGAGCCATCGAGTCGGTGCTACGGATGTGGCCTTGACCGGTGCAACGCGGGCAGACGATTTGGCTGGATTCGCCAAGCGACGGGCGTAAGCGTTGACGTGACATTTCCAGCAAGCCAAAGCGGGAAATGCGCCCGACTTGTACCCGTGCACGGTCAAGTTTCATGGCATCACGTAGGCGTTTTTCGACTTCGCGCTGGTGTTTGCTGGGTAACATGTCGATAAAGTCGATCACCACTAAGCCGCCAAGGTCGCGTAAGCGCAATTGACGCGCAATTTCATCAGCCGCTTCAAGGTTGGTGTTGAGCGCGGTTTCTTCGATGTCATGCCCTTTGGTGGCACGCGCCGAGTTGATGTCGATGGAAATCAGCGCTTCGGTATGGTCAATGACAATCGCGCCGCCAGAGGGCAGGGCAACGGTGCGCTGATATGCCGTTTCGATCTGATTTTCAACCTGAAAGCGGCTAAATAGCGGCGTGCCATCGGTGTAGAGCTTGAGCTTGCGGATATTGTGTGGCATGACTGCCTGCATGAAATCACGCGCTTGGTTGAATACCTTATCATTGTCGATGACAATTTCACCGATGTCGCGGCGGAAATAGTCACGCAGGGCGCGGATAATGACATTGCTTTCCTGATATAGCAGCGTCGGGCCTTTGTGCTGGCTGTAGGCTTGTTGGATAGCATTCCACAGGGTTTTGAGGTAGTCCAAATCCCATGAGAGTTCTTCGGCATCGCGCTCGATACCGGCGGTGCGCACGATCACACCCATGCTGTCGGGGATGTCTAACTCGCTCAGGGTTTGCTTGATTTGCTGGCGGTCATCACCTTCAATACGCCGAGAAACCCCACCAGCCTTAGGGTTATTGGGCATCAACACCAAATAACGCCCGGCAAGGCTGAGGTAGGTGGTCAGAGCTGCGCCCTTGTTGCCGCGTTCTTCTTTATCGACTTGTACCAGAATTTCCATGCCTTCACGCATCACGTCTTTGACGTTAGGACGCCCGGTGTACTTGGCATTCGGATTGTAAAATTCGGGCGCAACTTCGCGGAAGGAGAGGAAGCCGTGGCGTTGTGCGCCATAGTTGACGAAAACTGCTTCTAAGCTGGGTTCGACGCGGGTAATTACCCCTTTGTAAATATTGGCCTTTTTCTGAGCGCGTAGGGAATGTTCAATATCGAGGTCGTATAGGCGTTGCCCATCAACCATGGCAACGCGAATTTCTTCGGGTTGGGTTGCATTAATTAAAATACGTTTCATGTACTACATAAGCCTTGGTTATGCAGCACCTGTTACCTGTTTGTTTCAGGTGGAGTCGATTAGTTTATTTCGTTTAATATCAAAGCGTTAGAAATGTTCTCTTCGCCAAGCTATGGATTAACCTTAATCGGGCCTACCTTCAGAAAGAATCGTTCGGTTGTTACGGGTCATGGAACTGCCTCATAAGGGCGCATGAAAATTGTAAACCGCTGGCGCATTCTTGCAACAGACATCAGCAACAAGTTCTGCTGTTAATGCCACACCTGTTTGCTTACTTTTTAAACTGCATAACAGGCGTTGAGTTATCGGGGTCAGGATGCTTCATCCTGTTTACCCCAGCACAAATTCTGGGGGAATGTTCTGACCGCTAGAATTTGTGATTGAATCAATCAGGCATGGGTCATATCATCGTGTTCTGATTTGATCGAACCCATTGTGTCAGGTTTGCACCTTAACGTTTGCCTGTTGCGAATATATCAATTCGGTTAATTATATTCAATTTGCATTTAAATTTAGTTGGTATGTTTTTTCATTATGGCCGTCGAATATTACACAGTTACTGAAAACGAAGTCGGGCAGCGCATCGACAATTTCTTGCTGCGGCATTTGAAGCAACTGCCCAAAAGTGCTTTATACCGAATTGTGCGCAAGGGCGAAGTGCGTGTTGATAAAAAAAGGGTGAAGCCGGAAAAAAAGCTGGAATTAGGTGAAATTATTCGGATTCCCCCGATCAAGTTAGAAACCGAAGTGAACCCGCCGGATAAGCCAGCATTGGCATCTGAATCCTTATTGGTAACATTAGAAGCAGCGGTATTGCATGAAGATGAACAACTGATTTTTATCAATAAGCCATCTGGTTTGCCGGTACACGGTGGTAGCGGTTACAAATTGGGCTTGATTGAGGCATTTCGTCAGTTACGCGAAAATTTACCATATGTGGAATTGGCGCATCGCATTGACCGCGACACCAGCGGTGTGGTGATTCTGGCGAAATCACGTCAAGCCTTGACCGAATTGCACGGTTTGTTTCGCGACGGCAAGATCGACAAACGTTACAAAGCCTTGGTTGCAGGGCGTTGGAAGCACGGTCGTCAACACGTGACGATGGACTTGAGTCAGGAAGAAGGCACGCGCCAGAAAGTGCAGCGCGTGGAAGAGGGCGAAGGCAAAGTGTCCGAAACCATTTTCTCGTCGCTGAAAAATTTACATGGTGCATCGTTGCTGGAAGCCCAAATTCTCACCGGGCGGATGCATCAAATCCGGGTGCAATTGCAAAACCTGGGGCATCCGATTTTGGGCGATGACCGTTATGGCGATTTCGCGTTGAATCGCAAGTTTCGTGAGATGGGCTTAAAACGTTTGTTTTTGCATTCTGCCAGCGTGGATTTTACCCTGCGAGCCACCGGGCGGCGTTATGTGATCGAAGCACCGTTACCCGACGATTTAAAAGATGTATTAATTAATATAAAAATTAATGCGGTTGAGCGTACCGAATGAAACCTTATTCCTTGTTGATTTTTGATTGGGATGGCACGTTGATGGATTCAGCGGCGCACATTACCCAATGTATGCGCGATGCGATTCAGTTAGTGGGGGCAGAATCACGCACTGATCAGGAAATTCGCTATATTATCGGGTTGGGCTTGGATGAAGCGATTCGCGCCTTGTACCCTCAAGCGCCCACGAGCTTGATTCGGGCGATTGCGGATGAATATCGCCAGGAATTTTTGGTGCGTACTACACACGGTAGCGAATTGTTCGCCGGGGCGCGTGAAACCTTGCATATACTCGCCGCACAAGGCTACGACTTGGCGGTAGCGACGGGCAAATCTCGCCGTGGTTTGAATAAGGTATTGGACGAAACTGGGCTGCGTGAGTTGTTTCCGATCACACGCTGTGCAGATGAAACCCGTTCCAAGCCTCATCCACAAATGCTGGAAGAGATTTTGACAGACTATGATGCAGCGCCGCATGATGCATTGATGATCGGTGACAGCGAATACGATTTACACATGGCATTAGCCATTGGGATGGATTCATTGGCGGTTAGTTATGGTGTACATGATTTGGCGCGTTTACAGCAAGCGCAACCGCGTGGTTACGTGGATGATGTGGCACATATTCCTGATTGGCTAGAAAAACAAAAGGTTATAGAATGAACGAAGAAAATACACAAGCATTACAAGCCCTCAAAGATGTGGCAATGGAGTCTGTCAAAGAGCAGCGGCGGGCGCGGCGTTGGGGGATCTTTTTCAAGCTGTTTTTTGTAGCGTATTTGCTGGTTGGCTTGATTGCGCTGATTGGTAGTGGCGCATCGGATACTAAATTAACGGCTGCTGACAAAATTACGGCGGTGGTCGACATTAACGGCGTGATTATGGATGGCGCAGAAGCCAGCGGCGAGATGCTAGTCCCTGCGCTGAAAGAAGCATTTGAGCACGAAAAAACCAAGGGCGTGATTTTGCGCATTAATAGCCCAGGTGGTAGCCCGGTGCAGTCAGGCATTATTAATGATGAAATCAATCGCTTAAAGGCGAAATATAAGGAAATTCCTGTCTACGCGGTCGTGTCTGATTTGTGCGCTTCCGGCGGCTACTACATTGCCGTGGCTGCTGATGAGATTTATGCGGATAAAGCTAGCATTGTTGGTTCCATTGGCGTGCGTATGGATAACTTTGGTGCGGTTGAGTTGCTGGAAAAGCTGGGGGTTGAACGCCGTTTGTACACTGCGGGGGCAAATAAAGGTATGCTTGATCCGTTTTTGCCTGAAAATGAAACGCAGGTGGCACACGTCAATAATATGTTGAACACGACCCACCAGCAGTTCATCAAGGTGGTGAAGGAGGGGCGTGGTGAACGTTTGCCAAACAACCCCGATATTTTCTCTGGTCTGTTTTGGACGGGCGAAGATGCAGTGAAACTGGGGTTGATTGATGGCTTGGGCAGCGATGCTTATGTGGCCCGTGAATTGATCAAAGCTGAAGAGATGGTGAATTTCACTACGGAAAAAGACTTAATTCAGCGTTTGAGTGAGCGCGTCGAAACCTCCGTACAGTCGCTGATTTCATTAGATGCTACCCCGCGCACGGTATTGCGTTAATGGAAGCTTTGCTTGCACAGGTGGCAGCCGCATTGCAAGCCAAGGGTTGGATGCTCACAACGGCGGAATCTTGCACAGGCGGCTGGATTGCCAAGCTGTGTACCGACCTATCGGGCAGTTCAGCTTGGTTTGAACGTGGGTTTGTGACCTATAGCAATGAAGCCAAGCAGGATATGCTGAGTGTGCCAACGTCAACGTTGGCTGAGTACGGCGCTGTGAGCGAAGCTGTGACTGCTGCAATGGCAACAGGTGCATTACTGCATTCGCGGGCGCAAGTCGCGGTATCTGTCAGTGGAATCGCGGGGCCGGGTGGTGGCACAACCACCAAGCCTGTAGGCATGGTTTGTTTCGGCTGGGCGGCGCAGGATGGTAAAGTACGTACCGCAACCCAATACTTTCAAGGTGATCGGGAAGCGGTACGTTATCAGGCGGTGCAGTACGCGCTACAAGGCGTATTGCAGATGTTCGCGGATTAGACTTTCTGGCGCACGTAAGTGCCGGGGGCATCACCCAGTATGTCCAGTTTGCTTGCGCCGGGAATACGCGCATCGACTTCTTCGCTGGAGAACGTTGCTACCCAACGATTCCAGTCATGCCACCAGGATAGATCCACTTTGGTGGCATCAAACAGCCAATCATCCGCATTGTCGCTGAGCGTTTCATTGACCCAGTGGCCGTATTTGTTGGCGGCTGCGGGGTTGACAATGCCTGCAATGTGACCGGATTGCCCTAATACAAAGCGTACTGGGCCTGCGAACAGCTTCGCGCCTGCATATGTACTGCGCCAAGGCGCAATATGGTCGTCGTGAGTGGAAACAAAGTAAGCCGGAGTATCAATGGTGCGCAAATCAATTGGCGTACCGGAGAGCGTGAGGCAATTCGCTTGGCTCAGGCAGTTGTTCAGGTACATATTGCGCAGGTAGTAGCTGTGCATTGCCGCAGGCATCCGCGTGCTGTCTGAGTTCCAGTACAACAGGTCGAAAGGCATCGGGTCATTGCCGAGCAAATACAAGTTCACAAAAAACGACCAGATTAGGTCATTAGCGCGGAGCATATTGAAAGCCGTGCCCATGTCCTTGCCATCGAGGTAGCCAGTTTTGTCCATGCGTTTTTCCAGCGAACCGACTTGTTGTTCACTCAGGAATACGCCGATTTCACCGGGTTCGGCAAAGTCCAGCAGGGTGGTGAAGAAGGTGGCACTTTTTACCCGGTCATCACCTTTGGCTTTCAGGTGTGCGAGAGTCGCTGCTGTCAACGTACCGCCTAGGCAGTAACCGATCAGGTTTAAGTCACGTTCGCCGGTCGCCGCTTCGACCGCATCCATCGCCGCAATCGCTGCCTGCATGTAGTCTTCAAAGTTTAAATCGCGGTGCTGGCTGTCAGGGTTGACCCACGAAATCATGAAGACAGTGTTGCCTTGGTCGACCGCCCACTTCACAAACGAGTTCTTTTCGCGCAGGTCGAGGATGTAATACTTGTTGATCCAAGGCGGTACGATCAAGACCGGACGTTGACGGACTTTGGCGGTAGTTGGTGTATATTGGAGCAGTTCCAGCAGTTCATTCTTGAACACCACTTTGCCGGGCGTGGTGGCAATATCGCGCCCCAGTTCAAACGCTTTCATGTCAGTCATGCGGATACGCAATTGACCATCTTGGAAATCATCCAGCAGGTTACGCATCCCTTTGACGAGATTTTCGCCATTGGTGTCGAGAATGGTTTGCCAAACTTGGGGGTTGGTGTGCGAGTAATTGTTCGGTGCGAGTGCATCAATCATGCTGTTGATGAAGAACTCGGCTTTTTTCGCATCCTCTTCTGACAAGCCGTTGGCGGTTTGTGCCAATGTCCGCCAATATGTCGACAGATTGAGGTAAGACTGAAGCAATACTTCGGTGACTCGGTGTTCCTGCCACGCGGGGTGTTTAAAGCGTTTGTCGGTGATGGCGGGCATGTCGGGTGACAGATGACCGAGTCCGAACCAGCGGGCAGTGGTGTGTTGCCATAACTTTGTTTGGGTTTGGAAGAGTTCCATATTGGCTTGCATGACAGCATTGGGATGCAGGAACAGGTTCATGCCCCATTTGGTCAATGCTGTACTGAAACTGTTGTCACTGTGCTGGGCATCCTGCGAGTTTTGGCTGGTTGCTACCAGAAACCGGGCGATGAATTGTTGCCACAGCAGCAGTGCCGTCGTGACGTTGGTTTGCAGCAGCACAGGGTCAGTTGAGTGTGTTTGTTTTTGCGCCAGATTTTGCATGGTTCAGGGATTCCGCTTATGTGGGCTAGGGTTATTCATAGGGGTGTCACAATAACCAGTTTATGAGGGGATTGTCGACAATTTTTTGTTAACAAGCATCTCGTGGCATGACCTGCATAACTGAAAATTTTTGCTTTTATCGTTCGGCATTGGCTTGCAGCGACCCGTTATGAAATAATCCCCGCTTTCATACCACCTACACAGAATTTACCTTTAATAAGGAGTGTCCGCATGGACGAGAACAAAAAGAAAGCCCTCGCCGCTGCCCTAGGCCAGATTGAACGTCAGTTTGGTAAAGGCGCGGTGATGCGCATGGGCGACTCCAGCGCTGCCCGTGATATCGAAGTGATTTCCACCGGTTCATTAGGGCTGGATATTGCTTTGGGTATCGGCGGTCTGCCCAAGGGGCGTGTTGTCGAAATTTATGGCCCGGAATCTTCCGGTAAAACCACCCTGACGCTGCAAGTGATTGCCGAATGCCAAAAAATGGGCGGCACCGCAGCATTCGTTGATGCGGAACACGCACTCGACCCGATTTATGCGCAAAAACTTGGCGTTAACGTTGATGATTTGCTGGTTTCCCAGCCAGATAACGGCGAGCAAGCCTTGGAAATCGCCGATATGCTGGTGCGCTCCAATGCGGTCGACATCGTGGTGGTCGACTCGGTAGCAGCGTTAACCCCGAAAGCGGAAATCGAAGGCGATATGGGCGATTCCCACGTCGGTTTGCAAGCACGGTTAATGTCACAAGCCCTGCGTAAACTCACGGGTAATATCAAGCGTTCCAACACCTTGGTGATTTTCATTAACCAGATTCGGATGAAAATCGGTGTCATGTTCGGCAACCCGGAAACCACCACAGGCGGTAACGCGCTGAAATTCTACGCTTCCGTGCGTCTCGATATTCGCCGCATCGGTGCGATCAAAAAGGGCGAGGAAATTACTGGCTCTGAAACCCGCGTTAAAGTAGTGAAGAACAAAGTTGCACCACCGTTTAAACAAGCTGAATTTGAGATTCTGTACGGCGAAGGCATTTCCCGTGAAGGCGAATTGGTTGATCTCGGTGTCAAGCAAGGGTTGATTGGCAAAGCCGGTGCTTGGTACAGCTACAAAGGCGACAAAATCGGTCAAGGCAAGGATAATGCCCGCAATTACCTGAAAGAGCATCCGGTCGCAGCGGCTGAAATTGAAAAAGCTATCCGCGAAGCTTGCATGAATGCGCCCGGTTTTGCTGCCGCTGTTACCGATGAAGCCGACAGCGATGCCGGTCTTGATGACGTGGTGTAATTGTTAACAATGGCTAATGGGCGGGAATGCGAAACGGTAGCGGTGCGGTTGTTGGCGCAACGTGAGCATTCCCGCCAAGAACTCGCGCAAAAAGTGCGTCAGCGTTGCGAGTGCGATACTATCAGCCTGAATGCACTCTTGGATAAATTGCAGTCGCTGGGTTATCTGGATGATGCCCGTTACGCGGCTGCTTTTGTCCGTTCGTCAATCTCGCGGGGGCGTGGCCCGCAGCGGATTAACTATGAATTACGCGAGCATGGCGTGGATGACGCCACGGCTGCTCAGGCATTGGCAGAGGCCGATGTCGACTGGCACGATCTGGCCTGTGAACAACGGATCAAAAAATTTGGCGGGGAAATCCCGGCTGATTACAAGGAACGCGCCCGGCAATCTCGATTTCTTGCCGGGCGCGGTTTTTATACTGATGCGATTAAAGCTGCTTTCCAATGAATACTGCTGAACTCAGACAACATTTTCTCGATTTTTTCGCCAGCAAAGGCCATGAAATCCTCCCATCCAGCTCGCTGATCCCGGGTAATGACCCGACCTTACTGTTCACCAACGCAGGCATGGTGCAATTCAAGGACGTGTTTTTGGGCGAGGATAAACGCGCCTACAGCCGTGCGACGACTTCGCAGCGTTGCGTGCGGGCGGGCGGCAAGCACAATGACTTGGAAAACGTTGGTTACACCGCCCGTCACCACACCTTTTTTGAAATGCTCGGCAACTTCAGTTTTGGCGATTATTTCAAACACGATGCGATTCAGTATGCGTGGGAATTCCTCACCGAAGTGCTGAAATTGCCCAAAGGTAAGCTGTGGGTGACGGTTTACGCGGACGACGACGAAGCCTATAACATTTGGGCGCAGCAAATTGGTGTGCCAACCGAACGCATTACCCGTATCGGCGATAATAAGGGAGCACGTTACGCTTCTGACAATTTCTGGCAGATGGGTGATACCGGGCCGTGTGGGCCTTGCACCGAAATTTTCTATGATCACGGCGAACATATCTGGGGTGGGCCGCCGGGAACACCGGAAGAAGACGGCGACCGCTACATCGAGATTTGGAACTTGGTGTTCATGCAATACGAGCGCACCAAGGATGGCGAAATGCGCCCACTGCCGAAACCTTCCGTCGATACCGGTATGGGGATGGAGCGTCTGGCGGCGGTGATGCAAGGCGTTCACAGCAACTACGAAATCGACTTGTTCCAAACGCTGCTTAAAAAAGGCACGGAGCTGGCGAAAAATGCCGACCCGAATAGCCCGTCATTGAAGGTCATTGCTGATCATATTCGTTCTTGCTCCTTCCTGATTGTGGATGGGGTATTGCCGTCGAACGAAGGTCGTGGTTATGTATTGCGCCGCATTATTCGCCGCGCTATCCGTCACGGCTACAAACTGGGCATGGAAGCACCGTTTTTCCACAAGCTGGTTCAACCCTTGGTGGATGAGATGGGCGCAGCTTACCCTGAACTTGCCGCTGCCCAGCCTTTGGTCGAACAGGCGTTGGAAAAAGAAGAACGTCGCTTTGCCGAAACCCTTGAACAGGGTATGAAGATTCTGGAAGAGGCGATTGCAGGCATGTCCGGCGATACCATTGACGGCGAAACCGTGTTCAAGTTGTATGACACTTACGGTTTCCCGGTGGATTTGACGGGCGATATTGCCCGCGAACGCAATCTCAAGCTGGACGAAGCCGGGTTTGAAGCGGCAATGAATGCGCAACGCGAACGCGCCCGTGCTGCCGGTAAATTCGGCGCGGATTACGGCGACAAGCTGGATGTGAGTGGCGCAACGGCATTCCACGGTTACGAGCAATTGGCGGAAACGTCCACCATTACCGCGCTGTTCCGTGGTAGCGACGCGGTAACGAGCCTGCAAGCCGGTGATGAAGGGCGTATCGTGCTGGATCACACGCCATTCTATGCCGAATCCGGTGGTCAGGTGGGCGATACTGGTGTGTTGCGCACGGGGGATGCGGTATTCCGCGTTACCGATACCCGCAAGCAGGGCGCAACCTTTATCCATATTGGTACGCTGGAGTCTGGCACCTTGTCCGTCGGTGCAACCGTTGCCGCCGAAGTGGATGCCGAACGCCGCCAAGCCATCATTCTCAACCATTCCGCCACGCATTTGATGCACGCCGCACTGCGCCAAGTATTGGGTACGCACGTTGAGCAAAAAGGCTCCTTGGTGACACCCGACCGTTTGCGCTTTGACTTCTCGCAACCTGACCCGGTTTCCGCCGAGCAAATCGCCGAGGTGGAAGCCATCGTCAACCGCGAAATCCGTGCCAATGCCGCCACTTCTGCGCAAGTTATGAACATGGAAGCCGCCAAGCAAGCCGGTGCAATGGCATTGTTCGGCGAAAAATACGGCGACGAAGTGCGTGTTTTGAAAATCGGTTTCTCCACGGAATTGTGCGGCGGTTGCCACGTTAACCGTACTGGCGACATTGGCTTGTTCAAAATCGTCAGCGAAGGTGGGGTTGCCGCCGGTGTGCGCCGTATCGAAGCTGTGACGGGTGCAAACGCCCTGACATGGCTTGCGGAAGTCACTAGCCGTTTGGATAATGTGGCACGTTTGCTTAAATCCAATCCGCTGGAAGTGACGGACAAGCTCGATGCGATGCTACAAAAAAGCCGCGCTCTCGAAAAGGAACTGGAACAGCTTAAAGGCAAAATGGCTTCCCAAGCCGGTTCCAACCTTGCCGATCAAGCGGTGGAAGTAGGCGGAATGCGCGTCCTTGCGGCGCATCTGGAAGGGGCTGATCCCAAATCCTTGCGCGACACCGTTGACCAGTTGAAAAACAAACTGGGCAAAGCGGTGGTGATTCTCGCCACAGTAGCCGATGGTAAAGTCAGTTTGGTGGCAGGTGTCACCAAAGACGAAACCGCCAAAGTCAAAGCCGGTGATTTGCTGGGCTTTGTTGCCGCGCAACTGGGTGGCAAAGGCGGCGGTCGCCCGGACATGGCACAAGGCGGCGGCACGGATGTGGCAGCATTGCCAGCCGCGTTAGCTAGCGTACAGGGCTGGGTTGCCGAACGGGTTTAATTTAGAAGTGTTTTGAAGGTAAACAGTAAACAATGGCACTGATCGTACAGAAATACGGCGGTACATCGGTTGGCACACCTGAGCGTATCGAGGCTGTGGCTGACCGGGTAATCCGTTGGAAACAACAGGGCAATGATGTCATCGTGGTGGTTTCCGCGATGTCGGGTGAAACCAATAAATTGGTCGCGCTCATCAACGCCATTAACCCACAAGGTTCGGGGCGCGAAAAAGACGCGATTCTGTCCACCGGCGAACAAGTCACGATTGGCTTGCTGGCAATGGCGTTGGAAAAGAAAGGTCAACCGGCGCGTTCTTACACCGGGGCGCAAGTTCGCATTTTGACCGATGATGCGCACACCAAAGCGCGTATCCGTGACATTGATGCTGAACCGATCCGCAAGGATTTGGCTGACGGCAAAGTGGTGGTGGTAGCAGGTTTCCAAGGCGTGACCGAATCCGGTAGCATTACCACCTTAGGGCGCGGCGGTTCGGATACCACGGGCGTGGCGTTGGCAGTGGCGTTAAAAGCCGACGAATGCCAGATTTACACCGACGTGGATGGCGTTTACACCACCGACCCGCGTGTCGAACCCAAAGCGCGTCACATTCCGCGCCTGACCTTGGAAGAAATGCTGGAAATGGCCAGCCAAGGCTCCAAGGTGCTGCAAATTCGTTCGGTTGAATTTGCCTACAAATATGATATGCCTATCCGTGTGCTCTCCAGCTTTGACGAATTTGGTCAGGGCAAAAGCACGCTGGTCACTCGTGAGGAAGAAGTAATGGAAGAAGTCTCAGTCCGTGGGATTGCGTTCAATCGTGATGAAGCTCAATTGACGGTAACAGGTGTGCCGGATCGCCCCGGCGTTGCTTACCAGATTCTGGGGCCGATTTCGGATGCCAATATCGAAGTTGACATGATCGTGCAAAACATTGGCTCCGATAGTTCGACCGATTTTACCTTCACGGTACACAAAAATGATTACGCGAAAGCGCGTGATATTTTGTGTAAAACCGGCGAAACCTTGGGAGCCAAGCAATGCACTGGCGATGAAAATATTGCCAAGGTAGCGATTGTCGGCGCAGGAATGCGTTCTCATGCCGGGGTTGCCAGCAAGATGTTCAAAACACTGGCAGACGAGGGCATTAATATCCGCATGATTTCCACTTCTGAAATCAAAGTCGCGGTCGTTGTCGATGAAAAATATTTGGAACTCGCAGTACGTGTGTTGCACCAAGCGTTTGGTTTAGCGCAAACAGCCGTTTGATTTCTGAATAAATTGTTGAAAAAACCCACTGGGCAGAGCCTGCCGCAGTGGGTTTTTTTTGCCTATAGATGAAGCTTTTAGGTGATTTATTTAATGTTTGTTGTATAAATAAGACATTGGTAAAAATGCAACTTTCATGCAAATAGTTAAGCCTCAGTTAAGTGCTAATATGGGATGGTTGACCCTACCAACGACTGTGATGATGCTTTAGGAGTATCACGGGGCTTTTGGGATACATAAATGCAGCAATATGGAGATTATGCGATATGTTGATTCTAACACGGAGGGTAGGGGAAACCCTCATGATTGGGGATAATATCAGCGTTACGGTCTTAGGGGTAAAGGGTAATCAAGTTCGCTTGGGGATCAATGCACCCAAAGATGTTGCCGTACACCGCGAAGAAATCTTTGAACGCATTCGGCACGAACACCTTGAGCCGTTGGCGATTGAAGAAAATGCAAATTAGGGCTTTACGTTAATCACATTTGAAGGTATCCTTGCCGCCTTCAATCAGTACCGGAGAGGTGGCCGAGAGGCCGAAGGCGCTCCCCTGCTAAGGGAGTATGGGTCAAAAGCCCATCGCGGGTTCGAATCCCGCCCTCTCCGCCATTTTTATACCAAGTCTCATGATACGTATCACCGAATTACGCTTGCCGCTGGAAGCCCCCGCCGATGCTTTGCCTGTGGCTGTTGCCGAACGTTTAAGCATTACGCTGGCTAATTTGTTAAGTTTTACCGTTTTCAAACGCGGTTACGATGCTCGTAAGCGTGATGCGATTGTGTTGGTTTACACAATAGATGCAACGCTATCGGATGAGTCTGCGATACTGGCTAAGTTTGCGGATGATCCTCATGTTAAAATTGCCCCTGATACCACTTACCGTTTTGTGACGCAGGTGCACGAAGTACCCGATATTCGCCCCGTTGTCGTCGGTTTTGGCCCGTGTGGTTTGATGGCAGGCTTGGTGCTGGCGCAAATGGGCTTACGTCCGATTATTCTGGAGCGTGGCAAAAAAGTCCGCGAACGTACCAAAGATACTTGGGCGTTATGGCGTAAAAATCAGCTTAATCCCGAGTCGAATGTGCAATTTGGTGAAGGCGGCGCGGGTACATTTTCCGATGGCAAGCTTTACAGCCAGATCAAAGACCCCAAACACTACGGGCGCAAAGTTTTGACGGAATTCGTCAAGGCGGGCGCTCCCGAAGAAATTCTCTACGTCAGCAAACCGCACATTGGCACATTCCGCCTCGTGAAAATGGTGGAAAATATGCGGGCGCAGATTGAGGCTTTGGGCGGTGAAATCCGTTTTCAGCAGCAAGTGACTGATATTTTGATCGAAGCCGGTCAGGTGCGCTGCTTGACGTTGGCAAGTGGGGAGCAACTGCGTGCTGATCAGGTGATTATGGCATTGGGGCACAGTGCGCGGGATACGTTTGCGATGTTGCACGAGCGCGGTGTATTTATGGAACAGAAGCCGTTTTCCCTCGGTTTTCGGATTGAACACCCGCAAACGCTGATTGATCAGGCACGGTTTGGTAAATATGCAGGCAATGAATTGCTGGGTGCAGCGGATTATAAGCTGGTGCATCATGCCAAAAATGGGCGCTCGGTGTACAGTTTTTGCATGTGTCCGGGCGGGCAAGTGGTGGCGGCAACGTCGGAAGTCGGGCGCGTTGTCACTAATGGCATGAGCCAATATTCGCGGGCAGAACGCAATGCCAATGCGGGGATTGTGGTCGGCATTACGCCTAGCGATTACCCCGGCAATCCGCTGGCGGGGATGGAATTCCAGCGTCAATGGGAATCCCGTGCCTACGAATTAGGTGGCGGGGATTATTCTGCACCGGGGCAATTGGTGGGCGATTTCCTTAAAGGCAGAGCATCGACGCAATTGGGTTCTGTCGAGCCATCGTATCAGCCGGGTGTGCATTTGACCGATTTGGCGACCAGTTTACCGGGTTACGCGATTGAGGCAATTCGGGAAGCCTTGCCAGCGTTTGAACGGCAAATCAAAGGCTTTTCAATGTATGACGCGGTATTGACTGGGGTAGAGACGCGCACGTCTTCGCCACTGCGCATGACGCGCGGTGAAGATTTGCAAAGCCTAAACGTTAAAGGGCTTTTTCCGGCTGGCGAAGGTGCGGGTTATGCTGGGGGAATTCTCTCGGCAGGCGTGGATGGTATCCGCGTCGCGGAGGCATTAGCGACTCAAATGCTGGAGGCTCACCATGACCGGAATCATTCGCACCACCTGGCACAACGCTGAAGTACTGAGCAATCAGCGCTGGACGGAGCGTTTGTTGACCTTACGTATTCGTACCGAACCGCTGCCGTTTACGGCGGGTCAATTCGTCACCTTGCGACTACCTATCACCACAGGTGACGCTACAGAACTGGTGGCGAAATCCTATTCGCTAATCAATGCACCTGACGAAGAGGCATTGGAAATTTTCTACAATATTGTCCCCAACGGTAAACTCTCGAACGCTTTAGCACGATTGCAGCCGGGTGATAGTCTGGAAATTTCGCAACCTGCCAAAGGTTTTTTTGTGTTGGATGAAATTCCCGCAGTGCCGAATCTGTGGATGATTGCCACAGGTACTGGCTTGGGACCTTATTTGTCGATTCTCAAAACCCCGCAGCCTTGGCAGCGTTTCCAGAAAATCGTGTTGGTACACGGTGTGCCGCTGGTGAATGAGTTGGCGTATGCCGAATTGATCCAAACGTTTGCTACACAATACCCTGAGCAATTCCGTTTTATTAGCTGTGTGACCCGTGAAGCCAATCCGCACGGGCTGGAAGGGCGGATTACCACTCACCTAGAATCTGGCACGTTGGAACAAACGGCAGGCACAACCATTACCGTAGACGATACCCACGTCATGCTGTGCGGCAACCATAATATGCTCAATGATATGAAAGCCTTGCTGGGCAATCGCGGGATGCAGCGCCATTTGCGCCACAAGCCGGGGCATATCACCACAGAACAGTATTTTTAAAGTCGTAATCTGGGCGCAAGCACTGTAAAATTAACCGCTTGATTACATGGGTCAACGGATAAACAACAGGCATGAACCCGGATTTTCTGGATTTTGAACAACCGATCGCCGAATTACAGGCGAAGATCGAAGAGCTGCGTTACGTCGGTGACGCTGAAATTAACCTGAGCGAAGAGATTGGCAAGCTGGAAGAAAAAGCTGCCTCGTTGACCCGTTCCATTTTTTCCAAACTGACCCCGCGTCAGATTTCGCAGCTTGCGCGGCATCCCAAACGCCCGTATACGCTGGATTTAATCCGTTATTTGTTTGAGGATTTCAAAGAGTTGCACGGTGATCGTGCCTTTGCGGATGACAAGGCGATTATTGGTGGCATGGCACGGTTTCGTGGTCAATCGGTCATGGTCATCGGGCATCAGAAAGGGCGTGATACCAATGAAAATATCAAGCGCAACTTCGGAATGCCGCGACCAGAAGGGTATCGCAAAGCCTTGCGCTTGATGCGGATGGCCGAAAAATTCCAACTGCCGATCATTACCTTTATCGACACCCCCGGCGCATACCCCGGTATCGGCGCGGAAGAGCGCGGTCAAAGTGAAGCGATTGCCCGCAATTTGTACGAAATGGCGAAATTGCGTACTCCGATTATTTGCACAGTCGTGGGCGAAGGCGGTTCGGGTGGTGCGTTAGCCATTGGGGTGGGCGACCGGGTGATGATGTTGCAATACGCGACGTACTCGGTGATTTCGCCGGAAGGTTGCGCGTCAATCTTGTGGAAAAGTGCGGAAAAAGCGGCGGATGCGGCGGATGCGATGGGCATTACGGCAGATCGTTTGAAATCGTTGGGTTTGATTGAGCAGATTATTCCTGAGCCATTAGGCGGGGCGCACCGTGATATGGAAGCGGCGGCGCAACATATCGGTGAGGCGTTGGAGGCTAATTTACGCAATCTTAAAACCATGAATCTCGATAAGCTGCTGGATAAACGTTATCAGCGCATTATGGGCTTCGGGCAGTTTGAGGAGTAGGGAAGGCGTATGCCATGCGCCCCTGCTGAGCATTTATTACATTTTTTTCAACAACATCCAGCACCTGGTTATCTGATTGGTTTCAGTGGGGGACTGGATTCGCATGTATTGCTTCACGCCTGTGCGGGTCTGCGCGGGCAATACCCTCATTTATCCTTTCGCGCCCTGCACATTGATCACGGTTTGCAGGCGATGTCTGCGGCATGGGCGGCGCATTGCAGTGAGGTGTGCACCGATTTGGAAATACCGCTGCTGGTTGAAACCTTGCAATTGGTGATTCCGGCGGGGTCGAGTGTGGAAGCCGTGGCGCGGACGGCGCGGTATGCTGCCTTCAGCAAACACTTGCAAGCGGGTGAACTTGTGTTGACCGCGCATCATCAGAATGATCAGGCGGAAACCTTGTTGCTGCATTTGCTGCGCGGAAGTGGGGTGGATGGGTTGGCGTCGATGCCGGAGATTCGCTCATTTGCATCAGGGGCGTTGGGACGACCGCTATTGGCGTGTAGTCGGGCGGAATTGGCAGTGTATGCCAAACAGCATAGGCTGAATGTTATCGATGACCCCAGTAATCAGGATAGCCGCTTTGATCGTAATTTTTTACGCAATCAAGTGATGCCGCTATTGGAACAGCGTTGGACTGCGGTGGGTAAAACCTTGGCGCGGGCAGCGCGTTTGCAGGGTGAAAAACGTCAGTTGTTGGCAGGTTTTTTGCGTGAGAAATTGCCGAGTTTGCAAGGTACTAAGCCGGATACCTTATCCGTTAGTCGTTTGTTGGTGCTGG
The DNA here is from genome assembly GCF_900107695.1 of Thiothrix caldifontis. GTDB lineage: Bacteria > Pseudomonadota > Gammaproteobacteria > Thiotrichales > Thiotrichaceae > Thiothrix > Thiothrix caldifontis. Next base: position 112,731 of record NZ_FNQP01000004.1, on the reverse strand, counting down.
ATGAGGCGATGCAAAAAGCGGTGTTGCGCGAATGGTTGGCACAGCGTGGTTTTCGTTTGCCGGAAGAGAAAAAGCTGCGGCAAGTATTGCGCGATGTGTTGCAAGCGCGAGCGGATGCTATGCCCTGTGTGCGGTGGGATAGCTGCGAAATTCGCCGGTATCGGGATAATGTTTATGCTATGTCGCCGTTGTCCTCCCATGACCCTAAGCAGGTGTTGGTGTGGGAGACGCGAGAGCCGTTGGTGATTGCATCGTTAGGGCGCACCTTGGTGGCGGAGGCGGGATATCCTGAAACGGTGATCGTGCGGTTTCGGCAGGGGGGAGAAAGCGTGTATCTGCCGCAGCGCGGTGGTAATCATAGCCTTAAGCATTTGTTGCAGGAGTGGTGTGTGCCGCCGTGGGAGCGGGAGCGCTTGCCGTTGGTGTATGCGGGGGAGCGGTTGATGTGTATTCCGGGAGTATTGAGTTTATGGCACTAGACGACGAACACTGGATGCGCCACGCCCTGATCCTTGCCCGCAATGCATGGCAGCAAGGCGAAGTCCCTGTCGGAGCAGTTATTGTTCGCGATGGTAAAATCCTCGCCGAAGGCTGGAATCAACCGATTACCTTGCACGACCCTTCTGCTCATGCCGAAATGCTGGCTCTACGCACAGCAGGTCAAACAGTCGGTAATTACCGCCTGCCTAATACAACCTTATACGTCACCTTAGAGCCTTGCCTGATGTGTGTCGGCGCGATGTTACATGCAAGGGTGGAACGGGTAGTCTTTGGTGCGTATGACCCCAAAACCGGCGCGGCGGGCAGTGCCTTTGACTTGCTACAACACCCGCGCCACTACCACAAAGTAGCAGCGGTGCAAGGCGGTGTATTACAGGAAGAATGCGCCGCACTGTTGCAGGCATTCTTTCGTGAACGGCGGGCAGCGGCAGCGTTAGCCAAACCAGCGCCGTAACAAGCGACTCAACCAAGAACCAGAGGATACTGGGGGTGTTGTTGGAGTGGGTGTCGCAGGTGCTGGCGTTACTGGCGTAGGTGTCGTTGGAGCCGGTGTGGTGGGTGTTGTAACGCTTGGTGGTATGGGTGCAGTCGGTGCAGCAGGTGTCGGGCTTGCTGGTGCTGGCGTCGCACTGGTAGCAGGTTGTGCACCATTCGCAAATTTAATGATGTGTTCCACAATCGCCGCGAGTGGCTGCCCCTTCGGACTGGCTAACTTTGCTGCCGCCCGCCAAGTAGTCGGTACGGGGGTGCCCGCTGTCCAAGTTCCGGTTGCTTGAGATTCATAAGTAGTTTTGGCACGCATCTCCTTGCCGGGTGTCCACAAGAAATCGGGGTGTTTATTGGTATACCACTCACCGCCGACGATAGTACCGGTCGCATCCAGTTCCACATCGTAGTAATACGTCACTTTTTGGATAGAATCACGTTCTGGGCTGTCACTGGTGTTGTGGTTGGGGCTGGTTTCGACTACATAGGAAACATCCATGCGTACCCCAACCACTGATTGGCTTTGTGCTCCCCGGTAAGCTTTGAACTTATCGTTGGTGAAAGCCGCTTTCGTTACGGTTGCTTCTGCCAGTGTGTTGGCATAAACCATTTTTTGCGGGTTGAAATAGCGGTATTCGTAAGCATAGAGGGGTTGATTCCAGACTTCGTAGTCGAAGGTGACATCCAGCACCATGCTGCGCTTGCCTGCACCAAGCTGGTTGACGATGGCAAGATGCCAGGCACCGGGGTTGGTATCAAAACAATCCGCCGATTTGACCCGCCCCGTGACCGGATCGGTTTCTGGCGCTTTGGTATTGCAACGCCCGCCGATAAAGCGCGTAGCACTGGCTGCATTTGCCCATAGCAGCGATGCTAAAGCTTTGATGTCAGAAGGGTAAAAGGTAATGGCAACGTTGCTTGGGGTTTTGAGCGTGACGCTTTTGGTGGGGCGGGCGAGCATGTAAGCGGCGGGTGCCCAACCGTGACAAATGCCCATCCAGGTTTCGACCGAACCGGTTTTGTCGTAATAATATTTGCCGTCTGCCCACATTTTTTTGGTGAGAGTTTCGTTAGTGTCACCGATTAGGGCATCGTATTTTTCTGCTGGTGACAGGTTGTTGATTTTAGTGGCGTTACCGCTGGCAAGAATGCTGGCAGCAGGTATGGCACGGATGTAGTCATAATTCTTTTTCCAGTTCGTATCTTCCGGAAAATTAGGGTCGGCATAACGTGCACCGAGAATACCTTTGTAAATGGCCCAATAATCGTCTGACCAAGGGGATTCCGTTAGTGTGGCTTTTTTCATGCCAGCCGTTTCCATGTCACTGAGCTTTTGGTACTTCAGTGCGTCGACTAGGTTGACCGGCTTGTCATTGGAGGCAATCGCAGCACGGGTAGAAACGTCGCCGGGTTCGCCATCGGAGGGTTGCAGAATTTCCATGCGCTGCTCGTCACGGGCGGCGATATAGTCCAGATGTTCAATGGCGGTGCGGGAAAACAGGGTTGCACCGCTGATAGGGTTGCCTGCGGCATCCATTTTGGGTGGTTGGCGATTCATGAAGGCTTTGGGGTCTTGCGCAAAAGCCGCGAGGTCAGCATTGATTTGTTGCTCAATGGTGGTCGGCATACTTATATCTCCTTGTCCGCTTGGCGGGTTGCCCGATGTTATTGAGCTTTGATTATAGACCTGAACGCTGGTTTAAGGCAGAAATTCCCAATGATCAAAGTAAGCGGCTTGCCCAGCGTAGTTGCCGTGCGCATCCCGTAAGTTCCACACAATGGCTTGGCGAATCAGAAAACGTCGCCCAGTGCTGGAAATGCGTACCCCCGCGTAATTGTCAATGTAACCTTGGCGAGCAACGGTTTGCAGCAAGTGTTCGCGCTCTTCACGTACTAACGCTTCAGCAGAGTAGCGCGAGGGCAATTGAGTGAGCGTTTCCCAATCTATTTCAAATACTTCCAGCGCTTTCTGATTGCCGTAAGTGAAGATTGGATCAGCGTCGGTATTGTGTGAGAGCAACACAAACGGTGCAGTATCGAGGGTATTGGCTGTGCTTTCACCTTGCCAAGGTAAATCCGCCAGATTATGCCCGACGTAATGGCGGAAGCTGGAATGCAGCAAGTGCAAATGCGCGGTAAGTTGGGCGGCATCCATCATACGCTTGCCAGATTGCCTTTGGTTTCCAGCCATTGCTTGCGGTCGGATGCACGTTTCTTTGCCAGCAACATGTCCATCATCAGATCGGCTGCGTCGGTGTCGTCGAGGCTGAGTTTCACCAAACGGCGCGTGTCGGGGGAAATGGTGGTTTCACGCAATTGCAGCGGGTTCATTTCACCCAGACCTTTGAAACGGGTGACAGCGACCGTGCCGCGTTTTTTCTCGGCGGTGATAATGTCGAGACGTGCCTGTTTTTCGGCTTCATCCAGCGCGTAATAGACTTCCTTGCCAATGTCGATGCGATACAGCGGCGGCATGGCGACAAATACATGACCCGCTTGCACTAAGGGGCGGAAGTGTTTGACAAATAAGGCACACAGCAGAGTGGCAATGTGCGCCCCATCCGAATCCGCGTCGGCGAGAATACACACTTTACCATAGCGCAATTGGCTCAAATCGACATTGCCGGGTTCTACGCCGATGGCGACGGAAATATCGTGTACCTCTTGCGAACCCAGCACTTGTTCGGAATCCACTTCCCACGTATTCAGGATTTTACCGCGCAACGGCATGATGGCTTGGAATTCGCGGTCACGCGCTTGCTTGGCGGAACCGCCTGCGGAATCGCCTTCGACTAGAAACAGTTCGGTGCGGGTGGTGTCTTGCGAGGAACAGTCCGCGAGTTTGCCGGGCAGAGCGGGGCCTGCGGTGACACGCTTGCGGATGACTTTTTTGCTGGCTTTCTGGCGTTTGGTGGCGTTGTTGATCGCCAGTTGCGCGAGTTGTTCGCCGATGACGGTGTTGTTATTGAGGTAGAGGCTGAAAGCGTCCTTGATTGCGCCGCTGATGAAACTGGCGGCTTCGCGGGAAGATAGGCGTTCTTTGGTTTGCCCGGCAAATTGCGGGTCTTGCATCTTGAACGACAGCACGAAGGCGATATTTTCCCACACGTCATCAGGGGTGAGTTTCATGCCGCGTGGCAACAGGTTGCGGAATTCGCAGTATTCGCGCAAGGCATCGGTGACACCCGTGCGCAAACCGTTGACGTGTGTGCCGCCTTGCACGGTCGGAATCAGGTTAACGTAGCTTTCTTGAATGGCTGTGCCGCCTTCGGGCAACCACAGCAATGCCCAATCGAGCGTTTCACGCGGTGCGGTCAGTGAGCCAGTGAACGGGTCTTCGGGCAGGGTGATGAATTCGCTGACGGCTTCGTTGAGGTAATCGCGTAAACCGCTTTGGTAATACCATTCGGTGACTTCCGGTTCGCTGGTCGAAGCGTCGGTGAAACGGATGCGCAAGCCGGGGCAGAGTACCGCTTTTGCGCGTAAATTGTGCTTGAGGGCTTTAACGCCGAATTTTACGGTATCGAAGTATTTGCCATCCGGCCAAAAATGCACCGTCGTGCCGGTTTCACGCTTGCCTGCTTTGCCGATGACTTCGAGTTCGCTGGCTTTGTTGCCATCAGCAAACGTCATGCGGTAAAGCTGGCTGTTGCGCTTGATGGTGACTTCGAGCTTGCGTGACAGGGCATTGACGACGGATACGCCGACACCGTGCAAGCCGCCGGAGAATTGGTAGTTTTGGTCGGAAAACTTGCCGCCTGCGTGCAAGGTGCAGAGGATGACTTCGATCCCCGGTTTGCCTTGTTCGGGGTGGATGTCGACTGGCATCCCGCGCCCGTTGTCGGTGACGGAAACCGAGCCGTCAGCGTGTAGGGTCACGTCGATTTGGTTGGCGTGTCCGGCGAGGGCTTCGTCGACGCTGTTGTCGATGACTTCTTGCGCTAGGTGGTTAGGACGCGTGGTGTCTGTGTACATTCCAGGGCGTTTGCGCACGGGGTCGAGTCCGGTGAGGACTTCGATGGAAGAGGCGTCGTAGGTGTTGTTGCTCATTATTCTCGTCGGGCTTGTTCTGAATGTGCATCAAAATAGCGGGTATCAGCGCATCCGTAAACCCCTGCTGAGAAAGGAGCTTCTAATGCAACACGGTATGTAATACGGTACTACGTTCAAAATACACTGAAAACGTTCCGTAATGCCATACGGTGATACGAGGCCAACGCTTTTTAACCGGAGGGGCGGACTGACGTACCGACTGCGGTTCACCATACTGCGCCTTGACGCTATTCATGCTCATGCCACGGTTGGGGTAGTCCGCAAAGGCTATATTGGCAAAAAAAGGTACGGTCAGCAACAAGGCACTAAACCATTTAGACAAACGCATGTCTGATCTCCCGATACTTCACTATTAAACGACACTCATCATCTGTACAATCGCCACCCATGTTTACACCACTCGAATTATTCATCGGACAGCGGTACACGCATTCACGGCGGCGTAACCGTTTTATCTCGTTCATTTCGTTCGCCTCGATGCTCGGCATTCTGCTGGGGGTCACAGTGCTGATCACGGTGTTGTCGATCATGAACGGGTTTGAAAAGGAACTCAGGGACAAGATACTGGGTGTGGTTGCCCATGTCACGGTTTCGGGGACAAATGGGCAACTCTCTGATTGGACGGCAAAGCTGGACGGATTAAAGGCGCAAAAACACGTCCTTGGGGCAGCGCCTTACGTGCAAAAACAGGTCATGCTAACCAATGGCAACTTGATGCGCGGCCTTGTGTTGCAAGGCATTGACCCTGCACTACAAGGCCAGGTCAGTGATGTGAATTTCAAAATGTTAGATGGCAGTTTCAGCAATCTTGCCCCGCGTGAGTACGGCATTGTGTTGGGGGTTGAAGCTGCCGCAGCACTTGGGGTCATTCCCGGTGATAAAGTGACGGTAATCGTGCCTCAGGTGCAAGTAACACCTGCTGGGATTTTGCCACGTCTGAAACGCTTTACCCTAGTGGGTATCTACCAAATAGGACACCCCGAATACGATGGCATGACCGGTTTTATTGAGCTGGGTGATGCTTCACGTTTATTCAGGCTGGGGGAAAATGTTGGTGGAGTGCGGTTGAAACTGGATGATATGTTTGCAGCGCCCGCTATTGGTCATAAGTTGCAGGCTACCTTGGGTAAGGACTTTGAGGTGGTGGATTGGAGTGAGGAACACGGCAGCTTTTTCCGGGCGGTGAAAACCGAGCGCATTGTGATGACCATGATTCTATTTTTAGTGGTATGCGTCGCACTGTTTAATCTGGTGGCCTCGTTGATGATGGCAGTGAATGATAAGGAGTCGGATATTGCTATCCTGCGGACTTTTGGGATGTCCGGGCAGCGCATTATGCGAATTTTCATGATTCAGGGCAGCATTATTGGGGTGTTTGGCACGTTGGTAGGGGTTGGTTTAGGGGTATGGTTATCCCTGAATATTGATACTGTGATTCCGTTTTTGGAAAGCACCTTTGGGTTTAAGATTTTTTCGTCTGATGTGTTTTACATCAGTGAAATCCCCTCGGACATGCGTTGGGAAAATGTGATGTGGATTGGGATTGCTTCCCTGATTGCATCCGTATTGGCGACCCTTTACCCGGCTTGGCGTGCCTCGCAAATCCAGCCTGCGGAGTCACTGCGCTATGAGTAAAATGTTCCAGCCGATGGAGCTGTTTGTCGGCTTGCGCTATACCCGGTCGCAGCGGCAGAAGCATTTCATTTCCTTCATCTCACTGGCCTCGATGATTGGCATTGCCATTGGCGTTTTGGTGTTGATCACTGTGCTGTCAGTGATGAACGGTTTCGAGCAAACCATGCGTGAACGCATTATGGGGATGTTGGCGCATGTCACGGTATCCGAACACGATTTAGGGGTATCCGACTGGCAAAAAGTACAGAAAGAGCTGCTGGATTTCCCGCATGTGAAAGCCGTTTCGCCGTTTATTGAAAAGCCTGCGATGTTGAATCAGGGGGATGAAGCCCGCGCTGCCGTGTTGCAAGGCATTATCCCCGAACAAGAAGCGCAAGTGAGCACCGTCTTCAAGCACGTTGTCAAAGACAAGGGCGATATGATGAAGCTGCAACCGGGCAGTTTTAACATTGCGATTGGTGCAACGATGGCGAAAGAGCTGAACGTCGATGTTGGTGACGCACTTACCCTTGTCAGTCCTAGCGAAAACTCACTGGAAACGGGTGAAATGCCTGCGTTGCAGCGCTTCACGATTGTGGCGATTTTCCGTGTGGATATGCAGCAATTTGATACCACGTCAGCTTATGTGAACCTTGAGGATGCGGCTAAAACATTCGGGATGGACGCAGATGTGACGGGGTTGCGCATGACCTTGGATGATTTGTACCTTGCGCCCAAAACGGCTGAAACGATTTTGCAACGCATGGGGCAAACATGGCCGGATATGTGGGCCAATGATTGGACGAATTTGAACAAAAACCAGTTCAAGGCAATTCAAGCGCAAAAATCGGTGATGTTCATTATTTTATTGCTGATCATTGCCGTGGCTGCGTTTAATTTGGTGTCAACGTTAGTGATGGTTGTCACCGATAAGGAAGGCGATATTGCTATCTTACGTACTTTAGGCTTGTCATCGGGTCGTATCATGAAAATTTTTATGGTGCAAGGGACACTGATCGGTGTGTTCGGAACCCTGATTGGGGTTGTGTTGGGCGTGTTGCTGGCGACGAATCTGGATGTGATTGTGCCGTTTCTGGAGCGTCTGTTTGATACGCATTTCATTAATGCCGATGTTTATTTTATTAGCGAACTCGAATCACGGGTGAATCCCGGTGATGTCATGGTGATTGCCTTGAGTGCGCTGTTTATGTCGATTCTCGCGACGCTTTACCCTGCTTGGCGTGCGTCCAAAGTTCAGCCTGCGGAGGCGCTGCGTTATGAGTAAGGTGATTATTTCCTGCCAACAACTGGGCAAGCGCTTCACGGAAGGCCGTTTAGACGTGGAAGTGTTACGCGGGGTGGATTTACAGATTCATGCGGGTGAAAAAGTAGCAATTTTAGGTAGTTCCGGTAGTGGTAAAAGCACTTTGTTGCATTTGATGGGGGGCTTGGATTTGCCATCCTCAGGGCATGTGGAAGTGCTAGGCAAGCGCATGGATCAGTTATCGGATACAGAACGGGGGGTGTTGCGTAATGAGTCAATGGGCTTTATTTACCAGTTTCATCATTTGCTACCTGAATTTACCGCATTGGAAAATGTAGCAATGCCGCTGTTGATTCGTGGGGTAAAAGTCGCAGAAGCCAGCGCTCAGGCAGCGGATATGTTGACGAAGGTAGGTTTAAAAGAGCGACTCAACCATAAACCGGCGCAACTGTCTGGTGGGGAACGTCAGCGTGCGGCGATTGCCCGTGCTTTGGTGACACGCCCGCAAGCGGTATTAGCCGACGAACCTACGGGTAACTTGGATCACCACACGGCTGAGAATGTATTTAATTTGATGCAGAGTTTGAATGATTCTTTGGGAACCGCGTTTGTGGTGGTCACGCATGACCTGCAATTGGCTGCAAAAATGGATACGGTGTATCGCTTGACCGATGGTGTGTTGAGTCATGCTTAGTCTTGCGGCGGTGGTGTTTTACGGTGTTTGCGTTCGCGCCGCTCTTTTAAATGTCGGATCAGGTGCAAGCGCCACAATAGATGAACCATGTAATAGCCTGAGATGGATGACAACACCGCACTAATGAAGATACCGAGTAAAAACGGTTTCCAGATTAATATCAGTCCATTCATTAACCAGTCAAGGCTGGGTTCAAAGTTGAAACCCGCAGGAGGATGCCCGACGATGGCAGCCCCTAACAAGTAAGCTGCATAGAGCATTGGGGGCATGGTGACGGGATTGGTGACAAAGACTAAGACGACGGCTAAGGGCAGGTTTGCACGGAAAAAAACGGCTAATAATGCGGCGATAATGGACTGGAATGGTACAGGAATCCACATGCAAAACAGCCCGATAGCAAATGCTGAGGCAACATTCCGTCGATTCAAATGCCACAGACAAGGCAAATGCAGCGTATCCCCTAAAAACTGAAGATGTTTGTGCTCTTTGAGTTTCTCAGGGTCGGGAAACAGTTTACGCAGAAATTTTCGCGGCATGAAGTTTTAACAGCAATAAGAATAAAGGTTATTCATTATCCATGGTTTGCGAAATATGCGCACCTTTTCAGTGAGTTTTTTTATAGGCACGTTGGTGTTGCTGGTTTTGCCGCGTCTACCGGTTATGGATGCACTGTTTTGGGGTGTTGTTGCGAGTCTCACGGGCTTGATTGTGGGTTTGAGTTTGTACCGGCGTTGGGTTGCGGTGACGCTATTGGCAGGGATGTTGCTGGGTAGTGTTTACGCCTTATGGGTTGCACATGGGGTACGGGCGGATTGGTTGCCGGAAGCTTGGGAAGGTGAGGACATTCTCCTAACGGGTATGGTTGCTGATGTGCCGGAACAGCGGGTTGATGGCTTAAGTTTTCTGTTTGCGGCTGATACGCCACATTACCGTGGACATTTAAAGGTAGCTTGGTATGCGGATGATGTTCCTTTTATTCGTGCGGGTGAGCGCTGGCAATTGCTGATACGCGCTAAACGCCCTAACGGTTTCATGAACCCTAATGGTTTTGACTATGAGCAATGGTTGTTTACGCAACGCATTGGAGGAAGTGGCTATGTGCGCAAGTCTGCGGATAATCAACGCTTAGACGCAGCCGATTGGTGGCAACCGAATCATCTGCGCCAGCATTTGCAGGAAAAAATTGCGACGGCCTTGTCAGGTTCCGAGATGACCGGGTTGGTGCAGGGGTTGGCAATTGCCTATACCGAAGCGATTCCTCAGCAACAATGGGAGGTGTTGCGCAAAACCGGCACGATTCATCTGTTAGCGATTTCGGGTTTGCATATCACGATGGTGGCGAGTTTGGGTATTTTGCCGGTTTGGGGAGTCTGGCGTTTGTTCCCTATGTTGTATTTGTGGTTGCCCTTACGGGTAGCAGCAGCCTTAACCGGTGGTGTGTTGGCAACGGGTTATGCATTGCTAGCGGGCTTTAATATTCCAACCCAGCGTACCTTGATTATGTTGCTGGTGGTTATGGCGGGTTTGGTGTGGCGACGACACGTGCCGTTCAGTGTCACCATGAGTCTTGCTTTGTTGCTGGTGTTATTGCTTGACCCGTTAGCCAGTTTATCCGTGGGTTTTTGGTTATCGTTTTCAACGGTGGCGTTACTGGTATGGTTGGGAATACGCCAACGTAAACTGGGCAAATCCGCAGTGGTGTGGATGCAGTTGGTGTTATCACTGGGGACGATTCCTTTGGCTGCTGGTTTTTTCGGGATGATTTCGTTGAGTTCGCCCTTAGCGAATCTGTTGGCTATTCCCATCGTCACGTTTGTGGTGACACCCTTGGTATTGTTGGGGATTGTGCTGGCAGGGTGGTGGGCAACAGCCGCAAGCTGGGTTTGGATCCTAGCGGCTACCTTGTTGGAGTGGCTGATGTGGGTGTTGGAGTGGTTGGCATCGCTCCCCTTTTCGGCAATGTACATGCCGTTACTTCCCATGCCTTGGTTATTTCTGGCGTTATTAGGCTTTGTTATCTTGTGGTTGCCGCGTGGAATGCCTGGACGCTGGTTGGGGATGTTACTGATGTTGCCATTGGTATTATGGCAACCGCCCAAGGTAGAGAACGGTGCTTTTCGTGTCAGCGTGTTGGATGTTGGGCAAGGTTTAGCCAGCGTGGTGCAAACAGCGCATCATACTTTGGTTTTCGATACTGGCCCTAAAGTATCCGATAGTTTTGATACGGGGGCGTTAGTGGTATTACCCTGGTTGCGTGGGCAAGGTATTACGCAACTCGATACCTTAGTCGTGTCTCATGCAGATAATGATCATAGCGGTGGGGCAGCGGCGCTAGTGAGCGCCATGCCGGTTAGTCAGGTGTTAGTCAGTAGCGTGGATACCTTGCCAGCTCATCATGCCGATTTGTGTACGGCCGGTCAGGCATGGCAGTGGGACGGGGTTGAATTCATGCTCTTGCATCCAGATGAAAAATTTCCAGATGTCACACAAAACAACCGTTCTTGTGTATTAAAAATAGCAAATGCCTACCACAGTGTATTATTAACGGCTGATATTGAGCGTCCGGCAGAGAAGTGGTTAGTCAAGCAGGCCGCAGACTTACGCGCTGAGGTATTATTGCTACCGCATCATGGTAGTAAGACATCTTCCAGCCCCGCCTTTATTCAGGCGGTTGCGCCAACCTTGGGTATTGTGACCAGTGGCTACCGTAATCGTTTTCATCATCCGCATCCTAGCGTTATGCAACGTTATGTTGCCCGTGATATAAAATTGCTAAACACGTCTGAAACGGGGGAATTGCGCCTAGATTTCCCTGCTTCTGGTGAAAATAGACAAGTACGCGAATGGCGCACCGCACAAATGCATCTGTGGAATCGCTAATGTAAAAAGTAGCATGGCGAAATATTATTATTTATGCCAAAATCCAGAGCATTTCTCCATGAGTTTTTGCACAGATAGGGCAAATGTCTGCTAATGGTGCGTGCTGGTAGTGCTTAGGAAGCAATCATGAAATTAGAAGAAAAGGATCTCGATATTTTTAAGAAACTGGATTCAAATGTTTATCTCACATTGAATGATAAGCAGGCATTGAAAACCAGCGTGGATGAGTTGGCGCTACGTTTACAAGAGCGCGATCAGCGCTTGCGCGAAATATCAGGCTTATTGCTAGAAAAAGATGGGCACATTCGGGTGCGTGATGCACGGATCGACGAACGTGATAAACGCATGGAAACGTTGGCACGGTTGCTGGGCGAAAAAGAAAAGCTATTAACACAGCAAAATCAATTGCTAGAAGACAAGGAAAAAGCCTTACGTCACCGTGATGACGTCATGATCGCGCGGGATCGTGCCGTTCAACAGCGGGATACCATGCTGGAGGATCGCGAAACCCGCTTAAATAACCTCGAACAAAACTTAGCACATTACGAAAAATTGTTGCAGGAAAAAGAACTGCAAATCCAAATGCGTGACCGCAGTCTTGAAGACAAAGACCGTTCGCTGTCACGTATCGACCAAGCCATTCAAAGTAAAGATAAGCTGCTGCAAAGCCGTGATGACAGCATTATCAAAAAAGACCAGCAATTGTTGGATCGCGAAACTTTATTGCAGGAACGTACCCGCCAAACCTTAGAGCAGGAAAAAATGCTCAAGGAACGTGACAAACACCTGAGCGAACGGGATAACCACCTCTCGGAACGTGACCGCCAGTTGGCTGCCCGCGATTCCCATATTGATCTGGCGAATCAGCACTTACAATCCCGTGATCGCACCATTGCGGAGCGTGATCAGCAAATTCAAGCCCGTGAACTGTTACTGAAGGAAAAAGCCAGTCTGCTGCAAGAGCGTGATCAGCGCATCGGTATTCAGCAGCAGCAAGTAGAAAAGCGTGATGCAACCTTAAGCCAGCGTGATCGGGAAATCAGCGAACGCGATCGCACGGTTGCTGAGCGTGATAACGAATTGCGTTTGCGGGAAGAGGCGATTCGTAGTCGTGATCAGCAAGGGTTGGATTTTCTGCAAACCATCCGTGAACTAGAAGATCACTTACAGGCACGCGATAGCCAGCTTACGGAGCGTGATCGCCAATTAATGATGCGTGATGAACGCATTAACAAAGCTGACGAAGACCTGCGGGATCGTGATACCCGCCTGTCTAGCCGTGATCGCACGGTTGAAGAACGTGATGTGCAAATTACAGAACGTGATCGCCGCCTGAAGGAACGTGATATTTCGTTGCGTGAGCGTGACACGCGCATCAGTGGGCAAGACTTGCAACTGCGCGAACGTGACAAGCAATTGCAGTTACGTGATTCCCAAATGCAAAGCCGTGATGTCACCATCGGCGAACGGGATCACAGCATCAAAGAACGCGATGGGCATATTGCGCAACTCAACGGGCAAATGCAGGAGCGTGACGAAACCATTCATTTCCGGGATTCGCTGCTTACAGAGCGTAATGCCGCTATTCAGCAACGTGACGACACCATAAGGGAACGTGACTTTCAACTGACTGAGCGTGATCATACCGTTCAGCAGCGGGATACTTCTTTGAATGAGCGCGACCAACACATCCAAACCTTAGGTGAGTTCCTGACAGAGCGCGATACGAGTCTGCAAGTGCGTGACACGGAAATTTCTGCCCGCGATGAGCAAGTACGTAACCTGCAACTCGAAGTGCATCTGCGGGATCAAAGCATTGCAGAACGTGATGTGCAGTTACAGCTTCGTGACCAAACGGTGCAAGATCGCGATGAGTTTCTTTCAGAACGTGAAGAAACCATCGCAGAACGTGATGCCACCATCGCCGAGCGTGATGCGCAACTCGAACAGCGTGATTTGCACCTCCAGCACAAAGAAGAGGCATTACAAGCACGTGATCAACAGATTCACCTACGTGATACTGAAGTGGCAAAGCGTGATAGTAGCCTGCATGAGCGCGATACCACACTTTCCTTGCGCGATGCTCAGCTTCAGGCACGTGATGAGCAACTCAATAAACGCGATACCAGTTTGCATGACCGTGATCAAACGATTATTGCCAAAGAAGCACACATTCGTCGTCGTGATGAACGCCTTCAGGAATTAACGTTACGCATCCAATCGTTGGAAAACACACTGAAAGAACAGCTTCAGCAATTGCAGAACCGTGATGAAGCGCTGCATCAACGTGATTTAATCATTGCCCAACGGGATCGCCAAATCGACAAACTCGATAAAAGCGTGGTTAAGTACGCTGCCGGAGTGCAAAGCGTGTTTATCAAAGGTGCTGTCACGGGGTTGGTTGCAGCCTTGGTCTTTGTTCTCGGCTTAAGGTTAATGACCATTTTTTAAATGGTTAAATACCGGGGTTCTGGACAAATGCCGGTATCGTGGTATAAACCTGTGCCTTTTCAACTTATCCCGACTGTTCATCGGGAGGCACAGGAGCAACCATGTCCACACGCCCCAGCAAAGACCTTGAAACTTTCCCTAACCCTAACCCACAGCGTGATTACACGATCCGCATTGACATGCCGGAATTCACGTGCATTTGCCCCAAAACAGGCCAGCCAGATTTTGCGCAGTTCAAGCTTGAATACGTGCCTGACCAGAAAAATGTTGAACTGAAATCCCTGAAATTGTACATGTGGAGCTACCGTGAAGAGGGGGCATTCCACGAGGCTGTCACCAATAAAATCTTGGAGGATCTGGTGGCTGCGACTGAGCCACGTTTTATGCGCTTAACCGGGGTGTGGAATGTACGTGGTGGTATTTACACAACGGTGGTTGTCGAGCATCACCAAGCAGGCTGGCAGCCAGCACCCAAGGTTGAACTGCCGTAATCGGTTGGAAAAACAGGAAGTGCGCGGTATGATGCGCACTTCCTGAACACAATCAAAAATACGGGGTTTATGCATGAAACGTGTTGTAAGTTTTCTTTTTGCCATGATGATTGGCCTGTTCGCTTCTGTTGGCTGCAATGCCGCCGATAAAGTCGCTGACAAGGCCGCTGAACCATCCAAATCTGGAGATAAAATGTCTACTATTCTGATCGAAACCACCAAAGGCAACATTACAGTTGAATTGGACGCTAACGCTGCACCTAAAACTGTCGAAAACATTCTGGCTTATGTCAATGAAGGTTTTTACAACGGTACGATTTTTCACCGTGTGATTCCGGGCTTTATGATTCAAGGTGGCGGTTTTACCGAAACCATGAAGGAAAAAGCAGACAAGCGTCCGCCAGTGAAGAACGAAGCCAACAATGGTCTGAAAAATGACCGTGGTACCTTGGCAATGGCGCGTACTAATGACCCGCATTCAGCATCTTCACAGTTCTTTATCAACGTTAACAACAACGATTTCCTGAACTTCCGCTCCGAAACACCACAAGGTTGGGGCTATGCGGTATTTGGTAAAGTAACCGAAGGCATGGATGTAGTTGATGCAATTGTTGGCGTGAAAACGGGTAATTTTGGTCCGCACGGCGATGTTCCTGTGCAACCGATTATTATGAATAAAGTGTCCGTGGTCGAGTAAGTTAACTATCTCTCACCCTAGCCCCTCATCTTCTATGGGATAGGGGCTTTTTCGTTTTTATGTTCCTGCTTGTCATGTTTCCTAATCAGTGGGCATGAATCTTGCTAGATGTATTACAACAATAAGGTTTGCAGGCTGTTGACAGCCGCTGTTTACAACATCGACTCCTGACTGGAATAAGTCTATGAAAAAAGAATGGAATCAGTACGATCCCGGTTCGTTATATGACGAATTGATTGCTGCGGTGCATCAACCGCGAGAAGCCAGCTACAAGCTGGTGGAGTATCTACGTCACCTCACCCCCGACCGTTTTCGCCAATGTGTGCAGGAATCCGAAGCGGTTATCCGCGAAATGGGCATAACCTTCACGGTTTACAGCGATGCGGGTAATATTGACCGCGCTTGGCCGTTCGACATTATTCCGCGCATTATCCCCGCCACGGAATGGGATCGCACCGAAATAGGGCTAAAACAACGCATACGTGCACTAAATATGTTCATTCAGGACATCTATAATGGCGGTAAGATTCTCAAAGACGGCGTAATGCCCGCTGACATCGTACTGCAATCCAAAGGCTACCGCCAAGCGTGCATCGGCATGACCCCACCGCACAGTGTGTGGGCGAACATTTGTGGCTCCGATTTGGTGCGTCACAGCGATGGCGTGCTGTATGTGCTGGAAGACAATCTGCGTGTGCCGTCCGGCGTGGCGTACATGCTGGAAAACCGCAACATTACCAAGCGCGTATTGCCCGAAATCTTCAACACCTTGCCAATTCGTCCGGTGAGCAATTACCCCGCGCAATTGTACGAAATGCTCGCCTCATTGCGTCCTGATTTAGATGACCCGACCATTGCCTTAATGACACCCGGCATCTACAACTCCGCCTACTTTGAACACGCTTTCCTCGCGCAGCAAGCGGGTTTGGTATTGCTGGAAGGCGCGGATTTGGTGGTGGGTAACGACAACTATGTCTACATGAAAACCATCAAGGGCTTAGAGCGTGTTGACGTGATCTATCGCCGTATTGATGACGATTTCATCGACCCCGAAGTGTTCCGCGAAGATTCGATGTTGGGCGTTCCCGGCATTATGCGTGCATGGAAAGAGGGTAAAGTTGCCATCGCCAATGCACCGGGATGTGGCGTAGCAGATGATAAAGTGATCTACGCTTACGTACCGGACATGATCCGTTACTATCTTGGCGAAGAGCCGAGCTTGCCGAATGTGCCAACTTACGTGTGCCGTCGTGAACAAGACCGCGAATACGTGCTGGAACACCTTGCCGAATTGGTGGTGAAACCTGCCAATGAATCCGGTGGTTATGGCATGTTGGTGGGGCCGCATTCCACGCCCGAAAAAGTCGAGGAATTCCGCAAGCTAATTCAAGAAGACCCTAACAATTACATTGCCCAACCGACTTTGAGCCTTTCGGTCACACCAACGTCGTGCGAAACTGATACCGAAGCGGACGTGCATCGCCGTGCGGACGATCCGAAAAGCCGAATCAAAATCGCCCCGCGCCATGTGGATTTACGCCCGTTCATCCTCAGTGGTAAGGACATTTTTGTTACACCGGGCGGTTTGACCCGCGTGGCCTTGGTGGAAGGTTCATTGGTGGTGAATTCGTCCCAAGGCGGTGGCAGCAAAGACACTTGGATTGTGGGCGACGTTGTGGAAGGGGAGGAAGTCTGATGTTATCCCGTGTAGCTGAACGTGTTTACTGGATGGCGCGTTATTTGGAACGTGCCGAAAAAACTGCCCGCCTGATCAACGTGCACACCGCTTTGCTGATGGATTTGCCGGGGCGCATGGAAATCAATTGGTTCACCCTGATCCGCTTGTTCAATGCTGAAAAGGTTTTCAGCGAACATTACGAACGTGGCAATGAAGCCAATATCATGCAGTTTTTGATTGCGGATACCAACAATCCGTCATCTCTGGCCACGTCCTTGGCAAATGTGCGCGAAAACGTGCGTACTTCACTGGATGTGTTGCCGGAAGAAATCTGGGAACAGGCTAACCAGATTCATTTGCTGATGACTAACAGCTTACCGCGCATTTCTGATCGTTACTCCCGCCAGATTTTCCTGCGCGAAGTGATGAAACATTGCCAGTGCATCCGAGGCGCGTTGGATAGCAATATGAGCCGCGACCACAGCTTCGATTTCATGCAAATCGGCAAGCATCTGGAACGCACCGACATGACCAGCCGGATTCTGGAAATGACCTCATTGCTATTGTCGGATGATCGTAGCGATACGCTGCGCAAATACGACGGCATTTTGTGGACAAACCTGTTGCAAGCCCTGAGTGCGCGGCAGATGTATTTGCAGCACATCCATTCACGGGTCGAAGGTCAGCGTGTAATGCGCTTTTTGATGAATGACAACGTATTCCCCGGTTCGGTTGGCTATTCTTTAGCCGCAATGGGGCGGCGGATGCGCTATTTACCTGATCCGGAAATGCCGACGGCGATGGCGCAACGGGTTTTGGAACATTCACAAGCGCAAGATGTTGGCGCGATTCCCGCCGAACAGGTACACACCTTGATGGACTATTTGCAGAGCGAACTGGGTATGTTGCATACCGAGATTGCCAAAACATGGTTTTACCCCGACCGTAACGGACAACAGCAATCGCAAGGGCTTTAAATGAGTATTCACGTCGCTTTAAACCATTACACCGGGTACAAATTTGATCGCCCGGTTAGCTTGTCGCCACATGTGGTGCGCTTGCGCCCTGCGGTGCATTCGCGCACGCCGATTCTGGCGTATTCCCTGAAGATCAAGCCGGAAAAGCATTACATCAACTGGCAGCAAGACCCGTTTGGTAACTGGCTGGCAAGGCTGGTATTCCCCGAAAAAACCACCGAATTCAGCGTGGAAGTTGATGTCATCGCCGATATGGTGACGATCGACCCGTTCGATTTCTTCGTGGAAGATTACGCCATGAAGTACCCCTTCCAGTACGACAAGGCGTTACAGAAAGAGCTGATTCCGTATTTGGAAATTGCCGAAGACGGTGAGTTGCTGAAGGAATGGTTGAAGGGTGTTGACCTCAAGCAGCCTAATACGGTGTTGTTTCTGGTTGCGATTAACAGCCGCTTGCAAAAAGACATCGGTTACAACATCCGCCTTGAACCAGGGGTGCAATCGTGTGAGCAAACCCTGACCAAGAAAACCGGTTCTTGCCGCGATTCGGCATGGTTGCTGGTGCAAATTTTGCGGCATCTGGGGCTGGCGGCGCGGTTCGTGTCGGGGTATTTGGTGCAGTTGACGGCTGACCAAAAGGCGTTGGATGGCCCTAGCGGGACAGAGGTGGATTTCACCGATTTGCACGCTTGGACAGAAGTGTATCTGCCGGGGGCGGGCTGGATTGGGCTTGACCCGACATCGGGGCTGTTTGCAGGTGAGGGACATATTCCGTTGGCGTGTACGCCTTCGCCGGGCAGTGCTGCGCCGATTGATGGTTTCACCGATAAATGCGAAGTCGAGTTCGATTTCCACAATAATGTGCGCCGGATTCTCGAAGACCCGCGTGTGACCAAGCCGTATTCGGATGAGCAATGGGCAGACGTGCTGGCACTGGGCAATCAGGTCGAAGCCGATTTGGTGCGTGGCGATGTGCGCTTGACGATGGGCGGTGAACCGACCTTCGTTTCCATCGACGATATGGATGGGGCGGAGTGGAACACGGCAGCCTTGGGTGAGCACAAGCGCGAACGGGCGGGCGTGCTGTTGCGGCGGATGCAGAAAGTATTTGCACCGGGCAGTGTGTTGCAGTTTGGGCAGGGCAAGTGGTATCCGGGTGAACCGTTCCCGCGTTGGGCGTTGGGGTGTTTCTGGCGACCGGATGGCGTGCCAGTGTGGAAAGACTCAAGTCTGGTAGCCGACGATCAAAAGGATTACGGTTACAACGATACCCACGCCAAGCTGTTTGCCGAAACGGTGTGTGCCAAGTTGGGTTTGCATACCAAATACCTTGTGCCGGGTTACGAAGACCGTTTGTATTATTTGTGGAAAGAGGCGAATCAGCCCGTGAATGTGGACTGGTTGACCCTGAGCCTGCGTGACAGCAAGCACCGCAACGATTTGGTACTGGCATTACAGCGTGGTCTGGATGTGCCAACAGGGTACGCGCTGCCGTTGCGTTGGGATGCACTGGCGTCGAGTTGGGCAAGTGCGCCGTGGGAATTCCGCCGTCAATCGATGTATTTGATTCCGGGCAATTCGCCGATGGGTTTCCGCCTGCCGCTGGATAGTTTGGCGTGGACGGCGGAGGATGAGCGCGAAGTCGAGGCGCAGCCTTGCCCGTTTGAAGACCGCCCGCCGTTGGCAGATTTCCACGGTGAAGTGGAGCAGCGTTACAGTGCGTATGTCGCGCCGCCTGAGCCGACCTTGCAACACGCCGATGCAACCAAGACGATGGTGATGGAATGGCGCGAAGTGCCGCGCACCACCTTGTGCGTACAAGCGCGGGAAGGACGCTTGCATGTGTTCCTGCCGCCGTTGCATTTCTTGGAGCATTATCTGGATTTGGTGGCAACCATTGAAACCACTGCCGCTGAATTGCAGATGCCGATTTTGCTGGAAGGCTACGAGCCGCCGTCTGATCCGCGCTTGAAGTCGTTCAAGGTGACGCCTGATCCGGGGGTGATTGAGGTGAATATTCACCCGGCGAAGACGTGGCAAGAACTGGTTCAGAATACTGAGCTGCTTTACGAAGAGGCGCGGTTGTCACGGTTGGGCGCGGAAAAATTCATGCTGGATGGGCGGCATACTGGCACGGGTGGCGGTAATCACGTCACCCTGGGTGGGGCTACGCCGAGTGATAGCCCGTTCTTGCGTCAGCCAGATGTGTTGCGCAGTTTGTTGACGTTTTGGCAGCACCATCCGGGGCTTTCGTACCTATTCTCTGGCATGTTTATTGGCCCGACCAGCCAAGCGCCACGGGTCGATGAGGCGCGGGATGAGAGTTTGTATGAGCTGGAAATCGCCTTCCAGCAAATGCCGCAGGGACACAATGACCAGCCGTGGTTGGTTGACCGTTTGCTGCGCAACTTGTTGATTGATATTACCGGGAATACGCATCGGGCGGAGTTCTGCATCGACAAGCTGTATTCGCCGGATTCTTTCAGCGGTCGCCAAGGCTTGCTGGAATTCCGTGGCTTTGAAATGCCGCCTCATGCGCGGATGTCGTTGGTACAGATGTTGCTGATCCGTACCTTGATGGTGCGTTTCTGGAACACGCCGTATGCGCATCGGCTGGTGCGTTGGGGGACTGCGTTGCATGACCGTTTCATGCTGCCGCATTACGTGTGGGAAGACATGAAGGATGTGTGCGCGGACTTGCAGGCGGCGGGGTATCCGTTCCAGTTGGAGTGGCTGGCACCGTTCCACGAGTTCCGTTTCCCGGTGTATGGGCGGGTGCAATATTGCGGTATTGAGCTGGAGTTGCGGGCAGCGTTAGAGCCGTGGAATGTGCTGGGCGAAGAGTTGAGCAGTCAGGGCACGGCGCGGTTTGTGGATTCGTCGCTGGAACGGGTGCAGGTGAAAATCAATGGGCTGACCGATTCGCGTTACGTGGTGGCGTGTAATGGGCGGCGTGTGCCGATGAAGGCGACGGGCGTGAAGGGTGAGTATGTCGCTGGGGTGCGTTTCCGCGCTTGGCAGCCGCCTTCCGCGTTGCATCCGACCATTGGGATTCATGCACCGTTGGTGTTTGACATTATTGATACTTGGAATGGGCGTTCGGTGGGTGGTTGCACTTACCATGTGTCGCATCCGGGGGGGCGCAATTCTGAAATCTTCCCGGTGAATGCATATGAGGCGGAAAGTCGGCGCTTCTCGCGTTTCCGTGAGGAACATACGCCGGGGGTGCTGGAGCCGAAGTTCTTGTCGGAAGCCACGCGCTCGTTCTATGAGCATGGCGCGAAGCCGCAGCCGATGAGTCCGCCGCCGGAAGAGGTGAATGCGGATTATCCGTATACGTTGGATTTGCGGCGGGGTTAACTAGCCGGAAGAAAATCCTCTCCCCCAACCCTTCCTTTTTGCAAAGGAGGGGGTAAGGGAGTCTGTGTATTTAAGCGCGACCTTTTAATGGCCCAGCAGCACAGATGGTTTCTGCAACACCTTCGCTGTATTTGGCAAAGTTTTCGTGGAACAGAGACGCCAGATACGTGGCTTTGGCTTCATAAGCGGCTTTATCTACCCATGTTGATGAAGGTTCCAGCACTTCCGTGGGTACATTCGGGCAAGCAACCGGGATGTTTAAGCCGAAAATAGCATCGCGACGAGTAGCGACTTGATCCAAATCACCATTCAACGCAGCGTTGACCATGCTACGGGTATGATGAATGTTCATCCGCTTGCCCACACCATAGCCACCGCCTGTCCAGCCGGTATTCACCAGCCAGCACGAAACACCGTGTTCATTGATTTTTGCGCCCAGTAAGTCCGCATACACGGAAGGGTGCAGCGCCATGAACGGTGCGCCAAAGCACGTGCTGAAGGTGGCGGTTGGCTCAGTCACACCTTTTTCGGTTCCCGCGACTTTGGCGGTATACCCCGAAATAAAGTGATACATCGCTTGTTCTGTCGTCAATTTGGAAATCGGTGGCAATACGCCAAACGCATCACACGTCAGCATGATGATGTGCTTGGGGTGACCGGCTTTACCCGGATATAACGCGCCCGGAATCTGGGTGATCGGGTAGCTGGCTCGGGTGTTTTCGGTGATGCCGTTGTCATCCAAATTCAGTTTACGCGTCGCTTGATCCATAACCACATTTTCCAGCACTGTGCCGAACGTTTGGGTGGTTTTATAGATCATTGGCTCTTGTTCTGGCGACAAGTTGATGACTTTGGCATAACAACCGCCTTCCAGATTGAAAACGCCAGTGTCGCTCCAGCCGTGTTCGTCATCACCGATTAGGGCGCGATTAGGGTCTGCGGAGAGGGTGGTTTTGCCCGTGCCGGATAAGCCAAACAAAATAGCCACATCGCCCTTTTTGCCAACATTGGCAGAAGCGTGCATGGACATAATGCCGCGTTGTGGCAGTAGGTAGTTGAGGACTGAGAAAATGGATTTCTTGATTTCACCCGCGTAATGTGTACCGCCAATCAGAATCAGGCCACGGGTCAGGTTTAACAGGACAAATGCCCCGGAATGTGTGCCGTGCTTATCTGGGTCGGCTTGCATATCCGGTACATGGATGACGGTGAATTTAGGTTCAGTAACGTCAAGGGTACGGTTCAGGTCATCGGGTCGAATGAACATATTACGTGCAAACAAAGCGTGCCATGCATACTGCGTAATAATCCGCACGGGGAGTTCATCGGCGGCGTTTGCCCCTGCCAGTAAATCTTGTACGAACAATTCCCGCCCCTCTAAAAATTGCAGGGCATCGGCTAAGACTTGATTGAATTGGGCTTCGCTCAGAGCCTTGTTGACTTTGCCCCACCATACCTTGTCGTGTGAACCGGCATCATCCACGATGAATTTGTCATTGGGGGCGCGTCCTGTAAAGGTACCGGTATAAGCCACAAAAACCCCGTCTTCACTGATTTTACCTTCGCTACGGTTGAGTGCTTGTTCGTAAAGAACTGGGGAAGACTGATTCCAATAAAGATTAGTGGTATTTTTTAGCCCCAATGTACTGGCGAGATGCTGTGCCAGGGTATCTGTTGTACTCATAATTACGCCTCCGGTAGCGCCGCATAGTGTCGACAATATGTCGTATAGGTGTTAAGAAGGCAAAGAATAATAGCGCACGATGTCGACTATTAGAATATGTTTTAGTGTAAATTTAGTGATAAATAGCAACATTGTCGACATATTAATATTGATGTGTCGACAGCATGTCATTGCCTAGGGTTTTCTTGAAAAATTGATAAAAGTTGTTGTGCTTTTTGTGCTGACTTGCAGAGTCAGTGTGATATTCTCCAGCAATGGAAAATTTCTACTTAAGTCAAACACGTTTCACTGATTTCCCGTTGGATGAGCGCTTATTAGCATCGCTCGATGAGACGGGGTTTGAATTCTGCTCGCGTATTCAAGCAGAAACCTTGCCGTTGGCCTTGGCGGGGCAAGATATTGCGGGTCAAGCGCAGACGGGTACGGGCAAAACCGGTGCATTTTTGGTGGCGGTGTTTCAACATTTGTTGAAAAATCCACTGCCGAATCCGGGGGCTGGTACGGTGCGTTGTTTGATTCTGGCACCGACCCGTGAATTGGCGATTCAAATTGCCCGTGATGCTGAAGCGTTGGGCAAGCATACTGGCTTACGTTCCGTGTTGGTGTACGGCGGTGCGGGTTATGACAAGCAACGTCGTCAGTTTGAACAGGCGGTCGATGTGTTAATTGGTACGCCGGGGCGGGTAATTGACTATTACAAGCAGCACGTATTTACCCTGAAACATGCCCAAGCCTTGGTGATGGATGAAGCTGATCGTATGTTCGACATGGGCTTCATTCAAGATGTGCGTTACTTGATGCAGAAACTGCCGCCACCCACGAAACGCTTGAACATGCTATTTTCGGCTACGTTGTCACAGCGTGTGTTGGAATTGGCTTACGAACACATGAATAACCCGCAACAAATCAAAATTGAAGCGGAATCGGTGCGGGCGGATAATATCACTGAACATGTTTATTTCCCGGCAAATGAAGAAAAAATCCCCTTGCTGATTGGTTTGATTCGTCAGCTAAACCCTTTCCGTGCCATTGTGTTTGTGAATACGAAGCATATCGCTGAGAAAATTGATGATTACCTGCGTGCGAATGGCATTAGTTCTGACCTGATTTCGGGTGATGTGCGCCAGAATAAACGTGAAAAGCTGTTGCAAGCGTTTGAAGCGGGGGATTTTCAGGTTCTGATTGCCACCGATGTGGCAGCGCGGGGCTTGCATATTCCTGATGTATCGCACGTTTTCAATTTCGACTTGCCACAATTAGCGGAAGATTATGTGCACCGTATCGGGCGTACTGCGCGTGCCGGGGCATCGGGTGAAGCGCACAGCTTTGCGTGTGAAGATACGGCGTTTTATTTGCCGGATATTGAGCAATACACGGGTAAATCCATTCCAGTAGCTAAGATCACCGCCGCGTTATTGCCAGCAGAACTCCAGCGTCCACAGCGTAGCCAACGTGAGCGGGTGGGGCATCATGGTCAGGATAAACACCGTTCACAGACCGGTAATAGCGGCGGTGAGCAGCGGCGGCGTAGACGACCCCGTTCTAACCCTAACGCAGGTTAAACCGTATGGATGCCTATGCCAAACGCTTACACAACCCTTTTAATGGTGTTTTGCAGGTGGTGGCTAATGAGCAGATGCGTGCCCTGAGTTTCAATGGTGTGGACTGGGAGCTTCAGTTTAAATGCATAACGCCACGCGGTGTTGGGTATGCGCGGATCGGGCGCTGGGAACGCAGTGCCGGTTTCAAGCCTTATCCTCTCGACCCCAGTATTGACCCCCTCGCAGTAGAAGGCGCGTATGTGGCGGTTGTGACGGTGCTGGAAACGGCACAAATGCCATTGCCTCAAGACGATTACTATGAGTTTTGGTTGTTAGAAGACACTACCCGCCAGCCCTTAGCTTTATTAGCCAGTTGTCGCCAGAGGCAGGAAATGCGCCAGGCAACGGTTCACCCTGTCTGGAAGTGCATCAGTGCCAGTCAATTGGATCTGGACAATACCCCAGAAGAAGCACGTCGTGGGCTACCCCCGCTCAGTTACCGTTTGGAGCAGCAGGTTAAACACTATGCTGGGCAAAATCCGCAAGCCCAATGGTTTTTACGGGCGGTAGATGGTACGGGTCAGGCATTGAATGCTAATGGCGAGATTGCCAGTGACGTGCTGGCAGCAAGTCATTTTCCCCCATTGTTATTGCGTGAAACGTGGGGCAAAGTGGCAGAAAATGCGTTGTGTACCCGTTATTTGCAGCGCATTGCCCCACGTTTATTAACCTTGCAGGCATTATCACTGGAAAGTCGCGATAGGGTAGAGCAAATGGCAAGTCGTTACGCGCAGGAAGTGGCTGCCCATTTTCATTTATACCCCGCTGTAGCCGATAAACAGCGCATGACGGCGTTACGGGTGGAGGCTCGCTTGCGTAGCGCCTGTTTTAACGAGCGCAGAACATGAAGATTTTGTAACCTTTCCGCAAACCCTTGGTAATGTTGCTTCTGCCACAATCATGGCTATACACAGCATTATTGCAAAGGAGTAAGCCATTCATGTTCAAACGTAAGCAGCGGATGTTAAGCGCAGGTTTGCTGATGAGTTCTGTACTGGTGTTGGGAAGCCTGCCTGTATTGGCAGAAACCACAGCGCCGTTAGTATCAGCCCCTGTAACCACGCCAGCGCCTGCCCCGATTGCAGGCTCATTGCCAGAATTGACGACATTAATTAAACAAAATAGTCCGGCTGTGGTGAACATCAGCGTTGAAGCCAGCGCGTCGTCTAAGCGTATGGGCGGTTTACCGGAAGGTTTTCCACCTGAATTGGAGCGTTTTTTCCGGGGCTTGCCTGATAGCGAAAGTCCGCGTTCGGAGCGTGCACGAGCCAGTGGTTCAGGATTCATTATTTCAGCAGATGGCTACATTGTTACCAATGCCCATGTGGTGGAGGATGCTAAATCTATTACTGTCGGCTTGAATGATCGTCGTGAGTTACCTGCTGAAATCATTGGAGTTGATACCCTCAGTGACGTTGCTTTGCTGAAAGTAAAAGCCGAGAACCTGCCTACCGTGCAATTGGGTGATTCGAATGGCTTGGAAGTAGGGCAGTGGGTAGTAGCGATTGGTGCACCGTTTGGCCTTGACCTCACGGCGACGCAGGGCATTGTCAGTGCTTTATCGCGCAGCTTGCCGGATGGTACTTATGTTCCCTTTATCCAGACTGATGTGGCGGTGAACCCTGGTAATTCCGGTGGCCCCTTATTCGACTTGAGCGGACGTGTGGTCGGGGTAAATTCGCAGATTTATAGCCGTAGCGGTGGCTACATGGGGATTTCGTTTGCTATCCCGGTGAATGTGGCAAAAACCGTCATCGAACAGCTTAAGAGCAAAGGTAAAGTCGAACGCGGTTGGTTGGGTGTTGCGATTCAGGACATGAATCAAGATTTAGCCAGCTCTTTTAATTTGAATCAGCCTGATGGTGCATTGGTTTCTAGCGTCCAGCCGGGTAGCCCTGCCGATAAAGCCGGTGTGCAAGCGGGGGACGTTATCATCGGGTTTGGTGAGGGGAAGGTGAAATCTTCTTCTGACTTGCCATTGTTAGTGGGTAATACGCCAGTAGGTACACAAGTCCCCCTCAAACTCCTGAGGGCAGGGGCAGAAAAGAGCTTGGATGTTACGATTGCAAAATTAGGGGATGATGAAGAAGTTTCGCCAGTTGCAACGACTCCCGGTGAAAGTGGGATGTTAGGAGTGGCTGTTGCAACATTGAGTAGTGAAGAACTCAACACGCGCAAGTTGACCCATGGTGTTGTGGTCGAACAAGTTTTAGCAGATAGTCCAGCCGAACAAGCAGGCTTGACGGTGGGTGATGTTATTGTCTCCGTCAATAACCAACCGGTTAAAACGGCGGCTGATCTCAAGACGGTGGTACAGGCTGCACCAGCCGGTAAACCTATTGCCATGTTGATTATGCAAGGGGAACAAACCCGCTTTATTGCAGTCAACAAACCATAAGCACACATTAAGTACACCATTCTTTTCTTGGCACACTCCAAGCACTTTCCCCCGTCAGCGGATACGCACCGTGGCGGGGGATTTTTTTGTAGCTTGCCGGTTATCTGAAGATCACGAGAGTTTATTTGACGAACAGAAGACAGCGAACGTACAAGCCCGCATTATCAGTGTAATAAGCAACCCAAGGAATTGTCCTATGCCTGATGACATTGAAACTTACACTCCCCCGCTTGAAGAAACCCTTATGCCTGAAGCCAGCAGTTTGGAAGACAGCACGCCTGATGTAGAGCCTGACATATCGGCATTAGCACCTGAGCAGTCGGTTAACCCGCCTGCCGACTCGAATGATAAGGTGCTTACCTCTGCATTAGGTGTTTACCGTCAGCTTGTGGAGCAATTGGAAGCCAATAAGCAAACCATCCATACCAATCGCCATGAGCTTGCACACATCCGTCAACAAATCCGCGAACTTTCCGCACTCAGCAAGCGTGATCCCCGTGTGGAAGACGAAGCGGATAGCCATGGATTACACACCAGCAAAGTAGCCGCACAATACGACGATTGCGGTAGTATTATCGCTTATGCCGAACAAGTGCGGCGGCATGTGTATGACAATATTAATGAAGCAGAAGAACTGTTGTCACCCATGACCCAAAGCGTGGAATTGCTCAAATTACGGGTGCGTCACATTCGTTTGCTGGAAGGGTTGCTGGCAGCGCAGGAAAATGGCTTGCGGCTTGAAATTCAGCAGCGCAATGCGGATGCGTGTATCTGGCAATTGGCAGACATTCTCAAAGTTTGACGCTTTGTGGGTGACGAATCAGGTTGTCTGGGTCGAATTGGCGCTTGAGTGCCTGTAAACGGGGGTAAGAGTTGCCGTAATACGCTGCTTCCCAATTTGGTAATTCCACATCTGGGTAATTGCGGTAATGCGCTTTGATGCCCCCGGCAGTCAACATTCCTTGGATGTCACGCACGATGTGTTCCGCCATGTTAGTTTGTGTTGCTTTGTCGTAGTAGGTTTGCAATTCACCCAGATAGCCGAATGCGCGATGCGGGTAAGCAGCAGTAGCCTCTAATGTCGGGTTATTAATTGCCCCACCTAAGGTGTTAATTTGCAGAATAGTGGTCAATTTGGCGGCAGCAATTTGCTTACAAATGGTTGGTAACAGCGTTTTTATGTCCGTGAAATCACGGTAATAACCGGCAGAAACGTTCTTAAAATACATCGGATCCACTCCGCCTTTGTAACGTTGGATACCGGGTAAGAAAGCATCCTTGCGTGGGGTCAGGGTTTCAGTTGCCCCCGCTTTTAGTTTGGCAAGAATGGTTTTCAGGGATGTTGATGCGGTATTGCTAGTATCTGTCACAATCACGGTGACATGTTTACCATTCAGTACCCATGAGGAATAGGCAGTATTGGGCAAAGTTTTCATCCAGTCAAACCAGCGTTCTGCGAGTTGGGTAGCACTGCTTGGTGTCAAATTACGGTACTTGTAGCGGTAACTGCTGAAATAACTTGGGGCTGGGTGTGTATTAAATTCCAGCTCGGTAATGATACCGAAATTGCCATTGCCACCGCCTTTACAGCCCCATAACAATTCGGGGTTGTTGTTGGAATCGTGTAACTGGCCCTTACCATCCACCATGCGTACTCGTTGCAAGCTGTCACAGGTTAACCCCAATTGCCGGGCAAAAAAGCCGTAGCCACCCCCTAAGGTCAACCCTGCGACGCCAACCCCTGCACACGAACCGGCAGGGATCAAGCGCCCGTATTGATGCAAATATTCATACACCTTGCCGAGTTTCGCGCCCGGTTGGATAGTCAGGCGTTTCGTGGTTTTGTTGTACTTCGGTTTATTCATGCCGGATAAATCCAGCATTAGCCCGCCGTCATTGGTTGAGAAGCCTTCAAAGCTATGCCCGCCACTTTTGATCGCAACGGGGAGCTTGGCTGTTTGTGCGTAGGTAACGGCTTCTTGCACGCCTTTTTCATTGATACATACCGCAATGATTTTAGGCATGGCAGTAATGCGTTTGTTGAAAATCTGACGATGTTTGGCGTAATCGGCGTCATTCCGCAGCAGAAAGCGCACGTTGCGGCTGGAGATGGGGGCGTTACTATCAGCCTTGGCAGTGAGAGGGGAGTAGAAAGCGGGAAAGCTGGCAGCCAGCACCAAGGTGTCGAGTAAGAATTGGCGGCGGGTGGTGGTCGGCATAAGGATACTCTCTCGCTGGGTGATGTTTGAATCATACACGTTCTTGACCTAACCACAGAGAAATTTTATGTTGCCAATCAGGATGTTTGCCCCATACTTCACCCTAGTATGAAAATAGCACCGATGGAGGTCTTTCTTGAAGCGTTTCCACTGTATTTGCGGGCAAGAAGTTTTTTTCGAGGATAAAGACTGTCCCTGTTGTGGTAGCCCTTTAGGTTTTAACCCCGATACCTTACAAATGATCGTGCTACTTCGTGCGCCTCATTTGCGTGCTTGTGCGTTGCGTGATCACCCTGTTGGTTGCAATTGGGTGCTAACACAGGGGGATAGTCACAAGCAATGCCGTTCTTGCCGTTTGACTCGTACCGTTCCTGCGCAAAATATTCCAATTAATGTCCAGCGTTGGAAGGTTTTAGAGCGTGCTAAACGGCGCTTGGTATATTCCCTTATTGCGTTGGGATTGCCATTAGTTGGGCGCGAACAAGATCCTTGTCTGGGGTTGGTGTTTGATTTTCTGGAAGATCAGCGTACTAATCCATTGGTGAAAAAAAGATTGGTTTATACAGGGCATAAGAGTGGTGTCATTACGCTACATGCAGTGGAAGCGGATGATGCGCACCGTATGACGGCGCGAGAACAAATGAATGAGCGTTACCGAACGGTGCTAGGGCATATGCGCCATGAAAGTGGGCATTATTACTGGGATGCGTTGGTTAGGGATTCGGCATGGTATCCGCGTTTCCGCTACCTGTTTGGGGGAGAGGAAAACTATCGGCAAGCATTAGATTATTATTATGCTTATGGGCCTGTTCCCAACTGGGAAAAGCGCCATATCAGCGCGTATGCGAGTGCGCATCCATGGGAGGATTGGGCGGAAACATGGGCGCATTACCTGCACATTATGGATACGTTAGAAACTGCAACAGGTTTTGGTTTGATCCACCGTGATGCAGTTGACTCTAGTGGCTTTCATCTGTTGATGCAGGAATGGCGACAACTTACCCGTATGATGAATGCACTGAACCGCAGCATGGGGCAAGCAGACGCTTACCCCTTCACCTTATCACGGCAGGTGATTGTCAAGTTACGGTTTATTCACCAGTTGGTGACAGGTTCAGAAGGTATGTAGGTTGCTATCAGGTTGTGCATGGCTTTCTAGCCTAGGCATTGAGCGAAATGCACGGTTTAACTGATTGGCCCATTCGTGGCGAATTTCGAGCAAATACGGGTCTTCAGCTTCAAACTTGTAGTGTTTTGGCTTATTAAATTGATCGCGTGGGTAAATCAGCACTTCAATGGGGGGCCCCACACTGGCATTGCTTTTCATGGTGGAGTCCATCGAAATCAACGAGCAGATAGCAGCATCTTCCAAAGAGGCATCACGGGTGATGAAGCGATCCAGCACGGGTTTGCCGTATTTGCTTTCGCCAATTTGCAAATAGGGCGTGTCATCCGATGAGGTAATGTAGTTACCTTGCGGGTAGATCATGTAAATGTTGGGGTTGCGCCCTTGAATCTGCCCTCCCAAGATCAGGGTGGCATCGGGTACAAAGCCGGTTTGCTCCGTATGTTTACGGATGCGAGTGACCAATACATCCCCTAGGTATTCAGCAACATCGGCTAGGTAATTCAGCGTATTGATATTGCGTGGTGCACCTTCTTGGACATCACGGCGAATTTGTTGAATCACGCCTTGGGTAGTTGCGAGGTTCCCTGCACTCATAATCACTAAACAACGGTCGGGCGTGGTGATGCAACGGTGCATCTTGCTGTAAGTGCTGACATGATCAATACCTGCATTCGTGCGAGAATCAGAGGTTAATACAAGCCCAGCATCGAGAGAAATGCCAATACAATATGTCATGTCGGTTTAAGGGGTAGTTAAGGTTAAGATAACTTATTAGACTCTTTGCGGCAGGTCAATGTTCTCGTGACGTTGTTTGTTATTTTGCGACGATAATAATGGTTTTTAGGATAAGTGATAGCTATGTCAAGCTGGTTTATTGCAGATTTACACTTAGATGCGTCTCGACCCGGCACTATTCAGTTGTTGCTGGAGTGGTTGGCACAGCTTGAGGAACACACAGAAGCTTTATATATTTTGGGGGATTTATTTGAATATTGGGTAGGTGATGATGCTTTACAGACGGAATATACTGTTCGGTTGCAGCCGGTAGTGGCGCGTTTGCGGCAATTGCGTGAACGTGGGGTACAACTTTACTTCCAGCACGGCAACCGTGATTTTTTGGTAGGTGAAGCATTCGCGGCAGCGACAGGATGTATCTTATTACCAGAGCGCCACCTGATTGACCTGTATGGTACACCGACGTTATTGCTACACGGTGATACGTTGTGTACGGATGATGTGGACTATCAGCAAGTCCGTCAGTTATTTCGTAACCCACAATGGCAGCAGCAATTTTTGGCTTTACCCTTAGCAGAGCGTATCCGCCAAGCTGAAGCGATGCGGGCGCAAAGTCGCCTGAGTATGCAGGGCAAGTCAGAAACTATTTTGGATGTCAATCAACAAGCTGTGGTGGATACCTTGCGTGAAGCCGGGGTATTGCGTTTGATTCATGGGCATACGCACCGCCCAGCTATCCATGATGTCAAGTTGGCGGATGCTACAGCGCAACGTTTTGTATTGGGTGACTGGCACGAAGACAAGCTCAGTTTTCTACGTATTGATCATGAGGGTTTGCACTTGGAATATTAAAGTCGAGGCATGGGATGGATACATGCGTCCGTTATTGTGGTTGATTCACTTCAAAATTATCCGACGTATTGTACTAATATCTAAACAACCAATGTCGAGAGAAGTGTGATGGATAAATCAGTACAAATGGATGCAGTCAATGCTTTGAAAGACTGGAGTCGTTGGCTAATCGGGCTAAATACCGTATTAGGTGGCGGCTGTCTGGCAATCCTGCAAACCGGTAATATGGCAGGCATGTCCCGGATGTTCATGGTGCTTGCCATTGTGGCTTTTTTAGGATCAGTATTGTGTGCCATTCTGTTGGGGAGGGCACTAGCTTCGCTGGTAGAGCATATTCCGACAGTGAACAGTATTTACGAGTTTACTAACGGGATGGGGTTGTCAGTCAAACGTCTTGCCCAACTGCAATTGCTGATATTTCTGCTTGCTTGTCTATGCATGGGGATATGGTTGGTGTTAAAAATTAACTGATATAGCCTTAGCAGCAAGGCTGGCGGGGTATTGATGATGCGAGATGCATATAGAGGCATGGGATACATGCCCCTATCGTTAATAGGGAGCAACTTACTTTTGTTTCAACAAGTCGCGGATTTCACCAAGTAATACTTCTTGGTTTGACGGTGCAGCAGGTGCTTCAGGTGCTGTTTCTTCTTTACGCTTAAGCTTGTTCATGGCTTTGATGGCAATGAAAATGGCCAGTGCCACAATGGTAAAATCGAAAATGGTTTGAATGAATGCGCCGTAAGCCAATACTAGATCAGGTATAGGAGGTACAGCGTTTGGATCCCCTGCTTTTAGCATGATCCCCATTTTACTAAAATCGACCCCGCCTACGAGCAAGCCCAGTAGTGGCATCACGATACCATCCACGAATGATGAGACGATTTTTCCAAAGGCTGCACCAATGATGACACCGACGGCGAGATCCACAACATTACCCTTCATGGCGAACTCTTTGAATTCACTGACAAAACTCATAAATACCTCCAGTTATTTAAAAAACCGTTTATTAGACGATAAAGATACCCTTCTGGTTCATTTTGCGACCTTAAGTGTAGAGCATCTATTGAGCTATCGCTTTCAGATAATACCGAACATTTTCGGTATGAATAGCAAGGTTGCTGTTTAGTGAACCTGACAAACAGGGCAGGTTGGATCCTGTTTTAGGTGCATTTCGCGCCATTGCATGTATTTCGCGTCCAGCAGTAAGAGCCGTCCATGCAGCGTTGGCATCTGGAGCAATGCTTTGAGGGTTTCGGTAGCTTGCATACTACCGATAATGCCTGCGACGGGTGCAAGAATGCCGGTCGTGCTACAGGTATCTTCATTGTCACCGTCTTCGCTGTACAGGCAGCGGTAGCAAGCGACACTGGGTTGGCGAAAGTCAAAAGTGGTTATTTGACCTTCCATACGAATCACAGCTCCTGAAATCAAGGGTTTTCCGGCAGTTTTACAGGCTACGTTGAGTTGAAAGCGGGTAGGGAAGTTATCGCTACAATCCACAACGACGTCGTGTGAAGTAACCGTACTAAGCAGTTCAGTGTATTCAAGTTTTTGTTGAATGGTGTGTATTTGAATGGTCGGGTTTAAAGCCCTGGCAGTTTGCGCAGCAGATTCCACCTTGGGTTGTCCGATAGTCGTGGTGGTGTGGATGACTTGGCGTTGTAAATTGCTTAAATCCACCGTATCGAAATCGACCAAGGTGAGTTGCCCGACACCAGCGGCGGCGAGGTAAAGTGTAACCGGTGCACCTAAGCCCCCCATGCCGATGATGAGCGCTTTTGAGGCTAACAGGCGTTCTTGCCCGCTGATGTCAACGTCGGGTAACAGAATTTGGCGACTGTAGCGGAGTAGGTATTCATCGTTCATAAAATTTATATCAATCTACGTTTGAAGCAACAGATTGTATGATTTACTGGTAGGTCTTGAAACAAGAATGTGATAACGGCGACAGGTAGTGATTACCTGCCCCGTATTATTTGCTTAGACGTTGTAAGCTAAAAATCAGGGTTGCAGCGGTGTACTGACCCCTGTCCATGTGCTGGTTTCAACATCATCAATTACGCCATTTTCCAGTTGCGCGAAAACACCTTTGAAGGTGCTGTTTATATCTCCGCCAGCCAGTGCGAAGTAGAGAGTCTTCGTCGTACCAAAGGTTGCCTGAATCAGGTTGCTGACGCCGGGAGTCTCAGAAGCTGACAGGGTGTACTCGGAAAACTCACCACCACACCTCTCCCTGATGATCAAATTAGAGTGGGCGAATGTGAAAGTACGGGCGCTGCATTCTGTTTCATCACTGGTGTCATCAGCAAAGTGCTTGCCTTCCAGTGCCGCGAGGGTCAACGGTTTGGCTGGATGCCATTGAACTAAGCTGGCTTCACCGGAGCCGTCGGTATTTTCAGCCATGAAGTCAAGGGTATTGTCATCCTGACTGAGTTTGTGGAGTTTGTATTGGGAACTCTCACCTGCTGTGAATGTGAATAACAGTTCACCGTTATTCAATTGCCAAGTACCGCCCATGGATTCAGGTTCAGAATCACTAAAGGTGCTGGAGGTATTACCAGTCGTGGTGCTAGGAATGGGACTAGATATGATAGGAGCAGTGACGCCAGGAGCAATGATAACGTTGTTATAAGGAACTGATCTATCTTCGGAATAAATTGAGAAGGTTCCATCCGTTTTAACAACGGCAAGTTCGGTATATCCACCCTTTACCGTAGTAAAGACTTTGCCGGATACGTCGCTGCTTTGCCAAGGGATGGAGCCTGCTGACTGGTAAACGTGGTGGCTTGCAGCGTCTTCGCTGACGACACTCTGATGAACCAATGCAACTTGGCTATTCGTCTGGATTGTGGTCAATGTCGGCGCATTCAAGATCGTTTCGATGCACTTGATATTGCGGCATTCACCGCCATTCGCAATCAGCGCGGTCAGATCATTTTTGACGGATGTATCCAGTTTGATTTTGGATACATCAATCAGATCAGGATTCACATCCGTGTCGAGGGTTTGCAGAAGCTGTGCGATATGTATATTTCCCTGTGAAATCGCAGTGACCAATACTCTCGTTTGTGCTTGGGTTGAGCCGATTTCAACACCGTCGATGATAAAGGTAACGGTTTCACCAGCGATGAACTTGAATTCGCCCTTCTCATTGGTGACGCCGCTTTGTGTGGGCGTTTTGTAAGCCAGCCCTTTCACGGGGGCGTCGATGAAAACCCCGGTTTTAACGCTGGTGTCAGTGGCAGTTATCGAATTACTACCGCCGCCGCAAGCAGATAGCAAAACAAGACTGGAAGCCAGCAGAGTAGTGGCGGCAAAAGTCGCAAAACGCGATGTCATCTGATGCATGATTTATCCCCAAATTATGGAACACAAAAAAGCAGCGCACCGGTTAGCCCGGAGCGGCAAGCCCTATTCGTTGTATGTTTTATGCCCAATCAACGAACTAACGGGAGATTAACACAATGCAAGTAATGAATGGTTTACATGCCATCAATTTTTTAGCACTTTTATAAAAATTTTTCGATAGGTGAACTTGCCAGCATCTTTAAAGGCTAACATTTTGCTAAAAAAGAATGTTCATCTGGGGTTAGGGTGATGGTCTGCAAAATAACCGTTAGTTATTATATTGATAATCATAAATTCTTTATTGAGTATCGGGGCGGTCATGAAAATAATAAAAGTTTTGTTATTGGGGATGATGGCGAGTGCCATATTGCCACTTTCTGTTACTGCTAACCCGCAAATTGCACCCGCACAGCCGGTTAACATGAGTGAAGCTCCGCCACCGTGGAATGCTAATACAGAACCTCAAGTAGTGGCGACACAGCCTGCGGTAATATCTCGCCAAGGTTCTAGCGTGGAAAATTGGTATCGCAATCGCCGCAAAACAGAGACTAGCGTGGATGCGGATTTGGCGGCGTTACAGGCGTCTGCCGAGAGGGGTGATGCTAAAGCGCAATACAAGTTAGCGATGTTGTACCGTAATGATGAAAATCCACAAGCCGATCTCAAAAAGTCTTTGGATTGGCAACAACGTGCGGCGCAAGCAGGGTATATGGAAGCCCAATATGGTTTAGGCTTATTGTATGCGAATGGGCAATATGTCCCCGCTGATAATCATCAGGCACGCCACTGGTTTGAGAAAGCTGCGGCACAAGGCCATGTGGCTGCTCGTTTAGCACTGCTTTCCTTGGATAGTGGTGCACCAGCACAGGCAGTAGCTGCATCAACCAACCTTCAGACTGAATCCCCACCACAACCTGCTGATATTCAGTCTATTGCAGCTTTGCAGCAGCCTGTTAGTACCCCTACAGTTGCCGCAAGTTCTGTTCCTGTAATCCCTATTATCAACCCAGCCAGTCGTCCGGAGCCAGTGGCGACACCTGTTTCCCGCCCCATGATGGCGCAACAAGAGGATCAGGACGCAGGTGCTGCGGGAAGCTTGGATTTAACGGGTATCGAACCTGAGGTATTACGTCAGTCAGCAGATTCAGGCGATAAGCAAGCGCAACTGATGTTGGGTACAATGTATGAAGATGGCCTTGGTGGTCTCCCTTCTGATTTACGGGAAGCGGCTTATTGGTATGAGCAAGCAGCGAAGCAAGGCTATCCCAAAGCGCAGTACAACCTCGGCTTATTGTATGAAGATGGACGTGGCGTTAACCAAAATGATAACCAAGCGGCTTACTGGTACGACAAGGCTGCGAAAGCAGGCTTCACTGAAGCACAAAACAACTTAGGCGTTTTGTTTGTATTGGGCAAAGGTGTGAAGCAAGATCGCAAAAAAGCTGAAAAGTTATTTAGCGATGCTGCGAATAAAGGCAATGCAGATGCTCAGCGAAATTTGGATATGTTACGAAAAGGTTAAATAATTGTAATGTTTTCAACAAAAAAGTTCGATTATTTCGATGTTTTTTAATAAAAAATTCGACTTTTTCTTAATGTTTGGTTCTCGTATAGTGCTTGTCAGAGATGAATGACAAGAACTCATTAGGAGACAGACATGAAACTATCCACACAAGGTCAACATGCCATTATGGCGATGCTGGCATTGGCTATCCACGATGACGAGGGTGCAGTGCGCTTGGGTGATCTGGCAGCACAGCAAGGAATTTCGTTGTCTTATCTGGAACAGATATTCGCCCGATTACGTCACGAAGGCTTAGTTGAAGGCATTCGCGGCCCCGGCGGTGGTTACCGGTTAAGCCGCCATGCTGATGAAATTACCTTGGCA
This sequence comes from Thiothrix caldifontis, assembly GCF_900107695.1. GTDB lineage: Bacteria > Pseudomonadota > Gammaproteobacteria > Thiotrichales > Thiotrichaceae > Thiothrix > Thiothrix caldifontis. The sequence continues at coordinate 75,728 of NZ_FNQP01000004.1, read as the reverse complement.
GAAATTGTCCAAGCTGCTGAGGACGATGCGGTTGTCGAGATGAATGCCTTGCAAGGTTCTGCCGGGCGTGATCAGCATTTAGTGCAACAAATGTGGTCAGACCTGAGCGGTCAGTTTTACCGCTTCATGGAAGACATTACGCTCGACAGCTTAATGGAAGGCCATGAACTGCCGCGTAAATCTTACCAGATGGGCGAAACCGCCAGTTTAATTGCCAGAATGTTCCCCGCAAGGGAACTAAGACCCAGCATGGCGCATCAAATGGCTATGTAGATTGAAAGATAATAGATAACGCAAACGTTTTCGCATTGCTGCCCAGACTCCTCCAAATAGGGCAGCATCTCCCAGCGGGGTTGTCCTGAGCCAACAACCCTGCTTTTTTTATGCCTTGCCGCCCCCCATACACAACGGCGATTCTGCCACTTTCCCACCTTTGGCAAAATGTTCCTCCGGTGTCAGCGTATGCAGTGCCAAAGCGTGAATTTTGCCATTCAGCTCTTCTGCTAAAATGCCATTAATCTGTCGATGGCGTGCAATCAGCATTTTTCCGTTGAACTGTGCGCTCACAACAGTCACTTTGAAGTGCGATTCGGAACCGGGTGGTACGTTGTGCATATGGCTTTCATTGAGGACTTCGAGAAAGTCAGGCTGCATAGCTTGTTGGATTTTCTGTTCAATTTGAGTCTGGATGGTCATAATCTTCACACTTGAATTAACGATGATTAACTTGAAACCACGGGAACGGGGCGCGTATATTCCGCCCTACACCCACATAATGACCTGCGAACATGAACCAAAAAGAAAACTTTGACAAGTTGTCCCAGTATTTGCAAAGCAAAATCATTGGGCAAAAATCCCTGATCAATCGTCTCATGATTGCCTTATTGGCAGATGGGCATTTGTTGGTAGAGGGTGCACCGGGTTTGGCGAAAACCCGTGCTATCCAGATGTTAGGGCAGGGTATCGAAGGGGATTTTCACCGCGTCCAGTTCACCCCCGATTTGTTGCCAGCGGATATTACTGGTACGGAAGTTTTTCACCCGAATGATGGCTCATTCCACTTTCAAAAAGGCCCATTGTTCCATAACCTGATTCTTGCGGATGAAATCAACCGTGCCCCGGCAAAAGTGCAATCCGCTTTATTGGAAGCGATGGCAGAACGTCAGATCACGGTCGCGGGTACGACATGGAAATTGCCGGAGCCGTTCTTGGTTATGGCAACCCAGAACCCCATTGAGCAAGAAGGCACCTACCATTTGCCAGAGGCGCAACTTGACCGTTTCCTGATGCACGTTATCGTGGATTACCCCACCCCGGCAGAGGAAAAAGTCATCCTGCATTTGGGGCGTAAAGAAGCCATGCAACAAGTCCGTCATGAAAAAGAAGCGGTTGCACCCTTGGTTAGCCGCGAAGATGTGGCAATGGCACGTCAGGATGTGCTGAATATTTACATGACCGATAAAGTGGAAACGTATCTGTTACAACTGGTACTGGCTACCCGCAACCCTGAACGTTACGGCAAATCCTTAGCGGGTAGCATTGCTTATGGCGGTAGCCCGCGAGCAACGCTTTCCTTGGATCGTTGCGCCCGCGCTCATGCGTGGTTGGCGGGGCGTGATTTTGTCAGCCCGGAAGATGTACAGGCGGTGGCACATGACGTCTTACGCCACCGTTTGCTGCTAACGTTTGAGGCGGAAGCCGATGGCATGACAGCTAATCACATTATTGATGAATTACTCGCATTGGTGGCAGTACCCTGATGGCACAGGCAGCGGTTGAACGTACCCACAATCAGGCAGGTGAGGGTATTGTGTTTAGCTCCTTGCAATCCCTATTGCGTTTGCAAGGGCAGGTAAGGACGCTGCATTTGGCGAAAAAACACATTCGTTCGCGTCATGCAGGGTTACACCGTTCAGTCCACAAAGGTCGGGGCATGGACTTTGCGGAATCACGGATGTACCAGCCCGGTGATGATATTCGTACCATTGACTGGCGGGTAACGGCACGTAGTGGGCGTGTGCATACCAAAGTGTTTGAGGAAGAACGTGAAAAGCCGGTGTTATTGTGGGTGGATTTACGTCCGTCGATGTTTTTTGCTACCCGTGGGCGTTTTAAATCCGTGTTGGCAGCACAAATTGCGGCATTACTGTTGTGGAAAACCCTTGATGACGGTGACCGCATTGGTGGGATTTTGCAAAATGGTCAACATGCCGAATTTAAGCCATCGCGTAGTCGTTCCGCTGCTTTGCACCTGTTGCGCCAGTTGAGCGATATGACCCTCGCTTCGACTGAGCGTAGCCAAAGCGATTTGCAAGCCAGTTGGACACGGTTACGACGGGTGACACAACCCGGTAGTCAGCTTTTTATTCTGAGCGATTTTCGGCAAGTGACTCCTAGTGCTTTGCGGCAACTGGCGATGATCGCGCAACATTCCCAACTGACATTGATCGCGATTCATGACCCATTTGAGGAACACCTGCCCAAGACGGGGAGTCTGCGTTTGACCGATGGCAAACGTCATGTGTTACTGAATTTGGGGCTGCGGCTTTGGCGCGAACGTTACCTCAATCGGGTCGCTCAATCCGCTAAAACATTGCAGGAATTCAGCCGTAGCTACCGTATTCCGTTAGTACAATTATCCACTGCTGATAGCGATAATGAGCGTTTGCTGAAAGTATCACGGGGGTTGCGATGAACCCGGATGAATTACCGTTACGCGATATTCACCTGCCTGAACCCGTTAGTTGGTGGCCGCCAGCAATAGGATGGTGGTTCATGGCTGGTTTGATGCTGTTTGTCATTGTGTGGTTGTTCTGGCGTTGGCAGCAGCAAAAACGCACCGAACAGCGTTTGGAAACAGCTTTGTTGGAGTTGGAGCGTTTACAAGGTCAATACGGGGCTAATACGAAAGAGTTGTTGCGTGAATTGTCGGTGCTATTGCGTCGTGTGGCGATTAGCGAATACGGGCGACAAAGGGTTTCTGGTTTGACAGGCGCAGCTTGGGTCAAGTTTTTAGATGAAAAAGCGGGCAAACCGCTATTCAGTGGCAAGTTGGCACATTTGTTGACAGAAGTGCCGTATCGCCCCGAAACACAAGCCGAAACGAAGGCGGTGTTGCAAGCCATTCGTGAGTGGATCAAGTTGCAACGAGGGAAACAGCATGTATGAGTTTCTCTGGTGGTGGATGTTTTTGTTGTTACCTTTGCCCCTGTTGGTACGTTGGTGGTTAAAGCCTGCTGAACCCAAACAAGGAGTTGCGTTGAAAGTTCCATTTTTGGAGAATTTTCAGCAAGGTGGCAAGGTATTGGGGCGTTCGTGGTTTGGATTGCTGGCCTTATTGCTGGCAAGTGTGGCTTGGGTCATGTTGGTAGCGGCGGCTGCACGTCCGGTATGGGTTGGTGATAGTTTGGCTATGCCAGTGTCAGGACGGGATCTGATGTTAGCGGTGGACTTATCCGGCAGTATGCAAGAACAAGATTTTATCCTTAACGGACAGGTGGTTGACCGACTGGTGGCGACCAAAGCCGTGGCAGGTGAGTTTGTCCGCAAGCGTACCGGGGATCGTATCGGTATGGTGTTATTCGGTGACCAAGCGTATTTACAAGCACCGTTAACCTTTGATCGTCAGACTGTATTGCAATTGTTGAACGAAGCGCAAATCGGTTTGGCAGGTGAACGTACCGCGATTGGCGATGCGATCGGCCTTGCGCTCAAGCGCTTACAAGATAGCCCGGAAAAAAATCGGGTGTTAATTTTGATGACGGATGGCGCGAATACGGCGGGTAGTGTTAGCCCTTTGGAAGCGGCTGAAATGGCAGCAGCGGTTGGTTTGAAAATTTATACGGTGGGAATCGGTTCGGAAAGTGATCAGATGCGCAGTGTGTTCGGTTTTCAATTAATGAATCCTTCAGCGGATTTGGATGAGCGCACCTTGAAAGCGATTGCCTCCAGTACAGGAGGGATGTATTTCCGCGCCCGCGATACTGAAGAGTTCCACAAAATCTATGAGGAACTTGATCGGTTAGAACCTGTAGAAAAAGAAGCGCAACAATGGCGTCCGCAGCAAGAATTATTCCGTTGGCCATTGTTGGCAGCGTTGTTATTTATGCTGTTGGCAGTCACGTTGCGGATGAGACGGGGGTAATGGCATGGTATTGAACGATCTGCATTTTCTGCACCCGGAATGGTTATGGTTGTTAGGCGTCATTCCGTTTGTTTGGGGCATAAAGTGGTTTCATGCTCGCCAGCAAGGGGGCTGGGAGCGGCTTGTTGATAAGCAATTGATGCCGTTTGTATTGAGTGGTTCAGCAGGTAGTTTGGGGTGGGGTACATTGGTCTGGCTCTCGTTGGTGTTACTGGTCGGCATTTTAGCCATGGCAGGCCCTGCGTGGGATAAGCGGGAAGTTCCGGTGTTTCGCAATCAACAAGCCTTGGTGGTGGCAATGGATTTTTCTGCTTCTATGTATGCTGAAGATGAAAAACCCAACCGGATTACCTTGGCGCGTTTTAAACTGCTGGATATTCTCAATTCCCGCAACGATGCACAAAATGGATTGGTGGTGTTTGCAGGGGATGCCTTTACCGTTACACCGCTAACGGATGATATTGATACGATTGAGGAGCAGGTCAAAAACCTTTCGCCAGAGATCATGCCAGCGCCCGGTAGTTTATTAACACCTGCGATTCAACGTTCAGTCGAATTATTGCAACAGTCGGGGATGAAGCAGGGCAATATTTTACTGATTACTGATGGAGTATCGGATACGCAAGCCGCGCTTTCCGCCGCTGAAGAAGTGCGAGGTTTGGGCTACCGGGTATCGGTATTGTCGTTAGGTACAGCAGAGGGAGCGCCGATTGCCCGTGCTAAAGGTGGTTTCCTGCTCGATAGTTTTGGCAAAACGGTAATTGCTAAGGTCAATCTGGATGATTTGGAACGGATTGCTGATGCCGGAGGCGGTATATTCGTTAAAGCAGCCTTGGGTGATGCTGATGTGAGTGCGTTGAGCCAACGTTGGCAGACCATTGATAAGGGTATGTTGACCCAAGCCAAAGGTTTGCAGACCGATACTTGGGTCAATGAGGGGTACTGGCTGGTATTGTTGCTGTTGCCTGTTGTGGCGTTAGCATTTCGGCGTGGTTGGTTGGGGGTTGTCGTGGTCTGCGTTTTATTGCCACAACAGCAACCCGTCTACGCTTTTAGTTGGGATGAATTGTGGCAAACACCAGACCAACAAGCACAAGCCGCGCTGGAGAATGGTGAGTTAGAACGTGCTGCTGGTTTATTTCAAAATCCTGATTGGAAAGGTGCTGCTGCCTACAAAAATAAGGATTACGCCACAGCAGCGCAACTGTATGCCACGCAAAATAGCCTTGATGCACAATACAATTACGGTAATGCTCAAGCCAAGGCAGGTAAATTTCAAGAGGCGATAGCGGCTTATCAGCAAGTGTTGGCGGCTAATCCGAATCATGCTGATGCGCAACATAACCTAAAAATCCTTGAGGATGCGTTAAAACAACAGCAACAGGGGCAAAGCGACCCCCAGCAACAGCCTGAACAAAACCAGCAGCAAAATCAGCAACAGTCTGGTGCAGACGCACAACAGCAACAAGGTCAGCAAGGCCAGCAAGGTCAAGAACAACAGCAGCAATCGGCTGCTGAGGAACAGCAACCACAAGCAGATGCAGCTAAGGCGGCTGAGGAACAAGCCAAGCAACAGGAACAGCAACAAGACGCGCCAGAGCAAGCCGATAAGGCAAAGCAAGACGAAGCGGAAAGCAAAGAAGATCCGCAACAGCGTGAGCAAGAACAGGCGACGGAACAATGGTTACGGCGTATTCCTGACGATCCCTCTGGCTTGTGGCGACGTAAATTTCAGTACCAATATCAACAACGGGGTGCACAAACGCGAGGTGATGAATGGTAAGGTGGTTATTGTTTGCGATGTTGTGGTGTTTGTCACTGAGTATCAATGCGGCTACTATTGTTGCTCAGCTTGATCGTAACCCCGTGGCTTTGGGTGATCCCGTCGTCCTCACATTCACGGTGGACGGCATGGTCTCAGGCGAACCCGATTTTTCCCCCTTGCAACAGGATTTTGAGATACGCGGGCGTTCGCAAAGCAACAGTTTCACGGTCATTAATGGCGTTAGTACGGTCAATACGCAATGGGAATTGCGTTTATACCCGCGTAAAACAGGGACATTGCCGATTCCTGCCATTGCATTTGGGAGTGATCAAAGCCAGGCACTGGATTTGCAAGTCACGGAACAACCTCAGCCTGCTGCTGGCGGTACACCCGATATTTTCATTGAACTCACCGCCGAGCCGCAACAGCCGTTTGTGCAGCAGCAAACCATCATTACCCAACGTATGTTTCACATCACACCACTGGAGTCACAGGCCAGTTTGAGTCATCCACCGATTGACAGTGGTAAAGGTAACATCCAGCAAGTTGGTAATACACGCAATACCACGATGCTGCGTAACGGGCGTAACTATCAAGTGATTGAACGCCGTTATGCGTTGATCCCGCAGCAAAGTGGCAGCTTGACGCTGGGGCGTACTACCTTTGAAGGCGTGCTTGCCGAACCGGGCGCTGCGAGTAGCAATTTTGATCCGTTTGGTCTGAGTGGCAAGCGCATTCGCCGTTTTTCTGAACCATTGACGCTTCACATTCAGGAACAACCTGCGAATTACACTGGCAAGCAATGGTTGCCCGCGAATAGCCTCACGTTGAATGCTCACTGGCAAATCCCCGCAGACAAACTGAAAGCGGGTGAACCTGTGACGCTGACCTTAGCTATTGTTGCAGATGGTTTGGCTGCCGAGCAGTTACCTAAGTTGGAAATAGCCGTGCCTAACGGCATCAAAGCCTATACCGACCAGCCAGAATTACGTAATGATGCTGGCAAAAATGGTGTCGTTGGAGTGCGTCAGGAAAAATGGGTGGTCGTTGCACCTTACAATGGCGAGTATTCGTTTCCGGGTGTGACGGTGGATTGGTGGAATACCAGTACGAGCCAGCAGGAAACCGCACGGGTTGAGCCGGTGAAAATGGTGGTGACAGGTGGTCAGGTTGCCCCCGCAGGCACAATGTCTACACCTAGTCAGTCTCAGGCCATCGCGCCTTCTCCATCTAACCCCACCTTGGTGTCGGATAAGGTGATAACTGAGACGTCATGGTTTTCATGGCGTCGGTTCGCAGCAGCGTTATTGTTTGTGTGGAGTATGGTATCCCTTGCTTGGTTAGGGTGGCGCTGGTGGTCTTTCCGTAGCGGGGGGGAGCAGGTTTCCAATAAACCAGGCGTTAAGGCAGTGTGGAAACGCTTGGAACAGGCGTGTCAACACAATCAACCGCAAGCGACCCACGCAGCTTTGTTGCAATGGATTGATGTGGGTTTGAATATCCGCCCCGCCGTGCTGACGACATTGCGTGCGCAGGCATCCCCGCGTTTACAGGCTGAGATTGATGCGCTGAATGCGGTGTTATACGGGCGCAGTAGTGGTGGTTGGAAAGGTGCTGGTTTGTGGCAGGCACTGCAAGATTTCCAGTCATCGCCAACGGTACACGCCAAAGAATCAGCACTTGCAGTATTATACCCAGATTAATCTGAACGAAGTGAATGTTTGGGGTCTAAACAGGCAGGCAGGTCGAGTTCTATCCAGTCATATAATGTCATGAGGTGCAAGTATGCAGATGCCTATCAACCTTGGGTTAGTCTTATTGGGGGTGAGTCTGAATGCTGTAGCCTTCACGACACCCCAAGGCTACGCCACATTACCTGTCACGTTCTCGCCCACCGCTAAGTCAGAAGTGGTGATTTCTCAGAAAGGCAATACCATTAGTGCCAAACTGCCCAGTGGTAAATCCCAAGCATTGGGGGAAATGCCCGATGTACCAGAAGGCAGTCAAACGATTGATGGTTTAGTATTACAAGCCGACTTTAACTTTGATGGGCTGGGCGATGTTGCCATACTGGATGGTGTTGGCTACGGTGGCGTAAACCTATTTTACCGCCTGTATCTTTGGAATAAAGCAACGGGTAAGTTTCAGGAATACCAAGAAACCATCAGCAACCCTACCTTGACCCCTGAAACCAAAACTCTCAGCACGGCACAACGTTCGGGGCCGCGTTGGTACAGCACGGATTACCGTTTCAATAAAGGCAAGCCCTATGTGTGGTCGGAAGGCACGATGGTGGGGACAGAAGGCGATTTATTTTTCGTCAAAATCTATAATTCGGTAGGCAAGCTTATTAAGAAAGTCGTGGCGGACACACAAGATGCCTCTGACGTTGATGATAAAAGTGTTGCGGCTACCCGCAAGATCACTGTTGCTAAAGCCGTGCTGTATAGCAAGCCCAATACTGCCAGCAAAACCAAACAGTATTTGATCAAAGGCGATACCGTTACACTGTTGGATTACCGTGAAAATGACGATGGTTCGGAATGGTTTTTGGTGCGTTTCAAAGGTAAAAAAGTGATTGAAAAATGGGTGGAGTGGGGCGCGATCCAACGCGCCCCAGCCAATTAGCCAAATTTAGGTAAATGAGCGAGTGATTCCTTGATGGCTTCTTCGGGGTAATCGAAGTCAGTCAAATCACCTTGCAGATAGCGGTCATAGGAAGTCATATCGAAATGCCCGTGTCCTGACAGGTTAAACAGCAAGGTTTTGGCTTCGCCTGTTTTCGTGCAATTTTGGGCTTCACGGATCGTGGCAGCAATCGCATGACACGATTCGGGGGCGGCAATAATTCCTTCACTTTTGGCAAACAGCACACCCGCCGCAAAGGTTTCCAATTGCGGTACAGCAACGGCTTCGATCAAGCCCTCATGATACAACTGGCTGACTAGCGCCGACTCACCGTGATAACGCAAGCCGCCTGCATGGATACCCGGTGGCATAAAATTGTGCCCAAGCGTATACATCTTCATCATGGGAGTCAGGCCAGCGGTATCGCCGTAATCGTAGGTGTAAATGCCTTTGGTCAACGTCGGGCAAGAGGTGGGTTCAACGCCGACGAGCCGAACATTTTTCCCGGCTGCATTATCGGCAAGGAATGGGAAGGCGATCCCACCAAAGTTAGAACCGCCGCCGCACGGAGCAAAAATCATGTCAGGGTAATCGCCGACCATTGCCATTTGCTTTTTGGCTTCTAAACCGATGATGGTTTGATGCAGCAAGACGTGGTTGAGTACCGAACCGAGCGCGTAATTGGTATCTGCACGGCTGGCAGCTTCTTCCACTGCTTCGGAAATGGCAATGCCCAATGAGCCTTGTGAATCAGGATGTGCGGCGAGGATAGCGCGACCGGATTCGGTCATGTCAGTTGGGCTAGCGAACACTTCTGCACCCCATGTTTGCATCATGGAACGGCGGTAAGGTTTTTGCTGGTAGCTGATTTTGACCATGTAGACGCGCACATCAATGCCGAATATCTGCCCTGCCAATGCCAGTGAACTTCCCCATTGACCTGCACCCGTTTCGGTGGAGAGGCGTTTGATGCCTGCTTGTTGGTTGTAATAGGCTTGTGCGACGGCAGTGTTGGGCTTGTGCGAACCTGCGGGACTGACTGCTTCATTTTTATAGTAGATTTTTGCAGGGGTGTTGAGCATTTTTTCGAGGCGGTGAGCACGGTACAGTGGGGATGGTCGCCACATGGTTAGGGCTTCGCGCACCGGATCGGGGATTTTGATCCAGCGTTCGCTGCTGACTTCTTGCATCACCAAGGCTTCAGGGAAAATCGCCAGCATGGCTTCGGGTGGCACAGGATTACCATCCGGTCCCAAGTAAGGTGACGGCGGGTTTGGCATGTCAGCAACGACATTGTACCAATGGGTAGGCATTTCTGATTCGGGTAGGTATATTTTGGTGGTCATCTATTCCTCCTTTCTCCGTACAGGATAAAGGGTTTATGTTCCCACTTGCCCTAAATAGGTGCAATGCTAAAAACGAACGGATTGACGATTATGTACGTTTCAATCCTCCAACAATGCTTGTAAGTTGGAAATATACGCCCGTGCAGTCTCTTGGCGCTCCTCTGGTGTGATCGCGGTTTTTTTGTTTTCCCATTCCAGATGTTCTGGCGGCAGTTCTTCAAGGAAACGGCTGGGTTCGACCGTGGAGGCTTCGCCGTAGCGTGAGCGGGTTTTGGCATAGCTGATAGTGAGGTTCTTTTGGGCACGGGTAATGCCGACGTAGGCAAGGCGGCGTTCTTCCTGAATGCTGTGTTCGTCGACGCTATTGGCGTGGGGAAGCAATTCTTCTTCCACGCCAACCAGAAACACGCTGGGAAATTCCAGTCCTTTAGCAGCATGTAAGGTCATCAAGGCGACAGCATCCTGTTCTTTTTCTTCGCTATTGCGCTCCAGCATATCGACTAGGCTCATGTGTGCAATGATGTCGCCTAAGGTTTCTTTGCCTGCGCCATCGTCGTGGAGCTTGCGTATCCATTCGACGATTTCCCAAACATTTTTCATGCGTGATTCAGCTTGTTTAGGGGTATTGCAGGTGTTTTTAAGCCAGTCTTCATAGCTGATGTCGTTGATGACTTGTTTGACAATGCTGGCCGGGTCGGCATTTTCAGCGGCACGGGTGATTTCGTGTAACCAAAAGCAAAACGTTTCGATACGTTGGGTGGCTTTAGCGGACACGCGTTGGGCAAAGCCGAGTTCTTGCGCGGCAGTGAGTAGGCTGGTTTTGCGTTCGTGAGCGTATTCGCCGAGTTTTTCCAGTGTGGATGTGCCGATTTCGCGTTTGGGCGTGTTGATAATGCGTAAGAAGGCGGCATCGTCGTCGGGGTTGGCAATAACGCGCAGGTAGGCAAGGATGTCTTTGACTTCCGCCCGCGAGAAAAACGAGGTGCCGCCGCTGATTTTGTAGGCGATATTATTTTCGCGCAGGGCCTTTTCAAACAAGCGGCTTTGGTGATTGCCACGGTAGAGGATAGCGAAATCCTTGAAATCAGCACGGTCGCGGAAGCGGGCTTTGAGGATTTCGCTGACAACTTTTTCAACTTCGTGTTCGGGCGTGCGGCACGGCATGATGCGGATCGGGTCGCCTTCGCCGAGGGTACTCCACAGATTTTTCTCGAATAAATGTGGGTTATTGCCAATGAGTTTATTGGCACTTTGTAAAATGCGGCTGGTGGAGCGGTAGTTTTGTTCCAGTTTGACCACCTTGAGCATGGGGTAGTCTTGCTGCAATTGCGCAATGTTTTCGGGGCGTGCGCCGCGCCATGCGTAGATGGATTGGTCATCGTCACCCACGGCGGTGAGTGCGCCGCGAATGCCTGCCAGCAAGCGGATCAGGCGGTATTGGCAGGCGTTGGTGTCTTGGTATTCGTCCACTAGCAGGTAGCGTAATTTGTTTTGCCAGTATTGCAGCGCGTCAGGGTGTTGCTCGAAAAGTTGTACGGGCAACACGATGAGGTCGTCGAAATCGACGGCGTTGTAGGCTTTGATCTGTCGCTGGTATTTTTCGTATAAAATCGCGGCGAGTTTCTCATCGGTAGTATTTGCCAGTAATGCGGCTTGCTCGACGGAGATGAAGTCGTTTTTCCAGCGCGAAATAATCCAGCGCAGGTTGTCGGCTTCCTCTACATCCTCTTTGTGGGCGAGTTCTTTGAGGATGGCTTCGCTGTCTTGCGCGTCGAGGATGCTGAAATTTTTCTTGTAACCGAGGCGTTTGGCTTCACGCTTGATAATGTTTAAACCAAGGGTGTGGAAGGTGGAAACGGTGAGTCCCTTAGCTTCTTCCTTGGTCAATAGTTGGGTGGCGCGTTCGCGCATTTCGCGGGCGGCTTTGTTGGTGAAGGTGATCGCCGCGATTTGGTCGGCAGAATGCACGCCTTTGCGGATCATCCAGGCGATTTTCTGGGTAATGACGCGGGTTTTGCCACTGCCAGCGCCTGCGAGGACGAGGAGGGGAGAGCCGAGGTGGGTGACGGCGGCTTGTTGTTGGGGGTTGAGTCCGTTCATGTTATTGGAATACTGCTTGTAGCCAGAGTGTGAAGGCAGTGAGTGCTGCGGAATCAGTGTTGAATACACCCGCTTGGTAGGCTTTTCCTGCGGATGTACCGGGTTTCTTTTGCCATGCGAGTAGGGTAGATAGACGTGCTTTGGATAAATGCGTGTCTTTAAACGTGCGTAAGTCGCCTAATTCGTTGATTGCTGTGTCGGCTTTGCTTAGTAAAGATTGTTGCGTGGGATTGCCTAAGTTATCGAGAAGTAAATCTTCTAGCATTCCATCTATGCTATGGGTTGGCATAATCCATAAACCAACAGATGGAATGCCTGCTTTGGTGTGTGAAAATATTTCTCCCTGACTTATAGAACTCTGTAGTTCAGTAATGATGTAACCATATTGTTCTAATAACGTTGTGATCTGTGCGCGGCGTTTGATAAAGCCATAGCCCTGAACAGATGAGTCGGCATCTACAATAACGGCTAAATGTGTTATTTGTTTTTTGCTGAGACGAGTGAGAGCTAAAGGCAAAGCAATGGTGCGTAAGACATCAACGCCATCACTTTCTGCTTGCTGACATAAGCTTCTAGGTGTTTCAGGTTCGATAGTTACATACAGTTTCAGAGTACAAATCAGTTGTTGGCAGAAATCTTTATCACTTTCACCTTCAACTAAGAGAATGCGTTGATCGGTCATTAACGAACCTCCATGCCGGATTGAACAATCCACGCAAGAGTTTTCTCATCATAAACATCGGCGAGAATTTTCCCGTTATCAGCGATGGCGGCACTGCGTCCTAGGGAAATGAGTTTGCCGTCAACTTCATCGTCTGCAAGTGATACCTTACAAAAAGCTTTTACAGTATCTTCACTGTGAGTTGTTGCAAATACTTGAATATCAAGCTCTTTCGCTAATTTGAAGAGCTTCTCCCACACTTCTTCTTGAATTGAGTAGTGCAAGCCATTCTCAAATTCGTCGATTAGCCAAAAACCACCATATTCACCTGAAAACATACCAGACTCGAATCCCCGCAAAAGCATTTGCAATAAACGCTTGATACCTTCACCCATGCTTTGTAGTGGTATAGCATCATTTATTCCATCTATTTTTATCATTGCTATGATATTCTTTTCTTTTTTTAAGAAATATAGATGATTTATTTTATTATTTATTATTCTCAGCCATTCTAGTATTAAATGATGTAATCCTGTGTCATTGAATTCATCATCAGTTGATAAAAATCCATATAATGAGTGAATAAATTCTTCCGACTCTAATTTTGTCGATGAGAATGAGCTATAAATAGAAGATGAATTAAGACGTTCCCTTGGCTCACTATCAAATAGATCAAATAGTTCTTGTAATGTGTTTATTTTTAATGCTATTGCTTTATTTGATTTTGAATGATCTGTTGTTGGTTTTTCTATTTTTCCTTCAATTGAACGTACTGATATATCTCCATTAGTTAAGCTAATTTCAATTCCAGTAGTATGATCTAAGTTTCCTATATATATGGAAGATTGAGTCTTTGAGTTAAATAGCTCTTCAATTTTTTCGAGTGATCGTTGTTGTGTAATTTTACGAATATTAGAAATTACAGCATCATTACCAAGTATATCTATTGCTTCTAACAACGTAGTTTTGCCGACACTATTCTTCCCCACAATCAGATTTACCCGCCCCAGCGAGGGGATAGTCAAATCTTCAAAGCAGCGGAAATTTTTGATGTGCAAGCTGTCGAGCATGGCGGTTGTCCTTCATCCATAAGTCCCCAAACTATAGCAAGTTTCGTGCAGGGGCAGTAACAAGTGGATGTATAATGCGCGGCATGAAAAACATTGCAAGTCTGACTGATCTGAACTTTCACCATGTGCTGGCGGAAACCCCCGGCGCTGCACTGGTATTTTTCACTGCCCCCAACTGCGGCGCGTGTCGCAATCTCAAGTTGGCCTTGGGACGCTACTTGCACGAATACCCACCCTTGCCGCTATTTGAAGTGGATGCTGTTCACAACGGTGGGTTGGTGAATGCGTTCGATATTTTCCATCTGCCCGCAACTTTTTTGTACGTTGATGGGCATTACCACTGCGAATTGCGCTGTGAGCCGTTGCCTGCCCGTATTCACACGGCGATTCAAACTGCGCTGGCGCAACCTGCCGAGGATGAACCTTGAACATAGACCGAGAAACTGGCTTATTGGACGGCGCACGCCACTGTCCATCCCCTAACTACGACGAACGCCCGCAAGGTTGCATTCCTGAATTAATCGTCTTGCATAACATTAGTCTGCCACCCTACGAATTCGGTGGGCCGTGGATCGACCACTTGTTTACCAATCAGCTTGACCCTACCGCTCACCCTTTTTTTGCGGATATTTGCCATTTGCGGGTGGCAAGCCATTTGCTGATTCGGCGAAATGGTGAGCTTGTGCAGTATGTACCTTTCCATAAGCGTGCTTTTCATGCAGGTGTTTCTAGCTACAAAGGCCGGGAGCACTGCAATGACTTTTCGGTGGGGATCGAAATCGAAGGCTCAGATTTTGAGCCATTTACAGAGGCGCAATATGTTCAGCTTGAAACACTACTCCCCGTTTTGGTGGATGCTTATCCAACGCTGAACTTGGCAGATATTACGGGGCATGAACATATTGCACCGGGACGTAAAACGGATCCTGGGCCGTTTTTTGATTGGAAACGTTTGAGTGAGCGTTTGGGCGTGACGTTGCCTGCGGCTGCTTGCGAATAGAGTGTGGTATAAATCCAACACTAGGGGGTAGAAAATATTCAATGTGGTGAAAGGTTAGCATTGTTCTTATACTTAGGAGGGTGTCATATACATGTGACGTATCATTCACCCCACATAACCATCACCAATCATTGAGGGAAACCCATGAAAACGAATGCTGCCCAGTCTTGTCTTTTTGTTCAGGTTCGCCGCGTTTTGCTGCTGCTTCCTTTAGTATTAGGTAGTGTTTGCGTTCATGCAGATACGACTACACCCCCTGATACTTCTGTCACGCCATTGCCAGCAGGTGCTTGTCCGTTGAATAGTGGCGGGCCGTCGCTACTGAATACAGAATGGCGTTTGCTATCGGTGTATGGCAACACAGTACCTAATGAATTGAATATCAGTATGAAAGTAGGTGAGGTGGCGTTATCGGGTTCCGCTGGATGTAATGATTACAACGCCAATTTTAAACAGGTTGGGCATACCGGTTTTATGATCACAAGCATTGATAAAGGGCGGGACGGTTGCCCGATTGTGCGCCCTGAGGCAGGTAAGCAAACCATCAATGTTGGTGATTGGGAGGGGGCTTATCTGCGCACACTCCAGCGTGCTGGTAGTGTGGAAACGATTGGCAATACCCTGCATTTTTATAATCGTAGTGGTGAGCCTTCCGTGATTTTTGGCAAAAAGTTTGGTGGGCCAGATGCAGAAACTCCAAAAGATGAAACACCACCGGAAGCTAAACCACCGGTTAGCATGTACTAAACCGTCGATAATTTTGGTTTGAGAGGCATGTCAGCTTACAAAACAGCATAGGTTGAGCCTGAAAACAGTGGTATGCTATAACGCTTTTTTAGCTTTCAACGTGCAGGAGAAAAGCGGCATGTTTTCCAGCCAGATGACAATCGCAGGTTACGATGATGAATTGTGGAGTGCCATGCAGTCCGAAGTGCGCCGTCAGGAAGAGCACATCGAGCTGATTGCCTCTGAAAACTACGCCAGCCCGCGCGTCATGGAAGCGCAGGGTTCGGTGCTCACTAACAAATATGCAGAAGGTTATCCTGCCAAGCGTTACTACGGTGGTTGCGAATACGTTGATAAAGCGGAACAACTGGCGATTGATCGCGTAAAGCAACTGTTTGGTGCTGATTATGCTAATGTGCAGCCGCATTCTGGCTCGCAGGCCAATGCTGCGGTTTACATGGCACTGTTAAACCCCGGTGATACGGTATTAGGAATGAGTCTGGCGCACGGTGGTCACTTGACCCATGGCGCAAAAGTTAACTTCTCCGGCAAAATCTACAATGCAGTCCAGTATGGTATTACCGACGACGGCTACATTGATTATGCCGAAGTCGAGCGTCTGGCATTGGAACACAAGCCCAAAATGATTGTGGCAGGCTTTTCAGCTTATTCCCGCGTAATTGACTGGGGTAAATTCCGTGAAATCGCTGACAAAGTTGGCGCATACCTGATGGTTGATATGGCGCACGTGGCGGGTTTGGTCGCTGCGGGTGTTTACCCCAACCCGGTGCAAATTGCTGACGTAACAACCTCCACCACGCACAAAACTTTGCGTGGCTCGCGTGGGGGTATTATTCTCGCCAAAGCCAACCCTGATCTGGAAAAGAAATTCAACTCATTGGTTTTCCCAGGTATTCAAGGTGGCCCTTTGATGCACGTCATTGCGGCAAAAGCAGTGGCTTTCAAAGAAGCGCTGGAGCCTGAATTCACGATTTATCAACAGCAAGTGGTCAAGAACGCCAAAATCATGGCAGAAACCTTAATGGGGCGTGGCTATAAAATTGTGTCGGGTGGCACAGACAATCACTTGATGTTGATTGACTTGATCGACAAAGGGATTACGGGTAAAGCAGCAGATGCTGCGCTGGGTGCTGCGAACATCACGGTTAATAAAAACTCCGTGCCAAATGACCCACAATCACCGTTTGTCACGAGCGGAATTCGTATCGGGACACCCGCCATTACTACCCGTGGTTTCAAAGAAGCTGAATGTACCCAATTGGCTAACTGGATTGCAGATGTGTTAGATAATGTTGAAGATGTCGCCACCATCAATCGGGTAAAAGGGCTGGTGCTAGACATTTGTGAACGTTTCCCAGTGTACCGTTCCAGTACATTTGGCGATCACCCGGCGTAACTGCTGATGCGATGCCCTTTTTGCGGAGCGGATGATACGCGGGTCATTGACTCGCGTTTGGCGAACGAAGGCGACCAAGTGCGGCGTCGGCGGCGCTGCTCGGCTTGTGATGAGCGCTTTACGACGTATGAAGTGGCAGAATTGACGTTGCCGCGCGTGATTAAATCCAATGCGGCACGTGAACCCTTTGATGATGATAAGCTGCGAGGGGGTATTATGCGGGCATTGGAAAAGCGCCCGGTGTCGATTGATCGTATTGAGGCCGCGTTAAGTCACATCCGCAAACGCATTCTCATTAGCGGGGAGCGTGAAGTACCCTCATCCATGATCGGTGAATTGGTCATGGATGAATTGCGTCAATTAGATGAAGTTGCCTATATTCGCTTTGCATCGGTGTATCGCCGTTTTGATGCGATTGAGGAATTTCGTAGCATGATTGAGCATTTGGAAAGTGACCCCACGCCAGAGCAACGCAACCGCCAGATCAACTTACTGCCTATTATCCCCAAGGCATGAGTTTTACCCCAGAAGACCATCGCTACATGGCACGGGCGCTACAACTGGCGCGACGTGGCTTGTATAGCACTCAGCCTAACCCACGAGTGGGCTGTATGATTGTGCGTAACGGTCAAATCGTTGGCGAAGGTTGGCATGAACGTGCTGGCGAACCTCATGCAGAAGTCCATGCCCTGCACATGGCGGGTGAATCAGCACATGGCGCAGATGTCTATGTTACCCTAGAACCTTGTGCGCATTACGGGCGTACTCCGCCGTGTGCAAATGCGTTGGTGCAAGCAGGTGTTGTCCGCGTTGTGGTTGCTATGGTTGACCCTAATCCACTGGTGGCAGGCAACGGTTTACGGATTTTGCAACAAGCTGGTATTGCCACCGCATCCGGTTTGTTAGAAAGCGATGCCCGCGCTCTTAACCCCGGTTTTATCTCGCGTATGGAACGCAACCGCCCCTACATTCGCATTAAAATGGCCATGAGTTTGGATGGACGTACCGCGATGGCATCGGGTGAAAGTGTCTGGATCACGGGTGAGGCAGCGCGGCGTGATGTGCAGTTTCTGCGAGCGCAAGCTGGTGCAATTCTGACAGGTATTGGTACGGTGTTGGCGGATGATCCCTCCCTCAATGTGCGTTTAACGGCAGACGCGCTGGGTATTCGTGGCGAAGTACGTCAACCCGTTAGGGTAGTATTGGACTCTGGTTTACAGTTTCCATTGAATGCTGCAATGCTCAAATTGTCAGGCGACATTCTCATTTACACCTGTAGCGACAACCTTGCGAAAATTACCCAGTTGGAAGCGGCAGGTGTTAGAATCCGCCGATTTTCCGGCGATAAACTCGTGCTTGCCAATGTCATGACTGCTTTGGTAGACGATGGCATTACCGAAGTTCATGTTGAAGCCGGAGCAACCCTCAGCGGTGCATTAGTGGAACAAGGCTTTGCTGACGAGCTGGTGATCTACCTTGCGCCGCATTTGATGGGGTCTGACGCCCGTGCTTTGTTTAACTTACCGCACCTTACCCAAATGCGTGAATGCATTCCGCTGGAAATTCGTGATATTCGCGCAGTCGGGCAAGATTGGCGTATGATTATCAGCCCCAAAACCAGAGGTTAACCTGCATGTTTACTGGCATTATCGAATCCATCGGCACCATCCGCGATATGCAGCCTATCGGTGGCGATATGCGCCTGACGATTGCTATCGGCAAATTGGATATGCGTGATGTTGCCCTTGGCGATAGCATTGCGGTGAATGGCGTGTGCCTGACCGCGATTGCTTTTGATAGCAGCAGTTTCAGCGCCGACGTTTCCCGCGAAACTTTATCCCTGACCAGCCTTGGTGAGTTGTCACGCGGTTCAAAAGTAAATCTGGAAAAAGCCCTGACCCTGCAAACCCGTTTGGGTGGGCATTTGGTCAGCGGTCACGTCGATGGTTTGGGTGAAATCATTAGCCGTCACGACGATGCGCGGTCGGTGCGTTTCAGCATTCGCGCCCCAGACCACCTTGCCAAATACATTTCGGCGAAAGGCTCAATCACCGTCGATGGTACAAGCCTCACCGTCAACAAGGTGGATGGCAGCACCTTTGAACTCAATATCGTCCCGCACACGCTGGAAGAAACCATCATTGCCGACTACCGCAGCGGCACACAGGTGAATCTGGAAGTCGATGTGATCGCCCGTTACCTCGAACGCCTGTTGCTAGGCGACGAAGCCGCGCATTCGAGCACCAGCGGCAGCAACATTACCGAAGCATTCCTCGCCGAACACGGCTTTATGAAGTGAGAAACCATGCAATTCAACACCACAGAAGAAATTCTTAAAGACCTCGCTGAAGGTAAAATGGTCGTCATCGTGGACGACGAAGACCGCGAAAACGAAGGCGACCTGTTAATGGTTGCCTCGTTAACACGCCCCGAAGACATTAATTTCATGGCGAAAGAAGGGCGTGGTCTGGTGTGCCTGACGCTGACCCGTGAACGCTGCAAGCAGTTAAATCTGCCGCTGATGATTTCCGGAACGGATGAGGCGCACACCACCAACTTCACCATTTCCATCGAAGCGGCAGAAGGCGTGACCACGGGTATTTCCGCGTATGACCGTGCGCACACCATTCG
This sequence comes from Thiothrix caldifontis, assembly GCF_900107695.1. Taxonomy (GTDB): domain Bacteria; phylum Pseudomonadota; class Gammaproteobacteria; order Thiotrichales; family Thiotrichaceae; genus Thiothrix; species Thiothrix caldifontis. Next base: position 56,240 of record NZ_FNQP01000004.1, on the reverse strand, counting down.
TACCGCTGTTGCACCGAATGCATTGCCTAGCGATATTGAGCAGCCGGGGCATATTTTCCCGCTAATGTCGCAACCAGGGGGGGTATTGACACGGGCAGGGCATACCGAAGCAGGTTGTGATTATGCGCGTTTAGCCGGTTTCGAGCCTGCGGCAACGATTGTAGAAATCCTCAATGAAGACGGCACAATGGCACGTCGCCCCGACCTAGAAATTTTCGCCGAGAAGCACGGCTTGAAAATGGGCAGCATCGAAGACTTAATCCGTTACCGGGTACAGCATGAAAAAAGTATCGAGCGCGTGTTTGAGAAAGACGTGCAAACCGAATACGGTGCGTTCCATCTGGTGGCTTACAAAGAATTAGCCAAACACGATATTCACCTAGCCTTGGTTAACGGTGAAATTGCCGCAGATGATACTGTGATGGTGCGGGTGCATTTGGAAAACGAGTTGTGTGACTTATTGGCCTTGAATGAACCGGGTTGTGGTTGGCCGTTACGCAGTGCCATGCAACGCATCCAAAAGGAAGGCAAGGGTGTTATCGTCATTCTGCGTGAGCCTATCCAAACACAAGATGTATTAAATCGTTTGAAAGGGTTTGAATCTCAGCCAGTTGTGCAGGACAATACTCGTTCATCTCCGGCTGAATTGAAAACCTATGGCATTGGTGCGCAAATCCTTTCGGATTTGGGTGTGCATCGGATGCGTGTCATGAGTGCACCACGCCGTTTACACGGCATTGCCGGTTTCGGGCTGGAAATTGTGGATTATGTTCAGGATTAAGTAACACCTCCCCCCAAGGTTTACCTAATTGTTCTTTAAGTGAGTTTAGGATAGTTCAATGAGTTTCAATGTCATCGAAGGTGATTTTGCCCCGCAAGAAGCCAAATACGGCATCGTGGTTGCGCGTTTCAACAGTTTTATCGTCGAAAGCCTGCTTTCCGGTGCGGTCGATGCGCTCAAGCGTCATGGCGGCGTGAAAGAGGAAGACATCGACGTCGTGCGTGTACCGGGTGCTTATGAACTGGCTTTAGTGGCACAGGCCATGGCGGCTAACGGTGATTACGATGCCATTATCGCATTGGGTGCGGTTATCCGTGGTAGTACGCCTCATTTTGATTATGTAGCGGGTGAAGCCTCCAAAGGGCTGGCGCACGTTGGCCTGACCCATGAGTTACCGGTTATTTTCGGTGTATTAACGACCGATACTATTGAACAATCTATCGAGCGGGCAGGCACTAAAGCAGGTAACAAAGGCGCTGAAGCCGCATTGTCAGCTATCGAAATGGTATCGTTGCTGCGTAAGATCAGGAAACCCGCATAACATGGCAGGACGCAAACCCCTCTCTGAGTCCCAGCAGTTAATTGCCCGTCGTCGCGTAGCGCGGCGGCTGGCGATGCAAGGTGCTTACCAGTGGTTGATCACCGGTAACAGCTTTCAGGACATCTACCTGTATTTTCAAGAAGAACTGGAATTAGCGGCAGATTTTCGCAAATCTGACCCGGCATTTTTCCATAAACTACTGCGCTGTGCGATTGAAGGCGGTGACGAGCTAAACAATCGCATTACCCCGCATCTTGACCGTAGTTTGGTACAAGTTGACCCGATTGAACACGCAGTATTGCGGGTGGCGACGTGTGAGTTATTAAACCACCTCGAAACCCCTTACAAGGTGGTGGTGAATGAGTACGTCAATCTAGCGAAAAAGTACGGTGCTGAACAAGCACACAAGTTTATCAACGGCGTATTAGACAAAGTGGCGACTGACATTCGTCCCTTAGAATCAGCCGCTAACCGCAAATAAGCGTTGCTGCAAAAACCTTCCATCGACTCTACACACTTTCTGCACATTTGCACGTTATGCTTATAAAAGTATTTAGTAATAATGATAAACAGGAGAGTGGCGCAACATGAGTCTTATAATAGAAACTGTCAAATACGATAATAAATCTCCCCTGCTGTTCCGGCAGGGGGGGCGTACTCGGCGCGTGGGATATGTTCCGCAGCTACAGCGTGGCGAACGGGTACAACGTTTTCAGCACCGGCTTGAGCGGTTGTTTGCACGGCAGGTGTATTGATCAAGAGGAAACTGAATACCCGCTACCAATCCGGCTGACCTGGGCTATAATGCAGCCATTCATAGCAACGCATAAGAAACACTAAACGGATGGACAATCGGGTATGATGGATGAATCTTTCCTCGACGGCGAGCACGCCCTTTTTCTTGAACAACTCTACGAGCAATACCAGCAAGATCCGGCAAGTATTGACCCGCAATGGCAAGCCTACTTTCAGCGCTTAGATGCTACATCTGTCTCCCATAAGCCAAGCAGCAGTGGCAACGGTAAAGTGTTGGCACAGCGTAGTGAACAATTACACGTTTCGCGCTTGATCAATGCGTACCGCTATTTGGGGCATCTGGAGGCCAATACTAATCCGTTAGGTGATTACGCCTATACCGTTGGTGTGCCACAGTTAATGCTGGAACATCATGGCTTAGAAAATGTCGACCCTGACACGGTATTTGATCCCGGTACTTTCAATATTATTGCCAAGCCGACTTTGGGCAATATTGTCCATGCGCTACGTGAGACCTATGTGCGGACTATCGGTTTTGAATACATGCATATCTTGGATGTGCAAGAAAAACGCTGGTTACAAAAACGTATCGAACCGGAAATGGGACGCGGCAAACTAACCCACCCTGAACGCCGTAAAATTCTCGAACAACTCACTGCCGCAGAAGGTTTTGAACAATACCTGCATCGCCGTTACGTCGGGCAAAAGCGCTTCGGGCTGGAAGGTGGCGAAAGCTTGATTCCGCTATTGCAAACCCTGATTCACGAAGGTGGCAAACAAGGCTTGCAGGAAATCGTTATCGGCATGGCACACAGGGGGCGTTTAAACGTGCTCACTAATGTGCTGTGCAAGCCAGCAGGCGATTTGTTTGGCGAGTTTGAAGGCAAAATCGACGAGACGTATACGGGTGACGTCAAGTACCACAAAGGTTTTTCTTGTGATGTTAGCACCGAAGGCGGCCCTATGCACTTGGTGTTGGCGTTCAATCCTTCGCATTTGGAAATTGTCAGTCCAGTGATGGAAGGTTCGGTACGCGCTCGCCAAGACCGGCGTGAAGACAAAGACGGCGACCAAGTATTAGGTATTTCCATTCACGGCGATGCGGCGTTTGCAGGGCAGGGCGTGGTGATGGAAACCTTCAATATGGCGCAAACCCGTGGCTACCGCACCCGTGGCACGATTCACATTGTCATCAATAACCAAATTGGTTTCACCACCAGCACGGTGTCGGATAGCCGTTCGACCTATTACCCGACTGACGTGGCGAAAATGATCAATGCGCCGATTTTCCACGTCAATGGCGATGACCCCGAAGCCGTGGTGTATGTCACGCAAGTAGCGCTTGAATACCGTCAGCTATTCCAGAAAGATGTGGTCATCGACTTGGTGTGTTACCGCCGCTTAGGGCATAACGAAGCGGATGAGCCGAACATGACCCAGCCGGTGATGTACAGCATTATCCGCAGTTTGCCCAGCACTCGCGCCAAATACGCGCTGCGGCTTGCCGAAGCGGGGGTGGTGAGTGAAGGTGGGGCAAAAGGCTTAATCGACGCTTACCGCACCAAGTTGTCGAACGGCGGCATTACCTGTTGCAATAGTCAAACGCGTACGGGTTTGCCAGCCGAATTGCAGACGCACTGGAAAGTGTATGTTGGACAACCTTGGCGACAACACATTGACACGACGTGCACCGCAGAACGCATTCAAAGCATTAGCGCTCGCTGGATCAGCAATATTCCCGCCGATTTTGTGGTGCATCCGCGTGTGCTCAAAGTGCTGGAAGCGCGGGCGGCAATGGGGCGCGGTGAACAACTGGCAGACTGGGGTTTCGGCGAAAATCTTGCCTATGCGACTTTGGTGGAGGAAGGTTTCGAGGTACGTTTGTCGGGGCAGGATTGCGGGCGTGGCACATTTTCACACCGTCACGCGGTATTGCATCACCAGCAGCGCCGCGAACAGTGGATTCCATTGCAGCATACTGCTGATTTCCAAGCTAAATTTACGGTGATCGACTCGGTGTTGTCGGAAGAAGCTGTATTGGCGTTTGAATACGGTTACGCTACGGCTGAACCGGATACGCTGGTGATTTGGGAGGCGCAATTCGGCGACTTCGTGAACGGAGCGCAGGTGGTAATTGACCAATTCATCAGTTCCGGCGAACAGAAATGGCAGCGTTTGTGCGGGCTGGTGATGTTCTTGCCACACGGTTTGGAAGGCCAAGGGCCGGAGCACTCGTCAGCACGTCTGGAACGCTTTGTGCAGTTGGCGGCACAGGAAAATATGCATATTTGCATTCCATCCAACCCCGCGCAGGTATTTCATATGCTGCGGCGGCAAATGATGCGCAAGTACCGCAAGCCGTTGATTGTGTTTACGCCGAAAAGTTTGTTGCGCCATCCTCTGGCGGTTAGTCCGCTGGAAGATTTCACGTTAGGACAATTTGAAGTGGTGCTGGATGATGTAGACATCACCGATGTGGACGCAAAAGAGCAGGTGAAGCGGGTGATTTTGTGCAGCGGCAAGGTGTTCTACGATTTGTTGGAAGAGCGCCGCAAACAGGCGTTGACGGATACTGCCATTATTCGCTTGGAACAGCTTTACCCGTTCCCTGCGCAAGAATTGGTGGATGTGATGGAGTATTACCCGAACGTTAAAACCGTGATTTGGTGTCAGGAAGAACCTGTTAATCAAGGCGCGTGGAATGGCATTAAACACCGTTTCGAGGCGTATGATTATACCGAAGTGGTGTGTGTGAGCCGCCCTGCGATGGCAGCGCCTGCGGTAGGGTCGTTGTATATGCACCAGCGCCAGCAGCAGGCGTTGGTGCGGGAAGCGCTGGGGTTGAATGGGGATTAATCACTCTATATGTTCCCTGTAGGAGCCTGCTTGGCTGGCTCCTACAAAAAGTTGTTGACTAACTTAAGCGTTCATTCCGCATCAACAACGCCTGAAAATACGTATCCACCGCCCGTGCCTGCCCCGCTGTACTATCCTGCGCATACATAGCCTGCCGGAACGCATTGCTGTCATGCAGCCCATTGGTATACCAAGCAATATGCTTGCGGGCGATACGACACCCCGAATATTCCCCGTAAAACTGATACAGCTCATCCAAATGTTCCAGCAATACCGCGTGGACTTCGGCAACAGTCGGCGGCGGCAATTCCTCGCCCGTTTGCAAATAATGCGCAATTTCTCGAAAAATCCACGGTCGCCCCTGCGCCGCCCGCCCGATCATAAGCGCATCCGCCCCGGTTGCCTCCAGCACCGCCTTAGCTTTTTGCGGGCTATCAATATCGCCATTGGCAATAATCGGCATAGTGACTTGGCGTTTCACTTCGCGAATCAGCTCATAACGTGCTTCACCTGTATACATTTGCTCACGAGTGCGCCCATGAATCGCCAGTGCCGCAATGCCCGCCTGTTGCGCCATGCCCGCGACCCGCAAAATATTTTCTGCTCCATTGGCATACCCCAAACGGGTTTTCAACGTCACTGGTACATCCACCGCCGACACCACCGCATCCAGAATTCGCTTAACCAAATCCTCATCTTGTAACAGCGCCGAACCCGCCAGCTTGCGGCAAACCTTGCGGGCAGGGCAGCCCATATTGATGTCCACAATCTGCGCCCCATTCGCCACCTGATACCGTGCCGCTTCCGCCAACATTTCCGGTTCAGATCCCGCAATCTGTGCAGAAATGGGGGCAAGTTCCCCATCAAAGTTGGCGCGGTACAGGGATTTTTTTTGTGCATACAAGGTCGCATCCACCGACATCATTTCGCTGACGGCATGACCTGCGCCAAAGTGTTTGCATAGGGTACGGAACGGGCGATCGGTCACGCCCGCCATCGGCGCAACAATCAGGTTGTTATCGAGGGTGTAAGAGCCAATTTTCATCGTGTTCAGAAACGTATCGTGGGTGTGCAGTTTAACACGGCAAAACAGTCCGGTTGTGCTAAAGTATCTGGCCTGTGAGAAACCACCTGTACGGAGATTTAGTGTGCGTTTAACCGTAGAACAATACCGCCAATGGGAACACAAAAAAGTCACGCTGCTGGGCATGTCTGGTGTTGGCAAAACCCATATTTCCAGCATGTTACGTGATCATAACTGGTTTCATTATTCCGGTGATTACCGTATTGGTACGTGCTACTTGGATGAAGACATTCTCGATTTGATCAAAGAACAGGCGATGAAAGTGCCGTTCCTACGCGAATTATTGCGCAATGATTGGATCTACATTCGTAACAATATCCGCGTGAATGATCTTGGGCCGGTGCTGTCATTCGTTGGCAAATTAGGCAATCCCGAACTTGGTGGCGTACCACTGGATGCGTTCATCCAGCGTCAGGCGCAATACCGCGAAGCTGAAATTGCCGCGATGCGTGATGTGCCGGAATTTATTCGTAAAGCGCAAATGATTTACGGCTATTCGCACTTCGTCAATGATGCAGGTGGCAGTTTGTGTGAGTTGGAAGAGCCGGGCGTATTTGATTTGTTGGCAGAAAATACCCTGATTTTGTACATCAAAGTCACCACCAAAGATGAAGAGCAAAAGCTCATCGACCGGGCGCGTAGCGACCCAAAACCACTGTATTACCGCCCGAATTTCCTACGCGAACATTTAGCGGTGTACCTGCAAGAGCAGGGGCTACAATACGCCGCCGAAATGATCCCGGATGATTTTACCCGCTGGGTGTTTCCGCGCTTGTTCCATTCACGTTTGCCGCGTTACGAAGCAATTGCACATGACTACGGCTACACAGTTACGTCTGAGGAAGCCGCACAAGTGCGTAACGAAGCCGATTTCAATGCCTTGATTGAAATGGCAATTGCGCGTCATGCATAAGATTGCCGGGTAAGGGGAGGGATTCCTATGCCATTAGTTGCACATACTGCATTACCGACTTTTGAACGCCTGCGTCAAGAAGGTCAAACAATCCTGAGCGAAGATTATGCTTTTAATCAGGATATTCGCGAGTTGCACATCGGTTTTCTGAACATGATGCCGGATGCAGCATTGGCAGCGACCGAGCGCCAGTTTTTCCGACTGGTGGGCGAATCCAATTTGATTGCTCAATTCCATATCCACCCGTTTACACTGGACAGTTTGCCGCGCAGTGCCAAAGCGCAAGCCTACCTCGACCAGTATTACGAAAAGTTTGCCGATTTGCAGGAACAAGGCTTGGATGCGCTGATCATTACCGGGGCAAACCCGACCGCGCAACATTTGGAAGACGAACCGTTTTGGGATGGTTTGTGCGAGGTGGTGGCTTGGGCGCAGGAAAATGTCACCTCTACGTTGTGTTCATGTTTAGCAAGCCATGCGCTGGTGCAACATTTGTGGGGGATCCGCCGCCGCCCGTTGGGATTTAAGCGTTGGGGCGTGTATAGCCATGCTGTTACCATGCCGGAACATCCGCTGGTCAATGATTTGAATACGCGCTTTGATGTGCCACATTCGCGTTTCAATCAGATTGACCGCGCAGAGCTGGAAGCTGTCGGTGTGCAAATATTGGTGGAAAGTCAAGAGGCGGGCGTGCACATGGCGGTCAGCCCTGATCTGTTTCGCATGATTTTTATGCAAGGCCATCCCGAATACGATCAGGTGAGTTTGTTGAAAGAATACCGCCGCGAAACCATGCGGTGGTTTGACGGGACGCGGGAAGATTACCCGCCCTTTCCCGAAAACTATTTGCGTCCCAAAGCCAAAGCGATTCTCACCGAATACCGCTTGGTACAGGAAGCAGCAAAACGCCAAGGCAAGCCCTTGCCGGAGTTCCCCGAAACGCTGTTGCTACCGATGTTGCACAATACTTGGCGGGATACGGCAAAAGTGTTTTACAGCAACTGGATTGGTAAGGTGTACCAAATTACGAATAACGACCGACGCAAGCCTTTTATGGAGGGTGTTGACCCCAATGACCCGTTGGGGCTGCGTCAAGTGTTGGGAATGGGCTAGACTCAGATGATGAGATTCTGGAATGTTAGTTTGCTACTTGTATCGGTACTGCTGTTAGCTGGTAGTGTTAAGGCATTGCTGGATTATTGGCAATACGACGAAATGGCGGCAGATGTGGCACAGTTAATGCTGCACCAAGTCAGTAGCGAAGCAGTGCAGCAACAAGTGCAGGAAGCGATTGCCAATAACAATCCGGCGGATGCACGGATGTACCTAAGCCTCGCCAACACGTTTGGTTACAATCTTGACCCAGCAGTGTTTGAAGCAGAGTTACAACGCTTGGAATCTCCCCTTAACACGGCGCGTCGTACTGTGAATGATTTCGCTAGTGGTTTTTTAGAGGGTGAAGCCAGCAGTGGTGCTGGGGTGGCGGGTGCACTGACGGCTGATTTTACGGTGGTGGGCGATGCACGGGATTTATGGGAGCAGTACCAACTGTATGCGAAAGGTGAGCCTGTTAACGAACTAATTGTGACGTTAGCAGGCGTTGGCGTTGGTTTGACAGCTGCTACGGTCGCGAGTGCTGGAACCGCCTCAGCCGCCAAAGGGGGGATTTCCACCACAAAATTAGCGGCTCGCAGTGGCAGGTTAACGCCTAGTTTTCAGAGATTTCTGCTCAGGCAGGGTTCAGAGGTGTTCGACTATAAAGGGTTTTTATTGTTGGCGCGTGCTGAAAACAATCTGGATGGCATCAGTAAAGCAGCCCTGAAAGCTTATAATCCACAGGCGCTACGTGCGCTTAAGCAAACGGCTGAGAAGGTGAATACAATTCGTAAGTCCAGTTCTACTGCTGATGTTGTGCAAGTCTTGAAGTATGTCGAACAAGGTGAAGATTTGATTAGACTGGAGAAAATCAGTTTAAAATATGGTACGCAAACCAAAGGAATCATGAAGTTACTGGGAAAAAGTGCCTTAGGTACTATAAGGGTATTACGTAAAACGACTGAACTTGTGCTCAGTATTATTGCCTCACTTGTATCGTTTATCGTGTTTTTGATTTCGCTTAGCGGTATGAAGATTGAAAAACAATCTCATTAATCTACTGTTAAGGATGAAATTTAAGCTAAACTTAGCACCCAGTTACGTTACTATTAATATTATTTTTAGCGCAGTAAAGTCATGGGATTACTTGCTTTTAAAGATGCGGCTCATCTTGTTTCTCGCACCGGTTTAGGTGCGGAATGGGATGTTATTAAGCAGTTAGAAGGCCGCTCTAAGCAGGAAGCTGTTGAATGGGTGTTAAACCCTAAACTGAGTACCTTAAAGTCTGCACCTCCTATGACGCCGTGGTTAAAACTTGAACCTATGCGTTTGACTGACATGAAAAGCCGTAATTCAGCTTGGGCTATTTCACAACGTGAAGGGAAACGCTTACAAGCATGGTGGGTGGAGCAGATGCTGGCAACACGTACCCCTTTTCTCGAACGTATGACTTTATTTTGGCATAACCACTTTACTTCTTCTATTCAGAAAACTTTGCAACCCAGCTTGTTATACCAACAAAATCTGTTGCTGCGTCGCCATGCACTCGGTAGTTTTGCAGAATTACTGCAAGCGATTGCCCGCGATCCCGCCATGTTGGTGTATTTGGATGGTCATCAAAACAGTAAAGATAAACCTAACGAAAACTTCGCCCGTGAATTGCTGGAATTATTCACTATTGGGCGAGGGTATTACCGTGAACCGGATGTGAAAGCGGCTACACAAGCCTTCACCGGTTGGCGTGTTGACTATCAAACAGGCAAGTTTGTGATTCGCCCAGCCGAACATGCAGGAGGGCAACATACTTTTCTGGGGAAAACGGGGAGTTTTACTGGTGATGCCATTATTAAAATATTGTTGGAACATCCCCGTACTGCCGAAAATCTTACCGAAAAGTTTTGGTTAGCGTTTGTCAGTAATCGTCCAGATCAGGTATTGATTCGTACTTGGGCACAACAATTGCGGCAATCGAGTTATGACATCAAAGGCTTAATGCGTACGGTGTTGAACAGTGATGCTTTTTGGATGCCTGCTAATCGGGGGACGTTGGTAAAGTCTCCCGTGGAATTGGTTATCGGTACGGTACGGATGTTGCCTTACCCGCGTGAATCCACTCAAGAAATGCTGAATCTGTGCCGCCTGTTGGGGCAAGAGCTGTTTGACCCGCCAAACGTAAAAGGTTGGAAAGGTGGAGAACACTGGATCAGTACCCAAACCCTGCTGGTACGTAATGCCTTCCTTTCTAAGTTGTCGCGAGGCAATTTAAATGAAAAAGTGGCTAGTGGTGTTGCCATTCCCGATGTGCCAGCAGAACAACTAGTGGAATGGCTATTGCCGGTTAAACCCTTAAAACCGTTGCCAGAAACACCGGGAGCACGCCGTTTAGTGCGCTCTTTATTGCTTGATCCAGCGTTTCAAGTCACCTGATACACTTTATGCGGATGTTGATTACATGAACCGTCGCGAATTTATGGGAATGGCAGCATTGTTGCCGTGGTTGGGGGGTTTTCCCGGAGAAGTGTTGGCAGTGCCTGCGCGTCCACAGCAGCGTATTTTGGTGTTAGTGAAGTTAGCAGGGGGGAATGATGGGTTAAATACCCTGATTCCGCATGCTGACCCGCTGTATTACCAATACCGCCCAAGCATTGGTGTTCCCAAGCATCGAGTGTTGAATATTGGCGAAAACCAGGGTTTAAATCCTTACCTGAAAGCGCTCAAACCTTGGTGGGACAAAGGCAGCATGGCTTGGGTACAAGGTGTTGGGTATCCGCATGGAACGCTGTCTCATTTCCGTTCCAGTGATATTTGGGAAACTGCCGTGGATGCGAGTCAATATACCGATACTGGCTGGTTAGGTGCTTTACTGCCCGAGTGTAAGCCCGGTTTGCACGGGATTGCTATTGGTGAGAATAGCGGCCCGATGGCAGGGAAAAATTGCAATACCATTGCGATGCAAAGCCCGCAATCATTTCTCAGCCAAATCAGTTTATTGGAAGATATTCAGCCAGTTGCCACGAATTCAGTACTGGCGCATGTGACTAATGTGCATCACCAGTTGTATGCGGCAGGTGAACAGTTAAGTAATAAATTACAGCGTCCGGTGACGTTGGGAATCCCTTTTTCCACCAGTAAGTTAGGGCGTGATTTGGAAGCGGTTGCTAAAATGATCCTTACTGGGGTTGATGCCGCTGTGTATATGGTGACTTTGGATGGCTTTGATACGCACAGTAACCAAAATGCGGTACAAAGTAACTTGTTACATCAATTGGCGGGGGCACTGGATTCGTTTGCACAAGCGATGCAACGCGGCGGGCGCTGGAATGATGTCATGCTGATGACTTACTCAGAGTTTGGGCGTCGCGTGCAGGAAAACCACGGTAAAGGTACTGATCACGGTACTGCTGGGGTGCAATTGGTCATGGGAGGCAAGGTTCGTGGTGGTTTGTATGGTGAGCCGCTGGATCTCAGCCATTTAGATAGTGATGGCAATCCGCAACACACGGTTGATTTCCGCACAGTTTATGGTACGGTAGCCCAACGTTGGTTAGGTCAGCCTAACCCATGGAGTCAGTTTGGTACGTTGCCGTTTGTTTAAGTCTGACCGGCTTTCCGGCATAATCCGCCTTCCTAAGTATCATAGAAAGGCATCCTCATGTGGTTCAAAAACCTGTATCTGCTGCGTTTGAGCAGTGATTTTACCCTCACGCCCGAAGCACTACACGAAGCCCTTGAAAGTAAACCCTTTCTAGGGTGTGGTAATGAATTACGGGAAGCCAGCGGTTGGGTATCGCCGTTTGGGCGTAACAGTGAGCAACTGGTACTCGCGGCGAACGATTGTATGCTGCTGACTTTGGCGCATCAGGAAAAGCTGCTTCCGGCTTCGGTGGTGCGTGAAGAACTCGATGCTGTCGTTGCTGAAATTGAGGAAAAGGAATCCCGCAAGATGGGTAAGCGCGAAAAGCAGGATTTACGTGATGAGATTGAGTTTGAGCTATTACCGAAAGCTTTCACGCGCACGAAAAAAATGGATGCCTGGCTTGATCTACCCAATGGTTGGATGATTATTAATAGCTCATCTAATACGCCAGCCGAACGTTTGACGCATTTATTGCGCAATACCTTAGGGAGTTTGCCAGTTACGCCACCGAAAACCGATATGAGTCCAGCCGTGCTCATGACGCAATGGTTAGCCGATGATCATACATTACCCGCACCGTTTACCTTGGGTGAAGAGTGTGAGTTGAAGGGAGCGGGCGAGGAAAAAAGCGTGGCAGTGTTTAAACGTCATGAACTCATGTCTGAAGAGGTGCAGGCGAATCTGGCGGCGGGCAAAACTGTTTCTAAGTTAGGGTTGGTGTGGGCTGACAAAATCAGTTTCATGCTAACTGAGGATCTTGGCGTGCGGCGGGTGCGTTTCCTGGATGTGCTGGTCGACAACCTGAAGGATGCTGACCCGCAATCTCACGCTGAAAAACTGGACATAGAATTCACTCTCATGACTGGGGAAGTCACCCAGTTGTTGGCTGACTTAATGCAGTGCTTTACGACTGTTACAGAAGTTGCAGAGCCTGCTTAACAGTCTCGATCCGCGCTGTCTGGTTTGCCAGTGCAGTCGCGGGCATCCCTCCCAAGGCATACCATTGTTTTAATACGGATAGCGCATGAGTGTTGGGGGCGTGATTATCTTTACGACTGCTCATGATTTCTGCAAGTTGTGACACTTGGTACTTTAAGCGTGCAGCCTGAAATTCGGTGGGGGTTTCTAGCCCTAAGAGAATTTCTAGTTGCAAACAGAGTAACTCACCCGTGCTGCGGTTGCTAATCTGTTCATCAGCACTGGTATCTGCCTGTTTAGTGTGGGTAGATTGTACGGCAAGTGCTTCCAGTTCTGCGCGTTGCTGTTGGTGACGTTCCAGTTCGTATTGACGTTGTTCTTCTATCTGGCGCGCTGTTTCAGCAAGTTGGGCATTACGTTCTTGCTGTTGCTGCTGGCGTTCTTCACGGGCACGAGCAAATAACCTATCCATCGGTTCGCGGAATTGTTTCCACAAGCGTTGTTCATCGGCAGGGCGTGAACTGAGCGTAATGTGCCATTGGGTTTGTAAAACTTTGGCTTGCTCAATGGCTTGGGAGGTATTAGGTGAGTCTAGCAGGGCTTTGGCTTGTTCAACCAATTGGGTGCGTTCCTGCCAGTTACGGTTACGTTCTACTTTGAAGTGTGCTTCGAGTGCATCCATCGCGTTATTAAAGCGTTCGTTGACGCTTTTCCAATCTTTGTGACTGACCGTCCCTGCTACTTTCCATTGTTTGCGACACTCATTCAACGCGGTTTGCAGTGCCCGCCAGTCTGCGTGTTCCCAGTCAGTTGCAGCGTTTAGCGCTTCTAGTTGAGTGCAGATAGTGTTGCGTTGCTCCAGATTGGCGGTACGTTGCTGCGCTTGTTCGGCAAAGTATTGTTTGCTGGGTTCATAGGCAGCCGTGGCGTTGGCATCAAACGCTTTCCAAAGGGTATGTTGTTGACCGGGTTCAAGCTGTGAGAGCTTGCGCCATTCTTCACGCAGGGAATGAATTTTTTTGGCACGTTCTTGCGGGTCAAGTGCATCGTCAGCACGCAAATGTTCAGCAGTTTCGATCAGTTGTTTACGTACTTGGTCGGTACCCCAGCGCCGCCAGTCTTGTATCTCACGTAGGCAAGGTGCCAGCGCTTGCAGACGTCGTTGGAAAAATGCTTGTTCTTTACTGGGGAGGTGCGCGGCATTTTTGAGGTTTTCCCTGAGTGATTTATGCACCTCAATGGCTTCACTGTATTGTTCACTCTCTAGGTGAGCTTCCAGCGTTTTTAATGTGTTATGTAATATCTGTAACGCTTGTTGTTGTTGAGTCTGTTGTTGCTGACGCTGATTACGTGCTGCGGCTTCGCGCTGTTGTTCGCGCTCTCGTTGTTCTTGAACGGCTTGTGCGCGGGCTTCTGCTTGTTGTTGGGCTTCCGCTATGAGGCGGGCTTGTTCAGCAGCTTGTTCGGTAAGTTGTTGTTGTTGCTGGGCTTGTAGCGTTTCCCATGTTTGCAGGCGTTGCTGAAAGTTTGCCAATGCCTGTTGGAAACGTTGTTGTTGAGCCTCGTCAGTGGTTTTACTGAGTTTTTGCCAACGTTGCTCAAGTACTTTTGCGTGTGTTTTGTCTTGTAGCCAGCGTTCGGTTTGACCGAGGTTTTCTGCTTCAACACACAGTGATTCTATGTTGGCTTGTTGTTGCTGGAAACGCTGTGCAGCATCTTCACGCTCTTTAAGGTGTTGACGTAAGCGCTTGTTTTGCTTGCCGTGAATTTTCTCCAAGGTTTTAAGTTTTTCGAGATCGTTGATTTGTGTAGAGGCGATGTACTGGATTTCTTTAGAGGTATCGTTACTGGCAATCGCGAACAATAAATCCTGATCATCAAGCTTAGCAATGGCTTGGTGGCGTAGTTTAATTCCCCGTAATTGGTCACGGGCAATGCTACGCAGTAGTGCTGGATTTTGTAGCCATGCGAATACCTCTGTTAGCAGATGATCATGATGATGATCTGTTGCCGCTAAAGCAATCACGCGTTGGCGGGATCGTTCACCAATAGAGCCAGAAGTATGCCCCAGTTGCACCAATGTCGGGAGGTGCTGTAACCGGGTAATCGCTTCCATGCGTACATCGTTATCAGGATCGCTCTGCGCAATCTTGATTAGTTCCACACTGTTACCTGCAAGGCTGCTCAGTGATTTTAAGCGAACATTGGCATCATGATGTTGCCATTTAGGTTTAAAGAACTTCCCTAACATAATGTTTAATGTCGTCTTATTGTTTGCGTTATTTTACGCGCATTCCAAGTTCTGCACCTGTGTCGGGTGTCAGGATGAATAGATCTTTGCCACCGGGGCCTGCTGCCAATACCATCCCTTCGGAAACGCCAAACCGCATTTTGCGTGGCGCGAGATTAGCAACCATGACGGTGTAGCGGCCTTCCAAGTCGACTGGGTCGTAAGCTGATTTTATCCCAGCAAAGACATTGCGGGTTTCGCCGCCTAGATCAAGGGTCAATTGTACCAGTTTGTCTGCGCCTTTGACGTGCTCTGCTTTAACGATTTTGGCAATGCGTAAGTCAATTTTAGCAAAATCATCGTAGTCAATCGTGGGGCTGATGGGATCAGCGCTTAGATGTTTGCTGTCGCTCCCTTCGGCTTCGCTCAGGGAGCTGCTTTGGTTGCTGAGCGTAGCCGAAGCATTGTCTTCGAGCATCGCCGTGACCATCGCCGGTTCAACGCGGGTCATCAGGGCTTTGAATGTCGTGATTTCGCAGCTAGTCAGGGGAGTAGCCACACTTGCCCAGGTCAGTTCGCCCGCATTAAGGAAGCTTTCTGCGTCGATAGCCAGTTGTGGCAGCACTGGCTTGAGGTAGCCAACAATCGCACGGAACATATTGATGCCTTGGGTGCAAACGCTTTGTACGTCAGCAAGGCGTGCTGGGTCTTTGGCGAGTACCCACGGTTTTTGTTCGTCAACGTATTGGTTGGCTTTGTCGGCTAAGGCCATGATTTCGCGCATGGCTTGACCGTAGCGGCGGGTTTCGTAAAGTTCAGCGATGCGTTCAGAGGCATCGCTGAATTCCTGATATAACGCGGTGTCGGGCAGCGTATCAGCCAGTTTGTTGTCAAAACGCTTGTTGATAAAACCCGCGCAACGTGAAGCAATGTTAACCACTTTACCGACTAAATCGCTGTTCACCCGTGCCACGAAATCTTCGAGGTTAAGGTCGATGTCATCCACGCCATTGCTGAGTTTGCTGGCGAAATAGTAGCGTAACCATTCTGGGTTTAAGTGCTTGAGGTAGCTTTCCGCTTGGATAAATGTGCCGCGTGATTTGGACATTTTCGCGCCATTTACCGTCAAAAAGCCGTGGCAATGTACGGCACTGGGGGTACGGAAGCCCGCACCGTGCAACAGGGCAGGCCAAAACAGCGTATGGAAATAGGCGATGTCTTTACCAATGAAGTGGTACACCTCGGCGGTGGATTCGGGTTTCCAGAAGCTATCGAAATTCAGCCCAATGCGGTCACACAGGTTCTTGAAACTGGCTAAATAACCAATCGGTGCATCCAGCCATACATAAAAATATTTATCGTCGGTATCGGGGATTTTAAAGCCCCAATAAGGTGCATCGCGGGAAACATCCCAATCACTTAGTCCTTGATCGGATTCAAACCATTCCATTTGCTTGTTGGCAATTTCTTTTTGTACCGCGCCACTGGCGAGGAATTCGCGTAAGAACGTTTCAAAATGCCCCAGCTTAAAGAAATAATGTTCAGTTTCTTTTTCAATCGGTGTCGTACCTGAAATCGCTGAAACTGCGTTTTTCAGGTCGGTAGGCGAATAGGTGGCTCCACAGGCTTCGCAGTTATCACCGTATTGGTCTGCTGCACCGCAGCGAGGGCATTCACCTTTGATAAAACGATCGGGCAGGAACATCTGTGCTTGCGAATCATAAGCTTGTTTTATGATTCGCTTTTCAATATGACCGTTATCACGCGCTGCTTTGTAGATGAATTCGGCAAAGTGGCGGTTTTCATCTGAATGCGTGGTGTAGTAGTTGTCAAAGGCAATAGTGAAACCTGCAAAATCACGTTGGTGTTCTGCACCGATGCGGGTAATTAGTTGTTCTGGGGTAATGCCTTCCTGCTGGGCTCGCAGCATGATCGGTGTGCCGTGGGTGTCATCAGCACACACATAGTGGCATTCGTTGCCCCGCAGGCGTTGGAAGCGTGCCCAAATATCAGTCTGAATGTATTCAACCATGTGACCAATATGGATGGGGCCGTTGGCATAGGGCAGGGCGCTGGTGATCAGTATTTTTCTTGGTTGCATGGCTGTCTTTGGCTAGTTCTGATTGGGACGCAATAAAGTAGCAGGTTGTGGGGGTTTGTGCTACTACCGAACCGGATACCCGGTCAATCTAGCCATTAATATATTTGATTAATGTTTTACCCATTAATTGAATATAATATTTGATTGATATCATAAACCAAGATTAATCACTTATATGGAATAAGCCATGGATATGAAGAGAGTGTTGACCGGTGTCGTCATACTATCCGTTTTAACAGGATGTGGCGGTGGAGGTGGTGGATTATCAGCAGAAGATCAAGCTGCACAAGCCGCTGCTGCCGCGCAAACCATTGCTTCTGCTAAAGAGATCATCAGTACGACTGTCCCCAAGGTAACTAAAAGTGCCAGTGACGCGAAAACCGCTAGTATCGCAGTAGCAGCCCTAGCCACACCTGTGGAACAACAAGCCACCACTTATCAAGATCAGGGTGTCATGACTGCGCTGAACGCCTTGAAAGGCTATGTTGCACAAGCGGCTGAAAGTGCTGCACAGGCAGAGACACAGCAAGCCTTGGTCACTAAGTTGCAAGCTGATACACAAGCCTCTCAAGACTTGGCCTTGCTTCAACAAGCGGCGCAGCAAGTACAGCAGGCAGCCTCTTTAGCAGAACAAGCACGTATAACCGCAGAAAAAGCCTTGCAGGATGCACAAACGGCGCTTGCCAGTCTAACAAGTGCGATCAAAGAGGCTGAAGCTGCTAGACGTTACACCAAATTGGATGCCGGTGGTAATACATTGCCAGCATCCGCCCCATCTTGGGCTTGCGTAAAAGACAATACCACCGGTTTAATTTGGGAAATGAAAACCGATGATGGTGGCGCTCGTGATAAGGATTGGCGCTATAAACACATGCATAATTCTGGTGGTTACGCCATTACAACGGATTTATACGGGAAACTGCTTTGCAATGGTGTATTTTCCTGTGACCCCTACAGCTACATTGACATGATGAATCAGCAGGTTGGGCTATGTGGTAAGAATAACTGGCGTCTACCTAAAATGGGCGAATTGGGTTCTATTGCCCAGATTAATGCAGATGAACGCCCACCGCATATTGAAAGAAGTATTTTCAAAGACCTTCCTGATGCGAAAGCGGCTTATTGTTCTGAAAACATGATTACTGATCCAAATCAGTGTGGATACACCTCACTTCCTAACCCTGTCCCCCGTAATCCCGATGGGCGCATCGAGTGTAACTACCAAGGTGTGGATTTTGGTAACGAATTTTTACCAAATCTGCCACATGACCGACCTCACCTCGAACTCAGTATTGCTGTGGCATTACGTCACTACGGTGAAGTGGCTGATGGGAAGGATTATGCTTATGGGGCTGCTAACTGGCTTTGCAGCACTCGGTTGGTGACCCAGTAAATTTGTATACTGTCACTGTAAGGGCGGCCTGTTAACGGGTCGCCCTTTTCATTTTGATTCTGTGCCGTATAGCGGCTCAAACCCGCCAATTAATAAAATTAATGTATTAGTAATAATAAATTTAAATGAAAATGTTGATCGCTAACACATATTAAACCATCTATTGATGATTTAATTATTTCTATCAGAGAAGGTTCTGACCACATAGCCTTGGCTATTTTACCCCAAAGTTTCATTGTTCATCGAGGGATAGCGTAATGAACACAAACCCATTGGTTGTTAATCTATTTAACAGCACGCACCGCAAGCATAGTGTGTTGTTGATGACTAGTATTCTGACTGTATCACTGTTAACAGGTTGCGGAGGAGGTGGTGGTACTTCAACGCAAGCACAAGAAGCAACGCAGTCAACTACCCAAGTTGCAGCTAACGCTTCCACGACTACTGAAACATCTGCTCAGACTGCTGCTAATCAGACGGCAGCAGCGGAGCAAGTAGCCGCAGCACAAGCAGCCGCAGCACAAGCAGCGAATCTGGCTAAGGCTCAGGAGTCGCTTAGTGAAGTCGTTACTAAGGCAGTGAGTGAGGCACAAGCGGCTAAAGAAGCCAATGTTGCCATTACAAATTTGGCTCAACAAGCAGAAACTGCTGCTGCGTCTTATCCGGCAATAGCACAATCGCAGCCAATGACCAATATTAAAAGCTATGTTACGCAAGCTGCTAAGGAAGTGACTAACGCAACCACCCAGCAAACCATCGCTGAGCAAGAAAAAGCTAAGGTGCAAAATTCACAGGATCTGGCTGCCATAGAGCAGGCGACTACAAACGCTGAAGCTGCTGCCACCAAAGCAAAAACGGCTAGACTGGCTACGGAAACAGTTTTGAATAATACATGGGCAGCGGTGTATCAGATAAAAGCAGCCATTGATCTTGAGTCATCCATGGCGACTATTCCTGTAATACCTGCTAATGCTGAGAAGGTGGCAGGGCGTTATGTTAAGTTGGATAATACCGGCAAGCCTCTGGCAGCGACCGCTACGAACTATTCATGCGTTAAAGACACACAAACCAATTTAGTCTGGGAAATCAAAACCAATGACGGTGGTTTGCGGGATAAAGATTGGCGTTATCGGCACTTTCATAACTATAGCGGCTATTGGGGAACCGTGAGCGGTTATGATGGTTCCACATTATGTGCAGTGCTAGGCTCTTGTGATGCGTACAGCTATATGGAAACGATCAATAGCCAAGGTATCTGTGGCAGGAAAGGTACTTGGCGTTTACCCGTGAATGGTGAGTTGGGAAGTATTGCGCAAATCAATACAGGTGGTACTCCCCCGCATATTAATTTGTCAGTTTTTTCTGATACGGCTCAGATTGCCAGAAAGTCAGCTTACTGTTCCATGAATACGAATACTGGTGTGGATGCTGAACATAATTATCAAGGGGTTGATTTCACAATGCCACTGATAGATGGCGTTCAAACGCGCCCTAATCTGGAAAATAGCATTTTAGTTGCCTTAAGGTTGCACGGTGAAGTGCAGGATGGTTTATCCATCTATCCAACTGCAAACTGGGTTTGTTATACCCGTTTGGTGAGTGATAAGTAAGAACACTTCGCTAGGCGCATGAAAAAAGGGCGATTCGTACATTAACGAACCGCCCTTTTTTACGTTAGGTGCAGCGTATTACTGCAATCCACCTTTCACAATGTAATTAGCGGCAAACCCGGTATTGAGTGGGTGTAACAGAATATTGCCCACCAACAAGCTGGTATCGTTACCGGGGCCTGTGAATAGCGTTTTGCCATCAAAGTTTAAGTCAGTAGCCAGATAACCGGACAAAATGTGGTTGGTGTTGCCTTGGAGGTTATCCATACTGGTAATCACCCCACTTAACAGGCTAGTGACATCGTTGCCGGGGCCATTAGCCGTTAGGGTATGGCTACCATTAATGTCACCCGCCCACATCCATGCCAGTTTGCCACTGACGAAGCGTGACTCTTCGCCTCTGACAACGGTTGAGCTGGCAGCAAAGTCGAGCATTTTCGCACTGTTGTCCAAACTGACCGGGCTGGCACTGACAACACCTAAGTGGTTACGGTGGCGCACACTAACGTAGTAGTTACCTGCTTTGATGTTAGCGAAGTGCAGGTTAGGTGAGCCTGTTTGAGCGTCAACCAAATCGCCGTCCCGTTGCAGGATAACAGCACGGCTGGCTACCACACTGCCCGGACTTGTGCGCAATTCAACCAATGCCCAATCCACTACCGCATTATTGCCGGTTGTTTCCTTCAGCATGGTACTGAGGGTTTCAGCCCCCGCATGACCGAATGCTTGGTAGGGGTGTTTGTTCGGTAGTAAGCCGAGAGTGTTCAAGTTTGCTGACATGAGCGCTGTTTTGTTGTCGTAAGGCCCTTGTAATAAGGCACGGACATTAATCACTACGCCATCGTCAGCCGTGTTGTTCACAATCCTGATTTGGAACAGTTTTTTGCTACTCAAGCCACCTTTGTCAGTCACGGTGATTTCTATTTCATAGGTATTGTCACGATTGGCGTCCATCGGCGCATCATAGTCAGGGATAGCACGGAAGCGCAGAATCCCAGTGGTGGCGTTAATCTCAAAATGACTGCTATCCGCACCGCTGCTAATACGGTAAGTTAGTTTGTCACCCACATCAGGGTCTTGCGCTTGAACCATCATGACATCCGCATTACTGTCCTCATTGGTAAGTACCAGTGATGCAGAGGTGATGCTAGGGGCTTCGTTAATATCCATGACGCGTACATTGAGATCACGCACGTATTTCTTGCCATCCGCAGTGGTTGCGGTAATTTGCAATTCATAGACGTTATCCTGATCCTTATCCAGCGGCAACTCATAGTTCCCAGCAGGTGGTAAAGTCCCCGGTAGGGTTGCACGTGCTTCAGCTTCGTTATTATCGCGGGCTGACTTGGTAATAATGACATTGCTGGTCAGGAACTTCACGGTTGCACAATCCAGCGTTGCACCGGGCGTCGGGTTGACTATGGTGAAGAAGTTACCGTCTGCACCGCCACTAATAACGTAAGTAATTGGGTTGCCATTGCTATCTTTGGCTTCTAATAATTGAATAATAGTTGCAGTGTTAGTCTCATCAATCACTATATTGCCCGCCGTGCCGGTAATCAGGCTATCGCACACCTGTGTGGTGATGCCATCTTGGATGCCGGAAAACTCTGAGGTTGAGCCGAACGTGGTAGCGTTGCTTTTCTGTGTGAGTGTCGCACTGATAAATGTGCCTTTGGCAACTGTCATATTGGCATTGAACGTACCTTTGAAATTCAGTGACTCGGTTCCGGGGTGACTGATGTCCTTGCTACCGATAAAGGTTTGCCCTTCACCATGGCCTGAATCATCCTTGTCTGCACTGACGAAGAATTCGAGACGGTAATCACCGGCTGGCACATCTAGGTTAAAGTCGTAGGTCACGATCTTCGTACCATTAACACCGAAGGAATTGACTTTAACCTCAGGGTAGTTAAGCAGGTGATTGGGCCCCTCATCGATATCTTTAGTGTCATTCGTTGTGACACTGCCAATTTCAGTGCCGCCAACCAAATCAATCCCCAGCCCACCGTTGGCGTAGATGCTGTTGCCTAGAATGCTGTTCAGCAGGGTATCTGCTTTTGAGCCTGCAATCGTAATGCCGTTACCGGTGTTGTTGGCAATGATATTGCCATCACCGTTGATAGTACTGCCAATTTTATTAGCGCTGGCGGTATCCAGACGAATCCCTGAACCCGTATTACCGCGTGGAATCCCTGCTGGGGTAATACCGATATAATTGGCGAGTAGGTAATTATTGTCGCTGCCGTTTAAGTAAATACCCGCGCCGCTAAAACCGTTGATTGCCAGTTTGCGCAGGGTGCTGCTGCTGGCTCCAGCACTCAAGGCAAGACCGTTAGCAGCACCACCGGCATTCGTGCCGTTTAGCTCCAATGTTGGGTTGCTGTTAGATCCCTGTGGCAGTGCACCATCGAGTACAATCGGTGCAGTAATTGGGGGCAAAGCACTTTGCAGAGGAATGCTCCAATAACCTGTGTTGTAATTCGGATCGTCGGTAGTGGAGAGTTCCAGAATCGCATTTTCTTTACCTGCGGTGCGCCCGACTTGTGCCAATGAACTATCATCACCCAACACATTGGCGTTGAGGATAAACTGGCGCAAAGAACCTGCTCCACTGTCATTGGTGTTGGTTATGGTGTCGAAGTTGAAGCCGAAACTGACATTGCTGAGGTTGGCATTACTTAACGTAATGGCTTGGCTGAATGCCGTACTCGCGGTACTCACATTGTTCACGCCGTCAGTACGGTAGGTGATCACCCCGCGTTCGGAACCGTTTGAGCCGGAGCGGGTCGAGCGCACGCTGGCATTCACCACTTGCACACTGTATACACCCACTGGAATGTTGGTGAAGGTATAGCTACCGTCGGCTGTCGACGTGGTGGTGGCGAATACGTTATTGCTGGCATCGCGTAGCTCGACGCTGGCACCACTGATACCCGTCATGCCAGCCGTTGCCGCATTGAACGCCCGCCCATTGCCGCCACCGTAATTCACGTCTTCGTAGATTTTACCGGCAACATTGTACGCTTCCAGCAGCAGAACAGTGGGGGAGAATTCTGAAGTGCCGGAATTGCTGAGTGTGGCGGTGGCGGTCATGCTGTCACCCGTTACAAACCCTGCCGGAGTTGGAATGGTGACAGTGAAGGCGTTCATGCCGGTGTGGTTGTTGCCATCCGTGTCGGTGGCAATGGCGCACGTTGCGGTGTCGGTATCGCTGGCGCTGCCTTCCTCAAAGCTGGCAAGGTAGGTTTGGCCTTCGCCGTAATCTTTGGATTTACCGAATTTGTTATCGCCCGGCGTGGCTTTACCGCCAGCACTGACATCGGCTTCAAACAGCTCAATGGTTGCTCCCGCAGGCGCACACCCTTTGAGGGTGAGGCTGCCACCACTTTCAGTGATAGTAGCGAGTATGGGGAAGTTGATCAGGTCGTTAGTACCGGTGTCTGCATCATTGGCATCGTTCACGGTAATACCGTTACCACCGAGGTCAATGCCTAATTTGCCGTTGGCGTAGATCTTGTTGCCTAACATGCTGGTCGCTTTAGTGCCATCTGTGCCGCCGACTTTGATGCCATCCCCGCCGTTGTAGGCAATCAGATTGCCAGCACTACTGCTACCGCCGATTAAGTTTGGTCCTAAGGGGCTAATAACGGTGATGCCGCTATCGCCATTGCCCCGGTTGATAGCACCTGTTGGGTCAGTACCGATGTAGTTTGAGGCAATCAGGTTGTTTTTAGATTGCACCACTTGGATACCCGCCATTTTAAAGCGGTTGATCGCGAAGTATTTCACCGTGCTGCCATTGGTCGCGCCATTTAATGCAAGACCATTGGTGTAGTCTCCGGCGTTGCTGCCATTCAATTCAATGACGGGGCGGTTGGCGAAGGTGAATGTGGGGGCAGTCGTCCGCGCCGGTTGGGTAGAGGCATCGAGGATAATGTCATTACCCAGCGCGGGCAGGGCGCTTTGTACCGCAATGCTCCAGTATTGGTTGGCGGCATTGTAGTTAAGGTCGCTGGTGGATAATTCCAAAATGGCATTGTCTTTGCCAGCGGTGCGCCCGGTTTGTGCCAGTGTGCTGTCGTTGCCTAGCAGGTTGGCGTTGAGGATGAACTGGCGTAATGAACCTTGCCCGCTGTCATTGGTGTTGACCACGGTGTTGAAGTTGAAGCCGAAGTTCGCGCCGGTAATGTCAGTGCTTGCGATCGTTATCGGTTGGACGGATTGTGCCTGACCACCACCAGAGAGGACGAAGGTAGCAGGGTTTAGCGTCTGGTTAGTGGTATTCGCTGTGGCATCAACCAGTGCAGGTTTACGTCCGCCGACTTCATTGTTTACGTCGGTTGTGCCGTCGCTGCGGTGAGTTTGAATGGCGCGTTCTGCCGCCGTAGAACCTGCACGAGTAGAGCGAACGGTGTCATTGACGACACGCACGTAATAATTACCGGCAGCAACATTAGTAAAGCTGTACGGGCCACCATCAGCCGTGGTGGTGCTGGTAACAAATGCCCCGGTTGAATCGTAGAGTTCTACGCGAACGCCTAGAATACCAGCAATACCGGGTGTACTGAGTGGACGCCCTACGCCGCCACCGTAGTTTTTGTCTTCAAACACTTTCCCCGAAATGCTTCTATTGCCCGCAAGATCAAACCCAAAGTTCTGGTTTGCCAAAGTACTGCCTGCTGTTACTGTTTTGTTAGTCAGCGGGTTGGTTGTGCCGATCGTAGAGCCTGCGGGCAGTTCAGTATCGGTCTCATCTACTTGAATCTTGTAAGTCAAGGCAGGATTTACGCTGGCGAAACTGTAAGAACCGTCCGCTGCCGTACTAGTGGTGGCAACACTACTGTTATTTGCTGCATTCAGTAAAGTCACGGTTATAGAAGCAATACCGGACTCTGTGGCAGTATCAAAAGCATCATTATTATTACTATCGGCGTAGACTGTGCCTGAAATAGAACTGACCAATTCATGACAAGAAATACCATCATGTTTTGCAGTATTGTCACTGGTAATAATTTTAGTCTGTACCCCGGTTGTTAAATTAACCCGGAATAAATCACCGCTATCGTTTTTGTAAACATAGAAGTTCCCCTGTTTGTCAAACCATTGCGCACCATAGTTACCTATAAAAGTTGCAGCACCAAAGGAGGTTGACTCGCCTGTTACGGTATTAATCCGCATTAATTTGTCGCTGTTATGGTCAATGGTATACAACATTCCATCTGCTTTATTGTATGCCCAATCAGCAGTGCGTGGAGTACCGCTTGCTGGTGTTAGTGTTTGAGCAATTTGAAGTGGATTGGAAGTTAAGTCGATAACGTATATCGGTTTGTCATTTTCTTTATCTTTAAATAGCATTTTCCCGTTTGGTAAGACTTCACCTGTATTGTAATCACCTATAGGTAAACCACTTACCTGACCAAGGTCAATAAATACACCGTCCGCACCAATTTTAAACATATGCTTATTGGCTTCAAACGAAAGTCCATAGATATGACCGTCAATTGGGTTATATCCATATGATCCATTCTTGTCTCCCAAAGTTTCTGCAATTGTCAGAATAGAAGCAGTGTTACTAGATGGAGTTATTTTCCGTAAAAAGGTTTTGTCGCCTGTTCCATCAACAATGATCTGAAATAGACTATCATCCGTGCTACAACTGAAACTACTCGATCCACTAGGTTTATACCCAAAATCCAGCCCATGGTTGTTCTGCCCGCTATTGCCTGCTGTAAAATTGATGACGGCATTGCCACCACTTACTGTTGCATCCGAATCCCGAATATCCGTTTGGTAATTATTATCGGTTTTGCTGTCAGCGTTTTGTGTGGTTAGAGTGTAAGTATTGAGGCTGGTTTGCGTATTGTTGACGCTCAAGCTACAGCTTTCACCGCTGCCCATGAAGGTGGCATTGCCGCCCGCTTTATTCGAGAAGTAGTATTCGCCTTGTGCATTGGTCGTGGTCGTAGCGTTATCCGTGCCGCAAGTCAGTGTGACGTTGACATTGGCTATGCCTGCTTCGTCTGCGCCTTGAAGGCCGTCTTTATCCGCATCCAGCCATACGCGGTTGCCCACTTCAACAGGGGAAGGATCACACAGCACTTCCAATTCACCCATGCCGGTACTTTTGCCGAGGGTTGACCATGACAGATGATAACTGTTGTCCTTGGCTCCAGTAACATTGTTTAACCACACAATGCCGTTAGAACCCCAGCTATTCGCGTCATAGGACGAAGCTAATACATGCTCCTTACCCGGTGCGAGTGCCAGACCACCAGCCGCAATCTCATTCATGCTCTCCCAAGCATTGTTTGAGGGGCCTAAATCTCCCCAGTAATATTCGTCCGTTGTTTTACTGTTTGCGGGAATGGCAGTAGTACAACCCGGTTCGGAATCACTCAAATAGCCAGTGTCAGTTTTACACAAGCGCAATACATCCCCCATGGTATCGGCGTAATCAATAGTGGGGTCATCACACACGGGTTCGTCATAAGCATTCGTGCCTTTTTGCAGACCTGCACGGTCAATAATGCCCACAATGATTGAACCATCGGTATCAAATTCGAGGTTGCCGACGATGGGGGAATGGAATTGTGGGCGCACGTTCACGGCATCTGCCTGCGGCAACCAGCCTGACCATTCGCTGGCGTTATAGCCATAGCCACTGCGGGGTTGATTGATCGCAAAGTCTTTGACGTGGCTGAAACCAGCCGTTGTATTGGCAGGGTTAAAACGCAGTACATAACCTCTGACTTTACTCAAGTTGTAAGGGTCATTGGCAGCATCACACACACCACCTACGTACACATAACCTCGGTGGTATTTCACTGCCCAAGGGCGGAATGTCCCCGATGTACAAGTGTAAGGGGATGGCAAGTTTATGGCGTAACCACCCAGTACATTTGCCGCAGTAGGGCTTGTGGTTGGGCTAACATTGCTAATGCCATAGAGCTTGCGGTCATTCAGGTTGACCAGCCACAAACGGTTATTGGGTTCGTCGTAGTCGATGTCACCCACGCCAACTTTGCCGACCTTATCCCATGCTGCCACATCACGTGAAGGCGACCAGAGACCAGTAGCAAGATTATTACAACTGTCAGCCGTTACCCGCACATCGTTGCCGGTGTCGATACCAATGGTGCGCAGGTCAACATAAGTGGTTGTTCCCGTATAAGCGGCATTCGGGTAAGTCATATCAACTTTGTAAATACCGCCCGTGCCTAGCGCACCAAAGCCACTGAAACGCCGCATCGTAGCGGAGGCATACAAGGTTTTGGTAGTTTTCTGGTAAGCCAGTCCCCACAAAGCCCCTGTTTGGCTAGTATTCGCTTTAGTGACAGGTAAAGGAGTCTGATTATACGCACCGCCTGTTGCATCGTAAGGGAAGGTAAACAGGCTTGCGTAATTGCCTACCGCTGTAACGTTTGGATTACCATTTACAAAGGTAAACGCTGCAACCGGTGGGACGGCTTGGCAATACTCAATAGGGTCACTGATACCGAAGTTCGCCGCGCAACTGCCACTGACAGTGACAAAACGTACCGTACTGGCCGTATCTGTGCCTGCTGCGCCGGGGTAAAGCCCGCTGGGTAAATTGGTGTATTCCAGCCGGTATTGCGTGCCATTTGTCAGCCCGCTCAAGGTATACCAACCGCGTGCATCCGTGGTGGCAGTAGCCGCTACCGCATTCGCACTGTTGTAAGCCGTTACCGTGATACCCGCAATTCCTTCCTCCTGAGGTTCGCGCATTCCGTTTTGGTTGTAATCGCGGAAAGCGATCCCACCGAACTGACCTGCACTGGCATTACACGCCAAATCAAACCCGAAATTCTGGTTGGCGAGTGCGCTGCCAGCGCTAACAACGAGATCAGCTAATGGATTAGGCGTGCCAATCACCGCACTGGCAGGAAGATCAGCATCGCGGGAATCGACTTCAACCCGATAACGCAGTGTCGGGCTGATACTGGCAAAACTGTAAGCGCCATTGGCGGCGGTACTCGTGGTTGCCATCAAGTTGTCATCGCTGGTCGTAGCGGTTGTACCATTGTTGTCATACAGCGAAACACTGATATTCGCCAAACCGGTTTCCGTTGCCCCGTCGAAAGCATTGTTGCCGTTAGTGTCGGTATACACCGTGCCGGAAATACCGCTAGTGGGGCAGGCGGATGCCAGAGCTATAGTGACATCATCAATGATTAGCTCATTGCCTTTTTTACCCGTTGGGAAACCACCTACCGTACACCAGGGCCCGGAAATGACGGAGTTGGGATCACACCAGCCGCCATCTGTGCCAATATGCCCGTAGTTGACAAAACGAATTGTGGATGATGCACCTGTTGCAGTAAATTCGATGCGGTATTTCTGGATTCCTTCATCTTTGCCCGGTGCTTTGAAGTGTACCGAACCGCTAGGGGTATCCACCCGCATAATGCCGGAATTCCAGTCACCGCCTTCAGGGATGGCGGAGAAGTACAAACGGTAACGTTGCCCCGCCGTTGACGCAAAGGTACGCGATAGCGTGACGGGTTCTGGGCCCCAATGAGATTCATGAATATTGACACCGGGGCTGACATCATCAACATTATCACGCAGTTCTACCGCATCCGGTGGGCTGAGCATTCTACCGTTGCCATCAAATGCCAATACGCCACCGGTATCGGGGTAAAACCGGCGCATCATGCCATTACCAAAGTAAATCGAGCGGCCCTGCGTTGCAGCAAACGGGGAAACTTCCACGGTACGCGCATAGGTATCACTACCACCACCAGTGGCTGTCCAGTTGCGGATCACAAACGGTGTGGCAGACGTATTTGCGCCGAAATATTGTTCGCTGGCTAAATCATCGAAGTTGTCGGTGAAAATGGTGCTGCTACAGGTTTGGTCGTCACCGCGCACGATGGTGACATCGGGGCTATCCGGCGGCACGTCTATTGCCACCGCAATCGGAAAGTCTTCCACTTCACCATTATTGGCATTGTTGGCTGGTGTGCTGGTGGTAACGGCTGGATCAGTCGTCAGGCGCAAGCGGATAAATGTTGTACCCAGCTTAATATCCGTTGGAATACTGTTCCAGGTTAGTGTCACCGTGCCATTGGTGTTATTAGCGACGTTGGCGGAAGCTGCTTCATCCGCATCAAATGTGCCATTCTTGTCAAAATCTATCCAGCCATACAGTTTGCCTGCTGAGCCAGTGGTGTTGGTTGTTCTAATGTCAACACTGTAGCTGGTAGCGGTCATTTTTAAAATCGGGAACAGTGTGATAGTAGGATTATTGTATTGTTTGGGTGCGCCATCCTCATCCACACCATCGCCGCTGGCGTTGTAGGTGTGTTGACCAGTGAGTTCGGCATCTGGACGGTTGTCTCCCAAGAAAATACTGTTCACGATGGTGTGACGGGGGTTGCCATAGCTAGCAGGTGCGTCCCCGAAATCATAGAAAGGTCCAGAAGAAATCGTTAATTTGTGGTCTTCGACTTCACCACTGGTCGCTGCACCAATCGGTGATTCTGCCTCGGCTCTGGTTTGGCTCAAACGCAAGCGTGCATAGGTTGTGCCTGCCGTTGTGCCTGCCGGTACGGTGAATGTCGATTGAACATAACCGTTCCAATAAACGTGTTGGGTATCGGCTTTTTCACCAGCATCAAGAAAATCGCCATCACGGTTAAAGTCGATATAAGCTGTGAGGTAGGCGGTTGAACCGGTCTCGTTTTTGACGTAAGTCGTTAGGGTGTACGTTTGCCCCTGAGTGGTAGGAATAATTGCCGGATTATGCAAGCCATCTTCATCATCCGTGCTGCCATTGTTGTCATCGCCATCCGCATTAACGCTGTGCAGCGCTCCACTCTCGGTATCAACGTGATTGCCAATCATCAGGTTGGGTGTGATGACATGGCTGGGGTTGCCGTATGAGGCAGGCGCATCACCGTAGTCTTGCGTACTGGTCGATACACAAGCAGATTCTAACGCCACCACGACGTTATCAATCATGGGTTCGCTGGTTTTCGGTGTCGTGCTTAAACCATCAACTGTACACCATGCTGTTGTCAGGGGATCACACCAGTTGTCGTCAATCGCTAAGCGGCTGTAGTTGACAAAGCTGATGGTTGAGGTCGCTGCATTGGCAGTGAAATCCACTTGATAGAGGTAAGGACTGCCAGTGCCTGCGGGGGTTTGCAAGTGTACGGAACCGCTGGGCGTATCGACCCGCAGCATCCCGTTACGCCAGCCATTGCCATCATTTTCTGGCAATAATTCGAAATACAACCGATAGCGCTGCCCCACCGTCGTGTTGAGGGTGCGCGAGAGGCTGGGTGGGAATGGGCCCCAGTGTGAATCACCACTGGTTGTGTTGGGTGTTAAGTCATCGGCAATATCGCGCAATTCAAGCGCTGTTGGGGGGGCAGTAATCACGCCGTTACTGTCGACACTGGGCGTATCGGATATGGCTGGAAAAATACGCCGAATGGCTCCGCTATCCATGTAAATAGACGTGCCATGAGTGGCGTTGTGCATGTTATCGGTACGATTGCGGGTGTCTGCCCCACCGCCACTGGCTATCCAGTTACGTATCGGGGTAGCGCCCGGACGGTTTTCTGCAAAATACTGTCCGCCGGTCAAATCATTAAAGTTGTCGCTAAAGACGGTGGTGGTGCACGAGGTCGGTGTTGTACCTTTGGTAACACTGACGCTGGAGCTATTGGGGGGCAGGTTTAATGCAATCGCAATGGGGAAATCTTCCACTTCACCATTGCTGGCACTGCCGGTTGGGGTGCTGGTTGTTACCGCCGTATCCGTGGTCAGGCGCAAGCGGATAAAGCTTGTACCGGGTTTAATATCCGCAGGGATGCTGCTCCAGTTGAGGGTAACGCTGCTGTTGTTAGCGCCGGTGGGAACATTGACCGAAGTGGCCTCATCCGCTTCAAACGTGCCGTTTTTATCGAAGTCGATCCAACCGTAGAGTTTACCTGCGGTTCCCGTGGTATTGGTGACGGCAAACGTGCTGCTGTAGCTGGTATCGGTTTGTTTTAGCAACGGAAAGCGTGTAATGCTGCTATTGGATGGCGCTTTGGGTGCGCCATCTTCATCAGCGCCATCACCACTGGCGTTGTGGGTGGGTTGACTGGCACTTTCTGAATCTGGCGCATTCGTGCCTAATTTAATTCCGGTGACAAGGCTATGGCTGGCATTGCCGTAAGTGGCGGGCGCATCCCCAAAGTCGCTACTGGTTGGTGTGTTAATACAGACCTGTGAATAGGCAACCCCGTCTACCCAGAACAAACTGGCTACCCTTAAAAACCTGACATAACGAACGCCGCCAGCGGGTACAGTGACGGTTATTCGTGCAAGTTTATCCAGAGTGGCAGAACTTCCCAATGTACCGCTTGCGCCATAAGTACCCACTGAGGTAAAGGTGGTGTTGTCCGCTGAAAATAGGATACTGACTTTGCTGGTCGACGTATCTTGGGCGAGTGAAAGTATTAGGCTGGAATTGGCAGGAATCGTTTGACCTAAATCCAGCGTAATGTGTGCGCCGTTTGTGCTTGGTATTTTCGCCGAGTTTGTCGTGGTGGATGCTGTGGTATTGGCGGCCGTTAGTGCGCCAGTCGCTAAGTTGGGTGAAGTGATCGTACCGCTGCTGCTTTTTACTGTTGCCGCATTGCCGGGTACGTCGCTGACGGATTGACCGGGGATTGGACACAAAGGTGCTGCAAAATTTTTGTAACTGGTCGAGCAAGCAGACGGCGCGTCTAACACGATTGGGCGAGCAAATGCGATGCGCTCAATATTGGTTGGTAGCGGCGATTGAACGTCAAAAAATTGCGAACCCGTTTGGGTTTCATCATAAAAATTGATTTTGTCGCTGGCGCTGTTGCCGGTAAAAGCACCTTGATTGCGGGTGTCCCCCGAAAAAATCATCGCGCCGCCACCGGTAAAGGTGCTGTTATTGAAAAAGTCTTTACCTGCAATTTTGGCACTGGAACCGTTGTGGAATGGCTGGTTATTTTGCCATACGCCAGTGGGTGTGCCGGTTGCGGTAGTGATGAGAATAGTGCCCAGATTGTCCATCAGCGGGCTGTTGTTGTTGAATCCACCGTTAGAAACCAAGGCGCAATAGTTACTGACATCCGAATTCGCGTTAATATTCATGAACGCCGTCGCATACACGCGCCCGTAGTTATCGAACTTACCATCGGGGTTGAAGTTACCGTTGACTTCCATGCGGTAATTATTCGTTAACGTTGTACCGTTTTGGGTATTAAAGTCTTGCGATGTGGTGAGCAAACCGTCGTTAATAAACGTAGAGTTATTGCCCAGTTGAAAACTGTTTGCCATCGTCATGGTGGCATTGGCGCGGTTGCGGAATGCCGTTGCGCCGTTGGTATTCAGGCCGCCAGTAAAACTGAGCGTGCCGTAGTTGTCGATAACCGTGCCGCTGTTATAGGAAAATGTCTGTAAATTGGCAGTACCGTAGTTGGTTAAGGTGCCTGCCACATTGTTGAGATTGCCGGGCGTGAACGTCGCCCCTGTTTCCACGCAAATGCTGGCACCGCTGCCGAATTCTACCGTGCCGGTATACGTACCGCTGGCGATTTTGAGTGATTGCCCCGACGTTAGGGTGTAATTGCTGCTGCCGCCCGTACTGGTTTGCGTGTATGTCGCCGTGCAGTTGGCAGCAAATGCTTGCCCTGTCAGCACAGTCAGTAACAATAATGCGAACAAGATTTGTAAGGAAAAACCAAGCGATCCATTGGCATAGCGACGTTTAGGCATTGAAATGTTCATTATTCTAGTTCCGTTATCATTATGATTTTTCGGCTTTAATTGGTTTTTCTAACATAATTTTTATTATTACTTATATTTATTGTAACACCACCATAGTTTTAATCAATAATGATGGTGGCATTTGATGCATCTTTAGGTCTTCCGCGTTTGTTGCATCCCCACTTGCACCCAAGCCAGCATCCCGCTAGATTGCACAGCAACTCAAAAAGGTATTTGAAACCCGATGAAAACTGTCCTGATTTTGTATTACAGCCGTCACGGTGGCGTTTCCAGCATGGCGCAACAACTGGCGCGTGGTGTCGAAAGTATCACCGCCACCCAAGCGCTATTACGCACCGTGCCGGAAATCTCTGAAGTGTGCGAAGCGGTTGCAGACACCATCCCCGCCAGCGGCGCACCCTACGTGACGCTGGAGGATTTGAAGCAGTGCGATGCACTCGCGCTCGGTAGCCCCGGTCGTTTTGGCAATATGGCGGCTCCGTTGAAATATTTCCTCGAAAAAACCAGCAGCTTGTGGTTGTCTGGCACACTCACGGGCAAGCCTGCTGGGGTTTTCACGTCCACTTCCAGCTTGCACGGCGGTCAGGAAAGCACGTTGTTGTCGATGATGTTGCCGCTCTTGCATCACGGAATGCTCATCACTGGGTTGCCGTATTCTGAATCGGATTTAATCAGCACGCAAAGCGGTGGTACGCCGTATGGCCCGACGCATGTGTCCGGCAGTGACAGCAATCGCCCATTGACGGATGAAGAGAAACGCCTGTGCTTTGCCCTTGGCAAGCGTTTGGCGCAACTGGCACACAAACTATGAATAAACTTCCCTTGTGGCGTAATCTGACCTTATTCAGCCTGTTGGGGTTAATCGGTTTGATTGTGGTGTGGAATGGCCTGCTTGCCAGCGTGCAACACGTACCGTTGTGGTTGGAAATTCCGCTGTTACTTGCCCCGTTAGCATTGCTGGTGCGCGGTATTGTGCAGGGCAACGCGCAAACCCATGTATTCGCCGTGTTAATGTCGTTGCTGTATCTGCTGCTGGGCATTTGGGTGGTGTTAGACCCGCAAGAACGCTTGTACGGTTACGCGCTGATTTTCCTCAGCATTGGTTTATACGCGGGGGCATTCATGAGCGCGAAAATTCTCGGCAAACGCAATAAAGGTGAAGTCGCATGATGCGCATTGGGCATGGCTACGATGTACACGCCTTCACGACAGGCGATCATCTGGTGCTGGGCGGCGTCAAGATTCCGCATACGCACGCTTTCAAAGCGCATTCGGATGGGGATGTGTTGTTGCACGCGATTTGTGATGCCTTATTGGGGGCGCTGGCGTTGGGTGATATTGGGCAACATTTCCCCGATACCGCCGCCGAATACGCTAACATTGATAGCCGAATTTTGTTGCGTCACGTCGTCGGACTGGTGCGCAGTCAAGGCTATGGCGTGATCAATCTTGATAGCACGATTATTGCGCAATCGCCCAAAATGGCACCGCATATTTTGACCATGCGCGAACACCTTGCGGCTGATTTGGGCTGTGCGCTGAATCAAGTCAATGTGAAAGCAACGACCACTGAAAAATTAGGTTTTACCGGGCGTAAGGAAGGCATCGCTGCCCATGCCGTGGTGTTATTAGGAGCAAACCATGATTGAAAAATTAAACGATGAAGCGCTGGCAGTTATTTTGGAAGGTTTGCCGGGTTGGGTATTGCGTGACAGCAAGTTACACCGTGTGCTGACCTTTGCCGATTTTGTCGAAGCGTTTGGTTTTATGTCGCAAGTGGCGCTAGTCGCGGAGCGCATGAACCATCACCCGGAATGGTGCAATGTGTACAAAACCTTAGCTATCAGCCTGACCACGCACGATGCTGGCGGCATTACCCACCGCGATATTGAACTGGCGCAAACCATCAATCGCTTGGCGGGCTATCCGGTGTAAGGGTTGCCAATGCATCAGCGGCAACGTCGCGCACCTCGGCTGCCTGATCGTGCAGACGCGCTTGTAAAAATGGCATTGCACGGGCATCGCCACTTAATCCCAAGTAATGACAAGCATCCGAACGAATCGTGACATCGGGGTGTTGGCTTAATTCCCCCAGTGTCGCTACAGCGCTTTTGAGCAATGCTGACCCCGCAAGGTCTTCCATGACCACACCAATGCCGATGCGGGTGCTCAATGCCGTGCTAGGGTTTCCCAGCAATGCCAATACGACTTGCAGCGTGGCGGGTTCGCGTTGGATGCGGGCAGTCACTTCTGCGGCGCGTCCGGTAGCGAGTTGTGCATTAAATTGCAGTTCGATTTCATGCTCTTCAAGCATCCAACGGGGAAAGGTGCGCCAGTGATTGTTTGCCATGTTTATGCCTGTGAAGGTTTGAGGTAATGCATATCCCAATGTGCGATTGCCCAACCCCAACACGCGCTGAGGC
Organism: Thiothrix caldifontis; assembly: GCF_900107695.1. Classification (GTDB taxonomy): domain Bacteria; phylum Pseudomonadota; class Gammaproteobacteria; order Thiotrichales; family Thiotrichaceae; genus Thiothrix; species Thiothrix caldifontis. The sequence goes on along the minus strand of NZ_FNQP01000004.1, from coordinate 21,119 downwards.
TGGAAAACTCGCAAGCATCGGGGCAGGGTTGTTGGAGAAACCGGAGTGCGGCTACCAATGTTTGCAAGCGTTCGCTGGTGTTGAGTGCGGGAGCAAGGTTTTGTTTACTCAGTTTTTGCCCGAATTCGTTTAACACCAATGGCACATGCGCGTAATTCGGTTGCGGTAAACCCAGTAATTGTTGCAGCCAAATTTGCCGGGGGGTGTTATCCAGCAAATCAGCCCCGCGTACCACTTGATTCACCCCCTGAAAAGCATCATCGACTACTACGGCTAATTGGTAAGCAAATAAGCCATCAGCGCGTAGCAACACAAAATCGCCCACATCGCGGCTTAGGCGCTGGCAATAGTTGCCTTGAATGTTGTCAGTGAAGCAAATGGGATCATCCGGCGTGCGCACGCGGATAGCGGGCAAGGTCGGTAAGCCTTTGCGTGAACGGGTGCAGGGGTAAGTGTGTGTTTGCAAGGCGGCAAGTGAGGCACGGTAAGCATCTTGGCGTTGGCTTTGGTAGAGGATGTCGCCATCCCATTCAAACCCATAAGAGCCTAGGGTTTGGATAATGGCATTCGCAGCACCGGATTGTTCTCGGGGTTTATCGATGTCTTCGATACGCAGCAACCATTTCCCTTGCGCCTGCCGTGCCGCCAGATAACTGGCGGTAGCGGCAACCAGTGAGCCAAAATGCAATGGCCCAGTGGGTGAGGGGGCAAATCGGCCAATCGTCAGCAAGGTTTGTAGTGCCTTTAGACAGCCATCTGCTTTTCTTTGATTTCTTGTGTGGTTTTGCAGTCGATGCAAAGTTCAGCAGTGGGGCGAACTTCCAGACGCTGCAAACCAATTTCAACCCCACACGCGTCACAGTAGCCATAATCATCATCGTCCAGACGTGCAATGGTTTTTTCGATTTTACGGATCAGTTTACGTTCGCGATCACGCGCCCGCAGTTCTAAGGCGAACTCTTCTTCCTGAGTAGCACGATCGGCTGGATCAGAAAAGTTAGTGGCGTCTTCTTTCATGTGATCGACCGTGCGATCGACTTCTTCCATCAGGGATTTTTTCCACGCGACGAGAATGTTACGAAAATGCGCGAGTTGCTTTTCGTTCATGTACTCTTCGCCCGGTTCAGGGATATAAGGCTCGATACCATCAACGGGTAGCGCAGCTTTTCTTGTTAGATAGGTTACATTATCAGTTGCCATTGTTATCTCCAACAGTGAGTGGCGATGGTTAGTGGTTTTTGTTGTAGCACTTATCGTTCTAACACTAACCTGCAATTTACGCGGGGCGGATTATAGCGGAATTGATCAGAATAAACAGAAATTTCGTTGATCGTTTAGCTGTTTATTAAAAAAATTATGGTCAAGTGTCCTATTTTTTATTCACATGAAGCGAAATTGAAAACGTACTGCTGTTTCACCGGGGTCAGTAATATTTAGCAATAGCTCATCAGGAACACCAATTTGCATAAGTTCTCCATTAAAATCTTGAATGTACTCTTCTGGTGAAAAGCGGCGCAATGCTAGTACTGCATTATTTTGATCTAAAAAACTGATTTCAATTAATGGGTACGGTTGCGGGAACGCTGCATCATTCTGGATGGCTGCACTGATCGTGAGTACTTTAGGGGTATTAGGGTGTGAATAGATATTTCGGCTCAACAGATTGATTTTGCGTATATCACGCGGTGGAGTGATGGTACAACCCAATAGTTCACAGATTTGGCGAGTTAATGTGGTTGTCACTGGCTGTCTTGCTAACCAATGACGGCTGCTATAGAGCGCTTGTAATAGTAATAAAAGTGCTAGAACGACTACTCCAATGCGCAATAAATAATATCCTAGCGGATGCTGTAACGTTAGGTGTGGTAAACGGATTGTGGGGCGGCGGATGGGTTGGCTTGAGGTATTACTCATTACATCGCTTAAGTCCACGGATACTGCAGTACCTAATTTGGCAAAGCGACGCTCTTCAGGGAGTGTTTGGCTTAGACTTTTCATGGCGTCGAAAATATTGTCACACTCACCGCAACGCAGCAGGCCTTGTGCTGCTGTCAATTCTTTCATGGTGACGCGAAAAATCGCGTTGCAGTGGTTACACTGTGTATACATGACTCCGCGCCATTTGAATAATCGCTTTATTCTAGTTGTTATCGGGCAAAAATGCTTAGCTTAGGCGCTAAAAAGTAACATTTAGTTTGCTGCTGCACAAAAAGTACAGATTAACGGTAAATACCGCTGACACGAATCCAGTCATCTTTTTGTACAATGGAAAAATCCGTGAGGCTGGGTTGGTAAGCGCTTTTGATAGCCTCTGCCTGCTCAGCAAGAATGCCTGAGAGAACTAATTGACCACCGGGGCGTAAGACGCTTAACAATGCTGGTGCAAGCTCTACCAAAGGGCCTGCAAGGATATTCGCCATAACAATATCCCACGTTTGCTGTGGGAGTTTTTCCGGGTAACAAGTCTGTAATTGTGCAGGATTAATGCTGTTACGTTCGGCATTATCGTGCGTTGCTTGCAAAGCTTGCGGGTCTATGTCCGTACCAACCGCCTGCTTTGCGCCTAGTTTGAGCGCAGCAATGGCCAACACGCCAGAACCACAACCGTAATCCAACACTTCTTTGCCAACCATGTCCTGACTATCCAGCCATTCTAGGCAGAGAGCGGTGGTGGGGTGTGTGCCTGTTCCAAACGCAAGGCCTGGGTCGAGAAGCAATTTCACGCTGTCATCATTGGGAATTTCAAACCAGCTTGGGTAAATCCATAGGCGTTTTCCAAAGCACATGGGCTGGAAACTGTCCATCCAAGCACGTTCCCAAGGTTGATCCTCGACAATTTCCAATTGTACCGATGTAATATCCCACGCGCTCTTTTGTGTTTCCAGCAACAAGAGTAGCGCACTGAGATCAGTTTCTTCATTGTACAGCGCAGTGACAACCAGATTGTTCCACAGGCGCATCTCGCCGGGGCGTGGTTCAAGGATGGGGTCATCTTCTGCATCTTGCCAAGTGATGGAAACGGCATCAGCAGCTTCCATCGACTCTACAACTGCTTCTTGATGTTGTGACGTCGTTTGGCAAAGCAGTTGTTGCCAGCTCATTGGTGCATTCCCAACATTTTTTCAAGGTAGTGAATATCAGCACCACCAGCGCGGAAAGCAGGATCTTCCATAATTCGGGTTTGCAGCGGGATATTGGTTTTAATGCCTTCGATGACCATTTCACTGAGTGCGCCGTGCATCCGGTTGATCGCGGTTGCGCGGTCTTGCCCGTGGACAATCAGCTTGCCGATCATGGAGTCGTAGTACGGTGGCACGCTGTAATCCGCGTAAATATGCGAATCCACGCGCACACCTAGGCCCCCCGGTACATGGTAACGGGTGATTTTGCCGGGCGATGGTGCAAACGTTTGTGGATCTTCTGCATTGATACGGCATTCAATGGCGTGACCATTCGGTTTGATGTCTTCCTGACGCAAGGCAAGCACTTCACCGGAAGCAATCAGCAATTGCTGTTTGACCAGATCAACACCGGTAATCAGTTCGGTAACAGGGTGTTCGACCTGTAAGCGGGTATTCATTTCGATGAAATAGAATTCGCCGTCTTCGTACAGAAACTCAAACGTACCTGCGCCACGGTAGCCGATTTTGCGGCAAGCTTCGGCAACACGGTTGCCAATGCGGGCGCGTTGTTCTTCGGTAATGAACGGGGCAGGGGCTTCTTCCACTACTTTTTGGTTACGGCGTTGCATCGAGCAATCGCGCTCGCACAGGTGAATCGCGTTGCCGTGGGAATCCGCCAATACTTGCAGTTCGATGTGACGTGGGCGTTGCAGGAATTTTTCCATGAACACTACATCATTGCCAAAGGCTGCTTTGGCTTCGGCTCGAGTGAGGGTAACGGCTGCTACCAGTTCGTCAGCGGAGTGCACCACACGCATCCCGCGTCCACCACCCCCGCCGGTTGCTTTGACAATCAGGGGATAGCCAATGCGTGTACCCATTTTGAGAATTTCTTCGGGATCTTCGGGTGTGCCGCCTTCTGAGCCGGGTACGCAAGGGACGCCTGCTGCAATCATGGCATCCTTCGCTGAAATTTTGTCACCCATCAAGCGGATGGTTTCAGCGCGAGGGCCGATGAAGATGAAACCACTGGATTCAACCCGTTCGGCAAAATCCGCATTTTCTGACAAAAAGCCGTAGCCGGGGTGAATGGCATCGGCGCCGGTCACTTCTGCTGCACTGATGATGGCAGGGACATTTAGGTAGCTATCAATAGAGCGCGGCGGGCCAATGCACACCGATTCATCTGCTAAACGCACGTGTTTAAGGTCGCGGTCAGCAGTGGAATGTACCGCCACGGTTTTTATGCCAAGTTCACGGCAGGCACGCAAAATACGCAGAGCGATTTCGCCCCGGTTTGCGATTAGTACTTTATTTAACATGTTGTCACCTCGAAGGTGTTAGCCAATCGCAACGATTATTCAATGATGAACAGCGGCTGCCCGAATTCGACAGGTTGTTCATTCTCAACCAGAATGGCTTTGATGACACCAGATGCGTCGGATTGAATCTGGTTAAGCATTTTCATGGCTTCGATAATGCACAAAGTGTCACCGACTTTCACACTTTGCCCGACTTCGGCAAAGGCTTTGGCCGTTGGTGAAGAGGCTCGGTAGAACGTACCGACCATTGGTGATTCGACAACATGACCTGAAGGTGTTGAGGCAGCAACAGGTTCAGCCGCTGCCAGTGCAGGTGCAGCAACCGGTGCTGTCATCATCGGTGCTGGATGTGGTGCATAGTGTTGCAGTGGTGCACTGGCTAAGGTCATGCCAGAATTGACACGGCTGATGCGTACCGAGTCTTCGCCTTCTTTGATTTCGATTTCGGCGACATCGCTGCCTTCCAGCAAGCTGATTAGTTTTTGTATTTTACGAACGTCCATCATGGGTTAATGCTCTGTCGTGTTTGTTGAGTTTCTGTATAGCGGCATACAGTGCGAGTTCATAGCCCAATGTACCCAAACCTAAAATGACGCCTTCGGCTATATCAGACAGATAAGAGTGATGGCGAAAAGGTTCACGGCGATGCACATTGGATAAGTGTATTTCGATAAAGGGAATGGCAACACCCAGCAAGGCATCCCGTAGGGCTATGCTGGTATGGGTGTAAGCGCCGGGGTTGATTAGAATGAAATCAATCTGTTCATCCAATGCTTGGTGAATACGGTCAACCAAAGCCCCTTCAGCATTATGTTGGTAGCACAGCAAGGTTTGTTGTTGCTGATGAGCCAGTGCAGTTAGGCGTGCTTCAATATCGGGCAAGCTCATGCTGCCATAGTGTCCTGGTTCACGTTTGCCTAGCAGGTTTAAGTTTGGCCCATTGAGCAGAAGAATGCTTGCCATTAGAATCTGCCTTTGCTCTCAAATACCGTAAAAGTACGGCATTCTACACCGAAATGTGCCGATATGCAGCAATCCGGTGTGAAAATGCCAGCGTTTTACCTACGATTACTCAGCGCCCTTTAAACAAGGAGCCGAGTAGACCGCGCACGATTTGCGTTCCTATGCGTCGCCCTGCGCTGGAAGTAGCCGCTTTCACCGCATTTTTCACGAACGCTTCTCCAAGCCCGCCGAGTAAGCTTTCAGGTTCTGGGTTAGCACGTCGACTGGAACTGCTAGTGCGGCGAGCGGCTTTTTGTGCGGCAGCTTCTGCTTCCATAGCCGCAGCTTCCTCAGCAGCGGTTTCCGCACGTTTTTGTAGCATCTCGTAAGCCGATTCGCGGTCAATTGTCGTATCGTAACGACCTGCAAAGGGGCTGGTGCGTAACAGTTCGGCGCGTTCAGCGTCAGTGAGTGGACCAATACGTGATTGTGGGGGGCGAATTAAGGTGTGTTGTACAATAGTCGGCGTACCCTTGTCATCGAGTACCGATACTAACGCTTCACCCACGCCCATGTGCATGATGGTTTCAGCAGTATTGATCGTAGGGTTTTGCCGGAAGGTTTCGGCAGCGGTACGCACGGCTTTTTGATCACGCGGTGTAAAGGCACGTAAGGCGTGTTGAATGCGGTTGCCGAGTTGCCCCAACACGGATTCGGGTACATCCAGCGGGGTTTGGGTGATGAAGTAAATACCAACGCCTTTGGAACGAATCAATTTGACGACTTGTTCAACTTTTTCCACCAAGGCTTTAGGTGCGCCATTGAATAATAAATGGGCTTCGTCAAAGAAAAAGACGAGGCGAGGTTTATCGAGGTCGCCGACTTCAGGTAGATCTTCAAACAGTTCAGAGAGCAGCCACAGCAGGAAAGTAGAATACAGGCGCGGGGTATTGATCAGGCGGTCTGCGGCGAGAATGTTGACGTTACCATAGCCACCTGTACCGGTGCGCATGAAGTCCCATAAATCCAGTGCTGGTTCACCGAAAAACTGGTCAGCACCTTGTTGTTCCAATACCAGCAATTGCCGTTGAATCGCACCGATAGAAGCGGAGCTGACATTGCCGTAAGCATTGCTAAATTCTCTGCTATTTTCACCTAGGTATTGAAGTATCGAGCGTAAGTCTTTGAGATCAAGCAATAACATGCCTTGATCATCCGCAAACTTAAACGCAATATTCAACACGCCTTCCTGAGTATCATTCAGATCAAGCAGACGTGCCAGCAGTAGTGGGCCCATGTCAGAAATGGTGGCACGCACTGGATGCCCGCGTTCGCCGGATAAATCCCAGATAACCGTCGGGCAACCTTCAAACTGGAAATTGTCGATGCCGATCTTGGCAACACGCTCGTCTACTTTAGGGTGAGGTTTGCCGGGGGTGCTGATACCGGTCAGATCACCTTTTACGTCCGCCATGAAGACAGGTACACCAATTCGTGAGAATCCTTCCGCTAACACTTGCAGGGAAATGGTTTTACCCGTGCCAGTAGCACCTGCAATAAGGCCATGGCGGTTAGCAAAACGCGGATTCAGGAAAACCTGATGTTCGCCTTTGCCGATCAGGATTCCGCTCTGTTCTGACATGATGACTCCTTGATTCTAGTATTTTTAAATTCGCCACAGTTTAGCAGGAAACTCGCGCAAGTCTCTATTGAAGCTGCAATTTTTGCAGTGTCTCTAGGGTGATAGCACCGCTGGCAAGATTGTTATCTTCCTGAAAGCGCGTCAGTGCTGTACGGGTTTTAGTGCCGAGTTCTCCATCGGGAGTTTCTGGGTAATACCCCCGTTGTTGCAGAGAGGTTTGTAAGCGTTGGATGGTTTCTGGGGAAATTGCTGCCTCACAGAGTGCAGGCATAGTGACTAGGCGCTCTGGGCGCAGAGTTTGCTGTATCGGAATGCTTTGTGTTTTGGCGGTTTGTTGGGATGTGGTGATTTTGGCAGGCTGTTCGACCCGCGCAATTTTTATGGTCGTGTAAACAGCAGGAATTTCCTTACGCACAATTTTTGCTGGTTCTAACAAGACTTTACGGGTGATGGTTTCGGTACGTGCAGGAATAACTTTTTTAACCGTGCGAGCAGGTGTATCAATGACCTCGCGGGTAACATTAGTGTATTCCGCAGGGACTTCTAGCAAGCAATTTTCCGGTAAATTACCTTGTTCAGCTAAGAAAGCTGGGCAGTTAGGGTTCCAACGCTTGGTGGCCTCTTTTATTTTGAGGCGCTTGGTTTCAGTGCGGTAAGTGGCAGGTAGCGTTTCAATTTCAACCCGTTCACGTTCAACTTCAATAGTTTCGGTGACTTCACCGAATTTAGCGGGAATGATGGTGTATTCTAGGTAAGCGTCCGCTACTTTTACTTTGCTTTCTCCATAGCCCATCTGGAGGGGGGTAGTAGTGTAGCGGGTACTGGGTTCGTGAACGATGACATTTTCACTGCTAGGGCGAAATTGCGCCGGTGACAATACTTGTGACTGGCAGACAGCATCTGTTTGGGCTGCGGCTGTCTGCGTGATGAGACCCACTGACAAGGTCAATACCGCCAAAAAATGAGAACAATAAGTGATTTTCATGGGTTTAGTTTGTGTGTGAGCAAGCACTTGGGTTAATTTAAGCGGCGATTCTAAACAAAAATCACCTAAAAAGCCTAATATGCTAGTATTTTTCTTTTGACTCTATTGAATAATACCTATGCAAGTTCGCGCTGAACAGATTGAAGATCATCTTCGCCATACGCTAGCCCCCGTTTACTTGATTAGCGGGGATGAACCGCTGCAAGTGATGGAAACCGCTGATGCTATCCGTAAAGCGGCGGCAGGAAGAGGATTTAGTGAACGAGATGTGCTGATGGTGGATGCGCAATTTGATTGGGGAACGTTATACGATGCCGCAGGAGCGCTGTCATTGTTTGCGGATAAAAAATTGCTGGATGTGCGGATGTCTACCTGTAAAGCAGGACAGTCAGGTACTAAAGCCTTACAGCATTACCTTGATTACCTGCCCGCTGACAGAGTACTGCTGCTTCAGACCGGACGCTTAGATAAAGCGTGTAAAAGTACCGCATGGGTCAAAAAAGTTGAGCAATTGGGGGTGAGTGTGCAAGTGTGGGATTTATCCCCTGCACAAACCTTAGCGTGGATCGCCCGGCGTATGAAGCAGGCTGGATTGCAGCCCGATAATGAAGCGGTACGTTATCTGACCGAACGGGTAGAAGGTAATTTATTAGCGGCAGTGCAGGAAATTGGCAAGCTGGTGTTACTTTACGGTAGCCGCCCCATGACAGCTGCGAGCATCATGGCAGTCGTGGAAGACAACTCTCGGTTTAGCGTATTTGATCTTGCTGAGGCAATACTTTCCGAAGATGCCCGCCGCATTCGTCATATTATGTTGGTATTGCAGGAAGAGGATACCGCAACCCCGTTATTGGTTTGGGCGTTAGCCGATCTACTTCGCCAGCTTTATGCGGGGTGTGAAAACATCCGCAATAATGTCTCTAACCAAGCCTTGTTGCTGCGAATGCCTAAAGCTCGCCAAGGCTTATTTCAAACGGCATTGCGGCGCATGTTAGCCGCAGATTGGCAGCGTTTGTTTGCACTGGCTGCGCGACTAGACCAGCATAGCAAAGGGGTAGGACAAGATGTATCGCGTCACCCGCAACGGCTGTGGGATGAAATGCTGGAATTCGCTTTATTGTTAGGGGGGCGGGAATTATCAGTCTGATACGGGGGTATCATTCCACGGTCACTCCGTGACTGGCATACCAACTCCGGTCAATTTCCCATTCAACGTCTTTGATTCCGGGTTGTGCTTTGGCAATTTCGGCTGCTTTTTCCTGTACTTGTGCCAGTTCTTTTTGTGCAGCAATCATTGTTGGGCTATCAGGGTTGTCGGTATCCAGATGCGGTTTGACTATCTGCAAGAATTGCAATACTGAGACTTGTGGCGAGCGTGGGCTAGTAAGGGTGGCAACACCGTTTTCAATTTTGATGGTACGGAACGTATAAGGGTAGGTTTGTAAAACCGTGTCGCTTTTCAGAGCAGTATTGAGATGGTTTAAAGCGGGGTCTTGCTTGAGAAACCAGAGTAAAACTAACCCACAGAGTAGGGCGATAACGATAACAAGTTGTTGTTTGTTGGACATTCAATAAAAACCTCTTGACAATTACCTTGCTTTGTTGTGATATGTGTATTAGTATTTAGTTATATTCTAATCATTAAAATATATGAATATTATTATGAACCAATATTCCTTCAATAGCGACCAACTAGTTACCTCGTCAGAATGATATAAGCAGCACTTTATGTCTTAAACAGGTGATGGTTATATCCTCCTAGCGGTTGGGCATCCTTCGGGATGCCCTTTTTTATGCCCGACTCATGCCTAACTGTACAGCAAGTTGAATGGCTTCACGTAAACTGCCCGTTTCAGCTTTGCCTGTGCCTGCCAAATCCAGTGCAGTACCATGATCGACAGAGGTGCGAATAATCGGCAATCCTAAGGTAATATTGATAGCTTTCCCAAAACCAGCGTATTTGAGCACCGGTAAGCCTTGATCGTGATACATAGCGAGTACGGCATCGGCTCCTTGTAAGTGCCGAGGAGTGAATAAGGTGTCAGCCGGTAATGGCCCGGTCAATTTCATGCCTTGTTGCTGCAAGCGTTGGATGGCAGGCGTGATCACTTCAATTTCTTCCATGCCTAAATGCCCGCCTTCACCCGCATGAGGGTTTAAGCCGCAAACAAGAATATGTGGGTTGGCAATGCCGAATTGCGTTTGCAAATCGTGATGCAGGATAGTTAGTACTTCTTCCAGTAATGCTTGCGTAATCAAGAAACTCACCATGCTCAGCGGAACATGGGTTGTTGCCAATGCTACCCGCAATGTGCCAGCGGTTAGCATCATGACCGGTAACGCAGCATCAGTCAGTTCTGCTAAGAACTCGGTATGTCCTGTAAAGGGGATTCCTGCATCATTAATCACACCTTTGTGTAAGGGAGCGGTGACCATTGCAGCAAACTCGCCCGTCAGACAACCCGTGACCGCCCGACGCAGGGTTTGCAGCACGTACTCTGCATTCGCCGGATTGAGAACACCCGTCGTGACAGGTGCTGCACAGGCAACAGGTAAAATGAAACACTCACCCGCTACGCAAGGGCGTTGTATTTCATCAGGTGCATAAGGGCGTAGACGTAGTTGAATTCCTAGTTGTTGAGCGCGTTCGCGTAATACCGCCGGGTCGGCAATGACAATTAAATCAGCCGCCCACTGCTGTTGTTGCAAGAGAGTCAGAATAATGTCAGGGCCGATGCCCGCCGGTTCACCAGCAGTGATCGCGATACGTAGCTTGTTGGTTGTCATCGTGTTTGCCTATTGTAGCGTCAGGCCGCTACGTTCCACCGGAATGCGGTATTCCACGTAAGCTTCGTTGCGCAATTCTTGTAACCATGCCTGAAATTGCTCCTCTGCTTGCGTGCCAGCGGCTTCGGCGGACGTGGCTTGTACCCGACGTTCTACTTCACGTTTACGTAAAGCGTCTGCCATCAATTTGCGACGTGTTTGTTCGCGGAATTCTGCATAGTCGATGCCTTCTTGTTGCAGAGCTTGTTGAAAAGCGGGCAGACTCAGTTGGTTACGTTGGGCGATACCGGCAATGGTTTTGTTCAGGGTGACATCATCGATCTGGATACCAGCCGCATCGGCTTGCTGAATTTGCAGTTTTTCAAGGATCAGGTTGTCGACTGCTTGTTTCAGGAGGACGGGTGCTGCAAGGCTTGCCGCCGCTTGACTGGAAGAGCGCAGGATTTGGGCGCGTTGCTGGGCTTCGCTCATCATGACGACATCACTGTTGACGACTGCCGCAATTTGGTCAAGTGGGGTTGCGGTGTTATCAGCTTGGACGGGGTGGACGGTGAGTAGCAAAGCCAAGGCCGTCGCGCTAAGTAAGGGGGAAAGCGTTAGTTTATTCATATCCATGCACACGATTTTGCAGCAGGTCACGAGTACCACTGCCGAAGTTGCCCAGTCCTTTCAGCTCAAATTCGACAAACACGGCATTGTCACGGGTAGTGTTGTCCGGGAGCAGGTAATTGCGGCTGGCGACGCGGGTTTTCCAGCAGCAACTTTCATATTCTGCACCGATTACGGTTTCGAGGTCACGATCATTTTGCAGGTCATGTTCCCATGCGCCGACAGCTTTCCAATTTTGGTTGACGGGTACTGCGAAAGATAGGTTGACGGACTCAAAATTGTCTTTACGTTGCGCATAACCGACGTTAAGTAGGCGTTTCTTATCATCTTTATAGTTAATACGCACTTCCCCGGCATTAACGGTATTTTCCTTGCTATCCCAATAAGCAGTGGTACTTAGACGTGTGCGTGGGTTGATCTCCCCCGCCGCTTCCAAAATGAGTTCGGAACGGTTGCCTTGCAGGGGGGCTTCATCAGGGAGGGTGACTTTGCGCTCATCAAAATGGTACATCTGACCAATGCTGGCACGGAACAATTCGCGCCCATCTTCGGGTGATTGGATACGGGTGGAAACGGATGCTGTAAGACGGTTGGCATCCCCGATGCGATCCTTACCCGTAAAGCGGTTTTCAGCAAACAATTGATTGTAACTCAAACTGCGTGCCGAGGAGTCAAATACGGGGATATTGCTTTGATCACGATAGGGCGTGTAGGTGTAGAACAAACGCGGTTCCAGCGTTTGGATATAGCGCCCTTGCTTGATATTACGTTCAAAAAACAATCCAGTATCGAGACTGGCACTGGGCAACGAGCGGCTAATGTGCGTGTTGTCGGTATCATCAAGGTGGTACTCAGTATGCCGCAATGTCAGTGATGGTTTGATGTAGGCAGACTCGGTGACAAAGGGTTTGCTGGCACGTGTCACAAAATCCCAGCGTGTGCCATTGGTTTCGGTGGTGCTGCCGCTAAATTGGGTGTATTCGGTTTCTGCATCCAGATTTAAGCCGTTACCTTTACGGGGTGGGTGATAGCGTAGTAGCAATTGCGGTAGTTTTGCATGAGGCGCAATGCCGCCATCCAGCACTTGATAATCTTGTAATAGGCTGGAAAATGACCAATTATCGCTGGCAGTTCGGTATTCTAGGCGTCGTTCTAGATTGACCACACTGGTGGCTTCTAGGGAGTTACCCAGATCCACGAAATATTGGTCATCAGAAACCCCTTCTGCCTTTAATTGTAAACTAGAGGTTGCGCCTAGGCGGGTGTCGTTATGGACATTAAAGTAGTAACGATTGTTTTTGTCACTGGCGTTGTCATTAGGTAAAAGGACGTAATTGACTTCACCGTGATGTTTTTCTGTTAGATAACGTACTTCGGTGCCTAATTGTAAACCACGCCTGCCTAATAGCGTAGGGGTTAGCGTCAGGTCGTAGTTAGGTGCAAAATTCCAATAGTAAGGTGCACTGAGTTGTAGCCCAGAACGTTCGTTGGTGCTAATAGTCGGCCAGAGAAAGCCAGATTTACGCGCATCGGTTAGTGGGAAAGAGAAGTACGGTAAATATAAAATCGGTAAGCCTCTGATTTTTAAAGTGGCATTGCGGGCTGTGCCACGTTCCTGAGTATGATCCAGTTTGATCGTGCTGGCATTCAAGCTCCAATCGGCTTGGTTCACTGGACACGTTGTGTAGGTGGAGTCGTCTAGCCGGGTTAGGTTGGGTGATTCTTGTACGACACGTTTGCTGACGCCTTGACCATTAGCTTGCGGTAAGTAGTATTCTGCCGCTAACATTTCACCTGTATTTTGGGGCAGGTTGTAGTGGAGTTCCCGACTACGGACTTGCATATTGTCACTACTAAAGCTGACTTCACCAGAACCCGTGATAATACCCGCTGGCTGTTCATAACTTGCTTGGTCGGCTTGTAAGGTTTTGTTTGCTTGAGAAATATGTACATTTCCGCTCATGGTGGAAATGCCTTGGCTGCGAAACAATGCAGAGTCTGCTTCAATATAAACCGCTTGGGGAGGCAAGTGGCTAGGGCGCTGAATTTCATGCGCAGCATCCGCTGTGGGTACAGGGCAAGCCATCCATCCTGTTTGGGCAAGTGCAATGGCAGGACTACTACTACACGCTACGCCTGTGAGTGTGCTAAGCAAGAAACGCTGGGGTAATTTGATTCTCATGCTTTCCATGCAGCATTTAAAGCGCCCTAACATCGCATACTCTGTCTCTAGACTCAATGATAAATATTCTGTAGTGATATGCTTTTTAATTGAAACGGTAACAAAAAAAAGTGTAACCTATTCACACTTGCGACAGATCAATTTATAGCAGTAACAGTATTTGTGACTACTAATGTATTTATTAAACAATTTGATTGGATAATTTTATTTATTTTTGAATAAGTTTCCAATATCATCTTGAAATGTTGAATATTTATTCAGATAATAATTCATCGACAGTCAGTATCAAGCAACAACTTATGTGTTCTTGTGAGGGAGAAACAGTGAGAACTGCGGATTATATGAACGGAATGCCCAGCATGACGACGCTACCAAACAATAGCCAAGACAATGAAATAGGTCAGACATCACATGCAGACAGACGATTTGCTTAATAAACGTGGCAGAGGACGCCCAAAAGGTGCAACATCCAGTACGCTTGCTGACGTGAGAACACAAGCAGCGGAAGAAAAGCGCAAAATTAGGGAAGAACTGACACATAAAATTAATCAATTACGGAGCCAGCTTGAAGAGCTGGATACGAATTATAAAGAAGAGGTTCGTGAGTTGCGTGAAGCATTACGAGCCAGTGAGCAGCGTGAAGCCTTTTTTCGAGCAGCTTTAGAGGATCGCTTACAGGTAGTGGCTGAACACATTCACAAAAGTCTAACAGAGTGGGCAACCGCAGAGTTAGAAGAAGGTCAGATCACCCAGCGTAAACGTGGGCGACCTCGTAAAACCTTCAAATAATGTTGCACTAAAGCCCAGTTAAAAAGGTGTCGGGAACTTATCCCGGCACATTTTTCACGAGTAGATGCTCTAGAATTTTCTGGTAAATAACCGTTAATGCATCCAAATCCACTATAGCAACGCATTCATTTATTTTGTGAATAGTCTTATTGACCGGCCCTAACTCCATTACTTGAGCGCCGGTGGGTGCGATGAAGCGCCCATCAGATGTCCCACCTGCAGTCGATAACTCCGTGGTTTGCCCACTCACTGCTTGAATCGCGGCGACACTCGCATCGATTAGTTCCCCGCGTGTTGTCAAAAAAGGATTCCCTGAAAGCGTCCACTTTAATTCATACTTCAGCCCGTGGCGGTTGAAGATTGCCTCCACCTGTTCGCGCAATCCCCTTTCAGTTTGTTGCGTCGAAAAACGGAAGTTAAATTCCACGTGCAGTGTCCCCGGAATCACATTGTTTGCACCCGTCCCGCCCTTGATATTGGAAATTTGGAAGCTGGTCGGCGGGAAAAACTCGTTACCCTTGTCCCATTCAATGCTTACCAGTTCTGCCAACGCAGGCGCGGCGCGATGAATGGGGTTGTCTGCTAAATGCGGGTACGCCACATGCCCTTGTTGCCCGATCACGGTTAGTACGCCATTGAGTGAGCCACGCCGCCCGTTTTTCACCACGTCACCCACGCAGCAAGTGCTGGAAGGTTCGCCGACCAAGCACCAGTCGATTTTCTCGTTGCGCTGCTCCAGCACTTCCACGACCTTGACTGTGCCATTGATGGAAGGGCCTTCTTCGTCGCTGGTGATCAAAAACGCAATCGAACCTTGATGCTCTGGATTTTCGCGCACGAAGTTTTCGCAAGCAATCGTGAATGCGGCAATGCTGCCTTTCATATCTGCCGCGCCACGCCCATAGAGCATTCCGTCACGGATTTCCGGTTGGAATGGAGGGCTATCCCACGCGTCCAGCGGGCCGGAGGGAACAACATCGGTATGCCCTGCAAAGCAAAACACGGGGGAGGTCGTGCCACGACGCAGCCAAATATTATTCACATCGCCAAAGCGCAGGTACTCGGCAACAAAGCCCAGCGGCGCAAGGCGGTCAGCCAGCAATTGCTGGCAACCTTCATCCAATGGGGTGATGGAGGGGCGTGAAATCAGGTCGATAGCAAGATCGAGAGTAGCGGACATCAAAGAATCTCGTGTTTTAATTTTGAAAAAGCTGGCGGTAAGCATCCGGCGAAAAGCCCACCACATGCCGCGATCCCGTATCGAGCAGCGGACGTTTAATGATCGACGGCAATTCTTCCATCACTGCCAAAGCAATGGCTTCATCCATGTTTTCGCGGGTTTCTTCCGGCAGTTTGCGCCAAGTCGTGCCTTTGCGGTTTACCAGCGTTTCCCAGCCGAATTCTGCTACCCATGCGCGTAACCAGACCGGATTTACGCCATCCTTACGAAAATCGTGGAAAGTGTATTCAATACTGCGTTCACCGAGCCAGGCACGGGCTTTTTTTACGGTGTCGCAATTGGGGATGCCGTACATAATCGTCATTTGTCGTACCACTTGTGGTAAGAACGGCGTTTACCGTTGGGTGGTCGATAACTGCCCGCCGAACGTTGGGTAATCACGCCTTCGATGCGCTTCATGCCGCTGATTTCGATGGCTTCGTAGTCGTCATTAAGGGCAACGAGGATGTACTTGCCTTCGACAATGCGCAACTGGCGGAAAATGTATTCGTCTTTGTCGTCAATCGCGAACACATACGCGCCATCACGCACAATCCCGGTCGGGTCAATCACGATCACACAACCTTTGGCGAATTCCGGCTCCATGCTGTCGTCAATAACCTGCATGGCGTAGGGTTCGTTTTCGGAGCAACTGCCTTCGGAACTCATGTTGTGCTTGAAATCTTGCCCCGTGGCATTCAAGTTTTGTTTGAAGGTTTCAACGTTGATACGGGTTTCAGACATGGCTTATACCTCCACAGGGGCGACAGGGTGATCGAGGCTGAATTCGCTGGCAATGACGTGGCGTTGCGGTTCGTACCAGTGCAATTTGCTATGCAAATTAACCACTTCACCGACGATGGTGAGGGTGGGGGCGCGAACGCCGCTATCTTTCACCAATTGCGGTAAGGTGGCAATCGTGCCGATGTGGACGCGCTGATTGCGGGTTGTGCCTTGCTCGACCAATGCCGCTGGCGTGTCGCCGGAACGTCCGAAGGCTTGCAATTGCTGGCTGATCACTTCGATGCCGGTCAAGCCCATGTAGAATACCACGGTTTGATTCGGCTGCGACAATTGCGCCCAATTCAAGTCGATGCTGCCATCTTTCAAATGCCCGGTGGCAAAAGTGCAGGATTGCGCGTAATCGCGATGGGTGAGCGGAATCCCCGCATAAGACGAACAGCCAGAAGCCGCCGTAATGCCAGGGACAACTTGGAACGGCACACCATTTTCTGCCAGCGTTTCGATTTCTTCGCCGCCGCGCCCGAAGATGAATGGGTCGCCGCCTTTCAGACGCAATACGCGCTTGCCTTGCTTGGCGAGTTTCACCAGCAAGTCGTTGATTTGGTCTTGCGGCACGGCGTGGCTGGCTTTTTCTTTGCCAACGTAAATGCGTTCGGCGCGTTGGTTAGCCATGTCCAAAATCGACTTGGAGACGAGGCGGTCGTACACCATCACATCCGCTTGTTGCATTAGGCGCAAGGCTTTAAATGTCAGCAAGTCAGGGTCGCCGGGGCCTGCGCCGACCAAATACACTTCGCCCATCGTTTGCCCATCAGGGTAGCTGGCGAGCATCTCATCCAGCAAACGCCGCGCATCATCGACGTGACCTGCGTAAACCAATTCGGCAAACGGCCCTTTTAAAGCTTTTTCCCAGAAGGTTTTGCGCTGTGCTTCGGGCAGGTGCTTTTTCACAATATCGCGGTATTCTTCGGTGATACCTGCCAGTTCGCCGCATTGCGGGGGAATCATGGTTTCCAGCTTCATGCGCAATTGCCGAGCCAACACCGGGGATGCACCGCCTGTGGATACCGCAACCATCACGGGGGAGCGATCCACGACAGAGGGAATAATGAAATTGCCGACGGTTGCATCATCCACCACATTTACCAGCATATTGCGTGCGTCTGCCATGCGGGCAATCCGTGCATTTATGCTGGGATTATTAGTTGCCGCAATCACCAGAAATTGCCCGTCAATGTCGCTGTCTTCAAATGGGCGCGTATGATGTTTGACCTTATAACCGTTGATGGTACTCGCCATTTCTGAGGTGATGAACGGCGATACCAACGTCACGGTTGCACCGGCTTTGAGCAGGCTGTCTACTTTGCGTTCGGCTACTTTGCCACCGCCAACCACAAGGCACTGACGGTTATGCAGGTCAAGAAAAACGGGGAAACGATCCATTTGTCACCTAAAACTGGGTATGTTTACTTGCCACGTTTGGGGCGGCTTTCGTAGTGGACGACACCTTTGACGAGTTCGCCATACGGGAAATCGGCAATGTTAGCGTATTTTGAGAGCGCGATGTTGATCAATGCGTAGATGTCTTGCGTGGTTTTTTCGGTTGCTTGCTCAGGAAAAAGGTGCTGTTGCAGGGCTAAGGTGCCACCTGCTTGCACTTTGAGTTCCTTATTGTGCGGCAATGGACCATCAATCAGGGTTTCACGCAGGGCAAAGCGGGATTTTTCACGCAATGTGTCTAAAAAAACCGTGCAATTGGCGAGGCTGGCTTCTGATTTACAGCCCACTGCTTCACGGGTTGCCAGCAGGAAACGCTCGTGGCGACTGCAATCGCAACGCCGATTATTTAACGCTTTCTCGAATACGCAACGGTTGGCGTTAACTTCGCGGTAAACCGTGCGGTATTGGTCTTCATCCATACGTGATGCTTACTTTTCCCATTCCATCAGGATGGGTTTTTCGCGGACTTCGTGCAGGTTTTCTTCGGCTTCCAATTGGCTGGCGGCGAAGACGATTTTGACGATGGTTTTGTCACCCGGTTCTTGTTGTGCACGTAAGCTGCGAGCCAGTTCACGGGCTTCTGGATAAGTTTCACAGGCTTGCTGCAGATCCAGATTTTTGATCATTGGGTTGGGTTGAGTGATGTTGAACACGTAGTAGGGCATGGTGTACTTACCTATTTCAGTAAAAGGGTGGTTTGCGCCAGCAAGGGTTTGATCAAGGGTTCGAGGCGTTTACGCATCACTGAACCGACCGAGTCGTTGCCGCCAAAATATGGAATGAGAGAATCTTCCCCCATTTGCGCGAGTATTAACATAGCCTTAAATAGGGGCAAGGTATCAGGATTCAAGGTATCACGCAGCGTTTTTACGTCAGGGGGGCAGTCGGCATGGCAAAATTGTTCGGCGCGTGTCACCGCCGTATCGAGTTCCCGCACGCCTCTGAATTCGGGAAGCGGGAGCGCGAAGTGTTTGCCAATGGCGATAAACAGTGAGATCACCACATCCTGATCCACGGGTTTTTCTAAAGCGAATTGCAGGGTGCGTAGCCAATTTTGCCCATTGGGGCTGAGAATATCGCAAAATGCCTGTGTGTAAAGGTTGCCACTGGTGTTGAGGCTTGCCAGTTGGGCTGTCACTTCAGGGTATTGACGGTGTGGTTTGACCGGCAGCGGAATATAAGCCGGATCAGCGTGCAAAAAGCCGATGTAGAACGGATTTTTGCGTTTGGCGCGTTCCCAGAGTTTGCTGCGCTCACTGGGGGATATGAGTTCACCTTGCAAGCAGAGGCGCACGGTATCTACTACGTCGAGCTGGACTTCTTCAAAGGGCAGGAATTCGAGCAGGTAAGCGGTGAGTTCTTTGCCGAGTTCGCCCGCGACGACTTCGGGGTTTTCTAACAGGCAACGGGCATTGGTGGCGCTGGGGCTTGCCCACCATGCGCGTTTTGCGATGTCGTGGCTTAAACCGGGGGTGTAGACTACGGCAGCGACGGCTTCGGGTTCGCCAAGGAGCAGCATTTGGTCGAGGCTGTTACGGGCGTGACCCATGCGCGTCCAACGTTTCAGGAAAATCGGGTAGCCACCGGGGGAGCCGGTGACTTTCATGGAGAGTAATTCGCGTACCCAGCGCAGGTATTGCTCGTCTCGCGCTGTGGGGTTGAGGCGCACTTTCGCTTCACCCCGCTCGGTGAGGGCATGGACGGTCATGGTGGACTCGTTGATGCGCACGGCTTGCAGCGGTTGGGCAAGCAGGACGTTGAGCCGCAGGTTGTCTTCGTTGGAAAGCTGCAAGGTGTGTGTACCTATTTCCCAGATAATGAGTCAAGATTATCGGGGTAGGGCGGTGCGATGCCAATAACCCTGTTGTGGTAGGTACAGAGGCGTGAATGCGCCTAAATAGTCATAAAAACTGCATATTCACTGCAAATTTATTTTTTAAAATGGTGGGTAATCAATGAGGAGTTAAACACTTAATGAAAACGACTTGCCGCAGTTTGTATACTTGGTTGGAGTTCAGCGCTGTGTTGGGGTTCTTGGGTATTGTTGCCATATTTTTGTTACCCGAAATACCGCAGATTCCTGTGCAAGGTGCAAGCGCCAAAGATTGGAACCCAAAGTCCTTTTGGTATTACCCGTGGGGGCGTTCCGGTACACACAAAGGCATCGACATTTTTGCCAAAGAAGGCACACCCGTGCAGGCAAGTACCGCAGGGTTGGTAGTCCGCAGTGGAGTGGATAGTTTGGGTGGTAATGTGGTGGCTGTTTTGGGGGCAAAATGGCGTATCCACTATTACGCACACTTGCAAACCATCAAGGTCAACAACGGGCAATGGGTAACTGTGGGGGCAAACATTGGTACGGTGGGTACGAGTGGTAACGCGCAAGGCAAGCCACCGCATTTGCATTACGACATTCGCACCTTATATCCGCAACCGTGGTTATACGACTCCAGCCGTCAGCAGGCGTGGCGGCGCATGTTTTTTGTTGACCCTAATTCTTTCCTTGGCTTCTGATCTAGTGGAGTAAGAGACAGGGCGTAGTCGGGCTATTTCCCTGCCTCTCCTCCCCGAACCGGACGTGCACCTTTCAGCGCATCCGGCTCTCCATTCAAGCAGGGCTGAAAGCTCTGGCAACATCGGGATAGCGGGAAGTGAACGTGTTACGCTCTTCTGTCCTCAGGTAGGGATTGCCATTGGGCAGCCGCCAACGGAACAGCTTCTTTGGCCTGCCCACCAAGCGCAGCAGTTCAATCCCGCAGCATTGCCCACGGTTGCTTTTGCCGAACAGCACCCAGGTTTTGGCCTGTGTGCCTGCCGGGCGTTTGCACCATTGGCGCAGCAGCGGTTTGATACGCGAGCGGTATTTGTGGGCGAGCCAATGCGCCAGTTTCCAGAAAGCTACCCGGTCAATATGGCTGAAGACCTTCGCCTTGAAGTCGACGAACTGGTAGAAATCTGCCCAGCCCTTCAGCTTCTGATTGAGCTTTTCCACCTTGTCGATCTTGCTGTCACCGTAATCGCCCGATAGCATTTGGGTCAGGGAGGCGGCAAAGTTGCGGGCTTTTTCCTTGGGGATGCCCGTGACCACCCGCATCGTGCCGTAACGGCTGCGTTTGCGGATAATCCGGTGTCCAAGGAATGTGAAGCCGTCGTTCACATGGGTGATTTTGGTCTTGTCCATGTTCAGGGTCAGCTTCAGGCCGTCTTCGAGTACCTGCCTGCATTCTTCCCGGATGGCTTCAGCCTGTGCCTTCGCGCCTTTGACGATCAGCAGAA
>NZ_FNQP01000010.1 GCF_900107695.1 Thiothrix caldifontis | reverse complement strand
CCTGTGGACTAATGGGGAGCTGTTGGAAGGCGGCTGTCCGACTTAATCCATCCAATGTGCTGGCAGGATTGCCCATCCAGCCAAACACCAAGCTGCGGATGAAGTTCGAGCCGCTGAGTTTGCGCTGGCGTTGAATGAAGCCGCTTTTTTTGCTAACGCGTCCGCTTTTTCATACAAGATGGCTTGCAATGCGGTGGCTACTTTTGTCAGTATCAATGCGCGGTCTCCTTGTCGAAGTCGATCTATTCGGTGTGCAAAACTAATAGCCTACCAGAGAGGGAGACCGCTTTCGCGGGTTAAAGTTGATGCGTATAGGGCAGGTATTTTTCGGCCCCTTATCCGACGCGACTGGGCGTAAACCGCTGATGTACCTAGGCTTAGGCATCTTTATGCTCGGCAGTTTGCTATCAATGGTAGCGCAAGACTTTTCGCACATGCTGATCGGGCGCTTTTTGCAAGGAGTCGGCGCATCTGCCCCGCGTGTGTTAACGATGGCACTGGTACGCGATTGCTATTCCGGGCGGGCAATGGCACGGGTTATGTCATTCACCATGAGTATTTTTATCCTTGTGCCGATGATTGCGCCATCATTAGGGCAAGGTATTTTGCTGGTGTCCGGCTGGCGCAGTATTTTCACGCTGTTTTTTGTGCTGGCGCTCAGTGTGGCGGTATGGTTTTGGTGGCGAATGCCAGAAACCCTACCCGCCGCACAACGCCGCGCTTTCCGTTTCAGCGAGTTCTGGCAGGGGCTAAAAGAAGTCGTCAGCAACCGCACCAGCATGACCTACACCCTCACCACTGGGATTGTGTTTGGGGCATTTCTCGGCTATTTGAGTTCATCGCAACAAATCCTGCAAATCCAATACGGCTTGGGGGAACGCTTCCCGCTGTATTTTGCGCTGCTGGCGCTGGCGATTGGCGGCGCATCGTTACTGAATGCCAAGCTGGCAATGCGCTACGGAATGCACTGGATTTCAAAGCGGGCATTGCTGCTGTTCACGCTGCTATCGGGTGCATTTTGGCTCATCACTTACAGCAGCGCCGGACACCCGCCACTGCCACTGTTGATGGCGTATTTCATACTGGCATTCTTGGCATTAGGGATGTTATTCGGCAATCTCAACGCGCTGGCGATGGAACCGCTGGGGCATATTGCCGGAATTGGCGCATCGGTCATCGGCTCGCTATCCACCCTGATTGCGATTCCGCTAGGAACATTTGTCGGGCAAGCCTACGATGGCACGGTAATACCCCTGATCAGCGGTTTCTTGATTTTCGGCTTAGCCGCAACCACCGCCCTATTTTCACAGCGAAAACCAGCATGACAACCACACTAACTTTTTTACGTCACGCCACTGCCGAAGATCATGATCTGCCGATTCCTGATGAGGCACGTCGCCTCACCCCCAAAGGTCACAAGCAAGTGCAACGGCTCGCCCGTTTTTGCCAACGCCACGCCTTACTGCCCACCCACTTGCTGTGCAGCCCACTGGTAAGGGCGTTGGAAACCGCGCAAGGTTTACGCGAGCACTTAGCCAATTGCCCCAAAGCCATTATTGTGCCTTGGTTAGCGCATGGCACAGATACCCAAACCACGCGACAAGCGCTGGCAACGTTAGCCGCAAACGGTGACGATAATGTTTGGCTGGTGGGTCATGAGCCGGAATTTTCAATCTTAATCGCACACTTGTTAGGCAGCCCTAACAGTCGTATTAAAGTCAAAAAAGCCGGATTGATACGCCTAGAAGTCGATATGACAAGCGGTGTTGGGGAACTCCAGTGGAACATCCCCAACGCGCTAATGAAGTAACGGGAACTCTCTTATACGTTAAACAGGAAATTCAATACATCGCCATCTTTTACAATGTATTCCTTGCCTTCCGCCCGCATTTTTCCGGCTTCTTTCGCGCCCTGCTCACCTTTGTAAGCAATGAAATCTTCATACGCAATGGTTTGCGCACGGATAAAGCCACGTTCAAAGTCAGTATGGATCACGCCCGCTGCTTGTGGCGCAGTCGCATTTTTCGGGATAGTCCACGCCCGCACTTCTTTCACACCTGCGGTGAAATACGTCTGCAAGCCCAGCAAGTCGTAACCGGCACGAATCACGCGGTTCAAACCCGGTTCGTCCAGCCCCATGCCCGCCAAAAACTCATCGCGTTCCACATCGTCTAATTGCGAGAGTTCCGATTCCATTTCTGCACATACGGGTACAACCACTGCATTTTCACGCACTGCAACGGCACGCACCTGATCCAGATACGGGTTATTTTCAAAGCCGTCTTCATTGACGTTGGCAATGAACATGAGCGGCTTGATGGTAATCAGGTGAAATTCGCGAATAGCCAATGCGCGTTCTTCGGGGGTCATGTCCATTGACCGTGCTGAATGCCCTTCGGACAAGTGCGCAAACAAACGTTCTGCCAAGACTTTTTGCGCAAGCAAATCTTTACTGCCGGATTTGGCGGAACGGGTCAAACGGTTCACCGCTTTTTCCGCTGTATCTAAATCCGCTAACGCCAATTCCGTATTGATGGTGTCGATGTCAGAGGCGGGGTCAATTTTGCCTGCAACGTGAATAATGTCATCATTATCAAAGCAACGTACTACTTGCGCAATCGCATCAGTTTCGCGGATATGCGCCAGAAACTTATTGCCCAAGCCTTCGCCTTGTGACGCGCCTGCCACTAAGCCTGCGATGTCCACGAATTCCATCGTCGTCGGTAGAATTTTGATGGGCTTCACGATGGCTGCCAAAGCATCCAAACGCGGATCGGGCATGGGAACGATGCCTACATTCGGCTCAATCGTACAGAACGGGTAATTCGCTGCCTGAATGCCCGCTTTGGTCAATGCATTAAATAAAGTGGATTTACCCACGTTTGGTAAACCAACAATGCCGCACTTGAATCCCATGAATCCGCACCTTCTTTCGTAGGTCGGGTTTCAACCCGACAAAAGTTATACCGTTACTTCGTATGCAGCGCGTTCATCGCCTTCTGCATCTCACCGGCTAAAATCAATTCAATCTGGTCGGCGGCTTTATCAATCGCGCGTGAAATGACGATTTCATCATCCAACGAGGGGCGCGACAGCACATAATCGACCACTTTATTACGGTCTCCGGGGTGTCCGACACCCAACCGCAACCGCCAATAATCCGCGCTCAAATGCGCATGGCAATCACGCAGACCGTTGTGTCCGCCATGACCACCGGCTAATTTCAAACGCACGTCACCCGGTGCAATATCCAGCTCGTCGTGCGCTACTAAAATTTGTTCTACCGGAATTTGGTAGAAACTGGCTAACTGCTTTACTGCCAGCCCGCTACGGTTCATGAAAGTCATGGGCTTGATCAGCCATACCGTGGCGCTGCCGACTTGCAGTTTACAGACTTCACCGGAAAAACGCTTCTCGACAGCAAACTTACCGGAGTAACGTCTTGCCAGTTCGTCCACAAACCAAAACCCGGCATTGTGCCGGGTTTTGTCGTACTGGCTACCGGGGTTGCCCAAACCTGCAATGAGGCGGATCGGGGTTCCCATCAGTATTGACCTTAGTGAATCGCCGCGATGGCGTTATCGTGGTCTTCGCCCAGTGCCAAGGCTGGCAGGCTCACGCCTTCTGGCAATTTCAGGTCAGACAAGTGCAGAATCTGACCCTTTTCGACGTTGATCATGTCAACTTCGATGAATTCAGGCAGGTTCTTCGGCAAGCAAGAGACTTCAACTTCAGAAATCATGTGGCTAACTGTACCACCCTGCTCTTTCACACCTTTCGCCGATTCGTCATTGAGGAAGTGCAGCGCCACGTGAACGCGGATTTCTTCATCGTCACGGATGCGCTGTAAGTCAGCGTGCATAATGATTGGCTTGGCTGGGTGACGTTGCAGATCACGCAGGATCACTTGCTCTTTACGATCGCCGAAATCCACCGTAATGATTTGCGAGTAGAAACCTTCTTCCTGCAAATTACGCAGCATTTCATTGTGACGCAAGGAAATGGATTGTGCTTCACCGCCTGCACCGTAAATAACGGCAGGAACCATACCGGTGTTACGCAGGCGGCGGCTCGCACCCTTACCCTGCAATTCACGTACCTGCGCTTGCAGAACGTATTGTTTTGACATGTTATTTCTCCAATAGAATCGTTACCGAACGCGACCGGACGGCAACTAAAAAAACCCGTGAACGGGGACTAAAACTTATATGCCATCAAACAAGGAACTCACCGAGTCATCTTGATTAATGCGTAAAATAGTTTTCGCTAACACCCCGGCTACCGAAAGCTGGCGAATCTTAGCACATTTTTTCGCAGCGTCGCTTAAAGGAATCGTGTCAGTAATAACCACTTCATCTAATTGTGAACTATCTATGTTGCTGACCGCTTTGCCCGAAAATACTGCATGAGTCGCGTAAGCCCGTACACTTAATGCACCATGTTGTTTCAGTGCTACAGCGGCATTACACAAAGTACCACCAGTGTCGATCAAATCATCAATCAGGATGCAATTACGCCCTTCTACATTACCGATGATATTCATGATCTCGGATTTGTTCGGTTCAGGACGGCGCTTGTCGATAATCGCCAACTCGACATCGCCTAACCCTTTTGCCAAAGCTCGGGCGCGAACAACACCACCGACATCCGGTGAAACCACCATGATATTATCTAAGCCACACGCCAGCACATCCTTAATCAACACACCCGATGCGTAAACGTTATCTACAGGCAAGTCAAAAAAGCCTTGTACTTGGTCGGAATGCAAATCAATAGTCAGTACACGGTCAACATGTCCTGTCGCGATCATATCCGCCACCAATTTGGCAGAAATTGGTACGCGCCGTGAACGTACCCGACGATCTTGCCGCGCATAACCGTAATACGGGATGACAGCCGTGATTCGCCCTGCGGAAGCCCTATATAACGCATCAGCGATGATCAGTAGCTCCATCAAATTATCGTTAGTGGGCGCACAGGTAGATTGCACGATGAAAACATCACGACCACGCACGTTTTCCAAAATCTCAACGTGCACTTCACCATCGCTGAAGCGTTCTGCTTTGATTTTACCGGAGGGAATTCCGAGGTGATCGACGATTTTGTCGGTGAGTTCAGGATTAGCGTTACCTGTAAACACCATCATTTTATCGTCAGCCATGACATATCCGCATAGATTGGGGGAAGAAAATGGCAGGGCCGCCAGGATTCGAACCTGGGAATGCTGGAATCAAAATCCAGTGCCTTACCGCTTGGCGACGGCCCTTCTGAAACTAATTGTAAAGCGTTGGCAATGTTACTAGCTTTTGCTGCAAAGGCGAAATAGTCACACCCTTTGCGACAAATCCGAACCATTCAACAGGTAGGTTTTGTAGGATTATTTCACCTTCTTGCCTACTGCTTACTGACCCAAACAGGCAACTGCCTGAACCTGTTAACCTTGCATGTGAGTACCCAGATAGCCAGCTTATTGCTTTAGCCACTTCGGGATAACGCTTTTCTACGACTGCTTGGAAGACGTTAATGCCTGCCCCGCCGTGGAAGGTCGCTAATGTAATCGCAGGGCAGTTGCGTGTCAAGTCTGATGCAGAAAAAAGTTCTGCTGTCGGAACATGAACCTGCGGATGGATCACCACATACCAAGATTCAGGCAAATCAACCGGCGTTAATTGCTCACCGACCCCTTCCGCCCATGCCGCATGACCCTGTACAAACACCGGTACATCCGCGCCTAAACATAGCCCTAACGCAGCCAACTCATCATTACTCAAATCACATTGCCACAGGTAATTTAACCCGTGTAACACCGTCGCTGCATCCGAACTGCCGCCCCCCAAACCGCCGCCCATCGGGATACGTTTCAACACATGAATATCCACACCGAGACGAACCCCCGTTGCCTGTTGCAACAATCGCGCTGCCCGCACCGTTAAATCAGCGTCTACTGGTACGTCCTCAGCTCCCTGCGGTCGACAAATTTCACCATCACTGCGCACGCTCAGCGTAATCTCATCCGCAAAATCAAGAAATACGAAGAGGGTTTGCAACAAATGATAGCCATCTGCCCTCCTGCCCGTAATGTGCAGAAACAGATTGAGTTTAGCGGGTGCCGGAAGTGTTAACGTTTGCATGGAAACTTAATAACGGGTTTGCCAATCTTTCGCGATCACCTTAACCTTGGTGTTATCAGGCACGCGGCTCAAATTAATTTTTTCAGGTAATGCCTTCCAATCGTTGCCTTGCCAACCCGTGTATTCGATCAACCAACCGGATTGTTGTAACGATTCGGGGCGGCCTTGCGAATCCAATTTGACTTGCTGCACGGGCGAGTCGGGTGAAGGTATACCTCGCACCCAATATTTCATCCCATCCAATGGCAATGAAACACCCAATTGTCCTTGCAACAAACGTTCAGCACTCGCGTCTTTGTAAGTCTTGCCATTGGCTTGCAAGGTCACTTCGGAACGGTCTCCCTTGAGGTAAGCCATAATCGAACCCGTCAGCGGATTCTTAATGTTCATTTCATACTGGTCTTTTCCCGTCTGGAGCCAAGACAGATTAAATGAAGCACTTTGCTCCTGAAACTGCATTCCCACCTTACCTTGCAACCGCCAGCTACTCATACGAGCAAAGTTAGTCTGACGTTGTTGCCAAGCACTTTGGGCGTTTACAGGTTTAGTTGATGCATCGACACCTTGGGAAGGGCTTTTTGTCTGCGTCGCACACCCACCAAACGTCACCGCACAACAAGCCGCCACCAGCATCCATTGTTTCATGATTCGTTATCCTTAAGTAATGAGAAGGTTACAAGCCAACCAGCTTTTCCTTAACCTTCAGCAACAAATTGTCATCAGGGAATTTACTGAGCATGGTATCGAGAATAGCCTGTGCCTCTGCCTTATTACCGCGAACTGCTAACACTTCAATCAAGTGACTGGCAACTTCGGGGTCTTGTAATTGAGTATAGGCTTTGCGTAACCAAGCTTCCGCCTCCTCCGTTTTGCCTGTGAGATATAATACCCAGCCCATGCTATCCATAATCGCGGGATCATCAGGGCGACCAGCCAAGGCTTTCGTAATGAGTTCGCTGGCTTCCGAATAACGTTGCGTATTCACCGCCAGCATATATCCCAATGCATTTAATACAGTCGTATTATCAGGCTGTGACTTAAGCACCGCCTGTAAATCAGCTTCAGCCTTACTGAAATCACCCAGCTTTTCAGCACTCAGGGCGCGAGAATACAACACATCAGGGTCATTTGCTTTTACATCCAGCGCCTTGCCAAAGCTGTTGATAGCCTCAGCGTATTGTCCCTGATCATGCAACAGTTGCCCGTCTAATTGTAGCAATAGCCCCTTACGTTCATTATCAGCGGCTATCTTAACTTGTTCTGCCACCCATTCACGCGCGCTGGCTAAATTGCTTGTTTCCACTAACAAACGTGCCACACGCACCGTCGCTTCACGGTCGTATTTCCCCCCAACAGCCTTTTTATAAACCTCGATGGCTGGTTTGGGGCGCTGCAATCCTTCATGAATTTGCCCCATGAAATAATTAGCCTCCGCAGCACGGTCTGGCACTGTCAGCAACTTACTGATTAACGGTTCTGCCGCTGTGAAAGATTTTTGTTCCAGATGCAATAAGCCTAAGGTATACAAAACGTCCACATTATCGGGGAAGCTGGTGTAAAGCTGTTGGTAAATCGGTGTCGCTTCCGCACGGCGATCTGCCAAAATTAGCAAACGCCCATAATCCAGCTTTAGTTCCGTATCCTCAGTGTTTTTATTGATCGCTTCTAACGCCTTAATCGCGTCGGGTAATTTATCCAACCCCACTAATGCCTTAGCAGCCCAGCGAGCAGCTTGCACTTTTTCAGCCGCATCCCCCTTTTGTTTCGCCGCTTGACTCGCCTGTAACGCTGCCTCAAATTGATCCGCATTCAATGCCAGTGAAGCCAGCGCCAATTGTGCACGGGGTGAACTATCCACGCTCTTCACATAACGTTTGAAAGTTTCGTAGGATTTAGTAGCATCAGGCTCTAGCGTCAACAACGACACAATGAAAGCAAAACCGTGTTCATTTTCTTTATTCGCCCTATCACGGATTTTTACCAAATCCTTCACCGCTTCATCGTACTTTTCGGCGCGTAAATTTGCCAATGCCTGATATTGAACTGCCTCGGAAGAATCCGGTGATAATGTAATCCAGCGCTCCAAAGCTCGCCCTGCTAAAGACGTATCTTGTGCACTCATTGCCAACTCCACCGCACGTTGCGCAACCGCAGGATCATTGGTCTGCTGAGCAGCAGCCACATAATGCAAGGCAGCCTGAGACACATTACCCTGTTTAACAAACATTTCCCCTGCGAGGATATTGTAAACCTGATAACTCAGCGGACTGCTGAAAGTCGCTACATTACTAACCGACTGATCCGCAAACGGGGCATTCCCCAAGGTGCAACCACCAATCAATAAAGCCAATACTAGGCTCACAAAACGGCGCGGCAAACGATTGCTGGGCATGTATTTCTCCGGTCCATCACAATCCCCGATTATGACTGATCGTGTTATGTTGCAAGAGGATTTAAGGATATATTCAACGAATTACCTTGTAATAAGCCATAACGTATCAGAAAATTCGCGGTTCCGAAAGTTAACTACCTCGTTCTGAAAAGGTGCAAAGGCTGAAATGTATCCGTTGGTGAAATACTGAATGTCCATCCTGATCGTTGGAGTCAATCATAAAACCGCCCCAGTCTCCATCCGGGAAAAGGTTTCGTTCTCACCTGACAGCCTGCCATTGGCACTGCACGCTGCCCATCAGGTTGTGCCTGAAAACCTGATACTCTCGACCTGCAACCGCACTGAAATCTACGCCGCTGCTCATCCGCAGCAATCCGTGGAAGCCTTGGTCGAGTGGCTGGCAAGCTGGCATAAAATGCCAGCAACACAATTACAACCCTACTTGTATATCTACCAACAAGACGAAGCAGTGCGTCACGCCTTGCGCGTAGCCTGTGGGTTAGACTCACTGGTACTCGGTGAACCCCAAATCCTTGGGCAACTGAAAACTGCCCTACAAGCTGCCAGCGACCAAGCCACCACCGGCAATCAATTAAACCGCCTGATGCAACATGCGTTTTCCACCGCTAAAAAAGTCCGCACCCAAACCAGCATTGGTGCTAATCCCGTCTCCGTTGCCTTTGCTGCGGTCAGTCTTGCCAAACAAATTTTCAGCAAACTCGAAAAACAAACCGCACTATTGATTGGTGCAGGTGAAACCATCGAACTCGTCGGCAAACACCTTGCCACCAACCACATTGGTAAAATCATTGTTGCCAACCGCAGCATCGACAAAGCCCAAAAACTCGCCGCAGAATACGGCGGCAAGGGCATCGGCTTGCCAGACTTAGCCGATCACTTGCCTCAAGCGGACATCATTATTTCTTCCACTGCCTCTCCCGTTCCCATTCTCGGTAAAGGCGCGGTAGAACGTGCCCTAAAAATTCGCAAACACCGCCCCATGTTCATGGTAGACATTGCAGTGCCACGAGATATTGAACAAGAAGTTGCCAACCTAGATGATGTCTACCTCTACACTGTTGACGACCTACACTCAGTGATTGAAGAAAACCTCCAATCACGGCGTGCTGCTGCCGAACAAGCTGAAGGCATGGTGCTAGAAGAAGTCACTAACTTCATGTCATGGCTACGTGCACAAGACCATATGAACACCATCCGTGCCTATCGTGCGCGTACCGACACTATTCGCCAAGCAGTATTCGATAAAGCCACCACATTATTACAAAATGGCAAAAGCCCCGAAGAAGCCCTGCAATTTCTAGCACATACCTTGGCGAACAAACTGTCTCACGACGCCACCCAAGCCATGCATCACGCAGCACGCAACGGCGACCATCAATTGCTGGAACACGCCCGCACCCTGTTTAACCTTTCTAATGACGATAACGGCTAAAAATCTGTGAAAGCATCTATCCTGCAAAAACTCGAAGCCTTGAGCGAACGTTACGCCGAAATTGCTGCGCTATTAGGTGAAGCTGATGTGATCAGCGACCAACAACAATTTCGTAAACTCTCGATCGAATACAGCCAACTAGAACCTGTGGCGCAAGGCTTTCACGCCTACCAGCAAACCGCAGCCGACATCGATGCTGCACAGGAAATGTTGGCAGACCCTGAAATGCGCGACATGGCACAAGAAGAAATCGAAACAGCCAAAGCTCGTCGTGCCGTATTGGAAATCGACTTACAGAAGTTGTTATTGCCACAAGACCCGCACGACAATAGCAATGTGTTCCTTGAAATCCGTGCAGGCACAGGTGGAGATGAAGCCGCCATTTTTGCTGGAGATTTATTCCGCATGTATGCCCGTTATGCTGAGAGCCGTCGCTGGCAGATTGAAATCATCAGCCAAAACGAAGGTGAACACGGTGGTTTCAAAGAAATCATTTCCCGCGTGATAGGGCAAGGCGCGTATTCACGGCTCAAGTTTGAATCCGGTGCTCACCGTGTACAACGGGTTCCTGCTACTGAATCCCAAGGGCGCATCCACACCTCAGCAGCAACCGTTGCTGTCATGCCGGAATTGGATGAAGTAGAAGCGGTTGATATTAATCCAGCCGACTTAAAGATCGACACCTATCGCTCCTCTGGTGCGGGCGGGCAGCACATCAACAAAACCGAATCCGCGATTCGTATTACCCACCTGCCAACCGGCATTGTGGTGGAGTGTCAGGAAGAGCGCTCTCAGCACAAAAACCGCGCAAAAGCGATGGGGCTATTGCAGTCACGCATCTTTGAGGGTGAACGCCAAAAACAAGCCGCCGAGCAAGCTGAAACCCGCAAAAACCTCGTTGGCTCTGGCGACCGCTCGGAACGCATCCGTACTTACAACTTCCCACAAGGGCGCGTCACCGATCACCGCATCAATCTGACGCTGTATAAATTGGATGAAATCATGGCCGGTAGCGTTGATCAAGTAATCGAACCACTCATCAACGAATACCAAGCGGATCAGTTGGCGGCATTGGCGGGTGAATAACCAAAACTTACTGGCTGAGGCGATTCAACAACTGCAATCCCATTCAGATTCAGCACAGGCAGATGCCGAAATATTGCTAACACATTGCCTTCAAAAGTCCCGAACGTATTTATACACCTGGCCTGAAAAAACCGTAGACAGTGTGACAGAAACCACCTTCCGGCAGTTGTTGGCAGAACGCTTGCGCGGTGTGCCGATTGCCTATCTAACTGGCCAACGCGAATTCTGGACACTCAATCTGAAAGTCACTCCCGACACCCTAATCCCCCGTCCTGAAACCGAACTCTTGGTGGAAACTGCCCTCTCTTTACTACCAACATACCCAGCAAACATCCTTGATCTTGGCACTGGCACTGGCGCAATTGCTTTGAGCCTCGCCAGCGAACGCCCTGACATTAGCATCACCGCTTGCGACTTCTCCACCGCAGCCTTAAGTGTTGCAGCAGAAAACGCCCACAACCATCAGATACAGAATGTACACTTCACCCACTCAGACTGGTTTGCTACCCTGCCCCAACAACGGTTTGATATGATTGTTTCCAACCCACCCTACATCGAAGCCAATGACCCGCATCTGATCCAAGGCGATGTGCGCTTTGAACCCATCACCGCGCTCACTGCCGGTCACGATGGGTTGGATGACATTCGCCATATCGTACAAACCGCACCGCATTGGTTGGTAAACTGTGGCTGGCTATTACTCGAACACGGTTATAATCAAGGTAATGCTGTCAAGGCTTTGCTGCAAACAATCGGCTTCCAACAGGTACGTTGCCTACCGGATTTGGCAGGCAACGATCGTGTTACCCTAGGGCAGTGGCTGGCTGCCTAGTCCGTCACATTGTGATCCAGCCAGAACATGCGTGGTAAAATATCTGTCAGGTCAACGCTACCAGTCACGCCTCCAACACCTGTACCCTGTTCGTCATTACTCGCATCCAGAATCGGCATTTCTAGTTTTCCAACCCGAATTTCCACGGTTTGCTGACAATCACCCTCAACACAAGTACCACCATCAGCAGCACTAGGCAAACGGAAGATAATCTTGGCGGCATCCAAAATTTCATTGAAACCCGCTACCACAAACTCATCCTTACTACCGCCAGTGTCTCGGTCAAGATTAGCAACTGCTTTACCTGTGAACAGATCCAACACATAAGCACGCGCACTATTCGGAGGTACTTCACATGGGTCAGGTGATGGCCCCTGTCCATCTTCATCCACAGGAGCAAAAGTGGTGAACACCACTTTATTGAGGAAAGTCACGGCGGGTGCAAGTACCTTTTCTCCACTATCGCTGAAGTCGTAATACCAACCCTTGTGATTGCCATTAAGCAAGTTGTCATTCGGGTCAGTAAAACCGGTACGCGCATTGGTCAAATCGGTATTTTTGAGCGCAACAAAACCTGCCGGTGGCTCATTGTAAACATTCGGATCCATCAAGACGTAGAAACGGTCTTCCGTATTCGTATTCAAGGGGTGAGAGCGGTAGCCGCTGCCCAGTGAAATGGTCATGTGAACCTTGCCATTATCCTGGATCAAGGCAATATCCGGCTCGTAGAAAAACTTGCGGGTATCCGTGCCGTAATCCCCATTGGTCCCCAAATCGGCTATTTTGGTGAGAATCGCATCATCGTAGTTGTACATGTCCGGGTCACTGTCACGCAGATCGTGATCCATATCGACCCGCCACACATTCCCCCCCGTATCAGAAAAATACAGACGGTCGAGTGCACCGTTACGATCCATATCCATGACGCGAATATCACCCGGAATGCTGTGTTTGACCGGGTTATTAGCCGCTACGTTATTATACAAGTCGCGCTGTAATGACCAGTGGATCGTACCATCCAAGGCATCCACAACCATGACATCCCGCCCCAACGTATCGGCTGGACGCTCACTTACCGTTTCCACGTCTTTGTTAGGGTCATACCCTGCCCCAAAGACAACCACATTGCGTATTTCATTCGAGGTGCTGCTGCCGACACGCATCTTGGCAAGCGTGGGTTTTGACCATGTTTCACCTAGGGAATCTAATACACCCTCATCAACGTCGAGATTGTTTTCTTTTTTCCACAAAATGACAGGGCTATCGGGTTCTGTAATATCCAGAGCGTAATAGGCGTTGCCACCACGGCGTAAACCAAAAAACAAGACACGCTTATCGCCAACATCGGCAATGTCACCGTCCGAATTTTTATCGTAATTCCACAACGTCAGCGGGCCATCAATGCCGTAAACATGGTCTTTAGTAGGTAAATTTTCCATAAAGGTTTTGATATTGGGTAACAAGCCTTTCGGCATGAATGCCCACTGCTCTTCGCCATCACCCGTATCAATAGAATGCAAGAAACCTTCGTTAGTCGCCGCGAAGATACGTTCCTCACCATCACCGTAGTCCACCACTAAAGGTTTACTGTTCAGCATGTCCCCCATGTGTTGGCGGGCAGTTCCATCTGGGTTTTCACCACGGGCAAAATCCAGTAAGGCTTCACGCTGACTATCCGTTAAATAATCGGAAGCAGGACATGTAATGGCAACACTGGCGATTTCGACACAACCTTCTTTGGTCTCATAATCGCCCAATACAATGTGTTTTTTACCCGTACAATCGTCGTAATACCCTAAACAACTTGTGCCATCACCATCAGCATCTGGCAGCCAATACTTCACCGGTCCACCGGCAATGTCACTTAAACCAACCAGCATACCATCCGTTATCTTGGCATTAGAGGAAATCAGCGCATTAGTCGTTGCTGTAAGATCCGCATCCGTACTGACATCGGTGTACAAATTCCTATCAGATGGCGCAGGTAATTGACTGGCAGCACCGCCACTGGTGACATCGGAACCGCTGATAGGCCCCCACACATCATCAGCCGTTTCTAAAAACTCGCCTTTGTCATTAACTACTGCTGCTCCACCTTCACCGACTATTTGACCATCCACAGTGCGGGTAAATTTTTTCAGATTACCAGACCACATAGCCGTGGTGCTGCGATCAAACATCGGGATGTAGACTTCATCGCTGTGTGCCAGCATATTGTTGGTGTCGATGGCATAGGTAGGAGAACTGAACGATGACGAAGCCTTGCTAATGGAATTCAGGATAGCTTTGAAAGCCCCTGCTAATTCCTCAGCATTGTCAGCGGTGAAAGCACCATCTTCTTTCGTTGCCAAATCTTTTAGGTATGCTGTGCCTTTTGGTTCATCGCCGAGTGCAAACGCCACTGTATAGGTTTCGACTCCCTGCTTACCCTTGAGGGTAGTATTGTGGTCAGTATCCGCCAACCAGCGTGTTAATTCTGGCCCACAACGACCACTGTTGTAATCTTGTGGTGCAGCGGCAGTCCCATCACACCCATTCGCGCCTGTTGTTCCCAGATAATCCTGTAAACGTGGCGCTACTTTAATCTGACTATTACTGGCGGTGATCAAGTCAGTAAAATACGTAGCCCAATCTGGATTTGGCATGGGTTTGAAATCGCCAATTGCCAGATCTTTCACAGAGGGTGGGTAATAATGCGTACCATCGGTATCCCCTAAGCCGGGAAAATAAGGGTATTCGGGTTTACCATCCGACATCAACACCAAATAGTTGGCTTGGCAACTGTATTGAATCGGGGATTTGTAGGTGGGATCACCCTCTACCGTATCGCAAATGGTGTGTTGGCACTTCTCAATGACCGTCGAACAGGTGTAATCATCATTTTTGCAAGAGCCAGATCCATCGCCTCCGGTCGGAATCCATTCACAGCACTGGTTGTGGCTGGTTGAAGCACAGCTACCCTCCACAATGTTGGTGTTACATTGCCCCCAACTCTTCACGCAGGGTTCAGTATGCGAGGCACTACACGTCGGGGCATTATCATACGTCAAGGGATGCGCTGCCCAACCAATCGTGGGTACATCCATACCCCACTCAACCGTATCACCGCGAAAATAGCGTGCCGCTTCATACAAGGAATCCACAATCGGCGTGTAACCATTAGCTTCCCAATCGTGCACAATGTCAGCGAGAAATTCACGCACCACCGTGCCAGCAGCAGGGTCAGGTAAATTGTCATCACCTAGAGCTGGTACTTCTCCATCAATCGGGGAGATTGGAAAATTCGTCCCCTTAATGGAACTCCACCAATAGTCATTACCTAAACCGTGGTTGGCGTAATGCATCAAACCTACATTGAGATTGCTAGGTGCGGTATTCATGACCTCCTGAAAGGAATCTTTCAAAACTTGTAGGCGGGTACGCCCGCTGGCATCGCCACTTACCACTTGCTTCATGCTGCCTGACGCATCAATAACAAACAAGACGTTGGGCGCAACAGTACCGCTTTTATCAGCAAAATAGATTTCAGTTTCATCCGCCATCAGCACGGAAGCAAACAGTAAAGGTGCGGTTAACAACAGCCACCGCAGGCTACAACGTAGTTTTTTCATGGCATTATTTTTGTGATTAAGTTTAACGAACGCTAATTCAAGGAGTTCAATTACTTCCAACATGCTTGGGTATTATCCGCCGCAGCTGTTGTCGCGTTGGTTCCGCCACGTTTTCTCCCACGGTTATCCAAGGTCATGACTTGACACGGGGTATCGTGAGTTTGCGGTTTCCCGGTCTCTGGCGTGGCACTGGCAACATATGACTCACATGCTGCTGCCCCTGCAACTCCAGTGCAAGCATTCGGCTCTCCAATAATACTCAGTCCATATTGACCATCCGCACTGGTAGCGGCATACCCTAGCTGCGTCACATCTTTGGCATAACTGTAATTGCGTAGGAAGTAGGCTTCTTGTCGCTGTGCTATTTCCTGTAAGGCTACCTGTGCATCGGCACGGCGGCTTTTTTGTACTTGTGCGGTATAGCTTGGGTAAGCAATAGCAGCCAGAATGCCGACAATGGCAACCGTGATCATGAGTTCAATCAGGGTAAAGCCTTGGTGATGTTTTATTGTTGTCATGGTTATTCCTGCTTAGTTGATTTTGGGTACAGGTTTGAGAACGCCTTCGGAATGCTGGCTTTGCGCACCTGTACCGGATAAGGATGCATTCGCCTCAGTGGTAAAAACTCGGCAAGCAATGCCACCCGCATCGGGGGTCATTTCAGTTGTCATGGCAATCCCTTTCAGCGGCGGGCAACCGGATTCCTCACTCATGGCGGATTCCCCCTGCACCTCAACGCCGCTTTCGGTATCATCAAACTTATCGAGCACTAACACCTTCACCTTGCTCGCTTTATAACCACTGGTTGGCGTCTCACCTGTTTGTGCCGTTTGCAGTACCTGATACAAGTTGGTCGAAATCCTAAGCAGCGAGTCCGCCCCCTGAAAGGTCAACATGTACATCATCTGATTCCCCGCAATACGGTTATCAACCGTTGCCATGCGAGTGGCGGCAAAACCAATAATCGTTAGGGTCAAGAGAATCACCATCCCCCACACGAGTACCGCACCTTGTTGTTTATGTTTACTGATTTGCATCGTTATCACCTTAGCCGTCAACCACATTGCGTAAATGGATCACCACGCTATACACCGAGCGTTGGTAACGGTCATTGCGATCCAAAGTTGTATCCAATACCTGATAAGACTTCTCTTCATCTGCGGGCAACACCGGCTCTAAGGAACGCACCAAAATACCGGCTTTAATGCTAATCACCCGTTGCCAAGCCGAGGCTAATGAAACGGCTGTCGCATTCAGGTATTGCTCAACCGTACCATCGGCATTGGTATCCACACCGTACAAAAACTGAAGATTTTCCACGCCATTGACAATGGGGTTTTTATATTGATTACCGTTGGAACCAACACCGTATAAAATCGGCACCCAATTTCCCAAAGAATCCTTGGTGATATCATCCTTATCCACATGGAACGCATTGTAAATCAGTGCTGATTCTATAGTCGGGCTACCGCCACGGCAGGATGCCCCAAGGTCACTGCCTAAAACGTCAGTAAACAATTTGTCATCACCAATGAAACGGATACTTACCGCATCACCGTAATTGCTGCTGAGGGAATCTTGTGTCGGGCTATTTTTGACGGCGCTCAGTGCACGGCTTTCCAACGTATCACAGTTGCCAGCTTTAGGATCCGCAGCGCCACTCACGTAAAAATACCCCCCCACGCTATCCAACGGTAACTTAGCCGGTGTTGCATAACCGGCGTGCTCCAGATGTTTGCTCAGGGTGTTCAACGCAACCCGTGCGGTTTCATCCATCAACGACAATTGGTCACGGGCATGGTAATTACGCTTACTGCTTACATAGACGGTTCCCACACCGGCTACCAGCACCAAGCTGACCACCATGGCGATCATCAATTCAATTAAGGAAAGACCCTGCTGTTTATTTTTATGGTTCATCATGCTACCTACAACACAGCATTCAGATTGATCGTGAAGGTTTCAATGCCATCCGTGCCGCCATCGAAATCCGCCTGACGGGTTGCATTACGTTCATCCCACTGCAAATTTATGGTCACACCATTACGGCAATTATTGGTTGGGCAGGTAATTTGCAACTGCCCTCCCATCAAAACATTACTGATACCACTGGTTGCTCCATACCCACACAACGTTCTGTAAAGGTCATAGGAGGCAACCGCCTCCTTGGTACAAGTTGTAGTGGCGCAGTTAGTCGGGGCAGGATTCCCGCAAAAAGTGGCCGCATTGGTAAGCTCAGGCAATAAATAATTGGAAGCAGGAGAAGAATCCGTGTCGACACGAAACACTTCTGTCCGATTTGCTCGCATTTGTTCCAATAAATCATGCACAATCCAAGTGGCTTGTTGCATCTGATAGGAATTGTGAGTGGTCTTCATCCCGGCAATTTGCAAACCTGCAAGACCAAGTAACCCAGTAGACAGCACTACCGTGGCAATTAAAACTTCAAGCAGGCTCAAACCTGACTGTTGGCGTCGGGAAGATAAGCGTATCGGCATAGAGCCACCTGTTACTATTATGATTGGGGCGTATTAACTAAAGCCATTATACCGAAAACAAAAATCTATGCAGGAAAAATACAAATCATGCTGATAAGCTGCCTGATTTAGGGAATCAATGGTATTTTCTGGATAAATATTCGCCTTACAAAAAAACCCCGGTAGAACCGGGGCTATAAACTCTCAACTCATGACTTATGACACTGTTGCGCTACCCTAAGAGTCGCTACATCTGTCCCAATGGTTCATGCGTATGTCAATGTTTTTAGTGAAGCCTTAATGAAAAAGCAGCGTCGAAACTTGATTTCACCCCACCTTCACGTAGCAAGCGCTCTAATTGCTTCCCTAAATCACCCAAATCTTGGCGATAAAGCATTAAACCATCCAGCAAAAGCTGAGCGGTAATCCGCTGCCTTACACTATCCCTAGCCAAAAGTCTTCTATTCATCTACCAGCTCCCCGGCTTTGACCACTAGTACTAACCCTCAGTTTAACTATAGTGCAAAAATAATTTTTTGGTGTTGTCTTTCCACTAAGTTTGGGGATAATACAAGAACTTTAGTATATTACCTGTTACTGATTGAGCATGATGATGACCGAAACTCTTACCTATGAATCGCACACAGTATTTGTTGACGAACTAAGTACTCAACAAATTAAACAGTTACAGCTAGAAACAGCCAACGCTCATGGCTTGTCACCACATTTCCACGATACATTGAAAGCAGGTATCAATGGCCCTGAATTAGCGGTCATCCCCGCAGGGCGCTTTGAAATGGGTTCAGAGCCTAGTGAATTAGGCCATCAGCGCGATGAAGCCCCTCGCCACCTTACCATGATCCGAAAATCATTCGCTATCGGCATCTACCCGATTACCGGCGAGGAATTTCGACAGTTTCGCCAAGAGACCGAATGGTTTTTACGTCCAGAACTCATCTGGCACGAAGGCCGTTACCCCGCTATTAATATACGTATGGAGGATGTCAAATTATTTCTGGCATGGCTCAGTACGCAAACAGGAAAAACTTACCGTTTACCAACCGAAGCAGAATGGGAATATGCCGCTCGTGCTGGAACCACCACACCGTTTCATCACGGCGAAGACGTCAGTTGCCGAGAAGTCCACTTCAATCCTTTCTTTCCTTACCGAGAACAACCTGAAAAGCGCTCATGGTTCATGCCACGTTGCTTCCCTAGCCCTAAAGCCAGCGAGGTTGGTTTGCAAACTCCGAATGCATGGGGATTGCACGACATGCACGGTAATGTTTGGGAATTCACGCAAGATCATTGGACAAGCTCCCACCTCAATGCTAATCGTGATGGCAGCCCATCAGTAGCAGCTAACCCTTACTGGTATGTCACCAAAGGCGGATCATGGTTCGATCCTGCAGCGCGTGCCAGAAGCGCTGCTCGCAAGAAACGCTACATGGATGAAATGGATACTAACCTTGGCTTTCGGGTAGTACGCGAACTTTAACGATCAAATTCCAGCGCCATACCTTTTGGCACAACATCCAGCAACTTGCCATCTTTCCAAACCAACTGTCCGTTCACAAGGGTAGCAGTAATGCTTGAGCGGAATTCATAACCATCAAAGGGAGTCCACCCACATTTTGATAAGCTGTTAGCGTGCGTCGAGGTGAATGGCTGCTC
Organism: Thiothrix caldifontis; assembly: GCF_900107695.1. GTDB lineage: Bacteria > Pseudomonadota > Gammaproteobacteria > Thiotrichales > Thiotrichaceae > Thiothrix > Thiothrix caldifontis. The sequence goes on along the minus strand of NZ_FNQP01000010.1, from coordinate 137,501 downwards.
CAAATCAACCAACACCAAATCCGCCCAATAACCTTCACGGATATACCCTCGTTCTTTGATATTGAACATCTCTGCAACTGCGTGACTGGTTTTTTCGACAATGAATTCCAATGTAAAAATACCATCCTGATAATGCTCTAACACCAGAGGGAGTGCGTGCTGCACCAGTGGTAAACCTGAAGGTGTCTTGAAGTAACTGGGGTTGTGTTTTTCTTCCCAAGTATGCGGCGCATGATCAGTACCAATCACATCCAACCGACCATCCAATAATGCCTGAATGATACCCGCACGATCTTCCGCCGTTTTAATCGCTGGGTTGCACTTGATTAACGCACCTTTGCTGGCGTAATCTTCATCAGCAAAATGCAGGAAATGCACACAAGCCTCTGCCGTAATTCGCTTATCTTTCAAGTCGAGATCAGCAAACATCTCCGCTTCTTTAGCCGTCGAAATATGCAGAATATGCAAGCGCGTACCGCAACGCTTCGCCAACTCCATCGCCATTGACGATGATTTATAGCAAGCCGCTTCACTGCGAATAATGGGGTGCAAACTAAACGGGATGTTGTCACCGTAAATACTACGGTAACTTTCCTCATTTTCCATAATGGTTGGCGTATCTTCGCAATGCGCTGCAATCAGGGTAGGCGCATGAGTGAAAATTTGCTCCAACACCTCTGGGTCATCGACCAACATATTACCTGTTGACGCACCCATGAATACTTTTATCCCACACGCATCCTTAGGATTCAGCGCTTTAATCGCTTCAAGATTATCGTTAGAAGCACCGAGATAGAAAGCATAATTTCCCACAGACCGACCCGCAGCTAACTGTTTTTTCTCATTGAGAATCGCAGAAGTCAGGGTGTTAGGCACAGTGTTCGGCATATCCATAAAACTGGTAATACCACCCGCTACTGCTGCACGGCTTTCTGTTGCCATATCAGCCTTGTGAGTCATCCCCGGCTCACGAAAATGCACCTGATCATCAATCATACCGGGCATCAAATAGCGACCAGCCGCATCCAGCACTTCAATGTCTGGCGCTGACAATTGCTGACCGATAGCCTCGATACGCCCGTTGCGGACTAATACATCGGCCTCAAAAATCTGCCCTTCATTAACCACATTAGCATTGACAATCAACAGTGAACTCATGGGGAAGAGTCTCCTTGGGATCAGGATTCCCGTTCAAGAATCAGAAAAGAATAGGAATAAGGGTTTTTAGCGTCAGCAGGGTAATTGGCCTGCTCTAAAGTGCGCCATTGATGCTGATTATAGTCGGGAAAAAAAGTATCACCTGTAAAATCAGCATCAATTAGAGTTAAATACAGACGATCGGCCACCATGAGGAAATGCTGGTAAATTTGTGCTCCACCGACGACCATGATTTCTGGCGCATCAGTAATGGAGTCAAGTGCCGCTTCCGGTGAGTTAACACGTTCCGCACCGACAGGCTGGAATGCTACATCCCGCGAAATCACGATATTGCGCCGCCCCGGTAACGCACGTCCAATCGAATCCCATGTTTTACGCCCCATAATGATGGGCTTTCCTAGGGTATTTCGCTTAAACCACGCTAAATCAGCCGGTAAATGCCACGGCATAGCACCGTTGCACCCAATCACCCGCTGATGTGCCATTGCAGCAATCAGGGATAACATTGGTTTTATTTTACCACCCGCAACGCTGGACGTTTAGTAGGTTTAGGTGGTGGCGGCTCATCCTGACCACCATCGTCTGCTTCGGTACCGGTTTCGCTGACAGCCGCTCCACCCACCGTTGCCAACGCAATGGGACTAGCCGCTGACATTCCAGATTCAGGGGTTTGCATATTCTCGGAATATTCTTCTAGCGGGAAATGCAGCCCGTCTTGGGTTTCACGCGAATAAATCGCCATGATCGACCACATCGGTAACCAAATCGACATTGCTCGACCACCAAAACGTGCATTGAAGGTCACTTTGTCGTTATCCATCATCAAATTATTCGCAGCGGTCATACTAATATTAAGCACGATACTGCCATCTTTGACGAATTGACGTGGCACACTAACTTCGGTAGAACGGGCATCCACCAAGATGTGCGGGGTCATGCCGTTATCCACGATCCACTCATAGAAAGCACGTAATAAATACGGGCGTTTCGGGGTACTAGGGGGTATAGGTGGGTTGTTAGACTGGTTCATGGGCGAATCGACTTTTCAACCTTACTCAATGATTGCTGGAACGCATCCCGTGAAAAGACTCGCTCCATGTACTTTAAAATAGGCTTGCCTTGTTTCTCTGGCACATCAATACCGTATTTCGGCAAACGCCATAAGATCGGCGCAATCGTACAATCCACTAAAGAAAAATCGTCACTGAGGAAATACGGTTTGACTGCAAACACTTCAGCAGCAGACAACACACTTTCACGCAAGATTTTGCGTGCTTGTGATGCCGTTGCTTCATCACCGTGTTCAATATCATGCACTAGTGAGAACCAGTCTTTTTCGATACGGAACAATGCCAAACGGGAATGCGCACGAGTCACAGGGTCAACCGGCATCAAGGGTGGATGTGGGAAACGCTCATCCAAGTATTCCATGATAATACGGGCGTCATACAACACTAAATCACGATCCAACAAGGTTGGGGTGGTGTTGTATGGGTTCAACTCCGCGAGGTCTTCGGGTTTGTTATCGGGGTTGATGTTAAGAATGTCGACGGTAATATCTTTTTCCGCCAGCACAATACGCACCCGATGACTGTCTGCACAGTCGGGGGCGGAAAATAATGTCATCACAGATCTTCGGCTGGAAAGCGAAGCCATATAAGCGGAACTCCCTGGACTGAAAACAAAAAAGCCACTCTATATTACACTAGAGTGGCTTCAAGGTGTTATACCGATGAAAGATTAATGCACGTCTTTCCAGTATTCCTTCTTGAGCAGGTACGCAACCACGGCGAACAATACTAAGAACAACAACGTGAAGATGCCGTAAGTACTGCGGTGCAAGTTAGCAGGCTCACCCACATAAGTCAGGAAGTTAGTAATATCACGCACAGTTTGATCATACTCAACCGGCGTCATACTACCCGCCTTAGTCAATTTTAACTCACAATGCTCAACCGCGTGTTCGCCTTCCCCTTTGGTACAATGCTTTTCCTGCCAACCTTGCAATTCCCACAAAACATGCGGCATACCCGCATTAGGGAATACGGTGTTATTCGCACCAAGTGGACGGGTCGGGTCGACATAGAATGCTTTCAAATAACTGTAAATCCAGTCCGAACCGCGTGAACGTCCTACCAACGACAGATCCGGTGGCGGTGCACCAAACCATTCAGCAGACTGCTTCTGAGACATGCCGTTCTTCATTAACGCGCCCGGCTTTTCCAACTCACCATCCGCATCACGGGTAAAGATCAGGTTTTTAGCCACCTGTTCTTCGGTCAAACCCAAGTCAGCAGCTACACGGTTGTAGCGGCTGAAATTCAAGGAGTGACAACCCATGCAGTAGTTAACGTAATACTTCGCACCACGTTGCAAGCTAGGCTGGTTATGAATATCGACTTTCGCATCTTCCAGTTCAACACCGCCACTCGCCATCGCGGTAGTGGTCATCAGAGACGCGGACAGTGCGAACATTATACTGACAATAAATTTTTTCATGTTGCTACACCTCAACCTGTCACACGGTCTGGAACGGGCTTTTCCGCGTTGCAACTTGCTTTGAAAGCAGGCAACAACAACGTCAACGCCAAGTAAGCTACGGGCCAAATGAACTGAATCAACATTTGGCTGGTCGCTTCTGCATCACCGGGGATATAGCGGAACATAATGTCATACGCGACGATCGCCGCCAGCAAAATCCCAAACCACATCACATACTTTGCTTTCGCTGGCGTGCTGTGAATCCACAGAACCACAAAGAAGATGAAGTAGATTTGGGTCATACGAGTACCCAATTCTTTGTAGGCAGGCGTAACCGCCTCAACACCCATCCAACCCAACACAATGAATACCGCTGCGAACAAGAGCAAATTGATCTTGTGAGCGCTGTTACGATAACGCCAAGATTTCACTGGGTTACGGTCAATCCACGGCAGCACGAACAGTACCGCAATCGCACCAAACATCGCCAAGGTTCCCAAGAACGGGTCAGGAATTGCCCGCAATACGGTGTAGAACGGTGTGAAATACCAAACCGGCGCAATGTGCTCAGGCGTTTTCAGGGCATTCGCAGGCTCGAAGTTAGGCGCTTCCATGAAGTAGCCGCCGCCTTCTGGTGCGAAGAACAAAATGGCAAAGAAACCAATCAGGAATACCACCACACCCAAAATATCTTTCACAGAGTAGTAAGGGTGGAACGGAATACCATCAGCCGGAGCCGTTTCGCTCCAACGGTTGCCTTTAGGCCCTTGCTTGATTTCAACACCATCAGGGTTATTAGAACCCACTGCGTGCAATGCCACAATGTGAACAAACACCAAAGCAGGCAAAATCAGTGAGGGTAGGAAGAAGTGCAGTGCAAAGAAGCGGTTCAAGGTTGCATCGCCTAATACGAAGTCACCACGAATCCAAGTAGACAAGCCTTCGCCAATATAGGGGATGGTGTTAAACAAGTTAATGATAACCTGCGCACCCCAGTAAGACATTTGTCCCCAAGGTAGCAAGTAACCCATGAACGCGGTTGCCATCAATACCAGATAAATCGCCATGCCGATCAACCAGATCAGTTCACGTTTACCCTTGTAAGACCCGTAAATCAGGGCGCGGAACATGTGTAGATACACCACGATGAAGAACGCTGACGCGCCCGTGGAGTGCATGTAGCGGATAAACCAGCCACCCGGCACATCCCGCATAATGTATTCAACCGATGCAAACGCCAGATTCGCATCCGGTTTGTAATGGAGTGCCAAGAACAGGCCAGAGAAAATCTGGATAACCAGCACCAGCATCGCCAGTGAACCGAAGAAATACCAGAAGTTGAAGTTTTTAGGCGCATAGTAACCAGCCAAATGCGCTTGCCAAGTTTCCATCATCGGGAAGCGGTCTTCGACCCACCCCAAGAAACCGGTGTAATTGTGTGCAGGACGTTCAGCCATTATGCAGTGCCTCCGTTTTCACCAATGACGATGGTGTTATCATCTTTGAAATAGTAAGGGGGAACTTCAAGGTTTGCCCCGGCTGGAACGTTCTTGTAAACCCGACCTGCCAAGTCAAAACGCGAACCGTGGCATGGGCAATACCAACCACCTTTCCAGTCCGCACCCAAATCTGCCGGAGCCACCTCCGGGCGATAAGTCGGAGAACAACCCAAATGGGTACAAATCCCCACCAACACCAAATACTGCTCTTTACCTTCACGGGTACGTGCCAAGTTTTTGGCATATTCCGGTTGCTGCTTCACATTCTCAGAATTCGGGTCTTTCAATGCCTCTGCCAACCCTTCCAAGGTAGCGAGCATTTCTGCGGTGCGGTTTACCAGCCAAACCGGTTTACCGCGCCAAATGACACGAATTTGTTGTCCCGGCTCGGCCTTAGTCACCGAAATCTCAACCGGTGCACCAGCGGCAAGCGCCCGCGCACTAGGATTCCAGGAATTAAGGAACGGAGCCGCAACCGCTGCCACACCTGCTGCCCCAACCACGGATGTGGCGGCAATCAGGACGCGGCGGCGGCCTTTATCTACTCCAGAATTTGCCATCGTTAGCACTCTCCCAAATGTTCAAAACGTAATCTGCTGCACGCCTGCAAACACACCGTTATGATGTTTGCAGCCGCACTAAATATCTGAGCCATTAACTTAGGTATAGCTATATTAGCATATACTAAAAGACTACGTAGGATGTCCGAACTCACATGTAAAATCAAGCGGAAATCCGTGTCTTAATGGGTAAAACGCAAAGGTTTTGATTTAGATCATTTACGGCTGACCCATCAGCAAGGCGCGGCAATAGTAGCATAAAAACAAACAAAATAACCTGACTTATGCCGGGTTATTGATGTCCAGAAAATAATGTTCCAGCCCGAATTGCTCTGCCAGATAGTTTCCGAGCGCCTGAATGCCATAACGCTCAGTCGCATGATGCCCCGCCGCAAGGTAATGAATGCCGTTTTCCCGTGCAACATGCACTGTGTGTTCAGAAATTTCACCACTGAGATACGCATCCACCCCCAACTCAACAGCCTGCTGGATATGCCCTTGTCCACCACCAGTACACCATGCCATGCGCCGAATGGGATGCTCACCACCTGTAATCAGCAAGGGTTTACGCCCTAACACTGCCGCAACATGTTGCCCAAACGCGTCCAAACTCACGGGTTCAGCCAGCGAACCAACATTGCCCACGCCTTGCAGTTCACGTTCATCCATCACGCCTTCGGTGCAAATCCCCAGCCGTGCTGCCAGTTGCGCGTTATTACCCAACGTTGGATGCGCATCCAACGGCAAGTGATAGCCCAACAAGCTGATGTCATGCTGGAGCAAAGTCGCAATCCGGCGTTTTTTCATGCCACGAATCACCGGCGACTCACCCTTCCAGAAATAACCGTGATGTACTAATACCGCATCGGCATTATGTTCCACCGCTGCATCCAGCAAGGCTTGCGAAGCGGTGACACCTGTGACAATGCGCTTAACTTCCGCCCTACCCTCGACTTGCAAGCCATTCGGCGCGTAATCGCGGAACTTGCTGACATTCAGCAAGGTATTGATGTGGGTTTCGAGTGTGTAGAGATTCATAGCTCAGCCAATATGCTCAGGAAGGTTGCCATTTCCTCATCCGTACCGATGGTAATCCGCAAATATTCGTTAATACGCGGCCTATTGAAGTAACGCACCAAGACACCGCGCTGCTTTAGTGCCAGATATAAACTTTCTGCATTACCCGCCGGTGGACGCGCAAACACGAAATTCGCCGCTGACGGCAACACGCTGAAACCCATCTCGGTCAGGCTTTGCACCGTCATCTCACGGGTAGCGATAATTTTCTGGCAAGTATCCTCGAAATACGCTTTGTCACGCATCGCCGCTGCTGCACCCGCAATCGCCATGCGCCCCAAGGGGTAAGAGTTGAAAGAATTTTTCACCCGCTCCAGCGCATTGATCAAATCAGGATGCCCCACCGCAAACCCAACCCGCAAGCCCGCCAGCGAACGCGACTTGGAGAACGTTTGCACCACCAACAAATTCGGGTACTTGTCGATCAGCAGAATCGCGGTTTGCGCCCCAAAATCAACGTAAGCTTCATCCACGACCACCACGGATTCCGCGTGAGTTTGCAACAAGGCTTCAATCGCCTCCAAACCCAATGCCATGCTAGTGGGCGCATTCGGATTGGGGAAAATAATCCCGCCGTTATCCACCGCATAATCGCCCAGACACACCCGAAAATCCTCACGCAAGGGGATTTGTTGCGCATTAATCTGGTAAAGATTGGCGTAAACGGGGTAAAAACTGTAGCTAATGTCGGGGTATAGCAACGGCGCATCGTGCTTGAGTAAGCCTTGGAAAACGTGCGCCAACACCTCATCCGAACCATTGCCGACGAAAATATTGGCGCGTTGCACATTGTAATAGTCGGCAATCGCATCCTTCAGCTCGTCCGCATTCGGGTCGGGGTACAGCCGCAAGCGCTCATCCGCCGCCGCGTGAATCGCCGCGAGTGCATTCGGTGAGGGCGGGTACGGGCATTCGTTAGTATTCAGCTTGATGTAACGCTGGTCTTTCGGCTGTTCACCCGGTACATACGGGTCGAGATTGTGTACCAGCTTGCTCCAATATTGGCTCATGCGTGCTTCCGGTGGAGAATAGAAACGTGTGATGATATAGGGATGAAACGAATCCAGCAATCGACCTTTCGCCCCGCATGGTGGTTACGCTCACCCCACCTGCAAACCCTCTGGCCAGTATTCTTACGCCGCCGCGTACAACTGCCCCTGCAAGCCGAACGGGTTGAACTCAGCGACGGTGATTTCATCGACCTTGCTTGGTATCCGCGCCCAAATACGCCGCTGGTGTTGGTGATTCACGGGCTGGAAGGTTCGTTGCAATCGCACTACGCGCAAACGCTGATGCAAGCGTTGCATCAAGCAGGTTTTGCTAGTATTTTCATGCATTTGCGCGGCTGTAGCGGCACACACAATCGCTTGCCGAGCAGTTACCATTCCGGGCGCACGGCTGACATTGCGGAAGTGCTGGTGTATTTGCAGCAAACCCAACGAATGCCCAACGCCGCCATCGGTTTCTCACTCGGTGGCAACCTGATTTTGAAACACCTCGGCGAAATGGGTGCGAACGCTGGTTTGCAAGCGGCGATTGCGGTTTCCGTGCCATTCCAATTGCAGGAATGCGCTTGCAAGCTGGAACGGGGTTTCTCTGTCGTCTACGGACGTTATCTGGTCAACAAACTCAAGGCATCCTATCGTAGAAAATTCAGCCAAATGACCAGTCCGTTAGCGGTCGATTTGAATACACTCAAGACGCTGTTTGCTTTCGACGATCAAATCACTGCGCCGCTGAATGGCTTTGCCGGGGCGGAAGATTACTACAGCCGCAGCAGTTCACAGCAATTTCTGCAACGTATTGAAATCCCAACGCTGATTATTCATTCGCAAGATGATCCGTTTATGTACCCGACCACTGCGCCGACGGAAGCCATGTTGAGTGATAGCGTCACGCTGGAATTGACGACGCACGGCGGGCACGTGGGTTTTGTGGCGGGTCGTGTGCCTTGGCGGGCTGACTATTGGCTGGAAAGGCGGATGATCGAGTGGTTGCAAGGACGCGGGTTCAATTCCCGCCGCCTCTATTAAACTCATAGCATAAAAAAACCCGATAATTCAATGAACTACCGGGTCGTATTTGGTGGAGGCGGCGGGAATTGAACCCGCGTCCGCAAACCCTCCATCTGAAGGCTACTACATGTTTAGTCAGTCGTTTATTTAACCCGATTGCCGCCAACTGACAGGCTGCTCACAGGCTGTCCCAATACTGTTTAGTGGTTTGGCCTTGGGCGAGCCTCCCGCACGATCTTATGATTGGATGATGCCTGAATATTCGTACTGCATAAGCACAGTAGCGATCAGACAGCTAACTACCGGTTATTAAGCGGCGAGAGCGTAAGAGTCGTCGTTTGCGACTATTGTTTGTGACTAGAATTTAAGTGGTCACCACATCCACTACATGCTCCCCAGACTTTGTGATCCACGTCGAAGCCAAGTCGCCCCCGTCGTTCCGCAAAAGTTGCTGGACTTGTGATTATACGGTTTGACACAGCAAGTGTCATGTAGTTCCTCTCAATGAATCATATTTACCTGCTCAACGGCAAACAAAGCTTGACTTACATCATCACTAACCCAATATAAGAAGAACAATCTTTTAAGATGAATCCGTTAGGAGGAGTCAGTCATGGAATTCACTAAAATTGCACTATTGATAGTCTTACTTACCGTATCAAGTCAGCTCTCTGCTGAGTTTTTTGAAGGCTTCGACAATAATCGGAGTGCGGGTCAAGCTGATAGCGCTGAACAAGGGCAAGCCAATGTCACGGGGCAAAGTTATAACGCCGGAAACAGCGAGGCAAGTGGCTGGGTGCGCGGCTCAAGTAATACCGATGCTGAGGTAGATTTCAGCCTAAATTTTCAAGGCAAAGGCAGAACAGACATAGCGTCAGATGTATATGAGAGTAGCGGCGGACAAACCAATGCCTATTTACAAGGCTACACTGATAATAATGGATTAGGCTACAACAACCTATATGGCTATACCCAATCCTATACAGGAATGGGGAATTATTATCCGTTTTACAACATACCGTATGGGTATTTCCCTATGCCGATGAGTTACGGCTTACCCATAACGCAAGCACCGGATTTTAGCCAAATTCAGCAACAGATGAATGCACTAGCTCCCGCTAACGGCTCAGCCGTCAACCACACACTAGCGCCTACAAATTAAACAAATATTAAGCGCTTATTAATTGAACTATCCGTACACTGAAACGGACTGGTGGAGAGATATTTTTTAAGTACACCATCAAAAATAGACAACATTAATTAATAAAAACAATCAGGTTTATGACAATGGACATTGAATATAAATTTATTCTGGTACTGATCTCATTAGCAATGATCAATCTATTGACAGCATATCACTTAATCTAGATTTCATGCTCTGAACGAAAAAAGCCCCATAATGGGGCTTTTTCTATAATAGCAACGCTGGGCGTGCGATTACTTTGCTTTAGAAACCATCCAATCAACAGCTGCTTTTACTTCTGCATCAGACAGCGCCGGGTTACCACCTTTTGCTGGCATTGCGCCTTTACCATTCAAAGATGTTGTGTAAAGTGCATCCATACCCGTGGCGATACGTGGTCCCCATGCCGCTTTATCCCCTAACTTAGGTGAACCAGCAACACCCATGTCGTGGCAACTGAAGCACAGACCTTTGTAAACCTTTTCGCCGTCAACAGCACCTGCCGCTGCCACTGCATCGGTAGCTGCTTTAGCCGTTGCATCTGTTGCTTGTGTTGCTGCATCACCAGCAGCTTTGGCTGCATCACCAACCGCTTGAGTCGTTGCATCTGCCGCTTGTGTTGCTGCATCACCAGCAGCTTTGGCTGCATCACCAACCGCTTGAGTCGTTGCATCTGCCGCTTGAGAAACAGCATCACCAGCAGCTTTAGCAGCATCAGTCATAGCCGTCATTGGATTATTGCTCGCGGCTGGTTCAGCGGCAGGCGCTGGAGCTGGTTCTGCCACTGGTGCTGTTTGCGCGGCTTGTTCAACAGGTTTTTGTTCCGCAGCAGGTGCTTCCGCTTTTGGCGCTTCTTCTTTCTTCTCGCCACAACCACTCAGAACACCCAACGCGAGGAACAAAGCAGAAATACTGATGGTGATTTTTTTCATGACTAACTTCTCCTGAATTTGTAATACGGAATGCTAAATACATTATTGTGAAAGGAATATCAATGGGCGTTCATCCTAATGGAGGCATATAGTGATGTCAATTAAGTGTATTCAAAAACACATCAGGCTTGAGAATCCAGTGACTGCGAATTATGCTGACACCTTTTTCCATCGAATCAAGCCAATATGAGCGAAATACACCCTTTTCTGCAAGCCTTTCGAGGCAACTTTTTTGGCATACTGCGTTGGCATCAATTGGATGAACTCTGGCAACGCGTACTTATCGGCAAACAAGCAGGCTGGTATATTTACGCAGTAGGAGAAGAACCACCGACCTCCCCTCACACCGGCGAATCGCTGGAAAACATTATCCGTGAACTCAACACCTTGTTACACCGCGAACACCAAGAAGATTACTGTGGCATTGTGTACGTCGATAATATGCAACAACCCACTTACATAAAAGTATTTGACCCACATAACTTAGGTTCCGCCTGTGGCTCAAGTGCCATCCCCCCCTTACCGGGCTGGATACTCTCCCAAATGCAACCGATCAATTTACCTGCCGCCCTCCCACAACCCAACAACCGCCGCCGCTGGTGGCAAAAGCTGTTTAACCATGCCCACTAAAGACCCCATTACTGTCGTAAGCGTACTCGCCAGCATCTTATTGATTACAGGCGGTGTCATGCTGTACCTAATGCCTGCCCTGCAAGCCCCGCCTGAAGCTGCCGTGATTCTCAGCAGCCCTTTCAAAGAACCAGCACCCACTAAAACAGCCGCCGAACCCGTTTTACCACCCACCAACAGCACTCCTCCACCACTGCTCACCATTCCCGAACTCACACCGGATGATTTGAAAAAGTTGAGCGCAGACGAACGCAACAACTACGACAAGATGCGCGAATCCCTAAAACAAGCCCTACAACAACTGCAAGCCATCGAACAAGAAAATCAGCACCTGCAACAAAAATTGGAACAAGGCGAAATCACCATTCAAACATTGGATGCTGAAATCAGTAAAATACGTGCCGCAGAACAAACTGCCACAGCGTCCCAACCCTAACCACGCTTAAGCTGACGAATCAGAAAACGTGCCGGATGCAGGTTGCCATACAAGGTTGCCTGTAACGGCAGCGGCTCTCCCATCAGCAGCGCCGCCAGTAATTCCGCACCTAAACCACTGGTCGTCAAACCACGCGAACCGAAACCGGCCAACACCCACACCCCCGGCTGATAACGTGCGGGAGGAAACGCTTGGTTCACTCTGCCATGCCGCAAATCCGCATACGCTCGTTGAAAAAACTCCCGATCCGGCAATGCTCCCACCACAGGGTAACGGTCGGGTGTCGTCATCCGAATCGCTGCATGACTCGCTGTCACTGTGCCAAGTGAGGCGGCAAAATCAGGTAAATAATCCGCCAGTTGCTGTGTATTCACTGCATTAGCCGCCACCGTTAACACTGGCTCGCGCACATTACGCACAAACGTTGCCCCGAAAATATGCTTCCCCATCAACGCTGGGGTCAAATAGCCTTCATGCCCCAACGTTGTTTTCAGGCGGCTACTATCCGGCGTTGCTGCGGCGACACTGGTTTGCCCCATCACTGGCATAAACGGCAAACCAGCACTGGCTGCAAACTGATCTACCTCCCGCCCACCGGCAATAATCGTCACGCCATTAGCGGGTAATGCTTGCATAGCACTCAAGGTACGCACCTCAATACGCTCATGGGCAACCAAAGCCGCACATAAACTGGCGGGGTTCAACCACCCTGCTTGCGGGAAATAACTCGCCCCCGTTGGCAACGCAATACCCGCCACCGCCGAAGCCGCTGCTTGGTTCAGTATTTGAATAAAGTCGACTGGCAATTCACGCGCCAGAAGCGCTTGCTGCCGTGCTGCTTCACGCGGCTCATGTGCCAATTGCAATGCGCCGCATTGCGCCCAGTCGATGTATTGTCCCATTGCTTCCAGTTGGCGAATTTGGCGAATAGCAGACAAAAAGGCTTGGCGATAAAAGGTTTCACCCCAACTTGCCTCAGCCGTCATCTTGGGGGTCAATACCCCCGCACGGTTGCCGGAAGCTTCCGTCGCAAGGCGGGCGTGGCGTTCCCATAACGTTACCTGCCAACCCCGTTGCGCCAGTGCGTATGCCATTTGGCAACCCGCGATTCCACCACCAATAACCGTAGCATGAGCAGGCTGGGGCTGGGCAGGTGCTGGAAGAGCAAACCACGGTTCCACACGTTGGCATACACAGCTTTCCGGTAGTGTAGCGGTGAGCATTTCACGCTTTTTACCAAAGCCTTTGCATTTGGCGACATGGAAACCAGCAACCTGCAAGGTACGGCGCACCTCACTGGCTGCGCTAAAGGTTGCCAAGGTAGTGTTGACATGGCTGAGTTGGGCAATGCCTTGCATCACAGGCAAACTCCACATAGCGGGGTTGCGAGCGGGAGCAAAACCATCCAGATACCAAGCATCGACACGGGCGACAAGTTCGGCAAGGGCTGCTTGCACATCCATGAAGCACAGGGTGAGGGTGACGCGCCCATTAGCGAGATTCAAGCGGTGGAATCCGGCGAGTAATGGCGGGTAGTTTGCCAACAGTTCAGTACTGAAGGGTTGCAATTCCGGCTGATTGGCCAACAGTTCGCGCAAAGTATCGAGGCGAATCGGGTGCTTTTCGATGGAAATAAAATGCAAACGTTCGCAACGCAGTGAATCAGCTTGCCATGCCTGCCAAGTGGCGAGAAAGTTTAACCCAGTACCGAAGCCGGTCTCAGCAATGGTAAATTGATGCCAGCCCTGCCAACGTTGCGGCAGTTGATTGCCTTGCAAGAAAACGTGGCGTGTTTCTGCCAAAGCGTCTTGCTGGGAACAGTAGCAGTCCGCAAAAGCAGGCGCATAGGGCGTACCCGTGGGGTCGCGTTCGATGTGAGCGGGCGTTAATTCTTGCATGGGAAGGAGTATAATGCTCATTTTTACCAAAGAGCCACCCCATGCCTGCTTCTTTTGCTAATCTGAATCTTCCTACCCAACAACTCGCCAACCTTGGTAACTTGGGCTATAAACTCATGACCGGCATCCAAGCCAAAGCTCTGCCCCCTGCCCTACAAGGCGCTGATCTTATTGCACAAGCAAAAACTGGTAGTGGTAAAACCGCCGTCTTTGCCATTACCTTGTTGGCAAAACTTGACCCGCAAAACTTTGCCGCGCAAGCATTAGTACTCTGCCCTACACGTGAACTCAGCACTCAAGTCGCCACCGAAATCCGCCGTATAGCGCGTTATCAACCCAACATTAAAGTAGTAACGCTAACCGGTGGGCAACCACTCGCCCCGCAAGCAGCCTCCTTAGAACATGGCGCACACGTCATTGTCGGCACACCGGGGCGTATCAACGACCACATCGGCAAACGCACCATCAACCTGAACCAAATCCACACCTTGGTACTCGACGAAGCCGACCGCATGTTGGAAATGGGCTTTATGGAAGACATTGCCAAGATTATCAGCCTCACCCCGAAACACCGCCAAACGCTGCTGTTTTCGGCTACCTACCCCGACGACATCAAACGCCTGAGTGCACAATTTCAACGTAATCCCGTTGAAGTCAAAGCCGAAGCCTTACACACTGCTGGCGTGATCAACCAATACTCCTACCTCTGCAATAAGACCGAACGCCTACCCGCACTGGAAACTTTACTAGCACATTTCAAACCACGCTCTGCCGTGATTTTCTGCAATATGAAAGTCGGAGTACGCGAAATCACTGAGCATTTGAGCCAACTGGGTTTCAGTGTCAAAGCGCTACACGGGGAAATGGAACAACGCGATCGTGACGAAGTACTCGTGCAGTTCAAACACAACAGCCTCAATTTTTTGGTGGCAACTGACGTCGCAGCACGCGGCTTAGACATCGAAGATTTGCCCTGCGTCATCAATTACGAGTTGCCTCATGACGCTGACATTTACATCCACCGTATCGGGCGCACCGGACGTGCAGGTAAAGAAGGCATGGCACTCAACCTGCTCACCGATGCGGAGCGCCATAAACTCGCTGACATCGGCATTGCACAAAAAACTGAGCTGGATTACGACGTGATTTCTGTTCTGCCTAAGGCTCCCCTAAACCCACAACCAGCTACCAACGTCACCTTATGCATTGCAGCAGGACGTAAGGAAAAAATCCGCCCTGGCGACATCCTCGGTGCATTGACGGGCGAAAGCGGCATCAACGGCAAATCGGTTGGCAAAATTGATATATTGGATTACGCCGCCTATGTCGCGATCGAACGTGGTGCCGCCAAACCAGCACTCAATTGCTTACTCAATGGCAAAATCAAAGGGCGTAAATTCAAGGCAAAACAATTGTAAGGGATGTTTCATACTACCCAAAACCCGCTACTATATGCCCCTACCCCGTCTTTATAGAGCATTAACCAACCTATGAATAGTCTGGAATGGCGTGTCACCGCCTCGCTTGCAGCCATTTATGCCGTGCGAATGTTAGGTCTGTTTATGATCCTGCCTGTGTTTGCGCTGTATGCGGAAACCTTGCCGGATTCGACCCCGTTTCTGGCAGGCTTAGCCATTGGCATTTACGGCCTGTCACAAGCGGTGTTTCAGATTCCACTGGGAATTCTCTCGGATAAAGTAGGCCGCAAACCAGTGATTATTGGCGGGTTACTGATTTTTGCCGCAGGCAGTGTGGTTGCAGCCCTCGCCCAATCCATGTGGCTCATCGTCATTGGGCGCATGATTCAAGGCATGGGAGCAGTTGCAGCACCAACCATGGCACTTGCGGCTGATTTGATTCGTGAAGAACACCGTATACGCACCATGGGGGTTATCGGTCTAACCATTGGCGTATCTTTTATGCTAGGGATGATTCTAGGGCCAATTGTCAGTCAAGTCGGTGGTGTACCCAGCATTTTCTGGCTCACCATGCTGTTAGCATTACTGGGCATTGTGTTGGTCATGTTTGTTATTCCCACACCTGCTCGCACCCTCCAGCATCGCGACGCTGGCATTATCAAAGGCTATTTGGGTATTGCACTCGGCAATACCGCCTTGTTACGCATGAATGCGGGCGTATTTATCCTACATTTGGTGATGACCGCCAACTTTTTGGTATTACCAACGCTATTTACGCATGAATTAGGGCTGCCTACCGCAGAGCATTGGAAAATTTATTTACCCGTTTTCATCGGCTCATTTTTACTTTCTATTCCCTTGATTATTTTGGCTGAAAAGCAACGCAAGATTCGCCCCCTCTTATTGGGTTCCACAACGGCATTAATTGCCGCAGAACTGCTCATGGCGGTGGGTCACGCTCAGATTAGTTGGTTATTACTTGCTTTTGGGCTATTTTTTATTGGCTTCAATTTTTTAGAAGCAGTGCAACCCTCCTTGGTCGCTAAATATTCCGACGTCAATACCAAGGGAACGGCGATGGGCATTTTCAGCAGCTCACAATTTCTCGGCATTTTTGCGGGTGGCTCATTGGGAGGCATGGTCAATCATACCTGGGGTGCAACCGGTGTCTTTTTATTTAGTGCCGTTATTGTCGGCTTATGGCTGTTAGTTGCCCTGCAATTGCCCCAACCCACCTTCTATACGAGCAAGTTGCTGAGGCTTGACCCCTTACTGTTTTCAGATCCGCAACGCTTACACGCTGAGCTGTTAGCCGTATCCGGGGTCAAAGAAGTCGCTCTCGCCGTCGATGAGTGCATTGCTTACCTAAAAGTTGAGAAAGCCATACTGGATCAAACAGCCTTGGATGCATTCTCCCCCCCTTCAGCGTAGAATCTTACAGAAATATTCACATAAGGAACGAACATGGCACGAGGTATCAACAAAGTCATTTTGGTCGGCACACTGGGCAAAGACCCTGAAGTCAAATATATGCCCAGCGGTGGTGCCATTACCAATGTTAGCATCGCCACCAGCGAACAATGGAAAGACAAGCAAAGTGGTGAGAAAAAAGAAATCACCGAATGGCATCGCGTGGTCTTTTTCAACCGGTTAGCGGAAATTGCCGGTGAATACCTGCGTAAAGGCCAACAGGTTTACATCGAAGGCAGATTGCGTACCCGTAAATGGCAGGGTCAAGATGGTCAGGATCGCTACACTACGGAAATTGTCGCCGATGACATGCAAATGCTGGGGGGACGCCCCGGTGGCGGCATGGGAGCAGGCAACTACGAAGACTCACCACGTAGTAGCGCCCCTAGTCATACCCCAGCATCTGCACCTGCTGACAGCCACTCAAACCGTGGTTTTGAAGACTTTGATGATGACATCCCATTCTGATGTTCATCTAGGGCGTACCCTTGTATAAGCTGGCCTAGTTGCCAGTAGGCAAGCATGTCCCCTCTCCCTATAATCTTTCCCAGTGCTTGTACTGGAGAAGCGCATAGACGCCAGCTAGGAGGAATACAAGCACTCATTATGTTGTGACAAGCTATTAATACACAGACACAACACTAAAATTAAAAAAGCCATTTAAAGCCACCTATTGATAGGTGGCTTTTTTCTTTGCTCAACTCTCAAAACCTTGACCAATCCATGCAGTAAGTGTTTCGTGGAACATCACATCAGTCAGCTCCTCTGTAATCGCCGCCTCAATGTCTTCTGCCTCATGCTCTTGCACTTCTGTTTGTGCGGTTTCCAGCATTTCAGCACGCACTTGCTTTAGGTAAGCCAAAATCTCTTCAGCTTCAGTGCGCTCAATCGGCAGCATCCCAAAACTAAAAATGTACTGATTATCAGGCAAACTCAATAAACGTGAAGCGATACAAATATTGCTAGGAATATTGGTGGCATCCAGTTGCGCCAACACGGTTGGTTCACTCACCCCTAAGCGACGCACTTCAACTTTTTTGCCAACCTTACCCACAACTTCCCACAGGGCGAGTTCGGAACGCGCGAACGCTTCCAAATATTGGCACGCAAACGACTTTTCCTCTTGCTGTACCCGGGCACGCATGAATTCTTGCAATACCGTTTCACCGTCTTCATTGGTTTCGGTGGTCACAAAGTGTTCAAAAACATGGGAATGTACCATTTGCCCTAAAGGTTCTTCTTCCAGATAGTCCAATACCTCATCACCAGACAACTCCAGCATTTCAGCAGCATAGGCAATGGCATCAGAGAAAACTTCTACCATCCACTCTTCCCAAGGCGGGTTAGCAATATAAGCACTCAGCAGCTCCATTGTGCCGCTGACCTGTTTTTCCTGTTCGGCTGTAATCATGGGATGAATCCTTTTTTCATGGTGGTAAACCGTCATTCTACAACAACCCACGTTCAGCAAACGATACAACTTGGTCACCAATCACAAAATGATCTAATACCCGTACATCAATCAAATGCAAGGCATCTTTGAGCTTTTGGGTAATTCGCTCATCGGCTTGACTCGGTTCAGCAACACCTGAGGGATGATTGTGAGCAAAAATAACGGCGGCAGCATTGTGATAGAGCGCACGGCGCACCACTTCACGCGGGTGTACACTTGCACCATCAATTGTCCCTCGGAACAGTTCCTCATACTGAATCACGCGGTGACGAGTATCCATAAACAAACAGGCGAACACCTCGAAACGGTAATCGCGTAACTTAGAAGTGAGATAAAAACGTACTGCATCAGGATCCGTCAACGGGTCACCACGGCGCATTTTTTCGCTTAAGTAGCGACGGGACATTTCTAACACGGCTTGCAGTTGCACGTATTTGGCTTCGCCCATACCGTGCGTTGCACAAAAATTTTGTGCATCTGCGTCAAATAATTGACGTAAACTACCAAACGTTTGCAACAGCTCCCGCGAAAGGTCTACCGCCGTCTTACCCTTGACGCCAACCCGCAGGAAAATTGCCAGTAATTCGGCGTCAGATAAGGCTTGAGCGCCACGTGATAACAGCTTTTCGCGGGGACGTTCGTCAAGAGGCCAGTCGGTAATTGCCATAATGTTGTGCTTTTATTGTTTTGTATTATTGAAGGGTTTAGAACACAAATCTTATGTCATTCCTTCCCGGTAAAAACATCCTTTTAGGGATAAGTGGCGGTATTGCCGCCTACAAATCTGCCGAACTGGTACGTTTGTTGGTAAAACAAAGTGCTAACGTTCGGGTTTGCATGACAGCTTCCGCTCAAGCGTTCATTACCCCGCTGACGCTGCAAGCGTTGTCCGGCAATCCAGTGCATACCGAATTGCTCGACCCGCAAGCCGAAATGGGCATGGGGCATATCGAATTGGCACGCTGGGCCGATGTGATTCTGATTGCGCCCGCCACCGCCAATACCTTGGCACGTTTAACGTGGGGCATGGCAGATGATTTGTTGAGTACGGTTTGCCTTGCCTCCACTGCCCGCCTCATCGTTGCCCCGGCAATGAATCAGCAAATGTGGAAACATGCCGCCACCCAACACAATCTGCAAACCTTGCAACATCGCGGCGTGACGGTGTTTGGTCCGGCTGAAGGTGTGCAAGCCTGTGGCGATACCGGCTTGGGGCGAATGCTCGAACCTGCGGACATTGTGCGCGAATTAGCAAGCTGTTGCGCCACCGATCAATTGCTGCAAGGGGTGCGCGTCTTAATCACCGCAGGCCCCACCCGCGAAGCGATTGATCCGGTACGTTTTCTCACCAATCGCAGTTCCGGCAAAATGGGTTACGCCGTCGCATCCGCAGCGGTCAGCATGGGCGCGGACGTTATGCTGGTTTCCGGGCATGTGGCGCTGGATTGCCCCGCTGGGGTTAGCCGCGTTATCACAGAATCGGCTGCGGACATGCTCAACGCCACCCTTGACGCCGCCAAACAAGCCGATGTATTCATTGCCACCGCTGCCGTTGCCGATTACACCCCCGTTAACGTAGCAGACCGCAAAATCAAAAAGAACGCGGCAACCCTTCATCTGGAAATGCAGCGCACCACCGATATTTTGGCTACCATCAAGCAAACATACCCGAACCTGTTCACCGTAGGCTTTGCCGCCGAAACCCACGACCTGATGACCTACGCCCGCAGCAAACTGGAACGCAAAAACCTCGACATGATTGCAGCAAATTCGGTGGCGGATGGCAAAGCCTTCGACCAACCCACCAATGCGCTCGAAGTGGTGTGGAAAGACGGGCATACCTCCCTGCCTGAAATGGATAAACACGCGCTTGCCACCGCCTTGATGCAATTAGTGGCAGCCCAATACCTGCAACGGAAGCAACCGACACATGACCACGATTGAATACAAAATCCTCGACCCGCGCATTGGCACTGAATTTCCGCTACCCGCATACGCCACCACTGGCTCAGCGGGAATGGATTTACGCGCCTGTTTGGATGTGCCGCTGGAATTAAATGCAGGGGACACAACCCTCATTCCAACTGGCATTGCGATTCACATCGGCGACCCTAGTCTTGCTGCCGTCATCTTGCCACGTTCTGGGTTGGGGCATAAGCATGGGATTGTATTGGGGAATTTGGTTGGTTTGATTGATTCAGATTACCAGGGGCAATTGTTCATTTCCTGCTGGAATCGGGGCAGTGCCAGTTTCACGATTCAACCGGGCGAACGCATTGCGCAACTGGTGTTTGTGCCGGTGGTGCAAGTAGCGCTGCAACAGGTCGACGATTTCGACCAGTCGCACCGTGGCAAAGGTGGCTTTGGGCATTCCGGTAGGCACTAAACCATGAGTATTCCACAACCACTCGTCTCGCATTCCTTATTCCGTGCTTATGATGTGCGCGGTGTGTATGCTGATAACCTCACCGAACACAGTGTGCGCTTGATCGGGCAAGCCATCGGCTCAGAATTGCGTGATCGGGGTGATCAGGGGGTGGTGGTTGGGCGCGATGGGCGACTTTCCAGCCCAGCATTGGCGCAAGCAGCCATTGAAGGTTTAATGGCGACGGGTTGTCGTGTCACCGATGTTGGTTTAGTGCCAACGCCGGTGTTGTATTTCGCCGTACAGTCGGGACTTGCACCGCACGGGGTGATGATTACTGGCAGCCACAACCCTCCCGACCAAAACGGCATTAAAATCGTGATCAACGGCGAATGCCAGTATAACGAGCGCATTCAACGCCTGTACGAACGCATTATTCGCGGGGAACTCTGGCATCAACCCACAGCGGGAAGTGTGCGAACCGCCAGTATTCTGAGCGCGTACCAACACACGGTATGCCAGCAAATCCACCTGCAACGCCGATTGCGGATTGGGCTGGATTGCGGCAATGGCGCGACTGCGTTGTTGGCAGAACATTTGTTTCGGGATTTGGGTTGCGACGTTCACCCGCTATTTTGTGAAGTCGATGGCAATTTTCCCAATCATTCCCCCGACCCGACCCAACCTGCGAATCTGCAAGCGCTGCAAACCTTGGTACGCGCACAAGGGCTGGATATTGGCATTGCCTTTGATGGCGATGGCGACCGCCTGATTGCGGTAGATGGTAACGGGCATATCCTCTGGCCTGACCGTATCCTCATCTTGCTCGCACAAGTGGTGTTGCAACAGCAACCGGGGCGAATGGTGGCCTACGATGTGAAATGCACCTATCGGCTGGATCAAGCTATCCGCGATGCGGGTGGTGTTCCCGGCATGTGCATTAGCGGGCACTCCTTACTGAAAAAATTCATCCATGAGCATGATGCCATCCTCGGTGGTGAATTCAGCGGGCATATCGTGCTGCGCGATCGTGGTATGGAATACGACGATGGTATGTACATCGCCGCCCGCTTGCTGGAAGTGTTGTCGCATGAAACCGCTACTCCCGCACAAGTATTCGCCCAGATTCCCGAAGGTTTCAGCACCCCGGAACACAAGGTGTACTTCGCCTCCTACGAAGCAGCGGCAGCGGCCATGCAATGTTGGATGCAACATCAGCAACTGCAAGCGCAACGCCTGCTCACGCTCGATGGAATGCGTGCCGAATACGCCGATGGCTGGGGTTTAGCACGTGCCTCCAATACCAGCCCCACCATTACCTTGCGCTTTGAAGCCGATACGCCGGAACGCTTAGAAGCCATCCGCGCCCTGTTCCGCGCAGATATTCAACGCCTGCAATTGACCCCGGAGGCATTGCCGTTTTAATCTTGCTCCCCTTACCCTCAAGGATTCTCACCACATGAGCAAGAAACAAAGCAGTTCGCAAGACAATGACCCAGAATTCTGGGACTTGGCAGAGAAATTTATTGAGTTGGCGAATACCTCGGTCGACACCAGCGATTTAGGCAAAGTTGGCGCTGCCATGCTGTATGCAGCAGCGCGTTTTAACACTTTCGTGGTTGCCGCCTCCTCGCTTGACCGCAAAGAATTCATCGAAGATGCTGACGATACGATGGATTACCTCAGCAAACAATTCCGCCACATGCTCGGCGACAACCTGCGTGATTTCAAAGACAACTACAAGGTCTATATCAAACATGACGACGAACAGCCCGAATAATACCGCTGCCATTCTGATGGAGGCATTGCCTTACATCCAAAAATATTCCGGCAAAACCATTGTGGTCAAATACGGTGGCAATGCCATGACTGACCCCGCATTGCAACAAAGTTTTGCCCGTGACATCGTGTTGCTGAAACAAGTCGGCATTAATCCCGTCGTTATTCACGGTGGCGGCCCGCAAATCGGCAACTTGCTCAAACAAATTGGCAAGGAAAGCCATTTCGTGGATGGAATGCGCGTCACTGATGCGGAAACCATGGACGTGGTGCAAATGGTGCTGGGTGGTTTGGTCAATAAGCAAATCGTCAATATGATCAACCAAGCAGGCGGACGCGCGATTGGTTTGACCGGCAAGGATGGCAATATGATTATTGCCCGTAAGCTGGTACTGGAACGCAAAGCTGCCGAAAACCAACCTTCTGAAATCATTGACCTTGGTCATGTCGGCGAAGTCACTGACATTGATGCCAGCGTAGTACGGATGCTGGAAGAGGATCGCTTCATCCCCGTAATTGCCCCCATTGGCGTAGGGCGCGACGGCACGAGTTACAATATCAATGCCGACATCGTGGCAGGCAAAATGGCGGAAGTCTTAAATGCTGAACGTTTGCTACTCCTAACCAATACTCCCGGTGTACTCGATAAACAAGGCACTTTAATCGAAACCCTGAGTCAGGCTGGCATTCAAGACTTGATCGCCGACGGCACGATTCAGGGCGGTATGTTACCGAAATTGGCTTGCGCTACCGATGCCATTTCAGCGGGCGCGAAAAGTGCCAGTATTATTGATGGTCGAGTGCCGCACGCAGTGTTGTTGGAACTGTTGACGGATCAGGGCGTGGGGACGATGGTGACTCCTTAAGCAACTTGCTCAAGCGTTCCCGGTCTTTTTCATAACGCTGGCGCAGACGGTCTTGCTCGGTTTGGTTTTCCTGCAAGGCATGATCGTAAACTGCCAGCGTTTTTTCAGCATCGTCGACATAACCTTGGAGTTTTTCACGCTTGGTGAAGTCGTCTATTTTACTCACCTGTGCTTTCACAGAAGCTAATTTAGCCTCCAAAGAGGCGCGGCGCTCATTGATAGACTCGGTATTTTTAGCCAGCACCGCTAACTTACTATGAAAAACAGCTTCAAGCTCACTGGTATCGGCATAATTAGCCAGCAGGTGATTGTCTTGTTCTTGTTGTTTATTTTCCATAGCATCGCGTAGTTTTGCTAAGGTCTCACGGCGTTTAAGTGCGGCAATGTCTTCCTCACTCGGTGCTGCGGGGAAGGTTTCAATCGTCATGCCTTGCTTATTGAGCTGACTATGCCCTTGCTTTTCGATAGTGGGGGGTACAACATCTGAATAATGCACTGCACCAGCAGCATCTACCCAGCGGTATAAGCCAGCTTGCACTCCATTAGCGCAGAGCAACATGGCAGCTACAACGATACGCGATAATGTGATAAATGGGCTCATAATCTATAAAAATATCAAATGATTTATATACCCAGATTTTTATCACTTACTCACTCGTAAATCGCTGTACAGGCAGAAGAGCGGGGGAATTAGCGTTACGAAATGCACAATGCCCCAAAGTAAGGGGCATTGCAGCACTTAAATGTTAACGAACGGTGTAGAAAGCATCCGGCACACTAGAGCGGATACGCCCCAAGTTGGCTTTTGCTTCACTTTCGCTACTGAAGGGAACGCGAACTTTGTAGTAGCCACCGACTTGATCAACCACAGCATTGAAGCCCATGGATTGCATCTGACTACGCATCGCTTCTGCTGTGCCGCTATTAGGGCTAGCAACGACCTGAACTGCATAAGACCCCCCAGCAGTGTTGCTATAAGAGCCTGAATAACTACCGCTGGTACTACTGCTCGGTGCAGAATAATCGTAATAGCTGCCGCTGGTAGAACCAGTCGTTGTGCTGCCATAAGCAGAACTACCGGTTGAACTGCCTGCACCGTAGTCATAATAAGAGCTATTATTAGGCGTTGTATTGGTAGCGGCAGGCGTCGTACCAGTGTTATAACCGTAATCAGTGGAAGCCGTAGTTGTCGTGCCATAACTATTAGCACCGTAATCACCGCCAGTCGTTGCCCCTGCTTGTGGAGCTGTTCCAGGTACAGGTGCGCAACCAGCCATTAATGCTGCCAAAGTCAGCGCAACCGCGCTCATTTTCATTTGATTATTCATAAGTCTAAGCCCCAAGTGCTGATGGATTGTTGTTTTGATAGACAATGCTATGTTTACGAAGGTTCCCAAACATGCTGTCATTCTTACGAAAAATGTTCGTAGCCCTGTCGGTTATCAGCAAAGGTGTAATCAATGACCAAACCGTCCTGATTCGCATCCACTTCCCCGATAACCGTGACCTGAACCTGTTGCCTACCTGCTGCTTGCTGCACCTCGCATAAATTTTGCTTGGGCATGGTAAACAATAATTCGTAATCATCGCCTCCCCTGAGTGCAAAGTCCAGTCTTTGTGCTAATGCAATGTGTTGTAATGCCGCAGAAAAGGGGATCAAAGTATGTTGCAACCGCGCCCCCACCCCCGATGCACGTAACAAATGCCCCAAATCAGCCAATAAGCCGTCGGAAATATCCATGCAAGCATTGGCTCTTCCTAACAAGCTATTCGCGAATGCCAAACGTGGCGAAGGGTAATTCAAACGTTGAATGCAAAACGCTGCTGCCTCCGTCGGTAATGTCAAACGTTGTTGCAAGACGGCCAAGCCTGCCGCTGCATCCCCTAAAGTACCAGACACGCAAATAAGATCACCGTGTTGCGCTCCGCTACGCAATAATGCTTTACTCGGCTCCACAAACCCCATGACCTGAATGGTGATACTCAAAGCACCCCGCGTTGTATCACCGCCAATCAAAAAGATACCATGCTGTTCTGCCAACTCCCGCATTCCCCGAGTGAACTCCCTGACCCACCCTTCATCAGCCGCTGGCATCGATAAAGCCAATGTAAACCAAGCCGGTTCCGCCCCCATCGCTGCCAGATCACTCAAATTCACCGCCAAGGCTTTATAGCCGATAGCATGTGGCGCAGTTTCCAGAGGAAAATGTACTCCCGCATTCGAGGTATCAACCGACACCACCAACTGTTTAGCTGCCGGAACCCGTAAAACAGCCGCATCATCACCCACACTAACGCACACATTATCAGGCTTAGGTTGCCAGAAAAAATATTCGCGGATTAGATCAAACTCCGACATACTACCGCCCGTTAATCGTTAAATAATAAACTCTGGCAGATTTCCACAACCCCAGCCAGATGTTTTATGCTAAATGCTAACAATGGAACAGCCAACGCGGGCTGTACGTTTTCTTGCTGGAGCATAAATGGATACAAGCTCAGAAACAAAAATTGGGTGCTTACATGTCGTTGGCGTGATTTTATTAACAGTATTTATCTCTGTAAGCGTCACGCTGTGGGTTATTCAATACTTCTTATTTCCCAAACCGTTTAAACCTGTCACCCTTGATGAGCGTGAAACGACGGTATTGGAACAAAAGCTCCAACGAATCGGTTTACCCGCACCCCCAGATGATCTCACGCCCGAACCGTATACCGAAGTCGGTGCAAACCGTGAAATTTCGCTCACGGAAAAAGAGCTGAATGCTTTACTTGCCAAAAACACCGACATGGCAGAAAAAGCGGTCATCGACCTTGCTGATAATCTTGCAAGTGCCAAAATCCTGCTGCCGCTTGACCCCGATTTCCCGTTTATCGGCGGTAAAACGCTCAAGGTGAATGCTGGCATGGAATTGGCCTACGCCAACAACAATCCCATTATCAAACTCAAAGGCGTAAGCGTTTGGGGTGTAGCCGTGCCCAACGCATGGCTAGGCAACCTGAAAAACGTAGATTTGGTCAGCGAATTCGGTGGCAATGCCGGTTTCTGGCAATCCTTCGCCGCTGGTGTCGAAGACATCCACGTTGAAGAAGACCATTTGCTCATTAAGCTCAAGGAATAGCGCCTACAGCACAGTGCCGCCGCGCGTGGTCGGATCATACGCCAAGGTCATGCCGGATGCGCTATCCGCCGCAAATTGTGCCAACACCGCCTCTGCTTCAGCCCAATACGGCTGTTGCTGAGCATGTTGCAACGGCGTGAAATGGCGACTGTATAAGCGCGACAAGCGTGCTTGTGCCGCCAAATCGCGATAATCCGCCAATGCCTCCACCACCGCAATGGCGGCTGCGCGGTTATTGCACATCAACAATTGATCACACCCTGCTGCCAAGGCTGCTTTTGCCCGACCCACAAAATCTCCTACGGCTGCCGCTGCTGCCATATCCAAGGCATCGCTGAAAATTACTCCCTGAAAGCCCATTTGCCCGCGCAAAATCTCTTGCAACCATCGCGCTGAAAACCCTGCTGGTGCAGCGTCCACGCACGAATACACAACGTGTGACGGCATCACCGCCTCCAGCCCTTGCGCAATCAAATGCCCGAACGGGGCAATGTCTTCCGCCCACAAAGTTGCCCAACTGCGTTCGTCACACGGCAAGGCTTCGTGCGAATCTGCCGTCACACCACCATGACCTGGGAAATGTTTGCCGACTGACACCATGCCCGCCAAACGTGCGCCTTGCATCCAAGCGCCGGTCAATGCCATTACCGTCGGCGTATCTTGCCCAAAAGCACGATCACCGATCACCCGACTCAGCCCACGATCAAGATCCAACACGGGCGCGAAGCTGAAATCCACGCCCACCGCTTGCAACTCGGATGCCATCAGCCAGCCCATGCGTTGCGCCGCGTGCTTCGCCGCCTCCGGTGATTGTTGGCGCAACGCTGCGTAATACCCTGCTGGCGGCAAACGGTGGAAACCTTCACGAAACCGTTGCACTCGCCCACCTTCCTGATCCACCGCCACCAGCAAATGCGGTTCGCGCACTGCCCGAATCGCTGCGGTCAACGCCACCAATTGCATCGGATTTTGGTAATTACGCGCAAACAAAATCACGCCTCCCACGGCGGGATGTTGCAATAATTCACGGTCTTCAGCACTCAATGCCGTACCGGCTACATCCAGCATGACTGGCCCCAATGACATCAGGTTTGCTCCTTATGTTTTCTATGGAATATGCGCCGCATCCTGTAACAACTGGCGCACCAGTGCAACCGCTTCGGCAAGACTTTCGCCCCACGTAATAAACCCATCCTCATGCCCCAGCATCACAACCGTGTTACGCGCTGGCTGAGTATCGCGCAACACAGCTTGCATCACCTGCGCCATTTGCGGCGTGCCATAGGCGATATCCGCCGCCATACATACCAATCCCAACGCCTGCGCTTGCTGCCAAATCCGTGGATGATGCCCGTGAATAACCGCGTTGACGGTTGTTGGCATACACTGGTAAATCGCCGCATGGGTCATGGCTTCCGACGACGGTTTCCGCGCTCCAAACGCTTGCAACCAATGGCGTTTGACATCGTAAGACAGCACTTGCGCATAGTGTTGCGCGGTCAATGTTGGCAAATGCCCCGTTTGCGTCCCCGTAATCACAAACGCGCCTGTCGATTCACGCTCCACAGTACGCACACTGACATTACCATAACCCAAACCGCCGTAACGCAGATCATCCTGCCCGACCACACCCCACTGCCACAACAAACTACGGCTGTGATTGAGCGCGTCAAAATCAGGGCAATCCAATCCTTCGTCACTCGCGGTGTATGACAAGGTAAATTTAATAACGCCTTCAGCTTCTGGCAGGTGCATACGCTTTCCTGTTTTGTGATACTTTCGGGATTATGCAAGTAAACATCCAAACCTTACACCACAGCGAAGATGAATTCGGCACAATCACCGTGTTGGACGACGGCGAATGCCGCATTCTAGCCTTTGCACCCAATGATGAGCAAAGCCGCTGCTTAAAATCCGCCCCGCACGTCTTACAATACGAATACACCCAAGCCATGTTGCTGGTGCTACTATTCTGCCAACCCAAACGGGTACTCATTTTAGGTTTAGGCGGCGGCAGTTTGGTCACCGCTTTGCATCGCCACATTCCCGGTATTCACATTACCGCCGTGGAATTACGCGCCACCGTGATCGAGGTTGCCCAGCACTTTTTCCAAATGCCGCGCAGCAAACGTTTACAAATCATCCAGCAAGATGCCGACGACTTTCTGAACAACGCAGAATTGCGCAAAGTTGATGTAATCTTCGCCGACCTTTACCACGGTGATGGCGTGGATCATGTGCAATTGCGAGCCGATTTTGTCGCCCGCTGTGCCGCCAATCTCAAGGAAGACGGCTGGCTAGTGATGAATTGCTGGACAGAACAGCGCGAAGACCCCTTGTTACGCGATGCCTTACGCACACACTTTACCGACATTCGTACCGTGCTGACAGCCAGCAAAAACTGGGTGATCCTCGCGGGCAAAGTTCCCGATCAACAAACCACCCGCGCCTTGAAAAATACCGCTGAACACCTCAGCGCCTCGCTTGGCTTCCCGTTGATACGCGTCCTCATGCGCTCGCGGGCATTAGGCGAATAGCCTGTGTTATAGTGCTTCCCATCAACTTAACCGGAAAAAACCATGCGCAAACTGCCACGCTTATTCCTCGCTCTCTGTTTAACCTACGCCCCGTTTTCCATCGCCGAAACCGTGTTGAAGCGCGGTAATGGCACTGAACCGGAAACGCTGGATATTCACCAATCCTCCGGTGTTTCTGAGGCGAATATTCAGCGCGATATGTTTGAAGGGCTGGTTACAGAAGACGCATTCGGCAAGCTGCAACCCGGTGTGGCAGAAAAGTGGGGCATCAGCGACGACGGTAAGCGCTACACCTTCCATTTGCGCAAAGACAGCCAATGGTCAGACGGCACGGCGTTAACTGCTGAAGATTTTGTATACGCTTATCGGCGGGCGCTTGCCCCGGAAACGGCTTCGGACTACGCCTTTATCCTCTGGCCGATTGCAGGTGCAGAAGCCTTTAACAAAGGCGAACAAAAAGACCCTTCCAGCGTTGGCGTAAAAGCCCTCGACCCGCAAACCTTGGAAATAAATCTCAAAACCCCCACCTCCTATTTCCTCGGTATGTTAATGCACCCGATGGCATTCCCCATTCCCAAGCAAGCGGTTGAAAAAGCGAGCAAGGATTGGATAAAACCCGAAAACATCCGCTGCAACGGCGCGTACTGCCTGAGCGAATGGACACCACAAGCCCATGTCAAGTTAGTGAAAAATCCGCATTACCGCCGTGCTGCCGAAGTAAAAATCGACAGCGTGTACTACATCCCCACTGAAGACCAGAACAGCGAACTCAAGCGCTACCGTGCAGGGGAAATCGACATTACCTACGATGTACCTTCTGATCAGATTAAAACGGTCGCGCAAGATTTCGCCGCAGAATTCCGCAACACGCCCTACATTGGCACGTACTATTACGCGCTCAATCTGGAAAATCCCGCCTTCAAGGAAAACCCCAAGTTGCGTCGCGCCCTCTCTCTGGCGTTAGATCGCGACATTCTCACCGAAAAAATTACCCAAGCGGGTGAAATCCCCGCGTGGGGTTGGGTTCCGCCCGTCGATAATTACACCCAGCAAAACATGGAAGAAAAATCGCTGGATAAAGCCGCCCGCACCAAACTTGCCCAAGAGCTGTATGCCGAAAGCGGCTATGGCGCTGACAAACCGCTGGAACTCGAAATCCTCTACAACACCAGCGACAACAATAAAAAACTCGCGATTGCGGTCGCTGCGATGTGGAAACAAGTGTTAGGCGTGAAAACCAACCTGCGTAATGAGGAATGGAAAGTCTACCTCAGTTCGCGCAAGCAAAAACAGTTCCAAGTGGTACGCTCCAGTTGGATTGGCGATTACAACGATGCACACACGTTCCTCAGCCTGTTCAAGTCCGATGTCGGTGAAATGAACACCTCCGGCTACAAAAACCCCGAATTCGACCGCTTAATGGCAGAAGCCGAAACCCAAACCGACGTAAAAAAGCGCCAAGAAGCGATGGAACAAGCCGAACGGATTCTGCTGGCGGATACGCCGATCATCCCGATTTACTACAACACCACTCAACACTTGGTCAGCCCGAAAATCACCGGATGGGAAGACAATGTGATGGATGTGCATCCAACCCAATATCTGGGGCTGAAATAACCCTTGGCAACCGACCATGCACAGTCTGTGCTCTTATAGCCATGGCTGTGCATGGTTAACATTCCAGCGCCTAAACATAATCCAATAAAATAGAGCGGCTACCACCACAAAACTGATCAAGCTGATCAATGGGTCAACCTGACTGGCAGTGAATAATGCAGGTGACGGCAGCGCTGAATTAGCATAATTCATAATCAATACGGTAAACAGATTATTAGCGGCATGAACACCAATCGCTAACTCCAGTGAGTTGCTCTTCACGGTAATAATGGCTAGAAACAATCCCATTAACAAATACAACAGAGGAATTAAATACTTATCCTCACCCATTTCCGGGTTTGCTAAGTGCGCTGCCATGAATAGCAAGGAAGATCCAACGACCGGAATAATCGCTCTGCGGCTCAACAAACCCAAACCCTGCATAAAGTACCCGCGAAATAAAAACTCTTCCGCTGCCGCCTGAAGCGGGGTCACAAATAATGCGATGGGTAAAAATATCAAGAACTGTTTAGCGTCAAACGTCACTTGATAAGTATGGGGATGCCATAATGTTTCAAGCAATGTAGCCAAACCTATTAACCCCAAAAAGACGAAAAAACCCTTCAGCATCAACATCCAATTAACACTTGTCAGCGGGGTAATCACACTGGTGAAGTGACGTTGATGCAAAAAACGCACTGTCAGAAATACCCCAGTCAACATCGCCAATAATGTAAAATTAATACCCAAATAAGGCCATAAACTATCAATGCCTTCAAATTTCAGCGTATCCAAATTTACATTAGTCGCGGGGTTATTATCTCCCAAGATAAACATGATCATAATGCCCAAGGGAATAGCACCTAATACCTGCCAAAAAATAGCAATAACGACTAAACCCAGCACATAACGCCACCAATGATTTTGGCCTAGACTGGCTAGGCTTAGATAGTATGTATTCACTTATTTTTCCTTAATTTTGTCATTCACATGGCACATAATCACGCGCTTGTAGCTTATATTTTGAATTGCATCGGTGTTAACAGACAATCATAATCAGGACGAATAGCCCTAAGAAACCGACCTGCTTACAGTCCCACGTTTCATGACTCGCTAAAAAGGCTCAATGTTTATATGTTGCAGTATGTCTTCAAACGCCTGCTCGGTGCACTGCCCACGTTATTGGTCATCATCACCTTGGCATTTTTTCTGATTCGCTTGGCACCGGGCGGGCCATTTGATACTGAACGCCCTATTCCACCAGAAATTGCTGCGAATATTGAACGTGCCTACCACCTTGATCAACCCTTGCCCGTGCAATATGGTTATTACTTGCTTAATGTGTTACAGGGTGATTTTGGCCCATCATTCAAATACAAAGATCACAGCGTTAGCGCATTAATTGCCGAGGGTTTCCCAGTATCGCTGCAACTGGGTGTATTCGCGATGTTATTGGCATTATTGATCGGGCTTCCGGCAGGGATACTGGCTGCTTTGCATCAAAACCGCCCGATGGATCATGCTGTGATGGCAGTCGCAATGACCGGCATTACGGTACCCAATTTTGTCATGGCTCCCTTATTAGCGCTGGTCTTTGGGGTGTTTTTGCACTGGTTGCCGGTAGCGGGGTGGGATACAGGTTGGAAATCAGCCGTGTTACCTGTCATTGCCTTGGCCTTACCACAAATTGCTTATGCCGCACGGCTCATGCGGGCGAGTATGCTAGAAACACTGTCTAGCCCACATATCCGCACCGCATTTGCCAAAGGTCTACCCATGCGGCTTATTTTGTGGCGGCATGTACTGAAAGGCGCATTATTGCCCGTGTTATCGTGGTTAGGGCCTGCGACCGCTGCCATTATTACCGGTTCAGTGGT
This sequence comes from Thiothrix caldifontis, assembly GCF_900107695.1. GTDB lineage: Bacteria > Pseudomonadota > Gammaproteobacteria > Thiotrichales > Thiotrichaceae > Thiothrix > Thiothrix caldifontis. The sequence continues at coordinate 105,149 of NZ_FNQP01000010.1, read as the reverse complement.
GATTGAGCAGATATTTGGAATTCCAGGTATCGGGCGGCACTTCGTACAAGGTGCATTAAACCGTGATTACACCTTGGTCATGGGGGTGGTAGTGTTTTATGGCGCGTTGATTATTCTGATGAATTTATTGGTCGATGTGATTTACGGGCTAATGGATCCAAGGGTGCGTTATGACTAAGCCGTTCAACCAAGGGTTGTGGAACAAAGCCTTACGGCGTTTACGGCGCAATAAAATGGCAGTAGGCAGTGCGGTGGTGTTGCTCGCGATTGGCTTGTTGTGCGTGTTGGGGCCGTTGTTTAGCCCACACCCTTACGATGAGATTTACTGGGACAGTATGGGTATTCCCCCCAATGCGGAACAAGGATTCTGGTTCGGTACGGATGCCAATGGGCGTGATTTGTTCGTGCGTACCCTGATTGGGGGGCAAATTTCGCTGATGGTCGGCTTAGCTGCCACCGCCGTGAGTTTATTGATCGGGGTATTGTATGGCGCAACCGCAGGCTATCTGGGTGGGCGTACCGATGCCCTGATGATGCGCTTGGTGGATGTGCTGTATGCCCTGCCCTTTATGTTTTTTGTGATTTTGCTGATGGTGTATTTTGGGCGCAGCATCTTCCTGATTTTCGTGGCAATTGGGGCGGTAGAGTGGCTTACCATGGCACGGATTGTACGCGGACAAGCGTTGTCGTTAAAAGGGCGGGCGTTTGTGGAAGCCGCACGGGTATGTGGCGTGAGCCATTTCGGGATTATCCGGCGTCATATTGTGCCAAATACCTTGGGATCAGTGATCGTGTATGCCACCCTAACCGTGCCGCAGGTGATTTTGTTTGAATCGTTCCTCAGCTTTTTAGGGCTGGGGGTACAGGAACCCTTAACCAGTTGGGGAGTACTGATTGCGGAAGGGGCCGCGCAAATGGAAACTGCACCGTGGATGTTGCTATTCCCGGCAGGATTTCTGGCAGTAACCTTGTTTTGCCTCAATTTTCTGGGGGATGGGCTGCGGGATGCCTTGGATCCGAAAAGCACCTAATCGCGTCATGCCTCACTTTCCAGTATGATTCCCCCCTTTGCTTAGCCAAGGATTCCCTGCATGGATACCCCCATCCGCATGACCGAATACAGCCACGGCTCAGGCTGTGGTTGCAAAATCGCCCCCGCTGTCCTCGATGTGATTTTGCACAGCCAATTACCGCCAGATGTCTGCGATGCCCTGCTGGTCGGCAACAGTTCCCGCGATGATGCTGCCGTTTACGATCTGGGCAATGGCACTGCCGTCATCAGCACCACCGATTTTTTCATGCCGATTGTGGATGACCCGTTTACGTTTGGGCGCATTGCAGCCACCAATGCCATCAGCGACGTGTACGCCATGGGCGGCAAGCCCATTATGGCGATTGCAATTTTTGGCTGGCCGCTCGACAAATTGCCACCAGAAGTGGGGCGTGAAGTGGTTGAAGGTGGGCGCAAAGCCTGTCAGGATGCCGGTATTCCCCTCGCAGGCGGTCACAGCATTGACGCACCCGAACCCATTTTCGGCTTGGCGGTCACGGGCATTGTGCAAACCCGCCACCTCAAGCAAAACAGCACCGCGCAAGCCGGTTGCAAGCTGTACCTCACCAAACCACTCGGTATTGGTATTCTCACTACCGCACAAAAACGCAAAGTGCTCTTGCCCGAACACCGCAATCTCGCCATCGACACCATGTGCCAACTGAACAGCATCGGCGCACAATTCGGCGAAATGCCAGCCGTCACGGCTCTAACCGATGTCACCGGCTTCGGGCTGGGCGGGCATTTGCGCGAAATGTGCGAAGGCAGTGGCTTGCAAGCCGTCATTCAGTTCGACCAAGTGCCAGTGTTGCCACACATTCCGCACTATCTGGAACTGGATTGCTCACCGGGTGGGGCGCAACGCAATTTCGACAGCTACGGCTACGCACTCGGTGCAATGACAGAACGTCAGCGGCAAATCCTCTGCGACCCCCAAACCAGCGGCGGCTTGCTGGTGGCGGTTGCGCCTGAAGGGGAGATAGAGTTCTTAGCCGTGAGCCGACAGGCTGGCATGAACTTACAACCCATCGGCTACTTGCGCGAACCTGTGGCAAATAGCGCCCTGATTACGATGGAGTAATTCATGTCACTGCGCAACGCTGGTAACGATTTACCTGTCATCGACGACTTGCTGCACTTGTTTTTGCAAGACGTGCCGTTGTTAGATGTACGTGCCCCCGTAGAATTCCACGAAGGTGCTTTCCCATGCAGCACCAACTTGCCATTAATGGATGATGATGATCGTGTCGAAATTGGTACACGTTACAAACAACAAGGGCAAGATGCCGCGATTGCATTAGGCTTGCAGCGGGTTAGCGGTGAAATTAAAGCGGCACGGGTTACAGCTTGGCAACACTTTGCCGACAAATACCCTGAAGGTGTGTTGTATTGTTTTCGGGGTGGCTTGCGTTCACGGACTTCCCAACAATGGCTGTATGAACAAACCGGCATTCGCTACCCGCGTGTCCAGGGCGGTTACAAAGCCATGCGGCGCTTTTTGTTGGAACAATTGGAAAGCTTGCCCCGCAAAATCAGCCCCATCATCCTGAGTGGGCGCACAGGTTCAGGGAAAACACGCTTTCTACGTGACTTGCAACAGCAAATTGACTTAGAAGCCTGCGCAAATCACCGTGGTTCAGCATTTGGCACACAACCTACACCGCAACCCTCACAAATCAGTTTTGAGAATAATCTCGCTATCCAATTACTGCGCAAGTGTCATCAAGGGCAAACCACTCTGGTATTTGAAGATGAAAGCCGTACCATTGGCTCGTTGCACCTACCCGACACTTTTTTCGAGACCTTACGCAATGCGCCGCTTGTATTAATGCAAGTACCTGATGAAGAACGGGTAGAAATCAGCTATCAAGAATACGTCGTGGATAACCTCGCCGCCTTTACCGCCGTACACAGCGGTGATGCACAAGCGGGCTTTGCCGCATTCAGTGCTTATCTGCTGGGTAGTTTGGCGAAGGTACAACGCCGCTTAGGGGGAGTACGTTACCAACAAGCGCGACAGATGATGGAACACGCCTTACAACAACAAACGCTTGATCACTCCACTACTGCGCATTACGACTGGGTACGTTTTATTCTGCTGGATTATTACGACCCGATGTATGACTACCAAATCAGCAAAAAGCAACAGCGGCTGGTGTTTACGGGTTCACCAGCCGAAGTACGTGATTACCTCAACGCGCAAAGCATTAGGTGATAACATCCGCCGCTGCACGTCCGGTAAAGTGCTCAATTCTGGCAACCTGTTGCACAATCGCGAGCAGATCCGCTAAGGCTTCCTGCACATCTTGGTCGTGCTTGCTGACATCCGCCTCGTACTTTTCAAGGTAAACGCGCAAGGTTGCCCCCTGCGTTCCCGTTCCCGACAAGCGGAAAATAATGCGCGAACCGTCGGCAAACAGAATACGGATACCTTGATTCTGACTCACAGAACCGTCCACCGGATCGGTATACGTAAAGTTATCCGCAGCACTTACGGTCAAATCACCAAACGGCTTGCCTGCCAAACCCGGCAACTGCGCTTGCAAAGCATCCACCAGTGCATTGGCATCTTGCATCTCAATGGCTTCGTAATCGTGGCGTGAATAATAGTTACGCCCGTACTCTGCCCAATGCTGGCGCACAATATTTTCCACCGAATCCTGCTTTTCTGCCAGCAAGTTCAGCCAGAATAATACCGCCCACAAACCGTCTTTTTCACGGACATGATCAGAACCTGTACCAAAGCTCTCTTCGCCGCATAAAGTGATTTTACCAGCATCCAACAAGTTGCCGAAAAACTTCCAACCGGTAGGTGTCTCAAAGCACGGCAAGCCCAACTTCTCTGCCACCCGGTCTGGCGCTTGGCTGGTCGGCATGGAGCGTGCAATGCCCGCAATACCATCTTTGTACCCCGGAATCAGGCGGGCATTCGCAGCTAACACCGCAAGGCTATCGCTCGGTGTCACGAAGAACCGTTTACCCAAAATCATATTGCGATCCCCGTCACCATCGGAAGCAGCACCGAAATCAATGTCGGAATTACGCGCATACAACAGATTCATTAACTCTGTGGCATGTGCCTGATTCGGGTCGGGATGCCCACCGCCAAAATCCGCCAAGGGTTCCCCATGAATCACGGTTCCTTCCGGTGCGCCCAAACGCTGCTCCAATATCCGATGCGCGTATGGTCCAGTAACTGCGTGCATTGCATCAAAACGCATCTTGAAATGATTAGAGGCCAACAACGCTGAAATCTTGTCGAAATCGAAAATCCGTTCCATCAGAGCAAGGTAATCACTAACAGCATCAATGACTTCAACTTGCATTCCCGCCAATTGATACTTTCCTAATTTATCAACCGGGATCGGTTGAAGCGGCGCAATATGGTATTCATGAATCTGTTTAGCGGCGGCAAACATCGCTTCGGTCATACTTTCTGGCGCAGGGCCACCATTCGCACCATTGAATTTAATACCGAAATCACCTTCTGGCCCGCCCGCATTGTGGCTTGCCGACAAGATAATGCCGCCGATGGCTTGGTATTGGCGAATCACGTTAGAGGCGGCTGGGGTGGAAAGAATTCCACCCTGCCCAACAATGACACGCCCAAAACCAGTCGCTGCCGCCATCCGCAGGATAATTTGAATCGCTTCACGGTTGAAATAACGCCCGTCACCGCCTAATACGAGCGTGCTGTCTTGTACATGCTCCAGCGTATTGAAAATAGCTTGTACAAAAGTTTGCAAATAATCGGGCTTCTTGAAGTGTTTGACACTTTTCCGCAAACCGGAGGTTCCCGGCTTTTGGTCATCGAAAGGTGTGGTCTTAATGGTCTGGATAGTCATGAGGGTACGCTTACCAGTAGGTTTTTGTTAGGATCATGGTTTCATCTGCACAGCATCGCAGCCGCACAAATCACGCACTCATTATGGATTTATGTTAGTCAAAGAACAACCCGCCACCTTCTCACCTCGCCCAAAATCTTTCGCGGCACTGATGGAAATGTACGAAATAAATTATATCCAACTGCGTCTATTGTGCGGCGACATCCGTATATTACCGAAAAGAATAGTATCAAGGGTGGCTGGTGGTATTCCCGTATCACTCATCATTACGGATCACACCATTCATACCACAACCTTGATGTTGACTTACTTGTTTGAAGAAGGTCGCCATGCGAAAGATAACCGCCCCGATATACTGATTCGGATTTACCATGACTCACGGCAGGCAGAAGTGCTGAGTCATCGCTGCCGACTCACCGAAGAAACTGTACATTATTGGAACAAAGACTTAGACACCATGTTGTTATGTCGCTGGAAAATGAACCGTTTTTTATACAAATGGACAAATTACTTACGCAGACAAGGACATTCTTTTGCCTAGGGTCAACACCACACAATAACAATGTATAGGTTTTGCATTTGAAAAATTGTACATCTATACTCTATCCATTCAAGAAATTTACATATTGTACAACTTAAATATGCAAATATTCTTGACTACAATACTAGGTTTATTTAAAATGCTGAGTAATCCAGTCAGGAATTAAAACGCAGTTATACTGCTAAGGAGTACACTCAATGAAACTGTCAACGAAAGGCCGGTATGCGGTCACTGCCATGATGGATTTAGCCATTCATGATCATCAAGGCCCCGTTACGCTGGCAGATATTTCACAATGCCAAGGTATTTCTTTGTCCTACCTTGAGCAGTTGTTTGCTAAGCTGCGTAAAGAAGGTTTAGTCGAAGGGGTGCGCGGCCCTGGTGGTGGTTATCGGTTAGGGCGTCCTGCGAGTCAGATTAGTATCGCCGAAATTATTAATGCGGTAGACGAAAATATTGACGTAACCCGTTGCCTTGGTAGTAAAGATTGCCACGGCGGTGAAAAATGCCTAACGCATCAATTATGGGAAGATTTAAGCGGGCGCTTGTATGAGTTCCTTGATAACCTCACACTGGCGAGTTTTATTAATCGACCAGAAATTCGGGAAGTCTCGCGCCGCCAAGACACCATTGCCAGCCGCATAGCCACCATGTTCCCACCCCGCCCAACGATTGGCGCAATTGCAAACGCTAGTTGCTAATAGGTAATTGCACATGCGGGTTGTGAAAATAAAAAAGGGCGAACATTTAGTCGCCCTTTTTGTTATGCGTCCCGAAATATTCACACCAGGATGTGCACCTCTGCTTCAGTGCGCACATTTAATTGGTGTAATTCCATAACTGGATGAATTTGCAACAGCGTTAATTTCCCTAATGCTTTGTCGTCCAGCAACGCTGCCCCCGTATCAATGTAATAGAAGTTAGCGGTGTGTAATGGTTGACTCATCGGCGTGTGCCCAAATACCACCAAATCAATGCCCTCGACGGGAACAGTACGCCCTAGCATTTTAAAATGCTTGTAACGATTACGCGACCACAGCGCGTACTCCTCCATATCAGGGTCAGACTCCAGTGAACGCACAAACTGATGCCAAGGGATGCCGGTAGGAATATCAGCGTGGACAATTCCAATATGGCCATTTGCAGTTGATACTTCAAAAGCAAGAGGTAATTGCCCTAACACCTTACGAATACGCGGGCGAATATGTTCCGGGACACGCTTCCACCAAGCCCCACCGTTATAGCGCGTCCAGTTTTCTAACACCGCTGCATTGTATTCCGAATCCAGCAACATGCGCTCATGATTCCCCATAATCGCATGAAACCAATCATGATTGAGAAACTCGATGACGCGATGTGATTCGCCACCACGATCAATCAAATCCCCTACCGAGAAAACGCGATCAGCCTCTGGGTTAAAGTTAATCCGCTGCAATAAACATTCCAAGGCTGAAAAAGAGCCGTGAATGTCACCCACAACAAAATCACGTCCACGCGCATTTTTACCGAAGAATTTAAATGGTGTATAACTCATGGTCATATTCCAAGAATAACCTAACTAAAATTAGCTAGTTAGTACAGGGCTTGCTTATGCATTTTGTTGTAACACCCACTATACCAGCATCCATCCTTGAAAAATCTTAACTCAATTAATGGCAATAAGAAATAAATTTATCTTATATTTTTTCTGAATGCATCCCGTTTTTAGCAGAAAAAGCCAGCAGCCCCCATCCTATAATGAAGCTAAGACCACCAAAGGGAGTCACTAATACAAACCCTTTGATATCTGTCAAAACATAGAGATAGAGGCTCCCAGAGAACAAAATCATACCTAACAGAAATGCATAACTGGCATAAGCCATATACTTATTTCTTATAAAATAATATAAAATACTAATCAATAATAATGCCAATGAATGATAGAACTGGTATTCGACACCGGTATGAAAACGTTGCAACATCTTAGCATCGACTAATTTTTCCAGACCGTGCGCACCAAATGCCCCCAGTATGACTGCGAGCATTCCTGACACACTAGCGATTAGCAGAAAATGATTCCTTTCCACAACTTAATGACCTTATGAATACACATGAAAAACGTCAATTATACCGCGTCATTCTCAGAATCATGGCATGGTTCGGTATTTTATTCCTGATGAGCGTGTTCTTGCGCAGTTGCTTTGCCTAAGTAGACATCGTAGCGCACTGCTTTCCCAGCAATAACAAAGGCAGGCTTAATACCTTGTAACTCAGGGGCATGACGTGGGCGTTTCACCACCACACGACGTGTTGCCTGCTGGATTGCCAACTCAAGCAACGCATCGCTATCTTCATCTGCACCCACGACTGCATGGAAAAATCGCATCTCTTTCTGCACCAAGGCCGATTTTTGTCGCTCTGGGAACATAGGATCGAGGTAAACTACATCAGGCAACGCATCAGCACTGACTGTTTTCAGCCACGCGAGCGCGTCTGCCTGATGCAAGGTCATTCGCGAGGCAATCGCCACTGATTCAGCATCATCACTCGCAAGCGCACGTTGCAAACCATCAGCCAGCAAAGCATAAACAATTGGGGAACGCTCCAGTAAAATTACTGTGCATCCCAAGGTTGCCAGCACAAAAGATTCACGCCCTAATCCCGCAGTCGCATCAATAACGTAGGGGTGTTTGAATTTGTGTAAGCCAATCGCTTTAGCAATGTCCTGCCCCTTACCACCACCGAACTTGCGGCGGTGTTGGGCTTTGCCTTCCACAAAATCAACGTACACCGCACCCACTTTGGGGCCGTGGGTGTCGTGCAATTCCAGTCGTGCAGGGGTTTGCACCAGTTGATAGCGCTCAGGCATCAATAATGCGGGGGTGGGGGTTCATCGGCTTGATTACCGACAGCCGATGGCGTGAGCGTTTTGAGCTTTTCATTCAGCCGTTCAATTTCCAGCAACGCCGAGGCGATGTCTTTTTGTTGCAGGTAAAGCTGATGGCTCAAGGTTTCCAGCATTTGCTCCTGTTCCATGAACAGGAGCTCCAGTTTTTCCAAGCGTGCTTCCATCAGGAATTAACGACCCTTGACCGCAGCAATTCGCATCCGCAGCGCATTCAGCTTGATGAAACCTTCCGCATCTTTTTGGTTGTAAGCGCCGCCGTCATCGTCAAACGTGGCAATACGTGCATCAAACAGGCTATCGTCAGATTTACGACCGGCAACGGTTGCAGCACCTTTGTACAACTTCATGCGCACCGTGCCGTTAACGAAAGCTTGGGATGCGTCAATCATTTGCTGCATCATCTTGCGCTCAGGACTCCACCAGTAGCCGTTGTAAACCAGTTCGGCGTACTTGGGCATCAGGCTGTCTTTCAGGTGGGCGACTTCGCGGTCGAGCGTGAGGGATTCAATCGCACGGTGCGCAGGCAACAAAATCGTGCCGCCGGGGGTTTCGTAGCAGCCGCGTGATTTCATGCCGACGTAGCGGTTTTCCACCAAATCCAGACGCCCGATACCGTTCGCGCCACCCAATTTGTTAAGGGTTTCGAGGATGGCAGAGGCTGGCATACATTGCCCATCCAGTGCTACTGGGTCGCCGCCTTGGAAGGTGATTTCGACATAAGTGGGCTTGTCAGGTGCAGTTTCGGGGGAAACGCTCCAACGCCACATATCCTCTTCGGCTTCAAACCAAGGGTCTTCCAACGGACCGCCTTCGTAGGAGATGTGCAGCAGGTTGGCATCCATTGAGTACGGGGATTTCTTGCCCGCTTTCTTGAAATCAACCGGAATATTGTGCTTTTCAGCGTACTGCATCAGGGCTTCACGGGAATTCATGTCCCATTCGCGCCAAGGGGCAATCACTTTGACACCCGGTTTCAGCGCATACGCACCAAGCTCAAAGCGCACTTGGTCGTTGCCCTTGCCGGTCGCACCGTGGGAAATGGCATCTGCACCGGTTTCATTGGCGATTTCAATCAGGCGTTTAGCGATCAACGGGCGGGCGATGGATGTACCCAACAGGTATTCGCCTTCGTAAATGGTATTAGCGCGGAACATCGGGAACACGTAGTCGCGCACGAATTCTTCGCGCAGGTCTTCGATGAAGATTTCTTCCGGCTTGATGCCCATTGCCAAAGCTTTGGAGCGGGCTGGCTCGACTTCTTCGCCCTGACCAATGTCGGCAGTAAAGGTGACGATTTCGCACCCGTAATTTTCTTGCAGCCACCGCACGATGATGGAGGTATCCAAGCCGCCGGAGTAGGCTAACACGACTTTTTTGACAGATTGTGCCATGTTTTAAGTGTTCCCGTTGTGGTAATCGAAACCGCGCATTATATGCGCTACACTCACGCCTTGCACTACAAACGAGAAAGAGGAGAACCTATGGAACGCCGTTCATTCTTCAAGCACGCTGCTGCCAGCACCGTTGCTTTAGCCGCTGTACCAGCCACCCTATTAGCGGACGAGACTACCAAAGCTGCCGCTTCAAGCGATTTACCCACCATCAGTTGGCGTTTAACCTCCAGTTTCCCCAAATCACTCGACACCATTTACGGCGCATCCGATGTACTCGCCTCGACCCTTTCCAAAATCACGGGGGGCAAATTCACACTAAAAGTATTTGCAGCAGGCGAAATCGTTCCCGGCTTACAAGTCTTGGATGCTATCCAGAACGGCACAGTAGAAGCGGGTCACACAGCCTCTTACTATTACTTCGGCAAAGACCCTGCCCTCGCCTTCGATTGTGCCGTCCCTTTTGGCCTAAGCTCGCGCCAGCAAACCGCATGGATGTTGCATGGCAATGGCATGAAACTGATGCGCGAACTTTTCGCTGAATACAATGTGGTCAACTTCATGGGCGGCAATACCGGCGTGCAAATGGGCGGCTGGTTCAACAAAGAAATCAACACCGTCAAAGATCTGGAAGGCTTAAAATTCCGCGTTGGTGGCTTTGCAGGGCGCGTATTGAGTAAGCTGGGTGTCGTACCACAGCAATTACCCGGTGGCGAGATTTACCCTGCGCTGGAAAAAGGCACCATTGACGCGGCGGAATGGGTCGGCCCTTACGACGATGAAAAGCTCGGTTTCGCCAAAATCGTCAAAAACTACTACACTCCCGGCTGGTGGGAAGCAGGCCCGCAACTCTCATTCTACGTCAATAAAGAGCAGTGGGAAAAATTACCGGATGCTTACAAAGCCGCGTGGGAAGCCGCTTGCCAACAAGCCCACAACGACATGCAGGCGAAATATGACGCATTGAACCCACAAGCACTCGCTAATTTAGTGGGTAGCGGCGTGAAATTACGCTCGTTCAGTGACGAAATCATGGAAGCCTGCTTCAAAGCCACCGTAGAAACTTACGAAGAAGAATCCGCCAAAAACCCCAAATTCAAAAAGATCTACGACGACTGGAAAATATTCCGTAATAACCAAGCCCAATGGTTCAGTGTCGCAGAACAATCCTACGCCAAGTTCGCTTTTTCCAAAAAACTCTAAGCTCAGCTCTAGACCGGGTTAACACCCGGTCTAAAACGCCAGAATGCCCCCCATCTTGCTATTCTCAAGGAAACACCTCACACCATGGAACCAGCCCTCACGCCAGAACCTCCTCCCCCTGCTTTCACGGATTTTGCCATTGCTGAACCCTTATTACAGGCAGTGCAAAAAATGGGCTTTACGCAACCCACCGCCGTCCAAGCAGCGGCCATACCCCGTGCTTTAACACGCTGTGATTTGCTGGTCAGCGCGGAAACAGGCAGTGGTAAAACCACCGCCTTTTTACTACCGACAATCCAGCACTTACTCAGCAATCCAGCGGAGCAGTACGGTACTCGTGCGTTGGTACTAGTCCCCACTCGCGAATTAGCCAAGCAAATTTACCAGCAGTGCCAACAATTGCTGGCATTCACGGGCTTGCAAGTCGGGCTGATCACCGGCGGGGCTGATTTCCGGGTGCAACAAAACATGTTGCGTAAAAATACTGAAATTGTGATTTCCACGCCTGGACGTTTGCTGGAATTGATGGCAGAAAAAACCCCAGACTTTTCCCACCTAGACGTGCTGATTTTGGATGAAGCCGACCGAATGCTGGACATGGGGTTCAGCCACGACTTGCAAGCCATTGCAGCACAGTGCAGCAAACAACGGCAAACACTCCTGTTTTCCGCCACGCTGAATCATGAGGGCATCATTAAAATCGCCGAACGGGTGTTACGCGAGCCGGAAATGATCGGGTTAAATACCCTGCAAGATCAGCATAATAACATCGAGCAACAAGTCATCATTGCGGATAATACCGAACACAAACAACGGTTGCTCGCATGGTTGTTATTGAATGAAACGTTCGTTAAAGCCTTGGTATTCACCAATAGCCGCGCACAAGCCGATAATGTGAGCGGTGTCTTGCAAGCACAACGGGTACGTTGCGGGGTGTTACATGGCGATATGGATCAAAAAGAACGCAACCGTATCATGACTCTCTTCCGGGAAGGCACTATCAATACTTTGATTGCGACTGACCTTGCCGCACGGGGTTTGGATATTCCGGGGGTGGAGTTGGTCGTTAACTTTGATATGCCGCGTACTGGCATCCATTACATTCACCGCATTGGACGTACCGGACGCGGCGCAACACGCGGTCTGACCATTGCGCTGATACAAAGCAGCGAATGGAATTTGATGGTAAATATTGAGCGCTTTTTGAAACAACAATTCAAACGGCGCAGCATAAAAGGCTTGGAAGGCACGTACACCGGCCCCAAAAAACTCAAAGCATCCGGAAAAGCCGCCGGTAGTAAAAAGAAAAAACTTGCCAAAAAAGCAGCAGCACTCAAAAAAGGCAAAAAGCGTTAGCCACCTTGAGCTTCGTGGTACTGCACCACCACATTGATAACCTTGCCATTCACTCTGAGTAAATGCACACTTATTGCCTCCATTGCCACCATGAGGGTTCAAATTTGCAACCATTCATACGCTTCTCTCACGCTGTTGACATGCTCAACGGCTGGTTTGGACAGCTTGCTAACATATTGATCTTACTAGCCTGTGTGGTCAATGCAAGCAACGCCTTATTACGTTACGGCTTTGACCTTAGCGACAACTGGCCGCTGGAGTTGCAATGGTATTTGTTTGGAGCAGCGGTCATGCTCGGTGCATCCCACACGTTGGCACAAAACGGGCATGTGCGTGTCGACATTATCTACGGCAATGTCTCTGAGCGTACTCGCTTGTGGATCGACATTTTTGGTCTACTGCTATTCTTGCTCCCCGCTTGCGCCCTGTTTGCATGGCTGTCGTGGAAAACGTTGTTCCTGCCATCATGGGATATTCTGGAGCATTCCAGCAATTCCGGTGGGTTGCCACGTTACCCGATCAAATTCATGCTCCCACTCGGCTTCGGCTTACTGGTCTTGCAAGGCTTATCGGAATTGGTAAAACGCTTCGCCGCACTCAAAGGCAAACTCCAGCTTAATACCCACTACGAGAGGCCAGAGCAATGATTACCTTAGAAATGATGCCCTTTCTCATGTTCGCGGGGTTGGTACTGTTCATGCTGGTCGGCTTTCCGGTCGCGTTTTCATTGATGGCGGTTGGGCTGTTTTTCGGCTTTATTTCGATCGAAATGGGCTTTTTCTCATTGTCTTTTTTGCAAGCAATTCCGCAGCGAATTTTTGGCAGTGTTATTGCCAATGAGTTGCTGCTGGCGATACCGTTTTTCACCTTCATGGGTGCAGTGCTGGAACGCAGCCGCCTTGCCGAAGACATGCTCGATTCAATGGGGCAGTTATTCGGGCGAGTTCACGGCGGTTTGGGTTATTCGGTGATTTTGGTGAGCTTTGTGCTGGGTGCAATTACCGGTACTGTCGCGGCACAAGTGATCGCCATGGCGATGATTTCACTGCCAGTCATGATGCGCTACGGCTACAATATGCGGTACACCACGGGCGTATTAGCCGCTTCAGGAACCATTGCGCAAATTGTGCCACCTTCCTTAGTGCTCATTATCCTAGCGGATCAGTTAAAAACACCGACCGCGAGTGCCGATGTAGGCAGCATGTATTTAGGGGCGTGGATTCCTGCCCTGCTGCAAATCGGCTTGTTCATGGCCTATACGTTTTTCCTCACCCGCATTCGCCCTGATTGGCTGCCACCGATTCCTGAAAACGAGATTAGCCTGAAAGGTGCTGCCTTGTGGAAAAAAGCCCTGCGCGGCATTATCCCAACGGCGGTACTGATTTTCTTGGTACTTGGCACGATCATGTTGGGCATTGCCACCCCAACGGAATCGGGCGCAATGGGGGCAATGGGAGCAGTTTTTCTAGCGTTCTTACGGCGTAAACAGCTTGGCGGCACGACAGAATGGTGGAGCCTGATCAGGCAAGCTTACAAAAATACCGCGCGGATTACCTCAATGGTGGTATTCATTCTTATCGGTGCAACCACATTTTCGGTGGTGTTCCAAGGTGTGGATGGTGGACATTGGGTGGAAAGCTTATTTTCGGATTTGCCGGGTGGTTGGATCAGTTTTCTGATTATCGTCAATCTGTTTATTTTCTTCCTCGCGTTCTTCCTTGATTTCTTTGAAATCGTGTTCATTCTCGTGCCATTACTCGCACCAGTGGCGCAGAAAATCCTGACACCGGTGTTATTAGCGAGTTTCGGTGGTAATGAACAAGCGGCTGCCACTGCGGCCTTGATCTGGTTTGGGATTACCCTGAGCGTGAATATCCAGACATCGTTTATGCATCCACCGTTTGGGTTTGCACTGTTCTACTTACGTGGCGTTGCGCCCAAAGCAGTGAAAAGCAGTGACATTTACTGGGGAGCATTACCTTGGGTAGGCTTACAAATGGTCATGACGATCATTGTCATGTTCTCACCGGGGCTGGTAACAGCGTTCTTGGATAAAGGTCATGCACCCGTGACACAGGGTCAGGAAATCAATTTCCAAATGGAAAGTGCTAAACCACCAGACGCCAGTTCAGGCAGTAACGAATTACAGTTCAAGTTGGATGGACAACCACCCACTCAAGCTGTCGATCCACCCAAAACAGACAGTAACGAGCTAAATTTCCAATTGGATAAATAGCAGCTAAAACGTGAGTACAAGGGACTGGATTTCTTGTACTCCCATGCTAAGGCTACAGGGAATACAGACAGTCATCATAAAGTGCTTCTATGATTTTGGAGGAAGTATACAGATGGAGGCTGAACTCAGAATCGAACTGAGGTACTCGGATTTGCAATCCGGTGCATTACCACTATGCTATTCAGCCTGAGTTGTGGGTGAACCACTGTTAGAAAATTGGAGCGGGAAACGAGGCTCGAACTCGCGACCCCAACCTTGGCAAGGTTGTGCTCTACCACTGAGCTATTCCCGCGTATTGACTTAGCACCAAAAGCACGGATGGTATGCGTACTTTCTTTGAATTTGGAGCGGGAAACGAGGCTCGAACTCGCGACCCCAACCTTGGCAAGGTTGTGCTCTACCACTGAGCTATTCCCGCTGAACAGGCTGCGAATCTTAATGATAGCAGCCTTTTCTGTCAACTGCTGATGCTATTTTTTTTCAAACCGCGCTATAAGCGGCTTAACAAGACCGACAAAGCAGCCTCATCGAGCACTGTGATCCCCAGACTTTCTGCTTTGTCCAACTTTGAACCCGCGTTTTCGCCTGCAATCAATGCGGTGGTTTTCTTGGAAACGCTGCCAGAGACTTTCGCCCCTAATGCTTCCAGATCCGCTTTGATGTCATCACGCGAACGGCTCAATGTTCCGGTAATCACGTAAGTCTTGCCCGCTAACGGCAACACTTCAGCAGGTTTGGCTTCGTAGTTTGACCAATGCACACCCAAATCGCGTAAGTGCTGGATGGTATCGCGGTTATGGGCTTCTGCGAAAAACTGAGCAATATTCGCCGCGACAATCACGCCAATATCAGGCACAAGTTTCAGCGTTTCTTCATTGGCGGCTTGAATCGCCTCCAGTGAGCCGAAATAGCGTGCCAAGCCTTTGGCAGTACCTTCGCCCGCATTGCGGATGCCGAGGGCGTAAATAAAGCGTTCCAACGTGGTGGATTTGCTGCTTTCGAGCGCGGCAATGAGGTTTTCGGCAGATTTCTTGCCCATGCGCTCCAACGCTGCGACAGCCTCCACATCCAGACTGTAGAGGTCGTCAACGTGACGGATCAAACCAGCATCAAACAATTGCTCCACCATTTTGTCGCCTAAGCCGTCGATATTCATCGCTTTGCGCGAGGCAAAGTGTTTGATGGCTTCTTTGACTTGCGCGGGGCAATACAAACCGCCAGTACAGCGGGCGACGGCCTCACCTTCGGAGCGTTTCACCTCTGACCCACACACTGGGCAATGGGTGGGCATCATAATCGGTGTTGCACCAGCAGGACGGCGTTCGAGAATCACGCTGGCGATTTCGGGAATCACGTCCCCTGCCCTGCGCACGATCACAAAGTCACCAATACGCACGTCTTTGCGCTCGATTTCATCCATATTGTGCAACGTAGCATTGCTGACGGTCACGCCGCCGACGAATACCGGTTTGAGACGTGCTACAGGGGTGAGTGCGCCGGTACGCCCGACTTGGAAATCAACCCCTTCGAGTTCGGTGATCTCCTCTTGTGCGGGAAATTTGTGTGCCACTGCCCAGCGCGGCGCACGGCTGATAAAGCCGAGTTCTTGCTGGAGCGCAATGCTATTGACCTTATAAACCACGCCGTCGATGTCGTAGGGTAAGCTGTTACGCCGTGCACCAATCTCGTGGAAATAGTCCAAACAGCCTTGCGCACCCTGCACAATGCGAATATCCGGGCAAACCCGCAAACCCCATGCGCGGAATTGTTGCAGAATCGCGTAATGGGTATCCGGTACTATGCCGCCTTCCACCAAACCTACCGCGTAGCAAAAAATATCCAGCGGACGTTGCGCCGTCAGGCGCGGATCCAGTTGGCGCAAACTGCCCGCCGCCGCATTGCGCGGGTTAACGAAGGTTTTCTCACCCAATGCCCGCATTTTGGCGTTGAAGGCTTCAAACCCCGCTTTGGGCATGTAGATTTCGCCACGCACTTCCAACACCGCCGGACAACCTTCCCCCAGCAAGCGCAATGGTACGGAGGCAATGGTACGCACGTTGTGGGTCACATCTTCGCCGGTTTCGCCATCGCCACGGGTGGCAGCGCGGATGAATACACCATTTTCGTAGAGAATACTGATCGCCAAACCGTCGAGTTTGGGTTCGGCGACGAATTCGGTTTCGGAATCGGACTTAAGGCGGTCGTGAATGCGTTTGTCGAACGCTAGCAATTCCTCATTGCTGAACACGTTGCCCAAAGACAGCATCGGGATAGCGTGTTTAATTTCGCCGAATTCGGTAAGCGGTGCCGCCCCGACGCGCTGCGTGGGTGAATCGGGCGTTATTAGCTCTGGATGGGCGATTTCCAATGCCTGCAACTCGCGGAACAGACGGTCGTACTCCACGTCGGGGATTTGCGGGTCATCCAGCACGTAATACAAGTGATTGTGGTAACGCAGTTGTTTACGTAGCTTTTCAAGCTGTTGTTGTAATGCTTGCATGGACTATCCCTTTGTTATTTATATTATTTTTCAAAAATCGCAATCGACTCGACATGCGAAGTATGCGGGAACATATCCATCACGCCCGCCCCCATCAAACGGTAGCCGTGTTCATGAACCAGCTCGTAAGTATCCCGCGCCAGCGTTGCCGGGTCACACGATACATACACAATCCGCCCCGCGTTGAGCTTGCCAAAATGAGCAATGATTTCTTTCGCGCCCGCACGCGGTGGGTCGAGCAAAATCTTGTCGTAGCGGTTTTTCTTCAGCCACGGTTCGTGCTGCAATTGATCGCCCATCAGATTACAAACGTGGTAATCGGTATTCATAATGCCATTGGCATGGGCCGCCGCCCGCGCACGTTCCACCATTGTTTGTTCGCCTTCCACACCGATCACTTGCGCCGCCAGCCGCGCTAAGGGCAGGGTGAAATTGCCTAAGCCGCAAAACAAATCCAGCACGGTATCAGTCGGTTCGGGCGCAAGCAATTCCAGCGCACGCACCACCATTGCACGATTCAGCGGCTGGTTGACTTGAATAAAGTCCAGCGGCATGAAATTAACCCGTGTATTGAATTGCGGGTGTTCGTAATATAACTCTGCGGGGTTCCCTTCGACTTCGCTCAGGGGACGATAGAGGCAATGGACGGTTTCAGGCCCCTTCGGCTGCAAATATATCTGGTAGTTGAACTGCTTGCCAAACGCCAACAGCTTGGCGGTATCCCCCTCGGAAAGTTCTTCCATGTGGCGAAAAATCAGCGCGGTGGCATTCTCACCATCACCGACGGCGGTTTCGATTTGTGGGATGGATTCACGTGCATCGAGGCTGGCAATCAGCGCTTGGAAGTCGAGCAAGTGTTCGCCGATACTGGGGTGCAAGATTTCACAACGGTTGAGTTCGGCAAGAAAACCGCCTTCTTTTTCACGGAAGCCGACGAGGGCTTTGTCTTTTTTGCGCACCCATTTTGCGCCAAGGCGGGCTTTGCGGCGATATGCCCAGCCGTCAGCGGTCAAGGGTGTAAACACGGTTTCCGGTTCGGCTTTGCCAATGTGTTTGAGGTTGTCGAGCATGGCACGTTGTTTGTAGCGGATTTGCGCTTCAAGGGAGATGTGTTGCCAGCTACATGCACCGCACACGCCGAAGTGTTCGCACTTGGGTTCGACCCGATCCGGTGATGGCGTGAGGATGGTTTCAACCTTGCCAATGTCATGCTTTTGTTTGTGCGAGGTATAGCGGAAGGTGACGGTTTCCCCCGGCAAAGCGCCGTCGATGAACACAGTTTTGCCGTCGATGTGCGTGACACCCTGCCCTTCGAGGGTCAGGGATTCGATGGTGGTTTCGACTAATGGGCTGTTCTGTACGCCCTTGGGTTTTCTGTGTCGGCTCATGCACCCGCCTCCCATGCGGCTTCAAAGGCTTGTAAATGTTCCTTGCCAGAATGCTGGAGGTGTTTGCGCACCAACGCACATTCAATGTCGTATTTTTCGTGGCTAATGTGCCCGCGCATCAACTGGAAGCGCAGATAAACCAGCCAAGTATTCAGCACGTCGGTTTCGCAGTAATTGCGGATGTCGACGATCTTGCCTTCTTGGTATGCATCCCAAACCTTTGCACCGCTCATGCCCATTTTGCCGGGGAAACCGAACAGGGTGGCGAGTTCGTCCAATGGCGCATTGGCACGTCCGCTGTAAAGTGCCAGTAAATCCATCAAATCGGTATGGCGGGTATGGTAGCGGCTAATGTAGTTGTTCCACTTGAAGCTGCTGTCATCTTCGCCCATGTCCCAGTAGCGCGGCGCAGAAATTTTGTGCTTCATGGCACGGTAGTGGATCACAGGCAGGTCGAAACCGCTGCCGTTCCACGACACGATGGTGGGAGTGTAGCGGTCGATGCCGTCGAAAAAGCGTTGCAGGATTTCCTTTTCGTCGGCAGATTCATCGCCTAGCGTCCACACCTTGAATTCATCGCCGCGCCCCCGGAAGGTGACGGAAATGGCCACGATACGGTGCAGGTGGTGCGCCAGAAATTCCGTGCCGGTTTTCTGGAAACGCAGGTGGTACATGGCTTTGGCGATGCCGTCAGCGTCGAGGTCGCCAAGGTCGTAGAGTTTGCGCCCACCCTCAATGTCGGGGATGGTTTCGATGTCGAAGACTAAGGTGTTCATATTGATTCTTTTAATTAAGCAGGAAAAACACCGGTAGAGATATAACGATCCCCCCGATCACAAATAATCGCCACAATAGTGGCATTCTCGACTTCTTTAGATAAGCGCAATGCCGCTGCTACCGCCCCGCCCGATGACACACCGCAGAAAATACCCTCTTCCGAGGCAAGACGGCGCATAGTCTCTTCCGCCTCCATCTGGCTCATGTCCATTTCGCGGTCAACTTCATCGCGGTGGAAAATTTCCGGCAAATACTCCGGTGTCCAACGGCGAATCCCCGGAATCTGGTCGGTTTGCGTCGCCGGTTGCACTCCCACAATTTGCACATCTGGGTTCTTGGATTTAAGGAAACGCCCCGTGCCCATAATCGTCCCCGTTGTGCCCATGCTGCTGACAAAATGCGTCACCTGCCCGTGGGTATCACGCCAGATTTCCGGCCCCGTGGAATGGAAGTGCGCCAGCGGATTATCTTCATTGGCAAACTGATTCAGCAACTTACCTTTGCCGTCACGATCCATTTGCATGGCAAGGTCACGCGCTCCCTCCATACTCGCTTCTTTGCTGACAAGGATCAATTCCGCGCCATAGGCTTTCATGGAAGCGCGGCGTTCGGCACTCATGGTTTCTGGCATGATCAAGATCATTTTATAACCCTTGATCGCCGCTGCCATTGCCAACGCAATCCCGGTATTACCGCTGGTAGCTTCTATCAGGGTATCACCCGGTTGAATGTCGCCGCGCGCTTCTGCTCGCTGAATCATGCTCAATGCAGGGCGGTCTTTCACCGAACCTGCCGGATTATTGCCTTCCAGTTTGACCAGAATCGTATTGGTGGTTTGCCCCGGCAAACGTTGCAGGCGTACTAGCGGGGTATTGCCGATGAAATCTTCAATGGTGGGGTAATGCATGTCCTGCGCTCTTGATTTTGTGTCAAGGTAGAGAGCTTACCAGCCACCCCCCGGATTCGCTACCTACTGGCGGATTTGACTTGACCTTAAGCAGTAATGCGGTAACGTCACTACCACTCATCATAAAAACAAATCGGAAGTCGTGTGAATTCTGTATCCGTAGGAAACGTCCCTGTATCAGCCGCCATGCGTATCAAAAGCGACTATGATCTAAGCCGCCGCTCGATCAATGGCGTGTTCCCTTACATCATTAGTTGGATCGTGTTGGTGTTGGGAACGGATATTGAGCAGCACAACCGTCCTCTCGTTTACGGTGTGGGTCTGTTGATGTTGATACTTGGTGGCATACGTTTTTTATTATTGAAACAATTCCCTGTCCGCTACCAAACACGACCCGATAGCGCACGGCTTCTGCTAGGTAGCAACCTGATAATATCCGTCAGTGTCTGGGCGCTGTTCACTGCGTGGGGGTTGGTGCATGTCGGGCTGGCGGAGCAAGGAACGCTGATGTTAATGCCACTGTTAATGCTGTGTGTCGGCACAACCACCAGCCTTGCGCCGCACAACCCCTTGTTTATCGCCTACGTCAATATCATGATTTGGCCACCAGTGATTGTACTGGTGAGCATGGGTACTGCCAGTGCTTATACCATCGCCTTGTCGTTACTTCTGTTCAGCATTGTCACCCAAACTTTTGGCAAGAGTCTCCACCGCGACTATTACCAACTCCTGTACAAAAATGATTTACTGGAACAGCAAGCTGCTAAATTGGCAGCCGCCAAGGAAACCGCCGAAGTCGCTAACCAAGCCAAAAGCCAGTTTCTGGCCAACATGAGCCATGAATTACGCACCCCGATGAACGGTATTCTGGGCGCAAGCGAATTGCTTACCCCGTTGGTAAAAACGGCGGAACAGCAGCAATACGTTGCTCTGATCCACCGCAGCGGCAAAACGCTATTGGCATTGCTGAATGACTTGCTGGATTTTTCTAAGATCGAAGCAGGTAAAATGGTGTTAGAACAAACCAGCTATCCCCTACGCGATATGGTGGCACATTTACAGCATTTGCTGGAAATTCGTGCCAAAGAAAAAGGGCTGGCGTTTACCATCAATATCAGTGCCGACATTGCGCCTTATTTGCTTGGCGATGAAATCCGCACCCAACAAATCTTGCTCAACTTACTCGGCAATGCCATTAAGTTCACCGAGGTGGGCGCGATCACACTGACCATTAAACGCACGGAAAATAGCGAACGGCTGCGCTTTGACATTACTGACACCGGCATTGGCATTGCAGCGGATAAGCAACGGCTGTTGTTCCAAAGTTTCCAGCAAATGGAATCGTCAACCGCACGTAAATACGGCGGCACGGGGTTGGGATTGGCGATTTCCAAGCAGTTAGTCAGCCTAATGCACGGCGAGATTGGAATGCACAGTGAAGAAGGGCGAGGCTCGTGTTTCTGGTTCGAGCTACCGTATCAGGTAGCCACACCAATACCTGAGACAATACCAGCCACCGCAATACCGCCGGATGCACCGCTAAACCCTGACTGCCGTATTTTGCTGGCAGAAGACAACCCGATTAACCAAATCATCGCCCAAGCCATGCTCGAAACCTTGGGGCTAACCCATGTTGAGATCGTGGAAAACGGCACACAAGCTATCCAACACCTGATTGATGCCGACTACGATTTAGTGCTGATGGATGTGCAAATGCCCGAATGCGACGGTCTGGAAGCCTGCCGCCACATACGCGGGAGCAGTATTCACGCGGGAATGACCGCAGTACGCAACCCAGCCATTCCGGTGATTGCATTGACGGCGAATACGATGTCGGCTGACATTGCCGAATGCTTGAAAGCGGGAATGAACGGGCATTTGGGTAAGCCATTGGATACGCCGACGTTAGTAGCGGAATTGCACAAGTGGTGTGCCACGTCAGATCCCCACCAAAATCACGAAAGCGAGCGCGTGGGTACGCTCATCGGCGACTGAAAGCTGGCATGACGTTACGCCCATTGCTGTGGCAGTTGTCAACGTTACGCCGTGCAATTGCAGCAGTGGTTTGCCGCGTGGATCGTGGGTGGTTTCGATTTCTTGCAAGCGGACTTCTTTGCCAATACCTGTGCCAAGAGCTTTAGCAAGGGCTTCTTTGGTAGCAAAGCGTTTCGCCAGCCATGCGATGGGGTTGGCTTGACTGGCGAAACGTTCAAGCTCATTGGGGTGCAGGATGCGTTCAGGAAAGCGTTTGGGGTGGCGTTGCAGAGTGGCTGCAAGGCGAGCGATTTCCACGATGTCCGTGCCAATGCCAAGAATGGTCATGCACCCGCTCTGACTGCTTGCATCAACTCCAGCATTTCCACCGTCGCTTGGCGGATACCGACAAATACCGCCCGCGCCACCATCGAATGCCCGATATTGAGTTCATGAATTTGTGGGATAGCAGCAATCGCCTGGGTATTGTCGTAATCCAGCCCATGCCCCGCGTTCACCTGAATGCCGAGGTTGTGGGCAAATTCAGTGGCTTCTTGAATTCGTCGCAGTTCGTGCTGTTTCGATTCCCCCGTAGCATTCGCATACGTGCCGGTATGCAATTCGATTACGGGTGCACCAATGTCCGGCACGCGGCGAATTTGCTCAATATCCGGCTCGATAAACAGCGACACGCGGATATTTGCCGCATTCAAGCGTTGGGTCACGCTGCGTACACGCTCGAATTGCCCGATAATGTCCAAACCGCCTTCGGTAGTGAGTTCTTCGCGTTTTTCGGGGACGACGCAAGCATCATTCGGCAATACGTCACAAGCAATCCCAACCATTTCATCGGTGGCTGCCAGTTCCAGATTCAAGCGGCGAGTACACATTTGGCGAATCGCGTACACATCCGCGTCCTGAATATGGCGGCGATCTTCGCGCAAATGGATGGTAATCGCGTGTGCGCCAGCGTCTTCCACTAAGCGCACCGCGTCCAGCAAATCGGGGTAAGCCGTGCCGCGTGCTTGGCGCAAGGTGGCGATGTGGTCAATATTGACACCGAGTTCGATCTTATTCATGGAACAATTTTCTCGCATTCAAGGTTTTGCCTTTCAGCAACATCTGGATCAGGTAATCAAGGGTATGGCGCAATTCCAGCCGCTGATCGGGGTTCATCGCTTCGGGTTCGCGCAATGCAATCAGCAAGTTACCCGAAATTGGCACACCTTTACCCTCCCCCACATCCGCATACAAACCATGGTCGGGGCGGAAACGGTAACGCATTGCGGGTTCAATGTCATGCCCTGCTGCGTCATCGTGCCACAGGTTGAGAACATAGCCCGCCATTGCCAGCACGTCCAGTTCAAACAACGGCAGTGCGAGTACGTCAGCGAGGTTTTCGAGACGAAACAGCGTTTGCTGGTATTGGGCGAATAATTCCGGCTGCGGCTGGTGTTGCCACAATGCCCGTAACAGCAATTCGTTGGCGTATACCGCCCGCACCAATCCAACAGCTTTTAGCGGGAAACGGCGTTTTTCTTCGGCATTGAACAGGGTGAAGACTTCGCCCTTGCCCGTCCAACTTGCATCGAGTTGGCGGAAGGGTTCGAGCATTCCTTTGGAGCGTGAGTTTTTGCCCTGCCCGAATTTGGCGACGCAAGTAATTTTGCCAGCATCGCGGGTAAACATATCCAGCAATAAGCTGGTGTCGCGGTAAGGATTACGCCGCAGGATGAAGGCTGGCGAAAGCTCCGGTGACACTCAGGTTGAAATCCCCAAACTTTGCAGATGCCGTGGGCTGTTTTCCCAATTTTCTTCGACCCGCACCCACAATTTCAACATCACCTTGCGCTCAAGGAAAGCTTCCAGCGCAATCCGTGCCGAGCTGCCAATGCGCTTGAGGGTATCGCCACGATTACCGATCACAATGCCTTTCTGGTTTTCGCGGCTGACCCAAATCACCGCGTTAATTTCGGTGAGTTTCGGTTTTTCCTCGAAAGTTTCAATTTCAATCGCGGTGGAATACGGCATTTCCTGATGCAAATACGTCATCAACTGTTCGCGAATCAACTCGCCACAAATAAAACGGGTGGATTGGTCGGTCACATCGTCTTCGGCGTAAACCCAATCTTGCTGCGGCATGACTTTCGCCAATGCGGCTTTCAGTTGCTGAGTATTCGTGCCTTTGGTGGCGGAAAGCGGGAAAATTTCCTTGAACGGGTATTTCTTCAACACTTCCGGCAACCAAGTCAGCAAACGCTCTTTCCGATCAACGCGGTCAACTTTGTTGGCAACCAAAAACACTGGGCAAGTAACATGCCCCAAGCGTTGCAATACCAAATCGTCTTCATCTTGCCATTTCAGCGCCTCCACGATCATCACCACCGCATCCACGCCTTCCAGAGCGGCAACAGCTTCAAGATTGATGGTTTTATTCAGCAAGCTCTTGGAAGTCCGGTGAATACCCGGCGTATCCACGAAAATCATCTGGTAATCGTCTTCGGTCAAAATGCCGCGAATGCTGTGGCGTGTGGTTTGCGGCTTATTCGCCGTGGCAGACACTTTGAAACCAATCAACCAGTTCATCAGCGTGGATTTGCCTACATTCGGGCGACCCACAATCGCAACATAGCCGCAACGTTGAGAAGGAGAAATCGATTCTGTCATTTGGCTGTTACCTGTTGAAAGGCGAGTTCGGCGGCTTCCTGCTCGGCTTTACGTCGGCTACCAGAAGTACCGGTAGTACGGATATTGAGTTTGGGGATAACGCATTCTGCCGTAAAGGTTTGGCGATGTGCTTCGCCTTGCGTGTCAATCAGGTTGTATTCTGGCAAGTCATATCCGCGTGATTGCAAGAACTCTTGCAAGCGGCTCTTAGGGTCTTTAAGACTGTCTTCAGTCGGTAAATTATCCAGCCGCTCACCATAAGCGGTCAACACAAAAGCCTTCGCAGACTCCATGCCCTGCTCCAAATAAATGCAACCGACAATCGCCTCAAACGCATCTGCAATAATGGATTTGCGCCGAAAACCGCCACTTTTCAGCTCACCCTGCCCTAGCCGTAAAAAATCACCAATAGCCAGTTCTGAAGCAATTCCCGCCAGTGCATTTTCATTCACCAGTGACGCACGCAAACGACTCAAGTAACCTTCACTTGCCCGTGGGATCCGCTGATAAAGCTCCGTGGTGATAATTAGCCCAAGCACGCTATCACCAAGGAACTCCATGCGCTCGTTATGCTTCCCTTCCGCACTGCGGTGGGTGATGGCGCGAATAAAGGTATCCGTCGCCATCAATTCGCTACCCAGTAGCTTGGTCAATTTGTTCAAGTATCGCTAGCCACTCCCAGCTCTTTGGAATATTCAAATGTCATCAAAAAATCAATGTTCGCCACCCAAGGCTTACGTACTTCATAGTATATCTCAAGTGCTTTGACATTATTCTTGCCTTCCACTGGCACGACTTGGAAATCCTTAGATGACAAGGAATTCAAACCATTCACATTCATGTAATCATCAACTTTACGCCGAATTTGCTGCAGCGAACTCTTACTCGAAGACTCCTGCGCTACACGATCTACGAGTGAACGCACCGTGTAAAACTCCATATACAAAGGGACAAGCTTTACTACTGTAATGAAAGCAAAAATCACCACGCCTACGCCCGCAACCCATGTCAAAAATGTTGCACCTTTCTGTTTACGCATACTGCTTTACCTTTATTGTTATTCATTGATTAGAAAATCGCAGTTAGCCTACTTCATGCCATTGCCAATCCGCGAAAAATTGAAACCATCCCCCCCCCAGTTCATGTGCATCCACACGATGGTCGCTTTGCCCACAACGTTACCTTCAGGGACTAACCCCCACATGCGTCCATCATTACTATTATCGCGGTTATCACCCATCATGAAGTAATGCCCATCTGGAACCGTCACGGAACCGCTCGGCCCCATACGTCCGGGTGTCACTAATATATCATGGGAAACGCCCAACAAATCTTCTTTCAGATGAATTGATGGTGGGGTTTTCTGATCAGGGCGCAGATAATCACCCAATAATGAACGGTTTAATTCCACCCCGTTCACGATCAGCGTCTTATCATTCCAACTCACTACATCACCCGGCACACCAATAAGACGTTTGATGTAATCAATTTCGGGATTATCCGGAAAGCGGAATACCACAACATCACCACGTTGTGGCTCACCTATCTCCAACACTTTATGGTGTAATACAGGCAAACGCAAACCATATGCAAACTTATTGACCAAAATAAAATCGCCAATTTCTAGCGTTGGCAGCATCGAGCCAGAAGGGATACGGAAAGGCTCGGCAACAAAGGAGCGTAGCAATAAAACGGCCAACAATACCGGAAAGAACGAACGCGCGTATTCCAACAACACTGGCTCATCATCAGCCGTTTTTTTCTTGGCAAATAGCGCATACAGCAGCCAAATAACCCCCGTAACGGCAGTAGCAGTGACTAGCCAAAATTCCAAATCAAAATCCATGTTCTATCCCTATTCGTTTTATTTGTCGCTGACCTTTAATACAGCGAGGAACGCTTCCTGTGGAATTTCCACGCTACCTACCTGCTTCATGCGCTTTTTGCCTTCTTTTTGTTTTTCGAGCAACTTACGCTTACGACTAACATCACCACCGTAGCATTTTGCGGTGACATCTTTACGCATCGCTTTCACTGTACTGCGGGCAATAATATTGCTGCCAATCGCTGCCTGAATCGCTACTTCATACATTTGGCGCGGGATCAAGTCTTTCATCTTTTCCACCAGTTGGCGACCTCGCGATTGCGCAAAATCACGGTGAATCATCAGTGCCAGTGCATCAACGCGCTCACCATTGACTAGTACATCGACGCGCACCATGGGGGCAGCTTCAAAACGGTTCATTGCATAATCAAATGATGCATAACCCCGACTGCATGATTTCAGGCGGTCAAAAAAGTCCATAACCACTTCTGCCAGCGGCAACTCAAACGTCAGTGATACTTGGTTGCCCATGTATTGCATGTTCTTTTGCACACCGCGCTTTTCAATACATAGCGTAATCACGTTGCCAACGTATTCCTGTGGAACAAGAATTGTGCCGACAATAATTGGCTCACGAATTTCCGCTAACTTATTTACCGGCGGTAATTCGGATGGGCTGTGGATGAATTTTTTCTCACCATTAGTCAGCACTACCTCGTAAATAACAGTGGGAGCGGTAGAAATCAGGTCGAGGTTATATTCACGCTCTAAACGCTCTTGCACAATTTCCATGTGCAACATGCCCAAAAATCCGCAACGGAAACCAAAGCCCAAAGCTTGCGAAGTTTCTGGCTCATAAAATAGTGCAGAATCATTCAATTTCAGCTTAGACAGTGCATCACGCAAGTTTTCGTACTGATCCGATTCAATCGGGAATAAACCGGCAAAAACACGCGGCTGAATTTCCTTAAATCCTTCTAATGGTGTCATTGCAGGCTTTTGCGCATCCGTGATAGTGTCACCCACTTTCGCCGCAGCAATTTCCTTAATACCAGAAATCATGAAGCCCACTTCGCCCGCACGCAGCACATCCAAATCTTTAGTTTTGGGCGTGTATACCCCCACACGTTCGACTTGGAAATCACGCCCCGTCGACATGAAGCGAATTTTCATTTTTTTGCGAATTTCACCGTCAATAACTCGCACCAACACGACGACACCTAAGTAATTGTCAAACCACGAGTCAATGATCAAGGCTTTTAGCGGTGCATCAGGGTCACCTTTGGGGGGAGGAATGCGCTCAACCAATTGTTCGAGCAAGTCTTCAATACCAATACCACTTTTGGCACTAACACGAATCGCATCAGACGCATCAATACCAATAATATCTTCGATTTCCTGACACACCCGATCCGGGTCAGCCGCAGGCAGGTCAATCTTGTTGAGGACAGGCACAACTTCAAGATTTAAATCAATCGCGGTGTAACAGTTGGCAACACTTTGTGCTTCTACACCTTGTGACGCATCGACCACCAACAAAGCACCATCACACGCTGACAAAGAACGGGAAACTTCGTAGGAAAAATCCACATGCCCGGGGGTGTCGATAAAATTCAGGTGATAGATTTCGCCATTACGCGCTTTGTAATCCAGCGACACGCTTTGTGCCTTGATGGTAATACCACGCTCACGCTCCAAATCCATGGAATCCAGCACTTGTGCTTCCATCTCACGCTGTTCCAACCCCCCGCAATACTGGATAAAACGGTCAGATAACGTAGATTTTCCGTGGTCAATATGCGCAATAATCGAAAAGTTGCGGATATTTTTGTTCGCTTCACCCATGCTGTAATGCTTGCCTCAAAATCGCCTCATCGAAGAAATGCTGGAACAGAATCCGCTCTCTCCATACCACCACTGGGACATCCGCATTAAAACGCACTTTCAATTCTGCATCCACGTCAATGTCAACCAGCCCGAAGGTAAATCCCAGTTCATCCTGAAACTCACACAAAAGGGCTGCCATTTCCTCACAGAGATGGCAGCCCACGCGATAATACACGGTCAGATGCGTTTTGGCTTCACTCTCTTGCATTTGGCTCGATCTTCATGGCTAGAAAACGTGCCGAACCCTCACGTTGTACCAGCACTGCGACCGTTTTTCCTGCCTCCAGTGTTGCTGCAATACTTTTAAGATCAGCACTAGATGTAATGGTCTTGCCGTCTAGTTGGGCAACAATATCGCCATCCATAATGCCCGTGCTACGCGCTGGTTCCCCAATCACAGCCTCAACAACAACACCTGACTCAGCATCTGTCACTTGCAGCCCTAATGTACCTGCCATTGGCGTTGGTTGCAGCGTAACTGCCGTTTCTGATTTAGTGCCAGTTCCATTGTCAGTTGGCTGCTCACTCACCGTCAATGTAACCGTTTCACGCTTGCCTTCTCGTAAGATGTCAACGACCACCGACTCACCGACCGCGATATTAGCCACGATAGGCGGTAATGCCCCCGCATTTGCCACTGGCTTACCGGCAAACGACAAAATAACATCCCCCTGATTCAACACCCGTGCGGCTGGGCCGCTCATAATAACTTGCGCCACTAAGGCACCTTCAGGTTTGCTCATATTAAAGGACTGTGCCAAATCTGAACTTATTTCTTGCACATAAACACCGATCCAACCCCGTGATACTTTCCCCGTGCTCTTCAACTGCTCAATCACCCCTAAAGCAATATCAATCGGAATCGCAAAGGAAACCCCCATAAAACCACCAGAACGGCTATAAATCTGCGAATTAATACCCACCACTTGGCCATCAAGATTGAACAAAGGCCCACCAGAATTACCTGGATTAATCGCCACATCGGTTTGAATAAATGGCACATAGTTTTCATCCGGTAAGCTACGCCCTTTAGCACTGACAATGCCAGCCGTCGCACTGTGATCGAAACCAAAGGGTGAACCGATCGCCAACACCCATTCCCCTACTGCCAATAACTCTGACTTGCCCATTTTTAACACGGGCAAACCAGTAGCCGCGACTTTTAATACCGCAATATCAGTACGTTCATCACTTCCCACCCATTGCGCAGGTAGTTCACGCCCATCACTCAACTTGATCGTAATCTCATCTGCATCTGCAACAACATGGTGGTTGGTAACAATGTAACCTTCTTGAGAATAAATGAACCCCGAACCCCGTGAATTACTGTCAAAATCGAAGGGATGACCGCCACTACCATCACGTTCAAAGAAGCGCTTCATTAACTCATCAAACAACTCTTCGGTTTCTGGTGACTGGAGTTCTTCAGGCAGTATTTGTTTAGGGGAAATGCTTTGTTTGGTGCTAATATTGACAACGGCAGGACTATTTTGCTTCACCAACTCGGTAAATTGGGGTAAATCACGTGCAGCAGTCATCCCGGTCGACAACACCCCACAAGCGAGCAACGCAACCCGCAACCACTGCATCAACATGGAATGACACCCCTAACATTACGCAATGCGTGTAAGCTCAGAAAACGCTGGCTGCCCCACAACACGTAGAATCACCGGCTGAAAATCACTGGATTTAAACGAACGTAAAGCCACTAGATTTGCGACTTGAAAGCCACCAAACAAACCAATCAATCCACTAAAAACGGTTGCCCATTCGTTAGTAATACCTAACATCGCCAATAGTTCCCGCCCTAACATAGCAACCACAATCAAACTCAACAGTGGCAACAAATAGCTCAACAAGGAGTACACCAATAAGGCATCGCCTTGCACTCCTACCACAACCGTATCGCCGGGACGTGCATAAGAAGGATTCAACACCCGCATTTTCTGCGGCTCTTTACGCAGAAAATCAAACGGTGATGAAGAAGATGCACAACTCGTTTTGGTTGCACACCCACTACATCCGCCTACTTTTTGTTGCGGCAAAATCCATGCGTAACCCGATTCTACACTGACCACGACTGCTGTCTGTTCAATCATTCCGTTGCCCTCATTATTCGCTATTGTGTGATTAGCATAAGGCAACGAACTTGATACAAACTTAATCTGGTCTGTTTTTTGATCAGCGAACATACTGTAAGCCTTCACTGATATGTTTCAGGGTCACAGCAGGAACCTCGCCCACCAGCGTAATCTGATGCTGCGCAACCTCTGTCGCATAAATATTCATTGCACCGGCTGACAGCCCGATACTGTCTAAAATGCTGGGCGTACCCGGAGGCGCGATGAATACCGACACGGAAGTCATACCATCCGACAAAATGATTTGCCGAATAGGAGCTTGCCCATTCACACCATCCTGCTTTAAATCCTGAACTTGTTGAAATCCAGCCGGTAATGAGGCAAATACCCAATCCGTTGCAGGTGTAGCGACGATAGGCACTGAACTAGCCGCACTGGCTTGAGCCGGAGCAGGCAGAGTCTCTTGTGCTGACGCAGCAATATCCAGCGTTGTAAACATCAACTGTTCAACTGCACGGTGCGAACGGTCAACCAGTGAGTATTTCAACAACATACCGCTTTCTGGCTCAATGCAGTAACGCTGCAAGTAACGCATTTTATCACGCGGGCGTGCCACCACAATCTGGCAACTGCGATTGGCAACGAACTCCTGTCCGCCTAAATCCAAGGCATATACCTCTTCCATCAAGGGCTGCACTTGCTGGAACTTTGCTAGAGAGAAACTTTCGACATTCTCACCTGCAACTCCTTGACCTTGTGCGAGACGCACTACACTTTCCTTTTCCGTACCATTTTCCAGTGTGTGGCTAATCTGATAATTGGAAAGTTCATTACCCTGAGAATATACCAGTGTTCCCGCATAATTCAGGGTATGCACCGCCGTGCGCATTTTAGCAAGTAAATCCACCGCTTCATTTGCCATACTTGGCGTCGCCCATGCCAAGATACCTGCCAACACAGCAAGCGAAACCGTGTACCTAATCGTTAGCATAAGAAACCGCCCGGATAGATGGTGCAATAACGGTGGTAGAAGCGTACTTGACATGCTGTGCCACATACTGTTTTAGGATGTCGCGGGTCTGCGGATCAACACGCCCCACTTGCTGAATACGGGTATCCGCATCAGCAACTACGGTAGGAGTAGTTGCGCTTACCGGTGCAGTAGCGGGCAATGTTGCCGCCATTTGTGCATTCGGGGTCGTGGGCTGGTTAAAAAACAACAAACCACCCACCGCAACGGCTGCCACGGTTGCCGCCATTCCCATGCCAAACCAACGGTACGCCTGCACACGGCTAGGCGTTGCTGTGGTTTTAGCAGCAGCAGGCATTGCTACGACATTATCCTGTTCATAGGCTGGCTCATCCGCCAATTCCTCTTGAATGCGGGATAACAGAGAAACGCCCTGCCCCATCGGTTGCCCTTTGCTGGCACGCATGGTTTCGCCGATAAAGGCGTAGCGTGACAAAGTTTGCCCTAATGCGTCGTCTTTTTTCAGTTCATCAAGCAAACGACGCCGCTCAAATCCACCGCTCTCGTCGTCGAGAAACGCCGACAAGAATTCTTCTTTACTGGTATTCATAATTTCACCTGCACCTGAGACACTACTCTCGGAGGTTTAGCCAAGTAGCGGCCTCAATACTTTATCAATCGACTCACGCGCCCGGAAAATCCGCGAGCGTACAGTACCTATTGGACAATCCATTGTCACGGCAATTTCTTCGTAACTCATGCCCTCTAACTCCCTCAGCATGATGGCAGTACGCAAATCTTCCGGTAAATCATCAATCGCTTGAGCGACTGCCGTCTGGATTTCTGCCGTCAACAATTCACGTTCGGGAGTAGCATATTCCTTTAGAGCAGACTCACCCCCAAATTGTTCCGCTTCTTCTGCATCAATATCGGTATCAGGTAAACGGCGGTTTTGTGAAACCAAATGATTCTTAGCACTATTGATCGCAATTCGGTACAGCCAAGTATAAAAAGCGCTCTCCCCACGAAAGTTTTTCAACCCTTTGTACGCTTTAATAAAAGCTTCTTGCGCAACATCTTGAGCGGTGTCATGGTCATGAACATAGCGCAACACCAAGTTGACAACCTTGTGCTGATACTTCAAAACTAACACGTCAAATGATCTTTTATCCCCCGACTGGACGCGTTGTACCAGCTCGAGATCGGTTAGGCTCATGCCCATCAGGGCCTTACTCCTTGGTTATTATCTCACTAAGACTATATGCTACATGCCATACAGCAATATTAGAATAGTTAAACCTGATCAATTCCGCACAGGAATAAGCGAGATAAATATGTATGATGTATTAATCATCGGCAGCGGTGCGGCTGGCCTAACCCTAGCACTCAGCCTACCCCACACTTGCAAGATTGCAGTATTGAGCAAGGATGTGCTCACTGAAGGTAGCACCGTCTACGCACAAGGCGGCATTTCAGCGGTTTTGGATGCCACCGACAGCGTAGCTTCGCACATTGAAGACACCCTCAACGCAGGTGCAGGTTTGTGCGATGAAGCCGCTGTGCGTTTTACCGTGGAAAATGGTGCAAGCTCGATCAAATGGCTGCTGGAGGCGGGTGTACCCTTCACCCGAGAAGAAAATGACACCAACCGTTTACACCTGACCCGCGAAGGCGGGCACAGCCACCGCCGCGTCGCCCACGCTGCCGATGCCAGTGGCGCTGCCATTGAACACACGCTCGTGGGGCAAGTACGCCAGTGCAACAACATCACATTATTAGAACACCACATCGCGGTCGATTTAATTACCTCGCGTAAATTAGGGCATCGCAGCAACCGGTGTATCGGCGCATATGTCCTCAACCGCAAAGTCAAACGCATTCAAACCCTGCAAGCACGTTTCACCGTATTGGCAACGGGTGGCGCAAGCAAAGTTTACCTGTATACCAGCAACCCCGACGGCGCAAGTGGCGACGGGATTGCCATGGCATGGCGTGCCGGTTGCCGCGTTGCCAATATGGAATTCATGCAATTTCACCCCACCTGCCTGTATCACCCCCATGCCAAATCCAGCCTAATTACCGAAGCGGTACGCGGCGAAGGCGGGCGTTTATTGCTCCCCGATGGCAGTCGCTTTATGCCACGTTTTGACCCGCGAGCAGAACTTGCCCCGCGTGACATCGTAGCCCGCGCCATTGACCACGAAATGAAACGGCTGGGGTTGGATTGCGTTTACCTCGATATTAGCCACAAACCGCGTGACTTCATTCTCAGCCACTTCCCAAATGTGTACGCCACCTGCGAAAAGTTTGGTTATGACATGAGCAAAGAACCTGTCCCTGTCGTTCCTGCTGCGCATTACACTTGCGGCGGGGTGATGGTTGATCATAACGGACAGACGGATGTAGATGCCTTGTATTGCATCGGCGAAGCCTCCTACACCGGTCTACATGGCGCAAATCGACTCGCCAGCAATTCCTTATTGGAATGTTTGGTATATGGCAAATCGGCGGCGCAAAACATTATGCAACGCCTGCAAGAACCTGCACTAGACTTACCTATCCCCAACTGGGATGAAAGCCGCGTGACCGATTCGGATGAGCGCGTGGTCATCACGCATAACTGGGATGAAATTCGCCGCTTTATGTGGGATTACGTGGGCATTGTGCGCACCACCAAACGCTTGCAACGGGCGCGGAATCGCATTGAATTGTTGCTGCATGAAATCGACGAATACTACGCAAATTTCCGTGTCACCAGTGATTTGATCGAATTGCGCAATCTGGCGCTAGTGGCCTGGCTGATTATCCGCTCGGCAATAAATCGACCGGAGAGCCGTGGCTTGCATTACACCCTCGACTTTCCGAAAACGAATGCCAAATTGGAGGGGATTCCGACGATTTTAGACCCAATGACGACTTACCATGCGCATTAACAGACTTAACACCCGATGAATTTGCGGTACAATCCCAGCCTTTCAGACTTTTGGCTTCAGGATACGGCATGGAACTTTCTGCACTCACCGCTCTTTCTCCCACTGACGGGCGTTACGCCAGCAAAACAGCGGCGTTACGCCCGTGGTTCAGCGAATATGGCTTGATTTACCACCGTGTACTCGTGGAAATCCGCTGGTTGCAAATGCTCGCCGCCCACCCACAAATCAGCGAAGTCCCTGCCTTTTCTGCCGACACCAACGCCTTTTTAGAACGCATTATCAGCAACTTTGGTGAAACCGATGCGCTGCGCATCAAAGCCATCGAGCGCACCACCAACCATGACGTGAAAGCCGTCGAGTATTACTTAAAAGAAAAAATTGCGGGGCAAGCCGAGCTAGAAGCCGTCAGCGAATTCATCCACTTCGCCTGCACCTCCGAAGACATCAACAACCTCTCCCACGCCCTCATGCTCAAAGGCGGCATGGAACAGGTGATCCAGCCAGAACTTGCCGCCACCCTCGGCGCAATCCGCCAACTCGCGCACGACTACGCCGAGATTCCGCTGCTGTCACGCACCCACGGACAACCCGCTACCCCGACGACTTTGGGCAAAGAAATGGCGAATACCGCCTACCGCCTGCAACGCCAACAACAGCAGATTCTTGCCACGCAATACTTCGGCAAAATCAACGGCGCAGTCGGCAATTACAACGCCCACCTCAGCGCCTACCCCGACATTGACTGGCAAGCCACCGCCGAACAATTCGTCACCTCACTCGGCTTAACGTGGAACCCGTACACTACCCAAATCGAACCACACGATTACATCGCCGAAACCTTCGACGCCGTGGTGCGCTTCAACACCATTCTGATCGACTTCTGCCGCGACGTGTGGAGCTACATCTCCCTCGGGCATTTCAAGCAAAAAGTCATCGCGGGTGAAGTCGGCTCCTCCACCATGCCGCACAAAGTCAACCCGATTGACTTTGAAAACGCCGAAGGCAACCTCGGTATTGCCAATGCGCTAATGACACATTTGGCACAAAAACTGCCGATTTCACGTTGGCAGCGTGACCTTACCGACTCTACCGTATTGCGCACCCTTGGTGTCGGCTTGGGGCACTCCTTAATTGCCTACCAATCCGCCTTAAAAGGTATTAGCAAACTCGAAGTCAATACCGCCAGCACCGCCGCCGACCTCGATGCCAATTGGGAAGTACTCGCTGAACCCATCCAAACCGTGATGCGTCGCTACGGTATCGAACAGCCGTATGAAAAACTCAAAGCCCTCACCCGTGGGCAACGCATTACATCAGAAGGCTTGCGGGAGTTCGTCAATACGCTGGATATGCCGCAGGAAGCTAAAGATGCGTTGATGGCGATGACACCGGCGACTTACATCGGCAATGCCATTGCGCAAGCCAAGGCGGTCTAATATGTTTGGTGATATTTCCGTTGAAGAATTTCTGCGCGATTACTGGCAAAAAAAACCGCTACTGATCCGTAATGCCTTCCCCAATTTCCAATCGCCCATTACGCAAGACGAATTGGCAGGTTTGGCATGTGAAACCGATACTGCCCGCATTGTGATCGAACAAGGCGGCGCACACCCGTGGGAAGTGCGTCACGGCGCATTCGACGATGATGATTTCAGCAACTTGCCAGCAACGCATTGGACATTGCTGGTCAACGACACCGATCAACATTTGCCCGAATTAAAAGCGGTGATGGAACCATTTCGCTTCATACCCGACTGGCGTATCGACGATTTGATGATCAGCTTTGCGGTAGAAGGCGGCTCGGTAGGCCCGCATGTGGATGCCTACGACGTATTCCTGTTGCAAGCGCAAGGGCAACGCCGCTGGCAAATCACCACACAACCCGCTCACCCTGACAATTTCCTGCCTGATTTGGAATTACGCATCATGCGTGATTTTCAAGCCGAACAGGAATGGATTGTCGAGCCGGGTGATTTGCTCTACCTCCCCCCCAATGTGCCGCACTACGGGGTTGCGCTGAACGAATGCATGACCTATTCCATCGGTTTCCGCGCCCCCTCACAAGCCGATATGCTGGAAAAACTGCTCGAAGATTCGCTGGAAGATGCGCGTTTGCAACAACGATTTGCTGATCCTGAGCGCATCCCGCAAGCTAACCCCGGTGAACTAACCACTGTGGACATGGATCGCTTAATTGATTTTGTGGTCGATGCTCTTCCACAAGATGAACAATCTTTACAACTTTGGTTAGGAAAATACCTAACAATACCTAAAGGTAATACACAACCCATTGAAGCAGAACCCGTTAGTCGCTCTGAGTTTAGCCGCTTAGTTAGGCATAAAAAACGCTTTGAAAAGTCGCTGGATACACGAATACTGTACTTTCTATCAGCCAGCAACTTGCATCTTTTTGCGAATGGAAATCATTACTTAATTGATACCCAACACCTTCAATTTATTGAATACCTATGCCAGACTTCCGTGCTATTGCATAAAGATTATGCTCACTTTCTTACTCAAGAAGTGAGCTTTGACACCTTACATGAATTGCTATCAATTGGTGTTTTCTCAGTAAGAAAATAAGTTACCGACCTGCTATTTTGTTTAAATATTTTTCTATAATTATCATTGCCTTGGATAAAATAAACTAATGATTATTCACCCTCTGTTCAGTTTTGCTCGATTAATATACTAAACAATAAATGACTTGCCTCTCAGTCGAGAGAGTTTTAGCGCTTTAGCTTATTTTTTATGTAACAGGGGAAACACGATGGATTTCAAACGATCCATGTTTGCTGCTTTATGCAGCGCAATGGTTGCGGGTGCTGCTATCACCATGCTACCAAATTTTGCAGTTGCGGCTGACAGTGATAAAAAGATTTCACTCAAGCGCAGCAATCCTGCAGAACCAATCGGGCGGGATGCTATCCTTTCAAAAGTGAAAGCAGCCTACAAAGGTCGAATATTATCTGTTCAGGAAAAACCTTTACCTGACTATCCAGATTGTCATATCGTGCGAATGCTTTCATTAGAAGGTGAATACCTAACCATTAAAGTTGCATGTAGTGACTAAAAAACATGCCGAAAAGCATTGAAAACAAAGAAATTTAATTTAAAGTACCCGAAATTCTGAACGAATCTTCGGGTATTTTTTTATAGTTTTTATTAATAATTAACACTGATTGTTTTTTATTACAGGCAAGCTGGTGTATGATTGCTCTTACCGGGGTTTGCTACTTAAAAAGCTCCCGAATTATATTGACCAAATAATGATCAATTGACCAACCAAGAAAGAGCTGTGTCATGCGCGTACTTATAATAGAAGATGAAAACATTATTCGCGAACAAGTAGCCGAAAACCTTAAAAAGAACGGCTTCACCGTAGACTTAGCGGCTGATGGTTCCCAAGGGCTGTATGTCGCTCTCGAATACCCTATTGATGTTGCTGTCATTGATTTGGGTTTACCCCATGCGAAAGGGGGAGCTGTTAACAATGATCTGGGACTAGATATTATCCGCTCCATTCGAGCTAAAGGCTTGAGTTACCCTATTATCATTTTGACAGCACGCGACCGCTGGCAAAGTAAAGTAGAAGGGCTGGAAGCAGGTGCTGATGATTATGTAACCAAGCCCTTCCATACTGAAGAACTGATTGCTCGCTTGCGGGTGCAATTACGGCGCACGGGTCGTTGGACACAAGCTGAACTCAGTTGCGGCCCGATCCGTTTAAACACCTCTGAACAACGCGTTTATGTGCATGAGCAGGAAGTAACACTGACAGCCTATGAATATCGGGTATTAGAACACTTAATGTTACACGCCGGTGAAGTCATTTCTAAAACACGCTTGACTGATAGCTTGTATGAAGAAGATACCGATCGCGATAGCAATGTTATCGAAGTGTTTATTCGCCGTTTACGCATTAAACTTGACCCGGACGATACACTCAAGCCTATCGAAACCCTGCGTGGTCGTGGCTACCGCTTCACCTTAACACGTACATAATACTACGAATACTCGGTAGGCATCCTTATGCTCAGTTCATTACGTAGCCGCCAGCTCATCAGTGGGTTTGGCGTTATTATGGTCGGTATTCTGATGCTCGGCGGGATGCTACACTGGTTTTCCTACAGCTACAAAATAGATCAAAAAAAAGTGGAACTCAGAGAAACTTCTTATGATCTATTAGGTTTTCTTAATTTTGAGGAAGGACAATTCAAAACATCCGAAGAGAAGGATGTAGAGGCTAAAGCAAAGGAAATGATTCGCTTTCGTAAATTGGATGATGTTGAACAGAATCGTTTTGCCTATATAATCGACACTAAAACGAATGATATTGTATGGACAGCAAATACAATGGGTAAGCCAGATCAGCTAATAGAAGCTGACTATCTGTTGCGTTTTAGTCTTAAAAAAGACATTCCTGTTAGTTTTGAACCAACCTTTGACCAACAAAAACCCTTACCCCCTAAAGATCCCAATAAATTAGTGGATGATGAGGTACTTCAGCAAACATACTCTCAAGAATACTTACTCGCTATCCAAAGTTTCTTTCATCCAGAATACGGGACGTTCCAATTTGTTTTGGGCATTTCTATTGCTGACATTCAAAAAGAAATGCAGGACATGCGACAAAAATTTGCCGTGTTGTTATTCCTATCTGCCGTACTCGTTCTGATTGCTCAACTGGCTTTGAGTTTTTGGGTTGTTGCCCCAATCAAAGAATTTGAGAACGAAGTTAAAGCGATTGAAGCTGGCGATAAAGACAGTATTAGTGAACATTATCCTGAAGAACTGCTTCCCGTCAAAAATGCCTTAAATGGCCTACTCAGCTATGAGAAAGGCCAAAAACAGCGCTATAAAGACACGTTAGATGACTTGGCACATAGCATCAAAACACCATTAACGGCTATGCAAAATCAGCTTGATCAATTACGCCGCGATGCTAATCCTGATGCCCAAATTAAGATCGCCACCACAGTATTTGAGTCACAAATTGAGCGCATTCGTGAAATCATTGGACATCAACTACGCCGCGCCATGGTGACAAATCAAGGCGCGATGATTTTATCTCAACCCGTGCGCCCGGTACTCTTCCGTTTACGTGAAACACTGCAAAAGGTGTACCGTGACAAAGTGTTTGAAATCCGTATTAATGTGGATGAATATGCCAAATGTCGCATGGATGCCGAAGACATGATGGAACTGTTTGGCAACTTACTTAACAATGCCTGCCGTTTCTGCAAAGATCTTGTAGAAATTTCTGCACACCATGATAACAATATGCTAATTATTGATATTGATGATGATGGATTAGGCTTTCCGATCAACAACCCCAATAAACTATTACAGCGTGGTATTCGCGAAGATAGCAAGAGTGATGGTCAAGGTATTGGTATGGCCGTCAGTACCGAAATTGTTTCTGCTATTGGCGGCAAAATTGAATTGCTAGTCTCCCCCTACGTCGGTGCACGGGTACGTTTGCATTTGCCCGTGTAATGCTATTATACCTATGGCTGGCTAATGACTCTAATGCTCACTTTGTCAACAGAACCAGCCATATCAAATACCGTCAGCTCATAGTCACCTGCCCGGGTAAAGGTATGACGTAAGCCGCCGCGCTTGGTATCGACACCTGCCGGTTCACCATTGACTAGCCAAAAATATTGCCCTTCACCACCTTCTGCTAACAAATCCAAGGTCACTCCTTTAATGGCTTGCCCAGAAACGTCTTTGGGTAAATACAACTGGCTACTCGCATCTAAGTTACGAATAGCCAGTTGTGTCCCACTCTGATATTCGCTGCCGGGTGGACAACTACGATCAAAGGCGGGTAAGCGTATTTTTTCCAACATATGATTCGCCAACCACGGGTGCAATTCCAACGGCCACTGTGCGACCTGCCGGGCGCTGCGTTCAGACGTATTGCAGGCTGCCGTTACCCGTAATCCTGTCACTGGGTTAACCCAGTAGGTCTGTAATCCGGCTGACCAAGAATGTTGCTGCAAATGCGGTAAAGTCGGTGGAATATTGCCATCCAAAATCCACGCTTGTTGACGTAAATGACAATGCTCAACGGGCGTTTGCGCCACACTTTCGCCCAAAGGCCAGCAAATGTCCGTCTGTATCACTGTAGCAGGGCGACGACGCGCCTTAACATCCACTGCGTTAGGCAATGCCCGAAATACATCAAATAAAATAGGCCCTGCCGCCGCAACACCCAAACGACCAGGTAATGGCGTCCCATCAGGACGTCCTGTCCACACCCCAACAGTATGATTATCGCTAACCCCAATAGCCCATGCATCTCGAAAACCGTAACTGGTTCCTGTCTTCCATGCCACACCTACTGCATTCGTGCTCCCTTCAGGAGGAGGAATCGAGCGCAATATCTCTTGAATAATCCATGCAGCCCCCGCTGACAATAACCGTCGTTCTTCCAACGGGTCATCTTCGGCAAATCGGGGTTTGATGCTAATCCCGCCACGCGCTAGTGCAGTAAAACCACGCACTAAATCTTCCAACGTTGTGCCAGCCCCCCCCAAAATCACGCTTAAATTTGGCTCAGCTTGTTCAGGAAAACTGATGACTACGCCACCATTACGTAACCGCGCCACGAACACGCTGGGTGTTAAACGTTGCAACACATCCACTGCTGGAACATTCAGGGATTGTTGCAAGGCTTGTGCCACGCTAACCGCCCCCGAAAAATGCCGGAAAAAGTTCTGCGGTGCATAATCGTTCAACTTCAGCGGCACATCACTCAACAAACTAGCAGAATGCACCAAACCATCATCCAGTGCCATACCGTATAAAAACGGCTTCAGTGTTGACCCCGGAGAACGCACAGCTTGAACCATATCAACATGCCCAAAACGCTCAGCATCATGAAAATTAGCCGACCCCGCATACGCCCGCACGTAACCGGTACGATTTTCAACGACCAATACACCGATGGACGCTTTCTCTGGCAAACTGTTCACACGGTTACGCAATACATTATCAACGGCCCACTGTGTATTGGTATCCAGTGTCGTCTGTAACCGTGATACCTTTGCTGCAAACGCCCGTGCTTTCATGCGTTGTGCAAACAACGGTGCTTTCAGTGGCTGTTGAAAACGCAGCTTCATCACTGGCTCAAGCATGGCATCGTCCACGATTTCCTGTGACCAAACACCTTGCGTAGCCATGCGCCGCAACACTTTATCACGGTAACGTTGTGCCAACTCAGGCGAACGATCAGGACGCAAGCGCGAAGGTGCTTGGGGTAAGACCGCTAACAATGCCGCCTCCGCATGACTCAAGGCCAATGCAGGCTTATGCAACCAAGCAAAACTGGCTGTCTGTACCCCTTCAATAGGCCCACCAAACGGCGCAAGATTGAGATAAAAAGTCAGAATTTCTGCTTTGCTGTAATGCCATTCCAATTGCAACGCACGGAACATCTGCTGAATTTTTCCAGCAACAGTACGTTCATGGGGATCCAGAATCCGTGCCACTTGCATGGTTAAGGTAGAGCCACCCGAAATAACTTGCCCACCTTGCAACCATTGCCAGCCAGCCCGTAGCAAAGCAAATGGATTAATCCCCGGATGCTGGTAAAACCAACGGTCTTCGTATGTCAGCAAAGCCTCAACATACAAGGGTGAAACCTCATCCAACGTCACCGGATAGCGCCACACCCCTTCATTATCGGCAAATGCACGTAACGGCGTGCGGTCTTGCGCCAGAATCAACACGCTACGTACCCGCTCCGGCTCTGGTAATCGCCATACCCGATCTGCCAACATAAACAGCAACAGGCAAACCAATACCGAGGCTCCCAGCCTGATCAGGTAACGACGCATTAAGGCTCCCTCTTACGGAATCACCAATGCAGGCGGCACAGCACCTAAACCATTCAGTTCCGGTCGATACATATCTTCCGCATACGGCGGCGGTACAGCAAAGCGTCCGGCTGACACCACCCGCACCAAATAAAAGAGATGATGGCGCGTTTTAGCTCTCAATGGCAAAGCCGCCACATAACGATCGTCACGGAACTCCTGAGTACGCAATTCACTACTACCCAACAACTCCAGCACTGGCTTATCCATTCCCTCCAATTGCAAACCTTCTAACGATTCGTTATTCGACAAGTTGGTATTTTCAATCTCAAATCCAGCAGGCAATAAATCCGCAACCAGTGCATCGTTAATATCACTATTGCTACTCACCATAAGATGGGTCAACAATAATGCACCCGCTTTAATCCCATCTGGCGCTACTTTTTTACCATCCAAACTGTACCAGCCCCGTTGTATCTCAATCGGATCACTGTCGGGTGCAGGCACTGTATTCGGATAGCCATCCACACTCAAAGCAACATACAGAGGCTCTTTAGCCGTCACCCGAATACCTTGCTGAAAATTGTCAGCACTTAGGGAACGGTATTGCGTACTACTACCCGACAAATCCACCGTATCCTTGCCCACTGTCAGCATAGCCTTCCAACCCGCCGTGGCCTTCTCCTGTACTTTTAAGCCAGCCAACAAAGTAAAGAGTTGTTCTTGCGTGCTGAAATAAGTACGGTTGTGCAACAACTCTACCAACTGATTTATTTCAGTCGACAGTTGTGACAGCTTGGCTTTGTGGCGCAGTAACAAATACAGCATCGCCGCCTGATCCCTTAAGCTACTGCCATAATCACCAAGGTACTTTTGTTCATCACGAACCATCGCTAAGCCACGCTGAATCGCATCCTCGCTGCGCGTTTTATCCCCTCCCGGCATCATCTGAAGCGCCAACCCCAAATGCACCAATGGCAAACCGGAAGCTGCTTTACTCACATCTTTTTCATACATCACTTTTAGCGTCCCCGGTGAGGCACGCTTTACGCGTGATAACACATATCCCGCGTAAGCACGTGCCGCAAAATCCAAGTGTGCAGGCATGTCCGCAAACTCATAACGGCTCTCCGCCGCGCCCTCACCCTCCTGTAAACGCTCTTCCAAATTCTGAAGTGCTCGCTGTAATAACCACTCAGGTACAATAAAACCTTGTTCTTTTGCATCCAGCAAAAAATCCACCACATACGGTGTCAGCCAATATTCCTCCTGCCCACCGTTCGCATCCCCCCACAGGGTGAAACCACCGTTAGCTAATTGCATTCCTGCAAGACGTAATAACGCCGCACTCACCCTCTCATTGCGCTCCTTCATTTCTAAAGGTTCTAAACCCAGCACTTCAGAGACGTTCGCGTCCAAGAACAAGTAAGGCCATGCACTGCTGGTCGTTTGTTCCAAACAACCATAGGGGTACTGTAACAAGCCTTGCAAAGCACTCCGCAAAGGTAACGGTGGAGTCGCCGCCAAACTCAAACTCGCTTGCAAGCCTGCTGCCTGATACTGTTGAATCGTTGTGGCATCCAACGTTAAGGTTTCACCAGCGGCTAACTCACGGTTTTGTGCCAAGTATTGTGCAGGGTAGGCAGGGCGCACCGCGACTTGAACCTGCCGCCTCGCCGTAAAGCCTTTTCCCGTCAACTCCAGATTAATTTGCCCTTGCCCGAAAGCTTGTTGAGCCGATACAGGTAATCGTAAGGTTTCAC
The DNA here is from genome assembly GCF_900107695.1 of Thiothrix caldifontis. Classification (GTDB taxonomy): domain Bacteria; phylum Pseudomonadota; class Gammaproteobacteria; order Thiotrichales; family Thiotrichaceae; genus Thiothrix; species Thiothrix caldifontis. Next base: position 61,141 of record NZ_FNQP01000010.1, on the reverse strand, counting down.
GCTTACCCGCCGCTAAAATAAGCTCGCGAGTATCCGCCACGCCGGATAATAAATCATTACTGCTCAGTTTCAGCTTCACGACTTGCGCTTCAGGCGTGGTGTTATTCACATCCACCGTCAAGAAACTGCTGTCACCAGCGGCAAGAAAACGCGGTGCCGCAAGACTCGCCACGACTGGAGAGGCTACTTTCATCTCATGCTCGGCGCTACCAAAACGATCTTCTGTTGCGGCAACCGCCATCAAGCGTAATGTCCCATCAAAGCCGGGTAATGGCAGTTCAATTTTTGCTTTACCTGCTGCATCAAATGCCACAGCACCACTGAATAGCGAGACGATACGCACATCTGCTTGTCCCAAAGCACCGCCACGCCGCGTACTCGCATCCCCCCCAAAACGTTGACGTAACGGTGTACCCTCAACACCTTCAATGATTTTGCCATAAGCGTCATACAGGCTGGTCGTATACTGATGCTGTGAGAAATAAAAGGCCAATGGGTCTGGTGTCTTAAAATCGGTAAGGCTTAACACCCCCGCATCCACTGCCGCCAACGTGACGATTGCTTTTTCTCCACTGAGATTGTCCGCACTCACGGTGACAGTGGTAGTTTGTTCTGGCAAGACTTTTTCTGCGGCCTCAATACTGAGGTTCAAGCGCCGTTGTTCCCGGTCAAGCGGCAAGAAAATCACACCCAAGGCGCGATTAGGTGCGATCTTTTGCTGGCTACTGGCTGGGCGGAAGGAAGTCACCGTGATGTACAAATCGTGGCGATTCCATTCCTGACTCACCGGAATCTCCACAATCGAGCCTTCTGCTGGCAAGGTTACTCGCTTCGACCATAAGAGTGACTCACCCTCCACGGCAACAATGGCTTCACCTGCACTGGGCGGCGTTATTGTTAACTTGACTACATCACCAGCCTGATATTTCGCTTTATCCAACGCTAATTCAATCTGATCAGGGCGAGCTGCATTATTCGCGTCTTGTTCCCAATCCCAACCTGCATGAAAGGGGTAAACCGCTTTCAAACCTGTCTCAGCATCTTCCACTTCTAAACGATAGTGACCATATTGCACCGCAAAAACAGCCTTACCTCGTGCCGCTGCATCCAATGTCAGCTTTTGCTGTAAAATCGGGTATTCACTGGAAATATCCTTACGCTGCCAACCTTCAGCATTGTTGTACTCCCAGAAATATTCTTTTTCTTCTCTTACCAACGTCACCGCAAGCGCTTGGGTTGCAGGGGCGGGCTGCCCTTGTGCGTTGAGACGCACCAACTCAAAACCCGCTTCACCATTATCAGCAACCGTGTCGTTGCTGAATAAGGGGCGAATCCCCACCAAATTCTGAGTCGGCCAAAATGGCACATCTAGCTTACGGGTTACACTACGTCCGCCTGTTTCATGCAGACTGCCGATAACGCTCAAAGTCAGCGGAGAACTGATTTTTCCCACCAAAGCAGGACTTTCCACAAAGCCACCACCCGTTTCATTTAAGGAAATTTCTGGTAAATCTTCACGACTAATCAATTTTTCATCACGAGGATCACCAAAATAATAATCGTTGAATGCTGGCAAGGGGTGACGATTCACACTGACAGTACGCACCGCTGTCAATTTATTGCCACTGGCAGGCGCACCATATAAATAGTCCCCCTGCGCCGCCACAACGAGCTTTTCACCAGCAGTCAGTAATTTATTTTCGGCAGTTAAGGCCAACTTCATGCGTTCGGGCATGAAGTCTTCTACATGAAACGTAAAACTGCTAACAGGCGCAACATCTTTAGCATTAATGCGAACTTCCGCTTTCCATGTCCCTGTGGGAGCATCAACAGGAATCGGTAAGCGATACGTAAAAAAACCCAACTCAGCGTTAGCCGCAAGCAAGTTTTCTTCCAACAACAATTTTGTATCAGGGCGGACGATGCGTAAATTCAGGTTCTTTGCTGAAACGGCCTGACCATCACGGTCACGTAACAGCACAGATAAATCCATCGCTTCACCGGGCCGGAATAGATCACGGGTACTGTAGATAAACGGCGCAATGGGTTTATCAGGCAAGCCTGTTACTGCGTATTCCGACAAATCCAACGCCGCTTCACGTAGATCCAAGAAAGCAAACTGTGTTTCCTGTTGCGCCGTTAGCAATAAATCGCCGCCAGGCCGATGTTCAAAACTGACACGTCCTTCCTCATCCGTTTCCAGCGTCAAAGCCTCTTTTTCGCCTTGCAATTTCAATTGAACCCCAGACAACGGTTTTCCCGTATCCAAAGCATTGGCGAAAACCTCCAACCCACGCGCGTACAAACGCACATGTAAACCAATATTCGTGACAACGAACTGCGTAATGCGGTAAGCCTCATCGTTAAAACGCCCCGGTTCCCGCATTACGGCAAAATACACGCCCGGCGTTTTCAACTCTTGAATATCTTCTACCGGAATCAACATCGAAGTACGCGCATTCAACTTGGCATCGGTGACATAGCGGCGGGAATAAACACTTTCTGTCACTGCATGGATTTCTTCCAATTGCCACTGCGACAAGCGCCCCCCTAAACTGATTGTTTTCAGCATATCTGGCAATTTTTCTGGTTGCACCCGCAGAAATTCAATATCCAACTCTGGTACATTCACGACTCGGATAGGTAAACCACCCGTTAGTTTAGCAGGCAAAATACTGCCAATCGCTGCGAAATCAAACGCGGGGCTAATATCACGGGTTTTGATATTAGTATCATAGGGTTTTTGCAATTGCAGGCCGTTTTTACTGGTTAAACCCGGTCTAATTTGCACACGGTAATCGGTTTGTGGCTTGATATTACTGAAAAATAAACGGCGTGTCTCATTCGTCATTACCCAACTACCTTCGACCATTTTGCCGTTAGCTGTTACGGTAATGAAGGTGTTGTAATCTGCTGTCGGGTTCAAATCTTGTGAAAACGTCACGGCTAAGGCAGGGCTGGTATCCAAAGTACGTTCAGACACATCCACCACCAGCATTTGTGTCAGTAAGGCTTCATTGCTGTATTGTGGGCTAGGAACAACTGACGCAGGCACAGGCTCTTCTGCCCTTGCCTGCCCCATGAGTAGCAGTAACAGACACAGCCATAACCACGGTAACACGCGACGAATTTGATAAGCCATTATTGTTTTCCACCCTGCGAGACTAGATGTATTGTGTAGAATGCCAGTATAGACTTTTTCGGCGCAAAGAGGTTACAACAATGTTGGGATAATGTTTGATTGGAGGAGGAAGAGTAAGCATAAAGAAAAAGTGGCGACCCTATGGGGATTCGAACCCCAGTTACAACCGTGAAAGGGTCGTGTCCTAGGCCTCTAGACGATAGGGTCGCTGATGTGAACCTGTTGTGTGCTACTTACTTAGCTAGACTTGGAAAAGTGGCGACCCTATGGGGATTCGAACCCCAGTTACAACCGTGAAAGGGTCGTGTCCTAGGCCTCTAGACGATAGGGTCGCTGATTTAAACTTCCAAACCTATTGTTTATCATTTTCTCGTGGTGAAAAAATGACTATGGTGGATAACCCGGCAAATGTAATTAAAAAACCGAGTGGCACCGCCAATAAAAATATTTTCGCCAACTCATCGCTGTCTACAAACATAAAGCCAAATCCGAAGATCAAGCCTACAACTGTTATCACTAGACCAATGATCAAGCTGTAACGACCAAGACGATCCATAAATACTCTCACGTCGGTCAATATTGGTGGAGCTAAGCGGGATCGAACCGCTGACCTCTACAATGCCATTGTAGCGCTCTCCCAGCTGAGCTATAGCCCCACGGCGAAAGAGAGGCGAATTCTGAAGGAATCCGCCGTTTCTGTCAAGCGCCTTTTAAAGAATTTGCAAAGATTGCTTTGTGCACATCGCCAAGGCTAATAATACCCACCAACTTGCCCGCTTCAACCACCGGAATCCTGCGAATTTTTTGCACGCACATAATAGAAACTGCCTTCATTAACGGCATCTCAGGGCTAGCAGAAGCCACTAACTTACTCATCAAATCACAGGCTTGCAAACCAAGGGCATCACTGTAGCCCTTTTCCATCTTCTCGAAATCAGGCACACCCTCTTCACGAGCAACCTCGGAAATATCAGGGAACATCTTGCGTAACACGTCTTTTTCAGAAACGACGCCGACAACATTGTTATCGTCATCCACGACCGGCATCCCGCTGATCTTGTTAAAGCACATAACCTCGACCAAATCACGCACCGGGGTATTGGGCTTAGCCGTTTTGACGCTGGTATTCATGATGTCTTTGACTTTCATTCATCCTCCTCATTCATGCTAGGTTTTAGTCATACAAACATAACATAAAATCCCCCACAAATCGTATTAGCTTAGGGGGATATGTTCACCTTAGGCGGCTAAATTGCGAATAAAGCTAACCGCGCGTTGAATGCGCTGCAACGTGCGTTCACGCCCAATCAATTCCAAGGTAATTTCCAGTGAGGGCGAAGAAGCACTCCCCGTCACCGCCACCCGCAACGGTGGCCCCACTTTGCCCAGTTTCAAGCCTAATGTTTCGCAAGCGGCTTGAATTGCGGCGTGAATATTTTCGCCCTGCCAAGCAGTCAAAGCCGCCAATTCATCATGCACCACCAGTAAATTATCAGCCGTATCCGCTTTGAATTGCTTTTGCACCGCTGCTGCATCGAACTCAGTAAACTCTTCGTAGAAATACCGGCTAATAGCCACCATTTCCACTAATGTTTTCGCACGTTCGCGTTGGGCATTGATCACATCAGTCAACGCTGGGCCTTTTGAGACATCCAAATCTTGCGCTTGTAAATGCCACTGCAACTGCGCTTCCAATTCTGCCGCCGGTAAGGTCTTAATGTAATGTTGGTTAAGCCACAATAATTTGTCCGCATTAAACGCTGATGGCGCACGGTTGATGGCTTCCAGTGAAAATAACTCAATCATCTCTTCACGTGAGAAAATCTCCTGATCACCATTAGACCAGCCCAAACGCACCAAGTAGTTCAATAAGGCTTGTGGCAGGAAGCCGTCATCTCGGTATTGCATCACACTCACAGCACCATGTCGTTTCGACAAACGCTGCCCATCTGAACCTAAAATCATGGGCAAATGGGCAAATTTCGGCGGATCAAAGCCCAATGCCCGCATAATATTGATCTGACGCGGCGTATTATTAATATGATCATCACCACGAATAACATGGGTCACTTGCATATCAATGTCATCCACCACCACCGTCAGGTTGTAAGTAGGCGTGCCATCGGAACGCGCAATGATCAAATCATCCAACTCTTCATTACTGATGATGATTTTACCTCGTACCAAATCATCAATTTCTACCGCACCCGTTTGTGGGTTACGAAAACGGATCACCGGATCAACACCTTCTGGCGGTGTTTCATCCTGACGGTCACGCCAGCGCCCGTCGTAACGTGGCTTTTCCTTAAGCGCCATTTGCGCTTCGCGCATCTGCTCAAGCTCCTCCTTGCTGCAATAGCAACGGTAGGCATGACCGCTCTCCAGCAATTGCTGAATCACTTCCGCGTAACGGTCGAAGCGTTGGGTTTGGTAGAACGGGCCTTCGTCATGCCCCAAATTCAGCCATGCCATGCCTTCCAGAATCGCATCCACAGAGGCTTGCGTGGAGCGTTCACGATCGGTGTCTTCGATACGCAAAATGAAAGTACCGCCCATCTTACGGGCATACAGCCAAGAAAATAGCGCAGTACGTGCGCCACCAATATGCAAATAACCAGTCGGGCTGGGGGCAAAGCGAGTTCTGACGTTCATGACATTCCAGTGATTGATTTTTTAAATAATACCTTAAGCAAAACTGAATAAAAAATAGTCGAAATATTCAGTTCAAATTCAGTGCCCACCCCACATAATCAGCCTCGTTCAAGGGCTAAAGGGGTAGAAAAATAATAACAGGGCTACGCCCCTTCTTTTTATTCCATACTGAAGCGCCTAATCATAATCACAAGTTTCAGGCATTGAAAGCCTTCCTTCTGGAAGGCTTTTTCCTGTTTAAGCGGCAAAGAAATAAGCCAATCCTTGCAATGCAAACCAAGCATAAATACCAGCCAGTATATCATCTAACATGATACCCAAGCCGCCGACCACTTGACGGTCAGCCACACGCACTGGCCATGGCTTCCATATATCAAACAAACGGAATAAGGCGAAGCCGACCACAATCCACACCCAACCACCAGGTGCCGCAAGCATCGTCAGCAAAAAACCTGCAAACTCATCCCACACAATTCCACCATGATCATGTACACCAAGACGACGGGAAGATTCCCCGCAAATCCAGATACCTGCCACTGAAATAAGCAAAAGTACCAGTACATAGCTCCACAGCGGCAACTGCACCAGCAACAAGTACAAAGGAATCGCCGCTAATGTTCCAGCGGTTCCTGGTGCGACCGGTGACAAACCACTACCAAAACCAAAAGCCAAAAAATGAATAGGGGAAGAAAAAACCGTTTTTGCCGGTACTGTCGTGTGCATCAGCGCCAATTCCTCTCTAGTAAGGCATAGGGATTATACACATCTACTGTCAGGCCGCTATAATTGCGCCCTACAACACAAACAGAAGGCTTAATATGACCACTTACTCATTCATTTTTGACATTAATGGTATCGCTGACTTTGAAGAACGCGTATTGAAAGCCTCATTACGTAATCCCGTACTGGTAGATTTCTGGGCAGACTGGTGCGGCCCTTGCTTATTTCTCGACCCTGTGCTGAAAACTGTTATCCCTGAATATCATGGTAAAGTGTTGCTTGCCAAAATCGACACGGATGAAGATGAGAACATGAAATTAGCGGGACGCAATCAAGTGCGTGGCTTTCCCACTGTCATACTATTTGAACAGGGACAGGAAGTTGCTCGCTTTAGCAGCGCTCGTACCAAACCTTTTGTCCGTGAGTTTATTGATACTAACAGTCAAATGTTAGCCAAGGTAAATTCTGCTCATCCATAAGACTGGTATCCTGCTGCCAGCTATGCCATTATTTCAATAAAATTCAAATTAATAAAAATGATTGCCGATTAATGCAAGGGTATCACCATGAAAATAAATACGCTGTCTTATACTGTTACACACGGATTTTCAACTAGACTGCCAGTCATTACAGCACCACAACTGCTAGTTTTAGTGTTCGGACACTCTAGCTTTTTGGACAAACCAGAACCTTTCGAGGCTTTAATCGCACAATACCCACAAGCTATTTTCATGGGTTGCTCCAGTGCTGGTGAAATTATGAATGGCAACATTTACGATGATAGTCTCGTCATTGCCTTAGTATCATTTGAATCGACCTTATTACGTCTCACACACGTTGCCATTCACGACTCTCAAGAATCATACACAATCGGACGCTTACTAGCAGACCGTCTCACAGGGGAGGGACTACGGGGTATTTTTACCCTCTCTGATGGACTAGCAGTGAATGGCAGTGAACTCGCTCAAGGTTTCAACGCTGTCGTTAACCCAACCATTACTGTCACTGGTGGTCTAGCGGGCGATGGTGAACGCTTTACTAAAACATGGGTATTAAAAGATGGCAAACCTACTAGTGGTATCGTTGCTGCCTTAGGCTTATATGGCAATGTCCGCCTCAGCCATGGTTCCAAAGGTGGTTGGAAACCGTTTGGTCCAGCACGTGAAGTCACCCGTGCTGAAAATAATGTCTTATACGAGTTAGCAGGCAAACCAGCACTGGCTTTATACAAAACCTATCTCGGTGAAATGGCAGCAGGACTGCCTGCTACTGGCTTGCGATTTCCCTTAGCTTTATGTAAACCCGGTGAAGTCAAAGAGCTAGTACGCACTATTTTAGCGGTTGACGAAGCCACCCAATCACTTACCTTTGCCGGTGATATTCCCGTCGGCATGCACGCACAACTCATGAGAGCTAATTTAGAGCAACTGGTTGAAGGAGCGGAAGATGCTGCACTCATGTGTGATGCTGATACGGATAAACCTGTATTGTGTATTGCCATCAGTTGCGTGGGGCGTCGCATGGTGATGGGCGCAGATGCTGAAGAAGAAGCCGAAGCCGTGTTAGATAATCTGCCAGAGCATACCACACAAATCGGGTTTTATTCTTACGGGGAAATATCACCTTTTGCCAAAGGCACATGTGACTTACATAACCAAACCATGACTCTTACTACCATTTATGAGTAACGGGATACATGAAAAATATAGGAGCTAGAATGCAGATATCTCGCTCCCATATTCAGCCACAATGGATGCTGTACTGGTTTATTATTCACCTAACAAGGGAACTGGGGACACAACCATCCCATCCTCATCCGAATACAGGTAGTAACCCGGTGTAAAAGTGGCATCGTGGAAACGCACCACTTCGTTACGTAACCCCACACCACGCTTGACGCTCTTCAGCGGCAAAGTGCCGAGGGCTTTTACACCAATATCCATTTGCCCAATATCCACAGAATCGCGTATCAGGCCATAAACGACGATACCATTCCAGCCGTTTTTCACCGCTTTCTCTGCCAGCATATCGCCCAGCAGTGCGCAACGGGTAGAACCACCACCATCCACCACCAGCACTTTGCCTTTGCCATCTTCGGCAACCAGTTCGCGTACCAGTGAGTTGTCTTCGTAAATCTTGATGGTGATGATTTCACCAGAGAATTTGCTGCGACCACCGTAGTTATTGAAACCCGGTTGTACCACTTGCAGTGGCTTGTCTTCATTATTATCGAGCAGGTCGGCTGTTTTGAATGTCATGATAAATCTCCTTGCAATAGCTGAAATTAAAAAGCCCGACGTGTTAGCGCCGGGCTTTTCCAGATTACTTATTCAAACCGGACGGTCTGAATACTAAATCTTAGTGGAATTGCTCTTCTTCAGTAGAGCCAGTCAACGCTGTTACGGATGAAGCGCCCCCCTGGATAACAGTGGTAACGTCATCGAAGTAGCCAACGCCAACTTCTTGCTGGTGAGAAACGAAGGTGTAACCTTTGTCACGGGCAGCAAATTCAGGTTCTTGAACCATATTGACGTAGTGCTTCATGCCTTCGCCGCGTGCGTAAGCGTGTGCGAACTGGAAGGTGTTGAACCAGTTGACGTGGATACCCGCCAAGGTGATGAACTGGTACTTGTAGCCCATTGCAGACAGTTCGTCCTGGAACTTGGCGATGGTGCTGTCGTCCAGATTCTTCTTCCAGTTGAAAGAAGGTGAGCAGTTGTAAGACAACAGTTGGCCTGGGCAAGCTGCCTGAACCGCTTGAGCGAACTCACGCGCAAAGCCAAGGTCAGGTGTACCTGTTTCACACCACACCATGTCAGCGTAAGGTGCGTAAGCAACGCCACGGCTGATGGCCTGTTCCAGACCGTTCTTAACGCGGTAGAAACCTTCAGCAGTACGCTCGCCAGTCAGGAATGTCTGGTCGTTGGCATCATGGTCAGAAGTGATCAGGTTAGCCGCTTCTGCGTCAGTACGTGCCAAGATAACGGTAGGAACGCCCATTACGTCAGCCGCGAAACGTGCAGAAATCAGCTTCTCAACCGCTTCAGAGGTTGGAACCAATACTTTGCCACCCATGTGACCGCATTTCTTAACAGCGGCTAATTGGTCTTCAAAGTGAACGCCAGCCGCACCTGCGGTGATCATGTTCTTCATCAGTTCAAACGCGTTCAGAACGCCGCCGAAACCGGCTTCTGCGTCAGCAACGATAGGCAGGAAGTAGTCGATACCGCCTTCGTCAGTCGGGCTGATGCCACGACTCCATTGGATTTCGTCAGCACGCTTGAAGGTGTTGTTGATACGGCGAACCATGGTAGGTACGGAATCATAAGCGTACAACGATTGGTCAGGGTACATGGTTTCTGAGGTGTTGCCGTCAGCCGCAACTTGCCAGCCGGACAGGTAAACTGCTTCCAGACCTGCTTTAGCTTGTTGCATCGCTTGACCCGCGCTGATTGCGCCGAAAGCGTTAACGTAGCCTTTTTTCGCACTGCCGTTAACCAGATCCCACAGTTTCGCAGCACCGCGTTTTGCCAGTGTGTGGTCAACTTGCAAAGAACCGCGCAGGCGTACTACGTCAGCCGCGCTGTAAGTACGCTTGACGTTTGCCCAACGTGGGTTTTCTGCCCAGTCTTTTTCCAGAGCTGCAATTTGCGCTTCACGAGTTGTCATGTAGTGTTCCTCAGAATCAATAAAAGTGAACGAAACCGGTAAAATGTCGGCAATCTGCCATTGCTTGCTTAGAGCAAGCTGTTATTCCTCTCTCTGCTCGCTGCTGCGAATCTTGCCATCCCCTAAGATGTCAGACAAATATCCGTATCACTGGGGCATTTGATAGTAATAAACCTTCAATCTGTCGACAATAAAATTAATTCAATCCTTACCATTGTCTGAATCAATGGTAGTCATCTACTTTGATCAATCCCAATGTCGACAATGTAAAAGCACGGGTCTGCTGAAGCAACGCAACATTGTTAGCCAATGATTCACCATAGGATGGAATCATGGTTTTCAACTTACTTTTCCAAACATCCGAAGCCATTTCCTTAGGGAAACACTTCTCCAATACTTGAAGCATCGCTGTTACTGTGACAGAAGCACCCGGTGAAGCCCCCAACAATCCAGCTAAGGAACCATCCGCAGCCGTGATAACTTCTGTGCCAAATTCAAGTTTGCCGCCCTTCACAGGGTCTTTTTTGATAATTTGTACCCGTTGCCCTGCACTAGCTAATGTCCAATCTTCGTTACGTGCCTCAGGGAAATACTCGCGCAAAGCACTCATACGTGAATCGTGGTTTTGCATAACCTCCGACACCAAGTAACGGATCAGGTCAAAACTGCTTAGCCCTACCTTAGTCATCGGCAGCAAATTATTGGGCTTGATCGACTCGAGCAAATCCAAAATCGAACCCTCTTTGAGGAATTTGGTGGTGAAGCCTGCAAATGGCCCAAACAACAGCGCTTTTTCACCATCAATAATGCGTGTATCCAAATGCGGTACTGACATCGGCGGCGCACCAATCGACGCTTTACCGTAGACCTTGGCAAAATGTTGACTCACGATTTCTGGTTTTTTACACACCAACCATTGACCACTGACAGGGAAACCACCGTAGCCTTTGCCTTCTGCAATGCCAGATTTTTGCAACAATGGCAAAGCACCACCGCCAGCGCCCAAAAACACAAAATCCGCTGTCAACGTCAGCGTATCGAATAGACTGTTTGTTTCCTGTGTTACAACACACCACTTACCGTCAGCCTGCTTGCGCAAGCTTTTGACTTCATGCTTGAGGTGAATGTCAACGTCATCAAACTGTTGTAAATAACCGATCATGCTGCGAGTTAAGGAACCAAAATTCACATCCGAACCATGTTTCACTCGCGTACCTGCGACTACTTGAGCTGGATCACGCCCATTCATCACTAAAGGCATCCATTCACGCAACACGGCAGGATCTTCGCTGTACTCCATGCCAGCAAACATTGGATGCTGACTCAGCATCTCGAAACGTTTACGCAGAAAATGCACGTTTCGTTCGCCCCACACAAAACTTAAATGAGGCGTCGGGTTAATGAAGGAACTGGGTTCTGGCAATGCCCCTTGTTGCACCAAATAAGACCAAAACTGTAGAGTACGCTCAAAGGACTCGTTGATTGCATAAGCCTTGCTCACTTCGACACTGCCATCCGCTTGTTCTGGCGTGTAATTCAGTTCACAGTAAGCAGCATGACCCGTACCGGCATTGTTCCAACCACTGGTGCTTTCCAGAGCGACATCATCCAAACGCTCAATGATGCTGATTGTCAACAATGGGTTTAACTGTTTCAGCAACACGCCCAAGGTGGCACTCATTGTGCCTGCGCCTACCAGCACCACGTTTACATTCTTTGCGACCATATTTACCTTCAAGAGCTAAGGACTAGGAAATGCAAATGATAGAACGGGAAGGAAGGTAATTTCTATATGTGCACAGCGGATTTTTAACAAGATTGTCGACAATATTAGTGTGGAGAGCCTGCAAAGCAAGGTATGATGCGGCATTGCAGCATTTTATCTCTATGAAATATTTTTCACACAGCCTTATCATTCATAACAAAAATTAATTAATTTAATGGTAAAATATTATGAATAAGTACAGAAAATATAGAATAAGAAACTTTTTAAGAAAAAATAAAAAAGTGTGTTTACTGTCACATTCTCCATGCTGTTTTTTAAATATTCTGCACCCATGGGAAACGACTTTATGGGAGCTAACAACATGTTTAATGTTTATCTGGATGGCAGCTACGACTCTACGCATGAGACCTTTACGAATGCTTGTCGGTATGCACGAATGCAAGCAAGCATTAATCAACAAGCTTATTTCACGGTATTTGAAGCCGGAGATACCAAGGAAAAACAAGTATTAGATGCAGAAAGAGAAGTGATGAAGGGAGTCCCCGCTTACATTATTACTCCACATGCTTGCATACCTAAACAAGAAGAAAAAAGAACCGTAGGCATTGCCACATTAGCTGCAACATCACGTCGGGCAGCCGGTATTTCTAGGGGCTATTAAAAACAAACAACTCAATAAAAACAGGGCTAAACGGGCTATATTATTTGCTCGTTAAACAGTCTTTGCACATCCAGTAAATGGGGCTATTTGCTGAGTGCGTAAAGCATATTAAAGCGGGACATAATCCCGCTTTTTCTTTTTGGCACATCGCATCATTCAACCCACCACAGCTATAAACAAAAAAAAACAAGCAAGAAATATTTGATTGATGTTTTCTTTGGTGTGTGTCTACGGTCACATCTTCAACCTAAGTTGTTACCTTATTCTTACAGCATAGCAACAGAATAGCAGACAGGAGTTTTTTAAATGTTCAAGGTTTTTCTTGACGGAACATATCATTCAACACATAAAACTTTCGCAGAAGCCTGTCGTAACGCACGAACTCAAGCCGAACGTTACCAGAATTCATATTTTACGGTATTTGAAGCTGGCGAAGATATTGATCGCACGTTTTATGCTAACAGCGACACACTGTGCGGTGTACCTGATTATATTATTTCTCCGCATGATAGCATAGCCCATGGCGCTATTGCTTTAAAAACACCATCAGCATTATTGCGGGTACGCCTACCCTCACATACGTTTGGTACACACGAACATCCACTCATCTAATGCTCAATAAAAAGCGGAACATTAAGTCCCGCTTTTTATTTTTCTCACGTATTTTTAAGGTTCTCAAATCAATTTTTTAAAAATCGAAAGAGTACATTACTTGAACGTTGGTTTGTGAATGACTAGCGGCAACATTGGTATTGGTATTTGTTTGCTCAACTTCCGGCGCATAAGCCAATGAAGCAGATACTTTGCTCATCTTACCAACCCCATAAGTCAAACCACCCGTTACATGATTTTCAACAATGGCGGGGAACAGTGGATTTAAGTAAGCATCAGGTACTGGATTATTCGCTAAATTAACCCCGCCGCGTACCGTTAAATTCTCATCAACATCATGGGCAACTCCTAACTTCACCACGGTTTGGTCATCCCAGTTTTGCTTCATCGAAATATCGGCTGCTGCACCATTATCGGCTGTAAAATTCAAATTAAAATCTTTCATGGTATCTGACCAGCCGATACGACTGACATCAGCAGCTACGGTAGTCTTATCCGTCAACTTATAAGCAGCACCAACTGTAGTGGTCGCAGGGAACTGAAAATCCTTGATGGTATATTTACCGGGAATGCTAACGTCGGTCGCACCTGTCGCCAAGTTAACCAACTTCATATTGCCATCACCCGTGAAATCGTCCATAGCGGTCTTCATCCGATAGCTGCCACCTACTGTAAGCTTTGGGTTTACCTTATAAGTAGCGCCGAGACTACCACTGACACCTGCCCCTGTGGTTTTACCACTGAAATCATCATCATTCGAAAAATCAAAGGCTGCCGCAGTACTCGTCATGGCTGCTGGAGCAACCATCGTCCCTAAACCCTGCACCAAAGTACCACTGGCAGAACCCAAAACTTGCTGGCCTTGCGAAAAATCAGCGAAGGTTCCGGGGGCGGCTGGGTTAGCCCCCGCAGCGGCTATCGGCATCCCCATCTTCATGTCCAGACCACCCCAGACATAATCAACGGTTCCGCCAACAGACAAATTATCATTCACTTCATAAGCGACGGGGAAAATAACAGCACCGATACCTAACTCAGAACGCGCACCACCGCCAGCAGCAGCACCTAATGGGGTATCAGCCGCAAATTCAGTTCCCATACCGCCTTGTGATAACACCCCGACACCATAGCTGACCTTGCCTTGCTTGCGCACATAACCCGCTGCGGGCATTAGATAAGAGTCACCACCCGATGTGCTAGACACGACACCGCCCGGTGTTGGTACTTGAACACTGACATCAGGACGTAAGTTACCAAGAGCTACTTCAACTTTCTGATCACCATCTTCCATCATGGTTAATGTAGCGGGGTTATTCGCCATCCCTGATGTACCAACATCCAATGCAGAGGCGGCTCCCCCCATGCCTGTCGAAATAGGGCCATACCCCTCCATGAGCATACCGTTGGTTGCCAACGCAGGTTGTGCAGAAACTGCTAATAATACTGACACAGCCAGGGTAGTCTTTCTAAACATAAATAATCACTCCTCCACTATATTTTTGCGATTTCTCAAAATTTGTTGCGAAATAGTGACAGAGGAGTATTAAGCTGTCAAATGGTTATTATTAAGCAAAACAATAGCTTATTAGAATATAATAATACATAAATCTACAAGTGAGCATTAATCAATCACGGAGGATTGCCGCAACCCGCAATGCATCCTCTTCGGTATCTACCCCCGCCCCCGGAATCTCGGCGGCAATATCCACGTGAATCCGATAACCGTTAGCCAATGCCCGCAACTGTTCCAGCTTTTCCAATTGCTCCGTTTGGGCGAGCGGCATCCCGGCAAAGGCTTTCAGAAAGCCCGCACGGTATGCATACATTCCAATATGCCGCAACGCATAATCCTGTAAGGGAATACCCGTATCACGCTGACACGGGATCGGCGCACGACTGAAATACAATGCCATACCCGCCACATCCCTTACCACTTTAACAACATTAGGGTTAAGAAAGTCAGCCTCAGTCAAGATTGGCGTGGCTAATGTGGCGATACTGGTTTGCGGAAACTGTGCCAAATTACGCGCCAATTGATGTAAATTTGCCACCGGTGTGAGTGGCTCATCGCCCTGCAAATTCACCACAATGGTGTCATCTGCCCAACCTTGTTGCTGCACGACTTCGGCAAGGCGGTCGCTACCCGTTTCATGCGTACTGGCGGTCATCACCACTTGCGCACCAAACCCTGTACACACGCGGCGAATGCGCTCGTCATCCGTCGCCACCAATACTGTCGCAAAATCGGCAGCCATTGCCCGCTCGTGCACATGCTGAATCAAGGGTTTACCAGCCAATTCACGCAAGGGTTTGCCCGGTAAACGAGAGGACGCATACCGTGCCGGAATCACTAACACTGGGTTCATTCGTGCAATAACTCCACTTCTTCTTGTGTCAGGGTGCGAGCGTCTTCTTCCAACATCACCGGAATACCATCCCGAATCGGGTAAGCCAACCGTGCTGATTTAGACACCAGTTCTTGCTTATCCTTATCGTAAATCAATGGGCCCTTGGTGACGGGGCAAGCCAAAATTTCCAGCAATTTCTTATCCATGTTTGAATCCTTGTAAACGGGTAAGGAGAGCCTGAGCAAGCGTTTCGTCCAGTATCGCCTCAATCGGTAGATACCAAACGTTTTGCCCAGCGAATTGACGGCATTTTACCGCATCTTTTTCCGTCATGATGATGGGATGTGTGTCGTTAAAGCAGAATTCTGTGCCAGTAAAGGCGTGATGATCGGGGTAAAGGTGTGGAATGACCTGCAAACCCGCCTGCTCCAGTGTCTGCATAAAGCGTTGCGGATTACCGATGCCGGTAACGACATGCACGGTTTTGCCTGCCCATGCGGTTAACGGTTGCGCTTCCGCTGTGACCAAATTCACCAAGGTATCGCCACGCATGTGCATGGTATCGCCATTGACGATCACAAAATCGCAAGATTGCAAACGCGAGATGGATTCGCGTAATGGGCCTGCGGGCAAGCAATAACCGTTACCAAAACGCCGTTGCCCATCCACCACACAGATTTCCACGTCACGCCCCATGCGGTAATGCTGCAAGCCATCATCAGCAATCACTATGTCGCAAGTATGTTGTTGTAGCAAAGTGGCAATCGCTTGGTTGCGGTCGCTGCCAATCGCGATAGGAACTTGGGTGCGTTGCTTAATCAGCGTCGGTTCATCACCAATATCCCCCGCTTGACGTTGATACCCCCGACTCACCACCCCCGGCTTAAATCCCGCCTCGCGCAGCCGTTCCACCAACCAAATGACCAACGGCGTTTTGCCCGTGCCACCCACCGAAATATTGCCCACGACAATAACCGGCACGGCATGTTTGACTTGCTGGCGTTTATGCTGCCAACGCCGCACTGCCGCTAAAACACAAAACAGCCCCGTCAACGGCAACAGCAGGTACTTACCCAGTCGATCATTGCCGTACCAAACGTTTAACAGCCAGCGCTCAAGTGTCATCGTGGAATTGCAGCGCGTGTAGCTTGGCGTACTGCCCATTCAGTGCCAGCAATTCAGCATGTTTACCGGATTCGATAATTTCGCCATCTTGCATCACCAAAATACGGTCAGCATTCTCAATCGTCGATAAACGGTGTGCAATCATGAAGGTAGTACGGTTACTGAGCAGATTATCCAGCGCGGCTTGGATGTGGCGCTCGGATTCGGTATCCAACGCGGACGTGGCTTCATCCAAAATCAACACCGGCGCATTCGACAAAATCGCCCGCGCAATCGACAAACGTTGGCGTTGCCCACCGGATAACATTACGCCATTATCACCAATCAGGGTATCAAACCCTTGCGGCAGTTTTTCGATGAACTCCAACGCAAAAGCCGCTTCCGCAGCCGCCCGAATGTGCGCCTCACTCATCCCGCGCATGTCGCCGTAAGCAATATTGTTGCGTACCGTATCGTTAAACAGCACCACGTCCTGCCCCACATACGCAATATGGCTGCGCAAGTTATACAAACTCAGCTCAGAAAGTTTCACCCCATCCAGCAAGATTTCACCCTGTTGCACATCGTAAAAACGCGGCAATAAGTTAACCAAGGTGGTTTTGCCACTGCCTGACTTTCCCACCAAAGCAATTTTTTCACCGGCGTTAACGCGCAAATTAATATCACGCAACACCCACTTGTCGGTATTCGGGTAACGGAAGGAAACGTTTTGAAACAACACTTCGCCTCGGCATTGGGTGAGCGCTTGCTTGCCGGTATCGGCTTCGGTAGGGCTATCCAATAACTCAAAAATACCCTCACCGGCAGCAATCGCAGTCTGCAATTGCGCATTCAACTGCGTCAGATTGCGGATGGGGGTGAGCATCAGAATCATTGCCATAATGAAGGAGATGAAAGTACCCGGCGACAAAGCTTCCAGCGTCGATTCGCGAGTTGCCATGAAAACAATGGCAGCCAGCGCCAACGCCACCATGAATTGCACCAAGGGCGTACTGAGCAATTCAGTCACCATGCGCTTCATGTGCAACTCGATATTCTGCTCATTAGCAGCCCCGAAACGGCGCTCTTCATACGGTTCGCCATTAAAAATCCGCACCACTTTGTAACCACGGATCATTTCATTGGCAATCTGGGTCACATCCCCCACCGAATCCTGCACTTTATGGCTCAAGCGGCGCAAACGGCGCGTGGCATACACCACAATCAGCGCAATCAGCGGCACCACCACCAAAATACCCAAGGTTAATTGCCAGCTATACCACAACATTAAGCCCAACAAGCCCAAGATAGTGACCGAATCTTGCACCAACGTCGTCATACCGCGAATACTGGCATTCGCTACCTGATCAATGTAATAACTGACGTAAGCCAATAATTTGCCCGACTGGGTATTCTCAAAAAAGCTGACCGGCATCCGTAATAACTGATTAAACACCTGATTGCGCAAGGTTTTGGTCACTTGCCGCCCGATCATGCCGATGTAATAACCCGACAAAAACATCGCCGCACCACGCAACAAAAACAACCCCAGAATACCGACGGGCAACCACAAAATGGTATCCGAGTCACGTTGAATGATGGCCTTATCCAGCAAGGGCTTCAGACCCCACGCAAAGAACGGCTGAGTCGCCGCACTGATCACCAATCCCACCGCTGCCAGCGCCAAGTAGTGCCAGTAACCCAGCGAATAAGCAATCAGTCGGCGGTAAACCTGCCAACCCGTCGTGCGTGGTGTTGTCATCCTATTCCTGTGGTTTGCGGGTCGATTGCGACGTTGCCATTGAGAAATTGGTCAACCCCAACCGTCCGGCGATGTCCATTGCCGTCACGACTGCTTGATAATTGACACTGGCATCCGCCGAAATGACCAGTGGCGGGGTGTTATTTCCCATCTCCTCCAAAGTCATGCTCATGGCTTGGAACAGCGTTTCCGGCTGGTTGTTCAGCACTTCGCGTCCATTAATATAGTAACGCCCTTGCCCGTCGATCAATAACTCCAGCTTGTCTTCAGCGGAAGCACTTGCCACGTTACTCGCGGTGGGCAACTCAATCTTGAGTTCAGCGTTCTTGTCAAAGGTAGTCGTGACCATGAAAAAAATCAACAGCATGAATACCACATCAATCAGCGAGGTCAAGTCCACCTTGCTTTCACTGCGTTCACGGGTACGAAACTTCATGCAGGTTTACCCCCGCGTGGTAGCGGTGCTGATGCAGGCGCTGGGCGTGCTTGAGACGCTGCTGGCGTGCTCACCGCAGAGCGAGCGGCGGCTGGCGCTGGTGTTATTGCCGCCGGTAAGGTTTTGCGGCTGGAATTAGCAATTTCAATCAAACGCAGCGCTTCGCGTTCCATAATCGCCACATAGCTATCGACTTTTGCCTTGAAATAGCGCTCGAACACCAAGGTGGTAATTGCAATCAACAAGCCGACGACCGTTGTCACCAATGCCTCGGAAATCCCGCCCGCCATCTGCTGCGGATTGCCCACCCCAGCGGTATTGATCGCACTGAAAACCCCGATCATCCCCAGCACGGTTCCCAGCAAACCCATCATTGGCGCAATCGTAATGATTGTACCCAAGGCTGGCAGGTAACGTTCCAATTCTTGTACCACGTGCCGTCCGGCTTCTTCGACGTTTTCTTTCATAATGTGGCGTGGCAATTCGCGGCTTTCCAGCCCTGTTGCCAAAACACGCCCCAGCAACGAACCGTTGCGTAGTTCATCGACTTGCACATCCGCCAGCTTATTGATACCAGCAAGTTTGCGAGCACGTTCAATATCGCTGGAAGGCACAACCTTACTAACACGCAACGACAAAAAACGCTCAATAATAATCGCTAATGCAATAATCGAACTCAGAATCAGGGGGAACATCATAATCCCGCCAGATTTGACTAATTCAAACATATCTAATCATGCCTCATTTTTTTATGATTCAGCCCACATGGTGTATGATTGGTAACTGTTAATACAACTATACCAATAAAACCTTTACACAGTGTACTGTCGATCATGAGAATAACAACAACTGCCCCTGTAAACCTGCCGTCGTTACCGTTGCGCTATCTTTGGCGTTTGGGCGAAGATGACCATCTACGCACAAACTGTAATCAAACTGTCACATCTTGCGTCTATGGTTGCACGCCATCACCAACAATACCGAACACGGAACAGGATGTTATCATGCAGGAAAATGCTGCACCCGACCTGAATAACCCCGATTACTACCTCAATCGCGAACTCAGCCTGCTTGCCTTTAACCGCCGCGTCATGGAGCTGGCGCAAGACCCGCGTGTACCGCTACTGGAACGTCTGCGCTTTCTGTGTATTTCCAGTGCGAATATGGATGAGTTTTTTGAAGTCCGGGTAGCCAGTCTCAAGCAACAGTTGCAACTGGATGTCGCCTCCATTGGTGCAGATGGCTTAACCCCAACGGCAGCATTGAGGCAAATTACGACCACGGCACACGCACTGGTTGAATCCCAATACAAACTGTTGAACGAATCCATCATTCCTGCGCTGCGCCAAGAAGGCATTTACTTTGTACGTCGTACCCATTGGGATGAACGGCAACTGGCTTGGCTATCGGATTATTTCGACCGCGAACTCATGCCCTTGTTGAGTCCACTGGGGCTAGACCCCGCGCACCCGTTCCCTAATGTCATCAATAAAAGCCTGAATTTCATTATCAGCTTGCAAGGTACGGATGCCTTCGGGCGTGAAATTGATACCGCCATTGTGCAAGCACCGCGCAGTTTGCCACGCATTATCCGTCTGCCCGAAGGCATGGCTGCCAGCAATGACAGTTTCGTGTTCCTTTCTTCCATCTTGCACGCTTTTATTGATCGGCTGTTCCCCGGCATGGAAGTGTTGGGCTGCTACCAATTCCGCCTCACCCGCAACAGCAATATGTACGTGGATGAGGAAGAAGTCGACGATCTGTTGCAAGCCATGCAAGGCGAATTGCCGCAACGCAATTACGGCGCGGTGGTGCGTTTGGAAGTCGCCGACCATTGCCCAACGGACAATATCGAATACCTGATGGAACAATTCCACCTGTGTGAACAGGATGTTTACAACGTCAATGGCCCAGTCAACCTTAACCGCTTAATGGCCATTGCCGATTTGGTGGATCGCCCTGACTTGCGCTTTCCACCGTTCCGCCCTGCCCCATCGGTCGCTGAGCGTCACCCGGATTTGTTTGAACGCATCAAACACAGCGATGTCTTGATGCATCACCCTTACCAAAGTTTCCAAACGGTGCTGGATTTTATTGAGCAAGCCGCCAAAGACCCCAATGTATTGGCGATTAAAATGACGCTGTACCGCACCAGCAAACAATCCGAACTGGTCAAGCACCTGATTCGGGCAGCACGCTTAGGCAAAGAAGTCACGGTGGTAGTCGAATTGCGGGCGCGTTTCGATGAAGAAGCCAATATCGGGCTTGCCAATCAATTGCAGAATGCCGGGGCGCACGTGGTGTATGGCGTGGTGGGTTACAAAACCCATGCGAAACTGTGTCTAGTGGTGCGGCGCGAAGGTCAACACTTACGCCGTTACGCCCACCTTGGCACAGGCAACTATCACCCCGGCACGGCACGGATTTACACCGATTTTGGTTTGCTCACCTGTCAAGCAGACATGACCGAAGACGTGCACAAAGTCTTCCACATGCTCACGGGCCTGGGGCGAATGCGCGACCTGAAATATTTGCTGGAAGCGCCATTCACCTTGCACCTCGCGATCATGGATAAAATCCAGCGTGAAACCCAACACGCCTTAGCAGGTAAGCCCGCGTTGATCCGCGCTCGCATGAATGCCTTGATTGAACCGCAAACGATTAGCGCTTTGTATCAAGCCTCGCAAGCGGGTGCAAGGGTGGAATTGGTGGTACGCGGGGTGTGTTGCTTGCGCCCCGGCATTGCGGGCATTTCCGAAAATATTCATGTGCGCTCGGTCATGGGGCGGTTTTTAGAACACCCACGGGTGTTTTATTTCCAGAATGCCGGTGATGAGGAATTGTATTGTTCCAGTGCGGATTGGATGCCGCGTAATTTCTTCCGCCGCGTGGAAGTGGCTTTCCCGATTCTGGATCAGAAACTGCGGCAACGGATTATTCACGAAGCATTTGAATTGCACTTGCAAGACAATACGCAGGCGTGGGAATTGCAGGCTGATGGCACATACTTGCGCCAACAACCTGAGGGGGAGGAAGCCGCAGCTATTAACGCTCAACAGCAACTCTTAAAACTGCTGGGCAATGGTTAAGACGCTGCGAGCGTTTGCCTGACCGGTGCAAAGCTACGTCGATGAATCGGCGTAGCGCCAAACTCACGCAATGCCGCTAAATGTGCCGCCGTTCCATACCCTTTGTGTTTAGCAAACCCGTATTGTGGGTAAATCGCATCCAATGCCACCAACTCCGCATCACGCACCACTTTTGCCAGAATCGACGCCGCACTGATTTCCGCTACCGTTGCATCCCCACCGACAATTGCCTGCATCGCATACGTCGATACGGGGCAACGATTACCATCAATTTTGACCAAATCGGGCTGAATCGCCAAACCTTCTAATGCCCGTTGCATCGCTAAAAATGTTGCTTGCAAAATATTGATCTGATCAATTTCTTCTACTTCCGCCCGTCCTAAGCTCCATGCTAAGGCTTTGGCCCGAATCTCAACCGCCAACTGCTCACGACGCTTTGCCGTGAGTTTTTTGGAGTCATTCAAGCCAACGATTGGCTGGTTTGGGTCAAGAATAACCGCAGCCGCCACTACTGCACCTGCCAATGGCCCTCGCCCCACCTCATCCACGCCCGCAACCACCATTAGGCTTTTCTCAACACAAAGACAGAAGCTGGGGGAATATTGAAAAAGACCGTACTCACCCGTTGCACCTTAAAACCTTCACGTTGTAAACGCTCAAACAAACGAATTTGCCTAATAAAGGGTGTATAACTCATCTGCACAATCGTCGAACCACTATTGAGCGCATCGCGGAACTGTTCCACCAACTTTTCAGAATAAAACGGCCCGGTCACCGGCATACACGACACCATGATGCAATTGGCTAAGCCTGCGTCACTGTTATCAATCGGCAGGGTGAAAAAATCTTGTGCCAGTAACGGCGTATTTACACCAAAACGCTCATGAAACTGACGCACAAACGCTGGGTGCTTTTCCACAAAGGAAAATGGCACAGGTGTTTGCATGAAGTATTGCGCCACCACCCCGCTACCCGTGCCAATAAAAATACCGCGTGTATAGTGAGAAAAGTAGCGTGCCGCCACTTCAAACATTTTTGCGCCAAATTGATCACTGGAACTGATAACAGAGCCAGTGTGTTTAAGTTTGGTAAGGTAGACCATGGTGTAGTGTCTCTACGATTTTTTAACCGAAAAATGGGTAAGAATGGCATTAGCGGCACTGGCACTCGCGTTTTGGCGCAGTTGTGCGTGTAATGCTTGAAAACGTTGCAGAATGTAGCGTTGGCGTTCAACAGGTAGGGTAAACAAATTTTCTACTGCCTGCACGAGATTCAACGGGGTGACCTGCTCTTGAAGCAGTTCTGTTACCAACGCCTCATTAGCCAAGTTGTTGGGCAAGGTCACAAAACGAACTTTCAACAAATGGAAGGTACGAATCAACCACGCCGTCAACGGGGCAACGCGATACGCCGCGACCATCAAGCGCCCGGCTAACATGCCTTCCAACACCGCTGTACCGGACGCTAACACGATATAATCAGCCGCTTGCATCAAGGTACGCGATTGCCCATCTAACACGGTGAGACTAAGATCAGGTGCTACTTGTTGACGTACCGCCTCTAATTCTTGCCGTAACCGAGGCGTTGCAGCCGGGGCCACCAAACATAAATCAGGGTAACGCTGTTGCAATTGCCAAGCCGCTCGCAAAAAATCAGGGGCAAGACGGCGCACTTCCCCACTGCGACTACCCGGTAAAATAGCCAGAATACGCTGACGGCACGGCAAATCCAACTGTTCGCGGGCTAGTTCACGCCTCGCATCAAACGCCACTTCGTCTGCAAGGGGATGCCCGACAAACTCAGCCGTCATGCCATGTTCACGGTAAAAATCCACTTCAAACGGAAACAACGTTAGCATTAAATCAATATTGCCACGCATTTTGCGCACCCGTTTAGCCCGCCACGCCCATACAGAAGGACTCACGTAATGCACGGTAGGAATACCCAAAGCATGTAATTTGGCAGCAAGAGGCAAGTTAAAATCAGGTGCATCCACACCGATGAATAAGTCGGGGGGATTCGCCTGCCAATGCCGTAACAACTGCTGACGGATAGACAGCAGCTCCGGCAAATGTGCTAAAACCTCTACCAACCCCATAACGGAGAGTTTTTCTAAGGGAAATAAGCTTTGGCAACCCGCTGCTTGCATTTCACTGCCTGCAATGCCTTCAAATTCAAGCTCAGGAATACACTTACGTAAAGCAAGAATCAAACGAGCCGCCAGCAAATCACCTGACGTTTCTCCAGCAATGATGGCAATACGCTTCATGCGTTAACGGATCAGCCCCCGCTGACTATTATGGCAAAAATCAAGCAACAAACGAATATCAGGATATTCGCCGTAATCCACATCAATTTTGGCGAGTGCTTCCTGAGTCGTCAGGTTGTGGCGGTAAAGAATGCGGTGCGCTTCTTTAATACGATGAATAGCTTCCATGCTGTAACCACGGCGTTTTAAACCTTCCATATTGATACTGCGCGGTTCAGCGGGTGCACCTGTCACCATGGCATAGGGAGGAACATCCTTGCCGATAGCTGACCCCATACCCGTAAAAGCATGTTCACCAATGGTGCAAAACTGGTGGACCAAGGTAAACCCACCCAAAATCACCCAGTCACGAATTTCTACGTGTCCGGCTAAGGTCGCACTATTCGCAAAAATAGTGTTATTGCCGATAACACAGTCATGAGCAATATGGACATAAGCCATAATCCAGTTGTCATTACCAATGACGGTTTTGCCCTTATCCTGTGCTGTCCCGCGATTCAAGGTGCAACATTCACGGATCACATTGCGATCACCGATAATCAATTCGGTGAGTTCTCCATTGAATTTTTTATCCTGAGGCGCTGCCCCAACCGAGGCAAACTGGTAAATCTGGTTTTCCGCGCCAATGCGTGTTGGTCCCTCAATCACCACATGCGAACCAATACGTGTCGCAAGACCGACGCTGACATCAGCACCGATCACGCTATACGCCCCCACTTCCACACCATCAGCCAGTTGCGCAGCAGGGTGCACAATCGCCGTGGGATGAATCAGGCTACTCAAGCAACCGTCTCTTTTTTCGCCGCGCACATGAGTTCAGCCGACACTGCAAGTTTACCATCGACCCGTGCTTCCGCATTGAAGACCCACATAATGCCTTTACGCTTCACTAGTTCAACCTTCATCACCAACTGATCACCAGGAACAACCGCTTGTTTGAAACGGGCTTTATCCACTGCCACCAACAAGTATAGGGTATCGTTTTGTGGTTCCTCACCCATGGTGCGGAAACCGAGTAAACCTGTCGCTTGAGCCAACGCTTCAATAATGAGAACACCCGGCATAATCGGCTGATGTGGAAAATGCCCATTGACCCACGGCTCATTCACCGTAACGTTTTTAATTGCGGTCAAAGATTTGCCGACTTCATATTCCAACACACGATCTACCAATAAAAATGGGTAACGGTGCGGCAAGTAATTTCTAATTTTTTCAACGTTCATTGTGCCCATAGCGGTTCAAGTACTCCCTTTATTTTGTAAAGCCGTTAGTTGTTTTTCCAACTCCTGTAAACGGCGTGCTAATTTATCCAACTGGTTAAAACGCACTGCGTTCTTACGCCAGACAGCATTTTCCTCTATTGTCGTACCGGAGGAATATACCCCTGGTTTAGTAATCGAATGCGAAACCATGCTCGTACCTGTTACCACAACATGATCCGTAATACTCAAATGCCCAGCAATCGCACACATGCCTGCAATTTGACAATACCTGCCAATTTGCACACTACCCGCAACCGCTGTACAAGCAGCCATTGCCGTGTAATCACCAATCTGGGTGTTATGCCCAATCTGGATCAGGTTATCGAGTTTCACGCCGTTACCAATCACGGTTGACCCCATAGCTGCACGGTCAATCGTCGTGTTTGCGCCAATTTCGACATCATCGCCAACCACAACATTACCGACTTGCGGAATCTTAAACCATGTTTTCTGATCGGGGGCAAACCCAAAACCGTCAGCACCTAAAACTGCACCAGAATGAATAATACAGCGCTTGCCAATGTAAGTATCAGCATACAAGGTAACGTTAGCGTGCAGCCAGCTCCCATCGCCAATGACACAACCGTCACCAATGACACAACCGGCTTCAATCACTACATCTGCGCCTAGCTCAACCCCGTCACCGATCACCACACTAGGATGAATCAGCACCGCAGGGCGCACAGCAGGGTAAAGCAGGGTCACGGCTTTAGCGTAAGCAAGATAAGGATTCGGGTTGACAAGGCAGTTACCCTGATAGGTTTGCGCCATATCCGTGGGCAAAATCAAGGCACTGGCTTCAGACGTTTGTAGATAATGGCGGTATTTGGCATCACGAATGTAGCTGAGGTCGCCTGACACGGCTTTCTCAATGGAAGCAACTGAATACAAGCGTAACTGAGCATCACCTCGTATATCAGAATCTGTGTATTCTGCTAATTCCTGTAACGAGAAACCCTTTGGCATGGCTTTCATTCCTGTTTACCCGCAGGCTCTAACGTCTGTTGCGCTTGAAACTTTTGTTCCAAATGCAACATAACTTTGGCAGTAATATCAATACGGTCACTGGCAACAATGTAATTACTTTCGCGCAACACGATGTCGATTTTCTCTTGCTCACGTACCTCACCAATAGCTTGAATAATACCTGCTTGCAAGGTATCGATGGCCATATCACGAGCACTGCGCACTGCCTCACGGAAATCTTCCATTTCACGGGTATATTTGCGCTGTAAATCACGCAACTCGCGTTGACGCTGTACTTTTTCAGATTCCGACAAAACACCGGCTTCACTACGGGCAGTTAGCTCATCTTCTAATTGACGAATGGCTTTTTGATCAGCTTCCAATTTTTGCTCACGCGGCACAAAATCCAACTTCAACTTAGCATCCGCTGCTTTAGACTGGGGCGCGTTTTCCAGTAAACTGGCAACATTCACAATGGCAATGCGCACGGAATGTTGGGCAACCATGTCATCGACTGCCACCACAGGCTGACCCCAAAGAATCACTACCCACAACCATAACGCACTGGCTTTTAGCATGATTTAGAACGATGCCCCAATACTAAATTGTACTTTTTGCTCTTTATCACCGTCTTCAGCATTCAAGGGTTTAGCGTAACTAACCTCAAACGGGCCAATCGGTGACAACCACACGGCACCTACACCGGCTGAGTAACGTAATTCATCCGCTTTAAAATCACCGGTATCATTGAATACATTGCCAGCATCCACAAAGGTGCTCATTTTTAGACCTTTAACATCTTCAGCCAAGGGCACTGGAAACTGGACTTCAGCCGTAGTTGTTACCAACAAATCGCCCCCAGTCGGGTCGTCTTTCTCATCGCGTGTCCCTAATGAACTTTGGTCAAAGCCACGCACACTGTTGATACCACCCGCATAATACTTATCAAAAAATGGCAGACTATCGAGATCACCGCCGGTATTACTGGTGCCGACTTTGCCCTTCACCGCGAAGGTTACATTGTCAGTTAGCGGCTTATAAGCTGCACCGTCATAGCTTAACTTCTGGTATTGCAAATCGCTGCCCGGCGCAGACGCTTGCAAAGAGACTCGATGGCGCTGACCTTCCGTAGGGAACACAGTACGGTTGCGGGTATCGTGCACATAACTAACGGTTACCGGTAATTGGGTATATTCATCCCCATTGGTTGCCACAAAGTCTTTAATGCGCTGGGCTGGATCGCTACCAAGAACAATTTCACGCTTCTCAGCACCGACGCTGGCATACACAGAATCATGTTCACTCAATGGCACAGTGTAATTAACGCTACCACCGTAACGGTTGGATGCATAGCTCGAAATATCTTCTGCCTCTGCATCGTATTCTTTGTAATAGGTACTAAAACCACGGCTGATACCATCCGGTGTATAGTAAGGGTTGGTGTAACCGATGCTGTAATTTTTGTTGACCTTGCTGTTATCAACGTTTACATCCAGCTTTTTACCCGTCCCCATGAAGTTGTCTTGATTCAGGTTGACGTTGAACAATACGCCTTGAGACTGTGAATAGCCCGCACCTACCCGAAACTGGTTAGAGGAACGCTCCTTCACGGTGACAATCAGGTCAACTTGGTCATTAGTGCCTGCTACCGGCTCGACTTCAATGGTCGCTTCTTCAACATACGGTAAACGTTGCAAACGGGTTTTAGAACGCTCTACCTGTTCTTTTGAGAACCATGAACTTTCTACCTGACGCAATTCACGGCGATAGACTTCATCCTTGGTACGGTTATTCCCGCGAATGTCGATACGCCGCACATAAGTGCGCTTACCCTGATCGACTGACAACAAGATACCCACTTGCTTATTGGCTTCATCAAAATCAGGGGTTGCCGCAACTTTGGTGAATGCATAGCCTTGCGCACCGAGCTTGTTGGACAAGTTTTTGCGCGTTTCTTCCAAGGCTTTTTGCGAAAAGACTTCGCCCTTGCGCAACTTAACCGCTTCACCCAATTGCTCTGGTGACAATCCCGGATTACCTGCCACGCTGACATTGCCGATGCGGTACTGATCACCTTCGTTAACACTGACATTCAGAAAAATATTTTTCTTGTCCGGTGACATAGACACATCAGCCGAGGTGATTTCAAAATTGATATAGCCACGATCACGGTAGAAACTGTTCAGCGCATCCAAATCTGCCATCAGCTTTTCTTTGGAATACTGGTCACTATCGCTCAAAAAAGGAATAGAAAATGCGCCGCGTGGCCCAGACTCCAATTGTTTCAACAATACAGACTCTGGAAAGGCTTTATTGCCGATAATATTGACTTTCTGAATACGGGCAACATTACCTTCATTGATATTAATCTTAACCGCTACTCGGTTACGTGGCAGCGCTTCAATGGTGGTCTTAATGTCAACACCGTAATGCCCCATGCCTTGATACTGCTCTTCCAGTTCGCGCTGAATCGTTGCCAAGGCTGCTTTATCGAGCGTGTCACCTTTGCTGATATTGCGCAGTTTCAAGACCTCCATCAGCTTCTCAGTTGGAATCTTGCGATTACCGGTGATCGTTAACTCACCGATGGCAGGACGTTCCACCACGTTTACAACCAACACATCACCACGGCGACCCAGTTGCACATCTTCAAACAAACCGGTCTGGAACAACGAACGGATAGCCTCCGCCGATTGTGCATCGTTGAACTGTTCACCAACACGGGCAGGCAGGTAATTCAGCACAGTACCCGCCGCAATACGCTCTAAACCATTCACTTCAATGTCGCGTACTACAAAGGCAGCAGCCCAAGCAGCTTGAGAAACAGCCAACAAACAGCTTACCGCTGAAATTACAAGTGTGTGTTTTTTCATAATTAATTTAATAACCGTGTAATGTCATTATACAAAGCAAGCACCATCAATCCGCCAATGATTGCCATTCCTACCCGGAAACCTACCGCTTCCGTTTCTGCTGACACAGGACTACCTTTTATCCACTCAAGCAGATAATAAAACAAATGCCCACCATCCAACATCGGGATAGGCAATAAGTTCAATACCCCAAGGCTAATGCTCACAATCGCGAGAAAACCAAGGTAAACCGTAAAACCAATCGAAGCAGTAACACCCGCATATTGCGCGATAGTCACCGGACCACTGATATTATTCAACGAAACTTCGCCCGTCAGCATTCGTCCCATTAATTTTAATGTCACTACGGACATTTGCCAGGTTTTTTCCACACCGCGCCCTAAAGACTCCACCAAACCATATGATTGGGTGAAATACACTTGTTCACGCAAACTGGCAGGTGGTGGAGCTAATTGCGCCCCGATGGTTGCGGTTGCTACACCACTAGCTGGGTTAATACGTGGCGTGAGGTTTAACGTATGAACTTTACCTTCACGCTCTACCGTTAATGTTACTGGCTGGTCAGCATGTTGCTTAACATATTCAATGAAAGCACGCCCACTCGTCGGCTTAAGAGTATCTATTTGCAGGATTTTATCGTTCGCTTGTAAACCTGCTTGTGCAGCGGGGGTATCGGGTAACACTGCATGAACCACCACATCGTAAGGTGGCAACCAAGGATTCAAACCTAGCTTATCCAATGCCCCAGCTTCTTCCTTAAACATCGCCACACCCATAAGATTTAACTCACGTTGTACGGCTGTACCCTCTTGCGTTTTAGCGCTTAGTAGCAATTGTGGCGATTTCAGGTATTCATCAATCAATAACATGCGCATGTCTTCCCATGAAGTCGTCGCAATACCGTTAATTGCCGTGATTTCATCACCGGGCTGGAATCCAGCCAACGCCATCGGGGAATCTTTCACCACATCGACATACGGGCGCATCGCATCCTGACCGATCAGATTCACCATCGCATAGATCAGAATAGCCAGAATAAAGTTTGCCATGGGGCCTGCGACCACAATCGCCGCACGCTTCCATAATTTTTGACGATTAAACGCACGCGGCAAATCATGCTTAGGAATTTCGCAACCTTCCTCGCACTCACGTTCATCAAGCATTTTGACATAACCACCAAACGGTAATGCTGCTACCACGTATTCAATCTGATCAGCGTCTTTGGAAACACGCCGCCACAGCGGTTTGCCAAAACCAACCGAGAAACGCAATACTTTGACGCCCAGCTTGCGGGCGACCCAGAAATGCCCGAATTCGTGTACTGTTACCAATATACCAATCGCGACGAGAAATGCAGGAATTATAATCAACAAGTTCATGATTTAATGTATTTTCTTGTTTTTTATCCAAGATAGTGAACGCAAACGGCTTTCCTCATCCTGAATAAGTATCTCTTCGAGGTTCATCGGTGTGCCTGTTGATGCTTGATGCATCACATCCTTCACCAGCACCGGAATATCGGTAAACCCGATCTCCCGCCCCAAGAAGGCTTTAACTGCCACTTCATTTGCCGCATTGAGTGCAATCGTGGCGTAACCACCCCGCACATGGGCATCATAAGCCAGTTGCAGACACGGAAAACGTTCCTTGTCCGGCTGTTCGAAATCCAGCCTTGCGGTAGCAAACAAATCCAGCGGTGCTACCCCAGACGTCAAACGCTCAGGCCATCCCAACGCATACGCAATCGGGGTACGCATATCCGGGTTGCCCAACTGAGCCAACACCGAACCATCATTATAGGACACCATCGAATGAATGGTACTTTGTGGGTGTACTACTACCTCCACCCGCTCCGCTGGAAGACCAAATAACCAGCAAGCCTCAATCACTTCCAAACCTTTATTCATCAAGGTCGCAGAATCCACCGAAATCTTTTGCCCCATCGACCAATTGGGGTGTGCCACCGCCTGTTCAGGGGTAATACTCTGCAAAGCACTAGCAGGCCACAGACGAAATGGGCCACCCGAAGCCGTCAGCAAGATCTTCTCAACCCCATTATTACCATTAGTTGGTAGACACTGAAACACCGCATTGTGTTCACTGTCAATCGGCAACAATTCGGCACCATGCTCCCGCACTGCGTCAATGAACAATTGCCCAGACATTACCAACGCTTCTTTATTTGCCAGCATCACCCGCTTACCCGCACGCGCAGCGGCTAAGGTTGGCACCAAACCAGCAGCCCCTACAATGGCAGCCATCACATAATCCGTATCGGGGCTAGACGCGACCATATTCAAGGCTTCTGCTCCGCCTAACACTACAACCTCACTGCCAACCGCTTGCAAGCGCTGTTCCAACAAACCAGCCGCTAACAAATCGACCATGACGGCATAACGTGGTTGAAAGCGCACACATTGCTCAAACAACTTATCCACATTACTGTTGGCGGTCACAGCAAACACATGGAAACGCTCGGGGTGACGTGCCAATACATCTAGGGTACTTACCCCGATGCTGCCACTTGCACCTAAAATCGTAATGCCTTTAGATGCCACGATAAATCCCCAACCACAGCAAACCCAGTACGAATAATGGTGCAGCAGCTAACAAGCTATCAATTCTATCCAGAATTCCACCGTGTCCTGGTAAAATCCGCCCGCTATCTTTCACGCCTGCCTCACGCTTCAGCAAACTCTCAAACAAGTCACCTGCCACTGACATTAATACCACAAACATCGACAACACCATGAAAATCGTACTCTTTCCTTCAGGAATAGCCAGCCAAAAAACAGCAAGCGAGGCCCACACTGCGGTCACAACAACCGCACCTGATACGCCCTCCTTGGTTTTGCCGGGGCTTAAATCCGGTGCCAGCTTATTTTTGCCAAATGCCCGACCAGTAAAATAAGCAGCCGTATCCGCCAGAGCGATCAATGTAATCAAATAGATAACGTAGTTATAGTGCATCACATGCAACTGCATCAACGCATACCAAGCAGGCAATAACACTAAGATGCCAGACAAACGCATCGCCAAAGCATGTTTTTTATAAAAACCAGCATTACGCGGGTAAATTTTCAGTGCCACCAACACGAGAAGCCACACTGGAATACTCACAGACAACACCCATACGGGGTCAGGTCGAATAAATACCAACGGAATCGAAGCCGTTAAAATCATCATTGTGCCTGCCATGCGTTTTTCTGGCAGATAACACCCAGTCAACCCCGCCCATTCCCAAGCACCCAAACCAACAATGAACATTAATGAAAACAAGCCAAACAACTCGGTTGGCAAAAAACGAATACCAGCAAACACTAATAAAATCAGCACCAACCCTGTAATAACCCGTTGTTTAAGCATGTTTTCCTCCTGATACCTGCTCACCTGTCATTCCAAAACGCCGTTGCCGACGCGCAAAATCCTGAAAGGCATCGCGCAAGCACTGCTCATCGAATTCCGGCCATAATACATCGGTGAAATACAATTCCGCGTATGCCAGTTGCCACATCAAAAAATTACTGATGCGTTTTTCTCCACCTGTGCGAATAAACAAATCAGGTTCCGGTACACCATCTGTGGATAGCAAACGGCTGAACGCTGCCTCATCTAGCGTCGCCATATCCACCTCACCTGCGGCAATTTGGCTGGCAACGGCGCGTACCGCTTGCAAAATATCCCAACGTCCGCCGTAATTCGCCGCAATTAGCAAGCGCATTCCGGTACAAGTCGCCGTCATCGCTTCAACTTGCTGAATTTTCTCCTGCAAACTGGCAGAAAACCCACTGCGATCACCAATAAAGCACATTTTGACGTTATGCCGAAACAGCGCTGCCGCTTCACGTTCTAGCGCAGACATAAACAGTGACATCAAGCCGCTGACCTCCTCTTCCGGTCGCCGCCAATTTTCACTGCTAAAAGCAAACAGGGTTAGGCATTCCACCCCGGCGTCACTGCACCCACGAATAACCTTACGGGCAGACTCTACCCCACGATGATGCCCCATTAAACGAGGAAGATAACGTGCTTTTGCCCAGCGCCCGTTGCCATCCATCACGATAGCAACGTGCCGAGGAACCGCATCTTTTGGCGTTGTATTTGTCATTCAGGCCCCATGCCAACGCCACCTACGACTAGGTGGCGATAGCAATCAAACTTCCATCAATTCTTTTTCTTTCTTTTCCAGCACGACTTCCACTTCCTTAATGAAATGGTCAGTCAGTTTCTGGATCTCATCCGCTGCACGGCGTTCTTCATCTTCAGAAATTTCCTTTTCCTTCAACAGTGCCTTAAAGTCCGAGTTAGCGTCACGACGAATATTGCGAATAGCCACTCGCGCCCCTTCAGCTTCACTTTTTACCACCTTGACCAAATCGCGGCGGCGCTCTTCGGTCAATGCAGGCAATGGCACACGAATCGCATTACCATCATTCGCGGGATTCAAACCAAGGTTAGACGTCAAAATGGCTTTTTCAATCTTGGAGGCCATCTGTTTTTCCCATGGCACGACTTTTAACGTGCGAGCATCTTCGGTGCTGACATTCGCCACTTGGCTGAGAGGAACTTCTGAACCGTAATAATCCACCGTAACCTGATCCAACAAACTGGGATGCGCACGACCAGTACGAATTTTAGTCAAATCATTGCGCAGGGCTTCAATGCTTTTCTGCATCCGCTGCTCTGCATCTTTTTTAATGTCTGCAATCATTACCTTAAACCTCAACCAAAGTCCCAATATTCTCGCCACAAACGATTGCAGCAAGCGCCCCCGGTGCGAACATATCGAACACACCCAAGGTAAGTTTATTGTCACGGCACATAACCATGGCCGTTAAGTCCATCACGCCCAATTGGCGCTGAATTGCTGTCTCGAAGGATAACCGATCAAAGCGTTTAGCCGCAGGATTTTTTTTCGGATCAGCATCATAGATACCGTCCACTTTGGTCGCCTTCAACAGCAAATCACATTGTAGTTCAACCCCGCGTAAGCTGGCAGCCGTATCCGTCGTAAAAAATGGATTACCACTACCTGCCGCACAAATAACGATGTCACCCTGCTCCAAATAACGGCGTGCCTGATGGGCGGAATAGCGTTCACCCACCTGATCAATACCCAATGCAGTCAACACCCGGCAATTACCCTCCAGTTTCTCGATAGCATCCTGCATGGCAAGGGAATTCATCACTGTCGCCAACATGCCCATTTGGTCGCCCCGCACACGATCCATGCCTTTTTCTGCCAAGCCAGCGCCACGGAATAAGTTACCACCACCAATGACGATAGCCACTTGTACACCGGAACGTTGTACTGCAAGAGCCTCGCCTGCGACGCGGTAAAGGATGTCAGGATCAATGCCGAAATCTTGGTTGCCTAAAAGGGCTTCACCGCTGAGTTTTAACAGAATACGACGAAAACGGGGTTTAGGGCTGAAAACTGTAGATGACATAGGTGCGCCTGCTGCTGTTAGGTAAAATGAATGTATTTATACAGGTGACAGCAAAAAGGGGCAACCAGTGCCCCTTTTTGAGAGAAGAGCCGCTAGGCGCTTCGTTAGTTCCCTGCCGCTACTGCCGCCGCTTGCGCAGCGACTTCATCAGCAAAGTTTTCCTGTTTCTTCTCAATGCCTTCACCAACCTCCAGACGCACGAACTGGGTAATGTTCGCACCTTTGGATGCCAGCAAATCGCCAACAGTTTGATCAGGATTCATGACGAACGGCTGACCAACCAAGGTGATTTCGCCCAAGAATTTCTTCATGCGGCCGACCACCATCTTTTCAGCGATGTCGCGTGGCTTACCGCTTTGCATAGCGATGTCGATCTGAATTTCACGCTCACGCTCAACCATCTCGGCGGGTACACCAGACTCGTCTACACAAGCCGGGCGGCTGGCAGCAATGTGCATAGCAATGTGCTTGCCCATTTCTGCTTCACCGTTTTCGATGCATACAACCACACCAATACGTGTACCGTGCAGGTATGAAGCGATTTGACCACACTCACCGGCATGAACCAACTGGAAACGACGTACCTGAATATTTTCGCCAATTTTAGCGATCAGGGCAGTACGGTTTTCTTCTACGGTTTGACCGTTTGGCAGTGTCAATGCAGACAAAGCTGCAACATCAGCCGGTTGTGCTTTCAAGGTTACCAAACCAACTGCATCGGCGAATTCAACAAAGTTGCTGTCATTCGCAACGAAGTCGGTTTCGCTGTTAATTTCAACGATAGCCGCCGTTTTTGCATCGTCAGCCAATGCTACGATGACACGACCTTCCGCCGCAACACGACCGGCTTTCTTGTCAGCTTTCGCTGCACCGGATTTGCGCATCAGGTCGATAGCCGCTTCCATGTCACCATTGGTTTCAGTCAGGGCTTTTTTGCATTCCATCATGCCTGCGCCAGTACGTTCGCGCAGTTCTTTCACCATTCCAGCAGTAATTGCCATTGGGATAACTCCTTGTTTGAACGGGCTGGCTTATTCGCCAGCAGCGTCGGTAGTCGTTGCGTCGTCAGCAGCCACTTCTTCCGTGCTAGCAGGAACTTCAGGTTCTGGGGCAATAGCCGCCGCCGTATGACCTTCGTTAACCGCATCAGAAGCAGCAGAAACATACAATTGGATAGCACGGATCGCGTCATCGTTGCCCGGAATGACATAATCAACACCTTGCAGGGAGTTGTTAGTATCCACCACGCCGATGACCGGGATGCCCAGCTTGTTAGCTTCTTGAACTGCAATTTTTTCGTAGCCTACGTCGATCACGAAAATCGCATCAGGCAGGCCACGCATGTCTTTGATACCGCCAAGGCTGCGCTCTAACTTTTCAGATTCGCGAGTCAGCATCAGCACTTCTTTTTTACCCAGTTTCTGGAAAGTGCCGTCTTCAGCCATTTTTTCCAGATCTTTCAGGCGTTTGATGGATTGCTTAACGGTTTTGAAGTTAGTCAGCATCCCACCCAACCAGCGGTGGTTAACATAAGGCATTTTGCAAGCCGTCGCCGCATCCTGAACCGCTTCACGCGCAGAACGCTTCGTACCGACAAACATGATTTTACCACCTTTGGCAGCCAACTTACCGATGAAGTTGGTCGCATCATTAAACATTGGCAGTGTCTGCTCAAGGTTGATGATATGAATTTTGTTGCGTTCACCAAAAATGAACTGGCCCATTTTAGGGTTCCAGTAACGGGTCTGGTGACCGAAGTGAACGCCTGCTTCGAGCATTTGGCGCATAGTAACTTTAGGCATGAGAAGCTCCTGTATGGGTTATGCCTCCATACATCCCGGCAAACGCAACTTGTTTTTAAGGCAAGCACCCTGCGTGTCGTGTCGATGTATGTGTGGATTAAATGTAAAACTATTTGCGGAATTCGCGGGCGCTTTATACCATGAAACGCTTTTGAGTGCTACCGGGAACAACCACAAATGGCGAAGACACAACGAGATCAGGCAATAACCATCAAAACGGCGGATGAAATCGCCAAAATGCGGGTAGCAGGCAAACTAGCAGCCGACGTATTGGACATGATTGGGGAATACGTCAAACCTGGAGTGACCACCGACGAACTCAATCGAATTTGCCACGACTACATTGTCAATGTACAACAAGCAATTCCAGCACCGCTGAATTACGGTGAACCACCTTTCCCTAAATCCATCTGCACATCCATTAACCATCAAGTTTGCCATGGCATCCCCAGTGACAAAAAACTCAAAAATGGCGATGCTTTAAACATTGATATTACCGTCATCAAAGACGGCTACCACGGCGACACCAGTAAAATGTTTCATGTCGGCGAACCCACTATTGCAGGCAAACGCCTGAGCCACATTACCCAACAATGTATGTACCTCGGCATTCTGGAAGTGCGCCCCGGTGCGCCACTCGGCAACATTGGCAAAGCTATCCAACGCCACGCCCATGCACATTTATACAGTGTGGTCGAGGAATTCTGTGGGCACGGCATCGGTAGCCGCTTCCACGAAGCACCGCAAATCTTGCACTACTACAGCAAAGACAGCGACAAAATCATCATGGAAGCAGGCATGATTTTCACTATTGAACCCATGATCAACCAAGGCAAACGTCACCTAAAAATCCTGCCTGATCAATGGACAGCCGTTACCAAAGACCACAAATTGTCTGCTCAATGGGAACACACCGTGTTAGTAACAGACGATGGTTTTGAAATCCTGACGCTACGTGAAGAAGAAGCTAACTGGCGTAACACCCTATGATGCCTACCAATCCTCTATTAGCGGTTTATGACCGGCTGCTCGAACGTGACACGCTCCACATTGCCGATTACGCCCAGGCTATCCGAGATGCACGTAAACTGCTATGCGAAGAGTTTCATGCAAACAAAGATATTCGCCTGTTGCTAGCGGATCATGCTGAATTCATTGACATACTCTTGCAGCATTTGTGGAGTTTAAACGGGATTCCTCAATACCACCGTGCCACGCTGATTGCCGTCGGTGGCTATGGCAGACAGGAGTTACACCCAGCGTCGGATATTGACCTGCTAATCCTGCTGACCGAAACACCGGGGGAAGAATGCCGCGAACGCCTATCTTCCTTCATCACCCTGCTGTGGGATGTTGGTTTGGATGTGGGTCACAGTGTACGCACCTTAGATGAATGCCTAGAAACTGCGCGTGAAGACCTGACCGTTATCACCAACCTGATTGAGTCGCGTTACCTCAGTGGCAACGAAAAGCTGTTTATGCGTTTACATGAAGCCATATCCACCGAGCACATGTGGAGTAGCCGCGAATTCTTCCAAGCCAAACTGGAAGAGCAGCAAAAGCGTTACCTCAAGCTGGGTGACACCTCGCACCGTGTCGAACCCAACCTCAAGGAAGGACGCGGCGGCTTACGTGACATCCAAACGATCAGTTGGGTGACGTACCGCGAATATGGCACGCTTTCCTTACAAGAACTCTACGAAAACCGCTTACTGGAATACGATGAGTTTGAAACCTTGCGGGAAGGCCGCTTATTTCTGTGGCGCATTCGCTTTGCCCTGCATGAGCTGGCTAAACGCAAAGAAGACCGCTTGCTGTTTGATTACCAGCGCAGCCTTGCCCACTTATTCGGCTATACCGATGACACCAATAATGCGGCAGTCGAAGCTTTCATGCAGCGCTATTACCGCACCATCACCGAGTTAGAGCGCCTCAGCGACATGCTGATGGGGATTTTCCGTGAACGTATCCTCACGCAACACCCGCCACTACCGGAAATGTTGGGCGAATGGTATCAGAAACGTGGTAACTTGATTTCGGTCAACTCACCCGATGTTTTTGTGCTGTACCCCACCGCCTTGCTGGAAATCTTCCTGTTACTGCAAATGACACCGGGGGTCACAGGGTTAACACCGGATACTACCCGCCTGATTCGCCACAATTTACACCGGATTGATGCCAGTTTTCGCCAGCAAGCGCGTCATCGGCAACTGTTCATCCAAATCTTGCGCCAACCCAAGGGCATTACGTTTGTGATGCGCTTGATGAATCGCTACGGCATCCTCGCGGCGTACATCCCGGCGTTTGCCAATATTGTCGGGCGGATGCAGTACGACCTGTTCCACATGTACACGGTGGATGAGCATACCCTGTTTGTATTACGCAATGTGCGGCGATACAGCACCGCCGTTGGTGCTCAAGAACTCCCCTTGTGCGCAGAAGTCTTCAAAACCCTGCGTGACCCAGAATTATTGTATTTAGCGGGGCTGTTTCACGACATTGCCAAAGGGCGTAACGGCGACCATTCTGAACTCGGCGCAAGCGATGCGTATGATTTCTGCCGTGAACACGGGCTTAACTTGCATGATGCCTCCTTGGTTAGCTGGCTAGTCCGTCATCACTTACTCATGAGTATGACAGCGCAACGCAAAGACATCAGTGACCCGATGGTGATTCAGGAGTTCGCCGGAATTGTGGCCTCGCAAAGCCGCCTCGATTGCCTGTTTTTGCTCACGATTGCGGATATTCGCGGCACAAATCCCAAACTGTGGAATGGCTGGAAACAAGCCTTGCTACACGAGCTTTACCATTCCTCCCGCCGCGTGTTGAGCAATCGCACCCTGCTGTCGCGTGAAAGCACACTACTGATTGAAGAGAAACGCAATGCCGTATTGGAGCCACTCTTGCTCGAAGGCTTTAGCGAAACCGAATGCTTAGCACTCTGGAACCAATTTGGGGCGGATTATCACCTGCAACATTCCGTGGAATCGGTGTTATGGCATACCCGCCATATTCTCACTGAAGCTGCCCTCAAGCCCACCTTGATCCATATCCGGCGCACGGTATCGGGTAGCAGCAATGTATTATTTGTGTACAGCAAAGACCGGGACGATCTCTTCTCACGGGTAGTCTCATCGTTAGAACAGCTTAATCTCAACGTCGTGCAAGCGCGGATCGTCTCCACCACTGAAGGTTTCGATCTGTATACCTTGCACATTCTTGGCCCTGACAATCAGCTCATTATCAATGATCTTGACCAGCAACACATTATTGATACCTTGACTGAAAATCTCGAACGCGAAAAACCTTACCACCCCGTGCATCGCAAACCCCGCATTCTGTGCAATTTCAATGTGCCAACGCGCATTTCCTTTAGCCAACAACCCGAAAAAAACCTGACATTGCTGGAAATCAACGCGGGCGATATGCCAGGGCTGCTATCTCGACTGGGTGAGGCAATGGATGGCTTAGGTATCCGGGTGCATAACGCACGTATCAATACCTTAGGGGAACAAGCGCAGGATATTTTCTATGTCACGACACGCGACTGTGAAATGATTGTAGATGAAGAGCAACAAGCACAAGTCCGGCAAACACTGGAGCAAGCGTTACAGGTAGGCTGAGTTCTTATTACGGTAATCAAGGCGTGAATAAACACGCCCTGATTACAGACTCCACGATTACTTAGCGGCTGGTGCTGCTGGTACAGCAGGCGCTGGTGGTGCTGGCGGCATATCGACTGCTGGAGCCGCTACCGCAGGCGCTGCTGAAGCAGCCGGTGCTGGTGCTGTCGTTGTGGCAGGCACTGGAGCGGCAGCCGGTGCTGCCGCTTTTGCCGCAGCTTGTCTTTCCGCCGCAGCCTTACGCTGCTCTTCTACTTTCTTGAAAAAAGCATCAGCTTGGGCGCGTTGCATTAACATCTGTTGATACATTTGCTCAAAACTTGGGGCTTGCTGCATAGGGGCAGCACCATAACCATAACCCGGCATCATCGGCATTTGCATTTGAGGCATTTGCGCTCCCTGCGGCATCATGTTGTTAGGCATACCACCGTAACCGCCCCATGGGTTGTTACCATAACCACCTTGTGATGAATTACCCGTACCGTACACATTGTTATAGGCATTACCGTAGCCATAACCACTGCCTTGCAGATTGCTCGCGCCATCGCCACGCCCACTACCTGCCATGTCACTTGCCATATCTGTTTTACCTTTACCCTTCAGGGTAATGGTGAAATCAACCTCACCATCAGCATCACCTTTGCCGCGCCCAAATCCAGAAGCATCACTGGCACCACTGCCATAACCCTGACCATAACCACTGGTGCTACCTTGACCAGAGCCGGAACCCTGACCGACACCACTGCCATTGTCAAAACCATCCGTAAAGTCAGCCACTGCCAAACTGGAAATAGCAAGTCCTGCGATGAAAAGTGCTGTTTTAGTGTATTTCATGTTACCTCATCCTCTCTTAAACGGTTGTTATCCTACTGCTACAGGATAAACGAAATCTGCCCTAACGTCTCGTGCTTTGACGCAGCAACAATATAATGCTGCATTTGCAAAGAGATGTACACTGACATGAGACTGATCTTGTAGCAGATCATTGGTGAGGCAAGCGAGACTGTGATACATTATTAATCACAAAAACATTTGTGAGGAAACCTTGTGATGCATCCTATCAAACTTGTATTAGCAACCATATTAGCGACCACCTTAAGTGCCTGTACTGAAACCAAACCTGACCCCGTTGTACCGATAGTCGGCGGAGACCGGGATACCCATGGGTGTATTGGTTCCGCCGGATACTCTTGGTGTCAAGCTACCAATCAATGTGAACGACCTTGGGAATTGGCGCAAAAAAATCAGTTTGCCTTGACACCAGAAGCGTTCGACACGTTTTGCCAAAACAAAAAATAGATATGAGATAAACCTAACCGTACCAATGTGTTTTAGTCTGTGAAAGGATAATCCGTATATCCCAGCGCAAAATCCAGCGATCCCATCGGATAGAAGGTATTAAAGTTAGGCGGATTTAACGGCAGATTTTCCTGCAAACGGCGCGGCAAATCGGGGTTGGCAATGAATGCCTTACCAAACGCAACCGCATCTGCATTCCCCGCATCCAATACCTGTTGTGCAGTTTGTGCATCAAAATTTTCGTTGGCGATGAAAAAGCCGCCGAATGCTTGTTTCATAGCAGGGCTAATGCTGTCATCGCCCGGCGCTTCACGGGTAAAAATGAAGGCAATGTTGCGCTTACCTAACTCTTGCGCCACATAGGTGAAGGTTGCCAGCGGATTGGAATCACCCATCGTGTGCGCATCGCAACGCGGCGCAAGATGCATTCCAACCCGTGAAGCGCCCCATACGTCAACCACTGCATCGGTTACTTCGAGCATTAAACGCGCCCGATTTTCCAGCGAACCACCGTAAGCATCGGTACGTTTATTGGTGCTATCTTGCAGGAATTGGTCAAGTAAATAGCCGTTCGCACCGTGAATTTCCACCCCATCAAAACCGGCCAGTTTGGCATTTTCCGCGCCTTTGCAGTAAGCGGCGACAATGCTCGGAATTTCGTCGATTGCCAACGCACGGGGTACTTCGTACTGTTTTTCAGGGCGCACTAAACTGACATGCCCCTCGGCAGCAATCGCACTTGGTGCAACCGGCAATTCACCATTTAAATAGCTGGAATCAGAAATACGCCCAACGTGCCAAAGCTGCAAGAAAATCAACCCACCCGCTTGATGTACTGCATGGGTGACCAGCTTCCAACCTTGGACTTGTTCATCCGACCAAATCCCCGGCGTGTCAGGGTAACCAACACCCATCGGCGTGACAGAGGTAGCCTCAGTCAAAATCAATCCAGCAGTAGCACGTTGCTGGTAATATTGCGCCATCAGCGTGTTGGGAACACGCCCTGCACTGGCACGGCAACGGGTAAGTGGAGCCATGATAACGCGGTTGCGTAAAGTGAGGTCACCCAGTTGAGCA
This sequence comes from Thiothrix caldifontis, assembly GCF_900107695.1. GTDB lineage: Bacteria > Pseudomonadota > Gammaproteobacteria > Thiotrichales > Thiotrichaceae > Thiothrix > Thiothrix caldifontis. Next base: position 18,599 of record NZ_FNQP01000010.1, on the reverse strand, counting down.
CTGCCAAATAATGAAATCATGAGAACCTCTTACTCCGGGCGCATGTGCGGAAAAAGTATCACGTCACGGATTGACGGCGCATCCGTAAACAACATCACCAACCGATCAATCCCAATCCCCTCACCCGCTGTCGGTGGCATCCCGTATTCCAGCGCACGGATGTAATCTGCATCAAAGTGCATCGCCTCATCATCACCAGCGTCTTTATCCGCCACCTGCTGCATGAAACGTTCCGCCTGATCTTCCGCATCATTCAATTCGGAGAAGCCATTGCCAATCTCACGCCCACCAACAAAGAACTCGAAACGGTCAGTAATGAAAGGATTGGCATCATTGCGCCGCGCCAATGGCGACACTTCCGCCGGGTATTCAGTGATGAAGGTCGGTTGCAGCAAACGGTGTTCGACGGTTTTCTCGAAAATCTCGATTTGCACTTTGCCCAAGCCGTAGCCATCTTTGAGCGGAATGCCAAGTTTGCGAGCTACTTCCCGTGCGCCTTCCAACGTATCAATCTGTTCAGCAGACAGTTCCGGGTTAAAGTGCAGAATGGAACTGCGCACACTCATTCGCGCAAACGGCTTGTCGAAATCGAAGGTTTCGCCCTGATAGGTAATTTCATGGCTGCCCACCACGTCGGTGGCGATACCGCGCATCAGGCTTTCGGTCAAATCCATCAGATCATGGTAGGTCGCATACGCCTGATAAAATTCGATCATGGTGAATTCAGGGTTATGCCGCGTGGAAAGCCCTTCATTACGGAAATTGCGGTTGATTTCAAACACTCGCTCAAAACCCCCCACCACTAAGCGCTTGAGGAACAATTCCGGTGCAATTCGCATATACATCGGCAAATCCAGCGCATTGTGGTGCGTAATGAAGGGACGTGCCACCGCCCCCCCCGGGATCACCTGCAACATTGGTGTTTCCACTTCCAGATAATCACGCTGGAGAAAAAAGTTGCGAATATAACTGACAATTTTAGAACGCATCACAAACGCATCCCGCGTATCGTGGTTCATGATCAGATCAATATAACGCTGACGGTAGCGCTGCTCATGATCCGTTAAGCCGTGGAATTTTTCCGGCAACGGGCGCAACGATTTGGTCAGCAAGCGGATGTCATGCACCTTGACTGACAACTCGCCAGTCTTGGTCTTAAACAACATCCCGGAAGCCCAGATAATGTCGCCCAAATCCCAATGGCAATAATCGTCAAACACCTCATCACCCAACACATTCTTCTGGGTATATAACTGGATGCGCCCCGACACATCGGAAATTGTCGCAAAACTCGCCTTGCCCATGACGCGCTGGAGCATCATGCGCCCGGCTACTGTCACCGGAATCGCATGTTCCTCAAACCATTCCTTGTCGTGTTCGCCGTATTCTTTGTGCAAATCAGCAGCTTTGTGTTCACGCACCACGTCGTTCGGAAAAGCATTGCCTTGCTCACGCAGCTTCGCCAGCTTATCGCGGCGTTGCGTGATCAGTTTGTTTTCATCGTGATGGTCGTGATGGGTTTCGTGTTCGCTCATGATTACAGTCCGCTTTTTAAGCTTGCTTCAATAAATTTATCCAGATCGCCGTCCAATACCGCTTGTGTATTGGCTGTTTCCACACCCGTGCGCAAATCCTTAATGCGCGACTGGTCGAGAACATACGAGCGAATCTGACTGCCCCAACCAATGTCGGATTTGCTGTCTTCCAACGCTTGCTTATCCGCATTGCGCTTGAGCATTTCCTGCTCATAGAGTTTGGCACGCAATTGCTTCATGGCGTTGTCTTTGTTCTGGTGCTGGGAACGCCCGCTCTGGCATTGCACGACCGTATTGGTGGGCGTATGGGTAATCCGCACCGCCGATTCGGTTTTGTTGATGTGCTGACCGCCCGCACCGGAAGCACGGTATACATCAATGCGCAAGTCGGCGGGATTGATGTCGATTTCGATATTGTCATCGACTTCTGGCGAGACGAAAACGCCGCTGAATGAGGTGTGGCGGCGGTTGCCCGAGTCAAACGGCGATTTGCGCACCAAGCGATGTACGCCGGTTTCGGTACGCAACCAGCCAAAGGCGTAAGGGCCTTCAAAGCTGACACTCGCGCCTTTGATACCTGCCACGTCACCGGGGCTGGCTTCGAGCAATTCGACTTTGAAACCTTTGGCTTCACCCCAACGCAAATACATGCGCAACAGGATTTCTGCCCAGTCTTGCGCTTCAGTACCGCCCGAACCGGCTTGGATGTCGAGGAAGGCATTGTTGCGATCCATCGGCCCGGAAAACATGCGTTCAAATTCGAGCTGGGCAACGTGCTTTTCGATGCCATCGACATCGGCGATAACGGCTTCCGCGCTGTCTTCATCGTCTTCCATTTCGGCGAGTTCGAGCAATTCTTTAGCGTCGGCAAGACCAGAACTGATTTTGTCAATGCCGCCGACAATGCCGTCAAGGAGTGAACGTTCTTTGCCTAAGTCTTGCGCCCGCTGTGGATTATCCCACACTTTGGGGTCTTCGAGTTCGCGGGTAACTTCTTCTAGACGTTCGTGTTTGGTTTCGTAGTCAAAGATACCCCCTCAGAGCGTCCACTCGCCCTTGGAGATCTTTGATTTTGGTATAGGTGGGGTTGAGTTCCATGATATTTCGCTAACACAGGGAAAAGCCGCCCATGATAGCAATCATGGGGGTAGAATCAAAGCGGATCAGATATGAACATGAGCATCCTGTTTCAAATCCTTACTTGAAGCCGGACAACTTTTTCAGGTCAATCGCAGAAGCATAGGCGATTACATCAGCCTCCATCCCCTTGTCGGCATTGATCTGCACCATGAAGGTGTTTTCTACCACCATCATCAGGCCGTCGTCTTTGAGAATGGCTTGCTGGCCATTGACCATTTGCACCTTGCCGCCTTGGGAAGCAGCACCAAACATGGGGTTGCTGAAGATGGCCATCATGCCTTGGATCATTGGGGAATCCGCCACGATCTCGATACTCAGGTTTTTGTCAGCCTTGCTGTAAGTGCGCTTGATGGTGGAACCACCGCCCAACATGGCAGCACCCGCACTGGTGGAGGTGGCGGCCTCGGCTGTCCAGCCATCCAGTGGTTCTGGCAAAACCTGCTGCATGGCTTCGGCACGCTGCTGGCGGATAAGCTGGGTTGCCAATTCCAGTTGGGTGATGGCTTGCTGGGTTTGGCCTTCCTTGTACAGTGTCGCCGCCTTTTCAATGGCATCACTGGCGTCATCCGCCCACACGCTGCTGGACAATGCCAGGCACAGAACCGGCAGCCATGTTGTTTTTTTGAGGTATTTCATTGGGTTCCCCTGTGTTTATGCTTATCAGCTTGATTATGGTGTGTCTGTGCCATCCAGCAAACCGGGCTGGTCGGTGTAGACTTTCGCCAGTTTGCCTGCCATGGCTTTGAGGGTGTTGTCGCTGAGGGCATCCTTGCTGCCGGGCTGCCAGCCTGCGGCAAGAACCAGTTGGTAATCGCCATGCGGGTGGGTCAGCATCAGCATCTTGCCGATGAAGCCGTCTTCCGGTTCACGCTTGCTTGCCAGCAGACCTTTCCAGCCTTCAACCTCGGTAGGAACACTGTCAGTGTTGGCGGGGTTGCCGTCGCCCTCTTCCGCATCCTCCGGGCTTTCTTTGCCGACCCCGATACTCAGGTGTACCGTGGCATCCAGCATTCCGGTATTGTTGAAGAAAGAGCAGCCGCCCCCTGAATCGGCATCGCTGACGTCATCCAGCATACATACCGGGGTGGCCTTGAAGGGGTCGGTTGGCACCACGGCGCGGGTCTGTTCCTGAAAGGCTTTCAGGTCAAGGGCAGCGGCTGGTGTAGACAGCAAGGCAATGGCGCAGGCCAACGTGAGTTTTTTCATGTTCATGGCTGTGTTTCTCCAATCTGGATCGGCAGTTCCGCCATCACTTTTTTGTCGGGTTTGGCTTCAAACTTGAAGACATAGGCACCCGGCACTTCCGGCAGGGTAAACTTCATGGGCTTGTAGTTTTCAATGGCATCTTCGCGCACATACCCTGTCCCCACAGACTTTTCCCCGTTTTGTGGGTAAAGGCGCACATCACCCTTCAGTCCCAGCGGCGCATCCAGTTTCACTTCAATCTTGCTACCCGGTGCGGCTTGGGCGGGAGCAACGAGCTTGATTTCCGCTTCGATGACCTTCACGGCAGCTTCAGCAACCCTTTCGCGGTGGTCGCCTTTTGCCAACCGAACGACAAAATCCCCTGTTACGTTAGGCATACGGAACTTGGCAGACTTATAACCGCCGGATTTTTTATCTTGATTCAAATATTGATGGTTTACCGCCACATTCTTGCCTGCCATAAACAGCTCAATGTGCATATCGGCATTCTTGGCCATGTCAGCGTCACCTTCCACCTTCACTTCAATTTCTGCACCCTTGATGGTTTCAGCAGGGGTAACGGTTAGCGTAGCCTTGGGCAAAACGGGCGGTTCGGGCTGTTTCTCTGGCTCTGGTGCAGGCTGCGGCTCTGGTTCAGGGGCTTTGGCGGTTTGTTCGAGTGCGGTTTTGAGTTCGCCAGCGTTGGCAGCGGAAATGAATTTCCCGCCCGTGTTTTCTGCCAAGCAGCGCAAGCCTTGTTGGTCTTCCACTTTGGCAACGTCGAAGCCGATGACGTGGGCGGTGAAATCCACCCCGAGCTTTTCCAGTTCTGTCCCCAGTGCGCAAGGGTCAAGGTTACAGGTTTCCACCCCGTCGCTGATGAGGATGACGGTGGCTTTTTCTTCGGTGTATTTGAGGGCTTCAGCGGCGTGTTTGACAGCGGCGGAAAGCGGGGTTTTGCCTTTGGGGGTTAAACCGTCAACAATTTTGCCGATCCTGGTGGCATCCACTGCACCCGCCGGAAGCAGGGTTTCAATGTCGTTGCAGTCGTCCTTTTGCCGATGCCCGTAGGCCACCAGCCCCACCGAACGGTTTGCGGGCCAGTCTGCCACCAGCGTTTTGAGGGCTTCGCGGGCAATGTCGATTTTGGCTTTGCCTTCGATTTGCCCCCACATGCTGCCGGAGGCATCCAGCACCAACATGGCGCGTTCTTCGGCCTGAGCCAAGGGAGCTGAACAGAGTAACAATGCTGCCAATAGTATTTTTTTGTTCATGGGTGATTCCGCTATAAGTCACATGTATTCTTCATGCACTGTACGCTCAAAAATTCACTCCAGAGCTGACACAAGTCAAAATGATAAGTAATGATCGTCAGAAAATAAGTGTCGTGAATGACCGGTATGGCTCGGTTGTTCATATCCGCTTGATCGACGGCAAAATCAGGATTCAGTATGACGGCACGGAAGAAGGCGTTGCTACCGATCAGGCAATCACCTGTTGTTGGATAGGTGCGATTGCAATTTGTTGAGCTGCCCTATGCAAGGCACTGCATACTGTATCAAATCCCCGTGTCTGTGAGGATAAAACGACCAGCATTTGGGAAGCAATAATCACGAAACGGTCTGCGCTAGAGATCGACATTCCCGCGTTTTCCAGCCGCTTTGCCAATGTCTTGGCGTTGACAATGGCAGCCTTCTCATCCAGATAAATATTAGCTACAGATCGTTTCTTGCAGACCAGAATGGCATCAAGACTGATTGGTTCTTTCGCTGCCGTTTTAGGGCTGGCAGCACGTAATTCCGCATGGACGGGATGCGAGGCGACCACTGCAAGCCCCGCAGCCGTAATGGCTTCATAGATTGTAGCCCAACCTTCAACCCGTGAATGGTGGAAACTGAACGCCAGCACTCCATCGTCCTTCAGCACCCGCTGGCACTCGGTAAACACAGCGGCAAGCTGGCGGGCAAACACCCGCGAATCCTTGTGCTGGACTTCGCCGGGAGCAGAAGAATCCGCCCGTTCAAACCATGCGTAACGCCCCTTCAGCACGGGCGACAACCACGCAAAGAAAAAGTCGCTCAATTCACTGTAATGGACAAAATCGAAATAAGGTGGATCAGTCACCACCGCATCAACCGATTTAGCCGGAATTGGCAAAGCCGCGCTGTCACCATTCAACACCATCATGGCATTCGGTATCGCTTTGAATTGCGCCCATGAATCCACCTGCTGCACATCAATCGGTGAACTGGCAACGGTTTTAATTGCACCTAGCCGTTCACCCAATAATGTCCGCTGAAAATCCACTTCAAACGGTTCATCAAGGTAGCGTTTTGCCCGCAACAAGCGGGATTCAAACAGCGTGCTGAATGTACCGCTGCTTTTATCCGTTCCCCATACCGAGTTTTCAAGCGGCGCACGTTCCGGTTTCAGGATGTGATGCGAAAACATGTGGCGTACTGCGCCCGTGCCTTCGCCCTTGAAACTGCAAAACATATTGTTGAATTCCAGCGTGCCGGAAAACAAACACAGCATTTGCTCCTGAACCGCTACATCTTCAATTTCAAGGATGCTGCGCAATAGCAATCCCAGACACAATAATTGGCGGGCATTGAAGAAATCGCGCCAATGGCGGTAGTTATATCCCAGCGCCTGATCGGTATTATGGCCTGAGCGGACAGCCAAAGTCGGGAGCGGTAAATCTTCCTGCACTAATCGGGTTTCAGCATCGGTATATAAAGCCCGGTCTTCATCGCGAACGGGGAGATAGATTTTCTCACCATTGGGTCGGAGAGCCATCATCGCATACATGCGCTGCGCCAGTGGTTTATCAGCAGGCAACAGGTCTTTAATCCGGTAGCGTTTACCGTTTTGGGCAGTGACGTATTGCCCCGCTGCTGGCCCTTGCTGGGGATTGAAAGGCTGGGCGCAATGCGGGCAAACCACCTCAGTGGCATCGTAGCGGTTTTCCATCACCTCCCAACAAGCGGGGCAAACCAGTTGGGCTTTCGGCTTTTTCTTTGGGTAAGTGTCTTGGGAAAATACATAACGCGAAAACAGCGGGATGGTTTCGTTTTCCGGGGTTGTAACCATCTTGACCCAAAAGCAATACAGCACGGGAATAAGTTCACCTGACACGGGATCGCGAGTCTGGTAGTAGCGGCGTATTTCAGGGGTAACTTGTGCTTCAAGGCGGGCAAACGCGGCACGTAATTCCGGTTCTGGAACACGGGTAAATGCCTGCCGTACCTGAAACGTGCTGACCGGGTTAATGTCACAGCCAATGGCTTTTGCCCCCAGCTTGGTGGCTTCGCCCAAAGTCGTGCCACTGCCCATGAAGGGGTCAAGCACCACCTTGCCGCTGAGTTGGTGGTGTTTGTAAAAGCTTTGCCAAACATCCGTGCCCGGCTCGCTCAAGGCCGCCAAGGTGATGCCCCGGAATACTGACCCTAGGCGCGTCGCCCACCATTTATGGATGTGGTAAATCGGGCGATTGATTTCTTTGCGCCAGCTTTCCTGCTCGGCAATCTGGCTGATTTCAACAATCGGGAAATCACCTTCAATCGCGGTGGTTTCGCTGGTGGGCAGGAAAGGGATGGTATGGGCGGTGGTGTTCATGCGTCCATACCCGCCATTGAGACAGGTTTTGATGCCTGAGTTACCAAGCGGTAGGCGATGAATTTGCGCTCTGTTCCTGCGCCCGGATTGGGAATGCGTTCAGCGGTGAGTGCGTTGGTACGCAAATTTAACGCCCGAACACGTAGAAAATCTGCCGTCCGTTGTGGTAGCCCGTCGGCACTTGGCTGTTGGAGTCGTAATCACGTTCACGCCCCGGCCATGCCAGCCCTTTGACCTCATAACCTTCAGCGCATTCGACCAGCGAGAAGTCGGGGTAAGTGTTGCGCCCTGCCCCTTCGTAATGCAGCGCGAGTGTTTGAAGACGCTTCTCAAACCAATTTTGGAAGTGAAATTCCTTGTCCTTGGCACTAACGGATTCGATGAGTTCACCTGCTTGCACAGCCAGTACGCACTGTTCAAACACATCAAAGCAGGTTGTTGAAGGCATGGGGAGTTCCTTTGCTGGAGGATGAAACAAGGTGCTTCATTATAGCGGTTTCAGCAACAACCTGCTGGGTAGTACGGGCTAGCATCTGGAATGCTGGCGGATCAGGGCGATTTCTTCATCGTCAATGCCGAGTGATTCCAGAAAATCCTGATGGGCTTCGGGGGAACGCTGCTCGAATTCGCTGTGCCATTTGCGCATCCCGGCATCATCCAGCCCGGCGGCACGTAGCATTTCTACCCAGCGTTGCTTGCTCATGGTGCGGCTGTCCTTGAGGGCGGAGGCGGAATCGAGCAGGCGCACGATCACTTGCTGTTGCTGGCGCAGGCGGCTGATGTCGCTGTTGAGTGCCTGAAGGTGGCGTTCCAGCACGGCGGTGGGTGCGTCCGTGCCGGAAGCCAGCAGGGTGCGGATGGTTTCCAGCGGCAAACCGGCATCACGGAAGGTCTGGATGTGCGTCATGCGCTGCACGGCCTGTTCTGTATACAGACGGTAGCCGCTGGCACTGCGCGTCGAAGCAGGCAGCAAGCCAATCGCGTCGTAATACAGCAGCGTGCTGCGTGACAGGCCGAAACGTTTCGCCAGTTGACCGATGGTGTACATCCGCAGCCTCCCTTATCAGCGTGAATGTTGGCGGATTTGCGCGACCTCCTCCGCCGGGATTTGCAGCCATTCCAGAAACGCCTGATGCTGCGCCGGGTGACGCTGCTCAAACAAGCGATGCCACTGGCGCATAGTCGCTTCGTCCAGGCCGGTTTCACGGAACAGCTCGACCCACTGGGTTTTGGTCATGTTGGTGTTTGGCATAATGCACTCCTGTTGTTGATTGGAACAGGGGTAAGGCTAAAGGGTGAAGTGGTAGACGGGTCAAGGGGTTTGCACACTGGATTTCATCGTTACACTGTCACTATCCTGCTAATTGTTGCTGAATACGGGGTCTGTGCGTATTCTGGTATTTGATGCGGAACAAGAGGTTATCACCCAATGGCTACCGACACGACCTACCCCGCGCTGATCAAGCGCATTCTGCTGGAGTACACCCAATACAAGCCGGTGTATGGCGACATCGAAACCACTGTCAGCTTTGATGATGAACATGCCAATTACGCCTTGTTGCAATCAGGCTGGGATGGGGATGACTACCTGCATGGCGCGATTGTCCATATCCGTTTGATCGACGGCAAAATCTGGATTCAGTATGACGGCACGGAAGAAGGCGTTGCTACCGACTTACTGGAAGCGGGTGTGCCGAAAGCGCATATCGTGCTGGGATTTCGGCATCCCAGCGAACGGAAATATAGTGGGCTGGCGGTGGCGTAAATCACTATTTAACAATTGCAAAAAATTTTAATGCAAGGTTTGGCAATAGCGCAATATCATTGTATATTTTATGTATGATTGATCTATCTATTTTGTGCCTCACGTTATCATGTGAACACAAGTTAAGATTGATAAGTAATTTATTTTCAATGAGATTAATAATTTCCAAACCGTGCAAATATTCAAAATTATTATCTTCGTCATTGGTGATTTTACTTTTAAGCTGACCTAGAAGATTGCCGAGCATATCTTTTTCATAATTATCCTTAAACATTATTTCACTTGCCAATAAAATGAATTTAAGAAAATTCTCTATTATTTTCCTAAATCTATTCCCATACATAGAAATACAATCTTCGGAGTTTTCTCGATTTCTTTGAAAGCCATCAAAAGTTTCATTAATTCTATCTTGAATGTCAAATATATTCTTGCAAATCAAAAAATCGGTTGTGTCGGCAGTTGATGGAATATCTTCTTTAGGAAGAATGATTATATTAAAATATCTCCAAGGAAGAAACGTAACATCAAAATTTTCAAAACCGCCTCTTTGTTTTTTGTCAAAGTTAATTCGATAATAAAACTGAGAATCTTTCATCTCTTCAAATGAATGCATCTTTTTAATTTTTTCGGCATTATGGTAATAATTGCTTACTTCTTTTTTGTCTCGATAAAATCCTCTGATTATTATGGTGGAAATACCAAATAAATCAAACTCTTCCAGTCTATCAAAAGCAATATCAACTCTAGTATTATGCGGTGGATGAGGACGCTCACTATAAGCACAGCTATATTTGTAATAAAACTTTATAACTTCGTTGTCATTTTCAATATAATCCAGACGGTCAAAGTTTTCAGATCCTAAAAAATCTACTACTACTAGGCCGTCAGTTTCATGAATTACTCTTTTTATTATATCAACTGCTTGATGTATGTCTTCGGTGAATCCATCTTTCAAATCAGTACAAATAATTTTAAATGTTTCACTTGTGCTTTTATGCAAAAGTGAATCACCATCAAGCGAACGGCATGGTCTTTCTAGAAAAAAACTATTTGGCGGAACTTTTCTATAGAAATTTATTTTATTTTCTAATGCGATCTTTTCATTTTTAACATTTTCTTCATGATCATGAAACATTTCTTTCGCTACTTGCCATGCCTTAAGTAAAACTTCATAGTAAACGCCATTAAATTTATAAAGCATCTCATCTAATGATTCATTTTTAAAATCGTTTTGGAAGTCAAAATAAGAGTCATTTGAACATATTGATCCATCTAAAAAACTTCTTCCATAATAATAAAAGGAGTAAATATTTCTTATTTTCTCTATGGGAAAGTCACTCAACAAATCCTTTAGCGTGGGTTTTCTGTTGCTTTGATTTTTATTCCCATGAATATCTTTTATGATGTTTTGCTTGACTTCGCCAGCAAAAGAATACTCACCACTATCACCCAGGTTATCTTTTCCTTTCCTAAATGATAAAATCACATCAACCATCCTAAAATCAATAATTTCCTCAAGTTCTATTGCATTCATATAAAAACAAACTCACAAACAATTACAGGATTCAATATGATTAAATATCTTTTTGCACAAATCTCTTAAATCATCAGTTAAGTCCCACTCAATTTTATCTGAAATCATATAGCTTACAGCTAAATTACAAAAAGGAACTTTATTTATTATTGTTCCACTTCCTTCTGCAAAAAAGCGTTTACTTTCTTTTCCTTTTCCCTGTAACCCAAAACACTTATCCAAATGAAAACCAATGCCCTCATCGGAGACTGAGTAATTTTCAAAAGCCAAACTTTCTATTGAATTTTTATTTAATGACTCTTTTTCTTTTCTACTATTTTCAAATATTTCACCAGCCACTTTTTTTACAACGACATCTGGTAACATATTTTCAAGCTCTTTTCCTTTTGTGACGTAAAGTTTGTCACCCAATTGAGATGTCAATGTATCAAGCCTATTACCTTTGCTCTTTATATCCCCATCGGCAATAAGAAAAGCATTTGCACAGAGTTTTACCGCACATAATCCGCCAACATCACCTCCATCTACGTCATCATCATCAAAATTCCAATGCCCAAGTGTTCCGCCTTGATACTCAACAAATGAATAATGATAATTCTCCAAATATCTTTGCAGCCTAAGTTTTTCAGTATCACATTGAGACTCGATATATTTCCGCATAAAGCATCTTAAGTATAGTCTGTCTGTAATACCCTCCACCCAAATAGTTGAGTTTGAAAGATAAATAGATGATGGACTAACGCCCAAATCAGAAAGAATAGTTCGATCACCTTCACAGTCAGTAATTTCAAAAGCCACATTAGACTGGTTGAGTTTTTTAGTAATCTTATGAAGTGTTATACAATCATAATTATGATATGAATCAAACAAGTGATTTGAGTGTGTGGTAAGAAAATATTGATGTCTTGTATGTTTAATCAAAAAGTCAACTAATCGTTTTAATAAGCCGGGGTGCAAACCAATTTCAGGTTCTTCAATAAAAAACAAAGAGGGCTTGGCTGTCAAGTAAAGTGCAGAGGTAATAATTATCACTTGCTGCAAACCATCTCCTAAGTCAAATATTGGAAATTGTCTCTCATCGCCAATTTTTATTGCCACTACATCACGTTTAATTTCCGGTATAAGTGTAACCGCTTTCCCGTTGAAAAACTCATTTCCCAATAACTTCTCATACTCTCTAACCATATCTCGCTCTTCTGGTTGGCCAAGTAGAAAGTGTTGCAATTTATCATAAAGATCATGCCCTGTTATTATATTGCCTTGACAATGCTTAGAATCCATAAAATAATCATTAATAGTTCTTGTCTTTAATAGATCAAGATTCTTCTCATTCGAGTTTTCCAGTATATTCAAAGGACGCATTCCTCGTAGAACAGGAATATAATAAAATCGAGGAAGTAAAGTTGGTGTAACTTGCTCTTTAATTAATTTTTTAATTTCATCAAATTTGCCTTGTTCAAGAAAAAACTCTTTGAGTCTATCAAGTTCATCATCAGAATCAAACATTAAATTATTAGGAATTCTCAAAAAATCCTGAATGTTTTTTCCGTGCTCACTTAACAAGTTAAATGAATTTTGTGTTATATTTAAATAAGACTGACTAAATCTCCTCAAAATAAGATCACTAACTGGACTAATTTTATCCGCAAATTTTTCAATAAAATCCTTATCCTCTATATAAAAATCAGAATAGCTGCCCTTGAATAGCTCTCTCAAGAATCGACTCTTGCCACTATTGTTTGCGCCAATAATTAGGTTGATTTTTGATATTTCCATGTATGGCTTTTCATTGATCTTCTTATCTGATGTATATCCATATTTATCGAGATTAGGCAACCACACTTTAGAAATCATCTTATCTTTCCGCTACTTCGGCACTGGTTTTTGTAAAGCGTTACATATTAACCTAATGATGGCTTTGATCCTAACTCCAAATTCACATTATCTCTGTCATCTTCCCTACATCACATTCCCGACATTCCCCCTCAAACCCCTTTGTCGCACACCCAACAACAAAACCCCAACCAACTGTAAATAAAAGGAAAATCACCAACCACCGCCACTTGGCACGCAAATTGAACTACCCATGCAAACACCCTCACGAAACCCATTTCGTCACGGAGAATACGCATGGAACTGACTGTTTTAGGGCAAAGCCAAACCACCGCCCCCGAAGCCGGGGGCTGCGCCTCCAGCGGTTGCGGGAGCAACGACGACCAACTGAACCACCTGCCGGAACACATCCGCGCCAAGGTGCATAACCACCCGTGCTACTCCGAAGAGGCACACCACCATTACGCGCGGATGCACGTTGCGGTTGCCCCGGCCTGCAACATCCAGTGCCACTATTGCAACCGTAAATACGACTGTTCCAACGAATCGCGCCCCGGCGTAGTGTCCGAACTGCTCACCCCCGATCAGGCGGTGAAAAAGGTCATGACCGTAGCGGCGAACATCCCGCAAATGACCGTGCTGGGCATCGCAGGCCCCGGCGACCCGCTCGCCAACCCGGAACGCACCTTCGACACCTTCCGCCAACTAACCGAAAAAGCACCGGACATCAAGCTGTGCGTCTCAACCAACGGTCTGGCACTGCCGGAACTGGTCGACGAACTCTGCCAGCACAATATCGACCACGTAACCATGACCATCAACTGCGTTGACCCCGACATCGGCGCACAGATTTACCCGTGGATTTTCTGGAAAAACCGCCGCGTTTACGGGCGTAAAGGTGCAGAAATCCTCATCAAGCAGCAGCAAAAAGGGCTGCAAATGCTGGTCGATCGCGGCATTTTGGTCAAGGTCAACTCGGTGATGATCCCCGGTGTCAACGACAAGCATCTGGAAGAAGTCAGCAAGGCAGTCAAAGCCAAAGGCGCATTCCTGCACAACGTCATGCCGCTGATTGCCGAAGCCGAACACGGCACGTTCTACGGCGTGATGGGGCAACGCGGCCCGACCCACGACGAATTGCAGGAACTGCAAGATGCCTGTTCCGGCGACATGAACATGATGCGCCACTGCCGCCAATGCCGCGCCGATGCGGTCGGGATGCTGGGCGAAGACCGTGGTGACGAATTCACCATGGACAAAATCGAAGCCGTGGATGTCGACTACGCCGCCGCGATGGTCAAACGCGCCGAAGTCCACGCCGCCATCGAAGCCACCCTTGCCGCCAAACAGCAGAAGAAAAATGAAACCTTCATCTCGCTATCCAGCTTGAGCATTCCAAAAAAGGAATCCCGCCCGGTACTGATGGCAATCGCCACTTCCGGCGGCGGCATCATCAACCAGCACTTCGGTCATGCGCGTGAATTCCTGATTTACGAAGCCAACGCCCACGACGTGCGTTTCATCAGCCACCGCAAAACCGACCTGTATTGCAGCGGCGATGACACCTGCGGCGACGGCGAAAGCGTTCTGCAAAAAACCATCAACGCGCTGAAAGGCTGCGAAGTGGTGCTGTGTTCCAAGATCGGCTACGAGCCGTGGGGAATGCTGGAAGAAGCCGGAATCATGCCCAACGGCGAACACGCGATGGAAGCCATCGAAGACGCAGTTGCCGCCGTCTACAAGGAAATGGGCGAAAAAGGCTTGCTCGACAAGAAACCGGAAACCAAGCAACGCGCCACTGCGTAAGGAGCTGCATCATGGCATTACAAATCGTTGACGGCTGCGTGAACTGCTGGGCGTGCGAACCGCTCTGCCCCAGCCAAGCCATTTACGCCGCACTCCCGCATTTCCTGATCGACGCCAAGAAATGCACCGAATGCGACGGCGACTACGCCGACAAGCAATGCGCCAGCATCTGCCCGATTGAGGAAGCCATTGTGGACAGTCAGGGTGAAGCCCTGAATCCGCCGGGTTCGCTGACCGGGATTCCGCCGGAGCGGTGGGAACAGGTTAGGGCGGAGATACAGGCGAGGTAGGAAATGAAGAGGGCGTATGCAATACGCCCCTACGAAGACCGCACCTGTAGGGGCGTATTGCATACGCCCTCTTCGGGTGTTCAACACGAGGACACAGCCATGCAATCACGTTTACTGAAACTTCTGCACAAGCTACATCACCGTACCCAGCAGGTCGACCCGGCACTGAAACGCGCCTACCCCGGCCTGCCCAGCTACTTGCTCAAGCGCCATTCCGCGCTGCTGAGCATGACGCTGGAAGGTCACAGGCATGGCTGACACCCTCAACGTTTCCACCTGGAAAGAAGCGGTCGAGTTCGCCCCTGGTGTCCACTGGATCGGCGCACTCGACCCGACCTTGCGCACCTTCGACATCATCCTGCGTACTGCCAACGGCACGACCTACAACTCGTATCTGGTACGCGGTAGCGAA
Organism: Thiothrix caldifontis; assembly: GCF_900107695.1. Classification (GTDB taxonomy): domain Bacteria; phylum Pseudomonadota; class Gammaproteobacteria; order Thiotrichales; family Thiotrichaceae; genus Thiothrix; species Thiothrix caldifontis. The sequence goes on along the minus strand of NZ_FNQP01000010.1, from coordinate 3,481 downwards.
GGTGTCGCCATTATCGACACGGTAAAAGAAGGCTTTGAAGACGAATTTTTCCACCGTCTGGAATCGGTAGCGCGTTACGACGAAATCAAGGTGATCGTGCTCAACCACCTTGAACCCGACCACAGCGGCGCGTTGCCGGAACTGATGCGCCGCGCCCCGCAAGCACGCTTGTACATTTCCACCCGCGCAACGACCATGCTCAAAGCCTTGTTGCGCCCCAACCGCGAAGAGCCGTTTGAATACACCACCGTCACCACCAATGACCGCGTAAGCCTCGGCGACCGCCATTTGCGCTTCCTGCACACGCCGTTCCTGCACTGGCCGGATACCCAATGCACTTATCTGGAAGAGCAACAGGTGCTGTTTTCTGGCGATGTATTCGGCTGCCATTACTGCGATTCGCGTCTGTTTAACGACCGGGTGGGCGATTTCCGCTTTTCGTTCGATTACTACTACGCGCACATCATGCGCCCGTTCAAACAGTGGGTCATGGAAGCACTGGCCTTGATCGAGCCGCTGAAAATGAAAATAGTCGCGCCGACACATGGCCCAATTTTGCGCGAACGCCCACGCCGTTACGTGGCGCATTACCGCGAACTTTCCACTTCCAGCTTGAGCCGCGAACTGGGGGATACCGACAAGTCGTTGATCATTTTCTACATGAGTTCCTACGGTAATACGGCACGCATGGCAGAAGCGATTTACAGCGGTGCGGATACCGTCGACGGCGTGCGCGTGTCGCTGTACGACCTCGAAGGCGGCGAAGTCGCGCCTTTCGTTGACTTGATTGAAGATGCCGACGCGCTGCTGTTTGGTTCACCCACCATCAACGGTGATGCGGTCAAGCCAGTGTGGGATTTGTTGTCGTCGCTGGCGGTAGTCAACCTCAAAGGCAAGATTGGCGCAGCGTTCGGCTCGTATGGCTGGAGCGGCGAAGCCGTGCGCATGGTCGAAGACCGGATGCGCGGCCTGAAAATGCGGGTTCCGCGTGAAGGCATCCGCGTCAAACTGATTCCAACACAAGAAGAATTGGATGAATGCACAGGGTTTGGAAGAGAAATAGCCAACATTCTGGTGGGCAAGGAAGTGCAGCGCGGGGTCATTGAATTCAGTGACCTCACCTGAACACCCAACTACCTGATAATTTTTAGCAATGATTGAAGGAAATAGACATGGCAAAGGCAAAAATTACCTTTGAAGACATCAACCAAACGGTCAATGTCCCCGCCGGAACCCGCATTATTGAAATCTCCGAAAAGATCGGTGCGGGCGTTATCTACGGTTGCCGCGAAGGCGATTGCGGCACTTGCATGATGGAAGTCACCGAAGGCTGGAACAACCTGACCGAACCTTCCGTACTGGAAGAAAAAGTCCTGCGCGAAAACATGGCAGGCCGCCACTACCGCCTGGCGTGCCAAGCGCAAATCCTCGGCGACTGCAAAGTTAAACCCGCCTGATTCAAGGAGAACACCATGGCATTAATTACTTTTTCCAGCCCCGAATACAAGGACAAAACCGTGTATGCAGTGGCAGGCAGTTTCACCGAAACCGTGCTGAAAATTGCCAAAACCAACAAGATTCCGATCCAGTTTTCCTGTGGCGATGGCGAATGCGGCACTTGCGTGGTTAAAGTCACGCAACTGGGCGACAAAGCGCCGATGGGCTATCACCTGGAAGAGAAGGAAAAGACTGTCTTGCTGGAACTCGGCAAAATAACCAAGAGCGAAATGGAAGACATGATCGTCAACGACCTGCCAAGCAAGTGGCGGCTGGCGTGCCAGTTCATTCCGCGTGATGAGGATGTTTTGGTCGAGTATTAAACCATTGGCTGGGATAGCTTGAAACGTTATCCCAGCACAACTCCTGTTGGTTTTACGACTATCCCTGCAAACGGTGGAAGTTTCTCATACAATGCAGCCCTTCGCTTCAAGATAAGGAACAAGGGTATGGCGTTTCAGGACTCGGCATTACGCAAGGCATTTCCCAATGGTTTACAGGGCGAGATTGGTCGCGGCGCAAGTGGCACAGGCGTGGTGGCAGTGCAATATGGCTTAGGGCGCTTGGGTTATCTGCACGATTTGTGTGATGGGAAATTTGGCGGCAATACCGAAAATGCGGTCAAAGCATTCCAAACGGCAGTCAGTATACCCGCAACCGGCAAAGTGACCGCCATCCTGCTGACGCTGCTGGATATTGCCGTTGCCCGGCTGGATTTGCGCACCCCTGCGATGAAAGCCATTGACCCGCTGGCGTATCTGTCTGACTTTCGCCGTTTGGCGATGCCGGAAATCCGTATCGTTGGTACGCGCGAAATCTACAACTGGGCAAGCCCCGAAATTCAGGTAGCTTACGGCAGTTGGGTTGGATATTACTGGGAAGTGATCAAGCAGAACCACGTCGAAGCCGATTGCAAAGGCATGGCGCTGTTCTTGATGGATCAATTCCGCAAGCAAATCCAGCAAGACCGTTTCATTACCCTGCCACATCCCGTGTTGCGCGGTGCGCCTGAGCGGAACTGGATTGTGGCAACCCGTGACAAAACACGCGGTTTTTTCAGCCGTTCTGATAGCGGGACGCCAGCCAACCGCTCCGGCTATGAAGCGGTAAAAGCGGTGGAAAAACTCGAACCGCAACAGTCCATGCTGTATGGCGTGGCGGTGCATTACCCTGAAGTCAGTGCGCATCAGGTGGCACGGGCTTGTACGCGGGTGTGGGACTGGAATCCCGCTTTCCATAATGGCGGTGACACCAGCAAGCCAGAAGTACCCGTCAACCAGTTGCAACCCGGTCACCTGATTTTCATTGACCACACCGGCAACGGCAGCTTTGACCATACCGTCAATGTCATCAAGGTGGAACGTGATAGCGCCAACCGCACCCGCAAGCTGGTGATGGCGGTGGGTTCGTTTGATGACGTGCGCGATAACTCCTCCGACACCGAGCCTACCCTGCTTTCGCTGATCAATACCTATGCGGAAGAAGTCACCGTGGAGTTGGATACCAATGGGCGCATTAGTAACTCACTGGTGAGTTGGTCATCCGAACCGGATTACATCGTCAAAACCCGTTACAGCGCACGCACGACACTGATGGAGCAGAAGGCGGGGGGTAAATTGTTTATCGGTATACGCATCAACTTTAAGCCCTCCATTCCCTAACTTGCTGTAATCTCATCCAATTATTAGGTTTTTTCCTCCGTTTGTTTTGTCGGCAAGCGGTTGAAGAAGCGAAGAGTTTTGCCAGTTGCTTGAGGCATTTTATCAAGCTGCGTCGCTCAGCGATGCAGGCGGCAAGATGGGAAGCCTGTTCCTGAATGGCTTGAACACCTTTTGTGAGGCTGCGCTGGGGTATTTCCCACAATCCGGTGAGCATGATCCAGTGTTGGATGAGGATAATCAGTAATTTGACGTAGATTTCACACAAAATTCGCCATACGTTGGCACTTCTGGAAACCGCGAGGCGACTTTGACTTTTCCAGAGT
>NZ_FNQP01000001.1:37874-285651 GCF_900107695.1 Thiothrix caldifontis | reverse complement strand
AAAACGTTTGTCCAGTCCCTGTGGACTAATGGGGAGCTGTTGGAAGGCGGCTGTCCGACTTAATCCATCCAATGTGCTGGCAGGATTGCCCATCCAGCCAAACACCAAGCTGCGGATGAAGTTCGAGCCGCTGAGTTTGCGCTGGCGTTGAATGAAGCCGCTTTTTTTGCTAACGCGTCCGCTTTTTCATACAAGATGGCTTGCAATGCGGTGGCTACTTTTGTCAGTATCAATGCGCGGTCTCCTTGTCGAAGTCGATCTATTCGGTGTGCAAAACTAATAGCCTACCAGAGAGGGAGACCGCTTTCGCGGGTTAAAGTTGATGCGTATAGGGGGTCTTCCCGCTATTCCCTTCTTTTGTGCATTGCCGTACTGTTTTTGTGTGCATAACAAAACATTAACCTATAAAATTGGGCTTGATTTCATTTGTTTCATCACAGTAGCACGAACGAAAGATCCTATGGCAGAAGAACGCATTATTAAGAAATACCCGAATCGCCGCTTGTACGACACTAACCAGAGTTGTTATATCACTTTGAGCGATGTCCGCGATTTGGTCTTGGCAGAAACCCCTTTCAAAGTCATCGACCGTCAGTCCGGCGACGATATTACCCGCAGTATCTTGCTGCAAATCATTATGGAACAGGAATCAGGCGGGCAACCCTTGTTCAGCACCGATATTCTGGCGCAATTTATCCGCAATTACAGTGACGCGACCCGCAAGGGCTTTATGGAGTACATGGAGCAAAGCGTCGGGCTGTTTACCAGTCAGCAAGCCGCCATGCAGGAACAGATGCACAAAGTACTCGCCGGTACGCCGCTGGATGCATGGATGAAAATCAGCGAGCAAAATATGGAAACCTGGAAAAAAATGCAGGAAAGCATTATGGGCAATTTACAGCCGAAAAAATAAAGCACTCCACGTTCCACAAGCTTGTCAACGCTTGCTCAAAACCTTTACGGCGGTAAACTGCACAAACCGTTGTCACCGTGAAGGTTTTCATGCGCCATTTTAGCCTACCGATTGCCCGTTACCGTTTAACATTGCGGGCGCTAACCCCGATTCAATTCCCTGCTTATGCTGGCTCGACTTGGCGTGGCGCGTTTGGTCATGCCTTGCGGCGCACGGTGTGTATTACCCGTGAGCCGGATTGTCGCCAGTGTTTGTTGTGGCGTTCCTGTGTTTACAGTCAGGTATTTGAAACGCCTGCGGGTCAGGGGCCATTGCTGGAAAAGATTAATGCGGCCCCCCACCCTTATATTATGCAGCCGTTGGCAACGTCGGGGCAGCAGTATGCGCCGGGGGAGGTGTTGTCGCTGGAGTTGAGTTTGCTGGGGGCGGCGATTGGGCATTTGCCGTATTTGCTGCACGCGATGCAGCAGGTGGGGGAACGTGGGATCGGTAAGGGCGATGGGCGTTATGCGCTGGTGGCAGTAGCACAGGAAGTGACACCGGGGGCAGGCGAATGGGTGCAGATTCAGGCGGCGGGGGGAGATTTGCAGGCATTAGCGGGGGTTGTGCCGTTGATTCCGCCAATGCCGGAGGGGGTACAGGTGCGTTTGTTGACCCCATTGCGCTTGTTGCAGGAGGGTACACCAATACGCAGCAGCCGGTTTACGTTTCAGTTGTTTATCAATGCTTTGATGCGACGGATCACCTTGTTACACGCTTATCATGCAGGAGTGGAATTGACGGCGGATTTTAAGGCGCTGAGCCAGCAGGCGGCGGCGGTGACATTGGGGGATGCGGATTTGCACTGGCATGAGTGGTCGCGTTATTCCAACCGGCAACAGAACCATGTGCAAATGGGCGGGCTGGTGGGTAGCTTTATGCTGGGGCTGGATGGGCTGGAGGATTTCTGGCCTTGGTTATGGTTGGGGCAGTGGGTACACGCGGGGAAAGGTGCGGTGATGGGCATGGGCGGGTATGCGTTGGACTGCTATACTGGGGAAAAGGCGATGTGAGAGGCAGGCATTATGCAGTTTCAATTTAGTCAGCTTAGCTTCCCAGACAATGCGGAAGTGGTGATCAATGATGTGTCTTGGGCAGATTTCGAGCGCTTCATGGATGAATTGGGTGAGAGGAGCAGTCTGCGCATTTCTTACAATCAACGGAGTATTCATTTGATGGCACCATCGGCAGGGCATGAAGTTCCAAAACTCCATATTGGACGGTTTGTTGAGTATTTGTTGGAACAGCAACAGCTTGATTTTGAGTCACTAGGTTCGTTTACCATGCGTAAGCAGAGTGTGCAAAAAGCGGTTGAACCGGATGAATGCTTTTATATTGAACATGCAGCGGCGATTCGTGGTAAGCGGCAGATTAGTTTGGATAGTGACCCGCCACCGGATTTGGCGGTGGAAATCGACATTTATTCGCCGACAGATCGGGCGTTGTATGCGGCGCTGGGTGTGCCGGAGTTGTGGATATACGATGGCAAAACGTTGGTGATTTGGGTGTTGCAGGCAGGTGAGTATCACGCCGTCGAGTTTAGCCCGCATTTTCCGGGGTTGGCGTTGCGGGAGAAAATCCCGGTATTGCTGAACTTGGCGGAACGTGAGGGGCGCATGGTGGCGATGAAGGCGTTTCGCGCTTGGGTGGATGAAAATCCCCCCTGCCCCCCTTTTGCAAAGGGGGGTTAAGAGGTGTAATATTGAGCTATTCACACAGACAGAGGGCTGTGTTGCTTGTTTAAAAATCTAACTTGATCAGTTTTTTCTCAAGACAACTTTTTATACAGTGCATTTCCTGCTAAGGGTCTCTGTAACCCACTGATTCAAAAGGCTGATTCGACACGAGCCTTCTGAAGACCGCCCTGATTTAAAAGGGATTAAGACGTTAGTATCTCCCTGATGTCAAAACCTCAGGAGATTCTGAAGACCGCCCTGATTTAAAAGGGATTAAGACTTAAACATATGCTGTCCTTTTTAACATTAATTATTCTGAAGACCGCCCTGATTTAAAAGGGATTAAGACGCTGAAAGGTCTGACTGAAGAAGAGTTTACGCCCTTTCTGAAGACCGCCCTGATTTAAAAGGGATTAAGACATGGGCTTAGAACGCAGACGGTTGAACTGCAAAATTCTGAAGACCGCCCTGATTTAAAAGGGATTAAGACTACAGCTTATAAGCCACAATGGGCGTTATAAGAGGTTCTGAAGACCGCCCTGATTTAAAAGGGATTAAGACAAGATCGGCAAGGGGTACTGACGTTTGTCTTTTCTTCTGAAGACCGCCCTGATTTAAAAGGGATTAAGACAGCGGTGTTTTTCAGAAATATGGAAAGCAATTCTTCTGAAGACCGCCCTGATTTAAAAGGGATTAAGACTTGTGGGTGAAAGGAACAACAGGATTGTTCCTTCTTCTGAAGACCGCCCTGATTTAAAAGGGATTAAGACTGCAGTACCGAATGCTTTTTCGTGATCAACTAATTCTGAAGACCGCCCTGATTTAAAAGGGATTAAGACCTCACGTACAGATTGGTCTTCACGGTTAATGATTCTGAAGACCGCCCTGATTTAAAAGGGATTAAGACAAACTTACATTCTTGCTTTTCTACGTCAGGAATTTCTGAAGACCGCCCTGATTTAAAAGGGATTAAGACTCAACCTTAGCGGGATAGGCAAGCGCCCACAAAATTCTGAAGACCGCCCTGATTTAAAAGGGATTAAGACACCACCACCAAGAGGTTCGTTGCGGACAATCACCTTCTGAAGACCGCCCTGATTTAAAAGAGTATCGTCTTGAGGTCAACAAAATTACGTCTATACGTCATACGCTTCTGCTGTTATCATTAGTTTAATTTATCAACAAAAACAATACAGGGCTTTTTATGGGAACGCGCATACACGTTATCGTTGCAGGTTCGATCTTCGCAGGCATCGGCCTATTCTGGGTACTCGGTACAGCGATTGAATCGTTTGGTGTTTACCAAACCCTCGCCAGCATCGTGCTCACCCTCGCACTCGGCATGTTTTACCGTATCGGTTACAGCGACGGCAAGCACGCTTGTTACATGAACGCTAAACCCGATCAAAGCCACGCCCTGCAACGCCACGAACCGCGTATTCAAGATTAACGCCACCCATTTCACGACCAGTACCGGCAAACTTATTTGCTGCAACGCAGCAATTTTGTTAGCCTAGTGTGAACCCTAAGTCCTATAGCAACGTCTAACGTCACACAAGGCCCACTCACTAGGCTAACAAAACAGGTACTTACATGAAAAACCATGTCGTCATTGGCGAAAAATGGAAACGCGCCATCGTTTTCACCAGTGAATATTATGCCGATGTTTACATCACTAAAAACTGCGCGGGCGTGTGTTGCCAGAAATACACCGAAGCCGACTTCAACGCACAATTCGGCAACCATGCCAACAAAGTGCTGGAATACGGTCTGAACGCTTACAACGCGCAAATGCTCATCCTCATCGGCGACTGACAAGCTTGCCAACCTGCCCTTTGCTGCGCGTTGCGCCTATACTCTGACCACCGAGTAACCAAGGGCTAAACCATGCAAGACACCACCATCGAATGCCACCAATGCGGCACCACCATTGCCATTTCCGACGTATTACGCGGGCAAATGCGCCAAGAGCTTGCCGCCGAACAGCAACAAGCGCTGCGTGCCGCGACCGAACGCGCCGAACAGCAGGCGCAACAACGCTTGCAACAAGAGCGTGAACGCATCCAGCAACAGGTCAGCGAACAACAACGCCAAGCCTTGCAAGACATTGCCCTGCTGAAACAACAACTCGACCTGAGCCAACAGCGCATCGCCACCGCCAACCAAGCCGAGTTGCAATTGCGCCAAGAAAAAGCCGAACTCGAAGCCCGCGCCCGCGACATGGAACTCGAAATCCAACGCCGCCTTGACACCGCCCGCCAACAACTCGAACACAGCCTGCGTAATCAAATCGCCGAAGAACAAGACCTCAAACTCAAGCAAAAAGACCAGCAAATCAGTAACCTGCTCAAAGACTTGGAAAACGCCAAACGCCGCAGCGAACTCGGTTCCCAAGAATTACAAGGCGAAGTGCTGGAACAGGACATGCAAACCACCCTGCAACACGCTTTCCCGCACGACAGCATCCAACCCGTGCCCAAAGGAATGCGCGGCGCGGATATTATCCAGACCGTGATCAACGCCCAGTTGCAAGAATGCGGCGCGATTATCTGGGAATCGAAAAACACCAAAGCTTGGCAAGCAAGCTGGATCGACAAACTCAAAGAAGACCAACGCAGCGCCGGAGCCGCGATTGCGGTATTGGTATCGGTAGTTGTGCCGGAAACGATTCGCGGCTTCGGGCGCATTGATGGCGTGTGGGTCAGCGACCTGAAAAACTGGCAGGCACTCGCCAGCGTCTTGCGCGAACAATTGGTACAAGTCAGTTACGCCCGCGCTGCCAGCGAAGGCTTGGATGCGAAAATGGAATTGCTGTGGCGTTACCTTTCCGGCGAAGAATTCCGCCAGCGGGTAGAAGCGATTGTAGAAGCCTTCGACACCATGCAAGCGCAAATTCACAAAGAACGCCGTGCCATGGAAAAACATTGGGCAGAGCGCGAAAAGCAGTTACAGCGCGTCATCGGCAGTACCACCGGTATGTACGGGGCGTTGCAAGGCATTATCGGTCACACCATGCCTGTAGTCGCTGCACTGGAATTTGATGAGGAATAGGCAAAAAATTACCCGCTACAAGAGCGGGCAATGGAGGAGAAGCGGGTCAGGTCGCAAGAGAGAGGAGAGGAGGAGTTACACCCTGACCCACCGTCAAACGCGTTAATTAAGCAGCTTTAGCTTTAGCAGCCGCTTTCTTAGTGGCTTCAACCGCTTTGTCAGCCGCTTCTTTAGTCATTTCAACCACTTCAGCAGAGGCTTTTTCAACCGCTTCAGTAGTCTTTTCAACCGCTTCAGTTGCTGCTTTCTTGCCAGCTTCTACTGCTTGCTCAGCACCTGCTTGGGTGTACTTGGCAGCTTCTTCCATGATGGCAGTCAGTTCGTCACGAACGGAAGTCAGCATTTCAGTCGCTTCACGCATGTTAGCAACCCATTTTTCGCCACAAGTGCGGGTAACGTCTTGTTGCAGTGCGTTCAGTTCGCTCAGGTCTTTCACCTTGGTAGCCGCTTCAGCGTTCTTAGTGCCCATTTCAACACAAGACTTAACCAACTCAGCTTGCTTGGTAGCCAGAGTTTCAAAGGTTTTCATATTCAGTTCGCCGATTTTCTTGGCAGAAGCCAGTGCGCTGTCACTGAATTGTTTTACGATGTTCATCATTTCGTTTTGCATGTCTTATCTCCTAGTGCGGGTTTCGGTTGAATCTCTTAATGCATTTCTGCATTTGATGCAGTGCACAATATCGCTTTCCCAAAAGGCTGTCAACGACTTTTTTGCTGCATCGCAACAAAAAACCGAAACTTCATCATTTCGTTACATTTCTCACGTTTCTTTATGGCTAGTCATACATGAGGCATAATGTCGGCCTCCTTTTTGCATGTATTTGTGCATTAACTATCCGGGGATACCACAGACCATGAATCTCACCACAGACAAGCCTTTCGACGTTGCCAAATTGCAGCACAATATCCGCCAGTTCGGCGAACTGCTCGGCGAAATCATCAAGGAACAGGAAGGCGAAGCCGTGTACACCACGGTTGAAAAATTACGCCGTGGCTATATCCGCTTGCGTAAAAGCAATGACGACGCTGCCCGCACCGAGTTGATGCAACTGATCGACGCACTGGATGTGGATATGCTCGAACAAGTGATTCGGGCGTTTAACACCTTCTATATCCTCACCAATATCGTCGAAGAAGATTTCCAACACCGTGAACGCCGCCGCGAAATCCAAAAAGCCGACAGCCAATTGTGGAAAGGCTCCGTGCGCCGCACCGTGCTGGAACTCCAGCAAGAAGGCATGACCGCCGAGCAAATGCAAAGCCTGTTGGATCAGATGCGCTACATTCCGGTGTTCACCGCGCACCCGACCGAAGCCCGCCGCCGCACCATGATGGAAATCCAGCGCCGCATCTTTTTGGTGATTGACCAACTCAACAATGACCCCGAAGAAAGCGAGCGCGAATCGCTGATGCGCCACCTGAAAGCGCAAATTCAGCTCATGTGGCGCACCAACGAAGTCCGCACCCGCAAGCCCACGGTGGAAGATGAAATCCGTTACGGCCTGTACTACTTCCGCGAATCCTTGTTTGACGCGATTCCCATCGTTTACCGCTATTTTGAACGCGCCACCCGCAAAGCTTACGGTTGGGGTGCTGTCAGCGTGCCAAGCTTTTTGCGCTTTGGCTCGTGGATCGGCGGCGACCGTGACGGCAACCCTTTCGTCACGCCTGCTTTGACCCGCAAAGCGATTCGGATGCAAATGCAACTTGCCCTGCAAGCTTACATTCACCGCGTCAAAGAATTGCGCTCGGTACTCTCGCACTCGCTGGAATTCATTACCCCAACACCAGAATTCACTGCGTATTTGCAGCAAGAAGACCAGCGCGTTGGCATTGGCGAGGTTATCTTCCACTACGCCCACGAAAGTTTCCAGCAAGAACCCTACCGGCGCTTGCTCAGTATTATGCACCACAAGTTGCACCAAACCCTCAATACTGTGAATGCCCGCCTGCAAAGTGAACACGCCACGCTGTCAATAGACGCTTACACCGATGTCAGCGAATTCATCCACGAGCTGTACCTGATTCGTGACTCGTTGCGCAGCCACGGTGACTGGGTAATTGCGGGGCGCGAACTCAAAGACTTGATTCGCCTAGCCGAAACCTGCGGCTTTGGCTTGTACAAACTCGACATTCGCCAAGAATCCACCATCCACAGCGAAACCGTCGCCGAAGTGCTGAAACTCTCCGGCTTGTGCCACAGCTACTTGGAATTGCCAGAAGCCGAGCGCATGGAATTGCTGGCAGAACTGATCTTACGCCCACGTTTACCCATGCCACACCGCCCCAAACTCAGCGAACGCACCGCTGAAACCTTGGAAATTTTCGACAGCATCTTAGAAATGCGCAACGAAGCAGGCGCAGGCATTTTCGGCACTTATGTGATTTCGATGACGCATCACGCCAGCCACATTATGGAAGTCATGTTGCTGGCACACATGGCGGGCTTGGTCGGCTATGACGAACACCGTCAATTGTTCTGCCACATCCAGATTTCGCCCTTGTTTGAAACCATCGACGACCTCAAACGCATTAGCAGCGTATTAAGCCATTTGCTGGAAAATGATGCTTATCGTGCCTGCTTAACCGCGTCGGGCAATCTGCAAGAGGTGATGCTGGGCTATTCCGACTCGTGCAAAGACGGCGGCATCCTCGCTTCCAACTGGAACTTGTACAACGCACAACAGGAAGTCATTGCCCTGACCGACCGTTATGGCGTGAAATGCCGCTTGTTCCACGGGCGCGGCGGCACGGTCGGGCGCGGCGGCGGCCCCACGCACGAAGCGATTATTGCGCAACCACCCGACACCGTGCACGGGCAAATCAAATTCACCGAGCAAGGCGAAGTGTTGGCGGCGAAATACAGCAACGTGGAAACGGCAGTGTATGAATTGGGCGTGGGTTGCACCGGGTTGCTCAAAGCCAGCGTGGGTTTGCTGAAAAAACGCGGCGCATACCCCGACGAATTCCACCAAGCCATGACCACGATCGCAGCGACTGGCGAACAACGTTACCGCCAATTGACCGACTGGACACCGGGGCTGATGGATTATTTTTACGAAGCCACCCCGGTGCAGGAAATTGCCTTGCTGAACATTGGCTCACGCCCGTCACACCGCAAGAAAACCGTGCGTGACAAAGGCTCGATTCGCGCGATTCCGTGGGTATTCGGCTGGGCACAATCGCGGCATACCCTGCCCGCTTGGTACGGCATCGGCACGGCGTTAAGCACCTTCCGCGCCGCGCACCCTGACAACGGCAAATTGCTGGAACGCATGTATACGCAATGGCCTGCCTTCCGTTCTTTGCTCAGCAATACGCAAATGGCGTTGTACAAAGGCGAAATGGATACCGCCAAGGAATACGCCGCCCTCGCCAGCGATCAGGAGAATGCACAACAGATTTTTGCCGACATTCGCACCGAATACGAAAAAACCGTTGCAGAAGTGCTGGCGGTAGCGCACCTCACCGGGCTGATGGAAGAAACGCCCTTGCTGCAATATTCACTGCAACGCCGCGACCCTTACCTTGACCCGTTGAACCACATCCAGATCACGCTGATCCGGCGGCATCGGCAGTATGTGGCGGAAACCGGGAATACCGATTCGCCTTGGTTGCCGACCTTGTTGCGGACGATTAATGCGATTGCGGCGGGGATGCGGAATACGGGGTAAGCCTCGAACATAAAAAAAGCCGCTTTCGCGGCTTTTTTTATCAATGCAAATACAGGTTACGGGCTGAAAGACGACCCACAACCACAAGTCGTGGTCGCATTCGGGTTACGAATCACAAACTGCGCCCCTTCCAGACCTTCGGTGTAGTCGATTTCGGCACCGACCATGTACTGGAAGCTCATCGGGTCAATCAACAACGTTACGCCAGCGTTTTCCACAGCGGTGTCATCTTCGTTCATGTTTTCGTCAAAAGTGAAGCCGTACTGGAAGCCGGAACAACCGCCGCCTTGCACAAATACGCGCAGTTTCAACGCAGCATTGCCCTCATCTTCAATCAGGGCTTTGACTTTAACAGCAGCAGCGTCGGTAAAGACCAACGGTGCAGGGATAGCGGTTTCAACGCTCATGGATGATCTCCTTAAAATAAATATATTCAGTCACGTTATCATTGCAGGGGTAACAAGGTAAAAAAGCCTTATTCGCTGTCGGATGCTGGTACAGGTGGTGGTGCAAATTTGCCGGACTCTGGCTTCTGGCGCACTAACTTGCCGTTGACTTCCGCACCCACCGCCATTTCCAGCAGGTTGTAGTACACATCACCACAGATACGCGCTTTTTCAAACAGCTCAACTTTGCCACCGGCAAACACGTCACCGTCGATTGCGCCGTTTAACACCATGCTGGGAACGCGTACTTCACCCTGAATATGCCCATGCTCACTTAAAATCAGCGTGGCATTATCGCCATCGGCTGCCAAGTTACCTTTGATGACGCCCTCGACATGCAAACCACCGGAGAAACGTAAATCGCCGTCAATGGTGGTGCCTTTGCCAATAATCGTGTCAATCTGGGCGCTACGAATTTTCTGGTCGCCATGGTGACTGGGGGCAGGACTACTGGTGCTACCGCTGCTAGACTTGGCGGATTTTCCGAACATGTTCATTTACTCCTTGGTGATGGATGCAGTTGAGTCAGTCACCACAGCACTGACTTTATTACTAAAAGAAGACCAATCATAACTTTTCGCCAAGCGCTCCGGGGTTTCACCCGATGCCAGCGTCACTTTGACTTTAACCGATTCTGGCACAAAATCTTTGGGAAAAACTAAATTGCCTTCCAGACTTTGATAATGTTTTACTTCAAATACCGTATTAGCTTGTTCGCCTGCCGGGGTAACGTCCTTGTGTAGGACACTGGCGGATTTGCCATCTTGCTTACCGCTAATTGCGATGCTGTAGCTACCTTTGATGACTTCCTCACCACTGCGAATGTGTGCCAACACGAGGTGGTATTGGTAAAGACGCATTCCGTTGATTTTTTTGCCATCGTTATCGACTAAACGTTCTTTGACAGCAAAATGCTGGAGGTGCAAGCCTTGCTCCAAACCCGCTGGCGAGAGAATTTCTTCATACAAGGCTAGTTTGTCGCGCTGCACCGTCAGATCCGCTTCGGCTGCCGCAAACTTGCGCTTAAGCTCTTCATTAGCAACCACCTGAACGTCTTCGCCGCGTTTAGCTGAGGCTAATTTATCTTCTAATTCACGGATAGCCGTGGTTTGCTGAGCAATCAGGCGCTCTTGCTCGTCCATTTTACCGCGCAAGGTCATGGCATGAATGCCACCCGACGCATTCGCAGGAGTCATGTAGCCACTAAAAAACAACCAACCCGCCAAGGCAGTCAGCAACAGCAGTACGCCTAATAGCATGTACCAACAAGGGCTGCGCTTATCGCTGCCTGTCGGGCGCACTTGTACGGTGCCACGATTTTCAAACTTATACTCCAGACTCATGGGTGCTTACTATCTCTTCAGTATATTTATCAGGGCAATAAACCTGGCTGCTTCAACGCGGTATCTTCTGCCAAACCCAGCATCAAATTCATGTTTTGCACTGCCTGACCCGCCGCACCTTTGACCAGATTATCAATCACTGAGAGTACCACAACGCGCTCAGTATTACCGGGGCGATGAATCGCCATGCGGCATACATTTGCACCACGCACGGAGCGGGTTTCAGGGTGCGAATCGGCAGGCATTACATCCACAAACGGTTCATGCGCATAGCGGGCGGTATAAAGTTGATGTAAATCAGCTTCACTGGTCAACATAGCATACAGTGTAGCGTGAATCCCGCGAATCATAGGCAATAAATGGGGTACAAAAACCAGGCTAATAGATGTACCGGCAATGCTGGAAAGCGTTTGTGCGATTTCTGGTTGATGGCGATGCCCTGCTACCGCATACGCTTTGAAATTATCCCCTGCTTCTGCCAGCAAGGTATGCACTTCAGCCTTACGCCCCGCGCCACTGACACCGGATTTAGTGTCGGCGATAATCCCCACCACATCAATCAAACCGTTTTCCACCAAGGGTAATAAACCCAAGGTAACAGCCGTGGGGTAACAACCGGGATTAGCGACAAGACGTGCATCGCGGATTTGCGCCCGGTTTAATTCGGGCAAACCGTACACCGCTTCTTCCACCAATTGCGGGCTGGCGTGTTGCATTCCGTACCATTTTTCCCACACCGCAATGTCTTTAATGCGAAAATCGGCGGCAAGATCAATCACTTTCGTGCCAGCATCCAACAAGGTTTGCGCACTTTTCATCGCAATGCCGTTAGGTGTCGCAAAAAATACCAGATCGCACGCGCTCAAAGCGTCATCAGACGGTGCGCTGAAGGCTAAATCGACATAACCCCGCAAGTTGGGGAACATCGCATCCACCCGGCTTCCCGCGTGTTCACGTGAGGTTACGCAAGTGATGTCAACATGAGGGTGATTCACCAGTAACCGTAATAACTCAACGCCGGTATAACCTGTCGCGCCAACAATACCAATCTTCCTTTTCACACTACCTCTTTTTATGTCGGCTTGAAAAATCCCTGTATAATACGCCTTCCTTAACGATTAACAAACACCAAGCCTATGAAACTGGATCTCAAAGGAATCGCCATTTTGGCATTCATCGCGGGCATTGTAGCCTTTTTCTTACTCGCCCCGGCGGGTGGTATCAAAGCCGCGCCCGCTATCACACTGCAAACCATTGATGGGCAAGCGATTGAGTTGGAAAAGCTCAAAGGCAAGCCCTACTTAATGGTGTTTTGGGCCACTGACTGCCCTGGTTGCGTCGGCGAAATTCCGCATTTAGTGGAACTCAACCAAAAGCTGCAAGGCACGGGATTCCGTACCATCGCCGTTGCCCTGCCGCATGATGAAGAGTCGGCAATCAAAGCCATGCGTCAGCAAAAAGGGATGCAATACGATTTGGTGTACGACAAAACCGGCGAATGGGGGCAAGCGTTTGGCGGCATCAAAGTCACACCCACCTCTTTCTTGGTTAACCCAGAGGGCAAAATCACCCGGATGCAACTTGGCAGTTTCGACTTCGACCAATTGGAACAACAAATCCGTTCCATGTTGAAAGGATAACTCATGTACGAATGGATCAAAGCTATCCACGTTATCTTCATGGTGACTTGGTTCGCGGGGCTGTTTTACCTGCCACGCTTGTATGTTTACCACGCTATGCCGGAAAACAGTGGCAGTTTCGCGCTGTTTAAAATCATGGAACGGCGCTTGTTTGCGATTATGACCATTGGGGCGGGAATCACACTGGGATTTGGTTTGATTATGCTGGCGCTTAATTGGCAATATTTGATGGTGGCAACCCATTGGTTTCACGCTAAATTGCTGCTGATTGTGTTGCTACTGGGTTATCACCACGCTTGCTACAAGCTGATGATTAAGTTTCGGAATGATGCGAATACCCACGATCACAAGTGGTACCGCTGGTTCAATGAAGCCCCTAGCGTATTGCTGATCGTGATTGTCATTTTAGCGATTGTGAAACCGTTTTAAGCACAATAGTGGGGTGTGGAGGTAGAGACGCAAAATCTTGCATCTCTACGTGCGGGGGTAGTGTTTAGCGATTACTGGGCGAAGGCGATGAAACTTTGTTGTTCGGCGGAAACGTCTTTCATGACTTCTGCCACTTTGCCACCAAACATCGCCCCCAATAATCCGGCATTCATGCTGCCAATATAGGCTTTGCCATCCGATTTTTCATAGACCGAAATGGTGCATGGCATAAACACGGATATTTTCTTATTCTGATCTTGCTCCAGAATATTGGAAGCATGGGTAGCTTGGCACAAATTCACCAGCATTACTGGCTTCAAATCCTTACCACCGTGCTTTTTGATGGACTCATGCAAGGGCTTAACGTCGGATACCACCCACCCTTTGCTCAACGCATTTGCTTTAATTTTATCAACCGTTTCAGCAGTACTTAGCGGGCTAACCGCTTCATGCAACATCATCCCCGGCATCACATTCCAACCAACCGCAGCCGTTACCACGACGCCCACTACCGCGCCTACCATCATGGCCATTACCGTTTTCATCAATATTTCCTCTTAGCGAAAAACAATTTGTAATCAAAAATGGGCAGTATTGTTGTGTTTCTGCCTCACTTTTAGTTATAGCTACAAAACGCTTAAGTCGCGTCGGGCAGAACGCCCAAGAGTATGAGAAAAATCATGATAATGGCAGATAATCAGCATTGCGGCTGGTGCGGGTAGAGACGCAAGATGTTGCGTCTCTACAGAGGTGAGCCTTATCCTAACAACGGCGCTAATTCGTTCAGTGCCCGATGGTAGACTCGACGTTTAAAAAACACCACTTGGTGGGCAGGATGCCAATAATCCACCCATTCCCAGTGATCAAATTCCGGTTTCCCGGTGGCCTGCAAATTGACATCATAGTCATTGCACCTCAAGCGCAGCAAAAACCAGCGCTGCTTTTGCCCGATGCACAATGGCCTCGCCCGACGGCGAATCATGTAATGGGGGATGCGATACCGCAACCATCCACGAGTTTGCCCAACAACTTCCACCTGATCGTGCCGTAAACCCACTTCCTCGTACAGCTCACGAAACATGGCGTCAATCGGTGATTCTCCTTGATCAATTCCTCCCTGTGGAAACTGCCAGGAATCCTGCCCTAACCGTTTCCCCCAAAACACTTTCCCGTCGCAATTGCAGAGGATAATGCCAACATTGGCTCTGAATCCTTCCTCATCAATCACGATTCACTCTCCAAAGCTGAACTTACCTTGATTTTTCCACAACTGTCATGATTCGGCAATTTCACGTGAGGAAAAAGCAGGTACAATCGTCGGTTTTCCGCAGCAAGAGTTAAAAAAGCATGACTTTGGCACTTTTTGATCTGGACAACACCCTGCTCAGCGGCGATAGCGACTACGAATGGGGGCAATACTTAGTCAGCAAGGGGTTGGTCGAACGTGATCATTACGAAACCGCCAACCAGTACTTTTACGAGCAATACAAACAAGGCGTGCTCGATATCCACGAATTTTCGGCGTTTTCCTTCAAGCCCCTGAGTGAACGCAGCATGGCGGAATTAGCCGCCTTACACCAAGAATTCATGGCGAGTGTGATTAACCCATTGATCACCGAAACGGCCAAACAATTGGTGGAACAACACCGCCGCCAAGGGCATACGCTGATGGTCATTACCGCCACCAATAGCTTTATCACCCGCCCGATTGTCGAAGCGTTTGGCATTCCACACTTGCTGGCAACCGAACCCAAAGTGGTAAATGGGCGCTATACCCGTGAAATTGACGGCGTTCCCTGTTTTCAAGCAGGCAAAGTCACGCGCCTGCAACACTGGCTTGCCAACCGTGCAGAAACCTTAAGGGGCAGCTA
Organism: Thiothrix caldifontis; assembly: GCF_900107695.1. GTDB lineage: Bacteria > Pseudomonadota > Gammaproteobacteria > Thiotrichales > Thiotrichaceae > Thiothrix > Thiothrix caldifontis. The sequence continues at coordinate 270,569 of NZ_FNQP01000001.1, read as the reverse complement.
TTTCTACAGCGATTCACGCAATGACTTGCCCTTGCTGGAAATGGTGGATAACCCCGTCGCCGTTGACCCCGATGACACCTTGCATCAGATTGCCATCGACAAGGGCTGGCCGGTCATTTCCTTGCGCTAAACAGCCGCCCGAAAACACCGCCCGCTATTTCCATAAATGCCTGTTGGTGGGTTTCTAGCGGGTTGCTGCCACGATACAGCAAACGGTATTCGGGCTTTTCACATTCTCCGCTATAACGCCCGCTGCTATGCCATTTGCCTAATGCTGTCTCTAACTTAGGCGCTTCCGCCTCCATCATGCCAAACCCGGATTTAGGGAAGAACGGCAGCGGCTCCTGCAAACCCTGCCAATACCATGCCAACAGTTGTTGCAGTTGGGCGCGTGCATCCGTGACCGGCTCAAGCTGGTAATGCTCATCCGGTGTATCAATGCGGGTAACGGGTGGGCAACCACTTTCCGGTACAGCATTCAACACCAGATGATGCAACCAAATATCCAGCCACTGCCAATAACTCAGTTTGCCCAGTTCGTAGAGCTGTCGCCCTGCCTGCGTATCCAAATGATTCAACGTACCGCTCAGGTAGAAATCGCCCAAGGTTAAGCTAAATGTTTCACGCTGTAACGCGGGTAAGGGCTGAATGCGGTTGAAAAATACTTCCACCACCTCCGCTTCTTTCCTGAACACCAACTCACCGGGTTTACCGTGTGGCAGCAAACCCTGCGCTCGTAGCAAAGGTTCCGCCGTACTCACCGGCAGTGCTTGCTGCAATTGCCGGAAAATGCACTCACGTACCTCACGATCACGGTACTGCTCCAAACCGAACGGCTCACGAATGGGCAGCTCTTCGGTATATTCGCTCAAACGCAGGCCAAAACGCTCTTTCAAAAAGGCTCTGGCGGGGTTTTGGTAAAAACGAATCAAATCAGCAAGATTGAGGTAACGGTAACTGGCATCAGGCTCAGGCAGCACGTTATCCTGCCAAAAAGGCGGGAAAAGACTCGCGGCATTCTCCGCTCTCCCCTCCACATAAGGGTTATACGTGAACAAACCATTACCACCACGCAGGTATTTCTGGCTAAAGGCTTGTAAGGGGTGTTTGGTGAGCAAAGCGCTGCGACAACCCGGCACACAGCGCTCCAAATAATCCATCAGTTCGCTCACTAACACCGAGGGCGGCAATTCGCTATTATCGTGCGGGCTTTGCCCAAGGTAACTGATATACAAGCCATCACGCGCCGAGAGAATACTTTCTAAAAACAAATAACGGTCTTCATCACGTTTAAGACGGTCGCCACGCTTGATCCCCTGCCCCATGCGGTCAAAACTGGCACGTGCATCCCGCCGTGGATAAATCCCATCATTCATCCCGATCAGGGCAACAAACCGGAAAGGCACAGTCCGCATCGGCATTAAGGCGCAACATGTGATGCCACGCCCCAAAAAGCCATCGGCCTCACTGCGTTTATCGAGCTGTTCCGCCAATGCACTTTGGAATACCGCCCACTCCAACGGCTGCTCAAAACCCACTTGCGTCACGGTTTTTTCTAAATTCTCCAGCGCTTGCCATACTGATTGCAGCGGCGCATCTTCGCCCACGACGCTATCCAACACCTGACGAAAACGCCGATTCCATTCCGGTAGCGGATGCTGTTGCCGCCCCCACGTTGCCAGCTCAAACACCGCATCCAACACCTGCTGTAAGCGCCCCAGCATTTCTGCTTGACTACCTTCGATTTCATTCCAGGGCAGAATACCGTTGAATAAGGCATCACCGGGCATCACGTAACCCAACAGCAAACGATCCAGCCCGTAACGCCAGGTATGCTCAGGGGTATGCGCCCCACCGAGTTCCGGGCGCATCCCAGCATCAGTACCCCAGCGAATATTGACGGCACGAATCCAGGCACGGCATTGCTGCACTTGCGCTTCATCCACGCCAATACGCGCACGCACCTCCTCGAATTCTAACAAGGTCAGCACGCTTTCCACGTCACAACGCCCTTGCGGAATGCTCAGCAAATGTTCGCAGAGATGGGTGATGCTTTGCGCATAGGCCGGGTTGCTATCGGCAATACTGAACGGTAGCGGGTAAATCGCACTGGAAAAGACCGCATCCAAATACGGTGCATACGTGTCGATGTCAGGGGTCATCACCACCACATCCGCCGGCGTAATCTCAGGGTGTGCCTCGAATAAAGCAAGAAGCTGATCGTACAACACTTCAACTTCACGCATCGGCGAATGGCAGGCGTGGAAAGTAATCGACGCATCGACACCCCCACCCTCCTCAGGCATCCGCAAGTACAACATATCCGCTTGCACCCGCCCTAGCAGCGTGGTTTCATCCGGCTCGCCAAACAATTCCAGATCATCAATATCGGCATTGGCTTCAATCAGCAAATCGAGAAAATCACGCCCCTGCCGCCCCCACGAAGCCAACAGCGGGTTGCCAACACTGAAATAATCCTGCACAGCGGCTTGTTGTTTGTGCTTGCGTTTTTCGGATTCAATATCACCCCAATAGTCTGCACAAGGGTTCATCAAATAAATGTGGATGTCGGTGTATTCCGCCACTTTCCCCAGCAACTGCACATAACCTGGCGACAACACTGGCACAGAAAAAAAACAGATGCGTTTCGGCAAAACCGTCGGTTCAAGCGTTGCCAACGCATGGGCAAAACGTTCTTGCAAACGCACCCAATGCGGCAAGTGCTGTTCGCCTGCCACCCGCCACCACAACCGCGCTTGCCAGTCATCCGCAGCGCCTTTACCGCTTTCCCATTCCCGAATCCAGTCCGGGCGGAAAAACAGGTATTGGTCAAACACTTTGGCAAGCTGAGCCGCGAGTTGCCAAGCCGCCATTGCCCCGCCATCGAGGTAACGCGCCAGTTCCGGCCATTCTTCAGGTTCACTCAGAAAAATAGCCAACAAGCGCCAACGCATTAATGCCGGAGTGCAAGGGTCTTTCTCAGGAACCTCGGCTAACACCATGCGTAACAATTCCCACGTCATTTCTGCCGGGAATAAGTAGCGAATATTCGCAGTAATGCCATTAAAACCCGCCGTTTGCAACGAGAGCCAGCGCCCCATCCCGCTGTTTTGCACCACCACCTGTTCTTTTGCCAACGGCGCTAACGGGTCATCACGCTGCAAACGGGCGAACTCGCTGGCAAGTTGTTCGAGTTGGTTGGAATGGTGGAGGTAGAGCATGGTGAGTTTCCCAGATTAACCATCAACGGCAAGGTATTGGCTCAACCCCAGCTCAGCCCGTGTCTGCGAACTCACCAACGACGCCTGTAAAAGTGCATGGTTAGTACGCTCCCGCGAACGGTCATTCTCACGATGCCATAAATGGAATACCCCAGTCGCAAAACGCCCACTCTTACAATGCACACCGCAACGAATCAGGCGAATCGCAAAATCACTGTCTTCGTAGCCCCACCCGTTAAAACGCTCCTCAAAACCGTTGACCGCAATAAAATCCTCGCGCCACACACCAAGATTGCAACCACGTGCTAGTCGCCAATCCGTCGGCTTACGTCGCCGCCAGTGACCATCCGGTAAACTGAGTAACGGTAACAAGCGATTTAACCCGCCGCTCAACCTTGCTTGCAGTAAACGGGGAAACGTCAACAGCGATGCTTCCGCCTGTAACACCTGTTGTGTAAACGGTTCTGATAACAATAAGCGATGCCCCGCCACAAACCACCTTGCCTCTGCCAGCCTCAGATGGTTAGCGATAAAATCGGGACGCATCACGCAATCACCATCAATAAAAATCAAATAATCACCCTGCGCCTGTACTGCCGCCCGGTTGCGTATCGTTGCCAAACGATAGCCATCATCGACTTGCCAAATATGCAGGAGAGCGCAAGGTAACGTGACCGACTTGAGGTATTCCGCCGTCTCCTGCGTCGACCCATCATCTGCCACCAGTACCTCTAAAGGGTACACCTGTTGCCGCGTAACCGAATCCAACACGGCTTTAAGCGCATCCAGACGGTTATAGGTAGAAATAATCAGGGAAACCGCAACAGTCACACGAATACTCCAGTAACAAATCAACGAATCAGTCGGTAATGTTTTTTACTCAACTCCAGACCAAACCAACGCTCCACCTTCAACATCCACCAATGGCGTTGCTGCTTTTTACTGGGTCGGTAATCCGGGTTGGTAGGAAAAATCCCGGTTGCCGTCGGTAACCAGTCTTGCACAATCGCAGGGTGTGAGCCGGTAAATTCGCGCAAGATACGTGCGTCCATCTCCGCATAATCCACCGTATCATTGCGTTTGTTCCAGTATTTTTCCACCTTACTGGCCTTGAGGTTCATCTGTGCTTCACTTCTGACCCAACCGTAATGGTACATCGTTGCCCCCGTGTGCGCGGCTCTGGGGTAACGCCCGTGCTTGTTCGAGTCCAGTACCAACCAAAATAAACCATCCGGGGCATAACTGCGGACTGAAGCTTTGATAATGCGTGGGGCACGCCGATACCACCCCGGCGACCACAAGTAAGTGTTCGCATTGCCATAAAAATGCAGGTAATCAAAGATGAGCGCCTCTACCGCTTCATCCTGCCAATGCTGTTGCATACTCGCTTTAATGGCAGGCAAGTCGTTTTCATGCACTACCTCATCGGCTTCCAGATAAAAAATCCAATCCCCGGTACACGCAAATTGCGCAATCATTTTCTGCTGACCGTAGACATAACCCTTGGCTCGCATGGTTTCGTTCCACGTCGTTTCGATCAAGCGCAGCTTGGGTTCATTAAGGCTTTGCAAAATAGTGAGGGTATCATCATCGCCCTGCCCCACTGCAATCACAAACTCATCCACAATCGGCAAAATCGACTGAATGGATTGAATAAAGGGGTAGCCAAGAATTTGCCCATTACGAATAAACGTGCAAGCACTCACCTTCACGATAACGCCCCTGAGCCATAGCGCTGCTTTTCTAACAACTTGGCATATTTGAAATAGGAACCTAGCGCATTCAATAACGCAATCGTAAAACCGTCAAACCCACATAAAAACCCGCGTCGAAACAAATAGTGTTTAAAAAACGCAAATAACCCATGCAAAGGCGGTGCAAAAGCACTCACGCGTTTACGGTGCATGTTTGCGGCGGCATACTGATTGGTGTACTCATCGAGTTTTTGCAGCATCTGACTGTAATCCACAAACGAGGTATGTACGATGTGTGAATGAAGCTGCTGATACTGCTGACTTTGAATGGCTTCATGACAAGCTGCATCCGAAAAACGGGTTTTCTCACGGTTGAATAAACGCCTGACATGATCGGGATACCAAGAAACACACCGAATCCACTTACCATGAAACAGGTTTTTGCGCCGAAATTCATAAGCATCATAGGGGCTGTCCGCCAAATTCAAACCTTGAATCTCAGCAATAGCATCTGCCTCTAAACGCTCATCCGCGTCTAAACTCAACACCCACGCATGTTGGCAGAACTGCAAGCCGTAATTTTTCTGCGGGCCATACCCCAAAAACACCTGCGAATACACTTTAGCACCGGCTGCCTTAGCAATAGTGACGGTATCATCACTACTGAGCGAATCCACCACCACAACGTCATCACACACTTTGAATAACGATTCAAGACACGCCTGAATATTGCCTGCCTCGTTATAGGTAATAACCAGCCCACTCATTTTTATCATCTAAGTATTCCTGTACTCGTGCAGCCAAATGCCGACAGCGTTAGCAATACTAGCAGGCTCAATCCGGTAAAGGCATTCACTTTTTCCATGCCGATTATCACACCCTGCCTGCCCACACGGCACGCACGACATAGCCGCTTGAAACACAGTAATGTTGTCGTAGGTCTGCTCTGGCTGACTAAGTGTTGCCGCACTTTGCAAGGTATTGCTCCAAGGCGACCACACCGGTAATAAGGTAGGACCAAAAATGGCAAACACCCGTTTATTTTGCGCCGCTGCAATGTGCATGTTCAGCGTATCACCACCGATATAAGCCATCGACAAGTCGCTGAGTGCAATGTATTCATCCAAACTGGTTTCCCCAATCCAATCGTATACATTCGCCGACTTAAGCAACGCCGCTTTGATTTGCAAATCCAAGGGCGTTTTTGCCCCCGTCACCACAATCGCCACCCCCGTTTGCATTCCCAAACGGCTCAGTTGTTGTAACAACGCCTGACGCAATGCTTCCGGGTAAACCTTGTAAGCATATTGTGCTGAAGGGTGAAAAATCATAAAGGATGCAATACCCGCTGCCATTAGCCTTTCTCGAATCATCCGTTCAGATTGTGGCGAGTATTGCACCGCGCATTCAATCGTTTGGGTGGAAATGCCCAATAACGGCAACACTTGCAAATTATTCGCAATCACGTGACGTTGGTTATTCACTTGGTAATAACCGGTGAGCACACGTTTCTTCCACCAGTTTTTACGCCTATCGGTATCAATGACACTGATTGAGTGCCGTCCAAACAACAGCGCATACAGCACACTGCTATCAGTGGCGGTCAACGAAATGGCAAGATCGTATTGCCGGAATAAGCGGCGGATAAACGTCATTTCGGTACGCAAACGTTGCCACAGCGGTAGCTTTTTCCAGCCATAGGAATAGGTGTGAATCTGCCGCACGTGCGGCAACGCTTGGGCAATTCCCAGCGTATCGTCATTAATCAGCAAATCAATAGCAGCCCCCGGATAATGCGCCTGTAAATGCTGGATCAGCGGGGAAGCCAATAACACATCGCCGTTAGAACGGCGGATAATGATCAGAATGCGCTTAGCCACGCAGACGCTCATGATTCACGTACAACATAGCCCCAAATAACAGAAATAAGAGCGTCAAATAATGATCCATAATATAACCGTCAGAACAGAAGATCACCGCATAAAACAGTGGAAATGCCAGCATCACCGGCTTCAAGGGGCTGGATGACTGCCGGTACAGCAAGAGCATGGTATAAAACCAGTAAAGCAACACCGCCAGCCCCAACACTCCAAATTGCACCATTTCTTGCACATAGACATTATGCGGGTGCGCAAGGTTTTCACCACGAACGGCTTCAGGGGAGTTTTGTCGGCTCACACGGGTATATTCCTGCTGATAATCCCCCGTGCCCACCCCAAACACGGGATTTTCGCGAATCAGCTCAAACGAATTCAGCAGCATAATCACCCGCGCCCCAACACTGGAATTTGGCAATTCCTCATAATGTTGGATTTCATGGATAGCCAAATCCACCCGTTGCTGCACCACTGGGCTAAGCAGATACGCAGTCGGGGCAAGTGTCACCAGCAACAACAACGCCATTAACGCTGGCTTTAACACTTTGCCTTGGTAATACTGGAACACAAACAAGGTCAGTAAGGCCAGAAACACCAGTTGCCCCATACGCCCGTGGGTCAGAAACATATTGGCACTCATGATGACAAATACCACAAACCCGCCCCACTTCAGCAAAGGTGGTAGCGTTTTTTGTAAAAAAATCGCATACAGCAACAGGTACAACGCAAAAGCCAGTGCCGGGTTATACACAATATGACTCACGAAAGGGGTGGTATCAGCAGTGCCATCCACGGCTGCTTCCAAACGTAACCAAGCATAATGTGGAATCAGATCCCAATGCAGCCCATACGACATCAGCACCATCAGCAAGACCGACAATACAAACGCCACCATGTAATGCGTGAGGTGTTCACGCCGTAGCACCGTCATCAGCACTGGAATCATCAGGTATTTGAATTCTTTTTTCAGTACAAAACCGGCAAATGCCCAATCGCTCGTCCATAACAGTCCAATCAAGTGCAGCGCGACAAAGGCCACCGCTGCCCAAGCAAACGGGTTGTGCTTAACCCGTTGAAATTTCTCAGCAAAGTTTCCTTCGATCAGCCACAGCAACAAAATAAAAAACAGCAGGATATTGCCCAGTGCGACACTGAACAGGAAGGTGAAGGCGAACAGAATCAGCAGCCATGAATTTACCATAGCAATAGACACGCTTCCCTCCCTTTGTATCGGGGTCATGCTTTTCATCGTTATATCCTATCCCTCTAGCGCTTGAGTGTTCTCTGCTCATGCATTAACCTGCTTATTGTTACAGACACCTTTGGGTTACGCCAAGGTTTTTACCTGCACAAACATGGGGAATAAATGAAGGTTATTCATGTGGTCGAGTCGTTTGCGGCTGGCGTCTTGCACTTTGTGGTGCAACTCACCCACGCGCTACCGGAATACGAGCATGTGGTCATTCACGGTGAACGCCCCGATACGCCGTCTCATTACGTTGAACTGTTTCCGCTTGGGGTAACACTCCTTCCATGGAAACGTGTCACGCGGGATATTTCCCCTATAAGCGATATTCTAGCACTCTATCACCTGATGCGTTTGCTGAAACAACACAAGGGTGATGTGATTCATCTGCACTCCTCCAAAGCAGGGTTTTTAGGGCGTGTGGCTGCCAAATTGCTGGGACTGCCTACACGGGTGCTGTATACCCCCCATGGAGCCGCTTTTCTGCGCCAAGACGTATCACCCACGAAACTATCGCTGTTTATTTGGCTGGAAAAGTTAGGCAATTGGTGTGCTGGTCAGGTCATCGCGTGTTCTGCATCGGAAGCAGCGGCTTTCCAGCGTTACGGTATTCCCGCTGATTACATTAACAATGGGGTTGAATGCGCAAAGCGGCCTGCAACACCACCAACGCAGACCGATACGTATTGTACGATAGTCGTTGCAGGGCGAATTTCTCAACAGAAAAATCCGGCGTTATTTAATGAGATTGCGCTGGCTTTTCTCGATCAACCCCACGTCCGCTTTGTGTGGATTGGGGATGGCGAGCTGCGCCATTTACTGACTGCACCGAATATTCATTGCACCGGCTGGGTTGAACCGCCTGAAGTAACCGCACACTTGCAACAGGCGACTATCTATTTGTCTACGTCATTGTGGGAAGGATTACCGCTATCGGCGTTGCAAGCCATGTGTCAGGGGTTGCCATTGGTGTTGAGTGAATGCACGGGGCATGTGGATATTGTGCAGGTTGGGCGTAATGGCTATTTGTTCAAACACACTAACGAAGCTATCGAAATACTAAGTGAATTATCGAAAAATAATGCTTTTTGCTTTTCACTTGGCACTATAAGTCAAACATTACAGAAAAAGAATTTTAACATTCAAAGAATGGTGGAAAGTTACAAAATGCTGTATATATAAGTACTTAGGCATAAGTTACTCGGAACTTTGCAATCGTAACCGATTGATTTGTAATGGGTGGTTTTTCCGAAAAACTTTTGCATAAGTACTTAGAAGAGGCAATTCACATGAAAACTTCGGCATCAAAGCATAGTGAGAAATTATCATGTTGATTTTCAACTTAAATCATTGAAGCGACCGATCAAAAATTGAACTTGCTTTCCGTGTAGGAATTAAGCAGAACACAGGTTATACTTAACTTTAGAAATTCTGTAGATGATAAGTACTTAGGCATAAGTTACTCGGAACTTTTCAATCGTAACCGATTGATTTGTAAGGGGTGGTTTTTCCGAAAAACTTTTGCATAAGTACTTACGTTATTGGATCAATTCTGAATGAATAGCCGGAGTAATACTTTCAAAAGGATTATCTAGCGTTGAATAGCGCTCAAACCATTGCGAAGTTGATGCCACACCATGCGAATCCAGTTCATATTGCCGCAAAACAGTATCAAGCATTTGTGCAATACTTTCTGGCGAAACCCAGTCAACTGAAAAAATATTGGTCGATAGCGAGGAAATATCTTTGGATGCATAGCCATTGGTGACAACACGCAAGCCAAAAGCCGCCATTTCCAAAGGTGGATAACTTGGATGCGGCGAAATCATCAACGAAACACCTGCGTAAGAAGTACTTAACTCTGTTGCGTACTCATCAATTGTAAGCTTACCCAATGATTCCAAGTAATGCTCATTGCCAAGCATGATACGAGGGTGTTTCTCACCAGCCGAATAAAAACGCCACAACGTATCTGGATGTCCTATAGCCCAAATACGTAACGCCATCACAATCATTTCAAATGCATTACGCTCAACACTTGGTCGACCATAAACCAAAACTTTACGCTCCCGTACATTTGATTTTGCCGCCCCCAGATGCTTTCTCAATCCTTGATGTAAAACAGGATCAAAATAATAACTACTCCGAAACGTATAGCCCTGCTGCAAGAAAAAATCACGCAATATCTGCGAATTAAAAACTGCTATGCAATTTGAATTATCATGATAAGTCGACTCAGCCAAAGCATAACGTGATGACCACGGGTAGAATCCAGGCTCATAATCTTGGATAAGATAGACATATCTCTCCATCTGAGTTTCACCAAACAGGGCACGTTTCTGAGAAAAAATGCCTTTCAGTAAAACGACAGTCCACCATGCTGTCGTAATAAACACATCATTCTCTGATACAGCTAATGTTCTGGAAGACCTATCCGCAGCCGAGACAATCGTTTTACCAGGCAAATCTTCGTCATCCAATCCCAAAATTTGCCAATCACGGTATGCCAAATTGTCTTCATAACGAAAATTAGCCTCATCCGTAAGAATAATTCTTACATTCCCAATATTTCCCCCAAGCTCACTAAAGAGAGTCAACGCAGTCGAAATTCCTCCAAACAAATGGCGTACAGACAGTGCTGGCACAAGTAAATTCAAACGTGCTTTATCTAAATTACTTTTACGAATCCGAATGGGGCTAATTTCAACCACATCAGTAGCAATAATCTGCGTCTCCTTAACACTCGCATCGTTAATAACCGCAGCATAAGTACGACGCAGATAAGCATGAACTTTCGGGTGTTTGAGAAACATTTTCAGGAGTTTACGCATGATTATGGTCTTCAGTAAATTGAGGTTGAGTAGTGTTTAATGACAAGTTACTGTTATAGAATGGATCAACCTGATCAACACGATACGGCGCATATTTGATTTCAGACTGCTGAAAATCAATGGCAGGAACATAGGATGAGCGCGTTTTTGACTCGTAATGGAAGAGCCTTGCTTCAGCACACATTACATTGAACAACCCAGATTTATAGGCTCTGATGCAGATTTCCACATCACTCCCACAGATAATAAAACTTTCGTCAAACCCACCTAAACGCTGAAACTTATCTTTGCTAATAGCCATACACGCCCCGGTGACAGCCAATACGTTGCGTGTCAATATAGGCGACACAAATGGCTGCGCACCATCGTGAATAGCAGGGTAAGTACGATAGACATGTTCAGCCCATCCCCCCATTCCCACCACAACACCTGAATGCTGGATACTGCCATCTTCAAATAACAACAAAGCCCCCACTAACCCCACATCAGGCAGTTTGGCATACCCCCCCAAAGACTCAAGCCATTGCGAAGAAATAACTTTCGTGTCGTTATTGAGAAACACCATTACGTCGCCATTTGCATAGTTTGCCGCGTAATTATTTAATTTTGACCAATTAAACTCGAAATCTGCGGGAATGACACGCACTCTCGAATCTGCTTTTTGAATTGTTTCAAAATACAAAAATGTTTCTGGCATCTCGGAGCGATTATCAAGAATTAATATCTCGAAATTTTGCCATGATGAACCATTCAAGATGCTATCGACACACTCAGACAGCAGTTCAACCTTATCTTTGGTTGGAATAATAATTGAAAAAACAACACTTTCAGGCAAATGAAAACCAAGCGCATAGGTAAACATATGCTCCCCATGCTGCACGCTAATAGCATTATCCGGGTAACGCTGTGCCACAAACTTTTGTACAGCTTGCATACCCGCTTCATCAGCATAATGTTTAGCGTTCGCATTGCCTGCTGTCGACTGAGGATGAATACGCCAATGATACAAAACTTTACTGATATGGATAATTTCTTCTACACGACATTGACTAGCCAGCGTTAACCAAAGATCGTAATCTTGTGCTCCGTTTAGATGCTCATCAAAAAGCGGTTTACCATACAGCCGCTTGAAGCAGACCAAATGCCCCAAATAAGCCTGTGAGCAAGCCAAATGTGGCGACCATACTGGTTTGAAAAATGGTAAACAACGCTCCCCTTTCTCATTCAAATGATCCTCATCGGAATACAGTAATTTGGCATCAGGATGCGCAGTTATAGCATCAACAATCCAATACAGCGCTTGCTCAGCCAACACATCATCATGATCCAGCAGAGCAACGTAATCACCAGTGGCAATATCCAATGCACTGTTCGATGCGGCACTTATATGCCCATTCGTTTCACGGAATACAACCTTGATTCGTGGATCTAAGGTCATATAGCCGTTGAGAATTTCACGTATACGTGAATCAGTGGATGCATCATCAGCAATACACAACTCCCAGTGCGCATACGACTGGGAACGAACCGATTCAATCGCTTCTGCTAACCATTCGGGTTTAGGGTTGTAACAAGGCATAACAACCGAAATCAGCGGACAGCTAGGCAGTATCGCAATACGTTCAGCAATCCGCTGACGTTCGAGGTCATCTAACGTATCGAAAGTAAGTACCCACTTGCCATAATCGTTACTAATCTGCTGAGCGGATATGGCAGCTATTGTAAACCCTCGCTTTAACCCTGCAAAACCTTGATTACGGTATAAGCGTATGGCTTTTAGCAACGTATTTTTAACCCCTCCCCCGCGCCTAATAACCCGATGCACACGCTGCGCCTCCCCCATAACAACATGCCTGATATGCTTTAACTCATCGGCTAACAAACGTAAGGGTTTCGTCATTTTCCAAGCTGTCGAGTTATAAAGGATGGCTAACTCAATTTCACGCGCTTTCAACTCACCCTCACGGACTTTCAACTCATCCTCACGTGCTACCAACAACTCAGTGACTTTAACTAGCTCTTGTTCTACCCGTTGAATGGTTTCTTCCGGTGGAACTGCACGATTAGACCAAGCATTATTTACCTCTGCTAACGAATCAAGCTGATAGGTACATCCATGAAGAGGGTGATGCCCCTCCACAACCAACTCCTGAGTCCCGGCAATAATACGTTGCCCCAGCATATTACTGGCTGCCGGAGCTTTACGCACTACACACATGGAGTTAATGAACTCTACCGAATGCAACTGAGCCAGCAGGTCGACATCCAGCTCACAACCATAGTGAGCGCAAATACCCTCTACAAGATCTGTCCGAGTTTTGGCTACCCCCCAGTGTTCGTGGTTAATAACATCGGCAAGACGCTTGAAAAAGCTCATTGATGAATAAGGATAAAAAATACCTCCATCAAACTTTTCCCAATAACTACAATGCAAATCTTCCGCGACAAACACCCCCCCCTCAACTACATGGGGAAAATAAAGTGCAAATGATTTAATAATATCGCCCGATGTATGTGAGCCGTCATCAATCACAATATCAAACTGTGCGGACTGCCGAAGTATCTGTGCATGAATGTCAGATGCATTCGCATCTCCCACAACCACGTGAATATGTGTATCGTCGTACTGAAGTTTGGCGCAGTCAGGGTTAATATCACAACCTAATAGCGCAATCGGCTGGCTGAAGTATTGATTCCAGATCTCTAGTGAACCACCATTTTGCACGCCGATTTCCAGCATTCGTAGCGGCTGATCACGGTAAGGGGCAAACAAGCGGTCATACTCCATTAAATACAACGACCACTTATCTGACACTTTTCCTGTATGTGCTGCGTACAGTTCGTGCAATGTTTTTTTATTCATGAATAACCTCTAAAACCACCCTTTCAAAGGGAATTCCTACCAAACCGTAACGTACTTTGCTGGAGGAAACATTAATAATCAAAGCATCATGCAACCAATGATGCTGAACATTTTCATAAACATCTCCATCGGCGATGGATACCATCACAGCATAGACTCCATTGGGTAACATCGGTAAACGAAACTCAAAAACACCCTCAAAAGTTTCCCCAGCAGCAACAGGAGTAGCCACTTTCTCTGAAAATGCCAAGGTATTCTCGCCAAACAAATCTTGCCCTAAACGGTCACGTACTAGAAAACCCACAATCGGGTTTGGCAACGCTGCGTAAGCTTTAGCTTTAATACTCATGCGGACACGCTCTCCACCGACAAACACACTCGAAGAGCCGGGGGACAAACGCGAAAGATTCACTGAGATTATGCTTACATCCTCGGTTTTCCAGCCCTTCGCCTGTTGCAGGTTATCTCGAACTTTGGCTTCAGCACCGTAATGAATTACTGGTTCTACATTCACGTCTGAAAACGTATCGCCATCATCAGCAGATTGAATGGTACTTAAGGCTGCTTCTTCACCGTATTGCTCTTGTAGTGTGTATTGTAAATAAGCCTCTGCAATTTTTTTTGCCGCACCGTAACCCTCTACCTTGCCTTTATTGAGCCAAAGCACGGAGTGGCAGAGATTCTGTACTGATGCAATATCATGGCTAACAAAAATAAGTGTGCCTTTACGCTGAAACTGACGAATAAAGCGCATACATTTCTGGGTAAACACCGCATCACCCACTGATAATGCCTCATCCACCACGAGAATATCCGCATCCACATGCGCCACCACAGCAAATGCAAGGCGCACATACATACCACTCGAATAAGTCTTAACGGGCTGCTCCATGAATTCGCCAATATCGGCAAATGCGGCAATAGCCTCAAAACGTGCGCTAATTTCCTCTAGGCTCAAGCCCAAAATAGCGGCATTCATATAGACGTTTTCTCGCCCTGTAAATTCAGGATTAAAACCAGCCCCTAATTCAAGCAAAGCAGCAACGCGCCCATACGTTTGAATACTGCCACCGCTAGGCGTTAATGTGCCGCAAATCATCTGTAAAAGCGTGGATTTTCCCGAACCATTTCGACCAATTACGCCAATAGATTCGCCGCGTTTTACCGAGAATGACACATCCTGTAGCGCTGTAAACTCACGAAAATAGTGCTTTTCAGGTTTCTTGAGCCAACGCCGCAATGATGGCATGACAAACTGTTTCAGGCGATCACGTGGCTTATCATACAGATGGTAAATCTTCCCTAGATTTTCAACACAGATAGCAATATCAGATGACATCAGCAAAGCCTTTTCTAGTTTTCTGGAACCACACAAACCCCAACCAGCCTACTAAGCCCGCCAATACGCTGTAAATTGCTAACCCTCCCCAATCTGGCGCATTGCCCCAAACCAAAACCTGGCGAGTTTGCTCAATAATGAATGTGAGCGGATTCAATAATAGCCACGGTCTATACATTTCAGGTAAGGCTGACAATGGGTAAAAAACCGGACTCATGAACAATAAAACCGTCGTAATCAAGCCCGTCATCTGACTAACATCACGCAAATACACGCCGGTGGAAGAAAGAAACCAACTGATGCCCATAATGCCAACCAAAAATGGCAACCAAATAATCGGCAATAACAGTATTGACCACGATAAGCTGTGCATTAATGCTAATTTAGCAACTAACAAAACAACGATGCTAATGGTCGTATGAAATAATGCTGCGATAACACTCACCCAAGGTAATATTTCGAGGGGAAATACGACTTTCTTCACGTAACTGACATTAGCCAGTACAAGACTCGGTGCTCGATTGATACATTCTGCAAACAAACCGTGAACAATCATTCCTGCAAACAAGATAACTGCGAAGCTACCTTGACCATTATCACTATCAACACCCCAACGTGCTTTAAACACCACACCAAAGACAAAGGTATAAACCACCAACATAAAAACAGGGTTGAAAAATGACCAAGCCATTCCCAATACCGAACCACGATAGCGCCCAATCACTTCGCGTTTCGCCATGTCTTTAATCAGTTGCCGGTGATGCCAAAAGGATTGAAATAATCGAGAAAATTCAATAGAAGGTGAGCTATGTGGATTCATATTATCTTTAAATCTTTTTGAGAATAGCAGCAGCAAGCAAGCTTAACTGCCCGGAAAAACGCTGACGATGCACACCAGATTGGAATAAACCCAATAAGCGTGGTATCAACCAACGATGGCGAGCAGCATCAAACGTTTCTAATGTCCTCCAACTTTCAGGCGTTAACCTAGCTTGCAAACGGCGTAACGCTTGGATGTTTTGCCCATTACCCTGCCTAAAATGACCGCGCCAGAGTTTACGGAACTGTGCAACAACCGCTAACCAGCTCAAATCAACACCGACAACATTAGCATCATGTTGGCGATAGCATAACGACGGCTCAGTATCATAAAAAACTTTCCCAGCACAACCGCTAACCACCATATATGTCCACCAATCATGAGCAACTACATCCACATCGCCACCTGCCTCAAGCAGCAGCAACCGCGCGGCGTGATTAAACACCATTGTGTTGCCACTGCCAATGTTTTGTGTCAAAGCATTAGCAAAGCAGGGAGGGCTAGAATAGAGCGGAGAGAATCCGACTTCGTTGTTATCTGCGTTCACTAACTGTGTACGCGAACAGTACAAGGCAGGAACATCGTCTGAAACCGTGCGTAACCAAGCCACTGCTCGTTGAAGTTTATCAGTATACCAAACATCATCTTGGTCAGAATAAGCATAATAATCCGCCTGAATATCCACACGGCAAGCCAAAGACAAAAAATTTGCAACAAAACCTGATCTTGGCCCATGCACAACAGACAAACGCTCCTGCGACCATTTTGCTCTATACTCAGCCAGAATAGAGAGGGTATCATCTTGCGAGCCATCATCAGACGCCCACATCACCCAGTGTGGATAGGTTTGAGCAGCCACTGAATCTAACTGGTCACGCAAATAACGCTGACCATTATAAGTACAGAGCAGGATAGCAACCGTTGGGGTGGTACTCGGCTTCAAGACACAATGACTTCTTTTCTATCAATAAACCATGAAATATATCCTGTTCAAGCTCACTCTGTATACCCTGCTGTTGCTGTTCAACCTATTACTGGCACGTGGGATAGCAGAATGGCTCATCCCTGATGCTCACGCCCACCCAGCCAGTAAGTATCTATGGCAGATCATGGTTTACTTATTGATTTTCTTCTACCTGCGCCTGCTGACACGGCGCATGGTAACGACTTCAGAAACCTGGCTCATTCTCAAAGGCAACAGCATTGCGCTAATCATCAACTTTGCGTTGATGTCATTGCTCAAACAGTCTGATCAGTATTCACGTCTCATTATTCTGGTATTTTTTAGCCTTAACCTGCTGCTACCTATTTGGATTTACTACCTAAAACGGCGCTGTCTGCAACACCCGCTGCTACGTGAGCGGGTACTCGTTATTTGCGACGAAGCCGCCTGTGAAGATTCACGTCAATGGTTAGCGGCTGACAATCCGTTTGGTTTTGACATTGCGGCAACGGTGAACATTAACCACTATTCGCCCGAAGGTTTGCAAACCATCGTCACCAACATTCTGGAAAAAGAGCACTTCTTCGCCACCATCATCATGCTGGAAAACACTGGCATGGAGCGCATGTTCCACCTCATGGATCAAATCCAGCACAAAGTAAAACGTATCCTGCTCGTGCCACGCATGACTTCACTGCCGATGTTTAATGCTGAAGTTTTCAACTCCATTAACCAGAAAGGCTTGATTTTCTTTGTCCGCAATAACCTGTTGAGTGACAGTGACCGTGCCTTTAAACACGTCTCCGACTTTATGTTGGCGCTCTTGCTAACCCTGCTGCTTTCCCCATTCTTATTGGGTTTGTACGTGTGGGTATGGTGGGCGACGGATGGCAAACCCATTTTCAAGCAACAGCGTGTCGGGCAAGACGGCAACGTCTTTAAAATCTACAAATTCCGTACCATGCGCCCAGATGCTGCCGAACAACTGGAAAAAATCCTTGCCGCTGACCCCGAAGCGCGTGAAGAATGGGAACGTGACCACAAACTCAAAAATGACCCGCGTATTACCCGCGTCGGGCATTTTTTGCGGCGTACCTCTCTGGATGAACTCCCGCAACTGATCAACGTGTTACGCGGGCAAATGTCACTGGTCGGCCCAAGACCCATTGTGGCAGAAGAAATCGTTGATTATGGCGAATACATCGACTATTACCAGCAAGTCAGACCGGGCATCACGGGCTTGTGGCAAGTCAGCGGGCGCAACGAGTTGAGTTATGAGGAGCGCGTCCAACTGGATGTCTGGTACGTGCGCAACTGGTCACTCGAATTAGATTTAATCATCCTAACCAAAACCTTTGTAGCGGTGCTGCTGCGCAAAGGCAGTTATTAAAAGTAGCAACCAAGAGACATAACACATGCAAAAACTCACCTGTTTCAAAGCCTACGACATTCGCGGCAAGCTAGGGGACGAGCTTAACGACGACGTGGCTTACCGCATTGGGCGGGCGTATGGGGAATTTATCGGCGCGGGCAAGCAAGTCGTGGTCGGCGGCGACGTGCGTTTGACTTCCGAAACATTGAAGTTGGCACTGGCGAACGGCTTGCAAGATGCAGGCGTTAACGTCATCGACATCGGCATGACCGGCACGGAAGAGATTTATTTCGCCACGTTCCACCTCGGTGTGGATGGCGGCATTGAAGTCACTGCCAGCCACAACCCGATGGATTACAACGGCATGAAGTTGGTGCGCGAAGGTTCACGCCCGATCAGCGGCGACACCGGCTTGAAAGACATTCAGCGCATGGCGGAAGAGAACAACTTCCCACCTGTCACGCAACGCGGCACACTCACGCAGCAATCGTGCCTTGCGGCTTACGTGCAGCATTTGCTCGGTTACATCGACCTCAAGGCAATCAAGCCGCTGAAACTGGTGGTGAATGCGGGCAATGGTGCTGCGGGTCATGTGGTGGATGCGCTCGAAGCCGAATGCCAACGCCTGCAAGTGCCGCTTAGCTTTATCAAAGTGCATAATGAACCGGATGGTACGTTCCCGCACGGCATCCCCAACCCCTTGCTGCCGGAAAATCGGGCGGATACCCGTGATGCGGTATTGGCACATAACGCCGATATGGGGATTGCGTGGGATGGCGATTTCGACCGCTGCTTCTTGTTCGACGAAACTGGCGAATTCATCGAAGGTTATTACATCGTTGGCTTGTTGGCAGAAGCGTTTTTGCAGCAGCATCAAGGTGCAAAAATCATCCACGATCCGCGCCTGACCTGGAACACGATTGACGTGGTGCAAGCGGCGGGCGGCGAGCCGATCCAGTCCAAAACCGGGCACGCTTTCATTAAAGAGCGGATGCGCTTGGAAGATGCGATTTACGGCGGCGAAATGAGTGCACATCACTATTTCCGCGACTTTGCGTATTGCGACAGCGGCATGATTCCGTGGTTGTTGGTAGCGCAATTGATGAGCGTAAAAGGAAAAAACCTATCCACGCTGGTGAGTGAGCGTATTGCGAAATTCCCATGCAGCGGTGAAATCAATTTCCACGTTAGCGATGTGAAAGCGTGCATCGCGGCAGTGCGTGAACACTTCGCTGCACTGCAACCGCTGGTAATTGATACCACCGACGGCTTGAGCATGGAATTTGCGGAATGGCGTTTCAACTTGCGCGGTTCTAATACCGAACCTGTGCTGCGCTTGAACGTCGAATCACGCCAAGACATGGCGTTGGTGCAGGAACAAGTTGCGAACATCAGCCGATTCTTTTAAATTTTTCTCTGGAGCATTGGATGGCACAGTACATTTACACCATGAACGGTGTCGGCAAGGTCGTCCCGCCGAACCGTTACATTCTCAAGGACATTTACCTCAGCTTCTTCCCCGGTGCGAAAATCGGCGTACTCGGCTACAACGGTGCGGGTAAATCCACCTTACTGCGCATCATGGCAGGTATCGACACCGACATCCTCGGCGAAGCCCGTCCGCAACCCGGCATCAATATCGGCTACCTCCCGCAAGAACCGCAACTCGACCCTACCAAGGACGTGCGCGGCAACGTCGAAGAAGGCTTAAAAGTCATCAAAGACGCCCAAGCCCGCCTCGATGAAGTCTACAACGCCTACGCTGAACCCGATGCCGACTTCGACGCCCTAGCCGCCGAACAAGCACGCTTGGAAAACATCCTGCAAGCCGCCGACGCGCACAACCTCGAACACACTCTCGAAGTCGCCGCCGACGCGCTGCGCCTGCCGCCGTGGGATGCCGATGTCACCACCCTCTCCGGTGGTGAAAAGCGCCGTGTGGCGCTGTGCCGTTTGCTGCTGTCGTCCCCCGACATGCTAATTCTTGACGAACCGACCAACCATTTGGATGCCGAGTCCGTCGCTTGGCTGGAACGCTTCCTGCAAGACTTCCCCGGAACCGTGGTCGCCGTCACCCATGACCGCTACTTCCTCGACAACGTGGCAGGCTGGATTCTGGAACTCGACCGTGGGCAAGGTATCCCGTGGGAAGGCAACTATTCCTCGTGGCTGGAGCAAAAGCAAAATCGCCTCGCGCAAGAAAGCAAAGCCGAGCAAGGCCGCCAGAAAGCCATGAAACAGGAATTGGAATGGGTTCGTTCCAACCCCAAAGGTCGCCACGCCAAGAGCAAAGCGCGGATGCAGCGTTTTGAAGAGCTATCTTCCAGCGACTACCAAAAACGTGCCGAAACCAACGAAATCTACATCGCTCCCGGCCCGCGCCTTGGCGATTTGGTGATCGAAGCCAATGGCATCAGCAAATCCTTCGGCGACCGCTTGCTGTATGAAAATGTCAGTTTCAGCCTGCCCAAAGGTGGCATTGTCGGCATTATCGGCCCGAATGGTGCAGGTAAAACCACCCTATTCCGCATGATTACCGGGCAAGAACAGCCGGATGCGGGTACGTTCAAAGTCGGCGAAACCGTCAAAATTGCTTACGTTGACCAATCCCGCGACGACCTTGACCCCAACAAAACCGTGTTCCAGGAAATTTCTGACGGACATGACATCATGACGGTCGGCGGTTATCAGATCCAGTCACGGGCGTATTGCGGACGCTTCAATTTCAAAGGTGATGCGCAGCAAAAACGCCTGTGCGATTTGTCGGGCGGGGAACGCAACCGCGTGCATCTGGCGAAACTGCTCAAAGAAGGCGGTAACCTGTTGCTGCTGGACGAACCGACCAACGACCTCGACGTGGAAACCTTGCGGGCGCTGGAAGAAGCGATCCTCAACTTCCCCGGCTGCGCGGTCGTTATCTCGCATGACCGTTGGTTCTTAGACCGGATTGCCACCCACATCCTCGCGTTTGAAGGTGACTCCACCGTGACATGGTTTGAGGGGAATTACAGCGATTACGAAGAAGATTACAAGCGCCGCCACGGCAACGACTTGAATCCGCATCGTATTAAATACAAACGTCTAAAAGCCTAACAACACCGCCAGAAGGCGGCAGAAGTTTCTTACTTCTAGCCGCCACTCTGCTTAGGCACATGACGCTCAGCCAATAATTTTGCCACACCGAATACCAACAACGGTAACATCAGCAGGCTACTCACAATAATTTCCCACATAGTATGGTTTAACCAAAGATTCAGGTGTGTCAGCAGGTAAATCAACACATAAGCGAGCAACCCAAAAAATAATAAACGCACCCAATAATCTGCATAATATTGCCCAACATGTTTCGCTATCCAGCCGTATTGCAACGGTGTTGCCAATAGCAGCAAGAACAAAGCCAGTGCCACACCGTTATGCGCATACGCGCTTCCCAACTGGTAAACCCCAACGAAATAGGCAATCGTACCAATAACAGCGATCAATGCTGTCAATTTAGCCTGCCCACCGCTTTGCAACACCCAATAACCGGTAACGGTATTGGAGTGTAAGAAAAAGAATACGGCGATAATTTGCAAGGTCAACGTACTTTGTTGCGCAAATTCAGGGGAAATCCACAACGATAGAAACGCCCCCCCCACTGTAATCAAAAGCACCGCAATCACCATACTAATCAGAAACATGATGTCACCGACTTTTTGGTATAAAGCCAATAACGCACTGTGTTTATGCAAGGTAAATAACTCGGTAAAACGCGGAAAGGCAATATGCACCAAAGTATGAATAATACCATTCGCCATTTGTGCGATAGTAAATGGTATCTGATAATACGTTACTGTCTCTGTACCAATCACTATACCAATTAGCAATTTATCGGCACGATAAGCCACCGAACTGACAAAGTTGCCCACAAAGGTATAAAAGCTAAACGAAACAATTTCCTCAAAAATAAGACGGTGAAAATAAGGGAAAAATCGGATACCACGCGGTAAAATTCTAAGGCTGAACACATATCCTGCCACAAAAGCCAATGCTTGAATTAGCACATAGCCCCACATCACCGTAACCAGCGAGTACCCCAGCAACAGTAGCAGGGTTGCCAATACAATCCCCCCAAGATTACCCGCATTATGAATAACCGCCGGGACATCAAAACGGTGATAGGCTTTGCACACATTCAAAAAAAACTGATTAATGTAGCTAAATAGCAAAGGTAAAGCCGTAATGCGCAAGACTTCCTGAGCTAACGCCCGCTTTTCAGACGCTGTATACAAAGCATTGGCAATAGCAGGTGCAAACACATACAAGGCAAGCGCACTCAGTAGACCGATCATGACGTAGACCAGCAAGGCCACGCCCAAGACTGGCTCTACTTTATGGTGTTCGCCGCTGACTTCGTAAGCTGACACGTATTTGATAACCGATTGGCCGACACCTAAATCCACTAATGCCATAAAACCAATCAGTGACGTGCAAATAACGTATAAACCATACAAATCAACACCCAGCCTCATCACCATGACGGGAATGGTAGCCAAGGCAGCCAATAGCGGCAAAACATAGCCAATGACGCTAAAAATAACATTCCGTTGTGTATTTTGCATACTTACCTTGGTCTTTTTAAAAAGGTTATCAGCAATAATAGTTTGTTTAT
The DNA here is from genome assembly GCF_900107695.1 of Thiothrix caldifontis. Taxonomy (GTDB): domain Bacteria; phylum Pseudomonadota; class Gammaproteobacteria; order Thiotrichales; family Thiotrichaceae; genus Thiothrix; species Thiothrix caldifontis. Next base: position 247,712 of record NZ_FNQP01000001.1, on the reverse strand, counting down.
TTTTGAAATTAAATTTTTACAAACTTTCAAGAAAATAAAAAATAAATGGGGATATTACCCTTAATAAAATCGACCAAAGGCAAGCTACCTATAAAAACCTTGTGCGCTCATACAAAAAATAGAATATTATTTTCTTAGCAAGTCTCAAAACCGATACACTCAACTCTGAAGAGGTTGCCATGAATCTGCCAACCGTTAAGCAATTGCGCTACTTTATCGCCTTAGAGAGTCACGAACATTTTGGTAAGGCCGCTGAAGCCTGCTTTGTCTCGCAATCAGCGTTCAGCACGGCTATTCGTGAGTTGGAAACCACCTTAGAAGTACAACTGGTTGACCGAACGAATAAAAATGTCACTGTCACGCATGTAGGACGGCAAATTGCAGTGGAAGCGCGGCGTTGCTTGCGGGATATTGAAAATCTTGTGGAATTGGCCCGCAGCAACCATGCCCCCCTAACAGGTGAACTGCGGGTTGGTATTATTCCAACCATTGCACCATTTCTGCTGCCCAGAGTATTGCCCCCCTTACGCCAGCAGTTTCCAAACTTGCGCCTTTATTTAAGCGAAGACATTACCCAACGGGTTTATGAAAAATTAATGCATGGCGAGCTGGATCTTATCATTATTGCCCTACCCTATGCCTTGCGCAATGTTGAAGTGATGTCATTGTTTAAAGACAGGTTTTTCTTAGCCTGCCGTGAAGACACCCGGCACACCCGCCCCAAGCACCACATTTTTAACGACCTCGACCCGGAAAGTATTTTGCTATTGGAAGATGGTCATTGCTTACGCGACCACACGCTCTCTGCCTGCCATTTACAAGATATGGACAAGATCAGTCGCTTCACCGCCAGCAGCCTACTCACTTTGACACAAATGGTGGACGCCGATTTAGGCATTTCCTATTTACCCGAAATGGTCAAAGGTTCCACTTTACTCACCGGCACAAATGTCAAAATCTGGCCATTACAAGAAGAAAGCTATCGAGAGATTGGCTTAGCCTGGCGGCGGGGTAGTGCTCGTGAAGTCGAGTTTAAACAACTGGGAGCGTTTATCAAAACAACTTGGCTAAAACTGTTGGAAGCGGTTTGATCCCCAATACTGGCTTACCCGCCCATCGGCTTTTTATACAAGGCAATTTCCACTAATCGGTCTTATCATTCATTTTGAGCAAGCGGCATAAGCAAACCGCATAAGCATGGCATACAACATCCTCAGGAACACTACTTTTCCCGAGGACACCATGCTTATACTATCATTGATAACAAGCCTGTGCGTGACATGGATTGCGCTTCATTTACTCAAGCCCGTCGCTTATCGCGCTCATTTGCTTGACATTCCCCAAGGCCGCAAACAGCATATTGGTGCGGTTCCACTCATCGGTGGCATCTCCGTATTTCTCGGTGTCTCTGCGGCTGTATTACTCACAGTACCCAACGACGTCGCTGTCACTACATGGTTGTTGTGTGCTTTAGGTATCGTGTTACTGGGTGTTGCCGATGATGCGGAAGACCTTTCCGTCAAACTACGCATCGCCATGCAAATTACCCTAACGTTAGCACTGTGCATTGGCAGTGGCGTATCCCTAGCAAATCTCGGTAACTTGTTAGGGCTAGGTGAAATCGACTTAGGTGTATTCAGCTACCCTTTCACTGTGTTGATTGTACTGGGAGTTATCAATGCCTTTAACATGATTGACGGTATAGATGGCTTGTTAGGTTCTGTCGCCTTGGTTTCATTACTTAGCTTGGTTATGTTATTTGGCTTATCTACTCATGCACATCTCTTGAGCGTCAGTGTGATTTTTGTTGCTGCCCTGGTTCCATACTTACTGAATAACTTGGTGCTACCCCCTTTCAAAGAGAAGATTTTCATGGGGGATGCAGGCTCCATGCTGATTGGCTTGACTATCAGTTGGCTCCTGATTGAAGGCACACAAGATACTACTCAGCAAGCATTCCGCCCGGTAACAGCATTGTGGCTGATTGCGCTACCGCTGATGGATATGGTGCGTGTTATTTTGGTACGCCTACGGGATCGCCGCTCACCTTTTGCTGCCGGGCGTGATCACTTGCATCATCTTTTGTTAAATATCGGCATGAGTAAAGGCGCAACATTACTGACCATGGCAGCCTTAGCCGCTGTGTTAGCCAGTGTTGGCATCCTCACAGAGTACCTACAAACCAGCGCCAGCGTGATGTTCTACGGTTTTTTACTGACCTTCTTGGCTTATCTGCTGATGGTCGCGCCATTGGTTGATGCTGAAAAAGGCAGTCTGAAAAACTGGCTCGAAGCAGCCTCACTTACTCAAACTGCGCGGAAGATTCTTGCAAGATACGGAAATAATTAACAAACGGCGGGGTTTGCCCCGGCCTTAGGCGTAACGACCGCTCCTCAAAATACGGGGGAGCGGTTTCGTCAGTGTAGACCCTGATTTGCATCCGGTATAAGGGTTGTTGGCTGGCATCAAGGAAAGCCCCACCGAAATCCGGCTGCACGTATTGCCCTTCAGACTCCTCTCGCTGACGCATATAGGCATCAACTTTTGCTGCATCCCCTTCTGCCAACAGTAACAAGGTCTGACGTGGAGCCAGCATTGGGTTAATGCCCGCAGCACCGGAGTTGACTGTCAGAAAACGGGTCAATGCCTGATAAAGCTGGGGAGTCATCCCCAACACTTGTTGTAATTCTTCAATACGCTCAAATGGCGCATCCTTCGCCCCGAAAGGCAAACCGGCATTCTCATAATCACCATCTTCTGCACCGTTGACGCGCTTTAGATCGTCCACATCACGAAAATCTTCCAGAATATCCAGCATGTTTTGGGTCGCTTGCTCATCCAAGCCCGCTTGCTCCAGAATAAGTTGCAGCAACGGACGGCTGGCGTAATTGATGTCGATCAAGCCGTTTTCACCCACCACCCGGATTTCGGCTTTCATGCCTTCGTATCCCCACAACAACGGTGTACCGCCCAGTTTGAGATCACGCTCTTTATTTGGCAGGAACAATTGCAACACCGCATAATGCGCCGCCGCATCCGCAGCAGCACGCGCTTGCGCACTGCGCCGTGCATAATCCACCATGCTGGTTTCGGTACGGGTAGCATATAAAAGACTGGCAGCAAGCGTCATCATCACCATGATCATCCATAACACGACGATCATGGCAACGCCGGATTGTTTATTTTGCATAATCAGTTACCTGCGGCAAATCCACCAACATCTCAGGCCATGCACGTTCTTGATCTGCCAAAGTCAGCTTCAACATATCGGGGTAACGCGGCTTATCTTCCCAGTCGGCTGTCCAATCAGGGTCTTCACCTTCTGTTTCTGCGCCAAAATACTCAAAAGCTGCCGCTTGCAAACCTTCGAATACCAACACAGGTTCGGCTTCTGTAAAAGCATCGTCCCACGTCAATTCGGGGCGATAAGGTGCAAACAGCATTTCCAGCTTTTTACCCTCTTTCGCCGCCACAATATTCAGCTCAATCAGAAATACGCCCCCTTGATGCTGCAACGGTTGCAAAGGGGCAGCATAGCGTAACGACGTCGCCGTTCCCTCAAACGCATACACCTTCGCCTCTTTTTCACCGGCAATCTTCACCACCATCGCTTGGCTTAACTGACGGCGTAAAAAATCGCTGATAAGGCGCATGTCTTCGGTTTTATTCATACGGGTATCGGCTGCATCCCAACTACGCCCAATCGTATTAAAACTGGCAAACAAGGCGAGAAACAGCAAGGACACTAATGAGAACGCAATCAGCATTTCCAGCAAAGTGAAGCCACGTTGCCTCATGTTTGCTCCCCAAAACGTAACGATGACAGGTGGAATTCACGAGCACTGTCACCACTTTTCCATGTCACGACCACTTCGACACGATAGAGTTGTAATGGCAGGGGCATTTTTTCCAGTGCCTCACTGAGTTCGATGGGCGACATTTGGACTTCCCAACGGTAAGCAGAACCCGGCTCATCGCCACTGATATTACCCTCTTCGACTTCAATTTCACTACCGACAGCGGCAAGGCGCGATTCTGCCACTTGTACGGCGAAACTGTATTCATCTGCCAGTGCCACACTGCGCATCGCAGAGCCAAACAATTGCAGTAACACCCCCACGACTAACCCCATCACCACAAAAGCGACGAGAACTTCCAGCAGGGAAAAACCTTTATTGGATTGAGACACGCCCCGTCACCCATTCCACATTGACCTTGTAGGTCTGTTGATTGTGTGTCAATTCCACCGAACCACCCGTGGAACTGCCATCAGGAAAAAAGCGAATACCGCCTTGCTTAGCGGTATCAACTTCAGCAGCACTGGTATTGATTTTGGCGGTAATCGCCGTACTGAATTGGCGGTCGGCATCGGCAGCACCACCATCAATCCAGAAACGTTTTTCCTGGACATTCATCTTCCACAAGGTAGGCTGTTGACGCATCACCGCTTGCGCCCGCGCATGACGCAAGCTGGCAGCCACTTCCCGGCTACTTTTACGCAAGACGGGCCCTTCAGACAACGAAGTAGCCACCACGCCCATCAATAACCCACCGATGATCAACACCAGCAGGACTTCAAGGAGCGTGAACCCCTTATTTCCAGAGCGTAATATCGGCATCTTCGCCTTCACCACCGGCGGCACCATCCGCGCCCAAGGAAATCAGATCATACGGTTGACCGTTGCTACCGGGGCGCTTGTACTGGTAGTCATTGTTCCACGCATCTTTAGGGACTTCACCTTTTTTCAGGTAAGGCCCATTCCAGCCACGCGCACTCGACGGTGCTGCTACCAACGCTTTCAAGCCATCCGCCGTGGTGGGGTAACTACCCACTTCCAAACGGTACATATCGAGTGCCGCGCTGATATTTTCAATCTGCACTTTGCTGGATTGGCTTTTACCTTTGCCGAGGTATTTCATCGCCTGTGGGCCGACAATCCCCGCGATTAAACCGAGGATAACCAACACGATCATCAGCTCAATCAGGCTGAAGCCACGTTGTTGAACAGACGGGTATTGTTGAGACTTGAACTGCATTATTAACTCCTTTTTATTATTTATCTTTCAATAGTTTGTGATTTTCTTGGGAAACTATTTGACCAAATCAGCCATATTGATCATCGGCAATAACACCGCACCAATAATGACCAAAATGGAAAGTGCCATGACCAGAATCAGCACCGGTTCCAACAGTGCTAACATCTGTTTCACCGACGTTTTCACTTCATCGTCGTAAATGTCTGCCACTTCGCGCAACAGTTCTTCCATGCGCCCAGTTTCTTCACCCACGCGCAACATGTGCAAGGCATAAGGGGGAAACACGCCTTTGCCCAATAATGTACGGGTCAGGCTTTCGCCTTGCTTAAGGCTATCCGCTGATTCTTCGACAGCCGCTGCCATCACCCGATTACCGACGGTATTCTTCGCAATTTTTAACGCCCCCAAGAGCGGCACACCGTTATGCAGCAAGGTGCCAAGGCTACGCGAAAAGCGGGCAGTTTCGATCTTGCCAATCAAATCCCCCACCAAGGGCCAGCGTAACATGCTGCGATCCAATCCAGTCCGCGCCTTTTCATTGCTAAAAACGTACTGAACCCCCAACAAAATCAACAAAAAGCCACCCAACACTGCCCACCAATAATGCTGCAAGGTTGCGGCAGTCCCCATAACCACCCTAGTAATCGTTGGCAACTCCGCCCCCATATCGCCAAACATTTGTGCAAACTGCGGCACAACGAAGGTGAGCAACGCAAAAATCGACACCACTGCCACGAAAGCGAGAATCGCAGGGTAAATCAGCGCGGAAATCACCGTACCACGCAACTCTTTCGCCCTTGCCATGTATTCGACCAAACGTGCCAACGCATCATCAATCGAACCACCGGCCTCACCTGCCCGCACCATATTGATGTAAAAGCGTGAAAACTTACCGCTAGCTTCCAATGAATCAGCAAAGCGTTTACCACTGCGCACACTGTTTTGGATACCTTGCACCAACTCAATCACCGGCGGTTTTTCCCCGATTTCCAGCAAAATACCCAAGGCACGGTCTAAGGGCAAACCTGCCCGCAACATGGTAGACAGTTGCTGGGTCAAGGCCATAATGTCGGGTTGGCTAACCGCTTTACTGGCAAAGAAACCACTGGATTTTTTACTGGCAGCACTTGAAACACTGGCGATAGCGGCAACTTTACCCGCGCTGATTTTGATGGGAATCAGCCCTTGCGTATGGAGACTTTCGGCGGCTTGCGCTTCATTAGTCGCTTCCAGTGTGCCCTCTTTCGCCACCCCTTGCGGGGTAATGGCTTTGTAGCTATACGTTGGCATTCGGGGTTTCCTCCGCCACGCGCAACACTTCCTCTAAAGTCGTTACACCTTTGAGCGCTTTGAGCAAGCCGTCTTCATACATGGTGCGCATTCCGCTTTTGCGGGCTTGTTCTTGCAATACACCGGCATCTTCATGCTTGAGAATTAAGCGACGCAACGGGTCATCAATGACTAACACTTCGTGGATAGCGCTACGGCCTTTGTAGCCAGAATTGCCACACGCGCTACAGCCTCTGGCGTGCCACAAACGCAATTCGCCTTCGGGTTGATAGTGACGCAAACCGAGTTCCTGCTCAATTTCCGGCAATACCGGATGCGATTCGCGGCATTGCGGGCAAAGACGCCGCACCAAACGCTGGGCAAGAATCCCATTCACCGTTGAGGTGATGAGGTAATCCTCAATTCCCATATCCATGAGCCGGGTAATGCCGCTGGCAGCATCATTGGTGTGCAAGGTGGATAAGACCAAGTGACCCGTAAGAGCCGATTGAATCGCAATGCGGGCAGTTTCCACGTCGCGCATTTCCCCGATCATAATAATGTCCGGGTCTTGACGCACAATGGAACGCAATGCATCCGCAAAATTAAGGCCAATTTTGGGGTTAGCCTGAATCTGGTTAATCCCTTCGAGTTCGTATTCCACCGGGTCTTCAACCGTTAAGACCTTATTTTCAGGCGTATTCAATTGGGTCAAGGCAGAATACAGCGTGGTCGTTTTTCCTGAACCCGTAGGGCCCGTGACCAGGATCACGCCGTGGGGAGCATCCAATTGTTGTTGCACCTTGCGCAAATTATCATCGGAAAAGCCCAAGGTATTCAGATCAAGTTTGACACTGTGCTTATCCAGCAAACGCATGACGACACTTTCACCGTGCATGGTAGGAACCGTAGACACCCGCATGTCTATTTCTTTGCCCTGCGCCCGTAACTGGATGCGCCCGTCTTGTGGCAAGCGACGTTCAGCAATGTTGAGTCGTGCCATAAGTTTGAGACGTGAAATAATCGCTGCGGTCAGTTGTGGCGGGGGAGACTCGACTTCGTGAATCACGCCATCAATCCGGTAACGTACTTTCAGATGGGTTTCAAACGGTTCAATGTGAATATCAGAGGCACGTTGGCTCATCGCATTGGTCATGATTTGGTTCACCAGACGAATAACCGGCGCTTCACTCGCCATGTCTTTCAGGTGTTCGATGTCATCCAAATTATGATCTTGGCTGGTAATCTCGAAATCGTCATCGCCACCACCTGCCTCTTTTTTGCTGGCGTCACTGCCATACAAGCGTTCAATATTGGCACGAATTTCAGTAGGAAGCCCCAATAATGGTTCGACCAGTTTACCACTTGCCATGCAAATGGCATGACGGGCAAATTCATCTTGCGGGTTGGACATGGCCACCACCAAGCGGTCGTCTTCTGCCTGCAAGGGAACAATCTCAGCATTACGCATGTAATTGATGGCAATGCCGGGGTTTTCGACGGGTAATGAGGGGTAGTCTTTGCTCAATGCCATGCGCACATTCAAATGACGCGACAGCACAAACGCAACCTCTTGTTCGGTAAGCATACCTAAGCGTACCAGCACGCTACCTAAGGGCTGACGAATTTCTGCCTGCGCTCGCAACGCACGCTCAAGATCAGTGGGTTTTAATTTGCCTAGTTTGACCAGCCTTTCGCCAAACAGTGCGGCTGGAGCATGGGATGTCGCAACCTGCATGATAGTATTTCTTTATTATTATAATGCGACCCCATTTTAGGGATAGGAGGGAAACATGCAAGCAGTTTCCCCCCAAACGGTCGGAAAATTGCTACCGTTTAGATACCACTATTGCCCACAATCATTGCACCACCGATACCCGCAACCAGCGCGACAACCATCAGCACGATGGAAACCAAGGCCAAAATACCGATCAACTTCCAAAAACTGGCTTGTTGGCTCAGCGCTGTTTCCAAATCAGCGACGCTCAATGAACTCGTCAGACGTTTAATCGCGCTGGCATAGCGCAACAGATACAACGAGGCCATGAAGTAAATAACCCCAATGACTAAATACAAAACGCCCATACCGATCATCATACCGCTGCCAAACGGCGCAATGTCAGCATCGACACCCTCCATATTGCCCATCATGGCTCCCCCCATCATCATGGGAACCGCTGCTAATACCGTGAATGCCGTGCCAATAAATCCCAAAATAGCCAAGAATAACACCCATGGACGGGTTTTCTGCATCGCACTGATAATCTGGTCAGTCATGACACCCGTTCCACCCGCCACATCACGGACAGCCGCACGCGGGGTTGCAAAAGCTTCTTGAACACTCATCGTCTTTTCCTTTTGTTGTAAAAAATAGCCAATCTAGCACTAAACTAGACTGAACACATACTTTACTGGATAAAGTGCAGCGGGCATTAATCGGACATAATCGACGTAAGAATGCGTACCATCCGCTCCCGATTTTTAGCGCGGAAATAGTCTTTGTTTTGATAAAAATCCACGGTTTCATTAGCCCACCACCTCGGTACACCCAACAGCGGGAAAGGATTTAAGCTAGCAGTGGAAGACAAGCCCCCCTCCTGCAACAGGTTTACCACCACCTGATCCAAATAAGCGTGTTGCTGCTCTAATGATCGCAAGAAAAAGTCAGGCTCCACTTGCACCAATAAGGCATGAGCCGTCACCCCGACATAAGGTGTCAGCATTTTCTCCAAAGTGGCATGACCGATCATGAAACAGTCAATTTCACGCCCCCACGCAGCACGTTCCTGCCAAAACAAAGTCTCCCACGCGAAATCGACGACTTGCTGCAAATGCTCGAGGTGACTGGCGACAATGATTACACCACTCTCATCCAATACAGTTAACGCATCGCGCTGTGGGGTACGCGGTTTGCCATACCGCACTATGTCAGCAGCATGTAAGGCATTAATCATCACCTTGGTTTGTGGAAACAAGCTCCACATTAAAGCATTAAAAAAATCGTGCCAATTAGGGCGAGTGGCCACCATGCCATGCTGGAAAATTCGCTCCTCGTAGTACAACTCAGGAAACGGCAAGGTATGGTCTTGCGGTACAAAATGCACCGGTAAACCCGATTGTGCACAAAGATCAGCAGGCAATAAGGGGTTTAAATATTCACAGTCAGGCCAGTTTTCCAGGTTCGACCAACCGTCACGATTCCGCAACTGCCGAAAACACGGGTGCAAGCTCTCAAAAGCAGGATTCCAAAGGTCAGGCTTCATCCTGTATCCGCTAATAACATAAACCGTGAATTTTAGCGCAACTGTGCCTCCCTTATCCGCGTCTTTTTGTCTATAGTCATAGGGCAGCAATATGCCGAAAGAGGTTGGAGTGAAGTATTCAAGCAATGTGTCATCAAGTTCCCTTCGCAAACAACACGGCTTTGTATTTAAGCTGATTCACTCATTGATATTGGTGGTAGGCGTGGTTAGCCTCGTTGTCATGTACAAAGCAGGTAAACTACCTTTCATTAATTACCGACCTGACTTATCAGGCTGGAATTTTGGTGGGAGTACCAGCAATAACAGCGACAACTTATGGGAATCAACGAATAACTACATTCAAGCACAGCAACGCAGGGCTGAACCCGTTACGCAACAGCGTGAGGACACAAAATACACGACCAATCGTTATACTGTACAGGTGGCGGCTGGCTATGATTCAAGACAACTGTATGGCTGGCGTGATGCCCTCGCCGCAGATGGCTATGATGCTTATCTGGTCAGCCTGAATACTCCGCGTGGGCTAATGTTCAAACTCAGAGTGGGTGCTTTTACGTCGCACAAACAAGCTGAAAACTTACAAGCAAAAATCCGCAAACGTTACCCCAACAATTTTGGCGCGAGTTTTATTGTGGAAGGCGACTAAACCTAATCATCATTTATTATCTGGCAAACAATTCGTACTGAAAGTTTTGTAAGCCATGATCAACACAGTGGACACTCCCCTGCATCACATAAGCAGAAGGCGTTACCACCCCACCTTTAATAACCACACCCTGAACTTCCTGACCACAACGGTTGCCTTTAACGGGCGTTCCCACCACCGCCACGACTGACGTGGTTTTATCATGCCTATAGACTTGGGCTTGCGCTGAACCCGGTGATTTTATGAAATAACAAGGTGCCATAGGCTTGAGCCAAAGCTGTGGTTCTGTTTTTCCTACCTGCAACCGACAGCCCCCCCCCTCATCACGTAACACTAAAGCTAAACCCGCCACCTGCATTTGATCGGTAACATGTGGCGTGGCAAGACGCTCAGGCAATACCAACGTTTGCGTTGCTGAAGACTGGTCAGATTCACAAGCCGTTAGCAACAACACTAACAGGGTTATACTCACATAACTTAATGAACCGGCCAAAACCACACCTCCTCCGAACGCTCGAAGTAATCCAGCGACCCATCAGCTAACGCTGGCCCTTCCCAACCCGGATTTTTTTCACGCATCAGAATGCCCGTGCCATCCCACAGGTCGATGTGATCACCTTGGTTGCCTACCCCCCAAAAATTGTGAAAACACACAAAACCAGTACGTCCTTTGAAAGCTCCCCACGACACATTGCTGCGAATTTCCACGGTTCCAAAGCGCCCCGGATTACGGCGCATCCACTCGGCTACTTCACGCGCTCGTAAGGTGTGTCCTTGATGCCCCCGATACCAACAGGTTGTTTTGTCATAACCTTGCAGCAAGTTACTACGCAACAAACACGTTCCCATTAAAATGGCGCACTGATTACCAAAATGTGGATTGCCATCGGCATCACGGCAGGGAAAGGTCTCTCCCGTTTCAACCGTCGGATGATTATTCCAAAGGATGCGAAAACCTAAATTTGGTCCTTCCGCTGGCAATGTTTGTACCGGCGTTTCCACATCACTGTCAGCAGGCGGATGCATATCCCCTAACGGCACAAACGCTGGCGGGGGGGGCGGCAATGAAGGTGCATCCCGCAACTCTTCCACAATAGCCGCACGTTCTGGTTCAGTTGTTGGCAGAGCAGGAACAGCAACCGGCGCTGGATTAACGGGGGAAACGGCTACCGGTACTGAGGGACTGGCGGGAACTGCTGGCGTTGAGCGACGCCACCGCAATAACGACAGCAACCAGTTCCAGAACGAATTCGACTCAGGCATGAGACACTCCTTGGCAAACGTGCTATGACTATAGGCAAAAATCCCCGTATTAGCCCAACTAAAATCCTGTCAACTGCCTACGTTCATGTAACTTACTGCTACGTGGAAAATGCGCACTCAAAAACTCCATCTGGTCAGCCAGAATATTGCGCCCTTGCAAGAAAACATATTCCGCATACGTTGGCTGAAAAGGAATAGCCAACAAGGGCATGTGCGCTTGTTCTGGGGTTCGCCCACCTTTGCGGCTATTACACGGTTTACAAGCAGTTACCACATTAGTCCAGCGATCAGGCCCTCCATGCACCAAAGGATGTACATGGTCACGGGATAAGTCTTTTTCTTGGAAATGTTGACCACAATACAAGCAAATGTGGTTATCACGCCGAAACAACAACGGGTTACTAAGAGGCGGGACATAATCCTGATGCAACTGCTGTTTGCTGCCTAGCGTCGCGATAATGGAATGGAGTTCGATATGGCTACGTTGCCCGGTGATAGCGTTAACCCCCCCGCGAATGGAGAGAATGGGAGTCCCGCAGGTGTAAGCCACTTGCTCAGTGTAATAAAGTTTGACTGCCGTCTGGAAATGAATCCATTCCAACGGCATCCCACTGACATCCGTCCGCAGAATTAGCTGGTTCAAGCTGATCATGTGCAGCATGATTGCAGATTCCTGACATAAATCAAGTATTCATAATATTTTTCATGAAGTTGTCATCGCCTGCTGAAATTATTGAGCCATGTCAAGTTTCAACAGCCGCACTTCAGGCACACTGCACGCATTGATTACTTTGAAGATACCCGAAAGGAGACCAGCATGTTTAGTTTTGATTATGGCCTGCCCGCAGCGATTGTGATTGCACTGATCCTGTTCTCATGGTTCAGCTTCTTTTCGGTGGTTTTCTCTGGCTAGATTTACGCTATATTCTGCACATCCCGCTGGCCTTAGCGCTTCCTGATCTTGTCAGGGAGATGCTATTCCTTTATCCTCTTATACACATAAGTATTTTAGAGGTAGGTGGGTATGTTTAGCTGGGATTTTGGCATTCCGATGCTGATTGTTGTTGGTCTGATTGCTTTCGCGTGGTTTAGCTTCTTGTCAGTTGCTCTTCTTGGTTAAGCATCATGCAAATAAAAAAGGCCGCTCACGCGGCCTTTTTTATGCGGCTTCCACTACAGCCAAGCGCAGTTTACTTACCGCTGCATTTTCGAGTTGGCGAATCCGCTCTGCGGACACATTGTATTTTTCTGCCAAGTCATGCAACGTTGCTTTTTCTTCAGCCAACCAACGACTCGCCAGAATATCACGGCTACGGGCATCTAAATTAGCCAGCGCCGTTTGGAAACGCCCACGAGTATAAGTGTCCCATTCTTCCGCTTCCAACATTTCTGCCGGATCAGCAGACTCTGCCACTAAATATTGGCTAGGTGAGAAATTGGTGGTGTCATCCTCGTCTTGGTCGATACTGAGATCAAATGATACGTCATGCGCACTCATTCGTTTTTCCATTTCTAGCACTTCAGCCGTACTGACGCCTAAATCATCAGCCATCGACTGCGCTTCTTCTTGATTTAGCCACCCCAAACGCTTTTTGCCACTGCGTAAGTTGAAGAACAATTTACGTTGCGCCTTCGTCGTTGCTACTTTGACAATTTTCCAGTTACGCAGGATGAACTCGTGAATTTCCGCCCGAATCCAGTGAACAGCGAAAGAAATCAAACGCACATTCATATCAGGATCAAAACGCTTCACTGCTTTCATCAACCCTACATTACCCTCTTGAATTAAATCACCTAAGGGCAAACCATAACCACTATAGCCACGCGCCACCTTCACCACAAAGCGTAAATTGTGCAGAATCAACTGACGGGCTGCTTCTAAATCTTCTGCATATTTCAGGCGTTCTGCTAAACCACGCTCTTCTTCTGTTTCCAACACAGGAATGGCATGGATCGCATGAATGTAACTCTCCAAATTTCCAACAGGAACGGGGAGGGTCTGTCCTCTGAGCATCATTGCGTAAGTCATGCGTTAATCTCCTCATTAATTCTATCGCTATTTTAGCACTCTTATGTTTAGAGTGCTAATAACCTGTTTAGTTGCTGTTTTAGTCTGGTTCATGCCACGTTATTTTCAACCCATTATGCTTTATGATAGCGCATAAACAGATAAGCAGAACATTATAACAATGAACCGTGAAGAACAGACTCTTATCGAGAAAATTGAAGGCAATCGCTTTTTAACCGCAACCGACAGGCAAACGCTAATAGACCGCTGGCGTGATGCTTACGAGCGTTTGCAACAAAGCGAAGCCAAACTACAAAGCCTTCATGATGCACTGCATAGCAAAGAGCAGCTCATTGGCGCTATTGAGCAGTCCTTACGGGAACGCGACCAACACATAGAGCGTAAAGAGCAATTACTCACCGACAAAGAGCAACTGTTACTGAGCAATCAACAAAACGTCTTAGAACGTGAGCAGCAAATAGCGCAACGTGATGCAGTTATTCAACAAAAAGAAGCGGTTATTCACGAACGTGATCAAATCATCCGTGAGTTAGAAACTCGCTCACGTGAAATCGAACAACTCGCCGGTCAAAAAGAAAAGTACATTCTAGAACGCGAAGATCAAATTCACATTCGTAACCGCCGCCTCGAAGAAAAAGACAATCATATCGGCAAGCGTGACCGTGAAATCGATAATCGTGACAAACAAATCAGCAAACGCGATGCCAACATTCAAGAACTCAGCCAGCAACTTGAAGAGCTCACCCGCTGGATACGTGACCATCAGCAACGCATTTACACCCAAGAGCAACTGTTAAGTGAACGCAACCGCCAATTATCCGAACGTGATCGCCATCTCAAAGAACGTGATCAACACATCCAACAGCGTGATTATCGCCTACGTGATTTCGATCGCTTATTGCAACGCCGCGATGATCTGATCTTCGAAAAAGATCAACAAATTCACCAACGTGACAGCCTCGTGCGGCGCAAAGTCGACCAGATCAGTTTACGCAATGAACAATTCGCGGAGCAAACCCGTCTACTACACGAAAAAGAACGTATTGCCCAAGAGCGCGAACAACTGCTGCTCCAACAAGGCAATCAAATACTTGAAAAAGACCAACACCTTGCTCTGCGTGATCAAACAATAGATGAACGAGAACACCATCTGCAACGGCGCGACGAACAAATCGCGGCACAATTTTTACAACTTCAAGAACGTGACAAAGAAATCCAGCAACGTGATCAGGCGATTCAAACACTACAAGCACACCTCAGTACGTTAGAACAACGCCTACTAGAACAGCAACAGCTCATCGACACCCACCACCAACGTGTTGCAGAACTAGAGGCTGCCTTACTGAACAAGGAAAAACACCTTGCTGAATACGCTAATCTTGTTCAACACAAAGACACTTTACTGCTAGAAAAAGACCAGTTCATTCAACGCTTAGAACTCCAGCAACAAGACATCACCCAACAAATTGGCGAACGTGACAAAACCCTGCAAGCTAAAGATCAGCATGTCTTAGAACAACACGCTTTGCTGCATGAACGCGAGCAACGCCTGTGTGAGCGAGAAGCCGAACTCCAACACCGCGAAGCGCAACATACCAACCGTGAAAACTTACTGCTGCAACATATCGCCGCTTTGAGTGAACTCACTGAAAAACAACACACCCAAGAAAACAGTCTACTACACCAGATCGACACACTGACGGCAATGGCAACCCAATACCAAGAACACAACAAAAATAATCAGGCATGGGAACTTAAACTGGAACAACGTGATAAAGTGATAAACCTCAAGGACACCATCATCGCCCAGCTTAATCAGCAATTACTGCATAAGGAAAAAGCGTTACAACAACGAGATGTATTGCTGCAAAAACTGGGGCAGCAGTTGCGCGTGTATAGCGCAACTGCCTAAGCAAAACTTAGTGAATGTGTGCAACCTGAACAACCTGCATGTCATTCAGGACAGCACGAAAATCCTGTTCCCACACAACGAGCTGTTCAGCCAATGCCTTATCTGCATTCAACAACGGTGCGAGTTCAGCGGGGTTCAACACAGAAAACAACGTATCTTTGCCTTCCGCATACACTGCTAGCTTAAAGGGAAACAAAGGGACTAATTCTGGGTGTGTTTTGCTTAACTCACGCACTTCTTCCAAACGCCCGAAAAAGACTATTTTGTAGTTATCCGTGGTATAGCCCATATCCTGTAAACCGCCGTCACATTTCTGGATATGCGCAACAGTAAAGTTATGTTTTTTCAAAACCTCTTGCACTTGTTCCAACGCAAGGTCAAACGCTTGCGGGGAACGTACTGTTAGCAATTTCTCATCCGCTTGTAGCGGGGCAACCAGCATCCATGCCAACAATGTTCCCCATACTCCCATGGTTAAGCGATTCATAGCGTCACCTCATCAATAATTGCCTGATACTTTTTCTCCAGATCTTGGAAAGCTACTGTCAGCTTAGGGTTGTCAAACAAAGTCAACATGGCTTTCACATTACCCGTCAACAGTTGTACTTTACCATCCTCACTTTCTATCACCGTGATAGTGCAAGGCAACACCACCCCCACCTGCGGCTCAATCTGGATCGCGGCGTTTAAATCGCTGAAATTACAAAAACGTACACTAACCTGGCGTGTATTCACTGAAAATTCATCCACCAAGCCCTCCTCAAGATAACGATCAGGAAATACCCGAAAGTTGTGGGCGTAAATCGTATTGCGCAGGGATTCCAATGTCTCTTCAAACCCATACGGTGAATCATACACCAAGGTTAATTTAAGGTTATCGCCGTGCTCAGCACCCGTTGCAGTCATGGCCGTCGCCAACCATAACACACTAACCAGCATTAACTTTTTTAAACGTTTCATTGTAATAGCCCATTACCAATAAATATTAGATTTTTCTAATATAGTGGCAAACTTATTTAACTTCAAGCAAGAGTTTATTTTTTAATCAAAATGTTACTTCGTCCAGAACGGTGTCGTAGCTAGCCTTGATATGTGCAAACACTTCATCTAATTGGTTGTTATTAAAAAGCTTTGCTAAAGCTGTTACGTTTGCAGCCACCAGTTTAACAGAGCCATCCTCCTGTTCAATGACGGTCAAGGTACAGGGTAAAATAACACCTAAACGTGGTTCCACTTTAAGAGCTTCATATAGCTTGCTGAAATTACAAAAACGTAAAGAAATCTGACGCTTATTGACTGAAAACTCATCCGTTAACCCCTCCTCCACAAAACGATCAGGAAATACCCGAAAATTGTTGGAACGAATCGCCTCCCGTACCCGATCAACCGTTTCATCAAACGTACCCTCAACAGAATACATAATCGTCAGTGATTCAGGGGGGCTAACATCAGCCGAAGTATCGGATTCGCGGGTACGCACATAAGCAATAATGTCATCTATTTGTGTGGCATTGAGCGTAGTTGCAAAACTTGGCATGGGCGTCCCCTCACGTCCCTGTTGGATGATATAACGCAACATGCCATCACTAGCGGCTTGCAGAAAACCCGCATTATTCAAGGCAGGCGGCATAATTGGCAAATCACGGGCGCGGGAAAATGTGACTCCCGTCCCCTCCCCACCGCTTAAATCCTGACCATGGCAACTGGCGCAATAGTGTTCAAACAAAGGCTTGCCACGCACAGCATCCCCCGCTAATGGCAAGACAGACTCCTCAACTTTTGCCTCGCCCCAGCCACGCATGTAATGCACCAACGCCTCCACTTCTGCCGCTGTCAACTGCTCAAAGGCTGGCATAATACGCCCAGGACGACCGCTGCGAATGGTTTTGCGCAAGTAATCATCGGTCAAGGAATGCATGACGGTCGGTGCGGATAATGGCAAACCAATACCCCCTGCTCCCGCTTCACCGTGACACGCACTACAATGTTGGGTAAATAAGGCTCTGCCATCAGCGGAATAAGTGTTGCTGACAGTAGCTAATAGCACAACGGCAAGGCACGAGCGCAGCCATTCCTTCATAAATAACGATCCCAAAATATGATGTGGGTCAGTATATTAGGCTTAAGCACTAGCAGATTGATAAACATCAATTACCCTGAATTTCATGGAGGCGGATAATGGAACAATTCCATTACATACCCGCAAGGTAAGCACTCATGAATGAAACATCTCTCACCCGCCTTATGTATACACTCATTATTGTAGGGTTAGGCATTGCAGCAGTGGGTGTCGGGCTGGTTATTTTCACCGACATTGTGACGGGATATGGCATACAAGGTATCGCACTCGTGGCAGGCTTGATTGCAGGTGGCTTGTTTTTATCAATTCCAGCAAAAATTTACCTGACACTGCAACTCATGAAACGCAATGATGAAAAAGTAAAAGCCATGCGTGAACGTGGCGAGATCCGTTAAGTAATAGTCCTAAAGCAAGAAGGCCGCCAATGGCAGCCTTCTTCGCACCACAATCAAACGACCGTATTACAGCTTGCTAATACCTGGTTCGTCAGTTGCATCAATCTCAAAAGGGTCATGATGCGCGGTTTTACTGTCAATACGCTTCATGAAACCACGGTAAATGAACCAGTCCAAACTAACCCAACGCCCTGCTCCCATGAAAAATAGTGCCAGTAGCAACACGAAATAGACCAAATAGACCTCTGTCTGGTTATTAACCATAGTGGTATAGCCGTGGCTCATGACTAATTGCTGCATAGTGGTGAGGAAGCCCGCCTCTCCCATTGCCATCAAGCCGAGTACAACCACCGCAAACATTAATGCCAACACCACCCAACGTACTGCGAAACCCAAAACCAACAGAATTGCTGCTACAATTTCAATCGTACCAATCAAAATCAACAACGTTTCAGCACCCATTCCAGCAAGCACTGTATTGCTCATCGCGGCAACACTTTGCTGGAAAGCTTCCGTATTAATCCACGTTAACGGGTTATAAATCACAAAATCAGAACTGGAAAACAGTCCTAAATGCTTCACGCCAGATACCCAAAACATTGGCGCAAGAAACAGGCGGATAGCCAATGGCGCAATAAAATCAAAGACACGCATCCATTCGAGGCTGAAAAAGCCAACAAGAAACTTCATGAAACAACTCCTCAGGAATTGGGAAATACGGGTGAAATCAAACTCTTCAGGGAATTATAGTCGATTTCTGACACATCAGTTTGTATTGTATTGTGGCACAGGATACAAGGTTACGCCAATGCGAATCCTCCCCCCATATCCGGCTTTGACCCGTTGTACAATACCCTCTGCATCTAACCCACAACTGACCAATTGCTCTTCCCGCTGAGCGTGGTCGATATAAGTATCAGGCAAACCCAGGTTCAAAACATCCACAGTTAAGCCAGCCTCGTGCAAGTATTCGTTCACACCACTACCTGCCCCACCCATGACAGCATTGTCTTCCAACGTTACCAAGAGTTCGTGTGACTGCGCCAATTCCCGCAGCATAGCTTTATCCAAAGGCTTGACGAAACGCATATTGACCAATGTTGCATTCAGTTCTGCTGCGGCTGCTTGCGCTTCAGGCAATAAGGAACCAAACAACACAATGGCAACCGCTTGGCCTGTGCGTAATTTTACTGCCTTACCTAATGGGATGGATTGCATCTCCGTTTGGGGTTCAATACCAATACCTTTACCTCGCGGGTAACGTACTGCCGTTGGGCAATTCATCTGAAATGCTGTATACAACATCTGGCGGCATTCATTTTCATCGGCGGGAGCCATCACCACCATGTTCGGAATACAGCGCAAGAAAGACAAATCGTAATTCCCCGAATGGGTTGGGCCATCCGCCCCCACCAAACCAGCGCGGTCAATCGCAAACACCACCGGTAAATTCTGAATGGCGACATCATGCACAAGTTGGTCGTAAGCACGCTGCAAAAAAGTTGAATAAATGGCGACGACCGGCTTCAACCCTTCACAAGCTAAACCGGCGGCCAGCGTGACCGCATGTTGTTCAGCAATGCCGACATCAAAATAACGTCTAGGAAAACGCTCTGAAAATGCCACCAAACCCGAACCCTCACGCATCGCAGGCGTAATCCCCACCAAACGCTGATCCTGCTCTGCCATATCACACAACCATTGCCCAAACACTTGCGTATAAGTCGGTGTGGATTTTTTCGCATTGGCGACCAGACCCGTTTTCAAATTGAAGGGGACAACGCCATGATAGGTACAAGGGTCTTCCTCTGCTGGTTCGTATCCTTTACCTTTTTGGGTCAGTACATGCAACAAGCGCGGGCCTTTGATGCTTTTGAGATTTTGCAACACCCGCACCAACTCTTCGACATCATGCCCATCAATAGGGCCATAGTATTTGAAGCCCATCTCCTCAAACAACGTCCCCGGCAACACCATACCCTTCATGTGCTCTTCGGTTAGTTTCACCAGTTTGGAAAGGGATCTACTGTGTGATAACGCTTTTTTGCCACTTTCACGCATGGTGGAATACATCCGCCCCGATAACAAACGCGTCAGGTATTTACGCAAAGCACCAACGTTAGGTGAAATCGACATTTCATTATCATTGAGAATCACAATCAAATTGGCATCTAAATCACCTGCATGATTCAAGGCTTCATACGCCATCCCAGCAGTCAAAGCACCATCGCCGATAATCGCAATCGAATGGTAATCTTCACCCTTATGCTGTGCCGCCAAAGCCATACCTAAAGCAGCACTGATCGAAGTGCTAGAATGCCCAACGCCAAACGTATCATATTCACTTTCACCACGTTTAGGAAAACCGGCTAAACCTTCTTTTTGGCGAATGCTGCTCATCTGCTCACGCCGTCCAGTCAGGATTTTATGCGGGTAAGCCTGATGACCGACATCCCACACCAGCTTATCCCTAGGCGTATCAAAGGCATAATGCAAGGCTACCGTCAATTCGACCGTACCTAAATTGGATGAAAAGTGTCCGCCGCCCGTCGACACAGAATTCAGCAAAAACTCGCGCACCTGAGCGCATACTGCTGGCAGTTGCTCAAGTTCCAAGCGACGTAACTCGGCAGGAGAATGAATCGTATTAAGCACGTTAGCTAACCCCTAATCGTCAAACCGTAAATATGGCATTGTGGTGGGTTTTGTCTTACTGTTGTTATTTATCGTATGCGCTTGACCGTAAATTCGGCAATTTCACGCAACAAATGGGCAGATTCGCCGAAGGATACCAAAGCTTCCAGTGCTTCGTCATACAAATCCTGTAGTTTCATTTTAGAAGCCGACAAACCGATAATAGAAGGGTAAGTCGGCTTACCGGCTGCCTCATCCGCGCCACGGGTTTTACCCAATGTTTGGGTATCGCTTTCCACATCCAAAATATCGTCTTGCACTTGGAATGCCAGCCCGATGCACTTGGCAAAATGATCGAGTTGTTGCAAACGTTGAGCATCCAACACATCCACACTATACGCAGCTAACAATACACTAGCACGAATCAATGCACCCGTTTTGTGGATGTGCATATTTTCCAACTCAACTTCAGTCAATGTCCGCCCAACTGCGGCTAAATCAATTGCCTGTCCGCCCACCATCCCGCGAGAACCTGCCGCCTGCCCCAACAACTCCATCATGCGCAAACGTTGCTCAGGTGAAACCGTCATGCGCGGATGAGCGGCTAATAACTGAAATGCTAACGCCTGCAAAGCATCTCCCACCAAAATCGCCGTCGGCTCATCAAAGGCTTTGTGGCAAGTTGGCTTACCTCTGCGCAAATCATCGTCATCCATTGCAGGCAAATCGTCATGCACTAATGAATATACATGAATCAACTCAAGTGCCGCAGCAGGAATATCCAGATGCTCAGGCGCAATGCCCAATGCATCACCAGTAGCGTATATCAACAATGGGCGCATCCGTTTGCCACCATTCAACACCGAATAGCGCATGGCTTCATGCAACATGGCTGGATGAGTAGTAGCAGACGGCAACACCTCTTCCAACACAGATTCAATACGCGCTTGCCAAGCTTGTAGACGAGTATGCACATTCAACATCAAGCGTCCCCCTGTTGCGGAAAATCGCTTTCCTGCCCATCAGCACTCAGCAACTTGACACGCTGCTCAGCAACTTTAAGCGCTTCCTGACACAGCCGCGTCAACTTCACGCCGCGTTCAAATTCTTTAAGGGAATCTTCCAGCGATAGCTCGCCGCCTTCCATGCGTTGCACCAAAGTTTCTAGCTCTGTCATTGCCGTCTCAAAATCCGGTTGTGCGTTACTAGCTTCAGCCTGTTTTCTCGGCATGTTCATCCTGCCTATGCATATAAATTAAGGTAGTAAAGCGTAAGTTGTCGCAAGGGGCAAGCCTAGAAAGCGTATTCTTTGGAGAACGTCCTGCAAATACAGTAAACTCTTTTTCATTAATATTATAATATTCTAATTTTAAGAGAGCAAAACCATGTTGAACAACTACGTGAAAACGGCAGCCTTCCTGATACTAACAGGGGTAATTAACCCTATGATTTTGGCAGAAGAAGCGCCGATTATATCACACCCCACCACAACACCAGCAGCACCAACCCCTCCAGCACCAAGCGCTGCTCCGCAACCACAAATAGCGCGTGCCACGTTTACCACCAACATTAGCGCACGTGAACCCGCTAACGCTGTGACACGCATTAGTGCCGGACAAACCGTGTATTACTTTACAGAACTGGTTGGATTACAAGGTCACGTCATCACCCATCGTTGGGAGAAAGATGGTGCATTCCAACTAGGCTTGCAATTTCCTGTGGGCGGGCAACGCTGGCGAGTACACTCCAACAAAACGATCTCCCCCACCCTACCGGGGACATGGACAGTTACAGTCATTAACGACGATGGTTCCACCTTACGGCAAGACACGTTAATCGTTGACCCGATCACACCAAGCGAACCCACCCCCACTCCTGTACCAGCCCCTGCCGTCGCGTTACCTACCGCTGCTCCACCACCCAATGTAACAACACCGGCTATTGAGACACCAAAGGACGCCGCCACACCAGAAAAAAACTCACAAGCGATCTGGGATACGCTAACACGTTAAACGTAACAACCAGAAACGGCAAGCGGGCTTTTTAGCCCGCTTGCCATTACCTAATTGTCGCAGCACAACTCTCAGAAAGAACACAACACCAATGTGAACGGCACATCCTTCTGGTTCTGCTTACCCCGCTCTGCCAGCATATCAGCATTCACGAAACGCAGGGTAAAACGCTGCTTACCTGCACTGATTTCAGGGTAATAATCGACATTATCAGGCAATTCAACCCGCATCATCTGATAAGGTTTACGCGCTTCTAACATCGACTGATAAAAACCCTCCTTAGCCAGTTCATCATGACGCTCACCAAAATCACGCACGATATTCAGCAAGTCACGGGCTGCTGCATTAGCTGTTACATACGGCTCAATCCATTCACGTAAATCATCGACCCGCACATTAATCGCTTGCTCTTGCCAGTAATGAAATAGTGGAATATCAAAACCATTCAGACCGCCCGGCAAAGTGGAACGTTGTCGCAAGCTATTGAAGAACATGTGATTCTTTAAATGCTGTCCTAATTGCCCCCGCTGTTGATACAGCACATCGCTATGATAATTGAGTTGCTCCAACACAGCATCAAGACGGGTAGCATCCGCCTCTTCTTTTCGCAATAATAAACGCGCTGACTGCCCCATTCGGTCAATTTCTTTGAGAATTTCACTTTTGACATCAAGGCGGGCAGAAAGATTGTAAAGATCCAGCAACAAATGCAAAGCCGCTACTGTATCTTCAGGTTTAGGACCAGTAGAAATATGGTATTGAAACCGCCCCATGAGCAATTCCAAGCGCATAAATAAGCGGATTTTTTCGTTTAGCGGCTGTTCATAACCAATCATATGTGGCTCAGAAATTCGACGAATATCGTCACTCAGCGGTTGTGCATAAATCATCATAAAACACTTACAAGCCCTATTGAAGCGCTTTTATACCAAAAAGCCAACAGAACAAGCAACTAAACATCTGACAATTTTATGTATTTAAAATTCAAATCATCAATTTTCTCATAAAAATCAGTAATTGATGAGGTATTGCTAATAACGTCATGAGCTTGCTGCAAACGTGCCTCACGCCCAATTTGCGACTGCATGATAGACGTGATCACACTATCATCACTGCCATCACGTTGCCTGACACGCAAAACCTGCTGATCTGGCAAACAATCAATTACTAAGATTCGCTCGAAAAGCTGAGTATAGCCCTTTTCAAACAATAGAGGTACGTCAACAATCACATAAGCGCTGTGAGTACAAGCGGCAATTCTAGCGAGAATTTCAGAGCGGATGCGCGGATGAAGAATGGATTCGAGTTGCTCTAAGCGTAATGGGTCACTAAAAACGGCTTGACGTAGCCACGCACGATCAAGTACACCATCAGCTTGCAGTGCCTGTGAACCAAAGTAATCGGTGATTTCCTGCAAGGCAGGCTGCCCTACTGAAACAATTTCACGAGCAATAAGGTCAGCTTCGATAACTGGTACGCCAAGCTCTCGAAAACGTTGCACTGCTGTGGATTTGCCACAACCGATACCACCCGTTAAACCAACTTTCAGCATAAACACCACACAAACACAAAAAGCCGGTTTTTAATTACCGGCTTTAGAAAACACACCAAACCAATCGTAATGATTAAGCTTGCAGCGCTTTAATATGTGCGTTCAGACGGCTTTTATGGCGTGCTGCTTTATTCTTGTGAATGATACCTTTGTCAGCAATGGAATCAATCACAGGCACAGCCGCTTGATAAGCAGACAGGGCAGCTTCACGGTCACCAGCGTCAATCGCACGCAAGACATTTTTAATTTGTGTACGTAAACGTGTGCGCATGTGACGGTTATGCATACGACTTACTTCGCTCTGGCGAACACGTTTCTTAGCTGAAGCTATGTTAGGCAAGGGTATTCTCCCGAAAAACCAATCCGAAAAACAAGGCGCGTATTATGCAGCGATTTCATCGTCACAGCAACACCTTGAGCATAAAATTTACTGAATATGACCGAGAATACCATCGAGTTCATCTAGACTATTGTATTCAATCACCAATTTACCCTTGCCTGTGCGGTTATAGCGAATAGCAACTTTAGCCCCAAGGGTATCAGCTAGCGTTTGTTCCAACTTCAACACATCAGGTGATGACTTAAATTCGGGTTCTGGCTTTTGCCCTACTTCTAGAATATTTTTAACTAGACGCTCCGTTTCACGCACCGACAATTGACGCTCAGCAACTTTCTGGGCAATTTCCACTTGTTGTTGCCCCCCTAATGCCAACAAAGCACGAGCGTGTCCCATTTCAAGCTGCCCTGCATCCACCAACGCTTTGGTTTCAGGCTGTAATTCTAACAAGCGCAATAGATTAGTCACCGCTGCGCGTGAACGTCCCACGGCTTCGGCGGTTTGCTGATGAGTCAAACCAAACTCGTCGATCAAACGACGTAAAGCCGTAGCTTCCTCAAGTGCATTAAGATCTTCACGCTGAATATTTTCGATCAGCGACATGGCAGCGGCTGACTGATCGGGAATGTCACGCACGACAGATGGAATTTCATGCAATCCAGCTAACTGTGCTGCCCGCCAGCGACGCTCACCTGCAATTAGCTCGTATTCGCCACCACCGAGTTTGCGCACCACCACAGGCTGCACCAATCCTTGGGCTTTAATAGAGTCGGCTAACTCTTGTAAGGCATCAGGATCCATCCGAGTGCGCGGTTGATACTGACCAGGGCGAATCCGCTCTACGGGAAGTCTCTTCAGGACTGTATCGTCAGTCTGCTCACCCTCTCCCCGCACAGAACTCAACAAAATATCGAGTCCGCGCCCTAAAGCCGGTTTTTTTACCATGCCTGTTCTCCATCCGCTGCTACTTTGCTGGAATCTTTGCGCAGCATTTCAGCAGCTAAGGCAAGGTAGGCCAATGCACCTCGTGAACCTTTGTCGTATTCCAGCACAGACAAACCATGGCTGGGCGCTTCTGCCAAACGAATATTGCGCGGGATAGCAGTATTGTAGACCTTGTTGCGAAAGAATGCGTGAATCTGCTCGGAGACATCACGTGATAAGTTACTTCGGGGGTCATACATGGTACGCACTAAGCCCATCACTTGTAATTCAGGGTTGGCGGTTTGGGTAATACGGTCAATCGTGCCGACTAAAGCGCTTAACCCTTCGAGTGCGTAGTATTCACACTGCATCGGGATAATGACACCATCAGCAGCCACAAGAGCGTTCACAGTAAGCATATTGAGGGATGGAGGACAGTCGATCAGAATATAATCGTAAGCCCCTCGCAGTGGCGATAAGGCTTCACGTAAGCGGTATTCACGGCGCTCGCTGTTCATCAGTTTGACTTCAGCGACCGTCACTTCCGGAGACCCAGGTAGCACATGCAGGGAACTATCCGGCAGTTTTTGCAGAATTTCCGTAACATGGGCTTCGCCCAACAATACATCAGTCAACGTGGTTTTTTGCCCATGCTTTTCCAAACCTAAGCCAGTCGTTGCATTGCCTTGCGGGTCTATATCCACCAATAAGATACGGCGTTTCATCGCGGCTAAAGAGGCTGCTAAATTGACAGTGGTCGTGGTTTTGCCGACGCCGCCTTTTTGATTGGCGATGGCGATAACTCGCGTCATGAAATGGTTCTCGCTTATACGTGCTGTAATTCCAACAGATGCCGTTCTGCATCCAAATCGGGTACGTGCAGGGTGTGTTGCGCCATTACCTGCCAGCCGCTGGGCAATTCTGCCAGTTCGCTGTCAGGGTAGCGCCCCTTCATGGCGTAGAGGATACCATTTTCACAGGCATGTTTGCCGGTAAAGGTCACAAAATCCTGTAGGGAAGCGAAAGCCCGACTGATAATCGCGTCAAAACACCCGACAGGCTGCCAGCTTTCGACGCGCGTTTGGATCACAGTCACGTTGGACAAGCCCAATTCCAGCACCGCTTGCTGCATGAAACGGGTTTTCTTGCCATTGGTATCGAGCAAGGTGAACTGCCGGTGCGGCTGAATAATCGCCAGCGGAATTCCCGGTAATCCTGCCCCACTGCCCACATCAAGGCAAGTCGTACCCCGCAAATAGGGCGCAACACTCAAGCTATCCGCGATATGCAAGGACTGCATTTCCGCCGGATCACGCACTGCGGTCAGGTTGTAAACCTTGTTCCAGCGTTGCAATAATTGCAGGTAATGATTGAGCAATTGTTTTTCACGAGCATCCACCTCCATGCTTCAACCTGCCTTTTTCAAATGCACGAGCAATAACGAAATTGCGGCGGGGGTAATGCCGGGTGTTCGTGCAGCTTGCCCAACGGTCGCAGGGCGTTGCATTTGCAATTTCTGACGAACTTCGTTGGAGAGACCGCGTACTTGGGTGTAATCCAACCAATCCGGCAGGCGGGTTTCTTCGTGACGACGCTGTTTGTCGATTTCGTCGTGCTGGCGCTCAATGTATCCGGCGTATTTGCATTGAATTTCGACTTGTTCAGCCACTTTTTCATCGGTAACGGGGCGACCAACCGCTGGCAGACTGGTCAGCGTAGCATAAGTGACGTTAGGGCGGCGTAATAAGTCGTGTAATTTGTAATCGCGTGACAAGACATCGCCGAATACCCGCTGGCTATCTTCCACGCTGACCGCTGTGGGTTGCAATACCGTGGCGCGGAGGCGTTGCTGTTCTTGCTCAATGGCTTCACGCTTGGTGCAAAATGCTGCCCAGCGCAAGTCATCGACCAAACCTAGCTCGCGCCCTATTTCAGTCAGGCGCAAATCGGCATTGTCTTCACGCAGCAATAAACGATGTTCGGCGCGGCTGGTGAACATGCGGTACGGTTCTTTCGTGCCTAGCGTGATTAAATCATCCACTAACACACCGAGGTAAGCTTGGTCACGGCGTGGATACCAGCCATCTTTTTCTTGGGCGTATAAACCGGCGTTCAAACCTGCGAGCAAACCTTGCGCAGCAGCCTCTTCGTAACCCGTCGTGCCGTTGATTTGCCCTGCGAAAAACAAACCCTGCACCGCCTTGGTTTCCAACGTCGGCTTGAGATCACGCGGGTCAAAGAAATCGTATTCAATCGCGTAGCCGGGGCGAGTAATGTGTGCGTTTTCCAGACCAGCCATTGAGCGCACCAGCGCGTATTGCACATCGAACGGCAAACTGGTGGAAATGCCGTTGGGGTAGACTTCGTGTGTATCCAGCCCTTCGGGTTCGATGAAAATCTGGTGGCGGTCTTTGTCGGCAAAACGCACCACTTTGTCTTCAATCGACGGGCAGTAGCGCGGACCAATGCCTTCAATGACACCCGTATACATGGGCGAACGGTCTAAACCGCCACGGATAATCTCGTGGGTTTCGGTGTTGGTGTAGGTGATGTAGCACGAAATCTGCGGCGGATGTTCATCTACACTGCCCAGAAATGAAAACACGGGCGTAGGCGTGTCCCCGGGCTGCTCTTCCAGTTTGCTGAAGTCGATACTGCGAGCATCAATGCGCGGCGGCGTACCCGTTTTTAGGCGATCAACCCGGAACGGCAGTTCGCGTAAACGTTGCGACAACGCAATGGAGGGCGGATCACCGGCACGTCCACCGGCATGATTGCTTAAACCAATGTGGATTTTGCCCGCAAGGAATGTCCCTGAGGTTAATACCACCGCACGGGCGGAAAAACTCAAGCCCATTTGGGTACGCACACCCACGACCCGATCACCTTCCACCAACAAATCATCCACGGCTTGTTGGAACATCTGCAAATTGGGCTGGTTTTCGACGATGGTACGAATCGCCGATTTGTAGCGGATGCGGTCTGCTTGGGCGCGAGTCGCCCGCACTGCCGCACCTTTGCTGGAATTGAGGATGCGGAATTGGATACCACCACGGTCTGCCGCGTGCGCCATTGCGCCACCCATTGCATCAACTTCCTTGACCAAATGCCCTTTGCCGATACCCCCGATAGCGGGGTTGCAACTCATTGCGCCGATGGTTTCGATATTGTGGGTCAGCAAGAGAGTACGCTGCCCCATACGCGCAGCAGCAAGCGCGGCTTCGGTTCCGGCGTGTCCGCCACCGATAACGATGACATCGTAGGACTGTGGGTAATGCATAATGCCCTGCTCCTTACATGTGAACGCTGCCAGCCTGCCCTGCTTCCGCCTGAATCCCCAAACGTGCAAACAGTTGCTGGTCATGGCTTGCGCCGGGGTTATCGGTGGTCAACAATTTATCGCCGTAAAAGATCGAGTTTGCACCGGCAAAGAAACACCATGCCTGCATTTCATCCGTCATTTCTGTACGACCAGCCGATAAACGCACATAAGATTTCGGCATCATAATACGAGCTGCCGCGACAGTACGGATGAACTCAAATGGATCAAGTTTTTCCACTCCAGCCAATGGCGTGCCTTCGATTTTAACCAAATCGTTAATGGGCACCGATTCGGGGTGGAATTTCATATTCGCCAATTGCTGCAACAGACGCGCCCGGTCTTGACGGGTTTCACCCATGCCCAAAATACCGCCTGAACAGACATTGATACCCGCATTACGCACATGCTCCAGCGTATTCAAACGGTCTTGGAAGGTGCGGGTAGAAATAACATTGCCGTAAAATTCTGGCGAGGTATCGAGGTTGTGATTGTAGTAATCCAACCCCGCACTTTTGAGGCGGTCGGCCTGGCGGTCGGTCAACATACCCAAAGTAACGCAGGTCTCCATGCCCAAGCCTTTGACCGCTTGCACCATTTCGATGACACGCTCAAGGTTCTTGTCGGTAGGATTACGCCACGCAGCCCCCATGCAGAAACGAGTTGCGCCATGCGCTTGCGCGGTTTTGGCAGAGTCGATGACTTCCTGTAGCGGCAATAACGTCTCACGCTCCAGCGAAGTGTCATGTTTAGCGCTTTGCGAGCAATAACCACAATCTTCTGGACAAGCACCAGTCTTAATGCTTAGCAAAGTACTCACTTGTACTTGATTAACCGGGAAATTCTCTCGATGTACTTGATGTGCAGTAAACATCAAATCACTAAAGGGCATAGCTAACAAAGCGTTGATTTCTTCGATGCGCCAATCATGACGTAATTCAGGCATTTTCCACTCCTCAGTGGGATAAGGGCTTAACAGTATCTTGCCAAGCTTCGCGGTTAATCCGCAGGATTTGGCGAATAGACAACGGCACTAACACCACAACACAGGTAAGCCACAGCGCCCACCACCAATTCACAAAGAAATCACCGGGGGCAAAAGTTAAGATTGGTACCAAACCACCTGCCAGACCGTAATAATGGTAGGTGGCAATCTGCGTATAATAGCCTACTCGTGGGTTAGGATGATGGCGTAGCATTGCATAAACTAAGATTCCAGCCCCAAACCATAGAATAAACACCGGAAATGGAATAAGCACCGCGAGCAGATTGCCGTAATAAAATAACTTCGCCGTTTTACTGGCGCTCTCTGCGGTCACGACTTGCGGATCATTTTGCATACTATCCCCTGACGATGAGAAACGCAAAAAGGCCGAACAGTGTCGGCCTTTTCAGGAAACATGAAGCGCTGCTTACTCGGCTGCAGCTTGCGCAGCGTCTGCTTCATCAACCAATGCAACGTAAGCCATCGGCGCATTGTCACCAGCACGGAAACCACACTTGATGATACGCAGATAACCACCTTGGCGCTCTTTGAATCGAGGGCCAAGATCGTTGAACAATTTACCCACCACTTCTTTATCACGCAAGCGCGAGAAAGCAATACGGCGGTTGTGTACAGAGTCTTCTTTCGCACGAGTGATCAGTGGCTCTGCTACACGGCGCAATTCTTTCGCTTTGGGCAAAGTTGTTTTGATCGTCTCGTGACGAAGCAGTGAGTTAGTCAACGCTTGCAGCAGAGCTTTACGGGCGCTGCTGTCGCGGCTTAATTGACGACCAGTATTACGGTGACGCATCTTCTATATCCTTCAAAACCCGTGGTTAAGCCACTTTGCTGTCACGGTGATCAAGACCTGCCGGAGGCCAGCTCTCTAGCTTTGCTCCTAGGGTTAGACCATGCTGTGCCAGCACATCTTTAATTTCAGTCAAAGACTTTTTGCCCAGATTAGGCGTCTTCAACAATTCAGTCTCAGTGCGTTGTACAAGATCACCGATGTAGAACAGATTTTCTGCTTTGAGGCAGTTGGCTGAACGTACAGTCAGTTCCAAATCATCAACTGGACGCAATAGAATCGGATCAATTTCCGGCTGAGATTCTTCACGGCGGACTGGCTCTTCAATACGCAAATCGAAAAATACAGCCAATTGCTGTTGCAAAATCTGCGCTGCCATACCAATCGACTCTTCCGCATTAACGGAACCGTTAGTTTGGATTTCCAGTACTAACTTATCCATGTCAGTACGTTGCTCAACGCGTGCGCTATCCACATTGTAGGCAACGCGCGTAATCGGGCTGTAACTGGCATCCAACACTAAAGTACCTAAAGGCAACTCAGGAGAGTCTGGGCCACGGCGTACCGATGCTGGCTGATAACCACGACCACGGGTAATGGTTAGGCTCATTTCCAGCTCAGTATCATCCTTGGTTATATGCGCAATCACATGATCTGGGTTAATGATGTCAACATCATGATCACGCTCAATATCTGCGGCTGTCACAACACCTTTGCCTTTTTTCTTCAGGCTCAAAGTTGCTTCGTCACGTGCATTGAGCCGGATAGCTAGATTTTTAAGATTTAACAAAATCTCAACTACATCTTCCTGCACACCTTCGATACTGGTGTATTCATGTACCACGCCAGTAATTTGCACTTCCGTCACAGCACTGCCCGGTATAGAAGACAGTAAGATGCGACGCAATGCATTACCCAACGTGTGACCAAAACCACGCTCTAATGGCTCAAGCGTAATACGATAGGTATTTAAACCTGTCTCGTGCACATGAACATTGCGTGGTTTTAGCAATTCTGTTGTTTTCGAGGTCATACTTTTCCTCTCGAACGAATCTATGATTACTTGGAGTACAATTCCACAATCAGTGATTCATTAATTTCGGCTGGCAGATCGCTACGGTCTGGTACGGATTTAAATGTACCTGACAGTCCCTTTGCATCAACTTCAACCCATGATGGGAAGCCAAGTTGTTCCGCTACAGCGACAGAATCCTGTATACGGGTTTGCTTTTTGGACTTTTCACGAACAGCTACGACATCACCGGCTTTAACCTGGTAGGATGGGATATTCACTGACTGACCGTTAACGGTAATAGCTTTATGGCTAACCAATTGACGGGATTCAGCGCGAGTAGAACCATAACCCATGCGGTAAACGACGTTATCAAGACGGCATTCCAGCAGTTTCAACAGGTTTTCACCCGTAGAACCTTTGCGGCGTGCTGACTCTTTAAAGTAGTTGCTGAACTGACGTTCTAAGACACCGTACATACGGCGAACTTTTTGCTTTTCGCGCAACTGGACACCATAATCGGAAAGGCGAGCTTTATTTTCGCCATGCTGACCAGGAACTTTGTCCAGTTTACATTTCTTTTCGAGGGAAACACTGCGGCTTTTCAGAAAAAGGTCAGTGCCTTCGCGTCTGCTCAGTTTGCAGGTAGGGCCAATATAACGTGCCATATGACTATCTCCTACACACGACGTTTCTTAGGTGGACGGCAACCGTTGTGAGGGATCGGCGTTACATCCACAATGCTGTTAATTCTGAAGCCAACGCTGTTCAAAGCACGTACCGCAGATTCACGACCAGGGCCTGGACCTTTGACTTCGACATCAAGGTTTTTTAAACCATAATCTTTTGCTGCGTTACCCGCACGTTCAGCAGCAACCTGTGCGGCAAACGGGGTACTTTTACGTGAGCCACGGAAACCAGAGCCACCAGAAGTAGCCCATGCCAGTGCATTGCCTTGGCGGTCAGTGATAGTCACAATAGTGTTATTAAAGGATGCATGGACGTGTGCAACACCGTCAGTGACAGTTTTCTTGACCTTCTTACGAAGGTTAACAGTTGCACCTTTTCTAGGCTGTCTTGCCATTACTTACTCTACCTGCAATCTATGTATTATTTGCGAATAGGACGACGCGGACCTTTACGGGTACGCGCGTTAGTCTTGGTACGCTGACCGCGCATTGGCAGGCCACGTCTGTGGCGAATGCCACGATAGCAACCCATATCCATCAAACGCTTGATCGACATGGAAACTTCACGACGTAAGTCACCTTCAACTAGGAGCTTACCTACTTCAAGACGCAAACGTTCAACTTGGTCTTCACTCAGGTCACGAATTTTAGTGCTTGGCACCACATCCGCTGCCTTACAAATGTCAGCAGCACGTGGACGACCAACGCCATAAATAGCGGTCAAACCGATTACTACGTGCTTATTGACAGGAAGATTGATACCCGCAATACGAGCCATTAAAATCTCTCCAGACTACCGGGAAAACGGGCGATTGTGCCAGAACCCCTTTTAATTATCAACCCAAATCGACTCTTAACCTTGACGCTGTTTGTGGCGTGGGTCAGAACAGATAATGCGAACCACACCGTTTCTGCGGATAACCCGGCAGTTACGGCACAATTTTTTAACTGAAGCTCGAACCTTCATGATAAAAACCTCTCGAAAGTGATCAGATCAGCGCACTGTGCCGGGGCGTGTCTGCGCTTTGAAATTGGCCTTTTTCATCAGACCTTCGTACTGGTGTGACATCATGTGTGCCTGTAATTGTGACAGGAAATCCATGACCACAACCACGATGATCAGCAGTGAAGTTCCCCCAAAGTAAAAAGGAACGTTCCAGCCTAAAATTAGGAATTCAGGCAACAGACAGACCAATGTGATGTAGATAGCACCGACTGCGGTCAAGCGAGTCATGACGCCATCAATGTATTTAGATGTTTGTTCACCCGGTCTAATACCCGGAATAAAAGCACCTGCTTTTTTCAAATTATCAGCGGTTTCACGTGAGTTGAATACCAGAGCCGTATAAAAGAAGCAGAAGAATACAATAGCCGTAGCATAAAGCAAGACATAAACGGGTTCACCAGGCTTTAACATATCAAAAAAGCCTTTCAACCACCCCATACCTTCGGCATTACCAAACCACTGCCCCAGTGTTGCTGGGAACAAAATAATGCTAGAAGCGAAAATTGGTGGGATAACCCCTGCCATATTCAACTTCAAAGGCAAATGACTAGACTGCCCCATCATCATTTTGCGACCTTGTTGACGATTAGCATAGTTAACCGTGATACGGCGTTGACCGCGTTCAACAAATATCACCAACGCTGTTACTGCCAACACTAGTAACAACAATCCAATGACAAACAGTGAATGCAACTCACCCGTGTTGACTAGCTCTAACGTACCACCAATAGCCGCAGGCAAACCCGCAACAATTCCTGCAAAAATGATTAAGGAAATGCCATTACCAATCCCACGCTCAGTAATTTGCTCACCTAACCACATCAAGAAAAGCGTACCAGTGACCAGTGTCACCACTGTCGTAATAGTAAAGCCAATTCCTGGATTCAACGCAATCGTTTGACCATTACCAGCATCACTACCACCTAACGCAATCGCCACACCGAAGCTTTGGAACAATGCCAAAACAACTGTACCGTAACGTGTATACTGGGTAATTTTTCGACGACCCGACTCACCTTCTTTCTTGATTTGCTCCAAAGTAGGAACAACCGTTGCCATCAACTGCATGATTATAGATGCAGAAATATACGGCATAATACCCAATGCAAATACACTCAAGCGCTCTAATGCACCACCTGAGAACATATTAAATACACCGAGGATAGTACCATTATTCTGATCGAAAAATTGCGCCATCGCTGCGGGATTCACACCCGGAACAGGGATATAAGTACCGATCCGGTAAACGATCAACGCCAGCAGTACGAAAACTAACCGCTGGCGAATCTCGACCATATTTCCGAAGCCCCCAAGGGAACCTGTAGGGTTCTTGCGCATATTTTTTATCCGTTATTCTTCGATTTTGCCGCCTGCTGCTTCGATAGCGGCACGTGCGCCCTTAGTCACGCCAACACCCTTTACAGTGACCGCTTTCGCAACTTCACCAGAAAGAATGATTTTAGCTTGCAAGGTACGCGCATCAACCACATTCGCCGCAATCAGACCAGCCAGATCAATAACATCGCCAGCCACTTGAGCCAACTCGCTCAAACGAACTTCGGCGGTGCGTTGACCAATGCGTGAACTAAAGCCAAACTTAGGCAGACGACGATGCATAGGCATCTGACCACCCTCGAACCCCTTACGGTGATGGAAACCACCTTTACGGGATTTTTGACCTTTGTGGCCACGACCAGCAGTCTTACCCAGACCGGAGCCAATACCACGGCCTACACGAATACCGTCAGGACGGCTACCCAATTCAGGTTGTAGTGTATTCAATTTCATCTTAAGCTTCCTCAACCTTGAGCATGTAGGAAATCTTATTGATCATGCCACGGTTTTCAGGGGTATCAATCACAGTAACCGGATTGTGAATCTTACGGATACCAAGACCACGTGCACACTGCTGATGAGCCTTCAGACGACCATTCAGACTGCGCACCAACGTCAGTTTGAGTTGTTTCGCGGATATCATAGTTTACCCCTTGATGTCTGCAACGGTTTTACCACGTTTAGCGGCAATCATTTCAGGCGCTTGCATAGAACCTAGTGCTGCGATGGTGGTACGCACCACATTGCCTGCGTTACGCGTCCCTTGGCATTTAGACAGTACGTTACGTACTCCAGCAACCTCCAGAACCGCACGCATAGCACCACCTGCGATAACGCCCGTACCTTCAGAAGCAGGCTGCATGTATACACGTGCAGCACCTTGTTCATATTTGATTGGGTACTGCAATGTGCCGTCAACCAAAGAAACCGTTACCATGTTACGACGTGCTTGATCCATTGCTTTCTGGATAGCGGCAGGCACTTCACGTGCTTTACCATAACCGAAACCAACGCGACCATTACCATCACCCACTACAGTCAATGCAGTGAAGCTCATGATACGCCCACCTTTTACAGTCTTTGCAACGCGGTTCACTTGAACCAACTTTTCTTGCAAACCGTCAGATGGTGCTGATGTATTTTCTGCCTTAGCCATTGGATAAATCCTTAGAATTTCAGACCGGCTTCACGAGCGCCATCTGCCAGCGCTTTGATGCGACCATGATATTTAAAACCAGAGCGATCAAAAGCAACCGCGTCAATACCTTTTGCCAATGCACGCTCAGCAACCAATTTGCCTACTGCTGTAGCAGCCGCAACATTACCAGTGTAGTCCAGACCTGCTTTCAGATCTTTATCGAGCGTGGAAGCTGAAGCCAGTACTTGAGAACCATCGGAAGTCACCACTTGTGCATAAATATGCAGAGAAGTACGGTGAATACTCAGACGGTTAACACGCAACTCACGCATTTTCATGCGGCTACGCTTACCACGACGGATGCGGGATATTTTCTTGTCCATCTTTAGTTCACCTTACTTCTTCTTCTTGGTCTCTTTACGCAGAATAACTTCGTCTGCATATTTCACACCCTTGCCTTTGTATGGCTCTGGTGGACGGTATGCACGAACTTCTGCCGCAATTTGACCAACTTTCTGCTTATCGCTACCACGGATCAGAATTTCCGTCTGACTAGGGGTTTCGACCGTAATGCCTTCAGGCATATCGTGTACAACAGGGTGGGAGAAACCCAAGCTGAGATTCAATTTGTTACCTTGAGCTTGAGCACGATAACCAACTCCAACCAGTTGCAACTTTTTCTCAAAGCCTTGGCTAACGCCAACAACCATGTTGTTTGCCAATGCACGAGTAGTACCTGCCAACGCCCAACCAGCAGAATCGCCGTCACGTTTGGCTTTAAACTTCAGTACATTATCTTCTTGGAAAACTTCTACAGCGTCATGTATTGCAAAATCAAAAGAACCTTTAGCTCCTTTAACCTTGAGATTTTGACCACTGATGCTAACTTCCACACCTTTCGGCAGAGTCAGCGCTTTCTTTGCAATTCTTGACATTTCAAAGTCCGCCTTTATTCAACAGTGCAAATGACTTCGCCACCCTGGCCAGAAGCACGGGCTGCGCGGTCACTCATAACGCCTTTGGAAGTAGAAACGATAGCTATACCGTAACCACCCATAACTGTTGGCAGTTCATCTGTACCCCGGAAGATGCGAAGACCAGGACGGCTAACACGCTTCACTTTGCTGATAACTGGCTTACCCTGAAAATATTTCAGTCTGACCGTTGTAACAGGTTTGCCTTCAACAGCACCTGTTTCAAAACTGGCAATATAACCTTCGTTTTGCAACACTTCCAGAATGGCTTTTTTCTGCTTAGAAGCAGGAAAAGCAACTTGTGCCTTATTTGCCATCTGACCGTTACGAATGCGGGTCAGCATATCGGCGATAGGATCACTCATACTCATTTTGCTTCTCCCTTACCAACTTGCTTTGGTCAAACCAGGCACATCGCCACGCATAGCAGCTTCACGCAACTTGTTACGGCACAGACCGAACTTGCGGTAAACAGCATGTGGACGACCGGTCAGGCGACAACGAGTCATTTGACGAACGGGACTACTGTCACGCGGTAACTTTTGCAACTTCTCATTAGCTTCCATTACAGCTTCAAATGAGCTATCTGGACTGCTGATGATAGCTTTAAGCTCATCACGCTTCGCTGCAAATTTAGCAACAGCAGCAGTACGGCGTGTTTCACGGGCGATCATGGATTTCTTAGCCATGTGATCTTATCCTCTTACTGCTGTCTGAAAGGGAATTTGAATGCTTCAAGCAACGCTTTCCCTTCCTCGTTATTTTTGGCGGTGGTAGCGATCGTAATATTCATACCACGCAAGGCATCAATTTTGTCGTACTCGATTTCTGGGAAGATAATCTGTTCTTTAATTCCCATGTTGTAGTTTCCACGACCATCAAATGCACGTGCATTAAGGCCACGGAAGTCACGGATACGGGGGATGGAAATATTCACCAGACGATCCAAGAATTCGTACATCTTCTCGCCACGCAATGTCACCATACAGCCAATTGGCCAGCCGTCACGAATCTTGAAGCCAGCAACGGATTTGCGGCTCAATGTAACTACAGGTTTTTGACCTGCAATTTTCGCCATATCACCAGTTGCGTGTTCAATAATTTTTTTATCGCCGACAGCTTCACCCAAACCCATATTTAGGCTGATTTTCACTAGCTTTGGCACTTCCATCACATTGTTGTACCCGAACTTGTCCGTCAATTCCTTGACGACAGTATCGCGGTAATACTGTTGCAGTCTCGACATTTTACACCTTAAGCGTCTACGCGCTCACCATTGGACTTAAAGACACGGATTTTCTTACCATCGTCCAGGAGCTTGAATCCAACACGGTCACCCTTGCCAGTAGCAGGATTGACCAGCATCACATTTGAAGTATCCATGGGCATTTCTTTTTCAATAATGCCACCTTGGACACCTGCATTTGGGTTAGGCTTAACGTGTTTTTTAACGCGATTAATACCTTGAACCAAAACTTTACCTTCGTCTACCAACACCTGCATGATCTTGCCGCGACGGCCTTTATCTTTGCCGGTGATGACAACTACTTCGTCATTGCTGCGAATTTTACGCATTTCGTCACCTACTTCTGTCGTTGCAGTCTTACAGCACTTCAGGTGCTAGAGAAATAATCTTCATGAACTTTTCACCACGCAATTCGCGAGTGACAGGCCCAAAAATACGTGTGCCGATCGGGTCAAGCTTATTGTTAAGCAGGACAGCGGCATTACCATCGAAACGAATCTTAGAGCCATCATTACGACGCACACCGTGAGCAGTACGCACGATCACTGCGTTGTAAACATCGCCTTTCTTAACTTTACCGCGCGGAATCGCATCTTTAATGCTGACTTTGATGATGTCACCAATGCCTGCATAACGACGATGAGAACCGCCCAGAACTTTGATGCACATAACTCGTTTGGCACCACTGTTATCTGCAACTTGCAGAATGGATTGCATCTGGATCATTTATGTTCTCCGTCCCTTATGCTTGGCCTGGGGCGCGTTCAACAACTTTGATCAAGGTCCAGTGCTTTGTTTTTGACAAAGGACGGCATTCCTTGAACATTACGGTATCACCTTCACGACATTCATTGTTTTCGTCATGAACATGGTATTTTTTAGAACGCTTAATAAACTTACCGTACATCGGATGTTTTACTTGACGCTCCATCAATACAACAATGGACTTGTCCATTTTGTTACTGACTACACGACCCATCAGGCTGCGTTCAACTTTTGCTTCTTCGCTAACAGTCATCGTTATTCACCTGCCACTTGCTTTTGTGCAAGCACTGTCTTGATCCGGGCAATCTGACGACGCACACGCTTCACTTCGGAAGGACGTGATAACTGGCCAGCGGCTTTTTGCATACGCAGCTTGAACTGCTCCTTCAGGTTTTCTACCAGCTCGGCTTTAAGCTCAGTCGCTGATTTTTGCTTGAGTTCTGCTGCGTTCATCACATCACCTGACGAGAAACAAATGTAGTCTTAACCGGCAGCTTCGCTGAAGCAAGGCGAAAAGCCTCACGTGCAATTTCCTCTGCCACACCTTCAATTTCATAGAGAACCTTGCCGGGCTGAACCAATGCTACCCAGTATTCAACGTTCCCTTTACCTTTACCTTGGCGAACTTCCAATGGCTTTTTGCTGATCGGCTTGTCCGGGAACACGCGAATCCAGATTTTACCGCCACGACGTACATAACGGTTGATAGCACGACGTGCAGATTCGATCTGACGCGCTGTCAAACGACCGCGTTCTACTGTTTTCAGCCCGAAGTCGCCGAAGCTGACTTTGCTGCCCGCCAATGCCAGACCACGGTTGCGGCCTTTCATCTGTTTGCGGAATTTGGTTCTCTTGGGTTGTAACATCTCAAACCTCTATCACTTCTTCTTTCTGCCTTGACCTTGGTTTTGTTGACCTTGGCTTTGGCTAGATTGCTGTTTCTGTTCCAGGTCGAAGACTTCGCCCTTGTAGATCCAAACTTTCACACCGATGATACCATAGGTGGTGAGAGCTTCCGCAGTTGCATAGTCGATGTCAGCACGCAATGTATGAAGCGGTACACGACCTTCACGGAAAAATTCAGTCCGCGCAATTTCTGCACCGTTCAAGCGTCCTGCCACACAAACCTTGATACCCAACGCACCTAGGCGCATCGCATTCGCCACTGCACGTTTGGCAGCACGACGGAACATGATACGACGCTCAAGCTGACTAGCAATGCTCTCGGCCACTAATTGGGAATCCAATTCCGGCTTACGAATTTCCTCGATATTTAGCTTCACGTTATTAACGTGCAAACCCAGTTTAGCAGCCGTTTCTGCACGCAGCTTTTCAATATCTTCGCCTTTTTTACCGATAACAACACCCGGACGTGCAGTGTGAATGGTAATAAAAGCAGACTTCGCAGGACGCTCAATCTGAATACGGCTAACTGAAGCTTCTTTCAGCTTCTTTTTCAAGAATGTGCGCACTTCCAAATCTTTAAACAGGAAGTCGGCATAATCCTTGCCTTCAGCGTACCACTTAGAGCGCCAGTCGGTGGCGATACCAAGACGGATACCGGTTGGATGTACTTTCTGACCCATACTAAACCTTACTTCTCGCCTACAGCGACGGTAATGTGACTGGTGCGCTTCAGGATGCGGTTAGCACGACCTTTAGCACGCGGCATGATACGCTTCATGGTTGGACCTTGATCAACGAATACGCGCTTAATGCACAATTCGTCCACATCGGCACCGTCATTGTGTTCAGCGTTGGCAATCGCGGATTCCAGAACCTTCTTCAGCATTGAGGCACCTTTTTTCGGGCTAAATGCCAGAATATTCAGCGCTTTGTCCACCGGCAGTCCACGAATCTGATCAGCGACCAGTCGGCACTTCTGAGGTGAAATACGCGCAAAGCGCAAATGTGCTGCAACTTCCATTTCTACCTCTTACTTCGACTTCTTGTCGGCAACGTGACCACGGTAAGAACGGGTCAGTGCAAACTCACCCAACTTATGGCCTACCATATTTTCATTAACCAGCACCGGAACATGCTGCTTGCCG
Organism: Thiothrix caldifontis; assembly: GCF_900107695.1. Classification (GTDB taxonomy): domain Bacteria; phylum Pseudomonadota; class Gammaproteobacteria; order Thiotrichales; family Thiotrichaceae; genus Thiothrix; species Thiothrix caldifontis. The sequence goes on along the minus strand of NZ_FNQP01000001.1, from coordinate 207,031 downwards.
TTATGCACTGCCACTGTCAAGCCAATAAATTCTGGCAGGATCATGGAGCGGCGTGACCATGTTTTGATTGGACGACGATCATTCGCTGCTTTAGCAGTTTCGATCTTCTTCATCAGGTGATGGTCAACGAAAGGACCTTTTTTGAGTGAACGTGGCACTGTTTAATCCTCTTACTTCTTGTTCCGGCGACGGACAATCATATTGTCAGTGCGTTTGTTGCTACGAGTCTTGTAACCCTTGGTTGGAACACCCCAAGGAGTAACAGGGTGGCGACCACCAGAGGTACGACCTTCACCACCACCGTGTGGATGGTCTACCGGGTTCATGACCACACCACGGACAGTAGGACGGACACCGCGCCAGCGTTTTGCACCAGCTTTACCCAGCTTAATCAAGCCATGTTCAGAGTTACCGACTTCGCCTACCGTTGCACGGCAGTCTACCGGAACCTTGCGCATTTCACCTGACCGCAGGCGAATGGTGGCATAAGCGCCTTCACGCGCCACCAACTGGGCAGAAGCACCTGCACTACGTGCCAACTGAGCACCCTTACCCACTTTCATTTCAATGCAGTGAATCACGCTACCAACCGGAATATTACGCATCGGCAGGCAGTTACCGGCAGCAATCGGCGCATGGATACCAGAAATGACTTCCGCACCCGCACTCAACCCTTTCGGCGCAATGATATAGCGACGCTCACCATCAGCATACAACAGCAATGCAATATTGGCACTGCGGTTAGGGTCATATTCCAAACGCTCAACACGAGCAGGAATATCATCCTTACGACGTTTGAAGTCGACGATACGATAGTGTTGGCGATGACCACCACCCACATGACGGGTAGTAATACGGCCTGTATTATTACGTCCACCACTCTTACGCTTGTTTTCCAACAAACTCTTACAAGGCTCACCCTTGTGTAGTTCTTTGTTGACAACCTTAACCTGGAAGCGACGCCCTGGGGAGGTTGGTTTTGCCTTAACGACTGCCATGATTCACCCTTGCCTTATTCCGCTGCCGCATCCAGAGAGAAACCTTCGGACAGGCTAACATAAGCCTTTTTCCAGTCATTGCGATGACCGCTACGACGCCCAAAGTTCTTCTGCTTGCCTTTTACGTTGATGGTACGAACCTGATCAACCTTGACTTCAAACAAAGTCTCGACAGCATCCTTGATTTCTTGTTTGGTTGCAGTTTTGGCAACCTTGAACACGTACTGGTTTGCTTTTTCAGAAGCACGGACAGTTTTCTCTGTCACACGCGGCGCAACCAAAACATGATAGAGACGTTCCATACTCATGCCAGCCACTCCTGAATCTTGCTTACTGCACCAGTTGTCACCACAACTTTCTGATGACCTACCAAGCTAACCGGATTCAAACCAGCTACCGTAGCAACTTCACAGTAAGGGATGTTGCGGGCAGACAGCAGCACATTAACATCATCTACATCAGATACCAGCAGCACATCATTGGAGCCATACTCTTTCAGCTTTGCCAGCATCAGCTTGGTTTTAGGCTCTTCAATGCTGAAAGAGTCTACTACCACAAAGCGATCCTGACGCACCAGCTCAGAGAAGATGGCACGCATTGCAGCGCGGTACATTTTCTTGTTCAGCTTCTGCGTAAAGTCACGGGGACGTGCTGCAAAAGACTTGCCACCTGTACGCCACAGTGGGCTACGGATGCTGCCCGCACGAGCACGACCAGTTCCTTTTTGCTTAAATGGCTTAGCGCCGCCACCACTGACATCAGAGCGTGTTTTCTGAGCTTTAGTACCTGCACGACCTGCTGCCATGTAAGCAACAACCGCCTGATGCACCAGACCCTCATTAAACTCGCGTGCAAAAATCTCATCGCTTACTGCGACCGAGCCACCATTTGCAATCTGTAATTCCATTGCTGCCACCTTTATGCCTTGACCGACAGCTTGACAACCACATCACCGTTAGTAGCGCCCGGAACAGCACCCTTAACCAGCAACAGATTGCGCTCAGCGTCTACACGTACCACTTGCAGATTCTGGGCAGTACGCTGTACAGCACCCATATGACCAGCCATTTTTTTGCCTGGGAATACCCGGCCTGGCGTTTGGTTCTGACCAATGGAACCCGGAACCCGATGTGACAAAGAGTTGCCATGCGTGCGGTCTTGACCGGCAAAATGATGGCGCTTCAAAACACCAGCAAAGCCTTTACCTTTGCTAACGCCAGTCACATCAACCATTTGACCTGCCTCAAACATGCTTACCGCAAGCTCAGCACCCAGTTCGTAACCTGACACATCATCAATGCGCGACTCACGAACACAAGTGCCAGCAGGCACGCCTGCCTTGGCAAAATGACCAGCTTCCGACTTGGAAACGCGGGAAGACTTTTTCTCACCTGTAGACAACTGGATGGCACTATAACCATCCGTCTCTACCGTCTTGACTTGTGATACACGGTTCGCCGCAATCTCAAGCACAGTGACGGGAGTTGAACCACCATCTTCACCGTATATCCGGGTCATACCTACTTTGCGACCCAGCAGACCGATAGCCATTTGCATACCTCTTCGAAGAATTACTCACACCGAGCAACTTTCATTCTATCTTTTAGAAAAACTCGGCTCGACCTAGGTCGAGCCGTGGAAAGCCGCGCATTATAGCAGAAAAATCTCTGCCGTTAAGTCTTTTTTTACAAATCAGTTAAGCTTGATTTGTACATCAACGCCCGCAGCCAAATCCAGCTTCATCAAGGCATCAACAGTCTTGTCAGTCGGATCAATAATATCCATCAGACGCTTGTAAGTACGAATCTCATACTGGTCACGTGCATCTTTATCAACATGCGGAGAAACCAGAATGGTGTAACGCTCTACACGTGTTGGCAAAGGGATTGGCCCTTTCACACGCGCACCAGTACGCTTGGCCGTTTCAACGATTTCAGTCGCAGAACGGTCAATCAGACGGTGATCGAATGCTTTCAGGCGAATACGGATTCTTTGATCAGACATAACTATTACTCAATAATTTTAGCAACAACACCGGCGCCGACAGTACGGCCACCTTCACGGATCGCGAAACGCAGACCGTCTTCCATAGCGATTGGGTTAATCAGGCTGACAACCAGCTTGACATTATCACCCGGCATGACCATTTCCACACCTTCCGGCAGGTCGCAAGCACCTGTTACATCGGTAGTCCGGAAGTAGAATTGCGGGCGATAGCCTTTGAAGAATGGCGTATGACGACCACCCTCCTCCTTAGACAGGACATAAACTTCCGCTTCAAATTTAGTATGCGGCTTGATAGAACCAGGCTTACATAGCACCTGACCACGCTCTACATCGTCACGCTTAGTTCCACGTAGCAACAAACCCACGTTGTCACCCGCCATACCTTGATCCAACAGCTTACGGAACATTTCAACGCCCGTTACCGTAGTGGTTTGAGTAGCACGAATACCAACGATTTCGATAGACTCACCAACCTTAATCACGCCACGCTCGATACGACCGGTCACAACCGTACCACGACCAGAGATGGAGAATACGTCTTCTACCGGCATCAAGAAGGTACCATCAACAGCACGAACCGGATCCGGGATGAAAGTATCAATGGCTTCAATCAAGCGGGCAATGGATGGCACACCGATATCAGATTCATCGCCCTCCAGTGCCATACGCGCTGAACCCCTAACGATTGGCGTGTCATCGCCAGGGAAATCGTAGCTGGACAGCAACTCACGCAGCTCCATTTCAACCAGCTCCAACAACTCTTCGTCGTCAACCAAGTCACACTTATTCATGTAAACAACGACGTATGGAACACCTACTTGGCGGGACAACAGGATGTGCTCACGTGTTTGCGGCATTGGGCCATCAGCAGCAGAACAAACCAGAATTGCGCCATCCATCTGCGCCGCACCAGTGATCATGTTCTTAACATAGTCAGCATGACCTGGGCAGTCTACGTGTGCGTAGTGACGGGTTTCAGATTCATACTCTACGTGCGCAGTAGAGATGGTGATACCACGTGCTTTTTCTTCAGGAGCGGCATCGATTTGATCATAAGCCTTTGACTCACCGCCATATTTTTTGGCCTGCACAACTGTCAACGCCGCTGTCAGCGTAGTTTTGCCGTGGTCAACGTGACCAATTGTGCCGACGTTTACGTGAGGCTTAGTTCGCTCAAATTTACTCTTTGCCATTGTTACTCACCCTTCACTTTCTTTATCACCGCCTGAGTAATAGCCGCAGGCGCTTCTGAATAACGTACAAATTCCATACTGTAAGAAGCACGCCCTTGAGTTGCAGACCGCACATCAGTCGCGTAACCAAACATCTCACCCAAAGGCACCTCTGCCCGTACCACCAAACTGCCGCTTTCCTCATCCATGCCTTGGATGACACCACGACGCCGGTTCAAATCACCGATAACATCGCCCATATACTCTTCAGGCGTAGTCACTTCAACTTTCATGATTGGCTCAAGCAAAACCGGTGCAGCATCCATAACGCCCTGACGGAGAGCTATAGAGCCTGCAATTTTGAATGCCATTTCGCTGGAATCGACATCATGATAAGAACCATCAAAAATGGTGACTTTCATATCGACCAGCGGGAATCCGACCAATACGCCGTTACCCATTTGTTCTTGCACGCCCTTGTCGACGGCTGGCACGAATTCTTTCGGTACAACACCACCCACTAAGGCATTTTCAAATTTATAGCCTTCTGCTTCGCCGAGTGGCTCAAGGCGAAGCCAAACGTGACCATATTGCCCACGCCCACCAGACTGACGCACAAATTTACCTTCAACCTCGACCGTTTTGCGGATGGTTTCGCGGTAAGCCACTTGTGGTGCACCCACATTGCAATTGACCTTGAACTCACGCAGCATCCGGTCTACGATGATTTCCAAGTGCAACTCGCCCATGCCAGCGATAATGGTTTGCCCAGTCTCTTCGTCAGTACGCACACGAAAAGAAGGATCTTCTTGCGCCAATTTACTCAGCGCAATACCCATACGTTCTTGATCAGCTTTAGATTTTGGCTCAACGGCTACCGCAATCACTGGCTCAGGAAAATCCATTTTTTCCAAAGTAATGACACGATTCATATCGCACAGCGTATCGCCCGTTGTCACGTCCTTCAGACCGACGGCAGCCGCAATATCACCGGCGCGTACTTCATCAATATCCTCACGCGCATTGGAGTGCATTTGCACCAAACGTCCAATACGCTCGCGTTTACCCTTTACGGGATTGTAAACAGCACTTTGTGATGTCAACACACCAGAATACACCCGGAAAAACGTCAACGTACCCACAAAAGGGTCGGTTGCAATCTTAAAAGCCAATGCAGCAAACGGCTCATCATCACTCGCATGACGTTCAGCCTCAGTTTCCGCCTTATCATCCAAATGCCCCTTAATCGCAGGCACATCCAATGGTGATGGCATCAACTCAACAATCTTATCAAGAGCTGCTTGCACACCCTTATTCTTGAAGGCCGAACCACAGGTCATTGGGACAATTTCAAGATTAATGGTACGCTTACGCAATCCATTAATAATCTCTTCCGCAGACAAATCACCTTCTTCAAGGTATTTGCCCATCAAAACATCATCAGCTTCAGCCGCAGCCTCCACCATCTTCTCGCGCCACTCCTGACAAGCAGCCACCATACCAGATGGAATATCAACAGCTTCGTAGGTAACTCCCTTGTCAGCATCATTCCACATAATGGCTTTCATGCGAATCAAGTCAACGACACCCACAAAATTTTCTTCTGCCCCAACAGGCAATTGCAACGGCACGGGATTAGCCCCCAGCTTAGCCTTCAACTGCTCGTAAACTCGCAGGAAGTTTGCTCCGGAACGATCCATTTTATTGACGAAAGCCATGCGTGGCACATGATACTTATTCGCCTGCCGCCATACCGTTTCCGACTGTGGCTGCACCCCACCGACGGCGCACAGCACAAACATCGCCCCATCCAACACTCGCAATGAACGCTCTACTTCAATCGTGAAGTCAACGTGCCCTGGCGTATCGATAATATTGATGCGATGCAACGGAAACTGCTTATCCATTCCCGACCAAAAACAAGTGGTAGCAGCGGAGGTAATCGTAATACCACGCTCACGCTCCTGCTCCATCCAGTCCATGGTCGCAGCGCCATCATGAACCTCCCCAATTTTATGAGACACACCTGTATAAAACAGAATACGCTCGGTAGCAGTGGTCTTACCCGCATCAATGTGCGCCATAATGCCAATATTACGATACTGCTCAATTGGAGTACTACGTGCCACTGATGGTCACTCTTATCATTACCAGCGGAAGTGGGCGAAGGCTTTGTTGGCTTCTGCCATACGATGCACGTCTTCACGCTTCTTCACAGCCGTACCACGCTTTTCAGAGGCATCCATCAATTCACCTGCGAGCTTACGCGCCATGGATTTCTCACCACGCTTGCGAGCCGCATCAATCAACCAACGCATAGCCAACGCATTTTGACGTGATGGACGCACTTCAACCGGCACTTGATAAGTTGCACCACCGACACGACGGGATTTAACTTCTACCGCAGGGCGAACGTTATCCAGTGCGTATTCCAGCACTTCAATACCGTCGCCGCCTTTTTTTCCAGCAATTTCAGTCAACGCGCCGTAAATAATTTTTTCAGCGGCAGACTTTTTACCATCTTGCATAATGGCATTCATGAACTTAGTCAGCAATTGGCTTCCGAACTTAGGATCGGGCAGCACGATGCGCTTGGGGACTTCTCTTCTTCTAGGCATGATTCATATCACCAGTGAATTACTTTTTAGGACGCTTCGTACCGTACTTGGAACGTGCCTGCTTACGGTTTTTAACACCTTGTGTATCCAGACTACCACGAACCGTGTGGTAACGGACACCCGGAAGGTCTTTTACACGACCGCCGCGAATCAGCACAACCGAGTGCTCTTGAAGATTATGGCCTTCACCACCGATATAACTGGTGACTTCAAAACCATTGGTCAGACGCACACGAGCAACCTTACGCATAGCGGAGTTCGGCTTCTTAGGCGTGGTTGTATAAACACGGGTGCAAACACCACGACGCTGCGGACAAGCCTCTAGCGCTGGCACCTTGCTTTTCTCTACTTTGCTTTGGCGCGGCTTACGCACCAATTGGTTTACTGTTGCCATATCCTGAAATTGTCTCCTGGAATCACGGGGAACTTGCCTGGCTTGCCTTGTCCCCATAAAAGCAACAGACCGAAAATCGGTCTGTTTGAGGACGCCAGATTTTAGGGATCAGAAAGGCTTCTGTCAAGGAAGTTTTCCCGATCAGTCACTTAAATCGAAAACCTGATTGCTTATTCAATCAGAATCTATGTCTAACGGCTCACCAAAGCTGATGGTTTCAGTCTGTGCTGGACGCTCATAAGCAAACTCATTACGCTGGCTACGACGGTCGTCATGGTAAGCCAACCCAGTACCTGCCGGAATCAAACGTCCGACGATAACGTTTTCTTTCAAACCACGCAGTTCATCGCGTGCACCACGTACCGCAGCCTCTGTCAGAACGCGCGTAGTCTCTTGGAAGGACGCAGCAGACACAAAGGAATCCGTTACCAAGGATGCCTTGGTAATACCCATCAGCAAACGCTCGTAAACGATCTTAAGCTTACCTTCTTTATCAAGGCGCTTATTCTCTTCCACCACACGCCAGTAATCCGTTTGCTCACCACGCAGGAACTTGCTATCACCTGGGTCAATGACCTCAACTTTACGCATCATCTGACGCACAATGACCTCGATGTGTTTATCGTTGATTTTTACCCCTTGCAAGCGGTAAACATCCTGGATTTCTTTGGCTTGGTACTCTGCTAGAGCAGTCGCACCCAGCAAGCGCAGAATGTCGTGCGGATTCGGCTCACCATCTGCAATCACCTCACCACGATTGAGCTTCTCCCCCTCAAACACATCCAAATTACGCCACTTAGGAATCAGCTCTTCGTAATGCTCGCCATCCTCACCAGTGATAATCACGCGCTGCTTACCCTTAGTTTCCTTACCAAAGGAGATTGTCCCAGTTTTTTCCGCCAGAATCGCGCCATCTTTCGGCTTACGCGCTTCAAACAAGTCAGCAACCCGTGGCAAACCACCCGTAATGTCACGCGTTTTAGAGGATGCCTGTGGCAGACGTGCCACAACCTCACCGACTTGCACAGTTGCACCATTCGTCGAGCTAACGATAGCGCCAGCAGGCAATGGATACTGAACCGGAATTTTAGTACCCTCAAAGAACACGCTATCGCCGCGCTCATCCAGCAAACGTACTGTTGGGCGTAGCTCACGACCTGCTGCTGGGCGGTTCTTAGGATCCATAACCTCAATGGAAGACAAGCCGGTGATTTCATCCACCTTCGTTTGCACTGTTACGTTGTCAATAAAATCACTGAAGCTGACCTGACCTGCCACCTCGGAAATAATCGGATGTGTATGTGGATCCCACGTCGCTACTTCTTGGCCTGCTTGGACTTCACCGTACTGCTCCACCGAAAGAATTGCACCGTAAGTCAGTTTATAGCGTTCCTTATCACGCCCGGTTGTATCGACCACACCCAGCTCACCAGAACGAGAAACAACGACTAGCTTACCATCTTTGTTGCGCACGGTTTTTACATTAAGCAAGTGAACTTGACCACTGGATTTAACCGAAATACTGCTTTCAGCCGCAGATCGGCTTGCTGCACCACCGATATGGAAGGTACGCATCGTCAACTGAGTACCCGGCTCACCGATAGATTGCGCCGCGATAACACCGACAGCTTCACCCTTATTAACAATATGTCCACGCGCAAGGTCACGCCCGTAACACTTAGCACATACACCGTAACGGGTTTCGCACGTAATCGCAGAACGTACCACGATTTCGTCAACAGCCAATGCGTCAATTTGCTTGACCCATGCCTCGTCCAAGAACGTACCCGCTGGAATAAGCACTTCATCGCCACGAGTAACGTCTTGTGCCACCACACGACCCAATACGCGTTCGGCTAGCGCCTCTACCACATCACCACCTTCGATGATCGGGCGCATTTTGATGCCTTGCGTTGTGCCGCAATCATCAATCGTAACCACCATGTCTTGCGCCACATCAACCAAACGGCGAGTCAAGTAACCAGAGTTCGCCGTTTTTAGGGCGGTATCCGCCAAACCTTTCCGCGCACCGTGCGTCGAGATAAAATATTGGAGAACGTTCAAGCCTTCACGGAAGTTAGACGTAATCGGTGTTTCGATGATTGAACCATCTGGCTTTGCCATCAAACCCCGCATCCCTGCTAACTGACGAATCTGTGCAGCAGAACCCCGCGCCCCAGAATCCGCCATCATGTAGATAGAGTTAAAAGATTCTTGGTAAACCAGATTGCCTTCGGCATCAATAACTTCTTGCTTACCAATCTTTTCCATCATCGCTTTCGCAACTTTTTCATTAGTGCTTGCCCAAATGTCAACGACCTTGTTGTAGCGTTCACCTTGAGTAACTAAACCGCTGGAGAATTGCTTTTGGATCTCCAAAACAGCTTCTTCGGCTTCAGCCAACAAACCAGCTTTCTTCTCTGGGATCATCATGTCATCTGCACAGAACGACACACCCGCACGGGTCGCATAACGGTAGCCCGTGTACATCAGTTGATCCGCAAACACGACGGCTGCTTTCAAACCAACACGACGGTACGCTTCATTGATCAGCTTAGAAATCGCCTTCTTCTTCAAAACCGTATTAAATAGTTCGAAAGGCAAACCTTCTGGCATAATCGTAGTCAACAAGGCACGACCAACGGTGGTATCCAACACTCGAATGCGTTTGATGAACTCACCATCTTCATCCTTAATGCTATCCGTAATACGCACTTTGACTTTAGCGTGTAATGACACATTACCTGTATCGTAAGCACGCTGCACTTCTTGCGGATCAGCGAAGATCATGCCCTCGCCTTTCGCATTGATCGCGTCACGGGTCATATAATACAAACCCAACACGATGTCTTGTGACGGTACAATGATTGGCTCGCCGTTCGCAGGTGACAGGACGTTATTGGTCGCCATCATCAGAGTTCGCGCTTCCAACTGCGCTTCCAGTGATAACGGTACGTGCACCGCCATTTGGTCACCGTCGAAGTCCGCGTTGAACGCTGAGCACACCAGTGGATGCAATTGAATCGCCTTACCTTCGATCAGGGTCGGCTCAAATGCTTGAATCCCCAAACGGTGCAAAGTTGGTGCGCGGTTGAGCATGACCGGGTGTTCACGGATGACTTCCGCAAGGATGTCCCATACTTCAGCCGTTTCTCGCTCTACCAATTTCTTCGCCGCCTTGATGGTGGTCGCTAAGCCACGGCGTTGCAGCTTACCAAAAATGAACGGTTTGAAGAGTTCAAGTGCCATTTTCTTGGGCAACCCACACTGGTGCAAACGTAGCGCAGGGCCGACCACGATAACTGAACGACCGGAGTAGTCGACACGTTTACCCAACAAGTTCTGACGGAAGCGCCCTTGCTTACCCTTAATCATGTCGGACAAGGATTTCAGTGGACGCTTGTTAGAACCCGTAATCGCGCGACCACGCCGACCGTTATCCAGCAGTGCATCCACAGACTCCTGCAACATACGCTTTTCATTGCGCACGATAATATCCGGGGCATTCAGCTCCAACAAACGCTTTAAACGGTTGTTACGGTTGATGACACGGCGATAGAGGTCATTCAAGTCGGATGTGGCGAAACGGCCACCATCCAACGGTACTAATGGACGCAAATCAGGCGGCAATACGGGCAGTACCGTCATAATCATCCACTCAGGTTTATTACCAGAATTGATGAATGACTCCATCAATTTCAGACGCTTACCCAAGCGCTTCAGTTTGGTTTCAGAACCTGTCTCAGCGATTTCTTCACGCATCCGCGCAACTTCTTCTTTGAGATCAGTAGTTTTCAGCAGTTCCAACACTGCTTCTGCCCCCATACTGGCTTCAAATTCGTCACCGAACTCTTCCACTGCTTCTAAGTACGCCTCATCACTCAGCAACTGACCACGCTCCAGCGTTGTCATGCCCGGCTCAGTCACCACAAAGGTCTCGAAATAAAGGATGCGCTCAATATCACGCAACGTCATATCCAACAATAAACCAATACGGGACGGCAGCGACTTTAAAAACCAGATGTGTGCGACAGGGCTAGCCAAATCGATATGCCCCATGCGGTCACGGCGTACTTTGGTTTGCGTCACTTCGACGCCACACTTTTCACACACCACACCACGGTGCTTCAAACGCTTATATTTACCACACAAGCATTCGTAGTCCTTGACAGGGCCAAAAATTTTGGCACAGAACAGGCCATCACGCTCCGGTTTGAAAGTACGGTAATTGATGGTTTCGGGCTTCTTGACTTCGCCAAAAGACCATGAACGGATAATCTCAGGCGAGGCCAAACCAACCTTGATAGCATCAAAGTCTTGGGTTTCCTGCTCTTTCTTGTGGAAATTCAATAAATCTTTCATCACCAAAATCCTGTGTTAATCCCGTTCCAGTTCGATATTCAGCCCCAGTGAGCGGATTTCCTTCATCAGTACATTGAAGGACTCAGGCATACTGGCTTCCATAAAATGGTCGCCGTCCACAATGTTCTTGTACATTTTGTTACGACCGTTCACGTCATCCGACTTGACTGTGAGCATTTCTTGCAAGGTGTAAGCGGCACCGTAAGCTTCCAGTGCCCAAACCTCCATCTCACCGAAACGCTGACCACCGAACTGTGCCTTACCACCCAAAGGCTGTTGGGTAACAAGGCTATAAGGGCCTGTAGAACGTGCGTGCATCTTATCATCGACCAAGTGGTTCAGTTTAAGCATATGCATGTAACCAACGGTCACTTTTCGCTCAAACATATCGCCTGTCCGACCATCACACAATTGGGTTTGACCACTTTCTGGCAAATCAGCCAAACGCAACATAGCCTTGATTTCCGCCTCATCAGCACCATCAAAGACTTGTGTTGCCATTGGCACACCTTTACGCAGATTGTTCGCCAATGTCACAACCTCATCATCACTCAATTCAGCAATAACTTCATCTTGGTTCGGATTACCGCCCGTAGCGTAAACTTCGCTGATGAATTGACGTAATTCATCGACCTTCGCTTTGGTGTCGATCATGCGTGCAATCTTTTCACCCAGACCTTTTGCTGCCCACCCCAGATGCGTTTCTAGAACCTGACCAACGTTCATACGCGACGGAACGCCCAACGGGTTCAATACGATGTCAACAGTCTGACCATTAGCCAAGTATGGCATGTCTTCAACCGGAACAATGCGCGAAACTACACCCTTGTTACCGTGACGCCCCGCCATTTTGTCACCCGGCTGCATCCGGCGTTTCACCGCGATGTATACCTTGACCATTTTCAGCACACCTGGTGCGAGATCATCGCCTGCCATGAGCTTATCACGCTGCTTGTGCAATCGCGTTTCATAGTGCTTTTTCTTCTCGTCGATCTGGTGAGACAGCGATTCGAGTTGGGTATTCACCTCCTCGTCCTGCATACGGATAGCGAACCAATCCTTTTTCTCCAGATTATCCAGATAAGACTCGGTGATGACCGTGCCAGATGTCAGACGGTTAGGGCCGCCCAAGGCTTCTTTACCAATCACCAGTTTTGCAAAACGGTCGAAAATATCGGCTTCGTAAATACGCAGTTCGTCACGCAAGTCTTTACGGACTTTCTTCAGATCTTCTTCCTGAATCGCCAAAGCACGTGCATCACGCTCTACACCATCACGGGTAAACACGCGCACGTCGATAACCGTGCCCGCCATACCCGTTGGTACGCGCAAGGACGTATCTTTTACGTCAGAGGCTTTTTCACCGAAGATCGCCCGTAGCAATTTTTCTTCCGGGGTCAACTGGCTTTCGCCCTTCGGTGTAACCTTACCAACCAGAATATCGCCCGGTTTTACTTCCGCACCGACGTGAATAATGCCGCACTCGTCCAACTTCGCCAGCAAGCTTTCACTCACGTTCGGGATATCCGCTGTGATTTCTTCCGGCCCTAACTTGGTATCACGTGCCAAACACGACATTTCTTCGATATGGATGGACGTATAACGGTCTTCATCCACCACACGCTCAGACAGCAAAATGGAGTCTTCGTAGTTGTAACCGTTCCAAGGCATGAACGCGATGAACATGTTCTGACCCAGAGCCAATTCACCCAAATCCGTAGAAGAGCCATCCGCCAACACGTCACCACGCGCCACCACATCACCAACTTTGACAATCGGACGCTGGTTAATGCACGTGTTTTGGTTGGAACGGGTGTACTTGATTAAGCTGTAAATATCGACACCGCCGCGAACTTCGTCAGCTTCATCGTCATTCACACGCACAACAATACGCCCAGCATCCACCGAGTCAATCAAACCACCCCGACGCGCTGTGACTGCCGAACCGGAATCCTGTGCAACTGCACGCTCCATCCCTGTACCTGACAATGGCTTATCAGCACGTAAGCAAGGCACGGCCTGACGTTGCATGTTAGAACCCATCAAGGCGCGGTTCGCGTCATCGTGTTCCAAGAAGGGAATCAAAGAGGCAGCAACCGAGACGATCTGTTTCGGCGATACGTCCATGTACTGCACTTCGCTGGCTTGCTTCAAGGTAAATTCATTACGGTGACGGCAAGAAACGAACTCATCTGACAAACGGCCCTCATCATCCAGTTCCGCGCTCGCCTGAGCGATCACGTAGTTGGATTCTTCAATCGCGGACAAATAGTCAATCTGCATGGTCGGCTTGCTATCAATAACCTTGCGATACGGTGTTTCTAAGAAACCGTAATCATTGGTACGCGCATACACCGCCAAGGAATTGATCAAACCGATGTTCGGGCCTTCCGGCGTTTCGATTGGGCACACCCGACCGTAATGGGTTGGGTGTACGTCACGCACCTCAAAACCGGCACGTTCACGGGTCAAACCACCCGGCCCTAATGCCGAAATACGGCGCTTGTGAGTCACTTCCGACAGCGGGTTGTTTTGGTCCATAAACTGAGACAACTGGCTAGAGCCGAAGAACTCTTTAATCGCTGCCGAGACTGGTTTGGAATTCACCAGCTCTTGGGGCATCAAGCCTTCGCTTTCCGCCATCGTCAAACGCTCTTTCACTGCCCGTTCAACACGCACCAAACCAACGCGGAAAGCATTTTCAGCCATCTCGCCCACGCTGCGCACACGACGGTTGCCGAGGTGGTCAATGTCATCCACATCATCGCGCCCATCACGGATGTCAATCAGCTTTTTCAGTACGTCCAGAATGTCGTTCTGATCCAATACGCCGGAACCGGTCGCTTCTTCGCGCCCTAAACGACGGTTGAACTTCATCCGCCCAACTGCAGACAAGTCATAACGGTCATCTACAAAGAATAGATTGTTGAATAAGTTTTCTGCCGCTTCTTTTGTTGGTGGCTCGCCTGGACGCATCATGCGATAAATTTCAATTTGCGCTTCCAACTGACTAGTACTGGGGTCAATTTTCAGGGTATTCGAGATAAACGGGCCACGGTCTAGCTCATTGGTGTATAAAATATTGAATGACTTAATATCATTATCACGCAGTTTTTCCAGCACAACATCGGTGATTTCATCATTGGCTGATGCCAACAACTCGCCTGTCAATGAATCAACTATATCATGTGCCAGAATTTTACCGTTCATGTACTCATTGGGTACAACCAGCTTATTCATCCCAGACTTTTCCAACTGACGAATATGCTTAGCAGTAATGCGACGCCCTGTCTCAACCAACACCTGCCCATCCAACATAATGTCGAATGAAGCTAACTCACCACGCAAACGTTCTGGCACCAACTCCATTTCCACAGTACTGTCGCTCAAATGCACGGCTGTTTTATCGAAGAAGACATCTAAAATGCCTTCGTTCTGCATACCCAGTGCACGCAACAAGATCGTCGCTGGCAATTTGCGACGACGGTCAATACGCACAAAGATAGAATCTTTAGGATCAAACTCGAAGTCTAACCACGAACCACGGTAAGGAATGACACGTGCACTGTGCAGCAACTTACCAGCAGAATTAGATTTGCCCTTGTCATGCTCAAAGAACACGCCGGGTGAACGGTGCAACTGAGAAACGATAACACGCTCAGTACCGTTAATAATAAATGTGCCTTTATCCGTCATCAGCGGCAATTCGCCGAGATAAACGTCCTGCTCTTTAATGGCCTTAACCACTTTGGCATCCGCAGGCGCGTCCTTATCATAGATAACCAGACGCAATTTTACGCGCAAGGACGTAGCAAACGTCAACCCACGCAACTGGCATTCCTGCACATCAAACACAGGCTCAGCCAAACGATAATCTGCATATTCCAGCGCAACATAATTGTTGTAGCTGATAATCGGGAACACCGAAGAAAAAGCTGCGTGCAAACCAACATCTCGGCGCTCTACGACTGGTTTCTCCAGTTGCAGGAAGTGTCGATAGGAGTCTAACTGAATGGTAAGCAGGTCAGGCACTTCCAGTATCTGCGGCCGTTTCCCAAAGTCTTTGCGGATCCGTTTCTTTTCGGTATAACTCAGTCCCATCGTCTTTCCTCTCTGGAATCAGAACCCCGGCTCACAACAACACTGCCGGATTTTTTCACTCGCTCTAATAAGCGAGAAAAGGCCGACAGTACTTGAGCACTGCCAGCCTACAAGGTATGTAAGAACTAATTGCTACGCAACACGCTCTCTCTCAATCTTACTTGAGTTCGACAGTCGCGCCTGCGTCTTCCAGTTCTTTCTTCAACTTAGCTGCGTCGTCCTTGCTTGCGGCTTCTTTCACGACGGAAGGAACGCCTTCAACCATGTCTTTTGCTTCTTTCAAGCCCAGACCGGTTGCGCCACGGACTACTTTGATAACGTTGATTTTGTTAGCACCGAAGCTAGTCATTACAACGTTGAATTCAGTTTGTTCTTCAACCACCGCAGCCGCTTCGCCGCCAGCAGCAGGACCAGCAGCAACAGCAACAGCTGCTGTTACGCCGAATTTCTCTTCGATCGCTGAAATCAGGTCAACGATTTCAGTCACAGTCATGTTGGCAAACGTTTCCAACATATCTTCTTTAGTACAAGCCATTTTGTTTCTCCAAAACCTAAATCAGTAATCAATCTAAGCTAATGCCAGCGGCTTCAGCTTTTTGGTCACGCAATGCAGCAAGAGTGCGAGCGAATTTATCCAACGGTGCACGCAGGACAGCAGCCAAGGTGGCCAGTGCCTGATCGCGAGTTGGCAATTTCGCCAGACGATCCAATTCAGCAGCAGGAAGCATTTTGCCGTCGATAGCAACAAACTTTACTTCCATCTTGTCATTGGCTTTGTCTTTCTTGAAGTCTTTAATCAAGCGTGCCGCTGAGCCTGGGTCTTCCTGAGAAAACGCCAATACCAACGGACCAACCAAACCGTCTTGGATACACTCGAAAGCAGTACCTTTAACAGCGATTCGCGCCAGATTATTCTTCACAACACGCAGGTACACCCCATTCTTACGCGCGTTTTGACGCAACGTAGTGAGTTGAGCTACGGTCAATCCACGGTACTCAGCAGCTACCGCAGAATAAGCACTTGCAGCAACTGCGGCCACTTCAGAGACAATCTCTTTTTTCTCTTGCAGTGTTAATGCCACGTTATCTACTCCTGGTTTGGCGGATAATCCACCATTTATCGATCACTTACCGGAAACATCCGGTTTGCGAAGGAAACAGCGTCCCAAACCATCTTACTGACTCGGGGAACGCCATCTGCGCAGGTTCTCTACATTAGATGCAGAACCATTAAGCTTCATACGAAGCACCTACGGTCTCTGACGACATACGTCCTGTATATCTTTTTGCCTTGCGGCTGTTTCCATCCTTGGAAACAGAGAATGGGGCGCTAACGCCCCAATCCATTAGTAAGACAGTGATGCGTTATCGACTGTCAAACCAGTACCCATGGTTGTGGATACAGAAACTTTCTTCAGGTAAACACCTTTGGATGTAGATGGCTTCATTTTCACCAAATCCGCCACCAATGCGTTGATATTGCCAACCAACTTGTCAGTATCAAAATCAACATTACCAACGGAGCAATGGATGATACCTGCCTTGTCAGTACGGTAACGAACTTGACCCGCTTTAGCATTGCGAACCGCACCAGCAACATCAGGGGTTACTGTGCCAACTTTAGGATTGGGCATCAAACCACGCGGACCGAGGATTTGACCCAACTGGCCGACCACACGCATCGCGTCCGGGCTGGCAATAACCACGTCAAAATCCATCTTGCCCGCTTTGATTTCAGCCGCAAGATCGTCAAAACCCACGATGTCTGCACCAGCAGCCGTCGCTGCCTCAGCATTTGCACCTTGTGCAAATACTGCAACGCGAACTGTTTTGCCGTTGCCGTTTGGCAATACGGTAGAACCACGCACTACTTGGTCAGATTTACGTGGATCAACACCAAGGTTGAAGCTTACATCAACGCTTTCTAAAAACTTGGCACGTGGCAGAGATTTCAGGGTATCCAGCGCATCAGCTATAGCGTAAGACTTGGTGCGGTCGATTTTCTCAGCAATCGCTTTTTGGCGCTTAGTTAACTTTGCCATCTTACAAACCCTCCACTTCAAGACCCATACTACGAGCAGTGCCTGCGATGGTGCGGATTGCCGCTTCCATACTCGCCGCCGTCAAATCAGGGGTTTTTGCTTTAGCAATTTCTTCCAACTGTGCAACAGTGACTTTACCCACTTTGTTGCTGTTCGGCTTAGCACTACCAGACTTGATACCAACTGCTTTTTTCAGCAATACAGAAGCAGGTGTGGTTTTCATTACAAACGTAAAGCTCTTATCGCTGTACGCAGTAATAACGACTGGAGTAGGCAGGCCGACTTCAAGGTTCTGTGTTGCAGCATTGAATGCCTTGCAGAACTCCATGATATTCAGACCACGTTGACCCAGTGCAGGACCGATAGGTGGACTTGGGTTTGCTTTACCAGCCGGAACTTGCAGCTTGATAAAAGCGATGACTTTCTTTGCCATGATATTTTCCTATAAATGGGTAGTAACGCCTGACGGCTCCCCGTGACTATCTGATCAGGCTTTTTCGACCTGATAGAATTCCAGCTCAACGGGTGTTGAGCGACCAAAAATCTGCACTGCCACCAACAGACGGCTTTTTTCGTAATTAACTTCTTCGACTACGCCGTTGAAATCTTTAAATGGCCCATCGGTTACACGCACAACTTCTCCTGCATCAAAAAGGACTTTCGGGCGTGGCTTTTCAGCACCCTCCTCTACTCGACGCATGATATTGTCGACTTCTTTTTGCGTAATTGGTGCAGGCTTATCTGCCTTGCCACCAATGAAACCCAACACTTTTGGTGTTTCCTTCACCATATGCCATGTTTCATCATTCATTTCCATTTCGACTAGCACGTAGCCAGGAAAGAACTTACGCTCGCTTTTGCGCTTCTGACCATCACGCATCTCTACAACTTCTTCCGTAGGGACGAGCACACGACCAAAAGCATCTTGCAGCTCAAAACGCACAATGCGCTCTTCAAGTGAGCGCTTTACTTGATTTTCAAAACCAGAATAAGCTTGCACGACATACCAACGCATTGCCATCAGACACCTCCTCCACCAAGCAGACTTTTAACGCCCCAACCAAGTAGGGAATCAACACCCCAGAGGAAAATGGAAAGGATTATGACGATGACCATCACCATTAACGTAGTTTGAAGCGTCTCAGCACGGGTGGGCCACACCATTTTGCGAACTTCAAGGCGCGAATCCTTCATGAAACTCAACAACCGCTTACCGGAAAGGCTCGATAGCGCAACAGCAACCCCCGCACCGACAACAACCAATAAGCCTAATACACGGAACAGAACAGAAACAGGCTGACCCTGCCAGCTCTCAAAGTAATAGAAACCAACAATGCCTGCAAGCAGCAATGTGACAGCAACAATGAGCTTTACTGTATCAAGCGACGAGCCCTGTTCTTCGGTATGTAATGACATTTATTTTTACCAAACCTGATAGCCGAATGACTTTGGATAACACACTGCGAACAGCTTAATAGCAACAACTACAATTTATTGTCCAAAGCCATCTATGAAGATGGCAGGCCAAGAGGGAATCGAACCCCCAACCTGCGGTTTTGGAGACCGCCGCTCTGCCAATTGAGCTATTGGCCTGTAAAGGCAAGAAAGAGCAGAGAAGATACTCTCTACTCTTTCCAAACACAAGGGTTTATTTACGCAATGATTTTGGCAACAACACCAGCACCGACGGTACGACCACCTTCACGGATGGCAAAACGCAGACCTTCTTCCATCGCGATTGGGTTGATCAGGGTAACAGCCAACTTAACATTGTCACCAGGCATTACCATCTCAACACCTTCTGGCAGTTCACAAGCACCAGTTACATCGGTAGTACGGAAGTAGAACTGTGGACGATACCCCTTGAAGAATGGCGTATGGCGCCCCCCTTCCTCTTTAGACAGGACGTAAACTTCCGCCTCGAATTGAGTATGCGGCTTGATCGAACCCGGCTTGCATAAAACTTGACCACGTTCAACCTCTTCACGCTTAGTACCACGCAGCAACAAACCAACGTTGTCACCCGCCATACCTTGATCCAGCAACTTACGGAACATTTCAACGCCCGTAACAGTAGTGGATTTAGTATCACGAATACCAACGATTTCGATGGTTTCGCCAACCTTGATCACACCACGCTCGATACGACCAGTCACAACCGTACCACGACCAGAGATAGAGAACACATCTTCAACAGGCATCAGGAATGTGCCATCAATCGCACGAACCGGATCCGGAATAAAGGTATCAATAGCTTCGATCAAACGTGCGATCGATGGAACACCGATGTCAGACTCATCGCCTTCCAGTGCCATACGCGCTGAACCTTTAACGATTGGCGTGTCATCACCCGGGAAGTCATAGCTAGACAGCAGCTCACGCAACTCCATTTCAACCAGCTCTAACAACTCTTCGTCGTCAACCAAGTCGCACTTGTTCATGTAAACAACAACGTATGGAACACCAACCTGACGAGACAGCAGAATGTGCTCACGTGTTTGTGGCATTGGGCCGTCAGCAGCAGAACAAACCAGAATTGCACCATCCATCTGCGCCGCACCTGTGATCATGTTTTTAACATAGTCAGCATGGCCTGGGCAGTCAACGTGTGCGTAGTGACGTGTTTCAGATTCATACTCTACGTGCGCAGTTGAAATGGTAATACCACGTGCTTTTTCTTCAGGAGCCGCATCGATCTGATCGTAAGCTTTGGACTCACCGCCATATTTCTTGGCCTGTACAACTGTCAAAGCCGCTGTCAGCGTGGTTTTGCCGTGGTCAACGTGACCGATTGTGCCGACGTTTACATGCGTTTTATTACGCTCAAATTTACTTTTTGCCATGATCGATAACTTCCCGTTAAATTCCTGAATAATTGGTGCTCTCAGGCAGAGTCGAACTGCCGACCTCATCCTTACCAAGGATGCGCTCTACCACCTGAGCTATGAGAGCAAAACCATTTTAACGACTCAGCCAGAAATTGGAGCGGGTGATGGGAATCGAACCCACACAATCAGCTTGGAAGGCTGAAGTTCTACCATTGAACTACACCCGCCTGAAGTCGTGTGCCCGCACGGCATCGCATGACGCTATAAATCAAGCTGAACGTGCAAACCAAAATATGGTGGAGGGGGAAGGATTCGAACCTTCGAAGGCAGAGCCAACAGATTTACAGTCTGTCCCCTTTGACCGCTCGGGAACCCCTCCAACTGGAAAGGACGGCATTTTGAGTGAATCACTCGTCAATGTCAACCTTGAAAAAGCAGAATTTTGTCATTAATTTTCGACGGCTAAACTAGTAAGTTTGTCGGCTTAATTGTTACAAAAATTAGCGCGATCAATCATAATGCGTATCGCATACAAAAATCTAGTTTTTATTTTAGGAACCATCAATGAAAGTTACAATTTACGGTTCAGGCTATGTTGGCCTAGTGACAGGGGCGTGCTTAGCACAAGTTGGCAATGACGTACTCTGCGTCGATGTTGATGAGCGCAAAATCACCATGTTATTGAATGGAGAAATCCCTATTCACGAGCCAGGTCTCGATAAAATGGTACAGGCGAACATCGCGGCTGGTCGCCTGAAATTCACCCTCTCAGCAGCCGAAGGCGTTGCACATGGTTTATTCCAATTTATTGCCGTTGGCACACCACCCGACGAAGATGGTTCAGCCGACTTGCGCTATGTATTGACTGTTGCCCGCTCGATTGCACAGCACATGGATGGCTACCGTATCGTCGTGGATAAATCCACTGTACCCGTTGGAACGGCTGATAAGGTAAGAACTGCCATGCAGGAAGTTCTGGAACAGCGTGCTTTCAATACCGAATTTGACGTGGTATCCAACCCCGAATTTCTCAAGGAAGGGGCTGCGCTGGACGATTTCATGAAACCTGACCGCATTGTGATAGGCACAGATAACCCACGCACGACCGAACTGATGCGTGAATTATATGCCCCCTTCAACCGCAGCCACGACCGTCTGGTAGTCATGGACATCCGTTCAGCAGAACTCACCAAATACGCCGCAAACGCCATGCTTGCCACTAAAATCAGCTTTATGAATGAACTGGCAAACATGGCTGAATTATTAGGGGCTGACATCGAAAAAGTACGGATTGGAATCGGCTCAGATCCCCGCATTGGCTACCACTTCATCTATCCCGGCTGCGGGTATGGCGGCTCTTGCTTCCCTAAAGATGTACAAGCATTGGAACGTACTGCGCGTGAAATCGGCTACAACGCTAAATTATTGTCTGCGGTCGAAGCGGTTAACTACCGCCAGAAGGACAAACCTTTCGAGAAACTACAAAAGCATTACGGTGCGAACCTCGAAGGCAAAACCGTAGCACTCTGGGGTCTGGCCTTCAAACCCAACACCGATGATATGCGCGAAGCCTCTAGCCGCACACTCATGGAAACCTTATGGGAACAAGGTGTTAAGGTACAAGCGTTTGACCCAGTAGCGATGGAAGAATGCACCCGCCTCTACGGTCAACGGGACGACTTAACACTGTGTAAAACCGCTGATGACGCGCTGGATGGCGCAGATTGCCTAGTAATCGTCACTGAATGGCAACAATTCCGCAGCCCCAACTTTGATACGATCAAAACCAAACTGAAAGACCCCGTAATCGTGGATGGGCGTAACCTGTATTCCCCTGAACAAATGGCGAAAAAAGGTATAACTTACTACGCTATCGGACGTGGCTGCTAAGCTCAACCATCAGCGTTTTAATAATCCCTTATCGGTGTCGATCTTGTAAATCAAGTCGACACCTTGCTGAAGACCTGCCTGCGCCTCGACCTGCAAATGCTTGTTAATTTGATAAGTAATGGCTACCCGTTGCAGCGAATCAAACAAACCAACAATATAACGCACATACAAACGTGCACCCAAACGCTTACCTAACGCCAATTCACTCTGGTCAAAATTACCATTTTTAGCTTTCAACCCAACCTCATCCAAACCGAGACTCCCTCCCAAGCGTTGTGCGAGGTTTTCCCCACCAGCAATCCCCAGACCAGTAATGGCCTCCATTAATAAAGAGGACTGTTCACCGCTAAGGCCAGACATGGCTCGCCCTGTTAACAAATAACTCAAGGTATCGCTTTGCGTTTGCTGCGGTGAGGAAAACAACGTCGACTCCGGCTGCTGCACCGTACCGGCTAGCGCAATACCCACTTTAATATCGCCCTCATCCACTTCACGCACCGCTCTCACATCCAAGCCCGGATTATTGAGTGGGCCGTTGAAAAGCAAGCGCCCACGCTCAATCGCCAAACGTTGTTCATAAGCGTTATAAACCCCATCCACAACGCTTAAAACCCCCTCAGCAATAATATCCTGGCGAGTACGCAATACCCGTAGCTTACCGATTAAACGCGCATCCAAGCCAAACCCATTAAACTTCACTTTATCACCCAGCTCAATCACCACATTGGGATTGATATTCAATGGCGTATCTTTCACCAAAACTTGGGGTTGCCCGCTTCCTCCTGTTTCAGCAGAACGCCCCACGATGACCACATCATCCGAACGGGCGCTTGCCGTCTGCGGAATTTCCCGCAAACTAACCGTCGCCTCAGGAATCAATACCGAACCACTGATCGACACATCCGCAGGACTAGCTTGAATGCTCAAATTCGGGGAAACCAATGCCTGTATTTCATGCGTATCCATCAAGGTCAGGTTATTACCCTGCAAAGCTACATTAGCCTGCCAATGCGGTAAATTTGCCAATGACAACACCCCATTAGCCGTCATCATCCCCGCTCCTGCCCGCAACGAACCCTTGATGGTCGCACGCTCTGTACCACGGGCTTGCATATCAAGGGTAATTGCCTCCAGCGTCACGCCCGCTTCAGGTAAATGTACCTGCCCCCCCGTCAGCTTCACCCCCCCATTCACAACCGGCTTTTTAAGCAATCCTGTTAGCGTCACATCCCCTGTCACACTGCCCTGTAAATGCTCAATCTGCGGGGAAAAACGTTCCAACCAAGCAATATCCGGCATCGCCGCATTCAGCCGCGCATTGATACGATGATTACCATCCAACGGCGACAAATCAATCCGCCCATCAGCCCGTAACTGCCCATAGCGCACCAAATCCACTTGCGCTTGCATATCCATTTGACGGTCATTGAGACTCAAATCGGCACGGGTACTGGTGTACTGTAAGGTTTCCACCTTCCCCTTGTTACCCCGCAACTTCACCGAACTGTCAGGCAAACGCAATGCCACGCTCGCCTGTGGCTTCCCACCGCGCTGCTCAAAACGGTAATCAGCGTCGGCGACACCCTCTACACTTAAGGTTTCCGGCAACCACGAGCGCAACATCACCAGAGGAATCTGCCGCAAATCACCAGCGATGCTAAAGCCTGTCGCAGGCATCCAAGCCGGTTTACCACAAGCACGCGCCCCCCGATTGTTTAAACAAATCATGGAACTACTCAACGCTTTATCAGAAACTTGTAGATTAATCGGATCTGCCATATCCCAGTTTCCTGCTGGCGTATCCCGCAGCGCAAGCTTAGGAAGTGTTCCCTGCCACTGCCCATTTTGCCAACCAGCACTTGCCGCAAGCTCCAGTTTACCCGCCTCATGCGTCACCTGAGCCGTCATCTGATGACGCTCTATCGCCCCCTCTCCATCAATCCTGGCAGACTTAATGAGCGTTTCACCGGCTTGAAAATCCTTAAGCGTACCTTGCAACTCATAACGTTCAGCAACTTGCCTTGCTTGCAAATCTACTGCGCCCAAACGGTAATCTTGATAGCGAAGTTTGCTCCCCTGCAAATCCGCCTGAATTTCTGGCTTTCCCAACTTTCCTTTGAAAACACCCTCACCCTGTAAACTGCCTTCTAGCCCCTTCCACGCCTTAGCAAGATTCTTAGCATCCACTTTCCAACGCAAATCGAATGGTTCTGTTGCCTGTCCAGACACCTCCACTCGGTTAGCACCTGACTGAATCACCACGTCCTGTGCAGCCAACTTTGCATCACCCCAATCAAGCTTACCCTTAGCCTGCAAGTCATAACCTTCGACATTACCCGCAAGTTCCACCACCTCTAATTGCAATCGCGAGCCATCCAATAAACCACGTAACGTACCATTGCCCTTAGCTGTCCCACGAATCCGGGGATCAAGCTGTGCTAATTTGGGTGCATCTACCTGCCAGTTAATATCGAGTCGATCACTAGCATTACCGCTTGCCTGTAAACGGTTATCGCCGATCTTGGCGTCCAAGGCACGCAGATCAATCACCTTGCCATTCCAGTCGCCCTGCCCTTGAATATCGACGGGGTATTCACGCAATTTCCCCTGTAAGCGCGTCACGTCCAAAGTAGCTGCTTGCAGCTTGCCCTGATGCAACGAACCACTGGAATGTAGCGCCACATCCAGATTAGCAGGCCACTCCTTGAGAAAATGAGCGGGGTTTAACTGACGTCCCTCCACATCGGCTGCCCATACCAGTGCATCTTGCCAGCCTAACTGCCCAGAAGCACTTAACTCGCCCGCTTCGCCATTGAGCCGCAATTTGTCAATCACAAGCTCAGCAAACGAGCCTTTGCCTTGTAACTGTGCTTGATAACGCGGGTAGTCAGCGTAAGCCCAATCAGCCTCCAGACCGAGCGTGTATTGCAATAACTCACCACCCACTTTGGCCTTAGCCGTACCGCTTCCCCACGTATCACTAGCGGCATCCACCGCCACATTCAAAGCCAAAGTATGAGGCTGAGCCAACGCCATACTCCCATCCAGTGCCACATCGACCTTACCTTGAGCATCGTAAAGCTGCGCTTGCAACTTCTCGACGTGCAACTGCCCCTCGCGTGCACGTGCATCCAATTGCACATCACGTAAGCGCAGCGGGTGTTCACCCTGCCAAACCTCCAGTTCGTCAATGCTAATTTGCCGCGCATCAACAGTTAGCGGCAAGCGAATCGACATTAACTCAAAGGGTTGCGATGCTTCAGCTTCCTCCTGACTGGCTGGCAAACGGATTACCAACTTATCCACATGCAAACGCCTCACCCACAATGCCGGTGGTGAAGCAACCTCGACCTGACTATCCACCGCCACACTACTGGCTTCCAAGGTGGCACTCTCACTCTCCCAACGGATGCGACCCGCTTTCAGCCCCGCTGCTAACGTGCCTTCCACCCCCTCCATCTCCAACCCTGAAACCAAATAATGCGCATTATTCACCAGAAAACGTGTACCCGTTTGGGAAAGCGCCAGAAACGCAACACTTCCCCCTACCAGCAAAAGCAGCAGGAAAATCACCAGCAACGGGTTAACCAATAAATGTTTCAGCCATTGATTCACAAGTCAGGCCCCAGACTGAAATAGAAATGCACATCACTAGGATCGTCCTTAGGCGCTGCAATATCCGCACGTATCGGCCCCAACGGCGATTTGTAACGTACCCCAAAACCGACGCCCACGTTCATGGTCAAATGTGCGGTATTATCAAACGCATTACCCGCATCCACAAAAGCAGCCGCACTCCAGTTATCCACTACAGGATGCTCATATTCGACACTGGTGGTTAACAAGTGCTTTCCCCCTACGACATCACCCGCTGTATTCGTTTCACCCAAAGACTCGAAGTCATAACCCCGCACTGAACTTTGCCCTCCTGCAAAAAAACGCAGGGATTTGGGCATTTCATCTAACTCATTGGTCAGCGTCGAGCCAGCCGTACCTTGCAAAATCAGCTTCCCCCCCCTTTCAAGGGTATGCAGGTATTTACCATTGAACTTACCTTGCAAGACACTTTGGTCACTTAATACCCCCTCGGCTGCACCCTGTACTTCTGCCGCTACTTGCCACCCTTGCGTCGGAAACAGTAAATCATCGGTTTTGGTCTTTTTAACCCGAACGCCACCAATAGTTAGTTGGGAGCGCGTTTCATCCCCACTATTGAGGCGTGTGGTTTCATCGAGGTAATTGACAAATACTGTTTGCTGCCAATCATTGTCATTGCGACGGTTATAGTCCACACCCACTTTAAATGCTTCGCTCTCAATGCCGTTGTTATCGGTATAACGCACCCCGCCGGACAAGCTGGCATATTCGTGTTCAGGTTCCCATAACGGCACTTTGTATGAACCTTCAACTGACTGCTCATTTTGAGCCAACGTGCCTTTTGCATTGAGTTTGTGGCCTTTATTGTTGACCCAATGGGCTTCCATATCCGTTTCGACCCGAAACCCTGTATCAGTACCATACCCCAAGCGCCCGCTGTACGTGTAACGCTTGCGCCGCTGGGCGTTAATAGCCACTGGCACTACCCCATTTTCGGCTTGTTGGTAAGCGCCACTCACCTGGACTTCCTCATAATAACCGCTGCCATCCAAAATCCGCTGCTGTTTCAGCAAATTTTCTGTGTTGTATGTGTCGCCCTCACGCACACGCAAGTAGCGATTGAGGTATTTTTCCGCCAACACATCTTGTTCCACCGTGACCTTACCGACTTGGTAACGTTTGCCCGTGTCGAAATGCAAGCGTACTTTGGCTTGGCGTGTCTCAGGGTCAACTTGAATTTCCCTTATCAGGTATTCCGCATCGAAAAATCCCAAGCGGTTCGCAGTACTGTTGAGGCTGGCTTTGAAATCTTCGTAGCGTTGATGCACCAGCACATCGCCCCTTTGATAGGGTAACACCGCTGTAATGCTGCGGAATTCTGGTAAATCCTTACCCGCACCCGTTACCTGCACCTTAACATCGGTGACACGGACAGGTTCGCCGGGCTGTACCGCGACATGCAGCGCCAAACAGTTCCCCTGTTTTACGGCGGTAACATTGAAACGTGCATTGTAATAGCCCATTGCCTCCGCGCCTTCGGGCAGTTTTTCCTCAGCAGACTCGATGAAATCCGCCACCCGATCATTGGAACTGTCACACTTGAGGTTACGTAAGGAGGGCATGAAGGCTTTAAGATTATCAGCAAGTGAAGTGTCTGCCCCCTGCACCGTAACTTTGACGGGAGATTCTACCTCAGCCGCCGCCTCGTCTTCCGTTTGCTGGAAAAAAGCGGCATACCCCGGTGCACTTGTGCCTAATAAGCATAAGCCCCAAATGATTTTTTTCATGCTGCCGCTTCCTTATCCTTATGTTTTGTTTGCGATATTACTTACTGCTCGAACGCCCATTTCAGAATCGCATCCTGCAAGCGCCGTCCGCTACCCTGTGCTTCCCGACCATTATGCAATAGCACAATGACCAGACGCTTACCGCTGCGGGTTAACATATACCCCGCAATCGCCGTCGCATCATTCAACGTACCCGTTTTCAAGTGGCTGCGCCCACGCAAATCATCGTCTTTGAAACGGCTTGCCAGTGTCCCGTCTTCACCCAGTAGCGGCAATGACGCCATGAATTCCGGCATATACGGGTCACGCCATGCGGTTTCTAATAACTGACCTAACTGCCTTGCCGTAAGACGCGCACTGCGGGACAAGCCGGAACCGTTTTCGACTACCATACCAGTGTAGTCGATACCGGCTTTTTTGAGCATATCGGCGGTCGCCATGCGGCTTTTGTCCAATGTCGCGGGCGCTCCCAGCACTTTCGCGCCGATGGTGAGGAACACATTGCGCGTCATCACGTTATTGCTCCACTTATTAATGAAGCGGATTTGCTCCCCCAAGGTACGCGATTCGTGAGTATGCAATAATATATCGCCGTCCCGCACTGCCCCTGTTTGCAGCTTACCGTTGAACATGCCGCCTTGCGACTGCCACACATCCCGAAACGCATTGAAGACATGCTCCTCAGGGGTGGACAATACCCGCAGCACAAAGTTTTTACCGCAATCTGCCGAATATGCGCCGGAAACCTTAAGCGCCGTGGCTGTTTGCGTAAAGTCCGGCTGGTAATGCCCCTTACGGCAACCGCCTTTCGCCAATACCATGCTGTTGTCCAATTGCAAACCGGGAATCAGCGGGAACGGCGTAATCCCCACTTTGCCGGTGGCTTGGTCGGCTTCCAACAGAAAACGGTTCGCCTGAAAGTTAAACATTAGCGCCGACGGCTGGGCGTTGTAGACACGGGTTGGTTCATTATCGAAAGCCGCCGGGTCGTAATCGGGAATATTGAAATAACTGTTATCCACCACCAATTGCCCGCGAATGTCTTTCAAACCTTTCAGTTGTAAATCGTGCAGCAATTGCCAAAACGCTTCATCGGTCAGAAACGGGTCGCCGTAACCTTTTAAAATCAAATCACCGTTGAGAACACCGTCCTTCAATTCACCGCGCGTCCATGCCTCGGTTTTCCAAGTATAGCTGGGGCTAAGTAACTTGAGTGCAGTCCAAGTCGTCAGCAATTTCATTACCGAAGCAGGGTTACGCGGCACTTTATCGTTATGCACCACCATCGGTACGTTGGCGTTTAAATCGCGGATATACACGCTCAGGTTTTCAGAGGGAATCTTGGCCTGCTGTATTAACGCCTGAATATCTGTCGGTAAATCAGCGGTTTGTTGGTGGCGAATCAGGGTGAGTTCAGCCGGTTGCGGTGCGGGACGGCTGGGCAACTGCTGCTCTTCAGCACCAACGCTTCCTAAACTCACGCATAGCCCTATCGTGATGAATAATTTTTTCAACATAATGCATTCGTTATGGTTTTAAGTGTCTGGTTTAAGGTCGGCTAATTCTAGCACTTCAATGCCCGCAACGGTGTAATGCCAGCGCAAATCAAAATCGTAGAGGCGCATGGCGTATACCCTATCCACCATTTGCCCGTGCTGGTAAGAAGGGCGCGGGTCTTGACTCAGAATCTGCTCAATCAATACACGCACATCGGTGTGCCACTGCGCTTGTTTTTGCGCACATTGCTGAGCGGCTTGGGTAGAAAACACCACTGGCTGCGGGGCAAGGGGCGCATCCGGCGCAAAGCCTGCCCGCGCTTGCGGCAGCGCATCCGCATACGGAAGATACGGTTTAATATCCAGAATCGGCGTGCCATCCAGCAAATCTGCCCCAGCGAGTTCGAGGGTGATGTTACTCCCTGAGACCTGAATCCCGCATAACTCAGCCACCGTGAGACCGATCGGGTTAGGGCGGAAGGTGGAACGGGTGGCGAATACACCCAACCTTGCATTGCCGCCAAGACGTGGCGGGCGCACCGTGGGTTTCCAGCCTTGCGCTTGCGTGCCGTGGAAGACGAAGATTAGCCAGACGTGGGAAAAGCCTTCGAGTCCGCGCACCGTTTCGGGCAGATTATACGGGGGCAAAAGCGTGAGGGTGGAACGAGCGGCTGTGACCAAACCGGGTTGGCGGGGGATACCGAATTTTTCTTTGTAGGGGGAAGTGATGGTGGCGATGGGAGAAAACGAGATGGCATTACTGAAGTGCATTTTGAATTTAATTTCCGATGGCAAAAATTAAGACGGTCAGGGTAATGCATCTGTGCTAGGCTTAACAACGTTCCTACATCTGAGGTGAACAATATGCAGGCTGTTAATATCCGTCAACTCAAAAACAACCCTTCGCAAGTGTTACGCACGGCACACGAAGACGATATGGTAGTCGTCATGAACCGTGATACGCCTACCGCATTATTGATTGACCTGGAAAAATTGGGTTTACCCGACATGCTTAGCGTGAAGCTGGCATTAGCGGTGGCACTATTTAAAAACGCCGCCATTTCAGCAGGTTCAGCCGCTCGCATGGCCGGAAAAACCCTGCCGGAAATGCTGACGCTGCTTTCCAATCTCGGCATTCCCCTCACCACCACCAATGCGGAAGAAGCAGCGCAAGATATGAGCATTGCCCGCGAATGGCTGCAACAACACACATGAGCGTCGTCATTGCAGATGCAGGGCCACTGATTGCCTTGTCACGCATTCAACAATTGGATTTGTTGCGTGGCGTCTTTGGGGAAGTGCTAATCACCACAACTATTAGGGATGAGGTGCTGCCAGCGGCTGATTATGCGGGCAAAGCCGCATTGCAGGACGCTTTAAACGCGGGTTGGTTACAAACGGTGGACGTGCCGCTTGATGATTGGCAAGCACTCTGTTCCGGTGTTGATGCGGGTGAAGCCAGCGCTATTCACCTCGCAGGGCAATTATCAGATGTTTTATTGATCATCGACGATCGCGCAGGACGCGCCGAAGCACGCGCCCGTCATTTGCGTTTCACTGGAACTGCCGCCGTTATCGGTCTGGCAAAGCTGAAAGGTTTGATTCCTACTGCCCGCCCGCTCCTGTATGCCTTGCGTGATTCTGGCTACCGGCTCAGTGATGTTGTAATTCAATCCGTGCTAGATGATGTAGGTGAGTAAATTTTATTGTCAGATAATCCCCCGCAACTTCGCCCAAACAATCCCCAGATACTCATACGCCACCCGTTGTGCCGCCAACACAGAATCACTATCAGGGAATAACTCAGCCGGACTAAACCCCGCGTTATCTTGCACCACATAATGCGTTGGCGCAGGCACGACATTCACCCCCGCCAACCTGAACAAGCCCACCGCACGCGGCATATGCGACGCTGATGTTACAAGCAGCACTTTGTCATCACCCACCATTTGCCGAATAATGAGCGCTTGGGTTTCGGTATCCGGCGACTCCTCATCCACCCGAATATCGGCGGGATTGACTCCCAGTGACACCGCCATTTCACGCATGGATTCCGCATCCGAACCAGAACCATACACCCGCCCGCCGGAAACCAGTAATGTCGCCCCCGGCAATTGCCGATACAACCGAATGCCTTCCACCAAGCGCCCCAACGATGCCTCACTCAACCGCGCATGGAGCGGAATTGCCGCATCAGAAAATGTACCGCCACCCAGCACAGCGATCCATTTAGCATCCCCCACCACAGCAGTCACGGGTGGATATTCATGCTCCAACGCTTTCAAAGCAGGCGCAAACCCCAAACCATAGCTCACAGCCAGCAACAATACCGAACCCGCCGTGACCAAAACCTTGCCGGTTTTCTGCCGGTGCGTAAACCACAACAGCACCAAGCCGATCAGTAGCAACAACACACACAACGACAGTGGCATGATGGCGTTAGACAACAGTTTTTTGAACAAAAACATCCCCAGAACTCCCTCAACAATTTCAATAATTCAACGCTATACTTTAGAATATCTAAACCCTAACTTTACATTTGCAAATATGTTTACCGAACGCCGCCTTGCCCCTAAGCTCTTGACCGCCCTCAACAGCAGCCCAATTGTGTTCATCAGCGGCGCACGCCAAGCCGGAAAAAGCACCTTGGTACAAACGCTTTCAGCCAGCCACTTCCCAGCGGATTACGTCACTTTCGACAGCCCCACCGCGATGGCAGCCGCTGTCAGCAACCCCGATTTTTTCCTGAGCCGCGAGCGTCCACTGATTATCGACGAAGTGCAACTCGTTCCTGACATCTTCCGCGCCCTCAAAAAACGCATAGACGACTTGCGCCTCAAAGACAAAGCCAACAGTAATGGGCGCTACTTGCTGACCGGTTCAGCCAATATCATGGCATTGCCCAAACTCGCGGATGCACTAGTCGGACGCATGGCGTTGCTACGCCTCTACCCCCTCTCCGCACTGGAACTGCACCAACAAAACGGCACATTCCTCACCAACCTATTCAGCAACCGCTTCCCCTATCAATCCCTCACCACCAGCATGGAAGCCACGCTTACCACCATCCGCGATGCGACATTCCCGGAACTCCCCAGCAAAACCGATGCGGAACGCGAGTTGTGGTTTGACAGTTATATCAGCACCCTATTACAACGTGACGTGCGCCAAATCGCCGAAGTCGAAAAAATCACCCTGCTACCCAGCCTATTGCGCCTAATGGCAGCACGCGCTGGCAATCTGGTAAATGACAGTGAAATCGCCCGCAGTGTCGGTCTGAATGCCATCACCGGCAAACGTTACCGCACCCTATTGGAATTCATGTACCTGACTACCGACATTCCGCCCTGGTTTCGCAATATTGAAAAGCGTCTGGTCAAAGCGCCCAAAACCTACTTATTTGACACCAACTTGCTCTGCCACACGCTCGGCTACCACCTGCAAGATTTACCCTTACACAACCCCACGCTGTTTGGGCATGTACTGGAAAACTTCGTTGCCAGCGAACTCATTAAGCAATTGTCGTTCAGCAATACCCGCGCCAACCTATTTCATTTCCGCACTAGCGACGGCAAAGAAGTCGATTTCGTCTTGGAACAACCCAACGGACAATTAGCAGGTATTGAAGTCAAAGCCGCCGGGCAAGTCCAAAGCAGTGATTTCAAAGGCTTGCAAGAACTGCAACAACAGGTAGGCGCTGACTTTCTGTGTGGCGTGGTCTTGTACCAAGGTACAGAAACGGTTCCCTTTGGTGAAAAATTGTGGGCAATACCATTAGCCGCACTCTGGCATTAAGCTTGCCCCGGCCCGATATGCTGCAACTCACGCAAACCCTCCCCCGCCAGCACAAATGCTTGCCCAAAACCCATCACGAAGCGCCCGGATTGCGGAACCAGCCGGAACATCACGAAATCCCCCAAGCCGCGCAGCAAACCCACCACATTGCCAAAGCGCATTTCCATCGCATCCAATAGCGGTGCATATTCCGCCGCTTCCCGTACCACGACCTCTGCCACACAGCGATAAGTCACACGAGTACGTGCAAAAATTTGCCGCGCCTCTTGCTCATCCTCAATCAGCAACACGGAAAGTTGCGGGTGTTGCAGAATTTCTTGCGTATGGCTGGATAGCTGACTCACGAAAATGTAGAAATTGCCCGCGTCATCCTGCACAAAGGGTGCATAACTGATCGACGACTCACCTAAGGCATCCAAGGTCGCCAGTTGCAGGGTTTTTGCACGCTTTAGTAGTTGCCCCAGTGTTTCCTCAGGGTTCTTGCTCATGACTTTTCTCCGCAAATAAGCTCATCATACAACTCATCGGTTCATTTTGCGTGATGAGTGCTTGCGGGAGCATTATTTGTTGCAACTTTTTTCTGTTTCAAACCTCTACATAACCATAACAACACAGCACTTAGGAGTTAGACCATGCTCAAGGTATTCTTTTCCTCATTAACAGGGCAAATCATCAGTGCACTGGTATTTTTGAGCATCATTTCTGCCTGTAGTTTTGACGCCAGAGAACCCGTGCCGGGCATGACGTTGGCAAATACTAGTTGGACACTGAAAACCTTGGATGGCAAACCCGTCACCACCGACAAATTACCCACCATTCAATTTGATGACACACGCATGAATGGCTATTCCGGTTGTAACCAATTTTTCGGGAATTACACCAGCAGTAGTGATGGCATTTTCACCACCAGTGCGGTAGGTGCAACCAAAATGGCTTGCCTCGATGACAAAAATACGTTGGAGCAACAGTTTTTTGCGCAATTAGAAAAAGCCAACAAATATGCCGTCACCCGCGAACAACTCCATCTTTTGGATAACGGGCGCAATATTTTGATGGTTTTGAATGCAGCAAAACCAACCACTGACAAAGCAAAATAAGATTTTTTACCGTTTATCATAAAAATAAAATGGGCTGGCATCCGCACACTAGATGACCAGCCCTTCATATTCTTAGACTGATACCAACATTTACATAATAACGGTTTCAGTCATGCCTAAGATCCTGTCACTACGCACCTTGCTGCATTGCGCCACACTGCTCTGTGCGCTACCAGCCACCGCCAACAATCTTGACCCGCTGAGTGCGGCTGAAATAGCACGTGCCACCCAGCGAGCTAATGCTGCCACCCCCATCTCCACTATCCGTAGCACCACAACCAATAACGCCAACATACCCGCGCCAGAATTACTACTGGTCGAACGTCATCCCAACGCCAAAGGCCAAACCGCCCGCTTAGCCGATGTCTACACCTATGACTACAGCACCAATGAAACCATTATTGATGTGGTTGACCTCGACACCAACCAAGTGATTTCCAGCAGACGTGAACAAAACCTGCAACTGCCGCTGACTACCAACGAATTGCAACGCGCCTCCGCCCTCATCTTTGCCGATGACGAACAACGCAGCCTATTGGATGCCGAATTCAAGCGCATTACCGGGCAAACCTTGAGCAATCCTGCACAGCAATTGCAGGTCAAAGCCTTCGTCTTCCACGCCTCCAGCTTGCCCGAACAGCTTAATGCCGCGTCTCAGCAATGCGGCTTACAGCGTTGCGCCCAAGTGCTGCTCTACACCGCCGATTCCGTGGTATTTGAAGTCAGCCCCATCGTCAACCTGTCCGCAGGTGTCATTACACAAAACATCGGCTTCTAAGGGAACCCCACCATGCAATACCGCACTCCCCTACTGGCACTCAGTCTGCTAATCGCGTGGCAACAACCCGTATTTGCTGCCCCTAGCACTGCCTGCACCGGGCAAACGCTCAGCAAAACCTTCGCCTCTGGTGCAAGCTGGAATCTCTGCTGGACACCCCGCCAAGCCGAAGGCATTGTCCTATCGCAAGTGACCTACAAAGCTCCCAACCACCCCGCACGGCGTGTACTGGGCGAAGCCGCACTTTCCCAACTGGAAACTGCCCTTGATGACGGCGCGGTTGCGCCTTTATTTCTGAGCACCGAAGCCGGTTTCGGCGGCAATAATCTGCAAACCTTAAACGCTGCCGATTGCAGCGGCGGCACGTTGCAAGCTGCCAGCGGGCGCAATGTATTGTGTGCCACCACCCGCGACCACGGCTATTCCTACAAATACACCACCCAGCGCCAAGGGCAATTGTGGGAATTGAGCAGCCATTCGCAAATCGGCTCACGCAATTATACCGTGCGCTGGCGCTTTTACGAAAACGGCACCATTGAACCCAGCCTTGGTTTGAGCGGCGAATTACCCGTCGTTGATGCCAGTGCTGCCCAATACGGCTGGCCTGCCATGCAAAGCGGCAAAATCGCCACGGGTTTCACCGATCATGCGTTCTGGCGGCTGGATTTCGACCTCGACACCACCTCTACCAATGACGTGGTGGAAGAAATCAGCAGCACCCCCAGTGCGGATCGCTTACGCAAAACCAAAACCATTGCCCCGCTCAACACCGAAACCGGGCGCAATTTTGACCCCGAAACCAAACGTTTCTGGCGCATTCGCGATGGCATTCTCACCAATGGCAGCGTTGGGCAACTCTCCTACGAACTAATCCCCAACCGTTACGACCACAGCCGCGCCAATAGCAGCAATACCCCCTGGCTGGCGCATGACGTGTTTTTCACCCGCTACAACGCTTGTGAAAAATACGCTGCCAATAACCCCACCAGCAGTTGCACTGCCAACGTCAGCCAATTTACCAACGCTGAGAGCCTCAATCAGCAAGACATTGTGGTGTGGTACAAACAAAGTTACCACCACCTCCCGCGCAGCGAAGACAGCAATCGCATTGGCACAGTATGGAGCAGCTTCCAACTGTTGCCGCGTGACTGGCATTCCATCAACCCTTTCTGATAGCGAGAACGATAACAATGAAACCATCAGTTTATGCGTATGCTGCCACCGTCTTGCTGGCACTCGGCAATTTCTTGCCCACCAACATACAAGCCGCCGAATTTTGCGCCGATCAGTATTACGTTGACACCACACTTCCCAATCAATCGCGCTGGGATATGTGCTGGGAACACCGTAACCGCGAAGGCATTGTGTTGCACCACATCCATTACACCCCCAAGAACGGTACGCGCCGCATGGTGCTGTATCAAGCAGCCGTAGCACAAATTCACGTACCCTACGACGACAATGGCGCACGCTATCATGACGTATCCGACTACGGCTTGGGCAATAACTACATGTCCGCATTGACGGCACAAGAATGCGTTGGCGGGCAACTGCTCAGCTATGCAGGCAAAAATGTGCTGTGCCAACAAGTCACACCCCGCGACGATGCTTACAGCGTCGACAATGACCGTTTGCAGGGCGATGCCCTCAGTTTATTCAGCGTTTCCGCTATCGGTGCGTACAACTACATCCCCGAATGGCGCTTTCTGGATGACGGCGCGATCGAACCCGGCATCGGTGCAACCGGCGCTCTGCAACGTTTTGGCGCGAGTAACATTGCCCAACACGGCTGGCTATTGGAAAGCAATAAAGTCGGCATTGCTCACCTACACAATTTTTTCTGGAAACTGGACTTCGACCTCGGCGGAACAGGCAATGATGATGCCGTCGAAGAAATCAACTATAGCCAAAATGCTGGCAAGCTGACCCGTACCAATACACGCTTTACTACCGAAGTTGCCCGTGTTGTCGACCCCACCCAATTACGGGCGTGGCGTGTCATTGACACCACCCTGAAAAATGCCAAAGGGTTGCCACTTTCTTACGAAATTCAGCTCCCCGAATCGGTACAACGTGACATCGGCCCTAGCAGCGAACCCTTTACCCACAACGACTTCTACGTCACCAAACAAAAAAGCTGTGAATTATTCGCCTCCCATAATCCCACCACCAACGCCTGTGCAGAAAATCTCAGCGCTTTTGTGAATAATGAGAGCCTCAGCGGGCAAGACATTGTGGTATGGCCTTCCACCACGTTTTACCACATGCCGCGTGCCGAAGATGCCCCGCGTATGGATGCGCACTGGAGCCATATCCGCATCATTCCGCGTGACTGGCATGACAAAAACCCGCTGAGCAACAGTGCCGAAACCACAGCGGATACCACCACGCCCCCACCACCACCTCCTCCGCCACCGGCAACTGGCACGGTGTCGAATAGTGCCAGCGGTATCAGCGTCAACGGCAACCTAAACGACTGGGCAAGCCTGACATCATTTGGCGCTGACCCCGATGACGTGACGGGTACTAACAATAAACTCAACTGGCTAGAAGCATGGGTAGCCAACGATGCTGAGCGTGTTTACCTTGCCTACAAAACCAAAGGCAATATCGACACCAGCGGTTTCTGGGGGTATCAGGCATATCTGGATACCGACTCCAGCACCACCACAGGTTACAAAACCGGCGCATTGGGGGCAGATTACTTAGTGGAAGGCGCTAACCTGTGGCGTTATACCGGCGACGGCACAAGCTGGAGTTGGGCATACCAAGGCAATATGACCGCGCAAACCAGTGGCAATGCCGCAGAATTCAGCTTTCCACGTAGCTGGTTAGGCAACAATACTGAATTACGCTTGATGTTCTGGGGCAATAACGCTGCGTTTGGTGGCGATGCCAAAGATGCCTACCCCGATGGCGCTTTCAACACCACCGCAACAACCCGCTATTTTACCTACAACATGCACACCCCCACAGGCAGTGGCACAACAGGTATCAGCAACCCTGTCAGCAACTTAACCATTAACGGCAATCTGAGCGATTGGAGCACCTTAACTTCCTTCGGACTCGATCCAACTGACGTTTCTGGGGCAAACAACCTTCTGGATTGGCAGGAAGGTTGGATGGCACACAATGCCAGCAATGTTTACCTCGCTTACCGTACTCTCAACGCCGTTGATGCGGGGCGCTTCTGGGGCTACCAAGCCTATCTGGATACCGACAACAATACCGCGACTGGCTACCAAAACGATGCACTAGGCGCTGAATACATGCTCGAAGGCCAAACGGTATGGCGCTATACCGGTGATGGTGAAAGCTGGAGCTGGTCACCGCAAGGTAGCACCACCAATGCCATCAGCGGGCAAGCGGCAGAATTCAGCTTCCCGCGTAGTTGGATCGGCAACCCCAGCAAATTGCGCCTCATGTTTAGAGGCAACAATGCCGCCTTTGGCGGGAATGCTGAAGACGTTTATCCGAATGCAACAGCTAACCCGCGCTATTTCGAGTATCGTTTCTAGTCATTCATATCACTTAACTATTGAGCACATAACGATGTCAACCAAATGGCTCACCCTGATACTCAGCCTGCTTTTGGCAGGCTGTTATGGCTCTCATACGACGGTTTGGGAACGCCAGCAAACCAGCGACAAAGCCTTGTATCAAGCTGAACTCACTTGCGCAACGCTCCCGACTGTCGGGGTCTTTCAAGACTGTGTATTGCGACTGGACAACACACCAGCATTACCTAGTGATTTGCTCATTGCCGTGGATGGTGGAATGCCATCCCACGGACATGGCCTGCCCACCGCACCACAAGCCATTCCTACCGGAAAACCCGGCGAATTTCGCATCGACGGTCTGAAATACAGTATGCCGGGCGAGTGGGTGCTAGGTTTCCTGTTGCACTCTGCACTTGTACCCAGCGCACAAGACAAAATCGTGTTTTGGTTTACACTATGAAATACCTCAGCCGGGTGGGATATTTACTCCTGCTCCTCATCGTATTGGGCATGGGCGGCAAACACAGCACCAGCCCCATGTGGACACTGCAAGAATACACCACACTGCAATCCCTAACGCTTGCCAACTTACCTACTGCCAGCGATTCTAGTAATCGTTTTGCACAACACCCGCAAGCATTAGAACTAGGCAAGCAACTGTTTTTTGACCCACGTTTTAGCCGCAACGGCAGCGTATCCTGCGCCACCTGCCACCAACCCGACAAAACTTTCAGCGATGGCAAACCCCTAGCCATCGGTTTAAGCGGCGGTAAACGCAATACCCCTTCACTGCTCGGTGTGGCGCATAACGATTGGTTTTTTTGGGATGGACGTAAAGACAGCCTCTGGTCACAAGCTTTAGCCCCCTTGGAAAACCCCGCAGAACACGGCCTGACCCGACTGGAAATCGTGCGTTTACTACTGGAAGACCCGCGTTACCAGCAGCAATACCATGCTTTGTTGCCCAATGCACCTCATCTGGACTTCTTGCAACATCTCCCAATCGCTGCCTCACCTTTAGGCAATTTGGAACAATTGAAAGCATGGAAAAGTATTCCATCAGCCCAACGTGTGCAAATTGATGAAATATTTGCAAATACGGGTAAGTTCATTGCCGCTTATGTCAGTAGCTTATCCTTAGCCCCTAATCGACTCGATGTACTGAACACCTCGCAACCACCACTCACTTCAAACGAAATCGCAGGGGCAAAACTCTTTATTGGCAAAGCTCAGTGCATTCTCTGCCATTCCGGTGCATTACTCAGCAACCAAACCTTTCAAAATATCGGCACGGGCAAGCTCGGCACAGACAGTGGACGTGCGGCAGTACTCGACACCATTCGTACTGATCCATTCAACTGCCAAGGAACACACAGTGATGCGGATCCCCATTCCTGTACTGAACTGCAATTTTTGACCCGCAATCGCCACGCTGTGGTCGGTGCATTTAAAGTACCCAGCTTACGCAATACTGCTCGTACTGCACCGTATTTTCATGATGGACGCATGGCGACCTTAGAACACGTTGTCGATTACTACACGCAAGCCTCACAAGCTGTAGCAAACGCTAATGATTTACCAAGGATTCAACTAAATGATACCGAAAAACAGCAACTCATCGCCTTCCTGAAAATGTTGTAAGCACACACAAAAACGCCCGCTAATGCGGGCGCTTGATCATCATGCATGCGAATTCAGCTTAAGCGTTTTCCGCCATCAGTGCCTGATATTTCAATAGCAACTGCTCTTTGGATTCCTTGTGATCAGGGTCAAGCGGAATACAATCAACCGGACATACCGACACGCATTGCGGTTCATCATAATGCCCCACGCACTCCGTGCAACGGTTTGGGTCAATCACATAAATTTCATCCCCCGCAGAAATCGCGTTATTTGGGCACTCTGGCTCGCAAACATCGCAGTTAATGCATTCGTCAGTAATCATCAATGCCATAAAATGAGTCCTCTTGGATAGCTTTGTTGAGCGATTCTATCAACCTACCTGAAAAGATAACATTAACTTCCGTCAAAATAACAATACTCAGGCTTTTTCTAGTTCAACCCACGCTCACTACGTATCTGCACAATTTTATGTTTCAACGCACCCAGCACATGCGGCGCAACAAAGCGTGAAACATCACCGTTAAGAATCGCCACTTCCTTCACCAAGGTCGAAGAAATAAAGGAAAAACTTTCACCCGGCATCAAAAAGACAGACTCAACCTCAGGTGCAAGGCTACGGTTCATGCTGGCTAATTGAAATTCAAACTCGAAATCGGATACCGCCCGCATCCCCCTTACCAACACTCGTGCATTCTGTTCACGTGCAAAATCCACCAACAAACCTTCAAAACCTTTCACTGTCACTTGCTTATCCAGATGCTGCTCGACCAACTCGTGCTGAATCATTGCAACGCGCTCTTCCAGCGAGAACAACGGTTTCTTTTTAGGATTAGAGGCTACACCGACCACCACATGTGCACATAACTTGCTGGCACGCTTGATTAAATCAAGATGCCCTTTAGTAATCGGGTCAAACGTCCCAGGATAAACAGCGGTAATTTCCATGAATACAGGCCACCTTAGTTAATGACGGAGGGCTTAGGGCTAACCCTAGTTAACCACCTTGTAACACCTTATGATGCAATGCACAATAATTTTTTGCTGGCTTGCACCATTCAAGTGCTACGCGGCGAAATAAACTGCACTAAAATGAACAAAACACTCGCCGCCACCACAATGCTCGGCCCAGTGGGCGTATCCAATTGCAATGAAATCCCCATCCCGGCTAATAACGCCAATACCCCAATCACCATGGCAAATAATGCCATTTGCTCCGGTGTTCGTGCAAAACGCCGTGCTGCCGCAGCCGGGATAATCAATAAGGCCGTCAGTAACAAGACACCAACCACTTTCATCGCCACCGCCACCATCAAAGCAATCAACACCATGTAAACCGCACTGACCCACCAAACCTTGACACCCTCAACCTGCGCCAATTCAGCGTGGACACTCAGGGACAATAACGGACGCCAAATCCAAGCCATTACCCCAATAACCATCACAGCTAAACTCCATGTTAAGGCAATATCCGAGTGTGTTACTGCGAGAATATCACCAAACAAATAGGCCATCAGATCAACCCTGACATTTGGCAGGAATGTCAATGCCACCGTCCCCAATGCCAGCGCACTATGCCCAATAATGCTCAGCAAGGTATCGCTTCCCAAAGCTGGATTATGTTGCACATACAGCATCAATAAGGCCACCAGCACACAGACAGCCATGACCCATAGGTTCAAATTCATGCCTGTCATCAATCCCAGTGCGACACCCAGCAACGCCGAATGTGACAAGGTATCACCAAAATAAGCCATACGCCGCCACAACAAAAAGACTCCCAGCACCCCACTCATCAGCACCACCGCCAACCCCGCCAACAATGCTCGCCAGATAAAATCATCCATGCGAATGCTCCTTGTCAGTATCCGGCAATGGCACCACACACCCATGCATATCGTGCTGATGATCATGATGATGGGTATAAACCGCCAACCCGCTAGGTCGCAAGTCCCCAAACAAGCGTAAATATTCCGGGTGGCGCGATACCGCTTCTGGCTGCCCTGAGCAACAGATGTGCCGGTTCAAACACAGTACCTGATCGGTCGCCGCCATCACCAAATGCAAATCATGCGACACCATCAGCACCCCATAACCATGCACCTGTTTCAAACGGTTGATAAGCTGATACAGCTCATTCAAGCCCGTGACATCCACGCCCTGCCCTGGCTCATCCAGTACCAACAATTGCGGCTTATTCAGCAAGGCTCGCGCCAACAACACCCGCTGCAATTCACCACCAGAAAGCGATTGCACCGCTTGGGGTAATAAATCCTGAATACCCACTTCCGCAGCACTGGCACGCACGGCTGCGGGATTATGCCGTCGCAAATTCAAGCCAATAAAGCGCTCCACCGTTAAAGGCAACAAGCGATCAAGGTGAAACTTCTGTGGCACATAGCCAATGCGTAAACCGGGCATCCGCCAAACCAAGCCTTGGTCAGGCACTAGCAAACCCAGTAAAATTTTCAGCACGGTGGATTTCCCCGCGCCATTAGGGCCAATCAAGGTCAGAACGCTTTCCGGGTACACTTCGAGGCTAACATCGTGCAAAATCACACGCTGCCCGAAGTTCAGGCCAATGTGTTCCAGCTTTGCTAATACAGTGTGTGTGGTGGACATCCCTGCCAACGTATCAAGAGTGAAAAAATGTTCCGTATTCTAACGATTTTCCTGCTGCTGTGCTTACCCGTTTTACACGCCTGCCAGCAAGAGTCATCCAGCAAGCCCGTGATTGTCAGCACTATCAAGCCCATCCATGCCTTGGTTTACGCCATTGCGGGCGGCGATAACAGTCCACTGGACATCCGCCAACTCTTACCCGATGGCGCATCGCCACACCATTACGCCCTCAAACCGTCTGAGATGCGCTCCTTGGAAACCGCCAGTGTGGTATTTCGCATTGATAGTGGGCTGGAAACCTTTCTCGACAAACCTTTAGCCAATCCACTACCCAACCGGCGAATCATCACCCTAGCAGAAGTACAGGGTATTCAACATCTCGGCTCACGCGCTCAACACAACCATAACGCTATGCCAGGGCACGAGACACACAGCGCCGATTTACACCTGTGGTTAAACCCTGAAAATGCCATTGCCATGAGCCAAGCTATTGCTAAAACGCTGGGGGAAATTGATAGCCGCCATCAAGCTGATTACCTCGCTAACGCTGCTCAGCTTATCCAACAAATTCAAGCTACCGATGCACGAATTCGTCAGCAACTCGCTCCATTAAGCGACAAACCTTACCTCAGTTTCCACGATGCATGGCAACATTTTGATACGCATTATGGTTTGAACTTTGCTGGCGCAGTCACGTTAGATGTATCCCGTTTGCCGGGCGCACGCCACGTACAAGATATTCGTAAGATTATTGAAGAAAAACAGGCTGTTTGCCTGTTTCAGGAACCACAGTTTTCACCCGCCATGGTTAAAACACTGGTCGAAGGCACAACCATACACATTGGCAAACTCGACCCCTTAGGGATGCAACTGCCACTGGACAAAGAGACTTACATCAACTTATTGCAAGCGGCCGCCGATAGTTTTCAGCAGTGCCTCACCGCAACCACACCTCAATAAATTCCCAAATCTAATAACTGGGTAGGTTCACGGCGACTTTCGCGCAATGTACCACCAATGTACTCGTAACGCTGCCCAGTGCCTTTGCCATACGCTTGTTCACGATACAAATTGACGCGGAACATACAACCGCCGCGTAGCATCACAATATTACGGTCGTGCATTTTGAGCTGTACATTTGAGCCGCGCACCGTGTGCACCATATCGTCTTGGTAAATAGGGTCACCGCGCTTGAGAATACGAGGGTCACTACCACTGCTGGTTGCCGTCACCTTGCCGCGCTTAGACAACACGACACCTACCTCGCGATGTTCTAGGGTGGTATTAGGTGCTGGCATACACTACTCCGTCTGATTTAATTAGGTTGATTCACAACTCACGCTCAATAAAGCGTAGACCAGCCTAAACGCCAAACGTTTTTTCCCCGCCCAAAAAAAGTCAAAGTGCAAAAAAAATCCGCCAGACGGTAGTGACGAATTTTTATCGCGAATTTAATCCACCTAGTTAAACCCATCCAATAGGTTATTTACGGCAGCACCTGCTCACCACGCAACAAATCATCGAAGGTTTCGCGCTCTCGCACCACATACACCTCATCCCCAGCTACCATCACTTCTGCCGCACGCGGACGAGTGTTGTAGTTAGAAGCCATCGTGAAGCCATACGCACCGGACGAACGTACTGCCAGAAAATCACCAGGCTGAATATTAAGATCGCGTTCTTTACCCAAAAAATCGGCTGTTTCACAGACCGGCCCCACGATGTCGTAAGTCACCGTTTCGCCCTCAGTGCGCGGCACAACCGGAATAATTTCCTGCCAGGCACTGTATAACGCCGGGCGGATCAGGTCGTTCATGGCGGCATCCACCACCGCAAAGTTTTTATATTCCGACAGCTTGAGGAATTCGACTTCTGTCACCAAAATTCCGGCATTAGCCGCAATCGCCCGACCCGGTTCCACGAAAATTTCGTACTGGCGCAAACGTTCATCGGTGAATAATTGCGCCATGTAGTCGGCA
This sequence comes from Thiothrix caldifontis, assembly GCF_900107695.1. Taxonomy (GTDB): domain Bacteria; phylum Pseudomonadota; class Gammaproteobacteria; order Thiotrichales; family Thiotrichaceae; genus Thiothrix; species Thiothrix caldifontis. The sequence goes on along the minus strand of NZ_FNQP01000001.1, from coordinate 162,348 downwards.
GGTGAAGGGGCAGCCTGCCCTTCCTGATAGCGCACGCCCAAACCACCGCCAATATCCAGATGGTGAATCTTAATGCCTTGCGTTTGCAAGCGTTCTGCCAAAGCCAGCAAGCGTTGCAGCGCATCCATGAACGGTGTGAGCGTCAGCAATTGCGAACCGATGTGGCAGTCGATGCCAACCACATTCAGGTGGGGCATCGCTGCCGCTTTCACATACACTGCTTCAGCACGCCCGATTTCAATGCCGAACTTGTTTTCTTTCAAGCCAGTGGAAATGTAGGGGTGGGTTTGTGCATCCACATCGGGGTTGACGCGCAAGGAGATGGACGCCACTGTGCCCATTTCACCCGCTACCGCGTTAATGCGGTCAAGTTCGGCTTCGGATTCGATATTGAAGCAACGGATACCGACTTCTAGCGCCTTGCGGATTTCGGCAACTTTTTTGCCAAGACCGGAAAACACCACCTTGCCAGGGTCGCCACCTGCGCGTAATACCCGTTCTAACTCACCGCCGGATACGATATCGAAACCTGAGCCTAAGCGAGCAAACAGGTTGAGAATAGCAAGGTTGGAATTGGCTTTGACCGCGTAACACACGAGGTGTGGCTGCACGCCAAAGGCGTCGTTGAAGGCGTGCCAATGACGTTCCAACGTAGCGCGGGAATAGACGTAGCAGGGTGTGCCATGAGCACGGGCAATGTCAGCGACGGCGACATTTTCGGCGTGGAGTTGTCCGTTACGGTATTCAAAATGATCCATTATGTAAGCCTTTATTTTGCCTGTTCTTGTTGAGGTTGCGCTTTATCCGGCAAGGTTAACGGGCCTTTGTTTCCACAGCCTGCCAGCAAAGCCAGTACGATAGCGAATCCGAGGTATTTTTGCATCATGGTTAAATCCTGTTTGCTGTGAATTAAACGCAGGATAACGGCTGGTAGCGGGGGAATGCAAAAGGATAATAAAGAAAGGTTTGCAGCTCCGGTTAAATTGTTATACAAGAAGTACAAATACTGACCCACGAAGGCTTTCCCCATGCTAGACGATCCGCACCGGCAAAAATTGCATGACCTCGAAACCCGCCAAGTAACACTCGCGGAAAAGCTCGCTTGTCTGCAACAGCAACACGCCCCCGAAACCCGCGAGGAAGAATAAATGCGCAGCGAAAAGCTCATCGCTGAGACGCAGGAAACCTTGTATCGGGCCGCAACTGAATTGCCGCCCCCTTCTGTGGGCTACCCAACTCACACACAGTGGCACATACTTGAAAGCACTAGCATGTTTGCAGCAAACCTAGTTCGCCTGCCCCAGTTTCCTTGTAGCACAGGAAATTACCAATATTTTAACTACTCCCCCTTTCCAATTTCAACTCTACAACAATACTCAACTCTATGACCTACGAATATGATGTTTTTCTAAGCTATCGACGATACGGTATGTGGCCTAGGTGGGTTTCAGGAATTTTCCTAGAAATTTTCAAGCACTGGCTGGGGGAAGAGCTAGGGCGAGATGTTACCATTTTCTTCGATCAGGACATGGAAACTGGTACTAACTGGCCTTCCCGCCTAGCTAATGCACATGCAAAATCCCGCGTACTTGTTCCATTGTGGTCTCACCAATACTTTACTAGTGATTGGTGTTTGACTGAGCTATCTTTAATGCGTGCAAGGGAGGAGCAGTGTGGTTTTAGTTCTCGTGAAAATCCCAAAGGGCTAATTATCCCTGCCATTATTCATGATTGCGAGGATTTACCGTCTGACATCAAGTGCATTCAATCCATTAGCCTACATGGGTATACAAATCCACTGATCACCATAAACAGCCCTACTGCTGAAAAACTTTCTGATGCCATTAGTGATCGCTGGGCAAAGGATATTGCTCATGCAATTAACTCAGCACCTGAATATGATGCATCATGGCTAAACTTATCTCATGAAAAGTTTAAAGCAACATATTCCAGAAACAACGCCAAACAAACTCAAGTTCCGAGAATTTAAAGCTATGTCTGCAATTATTACTTTTTATTCATTTAAGGGGGGAGTTGGACGAAGCATGGCATTAGCAAATATCGCTGTACTTCTTGGAAAACTCAAACGTAAGGTTCTTATGGTTGACTGGGATATTGAGGCTCCAGGACTTGATAAATACATTAACAAATACAGAGAACCATCGAAATCTAGTGATGGATTAATTGATTTATTATTAAATGCAAAAAATCAAAACCCCTCATCAATAAATAAATATATATATAGAGTTAGCAATATAAAAAATTGCGACAATCTCTACTTTTTACCCAGTGGATTATCTTCAACCAACTTCGAAGAATACACCAAAAAACTTACCAGCTTTAATTGGGAAGACTTCTTTGGAAAACATGGCGGCGGTGAGTTCATTGAAAAACTTAGAGAAGATTGGCTAAAAGAATATGACTTCGTACTGATAGATAGTCGAACAGGAATTACGGACTCTGGTGGAGTATGCACCATACAATTACCTGACATTATAATTCCTGTATTTACAGCGAATGAACAAAGTCTTTTTGGGATAAAACATGTGATTAATAGCATTCAAAAATCACGTCAACGCCTAGCTTATGACAGAGGCAATCTATTAGTATTCCCTCTATTATCACGCCACGAAGGAAATGTTGAATTTGAAAAATCAAAAGAATGGTTAACTAAATCATCAGAAGTACTTCGGGAGTTTTATGACGACTGGATTCCAACAAAAAAACTAACGCCATACAACATTCTGGAAAAAACAAAACTACCATACATTCCATACTTTAGTTTTGGAGAAGAACTAGCTGTTGAGGTTGCAGGAACCAATGATCCAGCCAGCCTTGGCTACGCTTACTTGACAAGTGCAAATTTAATAAATCAAGATTTTAAAAATATTGATCACATCATATCAAATAATGAGCAAAAAAATAGCGCAACCACCTCGAAATCTACATTATCTCCAAAAGATGAAAACAAACTCAATTTACATGATATAACAACTAGGCAAGCCCTACTGACAGAAAAGCTTACTCGCCTGCAACAACAACGCGACCTCGAACACCGTGTGGAAGAGCAAATGCGCAGCGAAAAACTCATCGCTGACACTCAGGAAGCTTTGTATTTAGTAGAACAAAAGCTACTCACCCACCAACAAAACAACCTGATTAGTAAGGCTAACACACTCAAACGCAATGGCGAGTATAAGCAAGCATTGAACTGCTGGCATCAAATTCAACTAGCTAACCCCGACAGCTCCAGCGCAGCGCAAGAAATTGCATTGTTAGAAACATTACAGGCCAATCAAACTAAAGCAGTAGAGATAATCAAGCGTTTAGCGTTCCGTATGAAAGACATCAAGCCGATTTTCAAGGGACTCGCCACCACGCTTAGACAACCAGATAGCAGCCCTAACTACAGTGTGATACTGGAACAAACAGAAGCCTTTCTGGATGGTAAACTAGACGCAGGTGATTTCATATATTGGTACGCGACTGAAAACCCCATTACAGATAGACATGGGGTCAATATTGAAGCCCTAGCTCGGCGGATACAGCGCGGTGAAGTGGTGCTATTCCTCGGCTCTGACGTGGTTTCCACCTATGGAGATAAGCAGCACGGAGAACACCCCCTGGTCAGGCAACTTGCCGCACAAATCGGTTATGAACATTTTGATGGCTCGCTATCCTCCATCGCGGAGTATTACCAATTGCGCCCGGACTTGGGGGTAACCACGTTGCTGGATAACTTGCGCCAGTCGTTACCTGATGCCGCCCGTGTGATCAATTTGTATCAGGCTCTCTCCAAAACCAACATGCCGCTGATTCTGATTTCATCGGGTTACGATAACTTGCTGGAAAGCACGTTCCAAGCTACTGGTAAGCATTTTGTGGAACTCGCTTCGATCATCAACCGTAGCGAAGATTACGACATTGGACATGTGGTGGTGAGTTATTCCGATCACAGCAAACCGACCTATGTTTGCCCAGAAGAAGAGCTATCACGCCTTCGTTTGCTGGAAAGCGGCTATTCAATCATCTACAAAATTCGTGGGACGTGCGAAACGAACAAGAACCAAGATTCAAATTTTCTGGGGCGTGACGCGATGATCTTATCGGAAAGCGATTATTTCAGTTTTGCACGTTACGCTGACCGCATTATCCCCGATTATCTGGCGCGGCAATTTCGTAACCGGGGCTTTTTATTCATCGGCTACCGCCCGAAAGAGTGGGAAGACCGTTTGCTGGTCAGTGCATTGCTGGAAAAACGTCGCAATGCGCAAGAGCCGTGTTACGTGATTGGCAATGCACCGCAGGCGGGTGAACAACCCAAGCTGCTGGAAAGCGCGTTTTGGGAACACCGCAATGTCAGACAGTATCACGTTGATTTCCATGAATTAGATGCTTATTTCGGGGAGGCTGAGGTATGAGTGTGATTGCTCCTTATCCAGGTTTGCGGCCTTATCACGAAGATGAGCAGGACAAGTTTTTTGGACGCGATGCCGATGCTGAAGTCCTGATTGATAAAGTGTTAACGAATCGGCTAACGCTGTTGTTTGCTGCGAGCGGGGTGGGCAAAAGTTCGCTGTTGCAGGCGGCTGTGATCCCACGTTTGAAGTCGCCGAGCGGGGAAAATCTGGATGTGGTCTATCACATCGACTGGGTAAGCTAGCCAGTCGGTAGTGTGCGGGCAGCGGTGCTGCAAGCCTTGCACACCAGCGGAAAATTGCCTGAAGGGGCGGCGGATGAGGTGGGGCAAACGCTGGTGGAGTTGCTGGAATTCTGCGGGCTGTTTGTGCGCCATCCGCTGGTGCTTATCCTCGACCAGTTTGAGGAGTTTTTTCGTTATCAGCGGGCGACTGCCAGTTTTCAGCCATTAATTGAGCAACTGACGGCGGTCATCACCAATCCGCAACTGCCTGTGAGCCTAGTGTTGTCGATGCGCGAAGATTTCGCGCTGGAACTGAATGCGTTCAAGCCGCGTTTGCCGACCATTTTGTTTGAGAATTTCTATCGGCTGGAAAAGCTGGGGTGGGCTGGCGCACGCGAGGCGATTGTCATACCCGTGGAACAAGTCGGCTTCCGCTACGAACCCGTGCTGCTGGAAATGCTGCTGAACGATTTGATCAGCCGTGAACTTGACCGCTTGCCGCTTTCGCCTTTGGTTGAACTGCTGGGAACTGTCGAGCCAACTTACCTGCAAATTGTCTGTGCGCAACTATGGGAACTGAACAAAGCTGCCCCGGACAAGTTGATGCGGCTGATGACTTACGAAAAAATGGGCAAATCCAAGGGTATTTTGAGCAACCACCTGAATGGCGTGTTGCAAACTTTCACGCTGGCGGAAAAGCAATTTGCCTCCAAAGCTTTCGACCATCTGGCAAGCCAGCGTGGAGTGAAGATGACTTACACCGCCGCTGCGTTGGCGGAAACGGTGCGGGTGAATGAAACTGCATTAGGTAAGGTGTTGGAAAAACTGACGGCAGTGCGTATCCTGCGTAGCCAGCAACAGGGTGAGGCGACGTGGTATGAGCTTCACCACGATATATTTTCTAGCAGTATCGAACATTGGAATGGCGCGTGGAAAGACCAGATGCGTAAACGCAAGCTACCGCAAATTACCGCGACTGGAGTCGTAGCTATTGTGATACTGTTTGCAGGGTGGGATTACTATGTTAACGCCACGAACTACCAGTTGCGGCTTAGTCCCAAACAGGGCATTTCTAATCAGGTGGAGTTGTGGCAGGGTAAACAGGGGAGTTTCGATCTATTCCGTCAGCAGGATTATATCGCCGAAACGAATTTTGAGCGTAACCAGCTCGAACCGGATAAGCAGTTCAACCAAAAGTGGGTGGCGGATTACGGCGAATTACAAGCTGAATTGACAGGTAGCCTGTCTATCGACCAACGGGTAACAGCTTATACAAAGAATGGCGATTCCCAAAAAGCATTGAAGCTAGCGAAAGAATCCATTATTCCGCAGAACATTGAACTGGCTAAACGGGCATTGCCGCATCTTATGGATATGGCTGTACCCGATGCGGCACGAACAGCTTATGACATCCTGCAAAATTCCCCAAGTCCAGCGATAAAACAGGAAATTATAGATAACAACAATAGCTCTGCGGGGGTCGTATTAGTTTATGATAAAGTTAATATGAGAGCAGATATGCTCGATAAACAAGAAAAATTCTGGGTGCAACAGTTGGCAACGCAGGTCGCGAACAAAACTGCCCGTAACCAACTGACGGTATTAGCGAAAAACAACAATAATGCTATAAATGCACTGGCTAACTCCCCGGATGTATCTGAAGTATTGCAAGCCAAGGATGCCATTCCGATCAAAGATGAATATAGCCGTAACCAATTGACAAAGACACGGCAAGCCAAGAATGTCACTCCTGCGCTAATGGGTCTCCTCAAGGATACAAATATTGGTCGCCAAGCAGCAGTGCAGCCATTGGGGGTTTTGCAGACCAAAGATGCCATTCCTGCACTGATGGGATGGCTCAAAGATGAAAATAAAGATGCCCGCAATTCAGCAGCTACAGAATTGGGACTATTGCAGGTCAAGGATGCTATCCCAGCACTGCTGGATTTGCTCAAGGATGAAAATAGTAATGTCCGTGGCTCAGCAGCAACGGCATTGGGGAGGTTGCAAGCCAAGGATGCCATTCCTGCACTACTGAGGTTACTCAAGGACAAAGATAGTTATGTCCGTGACTCAACGGCAGAGGCTTTAACCCAATTGGGTAAGCATCCTATGATGCCCAGCTTATTTGCTGTCATGAGTGAGAATTTCGAAGCATCTAGCCGCATAGCTTCCGATGAGTTGCTAGATTTCCTGCTACATCGTCTGAAAAATGGCGATTCTGAAGTTCGCCGAAGTGCCGTCATCACAGCCCTACGCATGGAACGTGGTAACAACCTGAATGAAGTACAAAAACGTCTACTACTCAAAACATTATTATTAGTCGATCAGCAAACCCGTGACGAGGCCGCCAAACAACTGGCAGACGAAGACAAACAAGAATCCGAAGAAAAAGCACGTCAACTTCCTATCAACCAACCGGGTCTGGAAGAAAAACCACTAACGCTAGACGAACTAAAAACCAAACTGGATAGATTCGACCAAGCCTATGCCGACTGGCGCAAACGCCGTGATGCAGAACCCGCAGCAACTGCCCCGAAAGCCACTGACAGCGAAGCCGACAAACTCGCAGATCCCGCCCCCTTCACCTACGAATACGCTTACGCCATCGCCAACATGGACGAAGCCGAAGGCATCAAACTGTTAGGCCACAACCTCGCCAAAGTCCGCGAAGCCGCCGCCCGTGGCCTCGCCAACAGCGATTTCCTCGGCGTACCCCTGCTGCAAAAGCTGGAACAAGAATGGCTGGCAACCGATAACCCCATCACCCGCCAAGGCTTGTTTCACGCCATCGACATCGCCCTGCTGGCAATGGAAGGCATCGGCGCAGACAAGGAACTCGATGCCCTGAAAGCCTACGAACCCACCCTGACCAATGAGCGTTCCACCGCCTCCATCAAGCCACGTGTCGAATGGACGCGCATTCAACTCCAATGGCGCGTGGATGCCCTCAAAGAACTCAAGGAACTGGCAGACCGTCAACTACCGGGGCTGCTGAAAGAATACTGCCTCAACCCCGACGGCACGGATATGAAGCCCGAAGAATGCACCATTGAAAGGTGATTTATGACGCAACATGACCTTGCAACAAAACTGTTGGAAGAGTTGCAATCCGACGAACCAACAACTTTCTCAAACCTTGGTATACTCCAGAAACGCACCAATGCAGGAGTAACATCATGGCAGCACTAGCACAACAATTAGGCATCACCCCAGAAGATTACCTTGCAGGTGAACGCGATGCGCCGTTTCGCCATGAATACGTGCATGGGCAAGCTTACGCGATGGCGGGCGCGGCAGACGGTCATGTGCGTGTCAGTGGTAACGCTTTCGCCTTTCTAAAAAACCACCTTCGCGGCTCAGGTTGCAGCGTTTACATGGCAGACATGAAAGTGCGCGTCAAGCAAGATACCGCCTTCTTCTACCCCGATGTGATGGTGACATGTGACCCAGCCGATTTGCAACGCAGCCATTTCAAACAATCCCCCATATTGGTGATTGAAGTGCTATCCCCCAGCACAGAAGGCTATGACCGTGGCGGCAAGTTTGCGTTATACCGTGAGCTGGACAGTTTGCAGGAATACGTGCTGATCGACCCACGCGCTTATCAGGTGGACGTGTTCCGGCGAAATGCACTGGGGCGGTGGGAACTGTTTGCAGCCCACGGTGAAACGGCAACCATTGAGTTTGCCAGCGTAGGTTGTGAATGTACGATGCATGATTTGTACGAGGATGTTAACTTCGCACTAGAAGCGGAATAAGCTGTTACGGGCTATTCCGGCACAAACCGCATCGACAAATCAACCGCTCGCACATGCTTCGTAATCCCACCAATCGACACGAAATCTACCCCCGTTTCGGCAATCGCCACCAAGGTTTCCGGGCTAACCCCACCGGACGCTTCCAACGGAATCTTCCCCGCCGTCATCCGCACCGCTTCGCGCATATCCGCAAGGCTATATTCGTCGAGCATAATAATGTCAGCGTGTGCCGCCGTCGCTTCCGCCAACTCCTGCAAATTTTCAGTTTCCACTTCCACCAGAATACCGGGGTGTAACGCCCGCGCCTGCTGGATAGCCGCCGTGATCGACCCCGCCGCCATGATGTGGTTTTCCTTAATCAACACGCGGTCATACAAACCGATGCGGTGATTTGTACCGCCACCGCACAATACCGCGTATTTCTGGGCGGTACGCAAACCGGGCAAGGTTTTGCGCGTATCCAAAATCCGGCAAGACGTATGCGCCACCAAATCCACATAACGCCGCGTCGCAGTAGCGGTTGCCGATAAGGTTTGCAGGAAATTCAACGCCGCCCGTTCGCCACTCAAAATGGAACGCGCACTGCCCTGTAAGGTACACAGCAGCGCATTGGTAGCCACCCGCTCACCATCCTGATACTGCCATTCAATCCGCACGGCTGGATCAAGCTGGCGAAACACCTCATCAAACCACGCCACCCCGCATAACACCGCGTCTTCACGGGAGATCACCGTCGCACTGGCTTGCTTATCAGCCGGAATCAGCCCAGCGGTGACATCGCCAGTGCCAATGTCTTCGGCTAAAGCCCGCGCTACGGTTGCTTGAATATCGTTAGGTAATTGCATCAGAACCTCAAATAAAAATGGGAGGCGCAGTGCCTCCCATCAAGTGCCCCTGACTCCTCAGTCAGATCCCGTTAGATGCGGGTAATACCCATCATCTTCAAAATGGACTTTTCGTAGAACGGTTCGGAACTGCCTTTTTTCATCTTGCGGATGAAGTATTTCTCGAACGCGATCTTAGCCATGTGTACCCACTTGCCTTTCTTAAACCAAGCCACGTTACGTGGTGGAATCTGCGGCAGTGCGACGAAAGCTGCGCCCGTGTCACCCATGTCCGCCAAACAGATAGCGTTCCAAGTGGCCGTGGTGTGCGGCTCTTTGCCAGCCAGCTCATCTGCAATATTATGTACCAGAGAAGTGACCATGGATTCAATCATATAACCGGTCTTCGGTGCACCTGTGGGGACAGGCGTTGCTTCTACCGGCGGAATGGCGATACAAACACCAGCGGAGTAGATGTTTTTGTATTTCGGACTGCGGTGCAATTCATCCACAATCACGAAACCACGCGGGTTGCACAGACCTTCAACAGCAGCAACAGCATCGACCCCTTTGAACGCTGGCAGCATCATCGCCATATCAAAGTCGATGACGTGTTCTTTTTCCACTTCGCCTTTCGCGGTCATCTCGGTTACATGCATTTTACCTGCTTCGACTTTGGTGGTCTTCGCATTGGTAATCCAGCCCATGTGATGGTTACGCAGTTCGGATTCGAGCATTCCTTTAGAATCGCCTACACCACCCAAACCTAAGTGACCGATGTACGGCTCAGAAGAAACGTAGGTCATTTTGAATTTGTGACGCAGCCCGCGTTTACGCAAATCAGCATCCACAATGAAAGCGAATTCATACGCAGGACCAAAGCAACTAGCAAACGGCATTGCACCTACGATGATATGACCGGAGCCTTTTGCCAGCAGTTTTTGGTAATCGGCATACGCGCCTTCCGCATGGGTGACATCACAAACGGAATGCGTATGACCACCGTGGGGGCCAGCGCCTTCGACTTCCTGGAAGAACAGTTTTGGCCCTGTGGCGATAACCAAATAATCGTATTTAACGATTTGACCATCCGCCAAATGCAGCGCATTGCCTTCCGCATCAATCTTTTCGCAGCGGCTGCAAATAAATTTGATGTCTTTTTTAGACAAGTATTTTTCAATGGGGAAAGTGATGTCAGAGCGTGTCCGCCAGCCAACAGCAACCCAAGGATTAGAGGGAACGAACTGGAAGTAATCACGCTCGTTGACAACCGTGACTTCATGCCCCTTACCGAGCATTTCTTTCATTTCATACGCGGCGGGCATTCCACCTGTACCAGCGCCGAGAATTACGATGTGAGCCATTAATGCGAACTCCTAACTAGTGAATGAGGGGGGATTACTTTAATTGTAAGATTAGTACTTGCCAGCATTTCCCAAAGCAACCAGAATAACACCACAAATCGTGCTCTAGGTCAATGTTGGCCTTACTTATCAATAAATTAGAGTTTTCTAATATTCTGTAAAAAATATACGTTCAGCCACTCAGACCAGCATAATTCACGCATGAAAAACATCAAAACCTATCTTGTCGGTGGTGCAGTACGCGACCAGTTATTGGGATTACCCATCAAGGATCGCGATTGGGTTGTCACAGGCGCAACCCCTGCTGATTTATTGCAACAAGGATTCAAACCCGTTGGCAGTGATTTCCCAGTCTTTTTGCACCCACAAACGGGTGAGGAATACGCCTTAGCACGTACTGAACGCAAAACCGCTCAAGGCTACCACGGCTTTCAATTTCACACTGCGGCTGATGTCACATTGGAACAAGATCTTGCCCGACGTGACCTCACCATCAATGCAATGGCACAAGACACGAATGGCATCCTCATTGACCCTTATGGTGGGCAAGCCGCTGTGCAACAACGCCTATTGCGGCATGTCTCCACAGCCTTTGCTGAAGACCCGGTGCGAATTTTGCGGGTAGCCCGCTTCGCTGCCCGCTTTGCCCCCTTAGGTTTTCAAATAGCATCAGAAACCCAGCAACTGATGTGCGATATGGTTGCCGCAGGCGAAGTCAATGCCCTCGTACCTGAACGGGTATGGCAAGAAACGGTGCGGGCGTTAGCAGAACCCGCCCCGGAACGCTTTTTTGAGGTATTGCGCGGCTGTGGTGCTTTGCAAGTGCTTTTCCCCGAACTGGATCGCCTCTTCGGTGTGCCACAGCCTGCTAAGTATCACCCGGAAATTGATTGCGGCATCCACACCCTTATGGTATTACAACAAGCCGTAAAACTGAGTAGCGCCCCCGAAGTACGGTTTGCCGCGCTCACCCACGACCTTGGTAAAGGCTTAACACCGCAAACCATTTTACCCAGTCATCACGGACATGAACTTATCAGCCGCCAATTAACGACACAGTTATGCGAACGCCTAAAAATTCCCAACCGTTTTCGTGAATTAGCGGAACACGTTGCCGAGCAACACGGTCGAATTCATAAAGCACTGGAATTGCAACCTAAAACCGTATTGAAAGTACTAGAAAGCACCGACGCTTTCCGCAAACCTGAACGTTTTGAACAACTGTTAATAGCGTGTGAAGCGGATGCAAGAGGACGTACTGGCTTTGAAAGCCGCCCTTATCCGCAAGCTGGGCACTTTCGCCAAGCCTTAACCGCTTGCCAGCAAGTAGCCGTACAAGCAGTGATTCAAGATGGCTTTCAAGGGGCGAACATCAAGGAAGAATTGCACCGCCGTCGTATTGAGGCGATAAAGCAAATTCAAAGGAATCTTGATATTCACTCGCAGGAGTCGCATATTGGGAATAGAGCATGATTATGAAAAGCATTGAGGAACTGTCATGATGGAAGAAAAAATTGCTTCGTTCGGCATTGGTCAGGTGATTCATCATCGCCTGTTTAACTATCGTGGCGTCATTTTCGACGTTGACCCTGATTTTAAGGGTACTGAAGAATGGTTTCAGAAAAATGTGGAAGCCGGTAGCCCAACCAAAGAAGAACCTTGGTATCACGTACTGATTGATCAGGACGGGCGTGTTGCTTACGTTGCCGAGCGCAACTTAGAAGCAGCAGATCCTTCCGACCCGGTAGAACACCCACTGTTGGAAAACTTCTTCACTGGCTTTGTCGGCGACCATTATCAGGCAAGGCAGACACTGAACTGATGGAGTGGAGTTGGTTAGCCCATTCCAATTATTTAGCTGCCTTTCTGGTAGGGCTATTGGGTGGTGTCCATTGCTTGGGGATGTGTGGAGGTATTGTTAGCGCCCTTACCTTCAGCCTTCCGGCAGCACAGCGTAACCAGCCTGCTACATTAGCCCCTATTTTACTCGCTTATAATACCGGACGTATCGGCGGTTACATGATTGCTGGTGCGCTCGCTAGCGGCTTAGGTGCTGCTTTTCTAGCGTTCGGCGAACTGGAAAGTTTACGGCATGGGCTTCAGGTGTTTGCGGCATTATTCATGGTGGCACTGGGTTTGTATCTGGCCGGTATCTGGGCGGGTGTTGCCAAAATCGAAAATCTCGGACGGGTGCTGTGGCGACGCATCGAGCCTTTGGGACGACGCTTTATGCCGATTGATTCCCCGGCAAAAGCCTTGCCACTGGGGTTTATTTGGGGCTGGTTGCCATGTGGGCTGGTGTATAGCGTGCTGATCTGGACGTTATCAGCAGGCAGTGTTGCTAATGGGGCATTACTCATGTTGGCATTTGGGCTAGGCACATTACCCAACCTGTTATTGATGGGTGCAGCAGCAGCGAAGCTAGCAAAGTTTACCCGCAATCAAACCGTTAAACGGGTAGCGGGTTTACTCGTCGTTGGTATGGGGCTATTGCTCTTATGGCAAGCCATTTAAACCAACCAGTCTGCCATCCATAAACGCAAGCGCAACCCCCAGCCGGAGGTTAGCCCGACTTCACGAAAACGAATCATGCCTTCCTCATCCAGCACATAACTGGTTGGCACACCTTTAATACCGTACTGGTTTGCCAGTGAGCCGTCTTCATCCACAACTGTAACCCACTCGGTAATACCTTTACGCTCCATGTAGCGTTGCACTTCTTCTGTGCCACCGGATTGAAACGCAATCGTGATCACTTTCCAGTCGTTGGCGATGCCGGTAATGCTGCTTTGTTCCAACTCACACATCGGACACCAGCTCGCCCAGAAGTGTAGCAAGACCGGTTTGCCTCGGTAATCGTCAAGGTGGATAACCTCACCACTCAATACGGTACGTTCAAAGTCAGGTGCCTCCCCCTCCAGCATTCCGCGTTGTTGCCAAGTGCGAACCCCGAAAATAATAGCGAGGATAACCAGTGCTTCCAGCAGCCAGCGTAACCAGCGGCGCTTTTTGGGTGGATTGTCATCATTCTTCGAGGTATGTGTCGTCATCATTTTCCATGTTTGTTGGTTGGTTGAATGCGGCAATTGTAGCATGGCTGATGCTTAACACCCTCCATCTCCCCTACGACACTCCGCCCCGCTAATCTGTTTTTTATTGCCGCTAATATTAATTTTATGGATCATCCCACAGTAACAAGGCTCAGTTACTTAAACAGATGCCCCCAGACCTTAGCAACATCAATAATTAAAATATTACCGAGGGACTTTCTGATGCAGGGTTCATTTCAGCAGCAGGCGATAACACACCGCAAATCCAGACTCACCAGCTTAATCCTTTCCGCCACACTGGCTTTAGCGGTTTCACCTACGGTACTCGCCGGTAGCTGTGAAGGTGCTGGTGGCTCTGGTGGTCGGCAATTCTGGCTGGGTGTATTAGGCAACTACAACAATGACGGCGTTATCCACCTCAACTTAGTGGGCAAAGAGGGTACAACCGGTACACTCAGCAGCAAAGATGGCAGTTGGTCATTGGACTACACCATTCCCGCTTCAGGCTTTTTTGAAACAGACTTACCAAACAGCTTTCAGGTCAGTGGTGATGGCGTCATTCTCAACAACGGTTTAAAAATCACCGGCAACAATGATGTATCCGCCTACATTATCAACGAACAAACCTATACAACCGATGGTTTTTTGGGATACCCCACCAATGCACTCGGTAACGAATATTATGTGATCGGTTATAACGGTTTTGATGCCACAGTACCTTCACGGGGTGTCATCGTTGCCTCGCAAGACAATACCAGCGTTACCGTCACCAAGCCGGGTGGTGCACCAGCCAACATTACTTTGAATGAAGGCCAAGTCTATTCCTTTGAAAACGGTGCTAACGATATTACCGGCTCACACGTTTTGTCCGACAAGCCCGTGTCCGTTTTTGGGGGGGCTGCTTGTGCCAACGTCCCAGTGGGAGTGACATCCTGTGACACCCTCGTAGAACAAATGTTATCCGTAAAAGACTGGGGGGTGGAATATGTTGTTCCTCCGATTCCTTATGGGCAAATGTTACGGGTAGTTGCTGCGGAAGCAGGCACGGAAGTTTACCGAGATGGCGTACTGGTAGCGACATTGGGTGCGGGCGGTATTTGGACTGGCAGTGCTACGAATAATGATACGGTGCACCGCTTTACGACCAACGGGAAAAAAATTCAGGTCGTTCAATATGCTGTCGGCGCACAATTCAGTGGCACAACCGATGTCGATCCAGCGATGGGTATCGTACCCTCCCGTGAGATTTGGCTCAGTCGTCACATTTTCAAAGCCCAGCCTAATTTTGCCAACACTTTGTTGATCGTTTCACCAACAGCCAATACGGGGGAGCTAAAAATCAACGGTGCTGCACCAGCTACTGCCCCTACATGGACAAGCGTTCCCAACTCTGACTTGTCGTGGACAAAAATTGTGGTGGATGCAGGTGCGATGTACACCATCAGCAGTAATGTTGAAATCGGCATCACCGTTTTTGGTGGTAAAGCTTACGAATCTTATATGTTGCCGGGGAACATGGGCTTGGGTGACTTCGACCTTGATGCTATCCGCGACCCGGTGGACTGCGATGCTGATGGCGATGGCATCCTCAACTCTATCGAAAAAGCCAATGCCCTGCCTAGCACAAACGGGGATTCGGACGGCGACGGCCGGGTGGATGAGTTAGATCTGGATAGTGACAATGACGGCATTCCCGATAATATCGAAGCCCAAACCACCGCTGGCTATATTGTACCGTCAGGTACACTTGGCGCTTCAGGTTTGGACACGGCTTATGGCACAGGTTTAACCCCGGTGGATACGGACAGTGACGGCATTCCTGACTACCTTGACCAAGACTCTGATGACGCAGGCACGAGCGATACCATTGAAGCGGGAATTACGCTAACGGGAAGCGACGCGGACAATGATGGCTTAGATGATAGTGTCGACGCCGACGACAACATTTATGGCCCTAACAACGCAGGCATTATTGATGTTCTGAACGCTTACCCCAAGAATGGCTCTGAAGTTAACTGGCGTATTCTCGGCAACCATGCCCCAGTCATTTCCACCGGCAGCAGCGGCGACACGTATACCGTTAACGTTCCTGAAGGCAAGGCCAACACAGAACTGGACTATGCCGCAACCGATACCGACGGTGAAACCGAAGGTGCTGGCCTAACATGGTCACTTAGCGGCACTGACGCTGCTTTGTTTACCATTGACCCGAACACTGGGGTCATCTCGTTCAAAGCCGCTCCGAGTTGGGGTACTCCCCAAGATGCTGGCGCGAACAATGTTTATGATGTCATCGTCACCGTTACCGATGCCACGGGCGAAATCGACCAGCAAACCTTAGCCATGACCGTCACCGAAGTCGACACCGACGGCGACGGCATTGGCAACTCGAAAGACAACGACATTGACGGTGACGGCATCCCCAATGCAACAGAAGGCACTGCGGATGCGGACAATGACAATATTGCCAACCAGTATGACCTTGATTCCGATGGCGACGGCATTCCCGATAATATCGAAGCGCAAACCACCGCAGGCTACATCCCGCCGTCTGGCACAGTTAGCGCGAACGGCGTTGATACCGCCTACGGCGCTGGCTTGACCCCAGTCAATACCGATGGCACAGATACAGCAGATTACCTCGACACCGATTCCGACAACAGCGGCGCAAACGACACAGATGAAGCCAAACTTACCTTGGCTAATGCAGATGCTGACGGCGATGGGCTGGATAACGCAATTGATACTGACGATGCCAGTTTTGGCTCTGCCAACGCGGGCATTACTGACGTATTGGCAACTTATCCAAAAGTTGGCACACAGGTGAACTGGCGGGCAGTCAATACTGCGCCAGTTATCCCCAATTCAGCAGCTATCGACTACGTGGAAAACACCACTGCGCCAGCCGTTGATCTTGCCGCAACCGATGACACCGACACCGAAGGCGACAAACTTGTCTACAGCATAACCGGCGGCGATGACACTGCCCTGTTTGATTTCGACACCGTAACGGGTGTACTGACCTTCAAAACCACGCCTAGCTTTGCTGCCCCCACCGATACAGACGGTAACAACACTTATTTGGTAGAAGTAGCTGCCACTGACAGCGAAGGCGTTGTCACCAAGAAAATGCTAACGATTACCGTGCTGAAAGATACGGATGGCGACAGCATCGGCGACAAAAACGACCTGGATTCTGACAACGACGGTATTCTCAACAGCGTGGAAGGCACAGCAGACACGGACAGCGACGGCATTGCCAACCAGTTCGATCTAGATTCTGACGGCGACGGTATTCCTGACAACCTTGAAGCGCAAACCACCGCAGGCTTCACAGCCCCGTCCGGTGTGGATGCCGATAAAAACGGTCTGGATGATGCTTACGGCACTGGCCTCATCCCGATCAATACTGACGGCACGGATACGCCCGACTATCTGGACACGGATGCGGACAACAGCGGCAATAATGATACCAGCGAAGCGGGCATTACCCTAACCGGTGCGGATGCGGACAACGACGGTCTGGATGATGGCATCGACAGCGATGATGCCGGTTTCGGCTCTGCCAACGCAGGCATTACCGATGTATTAGCCACTTACCCAGACAATGGCACGGACGTGTACTGGCGTTTGGTGAATGCTGCTCCGGTTATTCCAAACCCCGCAGCTATCGACTACGTGGAAAAAACCACTGCACCAGCCGTTGACCTTGCCGCAACCGATGACACCGACACCGAAGGCGACAAACTGGTTTACAGCATGACCGGCGGCGATGACATGGCACTGTTTGCCATTGACCCTGCCACGGGTGAGTTGACCTTCAAAGCAACACCTAGCTTTGCTGCCCCCACCGATACAGACGGTAACAACACCTATCTGGTGGAAGTCGCCGCAACCGATGTGGAAGGCGTAGTCACCAAAAAACTGCTGACCATTACCGTGCTGAAAGACACCGACCATGATGGCGTTGGCGATAAAAACGACCTCGACTTAGACGGTGACGGCATCCTCAATAGCGTGGAAGGCATTGTTGATACTGACGGCGACGGCATCCAAAACCAGTGGGATTTGGACTCTGACGGTGACGGTATTCCTGACAATATCGAAGCACAAACCACCGCAACATTCGCTGCCCCATCCGGTGTGGATGCGGACAAAAACGGTGTGGATGATGCCTACGGCGCGAGTTTAACCCCAGTCGATACCGAAAGCGACAGCAAACCAGACTATATTGACAACGACGCCGAAAACACCGGCGGCGATGACAATACCGAATCCGACGTACCCGTATTATCAGGAGTTGATGCTGATGGTGATGGTTTAGACGATGTAATCGACACAGATGATGCCAACTTTGGTCCTGCCAATGCCGGTATTACCGATGTACTGGCAGCCTACCCAAAAACGGGCGACGAAGTGAACTGGCGCGTGCCGAACACCCCCCCCGTGTTTGAATCACCCGCTGCCACCACTTTCGATGAAAATGCTACCGGTGTGGTGTTAAATGTCGAGGTATCGGATGACAAAAATACCGAAGCAGCACTCGGCATTGGCTATAGCATCGTGGGTTCGGATGATGATGCCCGTTTCACCATTGACCCGAAAACGGGCGGGATTAGCTTTAAACTCACACCCGATTACGAAGCACCTGCGGATAAGAACAAGGACAATGCTTACACCTTAACCGTGAAAGCCTGTGACTCCGAAGGTGGTTGTAGCGAACAAACCATCGTCATCAACGTGGTGGACGTGGATGAAGACAACGACGGTGACGGCTTGATGGATTCCAAAGAAGCGGAACTGGGCACAGACCGTTGGGAGCCGGATACTGATGGCGACGGTCTTAATGACGGTGAAGAAGTTAACACCCTCAACACTAACCCGCTAAAATCCGATACCGACGGGGACAGTCTCAGCGACAGCGACGAGGTAAACAAGTCTAAAACCGATCCGCTGAAAGCCGATACCGACGATGATGGCGTGAATGACGGCACGGAAGTTGGCGCAGACCCTGCCGTGCCAGCGGATACCGACGCTGACAGCACGGCGGATGCCTTCGATACCGACGATGACAACGACGGTACACCCACAGCAGAAGAATTGCCAGATGCCAATGGCGACCTGAACCCGGATGATGCCCGCAATACCGACGGCGACTTGTTACCCGACTATCTGGATAACGATGACGACGGGGACGGCGTACTCAGCCAATACGAAGATCCGGCGGGCAAACGTGATTCCGACAAAGACGGCATTGTCGATACCCTCGACGCTGACGACGACAACGACGGCTTGTTGACCGAATACGAACAAGCTGACCCGAACAAAGACGGCAACCCGGCTGACCAACGCGACACCGACAAGGATGGCATTGCGGATTGGCTGGATACCGACGATGACGGCGACGGCGTGCTAACGATGTACGAAATGGCGGATAAGGACGGCAACGGCAATCCAACCGATGCCACCGATACCGACGCGGACGGCAAGTTCAACTGGCTGGATGTGGATGACGATAACGACGGCATTCTCACCAAATACGAAAAACCGGATGCGGATGGTGACGGCAATCCTACGGATGCGCTGGATACCGACACCGACAGCAAGCCCAACTACCTCGACAGCGATGACGACGGTGACAGCAAGCTAACCGCCGATGAAAAAGCCGACAAGAACAAGGATGGCAACCCGATTGATGCGTATGACGCAGACGCGGATGGCATTCCGAGCTACTTAGACCCGAACGAAATCCCCACTGTGGTCTTGCATGTGCGCGGCTTCTTACAAGGCGCTTACAGCACAGCGGATGGGTTAATGCGTGACGATTTGCGTAAGCAAGGTTTGATTCCGGCAGTCCAGCCTTACACCAACGCGGTCACATCATTGGGGTATACCGGCACAGAAAGCCTCGCGCCGTCTTTGCTGACACTCGACGATGCCAACGCTCCTGTGGATTGGGTCGTGGTGGAATTACGTAGCAAGACTTCCCCCAAAACCGTGGTGGCCAGAGCAGCGGCAATCCTGCAACGTGACGGTGACGTGGCTGACCCGCAAACCAACGAAGCCAAGTTGCTGATTCCGAATGTGGTGGAAGATCAGTATTACGTGAGTCTGCGCCACCGTAACCATCTGGGTATCACCACGCAGGATGCGATGCTGCTGTCACCCACGTTGACGGCGGTGGATTTCACGCTGACATCGCAAACCGTAATGGGGAACTATCCGCGCTTGTTGGGTAAGGATGCAGCGCTAATGTGGGCAGGTGAAGCCAACAATAGCGATAGCGTCATTGCCAACGGCCCCGGCAACGACACCAACGTGGTGCTGGGTACGGTGTTAATGCACCCGACCAACTTGTTGACCAACAGCAACTTCCGCTTGAAAGGTTACTATGTAACCGACCTGAACTTGGATGGCATCAGCCTCTATTCCGGCCCCAGCAATGACATTAACCTATTGTTGGGGAACGTGCTGCTGCATCCGGGTAATGGTTTGATGGCAGCTAACTACATGATGTTGGGCGCTATTCCGAAGTAGCTCCAGCACCGTCTGCGGGAAAAGCCGATAACACACTGAAAATGGCGAGGCATATTGGTATGCCATCGCCTCGCCATTCATCAGTAAAAAATTAACTTGCATCTAAAAACATTTATCATAACTAAAGCATAACGCTGGTCATAACTAAACCATAACACGGGCTATCCCAACAGGAGACAATGAATGAAAACCAATAAATCCTTTCGTCACATGCTGGCACTGAGCGGCGCAATTGTACTTGCCGTCGTCACCGGTAATGTCATTGCCGCTGATACGGCTAAAACTGAAGCAAAAGCGGCAGCAGCAACAGCTATTCTTTCCTACAAGCTAGCATTGGCGGACGATGGCAAAACCTATCAAGTCATCATGAAACCTTCCATTACCCCAAAGCCCGACATCAGCTTGACGGGTCAAGTCACCATCAAGGCTCCTCATGATAGTGAATTTAAAGTAACTGGTTTGACCAGCGCTGTAGAAGGCTCTAACTGGGTAGAAGCATCCCGCGTTGATGCGCCGAAAGAAGATGCTACCAGCGATTACATCTCCTTCTCCTTCGTGGGTTTGCAAGGTGCAAGTGCACGCAACTACAACTGGGAAGCAGACAAAGAACAAGTCATCTTCAGCTTCCAGAACGAAGGCGGCTGTGTCGATGGCGTAGCGTTGATGGCAAACGATGATGCCTTTAATAAATCACCTAACTCAGCCAACACCAACCCTGGTAATCAGTTCACCAATTTAGGTTGGGGTGCAGTCAGCGATAACCATTACGCTGGTAATGACGGCGACGCGATTACTTGCAAAAAATAATACGTCTTCCCCCTTTTACAACCGTAAAAAGGGAAGTCGTTCTGCGAGAACGCTGTTAACCATTATAAAAATTAGCGAGAGAGTCTAATCATGCATTCCACAAAACTTCGTAAATACCTCGGTTTGAGCGCTTCTGTCCTGTTACTCGCGGGTAACAGTGCATGGGCGGCTCAAACCTTGGAATACAGTATCCGCTGGGATACCAAAGATGACCGTTACCATGTCTTCATGAAACCCAACGCGACACCGTCGCCCAAAGACATGAGCATGACGGGGCAATTCACCATCCGCGTTCCTCATGCTACTGGGGCGAGTGCTTTTACGGTTGACGACCCCAAGATCACCGTAACCAATACCATTTGGTCAAATGACTCACGAGTCGATGCGCCGGTTGAAGATGCCTCCGTCGACTATTTATCGTTCAGCTTGAATATGATCAAATCGGATGCTTTCCAGTGGAAAGCGGGCGAAGAAAAAGAAGTCTTCAACTTCGCGAACGCGGGCGAATGTTTAGGGCCGGTTGCCTTGATCGACAACAATACTGACCCATTCAACAAACCGTTGTTAAATGGTAACAATAACTCCGCAGGCACCAACCCCGGCAACCAATTTACCAACTTGGGTTGGGGCGGATCGGACGAAAACAACTACCTAGGTAATTACGGTCCGGCTGCGGATTGTAGCGACAGTTTAGACAGTGACGGCGATGGTTTGAAAGATGGATTAGAAAAAACCATCGGTACTGATCCTAACAATCCAGACTCCGACGGTGATGGCATTCCTGACGGTATAGAAGCACCAGGCGGTGTTGCTACTGACACCGATGGCGATGGCATTATCAATGCCAACGATCCAGACGATGACAACGATGGTGTACTGACCAAGTTTGAAAACTACAACGGCGGTTCACCAGCGGATGACGATACCGACGGTGATAAAACCCCTGATTATTTGGATGTCGATGACGACAATGACGGGATTCTGTCTAAAGATGAAAACAATGATCCCAATGGTGATGGCAATCCAGCAGATGCTAAAGACTCTGATGGCGACAAAATCCCTGACTATTTGGACAAGACTGATAATCGCCCCGACACCGATGGCGACGGCGTGAAAGATGTTGACGACCTCGACGACGACAATGACGGCATTTTGGATACTGCCGAAGGCAATGGCGTAACCGACACTGACAAAGACGGCACGCCCGATAGCCGTGATGATGATAGCGACAACGATGGCGTATTAGACCGCATCGAAGGCCATGACGCTAACCACGATGGCAAAGCCGATGTTGTACCAACCAATAAAGATACCGACAAAGATGGCTTGGACGATGCGTTTGACCCCGACAATGGCGGCAAAGCAGCCACCCTGCCGGATTTAGATGGCGATAAAATCCCAGACTTCCAAGACCGTGATGATGACGGTGATGGTTTGCCTACCGGCGCTGAAGATGCCAACACCGATGGTGATACCAACCCATCCACCAACATGACCGACACCGATGGCGATGGCACGCCAAACTATTTGGATGCCGATGACGACGGTGACGGCAAACCTTCCGCCACTGAAGGTAATGACCCTAACAAAGACGAATCACCCGCTGATGCCATCGACACTGATGGTGACAAAATCCCTGACTATTTGGACAAGGACGACACCGACGGTCCGCTTGGCGATTCCGATAAAGACGGCCTGACCAATGCAGATGAAGCGAAAGCGGGGACTGACCCGAAAAATCCCGACTCCGACGGTGATGGTATCGGCGACAAAATCGAAGTAGGTCCAACCCCAGCCACCCCGATTGATTCCGACAAAGACGGTAAAATCGACGCGCTGGACACCGACGATGATAACGACGGCGTATTGACCAAAAACGAAAACTACAACGGTGGCACACCAGCCGATGACGACACCGACGGCGACAAGATTCCAGACTATCTGGATACCGACGATGACGGCGATGGCAAACTGTCCAAAGACGAAAACAACGATCCGAACAAAGACGGTTCTCCAGACGATGCTAAAGACAGCGATGGTGACGGCAAGCCCGATTACTTGGACAAAGATGACACCGACGGCCCTAAAGGCGACCCAGACGGTGACGGCGTAAGCAACGAAGACGAAGCCAAACTTGGTACCGATCCGAAAAAACCGGACACTGACGGCGATGGCCTCAACGACGGTGATGAAGTTAAAGCAGGCACTAACCCGCTGAACAAAGACACTGACGGCGATGGCGTTGATGACAAAACCGAAGTCGGTGCTGACCCATCAAAACCCATCGACACCGATGGTGATGGCAAACCCGACGCCTTGGATACCGACGATGACAACGACGGCGTACTCACCAAGTATGAAAATTACAATGGCGGCACACCATTGGATGATGACACCGACAAAGACGGTAAACCCGACTATCTGGATAATGATGACGACGGTGACGGCAAAGTTTCTCGAAATGAGAAAAATGACCCGAACGGTGACGGCAACCCAGCGGATGCAGTGGATACCGACGGTGACGGTAAGCCAGACTACCTCGACACCAATGAAACCGATGGTCCTAAAGGCGACCCGGATGGTGACGGCGTAAGCAACGAAGACGAAGCCAAACTTGGTACCGATCCGAAAAAACCGGACACTGACGGCGATGGCCTCAACGACGGTGATGAAGTTAAAGCAGGCACTAACCCGCTGAACAAAGACAGCGACGGTGACGGCATTGACGACAAAACCGAAGTCGGTGCTGATCCATCCAAACCGATTGATACCGATGGCGACGGCAAGCCTAATGCGCTGGATACCGACGATGATAACGACGGAGTACTGACCAAGTTTGAAAACTACAACGGCGGTACGCCATTGGATGATGACACCGACAAAGACGGCAAGCCCGACTATCTGGATACCGACGATGACGGCGATGGCATCCTATCTAAAGACGAAGGCAACGACCCGAACAAAGACGGTGATCCGAAGGATGCATTAGATGGTGACATGGATGGTATTCCAGACTACCTCGACACCAGTGTCGATGCGGTCAAAATCCAAGTCAAAGCCATGTTGCAAGGCGCTTACAACAGCACCAGCAAATTGATGCAGGACGACTTACGCAGCAAAGGTCTGCTCCCACTGAGCCAACCTTACAATATCGGCAGCATCAAATACATCGGCAAAGAAGTAATGGCGGCGACTCAGCTTGCCATTACGAGTAACAATGCGCCGGTTGACTGGGTACTGGTGGAAGTGCGCGACCCCACTACCCCGGCAACCATCAAAGCACGCATTGCGGGCTTGGTACAACGGGATGGCGACATTGTGGATGCAGCAACCGGCAGCACTTCGCTGATGTTGACTGGCTTACTGCCGGGTAACTACCACATTTCAGTGCGCCACCGTAACCACTTAGGGGTCATGACTGCCACGCCTGTCACCATTACCGGTAGCGCCGTGCCAAGCATTGACTTCACCAAGCCAACTACTACGGTATTCGGGAAAGACGCGAGGATCACAGCAAATGGCGGCACGGTAGCATTGTTATGGGCGGGTAATGCGAATACGGATATTCGGGTCATTGCCAACGGCCCATCCAACGATACCGGTGTGATCTTGGGTGATGTCCTGCTGGCAAAAGAAAACCTGTCGGTCAGTACCAACTTCCGTCTGACCGGTTATCAAGCCACGGACATCAATATGGACGGTATCACCATCTTTGCCGGGCCATCCAACGATGTGAACATGCTGCTAGGCAACGTTCTGTTGCATCCGGGTAACAGCACTTTCAGTGCTAACTACATCATCAATCAGCAATTGCCTTGATGACCGTCAGTCTGGGGGCGGGCTTCCCGCCCCTTGGCTACTTTAACCATCTTAACAAAGAATGCTAATGCTTATTAACTTACGCCAGACAGCTTATCACTGCCTTACGTTCCTACTGCTCATGCAATGGAGTCCAGCGATGTTTGCTGGTGAAGGTGGAGTGGAATATCGGGTGGCATGGGATGCAGCAGATGAGCGTTACCGTGTTTATTTACGTCCCAACAGCACGCCTACACCGGATTTGAGCCTAACAGGTCAAATTACCTTGCGGGTTCCTCACGGTACTGGCGAACACCAGTTCAGCGTGACCGATATTCAAGCCAAAACAGGCACTTCTTGGTCTTTAGGCGCACACGTCTCTGCACCACCAGAAGATCCGTCTGTGGATTATCTCTCTTTTGCATTTACCCCAGTAGATGTTAGAGCCTTCGCCTTCAAAGCGGGCGAAGAGCAAGAAATATTCAGCTTTAAAGTTAGAGCCTTCGCCTTCAAAGCGGGCGAAGAGCAAGAAATATTCAGCTTTAAAAATGCAGGTGCTTGCCTCGGCAACGTCGAGTTAATGAATAACACCACTGATCCATTCAATCAGCCACCTGCGAATCCTAAAAACTCCATGAATACCAACCCTAGCAATCAATTTGCGAATGCTGGCTGGGGTTCAAGCGATGATAATGATTACCTCGGCAACTATGGCACACCCGCAAGCTGTGCCGTTGAGTGCCTGAGTGCTCCGGCAGCCCCTGTTGCTAACAGCGTCTATTACCGGGTGGAATGGAGCAATGTTGATCAGCGTTACCATGTATACATGTACCCTGGTAGCGTGCCAACTCCCAACATGAGTCTTGGTAGCCAAGTCACCCTCAAAATGCCGCACGCTAGTGACAATGATAGGTTTAAGGTTACCGATATCCGTTCAGCAACCGAAGGAATTATATGGTCAGATAACTCGCGGGTCGATGCGCCGCTGGAAGACCCCAGTGCTGACTATATCTCATTCACCATGACGCCTAACTCCCCCCAAGCCTTCCAATGGCAAACGGGTAAGGAACTTGAAATCTTTAGCTTTGCCAACACTGGCACTTGTATTGGCTCCGTCGCATTGCTAGACAATAACAGCGACCCATTTAACGATCTACCCAACTCAACAGGCACTAACCCCGGCAATCAGTTCTCTAACCTGGGCTGGGGTACAGCAAGCGACAACAACTATTCAGGTAATTATGGCTGCCCCACAATGTGTCAAGCACCTGCCAGCATCCGTTTGCAGGCGAGAGTCATGCTGCAAGGTGCATTTGATAGCTCGACACGTTTAATGCGTGACACCCTACGTATTAAGCAACAATTACCCATGACCACACCGTACCATTTGAGTGACCTTCCCAATACAGGCAGTCAACATGTTGCCAGTAAACTGCTAGAAACCAGCGGCAATGATGCGATTGTTGATTGGGTATTACTTGAATTGCGTGATTCGACTGATCCGACCTTGGTTAAAGCCCGCGTGACAGGTGTGGTTCAGCGTGATGGTGATATTGTGGATTCCCAAACAGGGGAAAATAGCTTCACACTGAATATGATTGAACCGGGTAACTACTATCTATCCGTCCATCATCGTAATCATCTTGCGGTGATGAGTGCATCTGCCATTGCCTTTGGTGACACGACAGTTATGGTGGATTTCAGCCAGGAAAATACAGTCACGTATGGCAATCATGCACGCACACTATCAGGGAAAGTAGCGTTGCTATGGGCAGGTAATACGCGCGGCGATGAGCAAATCATTGCACAAGGCCCAGCCAATGATTCAGGATCAGTGCTGAGTGATATTTTATTGGCAACAGATAACACTGCCTATAGCACCAATTATAAGCTGAACGGTTATCAGGCAACTGATACCAACTTGGATGGCCTGACTATTTTTGCAGGGCCATCCAATGATGTTGATTTACTGCTGGGTAATGTTTTATTGCACCCGGTTAACAGCACTTTCAGTGCAAATTATATCATCAGGCAACAACTGCCCTGATACCCATAGGCTTTTAAAATCCAAAAACAAAATAGAGAGTCGGTAACCATGAAAAAATCGATCAGACAAGCAGTTTCAAGGGGGTTAGCATTGCTGGTATTGCTACCGGCTGCTCATACAACTTTCGCAGGCGTAGGCAGTGTTGAATATCGGGTGGCGTGGGATTCCGTAGACAGCCGTTACCGTGTATTTGTTCGCCCGACTACCGCACCATCACCCGATCTGAGCATGACAGCACAAGTGACCTTGCGCGTTCCTCATGCAACCGGCGATCAACAATTTGCTGCCACCGATGTCCAGTCCAAAGCAGGAACCATTTGGTCGCAAGGCGCTCAAGTTGCTGCCCCGGATGAAGATAAATCAGTTGATTACCTGTCCTTCAATTTTACACCGATTGATGTGCGAGCCTTTGCTTTTAAAGCCGGGGTCGAGCAAGAAGCCTTCAGTTTCAAAAATGCCGGACCTTGCCTTGGCAGCGTTGCCTTGATGAATAACAGCACTGACCCATTCAACCAACCACCAGAGGCTCCAAATAATTCTGCCGGAACTAACCCCGGCAACCAATTTGCCAATGCTGGCTGGGGAGTAACGGATGACAATGACTACTCTGGTAACTATGGCAAAGCGGCAAATTGCTCCGATGTCGTGATCCCCACCAATAACGCCCCTAGCGCTGTTATAGATAAGGTCACGACTACCGCTGGCAGCCCCATCACTGTTGATGTACTCGCCAATGACAGCGATGCAGATGGCGACAAACTAACCGTATCCGCCGTAACGTCTGGCGAAAACGGCACAGTCGTACTGCAAGACGGCAAACCGATGTACACCCCCAATGCAGGCTTTAGCGGTACGGATAGCTTCACCTATACCGTTTCGGATGGCAAAGACACAGCCTCGGCTACCGTGACTGTCACTGTCACCGCTGTTACTCCAGCGTTAGAAGCCACCACCGATAATTTTACGGTCGACGCGTCTAACCCTAGTAGCTCATTGGATGTACTGGCAAACGATAAAATCCCCGCAGATCAAAGCGTGATCCTTACGATTGTTAACAATCCCACGCACGGCACGGCGATTATCCAAAACAATAAAATCATTTACACGCCAACGGCTGGCTACAGTGGTACAGACACTTTCACGTACCGGATTACAGATGACGCTGGTAATACCACCGAAGCCAGTATTACCCTAACCGTCAAAGCAGCAACCGACGACGGCGAATGCGCAACAGCACCCACAAACCCAGAAACGAACCGTGCTTACTACCGGGTAGCATGGAGTAGTACGGATCAACGCTACCATGTGTATATGTACCCCGGCAGCATTCCATCACCCAATAATTTAACCAGTGCACAAGTCACCCTGAAAGTACCGCATGTGGGTGGTGAAGAGCGTTTTGAAGCGACTGACATTCAATCAGCTTTCAGTGGTTTAAGCTGGAGCAACACCTCCAATGTCTTCGCACCTGAAGAAGATACCGACGCAGACTACCTCTCTTTCACACCAGCGATTAGCAATACTAAGGCCATGCAGTGGCAGGAAGGCCAGGAAATTGAGGTATTCAGCTTTGCCAATGCTGGTGCTTGTTCAGGCGCGGTCACTTTGCTGGAAAATGCAACTGATCCATTTAACCAACCCCCTGAAGCGCCGGAGAACTCAGTCGGCACTAATCCGGGAAATAGCATCCTCAATTTAGGTTGGGGGTCAACGGATACCGATCATTACGCCGCTAACTATGGTTGTCCTGCTGTTTGTAGCACCGACACTACACCCAAAGATAGCGATGGTGACGGTCTAACGGATGCAGAAGAAACCCTATTAGGCACTGACCCTAACAACCCAGACTCCGATGCTGATGGTGTGATGGATAAAACCGAAATCGGTAGCGACACCAGCAAACCGCGTGATACCGACGGTGATGGTACAATTGATGCTTTGGATAAGGATGATGACGCTGATGGCATTCCGACTAAAGATGAGCTAGGCGATGCTAACGCGAATGGCACTCCCGATTATTTGGAAAAAGCCAGCACTGTTCCACCTCAACAATCTGTTGCCGTACCCACCTTAACGCAATGGGCGCAGATCTTACTCAGCTTATTGTTAGGCGCGGTTGCCATACGTAAATACCGCAAGGGTTAAACAGCACTTCCGGGTATTCACTGGATTCAACATCAAACGGATACCCGGAATGTTGTCGTATAAATACAACTTGCACTGAAAAACACATTAGCATAGCCTTATGTTCTTTTGATAAATGAGAAACAGACTGGCAAAACACTCAGAAGATACTGCAATTAAATCGGGTTGTGCCAGCCAATAGAGAAATTCAACCAGACTCTTTTGTATAAACAGTCTATTCTAAGGGTTGACCCTAAGAGCACAAAATAATAGTGGTCGTTTAGAAAGTGGTTCTTAAAGAGTGTGTTGTTTACGTATGAAAGTTGAGGGTTCAATATGAAATTGATCAAACGGGCCATTGCCCTAACAGCGTTTTTTTTACTATCTGCTACAGCAAACGCCGCTGAAACGCCTAAAGTCGCAGACTTTAGCTTCAAGGATATTGAAGGTAAGGCGCACCAATTCTCCGACTACCGTGGCAAATGGGTAATTGTTAATTATTGGGCGACGTTCTGTGCGCCTTGTGTTGCAGAAATCCCAGCGTTGAACAGTATAGCCAAACGCTACAAAGATAAAGCAGTCATACTCGGTATGGAAGCAGGCGAAACGTCGACTGATGAACTGAAGCAATTCGTTGAGCAGAAAAAGGTTGCTTACCCCATCATCCCGACACAAGACAGCACGATGTTTGCCTTAGGTCTGGTGTACGGCGTACCTACCACCTTTGTCGTGAATCCAGAAGGCGAGATTATTGATACTCACACTGGGGCTGTTACTTCAGCAATGTTACAAAACTACTTACGTGCTGATAACGACGCAACAACGTTAGCCAAAGACAAAGAAGATGATTGTGTAAGCGGCTTCTGTTAAATCCAGCACGCCAGGTTATGCACAGTAAAAAGCCCGCTCACTAGAAAGATGCGGGCTTTATTGTTTAGCTTACTTGAGTTTCAAACGCTGCCCTGGCGCAATCGTATAATTAGGTGCTTCCAAGTTATTCAGACGGATAATATCTTTCCAATAAACGCCGGTATTACGCATCACTTGAAATACAGTATCGCCTTTTTGCACAACGTATGAACCACTGTTTACCGCACCTGATGAAGCAGGTGCTGCCGGGGTTGGCGTTGGCGTAGTACGGTAGGTATTGTTATTAGCAGGCGTAGTCACTTTAGGCGCTGAGTAATCATAGTAACTACTGCTTGCTGTGTTTGCGCTTCCACTGTAATCAGTGTAAGGCGTGGTCGCTGGTGCTGTGTAGCCATAATTAATCGCTGGTTGTTGCGGTGTTGGCGTTGTGACTGGTGGCACACTGTAACCATAATTATAGTTCGACGTATTCGCCGTGGTAGTCGTTGCTGTACCGCCACTGCCTGCCAAACAACCATCACCATGATGGTGCGCTAAACCTTCTGCGGGTAAAGCATGTGAGTGTGTGCGTCCACAATGCGTATGGCTAACAGCAGCACGGTTTACCGTATTCGTTTGCGTGTTACTTCCATAGTTGTATCCAGTACCTGCGTAATAGGGATTGGGGGTACAAGCGGCTGCCGTCAATGCCAACAAAGAAGTGGCTGCGACCACTTTGATTTTTCTATCCATGATAGTTACACCTTAATGTTATTGGGGGGTCAGGGATGTGAAGACACTCACATAATTCTTGAATAACTCTGGAATATATACCAAATTTAAGAAAATATTTCTCAATATTCAGAGAAGGTTCGTATTCCTTGACTGGTTTTCCTTGATCATCGGCACGAATTGTACGGCCTCATGTTCTATTGTCGTATAGATTTCTAGCGCATCACGGGTAATGACTTGTAACATTTGCGCTCCGCCTTGCTTACCCACGGGAATAATTAACTTCCCACCAATAGCCAGTTGTTCTAGCAAAGCAGGCGGTACTGCTTCGGGGGCAGCCGTCGCAATAATCGCATCAAACGGGGCTTCACGTGCTAACCCCCAACTGCCATCACTCAGATACGTATGGATATTACGATACCCCAACGCATGGAGTAGCGCACGGGTAGCCCGGTACAGTGGCTCAATACGCTCCACTGTGAACACTTGCTCTACCAGTGGGGACAATATCGCTGCTTGATAACCAGAACCGGTTCCCACTTCCAATACTTTCCGTGGTGGTTGCTCTCCCTCAAGCAATAATGCCGTCATGCGTGCCACAATATAGGGCTGAGAAATCGTCTGACCATGCCCAATGGGCAAGGCGGTATCCTCATAGGCACGGCTGGCGAGCGCTTCATCCACCAACAGATGACGCGGGGTTTTGCTCATCACTTGTAATACCGCTTCATTGCGGATGCCTTTGTCGCGTAAGCGTTCAACCAAACGGTTACGGGTACGCTGCGAGGTCATGCCAATACCTTGCACATCGAGCTTACGGGGCAACATGACACGCCTCCAACCAACGGGCAGTTTCCGCTAACGCCCGATGCCGCGTCAAATCAGCATGGATCGGCGTAATCGACACGTAACCCGCCTGCACCGCGTAAAAGTCTGTACCCTCACCGGCATCCGCCGCATCTCCCGCAGGCCCTATCCAAAATATTTCTCGACCACGCGGATCCTCAGCACGAATCACCGGTTCGGATCGATGCCGTTTACCCAAGCGTGTCACGCAAACACCCCGTACCCGTTCCCAAGGTACGTCAGGCACATTGATATTGAGGATCATATTGCTCCTATCCGGGTAAGCTTTGACATGTGGCAACAAGTGCAACACCACTTGTGCAGCAGTGGCGTAATGCGTTACCGCACCAGGTTCAAGGGCAGCCAATGACACCGCTAAGGCGGGATACCCCAAAAACCGCCCTTCCATTGCAGCGGCCACCGTACCAGAATACAGCACATCATCGCCCAGATTAGCCCCGGCATTGATACCGGAAATCACCATATCCGGGTCATGCGCGTACAATCCCAAACCAAGGTGAACACAATCGGTCGGCGTACCATTCACACTGTAAACCTGTTCAGCGTGCCGGGTCATACGTAAAGGGTTACGCAAGGTGAGCGAATTACTCGCACCACTGCAATCCTGATCAGGGGCAACTGTGATAACATTGCCAACCGTTATTAGCGCCTCGCGCAGACGGTTGATACCGGGAGCCATAAAGCCATCATCGTTACTGAGCAGTATATCCATGAGTACTGAAGAGTTTTCCTTGTTCCGTGAATCCATGCAGGATGTGAAGCCACTGAGTTCAACACATCATGTTGTACATCATAGCGTAAAACCGCCAGCCATACCCATCAAGACCCTGGAAGATGAACGCCAAGTGCTGCGCGACATGCTTTCTGATGCTTACGATCCGGTGGAATTACAACCTGGCGATATGCTCAGTTACTACCTGCCCGGTCTGCAAAACCGGATTGTACGCAAATTACGCTCCGGGCATTACCGCATTGCCAGTGAATTGGATCTGCATGGCCTGAATGCACGGGATGCCAAGCAACAACTGCTGCAATTTCTACACGATGCCCATCCCGGTCATGGCGAGTGTGTCCGCATTATTCACGGCAAAGGCAACCGCTCTAACCACAAAGGCCCTGTCATTAAAACCAAGATTAATAATTGGTTGCGCCAACACGAGCGCATCTTGGCTTTCCATTCGGCTCGTCCAGTGGATGGCGGAACAGGCGCACTTTACGTGTTGTTACGTCGCTAAACGCTTGCTAATGGTCTATAATTCTGCGCAAATTACGGGCATATTAACGATTAGGACACCAACAGCATGAAAATATTATGGATGCTTGCGCCGTTATACTTCGCCAACAGCGTTAGTGCTAACACCCTCCCTGCACTCTGGCAAGACATATCAGCACGTAACACCCGCGTTACCGCAACGAGCGCTCACTTACAAGACTATCGTCTTCTACATCTCGATGAAGCCCAATGGCTGGCACAAGCTGATACCCTTCTCACCACCAACACTCTGGAAAAAGCCCGCACTAACCTGCCTAGGCTAGATTTACCTCTGCCCGATGGTGGCTTTGCAACCGTGAGTATTGAACCCACTGACATACTTGCACCCGACATTGCCACCGCTCATCCTGAAATTAAAACATGGAAAGTCTTCGGCACAGACGGCAAAGTCATCAGTGGCGTAGCAGACTTCACTTCACGTGGTCTGCACGCCATGCTTGATATGGCTAACGGTGATACTTTATTCATTGAACCACAAACCGATACCTCCGCAACCACTAGGCAATACCTCAGTTTCCGTAAAAGTGCTAATGCGGAAGCCTTTCGGTCAGGTAAGTGGTCATGCACCAGCCAAGACCCTGTGAACAAACCCAGTTTTGCCAATACGTTAGCAGCCAATAGATCCGCCAGCACCGCAGCAGCCAGAGCCGGTGAAACCTTACACACCTACCGTCTAGCAGTAGCCGCTACCGGGGAATACACCACTTATTACGGCAGCCAGAGTGCCGCATTCAGTGCGATTGTCACTGCCGTCAACCGCATCAACCAAATTTATGAACGGGATTTATCCACTCGCCTCACCTTAGTCAGTGACACGAATGTGGTATTCACCAACGCCAATACAGACCCTTATACCAATTCCTCTGCTCCACAAATACTGAAACAAAATACCAGCACACTCGACAGTATCCTAGGTAACAATAACTATGATATTGGACATGTTTTCACCATGGTTAACAGCGGCATGGGACTCGCTCTATTAGGGGTGGTATGCGACACACAATTTAAAGCGCAAGGTGTATCCGGTCTGCCTGAGCCGAAAGGGGATGCGTTTATCATTGATTTTGTTGCACATGAAATCGGGCATCAACTAGGCGCAAGTCACACATTTAATGGCTTACTGGGTACTTGCTCCAACAACCGAGAACCCCGAACCGCCTTTGAACCCGGCAGCGGCACAAGCATCATGGCGTATGCCGGTTTATGCTCTCAGGATAACACCCAAACCTTCAGCGATAGTGCGATGCACGCTGCCTCGATCCTACAAATTCAGCAGTATTTGCATGAAGGTAACGGAGCAAGCTGTGCCAACAAAACCAGCCTCACCAACCGTAACCCCAGTGCTAACGCAGGAGCGGATTACACCATTCCTGCTGCTACCCCCTTTATTCTCAGTGGCAGTGGCAGCGATCCCGACGGAGATACCTTAAGCTACTCATGGGAGCAAAGCGACGCTGGCACTGCCTCAAATGTCAATGTGGATACCGGTGATAATGCCCTGATTCGCACACGCCTACCCAGTGACTCCCCGCAACGCATTATTCCCACACTGTCTGACTTAGCGAATCAGGTACAAACAGCAGGCGAAGTATTACCAGTAACAAATCGCGAACTCAATTTCCTCCTGCAAGTGCGTGACGGTCGGGGTGGCACGGCCTACGATGAAATGCAAATCAATGTGCGCAATACTGGGCAGGCATTCGCTGTCACCTCTCCTCGCACAACCTCACTCCTAGGCGGTAGCCAACAAACCGTCAACTGGAATATTGCCAATACGCATTTGCCCCCTATCAACTGTGCTACGGTTGATATTGCTGCCAATAACACCACAGGCAGCTTTATCACTTTAATCAGCAACACCCCCAATGATGGCACGGAGGTCGTTACCTTACCCAGTAATTTGGGCAGCCGTACCCACATACTAGTCGAATGCCATAACAACATTTTCTTCGCTTTATCCGCCACTAATCCGGCTAAAGCGAGCGCCAGCAGTGACAGTAATACCAGCGTCACAACACCTGACAGTGACACCGGCAGTAGTGGTGGCGGCGGCGGCTCAATACCCACTTCATGGCTCTGGTTAGCCGGATTGTACGCATTGCTGCGCTTACGCAAAGGAGAGAAATAATGAAAGTGACTTTACTGAGTATACTCTGTGTTGGTGGTCTTACTGCCTGCCAGCCTCCCCCACAGCCCATTCCACAGAAAACACAAGGGTTTCATGTACCTTCTGTTGAGGAGATCAGCGCCAGTAAGGAACGCTATTTTGCCGAGCAATTGCCCCTGCTCAAAGCACGTAACCCAGAAGCGGAAGCCAAAGCCGCCATCAGCCAAGGCAATCGCTATTTTTTGTGCAATGCAGGGCGCAGCAGCACCGTACCCGGCATTGCGCCTGAGGTATTCGCACAAGTACGCGACAACTGCCCAACAGAATGCTTGGATGGGGTAACAGATGCGTTATACGGGGAAAACCACCGCCGTTACTTGGCGGTGGCATTAGATTATTCCGCGAAATGGAATCGGGTGATGTTAGCGGCTTGCCGTTAGACCAAGGTACGCACGCCGTTTGCCCCGCCCAAAATCAGCACATCGGCTGGGCGAATAGCAAATAAGCCATTGGTAACCACGCCCGGAATCTGGTTGAGACGGTTTTCCATCTCGACCGGGTTGGTGATTTCCAAGCCGTGTACATCCAGAATAATATTGCCATTGTCAGTGGTAAAACCGGCACGCAACACGGGATTACCCCCCAGCTTCACCATTTCCCTTGCCACCAAGGCTTGCGCCATCGGGATCACTTCAATCGGTAAGGGGAATTTGCCCAAGGTTTTCACCAGCTTGGTGTCATCGGCGATGCATACAAATTTATCGCTTGCGCCTGCCACAATCTTTTCACGGGTCAAAGCACCGCCGCCGCCTTTGACTAGGTGCAAGTGTTCGTTAGACTCGTCCGCACCGTCCACATACAAGGACAATTGCCCTGCCTCGTTCAAGTCCAGCACCCGAATCCCGTGGCTTTCCAAGCGCTGCGCACTGGCGATGGAACTGGCAACGGTCGCTTCGACTTTGTGCTTGATGCCTGCCAGCAGGTCAATGAAATGGTTGGCGGTAGACCCTGTGCCGATCCCCACAATCATACCGGGTTGTACATAGGCGAGTGCGGCTTCTGCTGCCGCTTTTTTCATAGCGTCTTGGTTCATAAACGTTCCTGTGATGTTGTAAAAATCTTTCTCAAACCTGAGTTTGCAATATACTAACCGCCACGTAAAGGCAGAGCCGCAAAAGTTGGAATTATGAGCAAATCCCTGATAAAACGCATTCTCACCGCCCGCGTCTACGACGTGGCTATCGAAACCCCGCTGGAACGGGCGCGTAGCTTGAGTACCCGCTTGAGTAATGAAATTTACCTCAAGCGCGAAGACTTGCAGCCAGTGTTTTCCTTCAAACTGCGCGGCGCATTCAATAAAATGTTTTTGCTATCGCCAGAAGAACGCGCCCACGGTGTGGTTGCGGCTTCTGCGGGCAATCACGCACAAGGTGTGGCACTTTCCGGTTCAAAACTCGGCATTAAAACCACCATCGTCATGCCTGTCACCACCCCCGACATCAAGGTAAACGCGGTGAAAGCCTTTGGCGGTAATGCGGTGTTGCATGGCAATTCTTATGACGAAGCCTATGCTTACGCTCGTGAGCTAGAGCGCGAACATCACATGACTTTCGTGCATCCCTTCGACGATCTCGATGTGATCGCAGGGCAAGGTACGATTGGTATGGAAATTTTGCGCCAACATTCCGACCCGATTGAAGCGGTATTCCTATGCGTTGGCGGCGGCGGCTTGATTGCAGGCGTGGGCAGTTACCTCAAATACCTCTACCCCCACATCAAAATCATCGGCGTAGAACACGAAGAAGCCCCCACCTTGCACGCCTCCTTAGCAGCGGGCGAACGGGTGCAACTGGCGCAAGTCGGCACATTTGCGGATGGTGCTGCGGTCAAACTGATCGGTGAAAACACCTTCGAGATTGCCAAACACATTGTTGATGAAGTGATTTTAGTCAGCACGGACGAAACATGTGCCGCCATCAAAGACGTATTTGAAGACACCCGCACCTTGCTCGAACCAGCGGGCGCGTTAGCCGTGGCAGGCATCAAAAAATATGTGGCACGCGAAAACATTCAAGGCAAACACCTGATTGCGACGGCCAGCGGCGCGAATATTAACTTCGACCGTTTACGCCACGTCGCCGAACGTGCCGAGTTGGGCGAGGGACGCGAAATGTTGCTGGCGGTAACGATTCCTGAAAGACCGGGCAGTTTCCGCGAATTTTGCCACGACATTAGCAACCGCCCGATCACCGAATTCAACTACCGTTATGCCGATGCACGGGATGCTCAGGTGTTTGCGGGGGTAAAAATTGCCGGTAAATCCGAACGTGCTACCTTACTAGGCGATTTGCAGGCGAAAGGCTATTCCGTCACCGATTTGACCGATAACGAGGTGGCAAAAATTCACCTGCGTTACATGGTGGGCGGGCATTCTAATGGTGCAGAGCATGAAGTGCTGTACCGTTTCACCTTCCCCGAACGCCCCGGCGCGTTGCTGCATTTCCTCACCAGCATGAGCGCGGGGTGGAATATCAGTCTGTTCCATTACCGCAATCACGGTTCAGATTTCGGGCGCGTGTTGGTGGGGATACAAGTGCCGGAACAGGAACGCGGCGAATTCTGCGAGTTCCTAGAGAAGCTGGGGTATGAGTATTGGGATGAGACGGAGAACCCGGCATATCAGCGGTTTTTGGGCTAAAACTTTTATTAATTAAAATTTTTATTAACTACTTGTATGAAATCAATATAAATCTTATGATTAAGCTTATTTAATAGCCAATTCATTTACCATTCTATTGATTGGCTAAGGGCATCGGTTAGTTACATCAATGGGGGAATAGGCTATGAGTGTCTTCAGAAGGTTTAAAGCGTTTACCATACTGGTGGTAACGTCAATGGTATTATTGTCCGCTTGTCAAAAAGAAAGCGGACAAACATTTTCTCCGGGGCAAGCTAAAACAGAATCCTCATTATCCGGCTCCGTTCTACTAGGTGATGCCCTGCCGTATCCTGGGCTACAACCTCATCACTTTTCCGATGAACCCGAACAGGCATGGCGTGTCCCCGCATCCAATACGGGCGGCTGGGCTATTGACCCCAGCAATCGCCAATTAGCCAGAGCATTTTACAACAGCGTTTATTTGGCTTCAAACAATACACCGATGGCATGGACAGGCAACCACAGCACCTGTACACCGGGTACAACCAGCAGTGAATTCAAAGATGCGGTGCTTGCCCGTATCAATTATTTCCGGGCAATGGCAGGTGTACCAGCCAATATCACCTTAAATGCCACCTTTAATGCCAAAGCCCAACAAGCTGCATTGATGATGAGTGCCAACAATAGCCTGAGCCATAATCCGCCTTCCTCTTGGAATTGCTATACTGCTGATGGTGCCACTGCGGCGGGCAGTTCTAACATTTCCTGGGGTCACAATGCTTGGAATGCCGTAGACGGTCAGATTCAGGACAATGGCACTGGCAATCACGTCGTTGGGCATCGGCGTTGGTTGCTACATCCACAGACCCAAACCATGGGAACAGGGGACGTACCCAAAGTTGGCTCGCTCGCTGCTGCCAATGCGATTTGGGTATTTGATGGCAATGCGTACAGCACTCGCCCTGCCACCCGCGATGACTTTATTGCTTGGCCAACGAAAGGTTTTAACCCTTACCCAGTCGTTCCTGTGCGTTGGTCTTTTTCTTACCCTAGTGCTAATTTTACCAATGCGACGGTTAGCATGACCCAAGGCGGAACCAGTATTCCCGTGGCACTCGAAACGGTTGCAAACGGCTATGGCGAAAACACCTTGGTGTGGCGACCTAACAATATGACGGCAAGCCAAAGCCAAACTTGGCCTAAGCCAACCACCGATACCAGTTACCAAGTCACCGTGAGTAATGTTATTGTCGGCGGCAGCCCACGCAGTTTTACTTACACCGTCACTGTCTTTGATCCACAAACAGCCGGTGTAGGAGAAGAGCAAGTCACAGTCAGCGGTAGCACTTCACCACCTGCGAATACACCTGCCACTTATACCTTTAATCCGGTAGCGTTTGCTCAACAATACGAAGCTTACATCGCCGAAATTGCTGCCGCGACCGGCGTATACAATGCGGAAACCGGTAGCCTGAACGTCACCGATGGCACTGATAGCTCTTATACCTTGGTCTATTCCGGCAGCGGCACGAATGGCACAAATGTTTACCGTCTCGCACCTGCCACCGAGTCTGAAACGGTTGAATTTCCGCGAATTTATATCCCCTCCTCAAACAGTGTATTGCAGTTTGACTCTAAATTAGGCTTGGCAACCAACGAGCAAACCGCAGCCATGCAAATCAGTCTGGATGGTGGTGCAAGCTGGCAGGACATTTACAGCAAAACCGGTACAAATTCTGGAAGTGTTGAAGAAACTGCTTTCTCAACCAAAAGTATTTCACTGAGTGCCTACGCTAATAAACTGGTGAAGTTCAGGGCGCAATACCGACATACGGGATACCGCTACCTCGGCACTGGTACTAATGTTAGTTTCTTGGTCGATAATGTGCAAATTACGAATGCTCAACAGAGTGTTGCTGAAAACATTCAGAATACAGGTAGCAACACCAACTTTAGCTTCACGCCAGTTAGCGGCAAACGTTATGCTTTAACGGCACGGGTCATCCCATGGGCAGGTTATCCGGGGCTTGCTTGGGGGTCATTACTTTACAACGAAACTTCTGCCGCCGTTGATACCCAACCCAACGCTTTTAGTTTCTCAGCACAAACAGCGGTAGCCCGTTCCACGGTTATCACCTCTAACGCCATTACAGTCAGTGGTATCAATACTGGTGCTGCGATCAGCGTATCGGGGGGAAGCTATAGCATCAACGGTGGTGCTTTCACCAACGCTGCCGGTTTAGTTAATAATGGTAACACTGTACGGGTGCAACACACCTCATCGGCGAATTACTCAAGCAGCACCAATACGACACTCAGCATTGGTGGCGTAACGGGTACTTTCACCAGCACCACCGCCGCCTCAACCGGAACGTATGCGCTTAACGTTAATAAGACAGGAACCGGCAGTGGCACCATCACGAGTTCCATCACTGGTATTAACTGCGGAACCGATT
Organism: Thiothrix caldifontis; assembly: GCF_900107695.1. Taxonomy (GTDB): domain Bacteria; phylum Pseudomonadota; class Gammaproteobacteria; order Thiotrichales; family Thiotrichaceae; genus Thiothrix; species Thiothrix caldifontis. The sequence continues at coordinate 122,451 of NZ_FNQP01000001.1, read as the reverse complement.
GCGAGGAACCCGTGATCACTGGCAGGGTCATATCGCTTTACGCCAAACCCGTCACTGGCTCACGCTTTACCGGCTGGACAGGCGCAGGCGCAACCAGTTGCACCACGTCTACGACTTGCAGAGTGACCATGACGGAAGCAAAAACCCTGACGGCTCATTTCGATCTAGTGTTAACTGCAAAAACCGTCGGTAGCGGCACTATCACCAGCACCGATGGCGCTATTAACTGCGGAACGGCGTGTTCCCAAGCCTATCCTAATCAAGCCACCATTACGCTGACTGCCACACCTGCCAGCGGCTACGGCTTGTACAGTTGGGCTGGGTGTAGCGCTGTCACCGGCAATACCTGCACCGTCAGTGCATTTTCGGCAAGCAAAACCGTCACTGCGACGTTTAGACCTTTAGTGCCACTAACAGTGGGTATCGTAGGTACGGGTATGGGTAAAGTGACCAGTTCTCCTGTCAGCTTGATCGACTGTGGGACAGACTGTAGCGAAGCAATGGTGACAGGAAAGATTATTTCACTTTACGCCAAACCCGTCACTGGCTCACGCTTTACCGGCTGGACAGGCGCAGGCGCAACCAGTTGCACCACGTCTACGACTTGCAGAGTGACCATGACGGAAGCAAAAACCCTAACCGCGAATTTCACATCGCCATAAGGTCACGCGCTTCCTGATCACGCAACTCCCGCCACCCACCCGGCGGGAGTTCATCATCCAACACCAGCCCACCAATCCGCTCCCGATGCAACACCTCCACGCGATTCCCCACCGCCGCAAACATGCGTTTCACCTGATGGTACTTACCTTCCGAAATCGTAATCCGCGCCTGATTGTCCGGTAAAATCTCCACCTCCGCCGGTTTGGTCAACCCCTTCTCCCCGTGCAATTGCACCCCCGCACGCAACGCTTGCGCTCCCGCTTCCGTCAATTCCCACGCCAACGTCGCCAGATACGTTTTTGGCACATGGTGTTTCGGCGCAGAAATCCGGTGCGACCAATCGCCGTCATTGGTAAGTAACAACAAACCCGTCGTATCCTTGTCCAGCCGACCCACCACATGCAGCGTTTTGCGGTGTGGATGATCAATCAAATCCAACACCGTGGGATGCTCAGGGTCTTCCCTTGCACTCACTACACCTGCCGGTTTATGTAGCATCACATAAATATCACCAGGCAACGTAATCAACACGTCATCCAAGGTCACGACTGCTGATGGGTCAATGTGCGTAGCGGTTTTGGTGATGGTTTTACCTTCAACATCCACCCAACCGCGACGGATCGCTTGTTGCGCATCCACCCGCGTAATAGCGGCGGCTTGACTGACGAACTGATCTAAACGCATAAGGTTTTACTGCTATAATGGCGACAAAAATCCATAACAATAAAGGAAATACCTGATGAAACTCAAAGACTATCTACGCATCCTCGCCCATTACGACGGCTCCGACCTGTATTTAACCGCCGATCTCGAACCCAAAGCCAAATTCCAAGGCAAACTCAAAGCCGTCGATAAAGTCATCATGACGCCTGACATGCTCAAAGCAATGGCTTACGAGCTGATGAACCCCGAACAACAGCAACAGTTTGAAAAGAAACCGGAAATGAACCTCGCCATCAGCGAAGAAGGCATCGGACGTTTCCGCGTCAATATCTTCAAGCAACGCCATAAAATCGCCATGGTGATCCGCAATATCAAGACGGAAATTCCCAACGCTGACAAACTCGGTTTACCGCAAGTGTTGAAAGACGTGATCATGGAAAAACGCGGACTAATCCTGTTCGTCGGCGGCACAGGTTCCGGCAAATCCACCTCACTCGCCGCACTGATCGACCACCGCAACGCCAGTGCGGATGGACACATCATCACCATCGAAGATCCAGTGGAATACGTGCATCCGCACAAAAAATGCATCATTAACCAGCGCGAAGTCGGCGTAGACACCGACAGCTACGAAGACGCGCTGAAAAATACCCTGCGCCAAGCCCCCGACGTGATTTTAATCGGCGAAATTCGCGCCCAAGAAACGATGGAACACGCCCTAGCCTTCGCTGAAACCGGGCATCTGTGCCTTTCCACCCTGCACGCCAATAACGCTAACCAAGCCCTCGACCGCATTATCAACTTCTTCCCCGAAGAACGCCGCCACCAATTGCTGATGGATTTATCCCTCAACCTCAAAGCTTTTGTCTCGCAACGCCTGATCCCCACCGTGGATGGCAAGCGCGTTGCCGCCATCGAAATCCTGCTCGGCACACCAATGGTGCGTGACCTGATCATGAAAGGCGATGTCCATGCCATCAAGGAGATCATGGAAAAGTCCGAAGAACAGGGGATGCAAACCTTCGACAGCCACCTTTACAAGCTATATCTCGCAGGGCAAATTTCACTGGCGGAAACCTTGCGCAATGCCGATTCGCCTAGCAATTTGAAACTGAAGATTAACCTATCAGGAAACTTGAATAAGCCGCGTCCGGCAGCACCTGCGCCGGAGGCAAAGCCCAAGGCGGCAGATGATGACTTCATGGCGAAACTGTCATTACAGCCGAAACCGGAAGCAGAATTGACGTAATTACATCCGCTCCAACACCCCTACCGCTGGTTATCAATAGGAAAAACATGAAAAACAGCATTTTAATCATTTTTATTACTGTATTGGCTGGCTGTCAGGCAGATGCTGAAAATAAGACAGAAATAACAACAGCCTCAACAAGCCTTACTCCAACATCAATGGCTGTACAGCAACACAACACTATAATACCCGCCCAACGCCCTGCTTCATCTACACAACAGCAAACGGGCAAACGTGTTTACAAATGTACATCTCCGAATGACAGCACGGTATACACCGATAAAGCGTGCGACTCACCGGAAAAAGTTATTTCCATAGAACAAGTTCGCGCTAACCGCAACACACTTGTAGCAACCTATGCTCATCAACAGACCGTCTCCATCTCTAAACAACCGAAAGCCATCCCCAATGCTTACCAAAAACCAAGCAGCCACGAAATCAATACGCGCTATGACAATCTTGCGCGAGAAATAAACAGCATTATTGATCGTAAAGACAAATTGAGGCTGAGTCAGGTATTAAGTACATTAGAGCAAGACCGAACTCAAGCTCTATCAATGCGGGCAGAAGTCAAACAATCGCATGATATTCACACTCGCTTTGACAATATGGCAAGAGAAGCCCGTGCTCGCAGTGAAAACAGCATGTTAGCTCATGAGTTGCTCAAAATAGAGCGTCAGCGAAATGCAGCACTTTACCGGAATGACGTAACGTTTTAACGATTACATCCACTCCACCCCCAATCTCCAGCAAACCCAAGCCGGTTTACAGGTTTCATTTTTGTAGTTACACTAAGTAAAAAGCAAGGATGCCCCAATGAATGTAACCTGTGACCCGAAAAAGGATGCACTGAATATCCGCAACCACCAGATTTCACTGAATGAAGCGAAACGGCTGGAGTGGGATACGTTTGTGGCGGGTGAGGATACTCGGTTTGCTTACGGCGAAAGGCGGATGGTCGGCTTCGGTTATATCGGGCTGACGCTGTATTGTCTGGTCTATGTGGAAATCGACGATGAAAACTGGCGAGCGATCAGCTTGCGAACAGCAACGAAGCGGGAGATTAACGATTATGCCAAAGCTTAAAGTGGGTACTATGTTCCCAAACGATGCGGAAGATGCGCAGATCAGGGCAGGGATTGCGGCTGACCCAAATACTTATGAAGTAACCAGCGCAGAAGATTGGGCACGGATGCGCCCAATGGGGCGACCCAAGGCAGTTTCACCCAAAGTATCAGTAACTATCCGTTACAGTGCTGAGGTGGTGGAGTTTTTCAAAGCATCAGGTGATGGCTGGCAAACCCGTATGGACGCGGTGCTGCGTGAGTATGTCACGCAGCACAAAGCAGCCTGATAACCTTACATCCGCTCCAACACCCCAATCCCCAGCAAACCCAAGCCGGTTTGCAGGGTTTGCGCGGTGAGATTTGCTAAGTGCAAACGGCTCGCACGCACCTCTTCCGCCACACCCTCTTTCAAGATCGGGCAGGCTTCATAAAAGCTCATGAAATTTCCCGCCAACTCATACAAATACGTACAAAGATGGTTCGGCAAACCCTCTTTCGCCACGCTATCGGTTGCTTCGGTGAATTGCAGCAGCTTCATCGCCAAGGCACGTTCAGCCACTTCATGCAGCGAAATGGAGGAGCTGATCACCTCCGCATCCACACCAGCACGACGGAAAATGCTCTTGATGCGGGCGTAGGCGTATTGCAAATACGGCGCAGTATTGCCCTCGAAGCTCAGCATGGTTTCCCAATTGAAGATGTAATCCGAGTTACGGTTTTTGGACAAATCAGCGTATTTGACCGCGCCGATGCCAACAGTACGCGCAATCTCATGACGTTCCGCGTCAGCCAATTCTGGGTTCTTGTCGGTGACGAGGGTGAACGCACGTTCTTCCGCCTCCACCAACAAATCCACCAGCTTCACCGTGCCGCCGGTACGAGTCTTGAACGGTTTGCCATCTTCGCCCAGCATATTGCCGAACGGCATGTGTTCCAGTGACACGCCTTCGCGCACAAATCCCGCTTTACGCGCCAACAGGAACACTTGCTGAAAATGCAACGCTTGGCGGGCATCGGTGAAATACAAAGCGCGGTCGATGTTCAGCACACCGCTACGGTAACGCAACGCCGCAAGGTCAGTGGTCGCATACAAATAGCCGCCGCCGGTTTTCTGCACAATAATCGGCGTAATGCTGCCGTCTTTGTTTTTGAATTCGTCGAGGAATGCACATTGTGCACCCTGATCTTCCACCAGTAAGCCTTGCTCTTGTAAGTCGCTGACAATGTTCGGTAAATCAGCGTTGTAGGCGCTTTCCGGCATCACATCCGCACGGGTCAGGGAAACGCCCAAACGTTCGTAAACCTCTTCGCAATGGTGCAAGGAAATGTCGATGAATTGTTGCCACAGTACATGACATTCTGCGTCACCGGCTTGCAGTTTCACCACGTAGTTACGTGCCGCATCGGCAAACGCGGGTTCGGCATCGAAACGCCGTTTAGCTTCGCGATAGAAGGTTTCGAGGTCGGCAAGTTGGGGTTCGACGCTGCTCACCCCGCCGTTTTGCCCGGCAATGCTGACCATGTGCGCAATCAGCATCCCGAATTGTGTTCCCCAATCGCCGACGTGGTTTTGGCGAATGACGGTGTGGCCTTGGAATTCGAGTACGCGGGCGACGGCATCACCGATGATGGTGGAGCGCAGGTGGCCGACGTGCATTTCTTTGGCTAGGTTGGGGCCGGAGTAATCGACGACGATGGTTTGTGAAGAGGGCGTATGCAATACGCCCCTACCATCTTCCGTAGGGGCGTATTGCATACGCCCTCCCCCCAACACCTCGCTCAACCACGTATTCTTTAGGTGGATGTTGATAAAACCGGGGCCTGCAACTTCGAGCTTGTCGGCGAGGTCAGACAAATCCAGCGTTTCCAGCAAGCGCGTCGCCAGTTCTCGCGGGTTGGTTTTCAATTGCTTGGCGGCTGCCATTACGCCATTGGCTTGGTAGTCGCCGAATTCGGGGCGGGCGGAAGGTTTCACAATGGCGGTCACGGTGTCAGGTGCGCCGAGTGTGTGCAGCGCGGCGGTAATGCGGTCATCAAGCAGTTGGCGAATATTCATCAGACTCTTCGGGTGTGGGCAAAAGGGGGATTTTAGGCGGGTTGCGGGGTAGAATCCACTTTCTGAACGAGGATTCTCAGGATTGAAGGATTGGCAGAATGGGACGGTTGACCTTGGTGGATGGGCGGGTGCTGGATTATGAGGTGCGGCAATCGGCGCGGGCGAAGTATTTGCGGATGCAATTGCACCCCGATAAAGGGCTGGTGGTAACGCAACCGCTGGGCATCGGGACGCGCCAAGTACAGGATTGGGTCGATAGCCAACGGACATGGGTTGCCACCACTTTGGACAAAATCGAGCGCGAGATTCCCCCCGCGACGAGCGATTCCCCGCTGCCCGAACGGTTAGAATTGCTGGCAAACGACGAAAGTTTGCGGGTTATTTATACCCCGACTGCCCGTAAAAATATTGGGCTGGATTATGTGGCAAACCAAACCCTGACCCTTTCTGGGGCAATCAGTAACCCGGAACATTGCCAACTGGCACTACGCCACTGGCTACGCGGCTATGCAAACATTCATTTGGGCAAGCAGTTACAGCAACTGGCGGCAGAAACGGGGCTGCATTACAGCAACTACAGCGTCAAACACCAGCAAAGCCGCTGGGGAAGCTGTTCGAGCAGCGGCAATATCAACCTGAATGCCAAGCTGGTGCTGTTGCCGCCGGACTGGGTGCGCTATACGCTGATCCATGAACTGTGCCATACGGTAGAAATGAACCATTCCAAGCGGTTTTGGGCGCTGGTGGCAGGGTTTGCGCCGGGGTACAAGGCGATCCATGCGGAGATGAAGGGCGCGATGCAACGCCTGCCGGAGTGGACGAAGAGCGGCTGAGGCTTACAGCGGGCGTTTGTTACCGTCTGCGTCAATGGCGACGTAGGTGAAATCGGCTTCGGTTACTTGCCAGCGCAGTTCGGTTTCGCTGCCGTGCCACAGTGGTTTGACCCACACTTGCAGGTGCAGGGTGATCGAAGTCGTGCCGGTTTTCACCACATCACCGTAGCAGCACACCACGTCACCAACATTCACCGGGCGGATGAATTTCATGCTATTGACCGCCACCGTCACTATCCGGCCTTTGGCAATCTCCTTGGCGAGGATGCCGCCTGCCATATCCATCTGCGAGAGAATCCAGCCGCCGAAGATGTCGCCGTTGGGATTGGTGTCCTTGGGCATGGCGAGGGTGCGTAGGATCAGAGTTCCGCGTGGGTGGGGGGTGTTAGCGGTCATGGGCGAGTCCTTGCAGGGCAGCGAGTTCGGGGTCGCGGCGGTGGTAGCCGGTTTCTTCAATCAGTTTCGCAGCTTTGGAGATATGTTCTTGAAGCCCCTCTACCTCTGGGAGAGGGGTTGGGGTGAGGGTCTTCGCCTCCGCCACCAACAACCGCGCCATCTCCAAATGATAATCCGTCAAATGCAGCCGCATCCCGCTGCCGTCGGCGATGTCGAACACTTCCTGCAAGTCCTGCCGGGCGCGGGCGAAGTCGCGGGTGTGGCGGTGCAGCGCAGCGCGGGCGAGCAGACCGAGTGGCATCATCTGCTGGTATCCTGATGCTCGCAAACCAGCGACAGCCTGCTCCAACCAGTGAAGACCCTCACCCCCAGCCCCTCTCCCGGAGGTAGAGGGGAGTAAGAGTTGTTGCAGATGGGCGCATCCGATGGTGAGTTTTGGTAGTGAAAAATCCAGCAAACTTCCATTGCTAAAATGATTTGTCCAGCAATCCAAATCATATTCCGCCCGCTCCAGCACCTCCGCAGTGCTGCCCTGCGTCAGCAGCAGGTCGCAGTAGCGAAAACCTTGCAGCGAATACAGGCGCGGGAACTCAGGTTCGCGTTCCTGCTGGAGTTGCTCCGCTTCCCGGAACAGGGCAAGGGCGACGGCGGTGTCCCCTGCCTGATGCAGGGCATCGGCGTGGGTGGTACGTTTGCTCATGCGATGGAACATATCCCCGGACTGGTCGGCGTAGCGGCTGCTGCGTGCGCCGCTCTCCACCGCTTGCGCCACATCGCCGAGGGTGAGTTGCAGTTCGCTGAGGTTGCTGGCTCCTTTCGCCGCTTCTATCCAGTTTTCTTGTTGCACCGACATTTCGATGTTTGCCTGCATCGGTTCCAGTGCCTCACGCAGCCGCCCCAAGGCGCGTAAGCTGAAGCCTGCCCAGCCCTGTACTACTCCGGCTTGCCACATTTCCTGCAAACCCGCTACGGGGGTATGCCACGGGGTCGTGAAGAAGTGCGCTACGGTAGCGAGGTCATCGCTGAAAGCACCGAGATTATTGCAGATGTAAACCTGACCGCTACGTTGGATACGAGGCCAGTAAATCTCATGCAACGCCTGCTGATGCAACCCCGCCGCACACCCATGCGCCACCGCGCTAAACAACGGCTGCATTTCTTCCAGCGTATCGGGCAACTCCTTCTCCGGCAGGGCTTTGTAGTAGGCATACAGTTCCAGATGGATGATCCTTTTGATCCCACCATGCCGCTGCACAAACTCACGGCGGAAAAAGTCACGTACCAGCGGATGCAAATCCAGCCATTCATCACTATTGCCCAGCAACAAACCTTGTTTGCACAAGCGCCCACAACAGGCTGCCCAGCGTTGCGGTTCATCCAGCCGGGTAAGGGTAAGTTTGTTCAGGGCAGTCTGGTAGCCGCCTGCTTTCAAGGCGCGGATCAGCTCAAGGATCAACCCGCGTTCCACCGCTTGCTCAAACACCGATACCACGTACAGCAAGCCCAGCTCTTCCTTGCCATTGAGCGCATCGGCATAGGCGAACATGATTTGCCGCCCCTGCCAGTTGGCTTCGCTGTCATCATCCAGCAGCGGAGGCAGCGTATCCAGCCGCCGGATGTCGCCCTGTGCGTAGGTCTTCAGGTAACTTGCCAGCAATACTAAACTGTAGGCATGGCGCTGGTATTGCTTTACCACTGGCTCCAGTTGCGCTGCTTTGCCCTTGATTCCGGCATTTTGTAACAATTGCACCGCCGCCTGCATGGGCAGGTTGCTGAGTTGGCGCTCCACCACCCCGCCATGTTCCAGCAAGCGTTTATCCAGTGCTTGGCGGGTGGTGATCACGCACAAGCCAAGATTGACTTGCGCCAAGGTTTTCAGCAAACCCAACAGCGCCAAATCGTTGAGCTGATGTTTTAATTCCTGCACGCTATTCCACGGCTGGAACACCTCCAGACCATCCAGCACCAACAGGCTGCGCTGGGTATTGATCAGCTTGGCGAGATACACCCCTTTGTCGTATTCGGAACTGAATTTTTGCTGTTCCGCGCCAAACCATGCCAAAGCGTGACTAAAAAACTGGCCTGAACTGGTTTGCGCCCGCTCGCTCCCCTGATTCTGGAACGACCAGCAGTAAATCCGTTGCGGGGCATACGCCGTATCCGCAGCCAAACGCAGATGTTCCCGCCACAAATTGACCAGCGCGGTTTTGCCAACCCCGCCCCACGCCTGCAATACCACCACCCGCACCGAATGCTGTTCCCAATACTGGTTGAGTTGCGCAAGCATCTGCTCCCGCCCCACCATCGCGTTATTGTCAGTCACGGGGAAACGCTGGTCGTAAACGGCAATCGCTGTATTCGCCGCGCTGGTTGGAGCAGGCTTTTTGCCACCAAACCAGCGGCTTAACAGGGATGGCGGGCGTATTTCACCCAACGGCGTGGGTAGGAATTGCGCTTGATTGGTCAGCAGGCGATACAGCGTTTCGTAATCTTCCGGCAGGCGGTAAGTGCTGTACTGTTTCAGCGGGATCGGCACATGCTCCGGCTTGCCCTGTTGCGGAACCACCGGAATGAATTTGGTGTTGTGGTAATAGTGATCGTACAGCACTTGCGAGATGACCACGCCTTCAAATGTCACGCCACGTCCGCCCTCCGTTTCCTGCTTGCGATAGCGCCGCAAATAGGTTTCGGTGCAAACCAGCAGCACAAAATCAGCCGCTTCGATCTGGTTTTCCATCCAGCATTGCCAACCTTCGGGAGGAAAGCCGTTGATGTATTGGTCAATCAGACACTCCAGCCCATCCGTGCGCAAACGGTCGGACAAACCCCGGACAAAATCGCGGTGTGCGTCCGAATCGTGGCTGTAACTGATGAAAACCCTGGTCATGTGAGCAAGTCCTGTTCACTTTACAATGGGCTTGATAATACCGTTTATCAGGATAATTGTCTTAAAACATAATATGCTGCTTCATTTGACCCGTGTTTAAACCCATGACACTCAGCACTTGGCTCTCGCTCTTCACCCTCTGCCTAATGGGTGCAATCTTCCCCGGCGCAAGCCTTGCCGTGGTGTTGCGCAATACCCTCAACCACTCGCGTTTACACGGCGCAATCACTGGCATTGCGCACGCCATCGGGTTGGGTTGCTACGCGCTGCTGTCAGTACTCGGTTTAGTGCTAGTGTTGCAACAATCGCCACTACTGTTCAAAACGCTCAGCTACTTCGGCGCGATTTACCTGCTATGGCTGGGCTATCAAGGCATTACGGCTACCGCCACACCGCCAGCGGCAGACATGCCAAACACCCCACAACCATCTGCAACCTTGTGGAATGCCGCCCGCGATGGTCTGTTAATCGCCTTGCTCAATCCCAAAGTGGGGCTTTATTTCCTTGCGATTTTCAGCCCCTTCATCAACGCAACCATGAGCCTGACGGACAAAGCCATTTTTGTCAGCACCATCACTTTCGTCGATGGCAGTTGGTATGTACTAGTCGCCACCGCACTTTCCCAAGGAAACACACTAATTTGGTTAAAGCGTCATCAACAGTGGATAGAACGCGCCCTCGGTTGCTTACTCATCGTGCTCGCCCTGCATATTTTTCTCAGTACATAATACCCATCCGCCCTAAGCACTTGAATAAACCTATTAAGTTGACAAGTTTATTTATGGTATTGTCGCAGCAAGCCAATCAGCATTCAGGAAAACCATGCCAACTGAAATCCGCTTTGGCGCATTTGTGCGCGAAATTACGCTTCAGCAGCAACAAATATCCTACAACAACCTTACCCCTAAAGTGTGGCACGCCGCTGATGGTCGCGAAATTCCCTACCGCGCCCCCAAAATCCACCTGCGTTGGATTGATACTTATCGCCTGATTCAACCCTACATCAGCAGCCGCCTGATGGAGCAAGTGCAAGCCGTTGTACCGCTCGCGCTTTACCTCATGCTGTTCCAAATTTTTGTGCTGCAACAAGGGGTAGCTGATGCTGGCTTGATTACCGGCGGCTTAGTCGCGGTGATTCTCGGCTTGATGTTTTTCATGGAAGGCTTAAAAGTCGGTCTGATGCCGTTTGGCGAAGCACTCGGCAATACGCTTCCCGCCAAAGCCACCTTGCCGGTGGTACTCAGCATTGTCTTTCTGCTCGGTATTGGTGTCACCTTTGCCGAACCCGCCATTGGCGCATTGAAAGCCGCCGGACAAATTGTGCAAGTCGAATCTGCCCCCTACCTCTACACCATGCTCAACGAATGGGCAGAAGTGCTGGTGTTAGGGGTCGGGATTGGCGTCGGTGCTGCCGCCATCCTCGGCACACTGCGCCTGCTCAATGGCTGGAGCCTGAAACCGCTGATTTACCTGTCACTCACCCCCATTCTCGCCCTCACCGTTTTCATGCAATTTGACCCTGAACTCAGCAAAACGTTAGGGCTGGCGTGGGATAGCGGCGCTGTCACCACTGGCCCTGTCACCGTACCGCTGGTGCTGGCACTGGGGATTGGCATTGCCGCCGCTGCTGGCAAAGGGCAGTCGTCACTGTCCGGCTTTGGCATTGTCACCTTAGCGTCGCTATTCCCGATCCTCAGTGTGCAATTACTCGCGCTGTATCTCGCCTTCACCACCACGCCCGCCGAGATCATTGCCGCCGCCGCCCACGCCCAGCAAGCACTGGAACCGGCATGGTATAGCCAAACCCCGTGGCTAGAAATCATCGCTGGTTTACGTGCCATTGTGCCACTGGTGCTGTTTTTGCTGCTGGTCATGTGGGTAATCCTCAAGGAAAAACTCCCAGAACCCGGTCAAATCGCCTACGGCATCACCCTTGCAGTGATCGGCATGATCATGTTCAACCTTGGTTTGAGCTATGGCTTGGCGAAATTGGGCGGGCAATCCGGCAGCCTGATTCCCGCCGCCTTCACCGCGATTGAAGCGGTGACGCATAGCCCGTTGTACAGCGCCATACTGGGTTTATCGCTGGCATTGTTGTTTGCGTGGTTGCTGGGGTTTGGGGCGACTTTGGCAGAACCCGCCCTCAATGCCCTCGGTCTGACGGTCGAAACGCTGACCAACGGTGCATTTCGCAAATCGGTATTGATGTATGCCGTATCATTTGGAGTGGCGTTTGGCATTGCCTTGGGAGTCGCGAAAATCATCTTCGGCTTCCCGCTGGCGTGGCTGCTGATTCCAGGTTATTTGCTGGCAGTTATCCTCACCCACTTATCCAGCGAAGAATTCGTCAATATCGCCTGGGATAGTGCTGGCGTCACCACCGGCCCTGTGACCGTGCCACTGGTGTTAGCCATGGGGCTTGGCGTGGGCAATGCGGTCGACGCGATTGAAGGTTTCGGCATCCTCTCAATGGCGTCGATTTGCCCGATTATCTCGGTGATGCTCACCGGCTTGTGGATACGCTGGAAAGTCAACCGCAAGCAACGTTACTATGACCAAGCCTCCAAACACGCTTCCACCCAAGGTAAACCCGCATGAGCAAACGTGAAATTGTTGTCCTGACCGATGTCGCCCTGATCACCGCGATTGTGCAGCGCGGTCTAGCGGATGAAATCGTCAAAGCCGCCCAAGAAGCAGGCGCACAAGGGGCAAGCATCCACTACGCACGCGGGCGCGGGGTGCGCGAACGCCTCGGCATTATGGGCTTAGCCATTGAAGCGGAAAAAGAAGTCATCAATATTGTGGTGTCCACCGACCAGCTCGACCGCGTGTTTGAGAAAATGTATCTGGCTGGCAAAATGGATACACCCGGCATGGGCTTTATGTGGGTCACACCGCTAGAAAAAGCCGCGACATTCATTCCCCCCGAAATCGTCGAACGCCTCACCGATTACCCACGTCAAGGCTCATGAGTCCGCCCAACATGTTAAGTGTCACCCCTACCCTCATTTCGCAAAAAGTCATCACCTGCATCTTGCCCAAAGGTCGCGCCATGAAGGTAGCCAAAGCCTTAACCAAAGAACGCGGGCTGACCGCAGTGGATATTCATTACGCACGCGGCAATGGGCGTTTAACCCCGCTACGCTATCGCGGCATTGGCGAAACCTCGGAAAAAGAAGTGCTGACGGTCGCCGTCCCCACCGAACAAGCGGACGAGGTGTTTGAATACATCTACGAACTAGCCGAGATCAATCGCCCGCACGGTGGCTTGCTGTACATGCACAGCCTACTCGCCGCCACCCCTTATACGTTGCCGGAATTGCCCGAAGAAGAGGTGTAAATACCTTCTACTTCCACCATCAAATCAGAACGGCACACATCGCCTTGCAAATACAACACCGTAGGTTGGCTGAGCGTAGCCGCAGCCAAATACGCCGTCAAACGCTCCTGAATCTCAGGCAAACACGTCGCATCGTGCAAATACACCTTCAATTGCGTGAGGTCGCGCACCTGCCGCGCTGGCATTCCCAAGGTGGCATCGCCGTGACTCAGCAAGGCTTCGAGGTTGCGTAAGGTTTCTTCCAATTGCAGCAAGGGCTTGCCGATATGCAAGGTTTCATGCCCCACAATGCTGGTCGTGCCGGAAATGTAGATATGCTTGCCCTGCCCCCAGTCTTTGACGGTCGCCCGTGAAAACGCCGGGCTGACCGGGCCATATTGGCGCGGATAAAGGAAAGCGCTGGTTTGACGAGGGTTTTCCAGTTGCATTCCCGCGCTTTTGCCTGCGATGAAATACACTTGCAAACCAGCTTGTTGCGTGCCAATCGCCGTGGCTGCGGGTGGTGCGTAATCAAAATTACCCCATTCATTTAACGCATCCTGCCTGCCTAAGCAAAAGGTTTGGTAACGGTTGAATTCGCCTTGAGGTGTCACAATTGCGGGAAAATAATTCCACATACGCAATAAACAGGGATAGCCCGCCTGCTGCAATAAGGCAAAAACGTGCTGGTAAGCGGTTTGGCTGGCAATCCGAAAATCGGGGAAATCGGCTTCTTCCAGCAACAAATGCCCGAATAACACCGTACCGTTTTCGCTGTAAGTAATACTGGCATGTTTACCGTAATGCACCGGAGTGGGGCTTAGCCACAGTTCTGTGTAACTCGTTGTGGTCAGCAAAGGCAAACCGACAGTGAACACTGGGCGCTGGGTATCCAATATCGCTGCTTTGGGCGCAAAACCAATAGCCGCCAGCACATTTTGGCCTTGCCCAGCAGCAAGCACGTCAGTAGCCGTCAGCGTGGTGACAGTAAAAGGTGAGCTATCAGTGTGTGGTATTGCGTTGTTCACGTCATTGACATTCTGGCGTTACAAGGGCACATGTGAAAAAGGGCTGCAACTGTCAAGTTGCAACCCTTTTAAATTTGTTGGCTCCTCGAACTGGACTCGAACCAGTGACCCACGGATTAACAGTCCGTTGCTCTACCGACTGAGCTATCGAGGAACTGTCGGTGTTGAGGCGCGTATACTATAAGGCAAATGCAGTTCGGTCAAGCAATTTTTTTAGCCGCATCACGCAATAATTCAACACCCGCGTTTTGCTTATGCGCATTCTCGCTAATTAGCCGCCGAAACGCCCGCGCTCCCGGCATTCCTTGGAACAAACCGAGAATGTGACGGCTCATGTGATTCAAAGCCACACCCGCTGCTTGTTGCACCTGCACGTAATCCAAAAACGCTGCCAACACCGCTTTGCGATCCTGAAACGGATCATCTACCCCGTAAAGCGCCGAATCCACCTGCGCCAACAACCACGGATTATGATAAGCCTCGCGCCCCACCATCACCCCATCGACGTGCTGCAAATGCTGCTGGCATTGTTCCAGCGTGGTAATGCCGCCGTTAATAATGATCTCCAGATGCGGAAACGCTTGCTTGAGTTCATACACCAATTCGTAACGCAAGGGCGGAATTTCGCGGTTTTCCTTAGGACTCAGCCCTTTCAGCCACGCCTTACGCGCATGAATAATAAACGTCTGGCAACCGGCTTGCGACACAGTGCTAACAAAGTGATGCAAACCCTCGTAATCATCCTGATCATCAATCCCAATGCGATTTTTGACTGTCACCGGAATGTTCACGGCTGCTTGCATGGTGCTGACACATTCGGCAATCAAATCCGGTTCTGCCATCAGGCAAGCGCCAAATGCGCCTTTTTGCACCCGTTCGCTGGGGCAACCGACGTTGATATTCACTTCGTCGTAACCATAACTTTTGGCTAAACGGGCGCACTCCGCCATTTCCTGCGGCTCGCTACCACCCAACTGCAACGCCACCGGGTGTTCTTCTGGATTGAAGCGTAAATGGCGCTCAGGGTCACCATGCAAGAGTGCGCCGGTCGTCACCATTTCGGTGTACAGCACGGATTTTTTGGTCAATAAACGGTGAAAATAACGGCAATGGCGGTCAGTCCAGTCCAGCATCGGCGCTACGGTAAATTTCCTGTTCAGCTTATTCATATAATATTCTTATCTAATGGCGACTCTACTTATTTCGCTTAAAAAACAATCGAATCAATCGCACAACAGCACATTAAGCAAGGGGCTTTTATGTTGGATACAGAAGTTATCATGTATTTTATGATCGGGTTGATCATTATCGGGATTCCCTCCTTCCTTTTCTACCGCATTGGCATGGACATTGGTGTCAACAAAGGTATCCGTAAGCAATTAATACGCGAACTGATGGCGAATGGCGTGCTGGAAGAAGCCGATATGTCGATCAGGGGTACGCGCCGTACTTGACTCAGCGGCAAGCCGCAAGGCGATGCTGCGGCTACGCTCAGCAACCAAGAGTGTGGCATTGAGTCAAATTTGGCAGATGGGGCAGAACCAAGTAGAACGTTGCCCTTGGGTGATTTGGGCAATGGGGTTCTGGCACACGACACACGGCAACTTAGCCCGGTCGTAAACCTTCAACTCCAGCTTAAAATACCCAGGAGACCCATCTTCACGTACAAAATCACGCAGGGTTGTTCCCCCGCATTCAATGGCATAGGTCAGAATCTGGCGGATAGTTTGCGCAAGTTTACCGTAACGTTCGCGGGATACGCGCCCCGCCGCCAGCCGTGGGTCTATCCCCGCTAGAAACAGCGCTTCATTGGCGTAGATATTGCCTACGCCAACGACAATGTGCGCATTCATAATGAATGCTTTCACGCTCACACTGCGGTTACGCGAACGTTCAAACAAATAATCCCCATCGAAACCCTCGTCCAACGGCTCCGGCCCCAATTCACGCAATAAAGCGTGTTGCAGCGGATCACCCTCTGCCCACAATAGTGCCCCGAAACGGCGCGGATCGTGGTAACGCACCGCCTTGCCACTGTCCAGCACTAGGTCAAAATGGTCATGCTTACGCGGTGCTAAATCCGCCTCCACAATCCGCAAACTGCCGGACATCCCCAAATGAATTAGCCCCACGCCCGCACCCGTATGCAACAAAATGTATTTGCCCCGCCGTGTTAGCTCATGCACCACCTGCCCTTCCAATGCGCCAATCATATCCGGCACAGGCCAGCGCAATGTCGGCTGACGGATACACACGTTCTTCACTGTATGTCCCCTTAACCAAGGCTCAATACCTCGGCGGGTGGTTTCGACTTCGGGCAATTCAGGCATCGTACATCCTTTCTGTGGTCAATATTATGGACGTATGTTATACCTTATGGCTCCACCAAGGAGGACTCCCATGAAAAAAGAAACACTATCCATCCACGCTGGCTATACCACTGACCCGACCACCAAGTCGGTAGCCGTGCCAATTTACCAGACCGTGGCTTACGAATTCGACGATGCCCAACACGGCGCGGATTTATTCAATCTGGCAGTACCCGGCAATATTTACACCCGCCTCATGAACCCCACCAATGACGTGCTGGAAAAGCGTGTCGCTGCACTTGAAGGTGGCGTGGGCAGCTTAGTCGTCAGCTCCGGTATGGCAGCCATCAATTACGCCATTCTCAATATCGCCGAAGTGGGTGATAATATCGTCGCCACCCCACAATTGTATGGCGGCACGTACACACTATTTGCACACATGCTCCCCAAGCAAGGCATTGAAGTCCGCTTTGCCGAAAACGACAGCCCCGAAGCCATCGAAAAGCTGATTGATGCCAAAACCAAAGCCGTGTTCTGCGAAACCATCGGCAACCCGGCTGGCAATATCGTCGACATCGAAGCGATTGCCACCGCCGCGCACAAACACGGCGTCGCCGTCATCGTCGATAACACCGTGGCAACACCGATTTTGTGTACGCCAATTGATTACGGCGCGGACATCGTGGTTCACGCCCTCACCAAATACATCGGCGGTCACGGCAACTCACTCGGCGGCATTATTGTCGATTCCGGCAAATTCCCCTGGGCAGAAAACAAGGAACGCTACGCCGCCATCAACAGCCCCGAACCGTCTTACCACGGCGTGGTGTATACCGAAGCCTTGGGGCCTGCTGCCTACATCGGTCGCGCCCGCACCGTACCCTTGCGCAACACCGGCTCGGCACTCTCGCCCTTCAACGCCTTCCTGATTTTACAAGGCTTGGAAACGCTGGCATTGCGCATGGAACGCCACTGCGCTAACGCCATTGCCGTCGCCAATTACCTGAAAAACCACACCAAGGTCGAGTGGGTGAATTTTGCTGCCCTGCCCGATGACCCGTATCATGCACTGGCGTTGAAATATTTCAACGGCAAGCCTGCGTCACTGATGACGTTTGGGATCAAAGGCGGGTTTGATGCAGGAGTAAAATTCTACGACCAGCTCCAAATCATCAAGCGACTGGTGAATATCGGCGATGCAAAATCACTGGCTTGCCACCCTGCTTCCACCACGCACCGCCAATTGACCGAAGCGGAACAGTTGCGAGCAGGTGTCAGACCCGAAACCATCCGTTTGAGCGTTGGCATTGAACACATTGACGACATTATCGCCGACCTCGAACAAGCCTTTGCAAGCGTATAACGACAGACTTTAATCAATCACTCAAGGAGATTTTCCGATGGCAACTATCACCTTACAAGGCAATCCGCTGGAAACCTGCGGCGAACTGCCCGCCGTAGGCAGCGCAGCCCCCGCGTTTACCCTGACCAAAACCGATCTGTCTGACGTTACCCTGCAAGACTTTGCAGGCAAAACCGTCATCCTCAACATTTACCCCAGTGTTGACACCGGCGTTTGTGCCGCATCCACCCGCAAGTTCAACGAACTCGCCAGTGGCAAAGCTGACGTAGCGGTATTGTGCGTATCGGCTGACCTGCCGTTTGCCCACAGCCGTTTCTGTGGCGCGGAAGGCTTGGACAATGTGGTGTCCCTCTCCGACTTCCGCAACAAGGATTTTGGCAACGCTTACGGCGTAACCATTACCACGGGAGTGTTAGCTGGCTTGCTCTCCCGCGCTATCGTGGTCATTAAAGACGGCAACGTTGCTTACACCGAACAAGTACCGGAAATCGCGCAAGAGCCGGACTACGACGCAGCCCTCGCCGCAGTATAAATATCAAGCAAATAGCAGCAGAATCCAGCAACCTTGACTAAACTCATGTCAGCCCCTTATTGCAGGAACTGATATGAAAACCAAGCTTGCTCTGCTGCTGTCCCTCTTACTGGGCATCAGCAACACACTCGCGACGGCTGCTGAATGCACCTCATCGTTTTATTGTTATGGCAATACTGCCAATTCGGTAAGCAAAGTTGCAACGCGCCCGCCACCAATTCCACCGCCAAACCCGCGTGTCGTGCAACAGCGCCGCCAAGCACAAATTGCCTTACGCAACCGCCCTGCGCCACAACAAGTAGCCAGACCGACGCCACGAGTTAATGTACAACCCACGCAACCCGTTACTCGACCAGCACCACGCGCCAATGTGCAACCCGCGCCACAAGCCGTTACTCGACCAGCGCCACAAGCCGTTGCCAGACCCAACAATGCCAATCAATGCCAACAACGACTCAGCCTCGCTGCACAATTGGAAAGCCAAGCGGTGATCGCCGCCAAACAAAACAATCGGCAAGCATCCGTAAGGCTCTTCCGCGAAGCTGCTAACCTACGCCAAGCCTGCCGTTGACGTTCAATGTTTATGTTTCGACCGGCTCGACACCCGATACAACACCGGAATCGCAAACAGCGTCAGCACGGTTGAAAACCCAACCCCCCACACAATAGCCGTCGCGACTGGCCCCCAGATCAGCGACTTGCCCCCCAACCCAGTAGCGAGTGAAAACAAACCCGCCATCGTGGTCAATGACGTAATTAACACCGGAATCACCCGCCGCCGCGCCGCATACACCGTGGCGTGCAATACACTCATCCCCAATTCACGCCGGTCATTCGCCGCAGAAATCAACACAATCGCCGAATTCACCGCAATCCCCGCCAATGCCACCACCCCGTACAGCGTATACAAACTCAACGGATTTTGCGTCACCAGCAAGCCATACACCACACCGGTAAACGCCATCGGCACAGTCGACAAAATCAGCAATGGCTGCGAATAACTGCCAAATTGCGTGCCCAGAATCAAATACATCAAACCCACACCAAACAGGAACAACATCCCGATAGCATCCATACTTTCCTGAATATCATCGAGTTGCCCCGCAAAATCCAAATCAATATTCGGAAATTGCACCTGATAAGGTTTCCACCCCTCCAGCAAGATCTGATTCGCCTGCACCGCATCCAGCGCACATTGCGAATAATCCGGCGCTGTCCCGCTGAACATCGGCTGCAAGCGGCATTCGTAAAACGGCTCATCCGGGCGTTTCACCAAATCCGCCTCCAAGGTAATGGCGCGACGGAAATTGTAATGGCGGATATTGCCCAACGATACGCCTTTCTGTTCTTCCACCAATTCGCGCAACGGCACGCTGCCGCCATCCGCTGTCGGCAAGCGGAAATCCAGCAACTGATCCACCGTGCGCAAATCCCCTTCTTGGCGTTTGACGCGCACCTCCAGCTTTTCGCCCTGATCCTGCATATCCGCGACCACTTCACCATCCACCAGCAAGCGCAAGCTACGGCTGACCTCATCCGGCGACACTCCTGCACGGCGGATATTGTCGTGGCGCAAGCGCAACGTCATTTCCATCTGACCGGGGCTGGCATCGTCGCTAATGTCTTTGAAACCCGGATTCGCACTCAGAATTTGTTTGAGCGCAGCGGTTGCCCCCTGAATTTCAGCGTAATTATCGCCACGCACTTTCACGCTGATCGGCTTAGCCGCCGGGGGGCCGCCCGCCAATTCCAGAAACGCGATATTCACCGCCCCCGGCACGTTCACCACATCGGCACGCATCCCCTCAATAATGGTTTTCACCTCCCGCGAACCTTCCGACATGGGCTTAAGGCTCACCACCATTTGCCCGTAACGCGCCCCGTACAACGGCTCGGTTTCGGTAAACATCATCCCCGCATAAGCCACCACTGAACGCGCATCCTCCGGCTGCAAATGCTTTTTCACCTGCTGCTCGACTTGTTGCACCTTTTGCATGGTTGCATCCAACGCGGTAGAACTTGGCATTTCCACATTCACATAAAACAGCCGCAAACTGTCCGCCGCAAAGAAATTCATCGGAATCAAGCCTGCCCCGACAATCCCCACCGCCAGCACAAACATCAACACCACCGCACTCAACGCCGCACGCGGGAAGCGCAATACTTTCACCAGCAAACGGGCGTATTTCACTTGAATCCAATGGGTAGCGCGAGTCCGCATTTTTTGAACCCGCGACGGCTTATCAAAGCGCATTTTCGTGCTGGCAACGTGCGCGGGCAGCATCCAAAACGCCTCAATCAAGCTAATCGCCAGCGCCAGCGTCACCACCATCGGAATCACTTGCATGAATTTACCGAGTATTCCCGGCAACAACATCAGCGGCAAAAACGCTGCAATCGTCGTCAATACGGCAGTCGTCACTGGCAAAGCCACCTCGCGCATGGATTCCACCGCCGCCGTCACTGCATCCACGCCGTGTTGCAAGCGGTAATAAATGGATTCGACCACCACCACCGCATCGTCCACCAACATCCCCAACACAATCACAATGCCCAGCAACACCGTCACATTCAAAGTTTCACCCGTGCCGGACAACACCCAAAACGTCAATGCAAGGGTGAAAGGAATACCAATCGTGGTCAGCGCAGCAATCCTGAACCCCAGAAATAACCAAGTCACGAATAACACCAACACAAACCCCAGCAAGGCATTGCTTTCCATAATGCCGATCGCCTCACGGGTGGGAATGGTTTGATCATCAACCAACACCAGCTTCACCCCGCTGGCTCCGACCTGCTGGTTACGCGCGTCAATGTAAGTTTTCAGGCGTTCCACCAAATCCAACACATTGGCTTTGTCTTCCTTCATCACCGCGAGCAATACCGCTGGTTCGCCATCCAAACGCACCTTTTGGGTGGCTTCAGCGCGAGCGCGTTCCACATTGGCGACCCGTGACAATGGCACTTCGCCCTGCACACCGGGAACAGGCAATTCAGCCAAAGCTTGCGGGTCACTGGTTTTACCGCTTAAACGCACTAACCAACTTTGCTTATCCACATCCAAACTGCCAGCGGATAAATCCCGAAACCAAGCACGTACCGTATCGCTCAATTGCCCCGGCGTTAACCCCAAGGATTCGAGTGCGACAGTATCAAAGCGGACTTGCAGTTCGGGATCATCCAACGCCACCGGATCAACCCGATCCACGCCCTTAATCTGCTCCAGCGCTTTTTCGATATTTTTGGCTTGCACCCGCAAATTTTCATCGTCAGCAACGCTTTGCACCGCAATCATCGCCGACGGGAACGCATTCGCCGTGGTGATTTCCAGCACAATCGAATCCATCGCCTCCGCAGGCAGCAAGTTTTCAGCGTTCTGAATTTCGCGGCGTAAATCGGCAAGGCGCTTATCGAACGTGCGTTCATCAATGTCTTCAAAACGCACCAATAGGCTGGAAATGTTTGCACGGCTATTGCTCGACACAAATTTCATGTCCGGTATGCCACGAATCGCGTCTTCCAGCGGGTCGGTCACGCGCTTTTCCACGTCTTCCGCACTCGCCCCCGGCAACGCAGTGATAATCGAAATCCAGTTGAAATTAATCGTGGGGTCTTGCTGGCGCGGCATTGTGTTATAAGCGGTAAAGCCAATAATCAGCACCAACACGAACGTGAGGTTCGCGAGAACATGGTTTTGCAATAGGCGGCGATACATCAAGGTTTCTCCACCGTCACGGCTTGCCCATCCCTTGCCCGCAAGCGGTTTTGATCAATCAAACGCACCGAAGTGGGCAAGTCGATCAACACCGGCTGCCCTTCTTTCGCATCGGGGAGCGGGTGGAACTTTGCCATGCCATCCACTTCCAGCATGACCCCCAAACCACCTTCACGGCGCACCACCCAACTCGCCGGTAATGCCTGTAATTTACCTTGCCACACCACGCGCCCACTGCGCCCAACCGGCAAAGAATGTTTACCCTTGAGGGTAAAGCGCACTTCTTGCGTGCGGGTATTTCCGGCGATTTGCCCAACCACCGCACGGCGTTCCAGCGGAATGCTCACACCATCGGCAACAAAGCGTAATTCCGCCCCTTGCGTTTGATCCTGCACTTCATCCACCGATAAACTGGCGCTCACTTCCAAGGCTTTGTCTTGCAGCAATTGGAACGCGGGTGTGCCGGGTGTCGCTTGCTGACCGACTTGCACATTACGGCGGGTAATTTGCCCGGCAAACGGCGCTTTAATGGTGCAACGTGATACCGCAAGCTGGGCGGTGTCGGTTTGCGATTTGGCGACTGCCACCTCAGCTTTGGCTGCTTCAGCATCGGCAGCGGCTTTATCCAACACTTCAGCGGGAACGACACCCGTATTACGCAAACGCTGATTGCGCTGAAGTTGTGTGTTCGCCAATTGGTAACGCGCATTCGCTGCATCCACGCCTGCTTTGGCTTGGCTCAAGGCGAACAGATGGTCGCGGCAATCCAATTCCGCCAATATTTGACCGGCTTGCACCGTATCACCCGTATCAGCCCGTAACTGGGTAACTTTCGCAGAAATCTCAGCACTAAGCGTACTATCGTTCAAACTGATCAGCGTTGCTGTTACACTACGCTCAGATGCCTGCAAAACCTCCCCCAAAGGTCGCACCGTCACCGTTAGAGAGTCCGCTGGGGTATCAGCCATGCTGAAACCAGCCAGAGAGAGGGTAACTATCGTCGGGAGGAGTGGGAGGAGCAAAGATTGACGCAGCATCGGTATTATCACTTTTTAACAGGTTGCGAAACGTAAGAATGCAAGATATATAAAGCTTTGTAAATTTCAGTTTTATAACGCCGCATTACAAACCAACGTTACCGTTATTATCAACACAAACTAGGAGAGGAACCATGCCACAACTTTTTTCTGCCGACTGGATGAACGAACTCAAGGATCTCTGGAACAACGACCCTGAAGTAAAAGACAAGCTTGCTGCGATCGGGTTCAATTCCATCATCACTTGTGGCCTGAAAGGCGAAGCTAAACCGATGGGTGTTTTCGTTGTCGAAAATGGCGAATGTGTCCGTGCAGGCGATTACAACGGTGAAAGCCCAGATTGGGACATGCGTGCCGACCGCAAAGACTGGATGAAATGGACAAAAGAACCGATGGGTATGGTCGGCCTAGGAACTGCTTACACCTTTGGTAAACTGAAATTCTTGTCAGGTGACTACGGCGCAATGCTGAAAAACCCAGCCATGGCGGGGCCTTTCGTGAAATCATTCGCCCTGATGGCAAAAATTGACACACAATAACTAAAATAGTCGTCATTTTAGGGAATAAAACGTATAAGGAAGCCATCCATTGATGGCTTCCCCATTTATATTACGCTAGGAGACTTCATGAATTTCATCCGTAACATTCTTGCCATTATCGGCCTCGTTGCCATTATTGGTGGCGCATACGCTTACACCAAATTTGCCCCCATGATGAGCCTAATGGGTGATATAGACATTGCTGCTGAAAAAGCAGCGTTAGATAGCTTTGACCCCAAAGCGAAAGATGTTTACATGAATATGTGGACTAAGCTGAAGGAAAGCGGCAACTCGGCTGATGCAACCGTCGTCAAATATTCGTTGGCGGAAGGCGTTTCCCCGGAAGATGCTGAAGAGTCGATGAAATCCATTGCTAACAAGCACAACATCAAAGCGGTTGGCGAATTGCCGCTGTCTGAACAAGTGAAATTGGAAACCGGGCAAGACCAGCGCTTCCTGAAAATCTACCAGTTCTGTAACCCACAAACGGCGATGAAAATGGTCGATTTCAGTGATGCCTTTTCTGCGTACCTGCCATGCCGGATTGCAATGATCCAAGACAAGGAAGGCAAATATCACCTGTACTCACTCAATATGGATATGATGATTTACGGCGGCAAAACGCTGCCACCTGAGCTTCATGCTGAAGCAGTCAAGGTACAAGAGATCATGACTGACATTATGCGTGGCGGTGCAGAAGGCGACTTCTAATATAACCGCGTTAAGCTGAGGAAGACGTGACTTCTTCCTCAGCCGCTCCAAAAATCACGCCTAAGGTTATCAATACCATACTGGCATACCACATCCAGAATCCTGTCCCCAGCCTGATGACCCGCATATCCACATCCCCCCCCGGAATCTCAGTAAACCAAAAAGCTTGCCCTGCCAAAAGTGCGCCCACTACAACCACCAACATGGCACGATTAGGGTAGCGTGGCATAATTAGCACCCCTAATAGCTCCAGTAAGTTGGCATACCAAGCGAACTGGAACAACCCAAACCCTAACCAACCGGTTGCAGCCACCCAATAGCCCATCACTGCGCCTTGATCGGTATAAAACGCCACTTGCGTGAATGACATTACCCACAATAACCCCCCAAAAAAGAGCATGATTCCTGATACCGACAGCTCATCGAACTTGAGTCTATGCAACACTGTATTCATCCTGAATGTTCAACTTAATCCGTATCCGATTATCATATACACAAACCGGTGACAGGCAAGTCTACTGAGCAAAGGCTATACGCAAGGTTCAACAATATAATTTTGCTATCTTGGTGCAAATAACGCACCAAGATAGTGCTAAAAAATAATAAGGCACAATAACTGTGATTATATGCCTGCAAAAATACCACTACTCTGAAAAAACCGCACCACCCTCACGCATTTTGTGCATCACACCCTAGTCATTGATTATCCAACGGTTATGATGGCAACTCTTTTGGCTCTTCAGGTGTTAGAGGTTAGGTATGGAGCAACTGGTTTCTGCATTAAATACCCTGTTCGTGTTAATGGGTGCTGTCATGGTACTGGCAATGCACGCAGGCTTTGCCTTTTTAGAAGTCGGCACAGTACGTCACAAAAACCAAGTGAATGCACTGGTGAAAATCATTGTGGATTTTGCGGTTTCGACAATAGCGTATTTTTTCATCGGCTATTACATCGCTTATCAAGTCGGTTTCTTTGATAGCGCCAGTATTTTGGCGGAAAAGAACGGGTATGACTTGGTGAAGTTCTTCTTCCTCCTCACCTTTGCCGCAGCCATTCCCGCCATTATTTCCGGCGGGATTGCGGAACGCGCCAGATTTTATCCACAACTCATTGCCACCTTTATTATCGTGGCACTGATTTACCCTTTCTTTGAAGGCATGATCTGGAACAATTTATACGGAGTGCAAGCGTGGATCACCGGATTATTTGGCGTTGCCTTCCATGACTTTGCGGGTTCCGTGGTCGTCCACGCCATGGGGGGCTGGTTGGCCTTGGGTGCGGTGATTTTGTTAGGACATCGGCACGGGCGTTACACCAAAGATGGCAAACCCATGTCGGCACATCCGCCCTCCAGCATTCCATTTTTGGCGATTGGAGCATGGATTCTGACCGTCGGCTGGTTTGGCTTTAATGTCATGTCTGCCCAAAAAGTGGAAGGTCTCAGCGGTTTAGTGGCTATCAACTCGTTAATGGCAATGGTCGGCGGCATTATTGCGGCGTTAATTGCAGGCAAAAATGACCCTGGTTTCGTCCACAACGGCCCCTTAGCCGGTTTGGTGGCGGTGTGTGCGGGTTCGGACTTAATGCATCCATTAGGCGCATTGGTGGTCGGCGCAGTGGCTGGCGGATTGTTTGTGTGGACATTCACCTTGGCACAAAACAAGCTGAAAATTGATGACGTATTGGGTGTATGGCCGCTGCACGGGCTGTGTGGCGCATGGGGCGGCATTGCGGCAGGCATTTTTGGATTAGAAGCACTCGGCGGTGTAGGCGGTGTCAGCTTTGGGGCGCAAGTGGTGGGTACGTTGCTTGGCGTAGCGATTGCGACAGCAGGCGGCTTTGTGGTGTACGGTATCCTCAAAGCCACACTAGGCATTCGCTTGTCACAAGAAGAAGAATACAACGGCGCTGACTTAAGCATTCACAAAATCAAAGCCAACCCGGATAACTAAGGCTCACACTCTCTTATTCCTCCCCTGACAAGGGGAGGTTAGGAGGGGCTTCTTTTTTTCGAGTACAATCCCCCATCGTTCATCACGCTGGGGTTTTTATTTGGAAACGTTATTCATCTGGCTCGGTATCTTATCTGCATTCACATTCGTGTTATCGCTGTTGCTACTACCGTGGTTTCTTATACGAATTCCGCCGGATTATTTCATCCGTCCGCGTGACCCACACAAGTGGCACGTATTGCTACAACCCCACGCGCTAGTGCGCAATTTGCTTGGCTTGCCCGTGCTGTTAGCCGGTATTGCCATGCTCGTGTTACCGGGGCAAGGCTTGCTGACCATTATGATAGGTTTGGGTATCATGAACTTCCCCGGCAAGTTCGAGCTGGAAAAATGGGTCGTAACACGTAAAGGCGTGCTCAAAGCAGTGAATTGGATTCGCAAGAAATCACATCATCCACCGCTACAAGCACCCTAAGTTAAAGTAGTACTTTCTCTATCCCGCCGTGTGTCGCCTTGCCGACGAACCCTTGTTGCCAATCATTGCCCAGCAAATAATTCGCCATTTCCACCACAATGTAATCGGTTTCCATCCCAGTATCATCTGCATAACGCGACAACCCTTGCTGGCAAGCCGGGCAGGACGTGAGGATTTTCACCTTGCCATTCTGTGCCATGTCATTGCCGGTCAATTCCTGAACCCCTGCTTTGAGGCTTTCAGCTTTGCGGAAACGTAACTGGCTGGCAATATCCGGGCGGCTAATCGCAAACGTCCCCGCTTCCCCGCAGCAACGCTCGCTCAACACCACGTTGGAACCTGTCAATTCCTGAGTGACTTTCAGCGGGTTAACCTGCTTCATCGGTGTGTGGCAAGGGTCGTGGTACACGTATTGAATACCGCTAACCCCGTTCATTTTCACACCTTTTTCCAGCAAATATTCGTGAATATCCAGCAAGCGGCAACCGGGGAAAATCTTGTCGAATTCGTATTTGAGCAACTGATCCATGCACGTCCCGCACGATACCAGCACGGTTTTAATGTCGAGGTAACTCAACGCATTCGCCACGCGGTGGAACAACACGCGATTTTCGGTGGAAATTTGCGTGCCCTTCTTCAAATCGCCGCCCGCGTTTTGCGGGTAGCCGCAGCACAAATACCCCGGTGGCAATACCGTGGTTGCGCCGGTTTCGTACAACATTGCCAGCGTTGCCAAACCTACCTGACTGAACAGGCGTTCCGAGCCGCAACCGGGGAAATAGAACACTGCATCGCCACGTTTATCCGCTGTTTTCACCGGATCGCGCAAGATAGGAATCACGCTATCGTCTTCCAAACCCAACATTGCACGAGTAGTTTTCGCGGGCAGCCCTTTAGGCAACGGCTTTTTAATGAACTGAATCACCTGCTCTTTAATCGCCGGTTTCCCCAACGTCGCCGCCGGACGTTTATCAGCACCTAACACATTCGCTGCTTTCGCCAAGGAATACGCGAAACGCTGCGCCTTGTAACCAAATTTGATCATGCCGGTACGCATCACATTGATTTGCGTCGGGTCTTTCAGATTCAGGAATTGCATGGATGCCCAGGTCACCGGGCTAGTCTTTTTCTTACCCCGTTCGCGCAAAATACTGCGCATCCGCACACTGACTTCACCGAAGTCGATATTCACCGGGCAAGGGTTGAAACACTTGTGGCACACCGTGCAATGGTCAGCGACATCGTTCATTTCATCGAAATGGCGGATCGACACCCCGCGCCGCGTTTGCTCTTCGTACAAAAACGCCTCAATCATCAAGCCAGTTGCCAGAATCTTATTACGCGGCGAATACAGTAAATTGGCACGCGGAATGTGCGTATTGCACACCGGCTTACACTTACCGCAGCGCAAACAATCCTTAATGTCGTTGTTCAGCGCACCCAACTCATTGTGTTCCAACAACAAAGCCTCGCGCTCGACCAAGCGTAACGACGGCGTGTAGGCATTCTGCAAGCCCGACCCCGGCAGCAACTTACCCTTGTTGAAATGCCCTTGCGGGTCAACGTCTTGCTTATACGCGGCAAACTCATTGATTTCACGCGCATCCAAATACTGGAATTTGGTAATGCCAATGCCGTGTTCGCCGGAAATAACCCCATCCAATTCCCGCGCCAACACCATAATCGCATCCACCATGCGCTCGGCTTCGTGCAACATGCCGTAATCGTTGGAGTTCACCGGAATATTGGTGTGCACATTGCCATCGCCTGCGTGCATGTGCAGCGCCACGAACAAGCGGCTGGTGCGAATCTTGCGGTGGATTTTTTCCATCGCCTGCATCAACGGCTCTAATTCACGCCCAGCAAACATTTCCTGCAACGGTCGAATGATTTCCTTGCGGTAAGAAATGCGCAAATCACGCCGTAATAGTAAATCAATCATGCGATCTTGCGGACGTTGTGCAGCTTTCGCGGTGTCATCCAGCAAGTCTTGGTGCGCTGCGGCAGGTGCATCGAAATGCGCGAGAATTTGTTCCCAACGCACTTTGCGTTGCTGAAGGTAATCCACCGCATGGGTCAGCTTGTTTGCCCAAATGGAGCTGCGTTCGGCACTCGCCTCATAGTCCGCCACGGCGCGCAATTCCGGCAAATCGCCCGCCAAATGCTCCAGTAAACCGTCAATCATGCGCAACTTGTTTTGCATGGACTGGCGGATATTAATCGTTTCGATGCCTTCGGTGTAACGCGCCAAATTGTGCAGCGGAATCACTACGTCTTCGTTAATTTTAAAAGCATTAGTATGTGCCGCAATCGCTGCCGTGCGCGAACGATCTGCCCAAAACTGACGACGTGCTTCCGGGCTGATCGCAATGAAACCTTCGGCATTACGGGCATTCGCCAAACGCACCACTTCGGCAGCGGATTCTGCCACCGCCTTTTCGTCATCGCTCACAATGTCGGCAATCAGCACCATTTTCGGCAACATACCGCGAGCACCTTTCGGGGTATACTTCACCGCTTTGACGTAGCGTTCGTCTAGATGCTCCAAGCCGGACAGCAGCACGTCATTGCGCCCGTCGAGGTAGTTTTTCACCTCCACAATCGCGGGGACGGCTTCGTGCAAATCGGTGCCGTAGAATTCCAGACAGACGGTACGAATTTGGTCGGGCATCCGGTGCAAAATGAATTCGCCGGAGGTGATTAAACCGTCACAGCCTTCCTTTTGAATACCGGGCAAGCCACCGAGGAATTTATTGGTGACATCCTTGCCCAGCCCTTCTTTGCGGAAATAGCGCCCTTCAAAGGTGAGGATTTCCGCTTCACCTTTGCGGGTTTTGCCATCGGCTAGGAAGCGTTGCACCGAAAATTGCACGGTTTGCTGATCGTGGATTTTGCCGAGATTGTGATTCAGGCGCGTGACTTCCAACCAATCCGCATCCGGCGTGACCATGCGCCAAGAGAGCAGGTTGTCGAGGCTGGTTCCCCATAAGACCGCTTTTTTGCCCCCGGCATTCATGGCGATATTACCGCCAATGGTGGAAGCATCCTGCGAAGTCGGGTCAACCGCAAACACCAAACCGTGCTTGCCTGCCAAATCCGACACGCGGCGGGTAATGACCCCTGCCCCTGTGCGCACGACTGCCACGGTTTTATCCACGCCCGGCAAATCGGTGCGGTATTGCACTTCACTGAGGGATTCGAGCTTTTCGGTATTAATCACCGCGCTACGCGCATCCAATGGCACTGCGCCGCCGGTATAACCCGTGCCACCCCCACGCGGAATCACGGTCAACCCCAACTCAATGCATTCGCCGACCAGCGCCGCCATTTCTTCTTCGGTGTCCGGGGTCAGTACCACGAAGGGCAATTCCACCCGCCAGTCGGTCGCATCGGTGACGTGTGACACCCGTGCCAAGCCATCAAACTGAATATTGTCTTTGCGGGTAATCTTTTGCAGACGCTTGCGGGCTTTTTCGCGCAAATCGTATTCCGCCCGAAACATCTCCGCAAATTGTGTCAAGGCGCTGCGGGCAATCTGCATCAACTCTAACGTCAGGGCATTGCCGTTGGCACGTTCTTCAATCTTTTCGACGCGCCCATTGAGGGTGTCGAACAGCGATTGCCGCCGCTCGCGGTTTTCCAGCAGGTCATCGTGGATGTAAGGATTGCGCTGCACCACCCACATATCACCGAGGATTTCCAGCAACATGTGCGACGAAATGCCGGTTTCGCGCTTTTCACGCAAGGCTTGCAGGATTTCCCATGCCCGCGCACCCAACAAGCGTTGCACGATTTCCTTGTCGGAGAATGAAGTGTAGTTGTACGGAATTTCCCGAATCGGGTGGGTAGCTGTCATGGCGTTCACGAATGCTCTTATGCAAAGAGGCGTAGTGTAACGCGCTGCACCATTGAAAAAAACCTGTTATCACAAAGGGGATTGTTTAATGCCACAAGCGGTGGCCTTGAGCAATTTTTGCAGCCACCTCCTGCTGGAAGTCTGGCGGGCCGTAAGCAATGGCTTGCTGGTCTTTCTGGAACTTGCCGTCGAGGATTTCTTGTTCCAAATAGACCAAGGGGCGACCGTGTTGCTCGGCAAACTGTTTCAGCCAATTCAAAGCTCGCGGGGGAATGCGTTTACCGACGGGAATCGCCACATCAACCGGCACACCGCGCCATTGGAATTTGTTGAACAGCACCATGACTTTGGCTTCGTTTGGTTTCATCCAATCCGGCAGTGGACTGTTGGGAATGACCCAACCGCAGTTGAAATTATCGCACGGATCTATAGGGCGGTTGGCGTAGTCGTTGCAGCCTTTGCCAGTACTGTGTGGGCAGGGGCAACCGGGGTAGACATCTGCCCCCATGATGTTCATCTGAACCCAACCGTCGCAACAGGCGGTACAGGGCTGGCATTGACGGATTTTAGGCATCACCAGATCACTTTAACCGGATACTGCTGAATCAAGGGATCAGGAGTAAGCAGTACCATGCCCTCCTCAACTGCCTGACAAATCAGCATCCGATCAAACGGGTCGCGGTGAATTTCGGGCAAATTCGCCAAGTGTTGAATCGCCTCCTCATGCAGACTGAGTGACTCTATCTGATGCTGGATGCGTTTTTGCGGAATATACTGACGCGGATGCTGTGGCAAGGGCAACTTACCCAACTGGTATTTCACCGTAATTTCCCACACTGACACAACACTTAAAACAACTTCGTTTTGTGGATTTTGAAATAGCTCGCGTGCCGCTTGGCTCAAGCTATCATCATCAGAGATAAGCCACAAAAATGTACAGGTATCCAACAACAAGCGCATTCTTAGCGTCCCTCAAATGCGGCGATTAAATCATCCGGCAAGGGGTCGAAAAACTGACTTGGCACGGTGAATTCACCTTTTGCCAAACCGATGGGGCGTTTTTGTTGGAGCGGTTTGGATAATGCGCGTATCTCTGCAATAGGCACATTCCGTTTACATAGAAAGATACGCTCACCTTGCAGCAGTTGCTCAAGATAACGCGATAGATGTGTTTTGGCCTCATGGAGATTGAGATATAACATGACTTACAACCTAGTTCAGTACATGGTCAAGATTATACTTTTATAACGGATTCCCCACAATGCGAAAAGGCTCCCGAAGGAGCCTTTTCTTTAACTGTCAGCTAAAATCCAGCAGGATCTTAGAATTCAGTAACCAAACCAACTGCTGTAGCAGTAGTTGAGCTTTCAGCACCAGTCGCAACACGACCAGTGTTGGTGTTGTCGTTCCACAGCAAGTAAGCAGAAGTTTTCTTGCCTAAGCTGTAGTCAACGCCGACAGTAGTTTGCTCTTCTTCACCAGCACCGTCAGTTTCGCCTTTACCGTAGCCAGCTTTCAGAGTAGCAGCACCAGTTTTGAAGCCACCAGCTACATACACGTTGGTATCTTCAGTGCCAGTTGCGCTTTCGCTTGTTTCATAAACAACGTTAGCAAAGTGACCAGCTTCAGCTTTGTAGCCAGCGCCCAAGTTAGTAACGGTCATTTCGCTAGGAGCAGTATCCAGTGTGGTGTAACCCAAAGCAGCATAGATAGGACCATTGCTGTAGTTAGCCATTACAGTGTTAGCAGTAGTACCACCGTTACGGTCGCCATCACCACCAAGCAGGTCAGTTTCAGTAGAGTGAGTCGCTGCCAAACCGACAGGACCAACTTTAGTGATGTAAGCAACTGCGTTGTCTACACGGTGATTATCAGCAGCGATGATGTTACCCATGTCTGCATAAGTATCAGCAAAAGCATCCAGACCTGCTGTAGCCAATTTAGCTGGAGTATCGTGACGACCAACGCGAACTTCACCGAAACCGCCTTTCAAACCAACGAAAGTGTTACGGGCACTTAATCCACGAGACTGGGCATTACATTTCGTAGCACTAGCAGGATCATCGCTACAACCTGACGGATTTTTCTCATTATCCCCATCTAGGTCAATACCGTATTCCAAGCCATAAGTAGCGCTCAGACCGTTGTCTAGTTCGGTAGAACCTTTAACACCCAGACGTGAAGAGTGGCTTTCTACAACTGTTTCAGAAGATTCTACAGCACCTTTAGTTGTTTCAACATTACCAACAGTAGCGTGCAGTTTGCCGTACAGAGTGGTATCAGCCATTGCCGCAGCAGGTGCGATCAGTGCAGTAGCAACTGCGATTACGAGTAATTTTTTCATGAGTCGACTCCTATTAAGAAGGTTTGTCCTGTCTTTAAAATTTAATCTTCGATTTGTTCAATCTGACGGAAGTATTTATACATCCCTTGCCAGCGTCTTGCAACTGCTTTTTTGCAAATACGCTACAAAGCTTAGTACAAATGTTGCAGAAACGCCACATCTATTGCTTGACAAAAGCGCAGCATACCGACGAACGGTAGCATCTTGAATTTCAGCAGCTTAGAAACGACAAAGCCACAGGTGGCAACACGCTGTGGCTTTGTTACAACAGATTGGGAACGCCTTAAAAAACTGCGTCGACCTGCCGGATAATTAACGCTTGGAGAACTGTGTCGCGCGGCGTGCTTTGTGCAAACCGACTTTCTTACGTTCAACCTTACGCGCATCACGGGTCAGGAAGCCTTCAGACTTCAGATCACCACGTAGCGTTTCGTCATATTGCAACAGCGCACGGGCAATACCTAAACGGATCGCGCCGGACTGACCGGTGATACCACCGCCAGCAACCGTCACATTGATGTCAAATTTCTCAGCCATGTTAACGGTGTGCAGCGGCTGGCGCACGACCATGCTGGCGGTTTCACGCCCGAAGAAGTCACCCAGTGCTTTGCCGTTAACGGTGATCGCACCACTACCTGCACGCATGAAGACGCGAGCAGAAGAAGATTTGCGACGACCAGTGCCGTAATATTGTGTTTCAGCCATGTTTCATTCCTGCCCGATCAAAAGTCCAGCGCTTGCGGCTGCTGTGCTTGGTGGTTATGTTCTGTGCCAGCGTAAATTTTCATTTTACGGTACATGGCGCGACCCAGTGGATTCTTTGGCAACATGCCTTTAACAGCCAGCTCGATAACACGACCGGGAGCACGTTGTTGCATCTTTTCAAAGGTGAAGGCACGCATGTTACCGATATAGCCGGTATGATGGTGATAGGTTTTGTCTTTGGCTTTATTACCAGTAATACCTACTTTGTCTGCATTGATAATAACGATGTAATCACCGGTATCAACGTGCGGGGTGTACTCTGGCTTGTGCTTGCCACGCAAACGCCGGGCAACTTCGGAGGCCAAACGGCCTAGCGCCTTACCTTCGGCATCGACGACGTACCAGTCGCGTTTTACCTCAGCTGGCTTTGCACTGAATGTTTTCATCTTGCTCAATCCACTTCTTAAATCTGTTTTGCCGATCCACCCCAAACCTAAAAAGGTGGGGGAACAAAGAAACGCGGCATTTTAGGGTAAGTGGCGCTAATTCTCAAGTGTTTACCATCAGCCAACCCACAAAAAAATGCCTCACACAGACGGAGAGGCAATAATAAAGAGACAAACACATGAAAAATCAGGCAACCATTACTATCAATCTGACATAAAAAAACGCGGCTCATGTGAGCCGCGCAATTACCACCAAAGGAGGATGGAGGAGTGTTAAATCGGTAGTAAACAATATATGAATATTCTAATATTCGAGCTTTTCCTTGTCAACATTCTGTAACAAACTTTTCGCACATTTTTCATATCTTTGGTGCGCTAATGCACCTAAAGAGGGCGTATGCAATACGCCCCTACCAGTGGGGATGGGTAGGGGCGTATTGCATACGCCCTTCCCTCCAACATCATCCACCCAATAGGCGCGTTGCACACTAATCATCTTGCATACCACTCGCGGCAATTTATCGTAACGCTTCCCCAAACGAAAACCGATGAGTTTCACTAGGGTTTGTAGCGCCGCGAGTGGCAATAACCATTTGCGACGTTTAGACAAATACGTAATCAATGAACGCACATACACCCAAGCTTCACGATCAGGTAATCCAACCGCCTGCATCAACGGCTGCTCGGCGGCATGAAACACCCCCACATCAAAATAGCGCCTGAAAATCTGAATCAAAGAATAATGGTGTGAATGTTCCACGGTACTATCAGCCGCATACACCGTTTTCCACCCAGCCAGCAACAGACGTGCTGCCACATAACTGTCTTCACTAACGATAATATGTTGCGGAAACCCACCGATGCTGCGCAACGCACTCGCCCGATACACCGCATACACATCCGAGGCAAACGCCGCACGATACCCCAGCGTTTTAAAACTCTCACGATCACGCACAGACACTATTGCAGGATACGTAAACTCACGCGCATGGCATTCTAAGGCATCCGCATTTGCACGTGGTAAGTGCCGCCCGTAAGTCATTCCCACCTGCTCATCATCGCAATGCCTCAACAACTTTTCCAACGAATCCACTTGTTTGAGGACTGCATCTTGCGTCAGGTAAACCAGAAACGCCGCAT
This sequence comes from Thiothrix caldifontis, assembly GCF_900107695.1. Lineage (GTDB taxonomy): Bacteria > Pseudomonadota > Gammaproteobacteria > Thiotrichales > Thiotrichaceae > Thiothrix > Thiothrix caldifontis. The sequence continues at coordinate 87,165 of NZ_FNQP01000001.1, read as the reverse complement.
CCGGGCATAATTCTGCCGCCAATTGGCGTGTGCCACCGTGGCTGAAATCACGCGGATGAATACACTGCACCGCTAGACCCGCAGCCACTGCCAAGTCTGCCGTATGATCGTCAGACATGGAATCAATGACCAAATAACGCCCTGCCTGCACCGTCTGATGCTGAATAGCCTTGATCCATTCCGGCCACAAACGCCCGGCATTGCGCGTCAACACGATAACAGCCACATCAGGGCGCGAAATTATTGTTGTCATAAGTATATCCCTGTGATTAAGCAAACAGCAGTAACGCCACATTATTCAAAACGCCCTGCTTAAATAGCCGGTGATGTAAAATATGTTGCCGCCGTTTCCAACCGCGCAAATGGCGTAACCCGGCAACAGCCTCCACCAGTTTGTAATCCTCAGCATCTAACTGCTCACCGAAACGGTGCAAGAAAACGTCTGCCTGTTGACTCCATGCCTCAACCCGCTCACTCAACCCATTCACAGTGGCTGGCTCTGCCCCGATCTCGTTATCCTCATGCTGGCGATACAACAGTAACGGGTGTGGTAAAGGCTGTATCTGCCCAAACCATGCGCATACCAAGGCCAACCAACGGTCATGCTCCATCGCATACACCGGCAGCGGAAAAGCCAATTGCGCCGCCGCACGATTAAATGCCGTCGCACAACCCGTCACCACATTATTCAGCAAATACGCCTGCTTGCGCTGATTCACCTCAAAACCACGATAGTCCCAAAATGACACCGTTTGTAAAACCCGCCCCTGATCCACCACCACCAAATCGGAATGCACCAACAAGGGGGATTCCTCACCATACTGTGCTTCCAAACGCCGCAGTGCCGTGTATTGCAGTTCCACTTTTTCGGGAAACCACACATCATCCTGATCGCAAAACATCAAGCATGGCGCGGTACTCGCCTCAACCAAGCGGCTGAAACTCAGCTTGCTTCCCAAATGACTGCCATCCAACAGCAAACCTGCCAGCTTTTCCGGGTAGGCTGCCTGCCACTTCAGCAAAATACGTAAGGTTTGGTCAGTCGAGCCATCATCCCGAATCAGCAATTGCCAATCCTGAAACGTCTGCCTTTCCAGCGAAGCCAATAACTCAGGCAACCAGCGCTCACCGTTCCAAGTGGACAGTAAAATCTGCACCCGCACACTATCCATACTCACGCAGACTCAAACCACCCGCGCCACCACTTAACCGCAGCACGATCTAATAAAAACAAGCGCAGGCGTGTAGCGTACCAAATTGTCATTGCCTTGATTCCGGGGCTAAAACAACGCCCACGCCCCGATGAAAAACGGAACGCCAGCGCATACACAAACAGTTTTACTGGACTCAGCACCATAACAGTCCCCTTGGTTTATTATTTTTTTACGGTGTGTAAATACGCGATCCGAAACACAAAATTCGCAATCCCCAACGGCATCCGCTCAAACAAGGCATAGCGCCAAGCACTCAACTCCAACCGCTGCCACAAACGACGCGGACGTAATAAATCCCCCCAGCCCACCGCTTGATTCGCCAGAGCCAACACATGGTCATGCCCAAAATCTTCGGTATGCACTAACTTCGTCAACTCACAGGTTTCCTCTGTCGTGGGGTAAACCACCGCACGCTCTAACACACCGTGCACATAAGGCAATAATTGTTGACTAGAATACCCAGTCAGTTGCTGAACAGCGCGAAAATGTCCCCAATGATGCGCGATACCTAGCTGCATCTGTGCCACCAACGGATTGCAAGCCAATTCAGCCTGCCGGTCAGGAGCCTGTGCGGACTTCAAAACAGGCACAATACGCCCATCTTGCTCCCGGTAAGCAATCGTGGTTGCCTCGTGAGAACGCGCCCCCTGCTCAAAAATCTCCTCAAACTCGGCGGGAATACGCTCGCAGGCATTACCCCGTCGCGAATCATGCACAATGCCTTCACAGGTATTATCGTCCCCAAAGTCCGCATACAATTTCGGGACAAAGGCAAAGTAATAACCCTGTAACTGCGGAAAATCCTTACGCATTCCAAACGCCTGCTTCAAGAACTTCTGCACCGTGCCATTCCAACCAATATCCACCAGCGCCACCCGCTGATGCGCGAAAAAACCCACCTGTTCCAGATACCGTTGCAATAAATCGCGGTGCTGCTTACCCTCAGCCCGAATAATAGCCTGTACCGCTTCATCCTGGAGAAAGTGATGCAAACGCACATCCTCCCAATCATGAATCGGCGCGGAAAAATCCTCAAACCCGTGCTGTTGCGCCAATGGCTGCAAGGCAGCTTCCGGCAAACCGTACACCTTACAAACCGAAGCTAACCCCTGTTGCTTGGGGTTATAGAACGCCACTATTGCTTGCGCATGACTCAAGCCATCTGCTGTTGACGCTGCCGTTATGACACGCCGCGATAAATACACGTACTCAGCCGGAACCGTTGCATCTGTCGTGCGGTACAAACGTTCAAACAAAAAACCATCACGCGCCACAAACAACAACTTTTCCAAGGGCTTACCTGCATCGGCCTGCTGCTGCAAACGTTCTTGCAACCCTTGCATAAACACACTAAAGGCGGGGCCCAATACATCACGCCCATAACGAAAAAAGAAATCACGCGGGTTTAGGCCATCTTGCTGCTGGCTACGGGTTTGCACGCATTCAAAAAAGTGCCGCCCTGCCCAAATGCCACCGCGTTGCGCCATACGTGCTGACAGCACCTGACGCTCACGACGGCGCAAGTCCGCTTTTTCATATAACCAAACACCCTGAACCCCAGTACGGCACGCCATGCGTCGATCTGAAATGGGGTTATCGCCGATGTGAACCACCTGTTGGCTATCCAACCCTTTGACTTGCAGCATTTTCTCAAACAAGCGCCCGCTGTATTTACCCAACTTGAAATCCGCTGACACATAGACAAAGGTGAAATAATCAACAATACCCAGTCGCCGTAACAACTCACACAGCATATCGCCATCCAGATACATATCAGACATGGCAATAATTTCTAGGTTTTGTTCGCGCACCCAGTCCATGAAGACTTGTGCATCAGGCTTGACATACAGGGTTGCAGCTTCTAGCGCCAGCTCCGTTTGCCGAATAAATCGCGGTAAAGCCCCCCTCTCTTGCTCCCTGAGCACAGTCGAAGGGAGACACTCCAGCCAACGGGTAAGTAATTCACTATAACGGCATTCATGATCAAAACCTGCCTGTACAGCTTCAGCACGTAACGCCTGTTCTGCTTGCTGACGCGCCCGCCACACTGTTTCCGCATCCATACCGATACGTTGGCTCACGGCACGGCACACCGCACGCTGTACTTCTAGCGGGTCGCCAACATAACGCCCCAACACCGTATCAAATACATCGAGGGAAACCAGCCGCACCCCCTGAAGACGCGGTTCCAACCATACCCGAACATGTCGCCAATCACGCACAATCAACTTTTCAGGCACAATTCACCTCCCCTCAACCATTGCTTACAACGGCGAAACGGGTTTAACAATGCCTGTCCCAAACGGAAAGCGCGGCTATGCAGCAATACGTGTTGCTGCTGTTGTAATTGCTGGATAAGGACATCACGTTCGCGTATCCACCCATCACGATCAGCCACCCACTGATCACGTGCCGCTAAAGCTGCAACCTGTTGCTGAATTAACGTATCACGTTCCACCAGCCAACCATCACGTTGCACAATCCATGCATCACGCTCGCGTATCCACCCATCACGATCAGCCAGCCATTGGCGCTGTTCTGCCACATGCTGCTGCAAATCGCGGATAAGCTGGTCGCGCTCCGTAATCCAAGCATCACGATCACGGATTAACGGTAGCAACTCCTGCTCACGCGCCAGTAGACGTTGATGTACCAACGTCAACCACTCTTCACAAGTATAACGGTATAAATCCTGAAGTTGCGCAGACAAGCCAGCCAGCGGTGCTGACAACAGTGGCAACCAACGCAACAGCAATTGCATGTTTTCCTCAATCGCAGCCAACGGTTTTTCACGAATGGTATTGGTATCGTGCAAACGATAACCCAACAATTTCTCACCACTCAGAAATTGCACATGCAAACCTGCCGCCACTACCCGCAAGGCATACTCATAATCGTGCACATAGCGCAACTCGGCGAACTGTCCAACCTGCTCATACACACGACGATGGAAAAAGAAATTGGAGGTTGTAATCAGGAAATTACCACGCAATAAAGTCGCCTTAGTATCTGCATGAACAGCATAATCTTGCTTCAAGCCTTCAAACCAAGCCACCCAATGGGGTTCCGCCTGTTCTTTAGGATTGGAATCTGCATCCAAAACGGCGACATCCGTACTGATGAAATCGACGCCTTGGCTATCCGCCAGCCTGACTAAGCGTTGTAAACGCCCCGCCTCCCAAACATCATCGGAATTTAGAATGGATAAATATTCGCCATATGCAAGCTGTAGACCTTCATTAATCGTAGCGGGTGCACCCTGATTGGTGCGATGACGCAAGCAACGTATCCGTGCTGCGGGGTTGATTGCACAAACGGACTGAATCACCTGCCAAGAAGTATCTATCGAGGCATCATCAATAATAATCAACTCAAACGATGTGAACGATTGTGCCAACACTGATGCAATGGCCTGCTGCACCCACCGGGCATGATTGTAAACTGGCAGAATCACACTGACTTTGATGGTTGCGTGCGCCTGATTCACTGCCCAATACCCCAACTTATTATAATTATTACAATTTAATCAACCATCACTGTATCACTCATGCATGAATCGTGCCTGAATACTGCGCCATGCCGTTGCCCCTCTACGGAGCATTTGCCAACTCCTAGTGGCATAAACCCGCTCCAGTTCTGCCTGTGCAAGTGCCAACTCCGTGTGTACTTTGCCCCATGTTTGCCACGAAGCATCAATCGGCTTTAAGCGATGTTGGATCGTTCTTACTTTACCCTTAGGGGATTTCTCCACAATGGGGCTGCCTGCAATAATAAATTGGTATGCAACAGCCTCTGGCTCATGAAACTTGGCTAACGCTGCAGGTGTGGACTCTAAACCTGCCGCTTGCAAGTACTGCTTAATCACCTCATCCGGCAAATCATGCCAAGTATAGTCAATCTCATTCACCGCAAACCCAGCATCCGCCAGCAATGCCTGCACACTTTCAACTGTAAAAAACTTTAAGTGTGTATCGTCCAAAATACCCGCTGGCTCATAATCAAAATGCCCATTGAGTAATTCCAAGCGTACCGAAGCATGGGCAATATTGGGAATAGAAATCAGAACTTGCCCCTCATCCAACAACAAGGGTTTAAGCCGTCGCAGCAGTGATTCAGGGTGTTTCAAGTGTTCCAACACGTCAACCAAGGTAATAACATCAAATTTCTCATCTTCTAACGCATCTAAACTCTGCGGGTCATCCAAATCCTCAGTAAAGACGTAATCACAATAACGCTGGGCTTGCCAAACAATATCCGGGTTGTGATCAATACCAATAATGTTTGCCTCACAACGTTCACGTAGCAAACGTGACATACTGCCATCACCGCAGCCCAACTCTAGCACATGGGCATAGCGTGGAACGCGCCGTACAATTTGACTATGGGAATGGTTATCGTCCAGTGAGTTGGCTGTCGCCTGAGTCATTCTTGTTACTCCGTAGCAGAGGGAGTGCAGGCCATAACCACCAGTGACCGGGATTTTCCCGAATGCGCTGTTCCAGTTGGCTGGCAAGCATCCCCATCAATGCCGTTTCGTCATAATCATCTGGATCAAGCAATGCTGCAAACTCTGCGCAAACCCGACCCCCCCCAAAATCACGCATAAAGAATGGCGCGATCCATGCCTTGGTTTTTTTTGCAATTCGATAAATACCGGCAGGCAGGTCAATAGTACCGCTTATAAAATTAACTGTCACCCTTCCTTTATGCGCTTCTATGTATGGAACATCAAAAATTAATGCAATTAAGTGATCATTAAGCGCCCGATACAGGGGACGCAACTCATCGCCTTCCACTAAAAAAGGCCCACCCAACGCCCGCTGTAAACGCTGCAATTTAAATAAACGGTAACGGTACTCGGCAGGATGTAGCCCATGAACGTTCGCATTACCACCATCACGGGTAATCGTACCTGTCGTCACACCACGCGCCCGCATCGCGGCTCCTGCCATCCAGAAACGCCCAAAATGCCCCCCCGTCAACATGACTCGCTTGCCTTGTTTACGTGCCCGTTCAATGGCGGCAAACCCCTCCATCTCAACAATTTTCTGAATGGGTTGGTGTTGCAAATACCAAGTATCCAGTGCTTCCTGCTCCACCATACGGTAATAATCACTGAGCCAACCTTCTACTTGCATCGCGCTCGCCTGGGGAAAAGCGCTTTGCATCTGGGTACGGATCAGCGCTTCCTCATCCTGCTTTTTGCGCCTAAAAAATGCGGCTTGTTGCGCAGCTAATGCATACCCGGCTGACGGTGGCAAGCGACCATACAATGGAAACAATAGGTTATAGCGTAATGAAAAATCATCAGGACGTAACGGCATGTGCCACCTCACCCCAACGGTGCGCCAATGCCACCATACCAACCCCTTGATGCTGCCCAGCTTGTTGCACCCGAAAGTGACAGCAACGTTCCCGCGAGTCATACACATGCACCCCGCTGCTGTCGATCAACCAAACTTCTAAACAATATTCCCCAGCCAGCAACTGCAGTTGCTCAATACTGAAAGTAGTAGCAAGGATACCCTCCCCCACCGTTTGCAGCGTGACCCCATCATGCAAGGTGCTGATGCCGTAACATTGCACCTCATCATTACGCCGGATAACAATACCGACATGGACATCCCCCAGCGGACGATTCCCTTGAGTGGCTTGAATATGAATCGAAAAAGGCTCATACGTTTGAAACACATCACGATTCAAGGTAACACTGAGCAACAGCGGTAATCCTAGGTGGCTACCCTGTTGCTGATGCTTGAAACCACTAGGTAAATCTGCCCCGACAGCAGCTCTGGCACGCACCGCATCCTGATACGCATCCACCACCGTTTGCGCATCACCAAACAACCTGACTTTACCCTGTTCCAACCACACTGCCTGGCGACACATTTCCCGGACTTGATAAAGATTGTGAGAACAAAACACCAGCGTTGCGCCATTGCTCAAGATAGCCCGCATCCGATCCAAGGATTTTTTTTGGAAATATTGATCGCCTACCGACAATGCCTCATCCACAATCAATACATCTGGCTCAATCACCGCCGCCACCGCAAACACCAAGCGCACAATCATGCCGCTCGAATACGTTTTCACAGGCTGTTGAGCAAACGCTCCCAACTCCGCAAACGCCAACACCGCTGGCAATTTCGCAGCGATCTCTGCATGGCTCAGCCCGCGCAATGCCAGACCCAGCCGCGCATTCTCCACCCCACTGAACGCTGGTTGCAAGCCCGTGCCTAATTCCAACAAAGCTGAATGCCTGCCTCGAATCTCACACCTTCCCTCCGTCGGCGGCAAATTACCTGCCAGCATTTTCAGAAAAGTGCTTTTACCCGCCCCATTGTCCCCCACCACACCCAAGGAAGCGCCTGCTGGCAAGGCTAGGTTCACCCCCTGTAATGCATGAAATGGCGTATGGCGTGGACGACGTAACACCCATTCCAGCAAAGCATCACGCGGATGCGCATAACGTCGATACGCCACGCCTGCATCTTCCAAGCGAATAGCCCAGTCAACACTCACAACACATACCTCACCCGTAACAGTAAGTGTTGGAATAACCACCACCCCAGCGCTACACAAGCGCTTGCCAACACCAGCAGCCCCGCAAATGCCTCCCACAAAAATCGCCCTTCCAGCAGAGCTACCCGGTAGCCTTCCACCAAATAAGCCAGTGGATTCCATGCAAACCAGCCCTGAAATGACTCAGGTACAATACTCATGGGGTAAACAATCGGTGACACCAGCAGCAATACCGTCAACAACGGTGGGATCAACTGACGCAAATCACGCAAGAATACGCCCAGTACCGCTAAACCATACGCAAAGGCTAACGAAAACAACAAGCGTAACAACAAAAAAGGCAGATATAGTACGATAGCCAGTGGCTGACATTGCCCCTGCACACACAGCCACAACCACAATAACCCCACAGATAAACCTTCCACTATTAGTGAAGCCCCCACCGGCAACAGCGGCAATAGCGCAGGCGGCAAAGGTGAATTGAGCAATAACTCACGACGTTCAATGAGAACAGAGGGGGCACGCGTCAACACCTCTGCCAAGGCATTGAAGGCACTTAAACCCGCCAATAACCAAGCTGCAAATGCCCCTGTTTCCGTTGATGTCCCCAAACGCACTTGCAAAATCTCACCAAAGACCAAGGCATACACCAGCAGCATGAATAGCGGTTGCGCCAATAACCAAAACACCCCTAAAACCGTTCCAACATAACGCTCTTGTACATCATGCCGGAGCAATTGCCACAATAACGCCCAATGTGCTGCCATTAGCGTGCAGCTTGTTGAGATTTAAACGCGGTGCTCAACGACTCCAACAACATTTTTTCACGGTCTGTGCGGTATTCTTGTTGCAGTTCCGTCATAATTTCTGATTTTACTTCAGCAAAGGTTCGTGTTTCTGGCGCTTTACGATCCAAAAATGCGAGCAAATAGGCTTTATGGTTGTGAATAAAAACCTCACTCAACGGCTTATTGGCTGACAACTTCTCGGCTGCCTGAAAAAACACATCCGGTCGCTGACCTTGCTGAAACCATTGCGAATCACCTTCTGTCAGTTTCAGATCCACCGCATCACTATGTGCCATCACCGCTGCTTTGAAATCGGTTTTACCCGCAGCAACTTCGGCACGGATACCATTAAGTTTGTCACGTATTGCAGTCGCGTCACCTTCTTTAACTGCCATTTCCAACACCCGCACCCGCAAACGCAGCGGTAATTGGTACTGTTTTTCTTGTCGTGCTTGGTAAAGCTCTTCAGCACGGGCAGTGAAATCAGGCATACCTTCCTCACGAGCCGCGTCTAACGCTAAACGAGCTAGTTGATCATTGCGGAATTCGGTAACGAGTTTTTCCAACTCTGGGCTTTTATCCAACCCTCGCTCTAAACCCTGTTGTATCAAGGTATTGCGGATATAGGTAGTTTCTGACAGTGCAGTGTCATCAGCAGCAAGTGCCGGAAACGCACACGCGTACAGCAACGCGAAAGTTAAGTAACGCAGCATAAACGTATTACCCGATAGCAAGCCTTACATCATAAAAGGGCAGCAGGAGAAATGCCTGCCGCCCGTGGTTTCCCCTGCTATTGCTCAACACAGTCAATCAAAGCGGGGACACACATCGAGAGTGTCCGCTGTTAAGAATTAACGCTGGACTTTGTGTGGTAATGCATCACCAAAGCGAGCATTGGGATTCTCGCTGATATTACCTTCCAAGAACGCGGAACCAACAGCTGGTACACCTTTGTAAATGTTACTGTCCGCATTATAAGTACCCGCTGTTGAACCATAAGCCTGTGCAGCTTTGAAACCCGCTTTCAAGTCATAGCCAGTGAAGCCTAAACGTGCCCAACCACTGACAAATGCTCCTGTAGTCACGCTTTGCTTCGCGTAGCTAGACAATACAGTACGGCTATCATCGTAAGATGGGTCTGTTGATTTAAAGCTAATGACGTTCACTTCACGATTCAGAGTACTGGAGTCAGGCTTTTTACCCGGCAATACTGGAGAAAAACCAAAGCCGCTATTGGGTTTGGAGAAACCAGCTTTGGTTTCTTCTCGGTCAAAAATACCATTTTCAAAGTTGGCAACCACATCTTGATGGATACCGTGCTTTTTCATCGGGAAGGTGATTACCCAATCAGTATGACCATCATAACCATCGGTTGGATCAACGAAGTATTCATTCATGACATGGGGTGCAAGCAACACGTGTGCAATCGGATACGGGTTAGTACCACAACGTGGCGTCAACTCATCTTTGTCCTCCAAACACGCATCAGCTTGCACATTCCAATCCGTCACCACCATTTCCCCTTCGCCTGAAGCATTACGTACCATAATACTACTGCTGGCGACGTTACCCGAAGCTAAGGAAGGCAGCAGGAAGTTTTCCGGATCATGGGACAAATAGTGTTGTGCTTGCGTACTGTAGTTATCAATCGCAATCGGGTCGAGAGCAAACGCTGAGCCTTTCGCAATATTAATGACGGCTGACGAGCCGAACAAACCACCCGTTGGCGCACTCAAGCCTTTTGCGCTAGCGCCTTCACCTTGGGTGAAAGTGCCTTTTGTCCAAGCCTCTTCAACTGTTTTACAGTTGTTAGGCTTACCGTTGTTGTGCAAGACACCTTGTTTGACCGTAATATCATCGACAACACCCATTTCGATGACTTCAACATAGCCTTCTTTGGTATCAGCACCGGTAACGCCTTGGTAAATATTGTGACCATTGAATGGCTGTTCTGCCAAACACTTACCGTCATCGCAAGAGGCTAATGCAGGTAACGTACAAGTACGGTCAGTGGTACTCAGCACACCCGTCCAGTTGCCAGAGGCATCTTGACCGTTTTTCACCGTACCAGTCCAAACATCTTCCGGTGACATGTAGATATTAAAGTCCAGCACGTCATGGCTGGTTTTACCTTCACGGAAACGGATCTTGACGGCCTTAGTCTGGTCAGTGGAGTTCACCAAGTTAATATTAGTGACGTAACCGCCAGTACCATTGTAGTAAGGGAACAGCAACACCTGACCCGTACCGTCTGGGTTGATGTGTACCGCTTGGACACTCGTGATGACTCCCACTACGCCTAAAATGCCGGTTGCGACACTGATGGCGACTTTATTTTTCTTGAACACTTGCGTGCCTCCTGGTTCTATCTTTTATATTGTTGACGGAGCATTGAAAGATTTACTTGTTTAAATCTGCTTATTCCCAGACTCATTTGCTTCTAGGGATGACTAGACCATTATACGCAATAAATAAATTATTTTGATTCGCAAACTTATTCTTTTACGTACCGCCAGTCTGAAAACCAACCGTTCTTGACCCACGTTTCCCGAACAATATCGCTGGTCTCCACCGGTTGGTTTAGACCTCGCATTTTCAGCGAAACTGTGACTTTTACATCCACCCGACAGCGCTCGGCCTCACACTGGACTTTTTGCACCTGTGCCTTACTCCACAGCCCGGCTCCTTGGGTTTTACGTTTGAATATCTCCGGTGGTGTCGTGGCCTTGAAAGCATCGGTATAAAACTCGTAGGCTTTTTCAAGCTCACCTTTAATCAATGCATCCCAACGTTGTTGTGAGCGCTCACTAATGACCGACTCCGTTGAGCTGCACGCGGCTAGCAAAGAGCCAACCAATAGCACAATGATTCCATTATTAATCGACATATTGCCCCTTTAGTTGTGGCAAGAATTTATCGCCATCCATCAAACCTTGCATACGCTCGCGCATTTCTTCACCAGCCTTAACCAGATCGCGCTGCCCTTTAATCGCGGTTGGGGTAATCAGCACCAGCAATTCGGTACGTTTGCCACCACTGCTGTTAGCACTGAACAGCCCGCCCACCAAGGGGACTTTACTCAAACCCGGTACACCATTGCGCCCTTGCGTATTATTGTCACGGATCAAGCCACCCAACACGATGGTTTCACCACTTTTCACCGCCACTGTGCTCTTGATATTGCGTTGCAGGAAACTGCGGTTGCCAGTGGCAGAATCCACCTCACCCACATCCGTAATATCTTGCTGAATATCCATCTTCACCAAACCATTGCTGTTCACCTGTGGCGTGACTTGCAAGGAAACCCCAGTATCCTTGTACTGCACCGTGGTTGCAGTGGTTAAACTTGTGCCATTACCATTGGGAGTCGAGAGACTCCCCGTAAATACGGGTTGCTGATCCCCCACTTTAATAGAGGCCGTCTGATTATCCAGCACCAGAATAGACGGTGAAGACAATACCCGCACTTTAGATTCACGCGCCAACGCATTCAGCGCCCCCATGACCCGTTCCGCTCCCAGTGTTGCTGAGAAAGAGAAACCACCCGGTGTCATGTAGCCATTGCTACCGGAAGCCAGTCCACCAATGCCGTTAGAACCAAAGGCATTACCATCGTTTTTGAAATACCACTGCAAGCCGTATTCCAAACCATCTGTCAGTGTCACCTCCATAATAGAAGCCTCTACCTGCACCTGCATCGGCATCACATCCAGCCGTTTGAGCGATTCCAAAATCTGCTGGTAAGCCTCTTCGGTGGACATAATCATTAAAGAGTTATTAGTTTTGTCTGCTACAATGCGAACTTCAGCATCTGGATTAATCGCCACACCGCCGCTGTCACCCAGCATGGTCTTAGGAACCTCAGTCGCTGCCATAGGTTGACCATCTGCTCCGACTGTTGCTGGCTCTAAACCGGGGGCAAGACTGGAGGCACTACTTCCCAGTACTGCGCTTTTAGTGCTACTGCTTTTCTTACCACCAAAAATCTGGTTCAACATATCGGCTAAATGTTCTGCATTGCCATTTTGTACATGGTACACAAACAATTGCTGGCCTGCGGTCTGGCTAACTTGGTCGAAGCGATCCACCCAGTCTTTCATGTCCTTCAAGTAATCGGCGTTAGCAGAAATAATCATAATGCTATTCATGTGCTCAATTGGCATGATTTTAATCATACCCGCCATCGGGCTATTGCCACTTTCACCAAACAAGGCATCAAGGTTTTTTGCAACGATATTGGCTTCGACATTTTTAACGCGGTATAAACCCACCGACATGCCTTTCAAGACATCCACATCAAACGTCTTAATGGTTGCCATCAAGTTCGCCAATTCAGAACTTGTACCCGCTAACACCAGCATATTACGGTTCGGGTCAACACGGACAAACGCATCGGGGCTTGCCAGTGGCTCCAGAATTTTTTGCATTTCAGCAACGGGAATATAACGCAAGGTTACTACCTGCATACTGTAACCCGGCTTAATTTGCCCAGTGGATGGCATGAAACCACGTCCTTTCAAGTTGGCGCGTGCGGCTACTCGGTAATTGCCCGTATCATCCTTGTACAAAACCGCCCCTTGGGTTTGCAGCAAAGATTCCAAAGTCGGAATCAATGCACTGCGATCAATCGGGTCAGTGGAGTTAATCGTGACTTCACCTTCCACCCCCGGTTCGACGGTGTAGGTTTCCTTGAGAATATCCCCCAACACCACTTTGACCACTTCTCGGATACTAGCTCGCTCGAAATTGAGAGCAATGCCCGCGTCACCACCACGTTTGCTGCCAGCAGCAAGCGGATTCTTCACATCAGAACGGTAATAATCTTGGCTGCCCAAGATCAACTCAACATCATCAACTTTTCCCACTTTAGTTGTTGCGCCAGAACTACCCACTGACATGGCATCCCATGCAGGTGTCGCCCGATTGTCTTCTTGATAGCCTACAGTTTGGACAGCACCGGAATCCGCCGGACGTAATACCGGACGTGACAAACCAACAGCGGCTGGTTCCAGCTCCTTCACTGCATTACTGCGTTGAAAACCTTGATGTTTGATATTGTTGCGATAACCCGGACTGCCTTTTATGGATGTGCAAGCGGACATTAGTACCGCCACACTGACCAGCCCTACAATGCTGCCCCTGTATTTCACAAAGCTAACCCCATTTGTTTTTTATTTTTATTTTAATACCCGATGCAATAAGCGCTGTCGAGTTTGGTTTTAACTATACTAATGGTTTATAAATTTAATAAAAAGTACAGTTTATCGGATAATCTACTCTTATTGATTTGGCTTCGGTGCTTGATCCGGGCTTTCACCAGTTAGCCCCCCCCAACGCGCCGCCATTAAACGCTGACGGGCATCCAAAGCATCTTGAACGGATAAAGCTGGCGGCTGCTTTTCCGTGTCAGCGGGGAATGGTAATCCCGCACCTGCTGGAACAATTGCTGCATTAGACGTCGGCAATGCTTGCGGCTGCGGTGGGGCAGCTATAGGCTGTTGTTGTGCTACCTGTTGTTGCACCCGTGCTTGAGTTACCTGCGGGTTTTCTTTTGGCGCAGAGAAGTCTCCCACCAATGGAATAGTCTGTTGCTGATCACCAATGGCCAATATTAAACGATCAGGGTCAATCCCCTTCACAGTCCAAGTGCCCCACGTATCGCCGCTACGCAAATGCACACTGCCACCTGCGGCATTTTCCATGATGGCAAACAGGCTACTACCCATATCCACAATCCCAATCAAACGTCCCTCTGGTAACGCCGTATCAACAGGTGTAGCGGCGACGACCGGTATTTCAGCTTGCTTTGGTGTTAATGCCTTGCGACTTTCCCAAAACAATGGCGCACTCACCATCTGTGAATAACGGTTTAAATCCGGCGCATCCAGCGCACTGGCATCAGGAATCTTCACAGTGACTGCATTGGCTTGTTGTGCCTGCTCCTCATCTAACAGTTTCAAGTTAACTAGGCTCCAGCCTGTCACCCCCAGCAACGCTGCGCCACTCAACCAAAGCAATGACTGTATCGGTGGCTTAATCAAGCGTTTCATCATGCCGCACCTCCCCACCGCGCCAATAGGTTGAAATCTGAACTTCGGCTTTTACCATCTGATTTTTTTCTTCTTCTTTTCCCAGCGGCTTTACATCAAGGCTTTCCACAAACATAAGCGGACGCGCACGGTAAGCCTGATGCAACACTTCACGTAATAAAGCAGGTTCGCTCTGAAAGACAGCCTTCACCATAACACGCTGGTAAACCGCGCTCTCCTGCTCCGCCTCTGTTTGCGGAACATCCAATACCTCAGAACTTAGCAACACGCCATTATCACGCGTAATCACGGTGGCAAGGTTTTTCTGTAATTCTTTTGCCACTTGCGCGGCGGTCATACCGGCAGGGTAAAACAACTTATCCAAGCCATTTTGCTGCACCCGTTCATATTCCGCCATAAATTCAGGTGTAGCCGCTGCCATTTGCCGGAAACGCGCAAGCTGCTGGTAGCCAGTGTCAATACGCTCACTCAATTCCAGTGATTTTTGTACTGTGGGGATAACCACCAAAAACAACCCAGCCACCACCAACAACACTAGCAAACTCCACGCCAACAATACCTGATGCTGCCGCCACAACCCATTATTCAGCATAAGGAACCTCCAATGTTGCTTCGATATGGAAGCGGTCGCGTCCATTATCTTTATTGCGGGTAACCGGTGACTTGAAACGTACATCAGCAAACTCAGCAGCATCCTCCAGCGTATCAATGAGGCTCAGCGCCATCCCTGATTCACCGCGAATTTCCAATTTACCGCCCTGAAATTCCAAGCGCTCCAACCATGTATGCTCCGGCAACAGGGCAGAGAGTGTTTCCACCACATCCAAAGCCATTGGGGAGGTTTTACGTTTTGACTCAATAAATGTCAGCGCATCTTCAGCCTCAACCAGCTTGTCACGAATAGCAAGCTGCTCAGCCGAGGAACTACGCACCTCTGATAGTGCAGTTTCAATTTGATCCACCCGACGATACTTATAACCCAAAGGAATTATTAACGAGAGCATCAGAGATCCCAGAAAGAAATACAGTGGAATGCGCGACCAGCCCTGTGCTTGCCGTGCTTCTTGGCGAGCAGCCAAATTAATATCGGGGTGCGCTCCCTCAACAGAAACCACCTGTATAGGGCTAACACCTATCGCATCCAAGAGACGATTGAAGCGCTCCACCACATGCTTAGGAACCACGAAAATATCAGACAGAATTTCTTTGCGGCCTTTATCATGCTGCGCTACACGTGCATCAAATAAAGCACTATCCGCCGTAAACGGTGTAAGGCGATCCAGTTGATAACCCAATACCTGAACCAAGTTTTCCTTAACCGCTTCGGGAAAGTGATGTTGTAATACTAAGACTTGAGTCTTCCCCAAACGCAACTCAACCTCGTAAGGTTTACCATGAGCATGAGGGGGCATCAAATCAGCCAATTGAGTATTACCGTCTTGCAAGGCAAACTGACCACGCATCTGTGGCTTGCCGTCTTGCGACCACAAGGCATCGACGCTACGCCCATCGTGCGTATGCAAAATCAAACGCGGCAACTCTGTGCGGAAAAATTTACGAGTCGTGTTAGGCAAGCCGTTGTATAAACCCTCACCCCACCAGCGTATGAATGTTTGAAACTTTGGAATAAATGACATGGCTTTTTATATATTGTTGTAAACCCCAAGACTCATCCTAACGTATCGCCCGATGAGTGTCGAATCTTAGCCGACCAACTGCACATCCCTCGACCAAGGCATCGAAAGTCTGGTTTCACAGTTTACAAGCCCCCTGTCCTGCGTTACGATTGCGCCCTTGATTTTGCGGATAGCAAAACTCTGCGGAAAAGTGTCCGAGTGGTCGAAGGAGCACGCCTGGAAAGTGTGTATACGGCAACGTATCAAGGGTTCGAATCCCTTCTTTTCCGCCAATTTGTCAAAAGCCCCGCCAGTATTTTACTGTGTGGGGCTTTTTTGTTTCTACGCTAAAAAATCCTGTTTCAATAAATTAGTTTTATTGATACCATCTTGGAACATATAAAAGACAATTTCCGCGCAATGACAATTATAGCCAAAATAAACGGGGATACAGCGCATGAAACATCCATTACTGATGGTCTCAGCTTTCATTCTATGCGGCTCGCTGGGCTTAGCTCATGCTGAAACACAAACAATCAAGGTTGGCACACTCAAAGCAGCCCCACAACTGGATGGCTCAGCCGATGATTGGCAAGATATTGCTGAAAATACGATCAAACTCACCTACATTGGCAAACCGGAGCTCACCAAAACGGTAGCGATGAAAGCCGGTGTCTACGGAGATGAAGTATTTTTCTACACAACTTGGGAAGACAGTACAGAAGACATTTTGCACAAACCCAGCATCTGGGACGATACCAAACAAAAGTACGTCGAAGGCTCGCAACGTGAAGACCGTTTCGCGCTTGAATTTGCCATGAAAGGTGATTACGACGCCAACTGGTTCTCCGGCAAAGAATTCACCGCTGACATGTGGAACTGGAAAGCAGCACGCACCAACCCTATCGGCATTACCCATGACAAAATCACCATCATCAGTAAACAACCCATGATGGAGTCCTACAAAGCCACCTTACCGGATGGTTCAAACCTATACATCAATCGCCCCACCGATTTGGGCGGTGAACCTTATGAAACCAAACGCTATTTCAAAAAACAGCAAGACTTAATGCCCAAATACGCCCCGTTGGAAAAACTCCCCGAAGGTGTTGACGACATCAAAGCCAAAGGCGTGTGGAAAAATGGGCGCTGGCATTTAGAGCAACGCCGTAAGTTGAATACCAGTCACGAAGATGATGTACGCTTTAACTTAGGTACGCCGGTCAAAGGCGCAATCGCCGTGTTTGATCATGATGGCAGCGAACGCCACTTTACCTCTGACACATTGACATTTGCGTTTTAACACTGTGGTTAAATATCTTACTCATTATGCACGTTTTTACTAACTTAAAGCTCATGCAAATAATCGACAGTGCATTTTTAGTTGCATTGTTGAGCATTATCGCCATGTTGCTATGGCTAAATCTCACCAAAGTATCCACCGACGTGCAACACAACATGCAGGTGTCGAATACGTCGTTGCAGCAATCTCATGCCGCCTTCGTGCAGCAATTAGCCCTAGAGAACGCCATCGACCAGCAACGTACAACCTTTGACACATTAAACGACGAATTCTTCAAGTTTGCATTTGACCCCAACAGCACACCTGACAATCTGCCACTGCTGCATACTCTCAGCCAAACCTTGCAGCAGCAAGGACAAGCACTCTTAGCCATTTGGCCGATTGCAGACCGACCAGACCTGAAAAACGACTACGAAGAAGCCATGGGTATCATGTCTAACCTCAGCGTGGAGTTGGAAGGCTTGCCCCCCGCACACTGGCGGCAACTGGCGATTGATGCACGCGATACTGCTAATCAAGCCAAGCTATTGATGGCAGAAATCGAAAAAATCGACAACGAATTAGGCAAGCAAATAGGCGATACCATTTTGCAGTCTATTCAAAACACCGATGCCAGCGCCGCACAGATGGCAGAGCAGCTCGCGCATTTAAAACAGCGGGCGCTATGGGGAACATTGATCATTATCACCCTACTCATCATGAGTCGCCTGTATTTTTCCACCCGCTTCCAGCACATGACCCAAATGGCACGCAACGCCCAACAAGTTGCTGAAGAAGCCCTCAAAACCAAAGCACGCTTCCTCGCCACCATGAGTCACGAAATTCGTACCCCCATGAATGGGGTGATCGGCATGACACGTTTGCTGATGAATACCCCGATGAGCAAAAAGCAAACCGAATTCGTCGACAGTATCCACTTAAGTGGTGAACACCTGCTAACAGTCATCAACGATGTACTGGATTTCTCCAAAATCGAAGCAGGTAAACTTGACCTCAAGCGCGAACCGTTTGAGTTACGCGCCTGTATTGAAGAAATTCTCAACCTCCTGAATGCCAAAGCCTTAGAAAAACACCTAGAACTGGCTTATGCCGTTGGCCCATCCATACCACTTTTCATTGAAGGTGATATGGTGCGTTTGCGGCAAATTCTAACCAACCTCATTGGTAATGCCATTAAGTTTACCGATAGGGGCGAAATCACTATTTTCGTTATCCCACGCTGCCAAAAAGGCGAGGATTACGAACTCGAATTCCAAATCAACGATACCGGTCCAGGTATTCCAACAGAACGACTGGAAAGCATTTTCGAGCAATTCAGCCGTGCCGACGACAATCTCGCTCGCCGCCATGAAGGCACAGGCTTGGGGCTAACCATTTCACGCCACTTAGTTGAAATGATGGGGGGAACTATTTGGGCAGAAAGTGCTGTGGGTGTCGGCAGTCGCTTTCATTTCACCATCAAAACGCGCAAAGCTGTGGGAAAACTCAAACCGTTTCTGCACAGCAATATCCCCGAAATTGTTGGCAAACGCATTTTGCTCGTGGAAAACAATCCCGCCAGCAGCCAAGCCATGCAAGACTTTTGCATAGGCTGGGGCGCTGTGGTTGACACCGCCAGCACCAGTAGCGATGCGATTAGCCGCATTGCCGTCGGTAAACCTTATGACATCGCCTTAGTAGACAGTAATCTCCCCGGTGACTCCCCACTGGAACTAGCAAAATACATCCGCCAACGCTTCAGCAAACAAGAGCTTCCTCTGATCCTAATTGCCCCCCCCAATGACAGACATTCCAAAGAAACCGTGCGAGAACTCTACAATCTCTACCTAACTAAACCTATTACCCGCAGTCGATTATTCGATAGTCTTATGACTGTGTTGGGTGAACTCAACTTAATCAGTTCCAGACCTGAACAATCCACACTCAAACTGGGGGAACGCCTGCCGTTATCGATTTTGCTGGCTGAAGATAACCCTATCAATCAAATTGTCGCCTCTTCAATACTCGATGAAATGTCCTACAAAACTGATGTTGCCGAAAGTGGCCTGCAAGTCCTGCAAGCCCTGCACAAAAAAGCCTATGACGTCATTTTCATGGATATGCAAATGCCTGATATGGATGGTTTAGAAGCGACGCGACGCATCCGTGCTGACTTTCCACCTAATCAACAGCCAATTATCATTGCCATGACTGCCAACGCGATGGAAGGGGATAGACAGGAGTGCTTGAACGCTGGCATGAATGACTACATTAGCAAACCCGTACTGCCCGAAGCAGTGGAAATGGCTTTACAACGTTGGTGCATAACAAACAGCCAACCCCAGCCTCGTAAGGAACCAGACTATGTCACTACTAGTGCGTGAAACACTTCAGCAACTCCCCGCAGTTATTCTACCGCGACTGATCCAGATGTTCGGCAACACAACTCCCCTTATGCTGACCGACATCCGGCAGCACGCCCATAGTGGAAATCTCCTTGCTATGAGCCAAGCAGCCCACAAACTCAAGGGTTCTTGCATAAGTCTAGGCGCGGAACACATGGCTGACATCTGCAAAACCTTGCAACACAAAGGTGAAATCGGCGATACCAGTAACATCAACACACTGATTGCCGAACTCGAAGCCATTTATCCACAAACCCTACAGGCATTAGAACAAGCCACCTAAGCTTGCGACAACTAAATTATGCGTAATCGAGTAATGACACCTATCATTGCGCGATTTACACAACCGGAAAAGTAACGACGTTGTGATTGCTGTGCCATAGAGACACAAGATTTTGTGTCTCTACCTGCTCAAATAAAATTTGCCATAAATCCGCACATAACTATAAAATAACATGATCAAAACAAGAATAATCAGGTGAGTTAGTTTATGTTATCGAGAGGAATATCCGTGCAGCCTCCTACAATGGTCAGACAATCTCAATCTATCGTAGAAACCGCCGAAAAAGACGGCTGCCCTCACTGCGGCAGTTTGGTATGGGAGCAAATTCACCGCACCAAGTTACAAAAAGTCATCAAGCCATTCAAAGGGCGTTGCTATTGTCGAGCTTGCCAGAATGAGTTCTGGAAAGAGGTCGATTAAAGAGTCACCGTGACATTCAAGCCACCCAAGTGCTCAGAACGCCCGAAGATAAGCGTGCCACCGTACAATTTGGTAATGTCTTTGCAAATCGACAGCCCCAACCCGTGACCTCCGACGCTTTCATCCAGCCTTACTCCACGTGTGGTCATTTGCTGTAATTCTAGCTCAGTACGCCCCTTGCCATCATCTTCCACACTGATTTGCACCTTGCCCGCGACACTGCTGATCTGACAACGCACCTGTTCTTTTGCCCATTTGCAAGCGTTATCTAGCAAGTTTCCCAATAACTCCAGCATGTCTTCGCGGTCGCCGAAACGGGTGATAGTGGGGGCAATCTCCAGCGTAATGCAGCGCGGGGATTTGTGGTGCACCTGTGCCAAAACGTCAACCAGAACGGGTAATTCCACTCGTGGATCAAAGCGTTGTGTGGTATTACCCAAACCTGCCATGCGGGCGCGTTTGAGTTCGCGCTCAGTCAATTGACGGATGCGTTCGGCTTGTAATTGCGCCTGCTGATGGCTGGTTGCCGATATTTCAGCATCAAGGTGTTGGGTGAGTAAATTGAGCGGGGTTTTTAGCGCGTGCGCCAGATTACCCAGCGCATTGCGAGAACGCTCCAAACGCTCCTGCATCAAGCTCAACAGATGATTGAATTCTTTGATAATCGGGTAAATTTCCGCCGGCACTGATTCGTTTAACTTATTGATATTGCCCGCATCAAGCTGTTGCAGTTCAGCACGAATGTGATCCAAACGCCGAAATGTCCGGCGGATAACAATACCCTGAATCACTAAAATCAGTGTAATTCCCGCAGCAGCCAATAACGGAAATAACCACTTGAAACGCTGCGGGCGGTGTTGAGTCGAGCTACCCTCTGCATCTGGTGCAGACAGCACATACCCCGACGAATGCACACCTTGCATTCCTTCAAAAAACCACGGCAACGCAAGCCCCACGCCCCAAATCAGCGCCATAACCAACACCAAAATAATCGCAAGATTAACCTGCAACTGACGTTCCAATGACTTCATAACGGCGGCTCCGGCTTGTCGGAATCGATGAAAATATACCCCTGCCCACGCCGCGTTTGAATGCGCCAGTCCCCCAACTTGCGGCGCAAATGGCGCACATACACCTCGATCACATTGCTATCACGGTCAAAATCTTGCTCGTAAACGTGTTCGGTTAAACGTGACTTGGTAAGAATCCGACCCGGGTGCAACATAAAATAGCGCAACAAACGAAACTCTGTTCCTGTCAACTCGAAAACTTCACCGGCTGGCGTGGTGACTTGCTGGTGTTCCTCATCCAATTGCAAGCCGCAGCAATGCAGCTTTTGGTCGGGAACTGCTGCTTGCAAATTACGGCGAATCAACGCCTGCACCCGCACCAACAATTCCTCAAAATGAAACGGCTTGCCGAGGTAATCGTCTGCCCCGGCTTTGAAACCGTCCACCCGTTCGTGCCAGGCATCACGAGCAGTGAGGATAATCACCGGCACACGATTGCCGCGCTGCCGCCAATGTTGCAAGACCTCCAGCCCGCTGCGTTGCGGCAAACCGAGGTCAAGAATCACCGCATCGTAAGGCGTTTCATCGCCCATGAATTCACCATCCACGCCATTATTGGCAATGTCCACCGCGAAGCCTTCACGCTTCAAGCGTGTGTGTAAACTGCTGCTGAGTTCGGTGTCGTCTTCGACCATGAGTAAACGCATCCGTCATCCTTATTTATTGCTGCGCCGTGAAATATTTCCCTAACAAGTCAAGCTGCTCGTCAGATAACTCAAAACGCCGGTGGGCGCGGATACTACCGGAGCGTAACAACGCGGGAATATCTTCTGCTGGTGTTTTGAAGCTGGCAGGGTCAGCCGCATGGCAACTGACACAATGTTCTGTGTACAGTTTTTGTCCTGTTTCTATAGCAATATCCGGCGTTTTTCCAATAGGCGCAACCGGCTGCACTGCCTTATCCAGACTTTGGTAAAAGCTGCCCTTATCCCAAAAATCCGGCTCAGAACAACCAATACAAGGATAACCTGCCTCAATGGGCGAACTCGTCCCTTCATTCCACTGATGCAACGAACAGGCATTGTGGGCAACAGGGCCTTTGCAACCCAGCTTGTACAAACACCAACCCTTGCGGTGACCTTCATCCCCAAAGCGTTTGGCAAATTTTTCCTCGGCGTAATAGCGGTAACGGGAACAGCGGTCATGCACACTATTGCCGTAAATACTCAAGGGGCGCTTGAGTGCATCCAAATCAGGCAGGCGTTCAAACGCAAGGAGATACGCGAATAGGCTGCTAATCGCCATGGGCAGCGGCGGGCAACCGGGTAAATTCACTAAGGGTTTCGTGGCAATCAACCCAGCTTGCATTAACGCTGCCACACTGTTAGCGCCAGTTGGGTTAGGCTGTGCGGCTGCCAACCCACCAAACGCCGCACAACTGCCCACCGCGATCACGATAGCCGCATTGGCGACGCCTTCACGCAGCATATCCAGATTGGTGCGACCTGCAATGGTTGAATAAACACCATCGGCTGCCGTGGGTATTGAGCCGTCGACAATGAGCCAATACTTGCCCGCATGGTGCTGAATTGTCTCCTGCCGTGCTGCTTCTGCCGCTTCACCCGACGCTGCTTGTAAGGTGTGGTGGTAATCGAGAGAAATCAGGTCAAATATTAGCTCTTCAATACTGGGCGTATACGAGCGGGTCAGCGATTCAGTACAGCCGGTGCATTCCTGGAAAGACAACCAAATCACCGCCGGGCGTGCTGCTTGGCGTAGCTTTTCCGCGAGTGCAGGAATCCCACTAACAGGCAGCGCCAAAATGGATGCCACTAATGCGCAATACTTCAGGAAGGCACGGCGACTTACGCCGTACTCCGTCAATCGGGTTACTAACGCTGGACTGTGCATCGTACCTCCCTCCTTAACATGTTCTCAACAGACCTTGCATCACATCAGCAGTTTCTCAAAGCGGAAAGGTTTGTTACGTTAAGTGTTTTTCTGAATACCTTTGGGAACGGGTTTCAACCGTGCAGCAATATACGTCTCGATAGCACTACGGTCGGTCGTACACGCTTCACTGGCAATGACAGCTTCAGCCTGTGGACTAAAATCCACCTTGATATTGCCTTCAAAAAATTTGCCACTGACACCCATCGCGTGGGCTTTCAAAAGCTGGTAAGCGCACGCATCGGTAGCCACTTTTTCAACCAAAACATTATGCCCAGAAACCGACACGCGGGTTTCGTAACGGTGTTCGGTTTTCATGTAGGCATCAGCTAAAAACAGTTTATCCCACTCACGGGGATTACCGCCATTCGCCATTGCCGTTCCCATAAACGCGATATGCTTTTGAAGGTTCTCAGCTTGTTCTGCCGTTTGCGTCGCAATCAGCCATGATAAGGAATAGCTGGTATCTTCAAAACGAGCGCTCGGATTTTCCGCCGTACCCGTATTGGTGTAAGCCGCATGATTACTGGCGAGGTAGTCAATGTAAGACTCCGTGGGTGCGCCGCCACCACCGTTACCGCCAGTGGCATTGCTCGTGCTGTTGCCATTGCCGCCACCACCGCCGCAGCCGACGAGTGCCAATAAGGAACACAACGTAACCACACACCCTACTGCCATACTTTTGTTCATTTTCATGCCGAACAATCCCATCCTCTGTTATCTGTATTACGAAAAGCACGGGACTGTAACGGTCCAACCTGAAATGAAGCTGAAAAATCTATCCTCCAAATTGGAGGAAAAACGGCACAAACAAGGCTTTTACTTGCTTGGTTCGCGCCACAATCGCAGCGGAATCATTCGCAGTCAAGGCGGCGGCTAAGGCTTCCAGATTGTTGGTTTGTGCCGTCAGGGAAGTATTCAACGCTGCCTGTTTTTCGGCACTGAACGCGTAGAGCGTTGGGTCAAGCTGTTGCACGGCTGTGACCATTTTTGGCATTTCAGCCTGCAAGACTGGCAAGGTTTGCGCAATAATCGCGGTGATTTCAGCGGTCAATTGGCTGCCATCCGCCACATTCTTCACCGCTGTCAATGCAGGCTCAAAACCGTGATGGTAACGGGTAATCGGATCCATCACCCACGCATAATTTTCCAAGGTACGCAGTGCCAGCAATTGCATCCGAATATCTTCCAGCGGTTCGTGCGCGGGCGTGATGTCAGTGGGGAAATCACCTGCTGCCAACGCTGCTTCCAACGCGGTTTTTGAGGTGGCAATGTTGGTGTTGATGGCGCTGAAATACGCCGTCCAATTCAGCGGGGTTTGCAAGGTCACGGGATAACGG
This sequence comes from Thiothrix caldifontis, assembly GCF_900107695.1. GTDB lineage: Bacteria > Pseudomonadota > Gammaproteobacteria > Thiotrichales > Thiotrichaceae > Thiothrix > Thiothrix caldifontis. Next base: position 62,285 of record NZ_FNQP01000001.1, on the reverse strand, counting down.
CTGGGCGTGGTGGCTGAACCCAGCACATTCCAACGGGTTTCCAAGGCGGTTAACGCGGTTTGGGCGGCTTGCACATTTTCAAAGGTGGCGGCAGTGTTATTGCTGGCAAACAAAGCGGGGATGTAGGCTTGATCAAACGCGACCCATTGCGGCGCAGAAGGGCTGAGAAAATCGCCATACGCGAGAAACAATTTCACAAACAACGGCTTCACTTTGTTCGCGGCGGCTAGGATAGCGGCATTATCATTGAGCAAGAGCGCGTCTTGAAGCGCCGTATTATTTTGCTTGGAAGCGCTTATAGCGGCTTGTATCCCTTGGTTTTTTGCGGGGGAAAAACCGAACAGCTCACTGTCAATCTTACGGGCTGCCAAGGTGTTAAAGGCGTTGCTGTAGTTGGTAAGTTGCACGGTCAAATCGGCTTTGTGTTGCTGTGTCAGCAAGGCGGGCGTGGTTGCCCCCGTGAAAGCGGCGACCACATCGCCCATGCTCCGATGCGCCAAGGTCAGGGTGTCCATTACATCGTCAACACCATTATCACGGCGCATTTGCAGCATAACAGTACGAATGTCTTCGAGATGTTCGTGGGCAGCACTCAAATCGGCGGGGTACGCGCTGACTTGATCCAACGTATTTTTAGCTGCCAGCAGATGGGTATCCACCGCCGGTTTGGCAGTGGTTGCGGGTGGAAACGTGGCGGTACTGTTAACCACGAAGGCTTGCCAGCGACTATCCAAACGGCTCAGGGCGGCTTTGCCTGCGGCGGCAATCGGCTGGGGGGCGGCCGTGTTATTGGTGTAAAACAAGGCAGGCACGTAAGCACGGCTGACTTGCGCCATTTCCGCTGTCAAGGCGGGGGTCATGCTTGTCGTGGCGGTGCTGCTCAGTGTGGTGGTATCAGTGGCGAGGTTGGCGGGGCTGTCTGAATTGTTGCAAGCAAACAGGCTCAAGGTCGCCAATAAGGTCGGGAAAACAATACGGTATTGCATAGCGGTCACTCCATCCTAGTAAACCTAGTAAACATTATCTTTATTAAAAAATGCAAACCATCTAAGTGTAGCCACAATAGACAATGATAACACGATATTTTCACCTAAAAATACGGCATTAAGACATTTGTCCGATGATTCTTATTCCATAGCACAACGCCATGAAAAATCCAAACCAATCAAAGCCACGCCAATGAAATTAAGAATATTATAATTTAATAACTAATTAATTTAAATTAAAAATCAAACTTATTATTGCTATTTTTTAAAACTCAATCTAACATCTTAATATATTAAATTTACAAATGAAGACCGTTTAGGAGATCCCACGTTATGCTAAAAAAAGTTATCACCCTGTTTGCCCCCATCGCCCTCGCCAGCATGGTTGCTTTTTCATCCGTTCAGGCATCCCCGACCCCTGATGCTTCAGGGATGTTCCTAGAAGACACGTCTCCTGCTAAAGGGCAGGCTGCTTTTGTCAATGCCATCAAGCTATTCAAGGAAGAAGTGACTGCGGCGGGCTGGTCATTACTCGGCACGGATAACGTCGCGGGTATTCTCTCCGAACGCGGTTTTACGGTTCAGCCCGTCATGGTGTTTTCCGTTTGTAGCGGCAAATACAGCTCTAAACTGCTGGCAAAAGACGAAACCCGTTTTGTCGCATCCATGATCCCTTGCCGGGTCGCCATTTACATGAAATCCGATGGCTCGGTGGTCATTTCACGCATGAATTCCGTCGGTATGGCACAAATGATCGGTGGCGAAGCGGGCAGTGTCATTCAGCAATCCGGCTCCGACATGGAAGGTATTATTGCCAAAACCATGAGCCGTTTAAGTGCCAACTAACAGGGGGCAGTATGGTTGTGAAAACCTTGGCAGCTATCCTCCTGACGGTGGCGAGTTTGCATTTGGCTGGATGCGGCAACGATGACACCAGTACACCGCCAGCAACATCAACCAATAACACACCCTTGTTTCTGGAGGACGCCAGCCCCAAAAACCTGACAGCAACCAGTGCCGCTTTTCAGGCAGCAGCAGTGGCTAATGGTTGGAGCATTCTTGGCATGGACAATATCGGCGAGATCTTGGCAGAACGTGGTTACAGTGTTGCGCCAGTGCTGGTATTCCAAGCCTGTAGCGGCAAATACAGCTCCAAACTGTTGGGCAGCGATGACACCCGTTTTGTCGCCTCCATGATCCCCTGCCGCGTCGCCCTGTACCAAAAAAGCACAGGTGAAGTCATTATTTCCCGCATGAATTCCATCAGCATGGGGGACAAGATCGGTGGGGAAGCGGGCAGTGTCATGAAACAATCAGGGCAGGATATGGAAACCATCATCCAAAACACCCTGAGCAAGCTCAAATCCTGAAACAAACTGCCTGCTACCGGTATTGCGCCGGTAGCAGGCGCATGACTTACATCCCTCGGCCTTGCCCTCTACCTTGTCCACGCCCATTACCAGCGCCTTGTCCGCCACCACCTTGCCCACGCTCATTCGGGCTGTTAACGATGGCATCGACTTCCGCTTGAGGCATGGTTTGCGCCACATACGCGATACCTTGGCTTTGAATCTGCCCAACAAACGCTCGTAGGTGATTGCGTGACGCTCGCAGCAAACTGTCGTAAGTGTTGAGAAGATCGGGGCGGGTGGTTTCACGCATGGATTTTTGCAAGTCCACAATATCCACTTCCTCAATCAACGCACCGACGTACAGCGCATCCAAGGCGGAGGTTTGTCCACGCGCCATTAGCGTGGCATACAAGGCTGCCAAATCCGTATTCTGGAACACGCCGACGGCATCATTGATCACAGGGTCAGCAATGCGGTAGGTTTGCAGCAAGGCTTTGACTTTATCGGTATGTTGCTGTTCAGATTGGGAAATATTGTTAAACACCGGCAATTGCCATTGCTGATACAGCGCGATGTACGCATCCCGCGCCAATTTTTCTTCCTCGCGCATGAAACGCAGGGATTGGGTTTCAGCGGCGCTCAATACCTGAGCTTGCGCTTGCTGCTGTCCGTTGCCTTTGGCAAACGTGGGGGTGGTCAACAGGCCTGTGCAAGCGATAGCAATCATGCCTGCGATGAGTGTTTTACGGAATGTCATGGGAATATCTCCTTGTATTTATGATTGGGGGGTAACAGTTGTCGCCGTTATTTGCCGCATTGCTCTTCGGGGCTGTTGACGATGGCATCGACGGTGGCTTGTGGAATAACTTGCGCTTGGTAATCCACGCCGTTTTTCTCAATTTGCCCCACGAATGAGCGCAAATGGTTGCGTGAACCGCACATCAAGTTGGTGTAAGCTGCAATAATATCGGCGGGTTTGCTGCCAGCGTTGGCTTCGTCGATGGCTTCTTGCAAATCGTTAATGTCGAATTCTTCGATGAAACCGCCGACGTGCAAACCGTCATTCAGCGAGGTAGAGCCACGCATGACTAAATCTTGGTACAGCCCCAGCAATACCGGGTCAGTGAATGCGCCGATGGTGTCGATCACTACAGGGTCTTGCAGGTTGTAAGTCGCAACCAGTGTCCCCATCACATCCATGTGTTGCTGTTCGCTGTTGAGGGCGATGTTTTGGAAAGTTTTAGTACCCCACTTGTTGAAGAGCGTGAGGTAAACGTCGCGTGCCAGCTTTTCTTCTTCGCGCACGAACAGCAGCGTGGCGGTTTCGTCGGCTGTCAGCGTAGTGGTTGTGCTGGGCGTGGTGATGGTGGTGGTATCATCCGCAACGCCAGTAGTCGCATCATCCGCATCGGTAGTGCTGGCTGTTGCAGCGTCCACAACAGACGCCGCCGCCGCCGTTGTGCTGAGTGCCGTAGTATCAGCAGCACTGCTACCACACCCAACCAACAACGTGACGGCACAAGCCAACAGCGCATGACGGGTCAGGGTTAAGGTTTTCATGGTAAGTCTCCAAACAATTCAATTAATGTATGTTTGTAGACTAACCGGCTTATCTGAAATGAAGCTGAAAATCCCCCAAGCGCATCACACCAAATACCACCCCAAGAAACCCACGATTGCCACCAGCAACACCACACCCAAACCAACATACGCCCGCGTAATACCGGCTGCTGTGGCAGATTGCTTGTAGCCGGTAAACATCGCCCGCACCAAGTTTTCCCGATGCAACACACTACTAATCAACACCCCCGCAATGTGCGCCAGCACCACCAACAACATCAGATTCGCGGCGATTTCATGCAATTCCTCCATGAAATCTTCAGCACCGATTTCCCATTCCAAGCCCAGCCCGCTGACACTGATCAGCAAGCCCAACGCCAATAGCGCAAAAATCGCCACCCCACCCGCCGGATTATGCCCCACGTAATGCGGCGGCTGCTTGCTCAGCAAACCCAGCAAATACGCTTTCACTTGCGAAGGCGTGAAGGTAAACGCGCTGAAACGCGCATACGCCGTTCCCACCAGCCCCCACACCAAGCGAAACACCAACAGCCCCAGCAAGACATAGCCCAAGGCCAAATGAATATCGCGGTAACGTTCCGATTCCGCCGTCACATACGCCCCGGCAAAAGACAACGCTAACGACCAGTGAAACACCCGTGTCGGCACATCCCACACTAAAATACGTTGCAACATGGGAACTCTCCTTAACGTGGAATTTTAATGAAATCTTCGTCGTAATTGCCCTGTTCCGCCGTGGTATGGCAAGCCGCACAATTGGCAGGGCTGCTCACTCGCTTCCATACCGCAGGGGATAATTCATCGTAATGCTCATGCACAAACCAGCGCGTTTCAGTAATTCGCAATGCTGATTTGCCTGCTGCCGCCGCGTATTTGCGCTCAGAACCGGCGTTTTGTTCCAAAAATGGCAAAATCTCGGCAATGGTGGCAGCATCCAAACTCGCATCCGTGCCGAAATGTTGCCCCAGATTACCCATGATTTCGCGCCAGCCACTGGCGGGTAATAACTTCGCTGGGTAGGCAAGGTGACACTCAGCGCATTCGGTTTTCCAAGCAGGTGGCATCGCCGCTGACGTCTGTTTGCCGTCGCCTTTATCTTTTTTATGGTGTTTATCGCCATCATCATCCGCCGTCACTGACAAACTGGTGACACTGCCTAACAGCAATGCCCCCAACACCCAACCGATAGCCTTAATCCTTAACATCATCACGCCCTCATTGAATGCTCAGTAAATAGGTCAGCACATCGCCTTTTTCCAGCGATGTACAGGTGCGTTCCAGCACATCGTTGCAATTGCGTTTGAACCACTTTTCCACCTTTTTCGGGTTGGTGAAACGCTCGGCATTCGCACTCGGCGCTAATGGCTCGATGCTTTTAGCGGTTTTGTCGTGTTTGCCCATAGCGGCAGGATTGCTGGTGTGGCAAGTCGCACAACTCCAATCATTGGCGTGCGTCTTATTGAAGAATTGCTCGCCACGTTGCGGATCAAAGCTGTTGAAATCAGGGCTTTCTGCTTGTGCCTCCGCCTTGTAACCGTCCAACAGTTGTTGCGGCGTGTCTGCCCATATTGGGGTGCTGCCGCACACGCTGCCTACGAGGATAAGCCAGCCGTATAATTGATGACGTTGCATCTCAAAAACTCCATAAACCTAACAATAGGCTTAGAATGCGCTAACATCAGCAGTTAACGCTATCCGCCAACCGTCCATTAGCCGTCAGGCATTTAACCGATAGCCAAGGCTTGGGACAGTTGCCTACAATGCTTTACCTCCACATTAGCGAGAAATGTCACCACCATGGCGCGTTACAAAGATCACTTTTTGCTGTTTATTTTGATTTTACTGGCAGTTCCCTATCTGCTTAATTTTATTCATGAATTTACTGAAGATTATCACGGTATCCATTACCTGATCATGGAAGGCATTATCACCTTGCTGGCGTTGGGCGGTGCTACTATTGTGGTTTGGCAAATGCGGCAGCGTTACCAAGAAAACAAGGAATTGCACCGTACCTTAACGCTCACTCGTGCCGATTTACAACACGCGCATAGCGATCTTGACGCGCTCAATACAAAATTACGTGATACCAGCAAACAATACAGCGCCGTGATTCAAGAACAACTCACTGCGTGGGATTTAACCCCCAGTGAAAAAGCCGTGGCACTGTTATTGCTTAAAGGTTTGAGCTTTGAAGAAATCGCCAGCGTGCGCGATACCAAGGAAAAAACCGTGCGCCAGCAAGCCAGCAGCATTTACCGCAAATCGGGTTTGAATGGGCGGCATGAATTTGCTGCGTGGTTTTTTGAGGATTTTTTAGGTTAAGACACTTTGCGTTATCATTTACACTTTTATGCATTACTGGGAACTTGATTATGAAACGATACTTATCCATTGGCGTACTCATTGGCTTAGCTGTCATCAGCTTGAATGGCCACGCCGACGAAAAAGCCAAACCCAATGCTTGGCAAGGCAAAACCGGCGAAGACGTTTACAACACGGTCTGTTTTGCCTGTCATAAGGAAGGCGTTGCCGATGCCCCTAAATTGGGCGACAAAGCCGCATGGGCAGACTTGATAGAAGAAGGGCAAGCAGTACTCACCGCTCATGCATGGGTTGGGGTTCGTGCCATGCCTGCCAAAGGCGGGCAACCTGACATGCCTCTGGAAGCCTTTGCGGATGCCGTTGCATGGATGGCAAGCAATTCCGGTGGCGATTGGAAAACCCCTGATGACACATTGTTGGCGGTTATCCGAGAAGAAGCGATTCAACGCATTGGCGTTCAAGTCACTGAAATGCAGGAAATGCAACAAGAACTCCACAAACTGACACAAGAGCATCTGGAAAATCGCCTGCAAAACATGGAGCAACAATTGCGAACACTCACCACTGCCACCGAAAAACCCGCAGAAAAAGCCAACAAAAAATAAGCATTTGGGGCTGATGCCAACACATCAGCCCGTGCTTTGCGCTATGCTCTTTAACAAAACCTTAACATTGACATCCTCCCCTCCCTAAAGGAAGGGGATTCCTACTGCATTCAGCTAGATAGCTGACTTACTTCGGTGGGTTCCTGCTTCATCGAGGGACGTAATGCCCCATCTCCACAGGCTAACAAGCGGTGTCCCCGCTTTATAACATTGATCGCACCGACATGATCGGCGTGATTTTCATAGTGACATTTCACGCACACAAACCGTGCTTGCGTCTGGCGATTTTGAATGCGCATTTGCGGATTCGGGATACACACGCGATGCAACGTGAAATTTTGCGATGCATTGAGAGTTGTTTAAGTCAACGCCAACTGTCTGGCTAACACGCCCAACAGTCGACAATCACCATTGCGCTTGGGTTGCGTCTACGCGAAGGTGTCGTTGAACAAATTGGTCGTCCAATCAAACATGCGGTTGTAATACTTATTGCTGGGCGCGGCGGCAGCACCGAAGGATTCCGGCACCAGTTTCATCGTGCCACTTGCCAAATCATACGCATACACCGCCGTTAACCACGAAGCGGTATCACTGGAAATCGGGCTATAACACGCCGAATTGGTCACAGGCGCAGCATAAGGTTGTTGCCCTGCCAATAAGCGCAAAATCGCATCCGCACACACTTTGGCTTCCGCATTGGCAATATGCCCGGCTTTGGGTTGCCCCGTGCCTTGCGAGTCACCCAATATGTGAATATTCGGCACGGCAGTGGATTCATAACTCAAGGGATTCACCCCAGCCCAACGCCCGCCGCCCACATTTGCCAGCCCTGACTTCGTGACCAAATCGCCCGCGCGTTGCGGTGGGATCACATTCAGCACGCTGGCTTTGAATTCGCCTGCACTGGTGTACGCAATCTTTTGATCAGAATCCACGCTCTGCAAGGTCGCATTCGGCACGTATTGCACCCCGTATTGCGCAAAGGCATTGCCAAAAATGGTCGGCTCAACCGTAATCGCGGGATTAGCGTCCAACACCACGACTTTGGAGCCGGGCTTATTGATGCGTAACCAATCCGCCACCACGCAAGCCCGTTCATACGGCCCCGGCGGGCAACGGTAAGGGGCAGCGGGAATAGTCATCACAAACGTGCCACCGGCTGGCATCGCCGCGATTTGTTGTTGCAACAACGTCGTTTGCGCCCCTGCTTGCCAGGCATGAGGGATTTTATTGCTGTCTAAACCTTGCACATCCATGAACTGAATTCCCGGCGCGACAATCAAGCGGTCGTAATTCAGCACCGCGCCGTTGCGCAAGGTAATCGACTGGTTGGGCGCATTAATGCTGTCCGCCCATTCCTGAATCACTTTCACCCCGTATTTTTGCGCCAAGGTGTTGTAATTGAAACTGAGCTGCCCAAGGTTGCGTTGGTTGTTTAATACCAGATTGCTGAGAATGGGGGAGTAATACGTGGGATTACCCTCGACCAAGGTCACATCAATCGCGCTTGACCAATAGCGTAAATATTTCGCGGCGGTTGCGCCAGCAAAGCCACCACCAACCACCACCACATGTGGGCGAGCATCGGCTGCTTTGCTCAGTTGGCTGAAGGTTAACGTTGCACCAGCGGCGGATGCCAACCCTAAGGTTTGTAAAAATTGACGACGGTTGAGCTTAGCCATTAGTCATTATCTCCATTGGGGTCTTGGGGTAGCGCCGACAAATATTGCGCCATCGAGCGGATTTCATCTTCGCTATAGCCTTTGGCTTGGTAGTGCATAATGTCGACTTCGGTGCTGTACTTCATTTCGAGCATTTCTTCGACCAAACTAGCCACGCTATCGCCTGCAATGCTTTCAATACCCGTGGCAGAAACTCCATTCATACCGTGGCATTGAAAGCATTGTGAAGCCAACAAACGCGCCCCATCGGGTGCACTGATGTTGGGTGCAATGCCACTCGTAGTGGTTGTATTCGTAGCGGTAGTGCCGCCACCACCACAAGCCACCACACTGAAGCCAATGGTTAATACCAAAGGCCATTGCAAGCTGTTTCGCATGATCTATCTCCTGTCTATGAACATTAGGGTTGCCACATCATTCCAAGTTAAGCGCTGATTCGTACAGTGGACATACGCCTCATTCTTGTGCACAAACCGGTAGCTACTGCCACTGTGGGACATTTGCCCAACAAGTTGCTTTGCATCCCCAGTGCCATCCCCTAGAATCAGCAGTCTGTTAAGACACCCTCACAGGCACAGGCCAGATGTTCCGCCCCAGAGACATTTTCCTCATCGCATTGCTGTTCAGCGTCGCCGTTCTGCACACTTACGGCTTCAGCCTTGATCTCCACCATGCTGACCGCCCACTGTTGCACACCGTGGTGGATGCCATTGTGGTCATCATCTCATTCATGGGCGTGGGGTATTTAATGTGGGAAAACTACCGTAAGCAGCGCGAAATCACACAACTCCACACTCAGTTAAACCATTCGCACGCCCGTATTTCCGACTTGCATAACAAACTCCAGCAAGCGGGCAAAGGCTATGTCACCGTGATCCACGAACAATTGAATGAATGGGAACTTAGCCCCACGGAAAAAGAAGTCGCCCTGTTATTGCTCAAAGGGTTGAGCTTTGATGAGATTGCCAGTATCCGCCATACCAAAGAAAAAACCGTGCGCCAGCAAGCCATTGCGATCTACCGCAAATCGGGGCTGAATGGGCGACACGCCTTCGCCGCATGGTTCTTTGAAGACTTTCTTGGCTGACCAACGGTAGGGCAAATGCCCTAAAACACCAGTTTCTGACCCTTTGCCGCCTAACCTTTATGAGTCACGACTAATACACTCCGGTTACGACTAAACCAGAGTGAATGCCCGTGATCCGTACAATAAAACCCAGCCTATTGAGTTTAGCCTTGCTGTTTTCCAGCATTGCCACCGCCGCCGCCATTATTCCCATGCCAGCGGAACAACGCAGCGCTCTCGGCATCGAAGTCACGCCACTCACCACCTCCAGCGCCAACACCGTGCTGGAAGTGAATGCGCAAGTGATGCTCCCCCCCGCCAGTGTGCGCGTGGTCGCCGCACCCGCTGATGGGCTAATCACCACCTTACTGCATCAAACCGGTGAAACCGTCAAAGCGGGCGACAAAGTAGCCTCGCTTTCCTCCCCTGATGTCGTGGAGGCACAACGCCAATACCTGCAAGCCCGCCTCAAATACCAACTCGCCGCCGACAATGCCGCTCGCGACCAGCGGCTGGCAGATCAAGGGCTAATCGCCAAAAACACCTGGCTGCTGACCCAAAACGACGTAAAATTAGCGCAAGCTGATCAAGAAGCCGCGATTGCCACGCTACGCTTACTCGGCGTTAAACCCGGCAGCGAAAGCGCCGAAATCACCCTAACCGCCCCCATCAGCGGCTGGATACTGGAAACCATGGTCGAACCGGGGCAACGGGTCGAAGCCCCCGCCGCGCTGGTCAAAATCGGCAACTTGCGACAACTCAGTTTAGAAATCCCCCTCACCCCCGCCCAAGCCAAAGACGTGCAAGCGGGGCAAACTGTCACAATCCGCGACAGCCAACTCAGCGGCACCGTCCGCGCCTTGCAACCCGCCTTGGATAACGCCCAAAATGTCATCGTGCGAGCGGACATCACCCAAGAAGACAGCACCACCCTGCATCCGGGGCAAACCGTCAAAGTCACCTTGCAAAGCAGCAGCAATGCAGGGGAAGCCGCCGCCAGCATCCCCACCAGCGGCTTGGTATGGTCGGGCGATCAAGCGTATGTGTTCACCGAAAGTGCGGAAGGTTTCATCCCAACCGCCGTCAAGATTGTGCAACAAAACAACACCCAAGCCACCATCAGCGGCTTGCCAGCCGACAGCCGCATTGCCACCAAAGGTGTTGCTGCCCTCAAAGCCAAGTGGCAAGAGGCGGAGGAATAACCCATGCTCAACTGGCTAACTGAATTTTCCCTCGCACAACGCTGGCTGATTCTCGGTTTGACCGTGCTACTCACCGTGTTTGGTGTCCGCACCTTTCAGGAACTGCCGATTGATGCGTTTCCCGACGTATCCACCACGCAAGTCAAGCTGATCCTCAAAGCCCCCGGCATGACCCCCGAAGAAGTCGAAGCGCGGATTGCCCAACCCGTCGAAACCGAATTGCTGGGGATACCCAACCAAGTCGTGTTGCGCAGTGTCTCCAAATACGCCCTCACCGACATCACTCTCGACTTTGCCGAAGGCACGGACATTTACTGGGCGCGAAGCCAAGTCGCGGAACGCTTTGCCAACGTCAAAAACGATTTGCCTGACAATGTGACCGGCGGTTTAGCCCCCATTTCCACCCCGCTCTCTGAAATTTTCATGTTCACCGTGGAAGGCGACTTGCCGCTGCAAGACAAACGCACCTTGCTGGACTGGACGATTCGCCCCCAACTTCGCGCCCTGCCCGGTGTTGCTGATGTCAACGCGCTGGGCGGACGTGCCACCACCTTTGAAATCACCCCCGATTTAGCCGCGCTCAATGCTCGTCATTTAACCTTGGACGATTTGCGTACCGCGCTGAACACCAATATCCGCAACGATGGCGCGGGGCGCGTCAACGAAGGCGAAGAAACCTGGGTGGTGCGTATCGAAAGTGGCATCAACGGGCTGGACGACTTGCGCCACATTGTCATCAAAAGCGTGGACGGCGTACCCGTCACGGTCGGGCAAGTTGCGCAAGTCACCCTCGGCGAACTCACCCGTTACGGCGCAGTTACCCAAAACGGCAAAGGCGAAGCCGTCGAAGGCTTGGTACTGAGCTTGCGCGGCGCGAATGCGGGGCAACTCACCACCAACATTAAAACCAAACTTGCTGAAATCAGCAAAACCTTGCCGCCCGGTGTCACCATTGAACCGTTTTATGACCGCTCTACCCTCGTCGATAAAGCAATTCACACCGTCAGCAAAGCCTTGCTGGAAGCGTTTGTATTGGTCGGCATTATTCTGTTCGCGTTCTTGGGTAACTTGCGGGCGGCGTTCGTGGTGGCGTTGATTTTACCACTGTCGGTGTTAGGCACGTTTATTTTGATGCGCCAATTTGATTTATCCGCCAATTTGATGAGTCTGGGCGGTTTAGCCATTGCCATCGGCTTGCTGGTGGATGCAGCGGTGGTGATTGTCGAAAATATCGTGGCACATCTGGCGCATGACGATGACAAAGCCAAAACCCCGCAACGGCAAAAAGTCCTGTGGGCAGTGCAAGAAGTATCCTCCCCCGTCAGTATTGGCATTGTCATTATTGCCCTAGTGTTCCTCCCGCTGCTGACGTTGGAAGGGTTGGAAGGCAAGCTGTTCTCGCCGGTCGCGCTGACCATTGTTTTTGCGCTTTCCATCTCTTTGCTGTTGGCATTGACGGTGATTCCGGTACTGGCATCGTGGTTGCTCAAGCAAGCGGCGCACACCGATCCGTGGCTGTTGCGTGTGTCGCGCCGCGTGTACCTTCCGGTGTTAGACGCTGCCTTAAAACGTCCCAGTTTAGTTTACATCCTGACCATCGCCGTCATGTTAGGCGCAGGCGCTACTTACCCCTTGATTGGTAAAACCTTTATGCCGACGATGGATGAGGGCGACTTGCTGGTGCAATTGGAAAAACTGCCTTCGATCAGTCTGGATCAAAGCGTCGCAACCGACTTGCGGGTGCAACACGCCTTGCTGGATAGCATCCCCGAAATTGAGCGCATCGTCGCACGGGTCGGCTCGGATGAACTCGGTCTTGACCCGATGAGCCTAAATGAAACCGACAGCTTTCTGGTATTAAAACCCCGCGAAACCTGGCGAACGCCGGATAAAGAATGGCTGCAAGAAGAAATCCGCCAAGTGTTGGAAAAATTCCCCGGCGTGGGTTACAACTTCACCCAACCGATTGATATGCGCGTCTCCGAAATGCTGACGGGTAGTCGTGGCGATGTCGCCATCAAAATTTTCGGCACGGATCTGGCGGTGTTGGGCGATCTGGCGCAGCAAATCGTGACGATTTTGGAAAAAATCCCCGGTGCATCCGATGTTTACACCCAGAAAAACGCGGGGGTGCAATACCTGCGTGCCGAAATTGACCGCCAAGCCGCCGGACGCTTTGGGCTATCGGTAGACGACATTGCCAGCCTATTACGCACCCAGCTCGAAGGTGAAATCATTGGCATTATCCAGCAAGAAGGGCGGCGCATTCCGCTGCAATTACGCGGTTCTGCCGAATTGCGCCAAGCGCCTCAAGCCTTACAGCAAATCCGCCTGACACTTCCTGACGGGCGTATTATCAGCCTCGATCAAGTGGCAAAACTCGTCCGTACCGAAGGCCCCGTGGCGATTAAACGCGAAAATGCAGGGCGTTTCGTGGTGGCACAAAGCAATGTAGCGGGGCGCGATTTGGTGAGTTTTGTGGAAGAAGCCCAAGCTGCCGTCGCCGCTAACGTGACTTTGCCGACCGGCTACAGCATTACGTGGGGCGGGCAATTCGAGAATCAGCAACGGGCAGCGCAACGCTTGCTGATTGTTGTGCCAATTGCGCTTGCCATGATTGGCTTGCTGCTGTTTTTGACGTTTCGGGATGTGCGTCAAACCATTCTGGTGATGGCGAATGTGCCCTTGGCGTTGATTGGGGGCATTTTTAGTCTGGGTATTTCTGGGCAGTATTTATCCGTACCCGCGTCGGTAGGCTTCATTGCATTGCTGGGGATTGCGGTACTCAACGGCGTGGTGTTAGTGACATTTTTCAACCAGTTGCACCAGCAAGGCTACCGAGGCACTGCGGTGGTACGCGAAGGAGCGTTGCGCCGCCTGCGCCCAGTGTTAATGACCGCCAGTATTGCGGCATGGGGTTTAGTGCCGTTGTTATTCGCCACCGGCCCCGGCTCGGAAATCCAGAAACCGCTGGCAACAGTCGTCATCGGCGGGTTGGTCAGTGCCACCACCTTAACACTCATTTTATTACCGCTGCTGTATCGCCAGTTTGTGCTCAAAGACGAAACGGCACGTGAACCTACTCACCCTCATTAAGTTTCAAGGAATAACCATCATGTTAACCGTCAAGTCGCTATTCACCACGATTGTTTTAACCGCCGGTATCAGCGCATGTGCCATTGCCCCTAACGATAATATGACGAATCGCTTTGTCACTGACACTCATGCTGCTCCTGTTGCTTTTCAAGCTCTGCGCCTAGATGGCCAAACGCTCAAAGGGCAAATTCGCCTCACCGGGCGTGAACCAGTACGTTTCGGGCATGTCGATTACGCAGTGTTGGATGTGAATGGCAAACCCCGTGAGCAAGGTTGGGTGGAACATTCTGCCGCCATCCGCTTCCGCAATACACATCGCCCTGCTTTGTTCAGCATTGATTTAAAACAACCTTTAGCTGCCGGGGAAAAAGTGATGCTCACGTATCATCTTGACACCCATTAACGCCACTCTGCTAACAGCAAGCTAAGTTTGTACATAAGCACCATCAAGACTATGCTTCTCTTTAAATCAGACTGAAACAATCAGAATAAGGTCTTACCCTGAAGGAAAGGAGCATAGCGTGGAAAATCCAGTCATTACCCTGACACCAGAGGCATTTGTCGTCATTAGTCAGCATACGCACAGGCTTGCCTTGTATGTTCAACGAGAAATTTTTCCGTTGAACAGCCTCATGTGCCATTTTTTGGAAAACGAGCGTGAACTATATGCTGCCGTAAGCGACTCGCATGACAACCTGCCAAACTTAGCCCATCGGGTTGTGTCGTTTTTAAGTGCTTATGTACGCATTCATGACAGCCGCTCGATGGAGCGTGATATTCTCGATTGCATTGAACGTTGTTTACGTAGACGAGAAAGTTGATGCTCACAATTCACGCCATTCGCCGCTGGCTAAACCTTCCAACGTCCAAGTACCGATCCGGTAACGAATCAGGCGTAAGGTGGGGAAACCAATCGCCGCCGTCATCCGCCTGACTTGGCGATTACGCCCTTCACTGATCGTTATTTCTAACCAGGTGTCTGGAATCGACTGGCGTACCCGAATAGGCGGATGGCGCGGCCACAAGCCGGGCGGTTCTACCATAAGACGTACCGTAGCCGGGCGCGTCATGCCATCTTTTAAACGGATTCCTTGGCGCAAGGGTTGTAAATCAGCTTCAGTCGGTGCGCCTTCTACTTGCACCCAATAAGTCTTGCTGGTTTTATGTTTGGGGTCAGCAATCCGGTGCTGCAAGTTACCATCATCCGTCAACAGCAATAGCCCTTCACTGTCACGGTCTAAGCGTCCTGCTGTGTACACATCAGGAACAGAAATGTAATCAGCCAGTGTTGCACGACCTTCCTGATCGGTGAACTGACAGAGGACATCAAACGGTTTGTTGAATAAAAGAATACGGGGCATAACAACACAAGTACATGAATGACACTTGCATCATAACAAAGTTATGCCCCGTCTGCCCCCTTAGCCCTTCCTTACCCTTTGTGATGTAATGCCTGCATGACTTTCTTATTACGAATGTCAAGACTCACCTTGCCATCGCCTAAGTCTTTTAGCACGGCCTCATCGTTTTCACGCTGCCACACAACACCTTTTGCCTCTATCTCATCCGGTTTACCGAATAAGTTAATAATCTTTTTCCCATGCGCGTCATACAACGCTTCATAGTTGCCGGAAGTTTTCATTTGCACTTCCAAACTGCATAACTGATCTTCTACAAACACCGCTTTGAAAAAACTCAGTTTCTCATCCCAAAGTTTCCCCACCTCACCGTTTACGGGGGTCACCTTGCATTCTTCCAACAAGTAAGCCTTACGCTTATCACCTAGCCCGGTCTTGCCAAGTTTACATTCCAGCGGTACGCGTAAGAGAGTTTCCAGTGATTTAACTGCCTCTACCCGCTTATCACCCAACTTAACCGTCTCAAAACCATAACGATCAAGTGTGGCATCATCTGGGGCGGATAACATATCTTGTTCCAATCGATCGCAGCCTGCCACGGCAAACAGGAGCAACGCTGAAAGACAGTAATGGATTATTTTCACAGTAGCCCTCATAAGCTGTGGTAAAAAATACCTCCCCGTCTGATCCGAGGAGGAAGATTGTCGGAAGAGTCCACGACCTGATACAAGATCGTCAATAACTTGTATCACCGATTATGACAAGCCATTTTGTGAAATGTTCAGCGCAATAGGAAGAAAAAAGGCAGGATAAAAAAATTGTGGCGACACGAAAGCCGCCACAGAGGATGAGAGTATTGGGGATCACTCCCTACCTGATAACACCCGACTTAATCCGCAATCAAACGGATTTGGTTGTTAATTTGATTCACTACGTTGTGATTCTTCACTTGACCATTAGTCAATTTATTGGTGAAACTCACTGCAACACGTTGCCCAGGTTCGCCTGCAACGGGTGTAGAAGACCAGTAAGCATAAACATAAGATCGACCATCGGTATCCGAAGCATCAAAAGCCGTATTGCCTATATCTGCATAAATATACGGTGCTTTGGTCGCATCCGTATTCAACAAACCTAACAATTCTGCTGAAGTAGGCAAGCGCCAAGTTGTTTTATTGCACAACCCTTTACCAGCATTCATTGCATTGACTGCCTTAACATAGGAAGCGGTGTCACATTTGGTTAAAGCTGTGCCTACACCAGAACATGGGTTAGTTGCCCCTGCATATGATGTACCTGCACCACCTGCGGTCTGACCCACGTTATCACCCCAGAAATAACCGTAGTCAACATCACGGAAATCAGAATCGGCTGGATTTCCCGTATTACTTTTCACTTCCCAAAATTTGTTGTCTTTTGAGTCCTTCACACAACCAAGGGTTTGTGATCCATCTGCCACATAAGCTGCACCAGTCAAATTCATTTTGGTAAACGTTCTGGTTGCTGGTGTTGTGGTTGTAGGGTTCGTCGTAGTTCCGGTCGTTGTATTTCCGGTTGTTCCGGTAGTAGCTGTGTTATCAGTGCTGGCGGAAGAACCGCCACCGCCGCCACAAGCAGTCAGTAACGAAGCTGACAATACAACAGCCAAGAAAAGCCCCTTGTTTGCATATAGACGGCTAGTAGATTGAGTTGTCATTTGCATAATAATTATCCTGCTCTATAAATTGATTATTTCATTAGTTACGTAGCCTTACGCAACAGATATATTTATAGAACAAAATGAGAAATACTGTGATTATTTTTGATATAGACGTAATATTTTTTATGATAACCGGAAACAAGACTGCTAATAGAAGCAGAGAGGGTATCTCTCCACTTCCATTAGTGATGATTACTTACAAATTAAACGAATCTGCCCAGCCGTTGTACCCGTATCATCAGGAGCCATAATCCAAGTCAAGGTATTCGCATTGTAACCATCTGGAATAGGAACCCCATATTGCACCACCTTATTGTCTGAAGCATTGAAATAAGCACCAAGCCCAGAGGCAGGGGCATCTACTTCAAAAAACCTACTATCCAAGAGGTAACCAGCGGGAACACCAGGAGTAATGGTTTTACCAAACGTTGGTAGATACGTGGCAGGTACTGCAAGCTCAATCAATTCAGCATGAGTAGGGATCTGACATGTTCTGGTAGAACCACAAGGTCGAGACGTTGAGGCATTCACCGCCGCAACATAAGCATCCGGTGAACAAGTAGTCAACGTACCACCACAAGCCCCCGCTGTACCTGTCCGAGCATAAACCCAGTCCCGATCACGCAAACCGCTATCATTGGTTTTCACTTCCCAGAAATTATTCAGCAACGTGTCTTCAACGCATGACCAAGAGGTTGCTGTATCATCCAGCATAGTCCCAGTACTGTCATATTTACAGAAACGGGCAGTTAGTTTAGTTGTATCATCTTTTGCCGCGCATTTGGGCGCTGTAGTAGTAGGTGTTGTTGTACCACCCGTGCCACCTGTACCGCTAGTGCCGTCACTTGGCGTTGTGCCTGCGCCTGCCGACGCATCTTGTGCAACGCCAGTGCTGCAATCACCATCACAATCACACGCACTTAATAAAGAAGCACATAACACCATGGCCAAAACCAAGCCACCTTTTTTAATTGCTGGGCGTTCTTTGGGTGAGAAAATTTCTGACATAGCTATTATCCTAATAAATCTTAAGCAACGAAATTTTAGCCTATACGCTTTATGGCTAAATGTTTTATAGCACAGCTCAAAAAAAATTGAAGGCACATTTTTAGCGCAAATATCCCAAGTAACTGTTTTAAAAACATTAGCAGTGCAGCAACAAGCCCTGCTAATGTCAGAGATCTACTCACAAATCAAGCGAGTATGACAAGTCGCGCCCGCATCGACAACGGGAGCCATATATAGCGTAAAAGCATCTGAACGTGTGTTTGCTGGAATACTGACACCGTATATCACTTGTCTTGGGCCAACATCCGTAATAGTGTCAGTGCAATAGATTCCACTATCCAGATGATCTGGGAAGAATTTTTTGTCAGGTAAATAGATCTGCTCACGTTCAGTCAGTTTACCCTCTTCAGAAGGTAACAACGCCACTGGCATCACCAGATCAATCAACTCGGAATGCGTCGGAAGTCGACAAACTTTAGCCATACCACAAGGGCGTGGTTCCGATAGCGCAGTATTGACTGCCTCAACATAAGCCACTGGTGTACAAGCCCCCAAGAAACCACCACAACCCACACCCGTGGTACTGGTCGACGCATAGCTCCAAAGATTATACCGCAAGCTACTAGCCTCAAGGCTTTTCACCTCCCAAAACTTTTTGGTCGCCGTATCTTCCACACATGACCAATTTTCAGCGAGGTCATCTAATCTAACACCCGTATTGTCGTACTTACAAAAGCGCCCCGTGCACGTTTGTGGTTGAGCCTCTTCTTGTTGAGCTCCCCCACCACCAGCAGGTAACGGCGTAGATGTTAATGGTACTGTTGAACCAATATTACAATCACCATCACAAGCCGTCATTAAAACACCGCATAACGCAGCGATCACGATGACACTAGGCATTTTTACTAGACGTATCAACTGAAATGGATTTTTTTTGAACATAAAGCCCCTGCTAACCAATAAATTTCAACAATAAATTAATTGAAATATTTATAGCACAACGTTACTAGCTAATCATTAAAAATTAGCGCTCAAAAATTTATCTCATCTAAATTTACGGGAAAATACCTTAAACAAGGTTTTATCATTATTTTTATATATACATTTATTTTTTTAATAAAGATTGCATTCCCTTAGTTGCATAGACCTTAAAGCCATCATGAACTCGCCAGATAAAATAGGCATGAATGTTATAATTATCAGCAAAAGTCTTGCCTTTTTCTTCACCTAAAGCCATCAGCAACGTCGCATAAGCATCCGCTTGGGTTGCGTCGTCAGCCAATACCGATACAGAGGCAAGATTGTGTGTAACCGGCGCTCCGCTAACAGGATTCACCGTATGTGAATAACGTTTACCCTCTTTCACAAAAAAATTACGGTAATCACCCGATGTCGCCAAACCCGCATCTTGCAGCGAAATACCTTGCTGGATAGCCCGCCCCTCCTCCTGAGGTTTTTCAATCGCAATACGCCAAGCATCACCTCGCGGACTGAGACCACGGGCACGAACCTCTCCTGCAATTTCCACCATGTAGTCACGGATCCCCAATGACTCCAAATACAAACCTGCTTGATCAGCAGCAAAACCATCGGCGACCGAAGCCAGCTCTACTTGCACGTCTGCCTGTGATTTGCGTATAGATGGCGGATCAAACCGTACCTGAAGTTTCTGATAGCCGACCCGTGCAAGTGCAGTATCAATATCCGTCTGGGTCGGAATTTGGGCTTTCTCTGACTCATGTGAACCAAAACCCCATAAACGAATCAGTGGTCCGACGGTCACATCGTATGCACCTTCGCTTTGCTTACTAATTTTTAACGTAAGATCAACCAGTTGTGCCAATGCTGGTTCCACTGGAAACCAGTCTGTACCCTGATAACGGTTGAATTGCGAGAGAACGGAAGTTTGATCCCACGTTGCCAATAACTGATTGGTTTTAGAAAAGGTTTTAGCCAAACCATCCTTGAGTGCAGCCTCATTGAGGTCTGGGGGAGGCGCAGTAAGTGTGACATGCCACAAAGCAGTACCTTGCATACCCTCGATATGCCATGCAGCGCTGCGCTGCTCACAAGCGCTGAGCAACGACAATAACAACCAGAGGCAAAGCGCCTTAAGCAGATTTGGCTTTATCACCGGATGGACTGGTAAAGCGGTCATTCAAATGCTGAACAAAACGGTCAGTGGCATGACGAATAGCATCCAAACGACCACGTGTCCGGCGGCTCCAGCCTGCGGGTGAATTCTGAAAGATGCTGCGCCAAAACTTGGTACTTTTCAAAAAAGCCGCCGACAAATTACCATAAGACTCAGTCTTACTCAGCGTAGCAGCCAGCCGCTTTGCCAAACGATTACGAATCAGGTAGTGCAAGCCCAACGCCAATCCCACGACAACCGCAAGTACGGCTAATGTCGCCCATAGATTACCTGCAAAAGCAGCTAACCACGGTGGGTTGAACAACAACCCCTCCCAATAACCAAACTCAATACTCATCGCCAATAAAGCAACCGCCAGCAAGCCAAAAACCAAAGCATCTGCTGCCAGCACTTGCTTTTTCCAACGCTGTAATGCCTCGCGAATACGCGGAACAGCTTGCTGCTCTATCTCGTTGGCCTGCGACTCCATTGCCCCCACAATACGATAAACACGCTCGATGTTTACCCCATCAACTCTACTCATGATCCGCTGGTAATCTGCATCACGTTTCGCCACGTAACGTGCCCATACATTTTCATTGGCTACCGGCACTGCCAACTTGTCATTGAACAAAATGTGGAAACTACCGGCCGACAATCCTTGTTGTACCAATGCCTTTTGCCAAGCCGATACAATATCTTCGAGGTTATCTTCACGGGCGGAAGTATCAATCTGATTGAGGATAAACAAGAACTTACTACTGTCATTACGGCGTAATGCACCTTTGACCAAATGCTCCAGCGTATCCTGCATCGCCCCCGGCTCTGGATGACGGGCATCAAAAAACACCATCACCAAGTCGGATAATTCAATGATATGGTCAGTAATCCGCAACGTTGCTTTACGCTGTTCATCAGCATCAAATCCCGGCGAATCAATTAAAATTTTACCGCGAATCTTTTCACTAGGGGCAACCTTCATCTGGAGATAATTATCAATTTTTGCCCCCTCACCCTTGGAGACATGTTCAATCTCTTCGCTGATTTGGTAGAAAGGAAAACGTGGGTCGCCATCCAATGCCAAACCCGGCAACGTGCGCACCTGTCCATCCGGGCTGAAGGTAATTACCGTAAAACGATCATCAACCGCCTGATTACCAGTACGTTGTAAATCCATGCCTAAAAAGGTGTTGATGAAACTGGACTTACCTGCTGAGAAAGTTCCCAGAATTGAGATCATCGGCCACCACGAAATCTGAGTAGCATAAGACTCCCCACCACTCAACAAACCAAGCTTTTGAGCAACAGCATCTAATTCCCGATACTGGTTGACCGCATCAACCAAAACTGGATTTTCACGTTTAAGATGTTCCTGCAACCGTTTAAGGCGTTGCTCCATTCGCTTGGCTGGTGTCATGTCTATCCTTTAATTGCTAGAGAGGCAAGGTTATCGCCTTCTGTTGTCACAGAACTGTGTCCATCTTTCGCCGTTGCCGAATCAGTCGGCTGAGGCTCAACGACAGGACTCCCTCCAATCGGTGGCGGTGTACTGGTTGCTGCCGGTTGCACCGGCGTAGCAACTGTGGGTATTCCAGGCGGTATAGGTTGTTGCAATTGTGGTTGAACCGCTACGGATGTTCCTTGAGGGGCAACGTTTTGAGGCATTGCATAGTAATTATAGTAAGGCGTGGCAACGGCGGGAGGAGGAACGACATAAGGTGAAGTCGTATCGTTACCAAATGGACTAAATTTATTAAACATTTTCATTGGGCCGGAGATGTTTTTATTCATACTCCACATATCACGTTGCATATTATACGTGGAAACAGCCATATTTTGGGTAGAAGCATCCATCTGCTTCATGTTTCCGGCCATATCTTGAGTGCTACTGTTCATATCCACAATATTATGGGTCATTTCACCCACCGATTGGGTCATGTTCGTCATATGAAGCGTCATGGTATCGAAATTATCCGCCATCCGATTCATATTGGAGTCAACAGTTTGGTTCATGCTAGAAATGGTTTCAGTCAACTTATGCACATCGGTAGTCAGCGACTGAACTAAATAAAAACCATAAGCCGAAAGAATGATAAACGCCACCATTGCAGGGTAGACAATCATCTGCAAGGTACGGGTGACATTAACCTGCCTCTCCTCAAAATCCTGCAACTCATCCTCAACATGGTGTAACTCATTTTCAATATCGTTAACACCTGACTCTGAGGATTTCTCATTCGTTTTCATACTTGGCTCCTGATTTCCCGATTTGTCTCTATCTCCCTAGATAGCAGATCGGCTACTGTGAATGCGTATCACGCCTTATCCCATGCGTTCTTCATCAATATTTCTCCCGAACATCCTTTGGCATCTATTTTATTCTTTTACTTTCGATATAACAGTAGAGGCAGATCAAGTTATTACACACTTGAGCCTGCCTCACTGTTGCTAACCTGTTTTATTTTTTCAGCGCAGCATCAATTTGCTTAGCGAGATCAGGGTTTACCATATCCACATACAACTTCATGTTTAATGCTTCGGTGACACGACCTTGTTCAGCAAGTTTAGGAGCGACCTCCGCAAACAAAGTAGACGCTTGTTGAGCATTACCTTGCTTCCAATAAACATTTGCCAATTCGCCTTTGTATTCCAAAGAATCTGGCGTTTGCTTGAGCAAATCATTATATAAACCAACGGCTCTATCCAATTCGTTAGCCCAGTAAGCTTCACGGGCAGCGCGTAACATATCAGCAGGGGCAGCAGCTTGTGGTTCTGCAACAGGTGCGGCTTGTTGAGTAGCTACCTCAGCAGGGACAACAGCTTGACTGTGCTCAACAGCTGCTGGCTGCTGCTCATGAGCTGTCGCGGCGACTTCGTTGCCGTGTTCACCTTGTTTACTACCCATACTGAAATTTAACAGAATGGCAATAATAGCTAGCAACCAAGCCAGCAAAATTGGATGTTTCATTAACCAACGAAAAATATGCATCTGAATCTCCTTAAAACCCCAGATTTATTAAAAATAATGTTTATACAGGATACAAAGCACGTCCCAATGCATCCAGCTCTAGTGCCGCTTTGGAGCGCGGCTCCATTTCAAATACCGCCAAACCTTCACTAAAGGAACGCCGGTAAGTTGTACGCATATACAGACGCTGCTCTAGCAAGCGGATGCCGGGAAGCATTTGCATGGCTTCAGCAGCCTCTGACGTTTCACGTACTGCGTGATGGGTATCTGCTCTGTTGATGACACCTAATAGTTCAACAGCGCTTCCCTTACGGACATCCCCAATCATTTTCAGAAAACGCTGGGTCGACCAAATATCTGCTTGGCTTGGAGCAACAGGGATGACAATACGGTCAGCCTTACTAATTGCCACTTCAACCGCAGCCATGTCAGCCAAGCCCATATCCACCAAAATTTCAGATTTACTATCGGCCGCACCTAAATCACTGACAGAGGTTAATGGCACAATAGCAGGCAAAAACTCCTCCTCTTGACGAATCTCAAACGCATCAGCCGTCGTTCCTTGAGGGTCAAGATCGTACACCATCACATGCTTATTGTGACGGGTCGCCACCCACAACGCTAGGTTAAACGTTATGGTACTCTTGCCAGTTCCGCCTTTGAGGTTGCCAATCAGCGTAATCATCTAAGACTCACTTAACTCTAGTTTGCACGAAACCCGCCCTTACGAGCGGGCTAACGATATGCGCTATTATTACTGCGCAGGTGGTTGCTGTGGTGGCACTGGCATTTGAGCAACACCGTGACCACGCTCCATCGGCATAGGGTAACCACCTTGCGGCATGTATTGCTGCATTTCTGGCATACGCATCTGCTGTGGCTCTCGTTGCCCCTGCGCGGGAGGCATCATATTAGGCGCAGGAGGCATCCCATTACCAGCACCATTACCGTAACCCGGCACTCCTTGCGGCATAGGGATAGCATATAAATAGTAGTAGGCTGCCGGTGGCTGAGGCATTGGTGGTGGAGTCGGAGCCGCAGGTACTTCTGGAGCAGTTGTAGTTTCAGCCGTTGCCGGTTGAGCCGGAGCAGCCGGTACTTCTGGAACTACCGGCTGTGCTGGTACAGCTGGCTGCTCTGGAGCGGCTGGTTGTGCGGGGATAGCAGGTTGCTCTGGAACGGCAGGTTGTGCAGGAATTTGCTGCGCTGCTTCAGTGGATGCTGCGGCAGAAGCTGCTACGGGCATACCCACAGGTACAGTTGGTGCGGCTGGAGCTTCAGGTGCTTTTGCTTCTGGAGCAGTTGGTGCGACTGGAGCTTCGGGTGCTTTTGCTTCTGGAGCAGTTGGTGCG
>NZ_FNQP01000001.1:0-37864 GCF_900107695.1 Thiothrix caldifontis | reverse complement strand
CTGGAGCTTCGGGTGCTTTTGCTTCTGGAGCAGTTGGTGCGGCTGGAGCTTCGGGAGTTTTCAATTCAGTAGCAGCTGAAGCAGCAATAGCTGCATCTGCAACAGGAGTCGAAGGCGCTACAGGTACTTCTGGCTGTACAGGGGCAGCCGGTACGACTGGTGCTGCCGGAATCTCTGGCGCTTTAGGAGCCTCCGGGGCTACAGGCGCAGCAGGGGCACTTGCTGCACGTGCTATTTGTTCAGAACCTTCTGTTACAAATGGACCTGGTGGCGGCGGTGGTAATTCTGCACCCTCAGCCCATACATTCGCACTCAACAACATTACAGCAGCAGATGTTGCTACCGTTGCAACGGCTGATGCCATGCGCTTTTTGTTAAATATAGTCATGCTAGTCTTCCTTCCAGATTAAATATCCGTCTTAAGTTTTATGCCCCGTCTACCGGAGGATTTCTTTCGCTCTTGGGATTCAGTAGAACCCAAGAGCATCTCATCTTGTTGTTGCTTACTGTCGGCGGTATCTGTCTCTGGCTTTACAGCCTCGACAACATCAATAGATTGTTCTTGTACTGCTAAGACATCATCAACCGTCACCGTAACAACTGCTGGTGTCGTCTCTGCAACAGCAGCAGGCACCACATTAACTGTTTTACCGTCACCCGCTTGTTTAGCAACTGAGGCTAGTGCTTGCTTTTTAGACTGTTGACGTAACGCTTGCTGTTTTGCCGCGTCAAGATTCTTGCGTTTTTGTAATAACTTACGCAGAGCTGCAAATATACCGATGATACCTGCCACTAAACCACCCACCAACGATACCAAGTACATCCCCGTGTAGACCACGGTATCTTTAGCAATTGTTCCAACACTTTTACCGGACGTTTCCGTGTGCGATCCACTACTCGTATGAGTATCAACAGTAGCATGTGTCCCCGAAGAACCGCCACCTGCATTACCACCGGGAGTCCCTCCCAATGAATCACCCGCGCTAATACAACCCAATGGGATGATCAACAAAGTCAGTAAGGTCGCGACAGCACCACCGAAAATAAGCGACACGGCCATGCCTTGGAAAATGGGGTCGGATAAAATAACCATCGAACCACCAAACAAGGCCAGTGCGGTAATAATGATAGGGCGAGTCCGTGCTTCACAAGAACGAATGACCGCTTCCAGCACCGTTTCACCGCTTAGGACTGCCTCACGCGCAAAGTCTACTAATAGAATAGAGTTACGCACGATAATTCCCGCCAATGCGATGAAACCAATCATGGATGTTGCTGTGAATTCTGCATCCATCAACCAATGTCCCGGCACAATACCAATCAAGGTCAGCGGAATCGGAGCCATGATAATGGCAGGCAAGGTGAAGTTACCAAACTGCGCCACAATCAACATATAAATCAACACCAACGCTGCGGCAAAGGCGATACCCATATCCCGGAACGTTTCCCATGTAACCGTCCATTCCCCGCCCCATTCAAAGGCTGATTTGCGCTCCACATCTTGTGGTGACTTTAACCAATATGCTTCGTCTAATAACAGCGTACCGTCGGGTGAACGATACCCTTCTCCGTTATTAAACTCTGCCAGTAAGGTTTCAACTTGTCCTTGACCGTACACGGGGGCAGCCAAACGCCCTACCGTTTCGGCGGTAACATATTCCACCGCACGCAAATCTTTACGGTAAATCGGCTTATCTTGCTTATCGAATACGAATGTACCGAGTTCATGCAATGGAACAAATTGCCCAATTTGGTTAGTCACCGGTAATTGCGACAAACGGTAAATCTGGGAACGCGCACTCAATGGCACTTGCATCACAATGCGTGTCGGATCAATCAGAGCATTTTTCTTAATATCCCCAAGAATGAAACCACCCATCGCCATTTCCAAGGTACGATTGACACTTTCTGCAGTGATACCATTTCGTTGTGCTTTATCAGAATCAACCATGAAACGTAGGATCTCATGATCCTCTTCCATCAGGTTGTCCACATCATCCAAGTTTTCCGCTTGCTCGAACAACTTGGTCAAATCAGCAGCGACTTGTCGACGAGTATTAGCATCAGGCCCATACACTTCAGCTACAACAGACTGCAATACAGGCGGGCCTGGTGGCATTTCAACCACTTGCAACTTCCCCCCCGTACCTTTCAGCATAGGCTGCAACAAAGCACGAGCTTCTACTGCAATCTCATGACTGGTGCGCTTACGATCATGTTTATCCGTCAATTGCACTTGAATATCAGCCTGCCATGATTGCTGGCGCAAGTAATAGTGACGAACCAAACCGTTAAAGTTAAACGGTGACGCAGTACCTGCATAGGTTTGCAGCGCCGTCACCTCCGGTATTTCTTTCAACTTAGTCGCCATGGTATGCATGAGGTTAGCCGTGACAGGCAATGCTGTACCTTCTGGCATATTAATAACGACATTGAATTCTGGCTTATTATCCAAAGGCAACATTTTCACCCGCACCGATTTGAGCGGGTAAAACAACAACATGAATGCGAAGAACACCACAATAATGGCAAGCAGGAAAGCGTAACCTTTTTTCTTATCCGTTACCAACGGCACAATCATGCCACGGAACAACTTCTCCATCCGAGCTGCTTGTTTGTGTTCCTTTTCAGCCGCATCGTGCAGACTCTTCAATGAAGGTTTGAAACGGTTCGTTAACCATGGCGTAAAAGCGAATGCCGCAAATAACGAGATGACCATCGCCACCGATCCCAAAACAGGGATTGGCAACATATACGGCCCCATCATGCCACTGACAAAACCCATGGGTAACAGTGCAGCAATAACAGTACCCGTTGCCAGAATGGTCGGGTTGCCCACCTCGCGCACCGCATCCACAGCAGTTTCAACATCTGTATTTTCAATCAACAACCAACGGCGGTAAATATTTTCCACCACCACAATGGCATCATCCACCAAAATCCCGATGGAGAAAATCAAGGCAAATAAACTTACTCGGTCAATGGTCATGCCCATAAGCCAAGCTGCAAAAACCGTGGTAGTAATAACGGCGGGAATAACGATCAATACAACCCCTGCTGCCCGCAAGCCGAGGAAGAACCATACCAACACAGTTACGATACCCGTTGCCACAAACAACTTAAAGATCAGTTCATTGACCTTTGCCTTAGCAGTTTCACCGTAATTACGGGTTATCTCAACATTAACATTATCAGGAATAATTCGCCCTTTAAGGCCGTCGAGTTTTGCTAACACAGCAGAGGCAACATCCACCCCATTTGTGCCATGCTTTTTCGCAATCGCCAAGGTCACTGCCGGAGCATTGTCAGCCTTCTCCTCAGCATCACCAATGGCAGAACCCGTGTAATAACCAACCGAACGCCCTGCATCGCTTGGCTCTTCCGTCACTGTTGCCACATCCCGCACATAAACGGGTCGCCCATCAATGACTGCCACCATTAAGCGCTTAACATCTTCAGCAGAGCTTAGGAAAGCGCCACTGTACACTTTAAACACACGCTCATTGGGTTCAACCGACCCCGTATTACGCTCAGAGTTTGCCATACGGATAGCATTAGCCACTTGATCAAGTGACACCCCGAAAGTTGCCAAACGCTCTGGTAGAATTTCCACCTTCAACTCTTCATGACGACCATCGACAATGAAACTCTGGCTAGTATTTTCCACTTCACGCAGGCTTTGCAGCACATCCAATGCAACTAAGCGTAAATTGGCATCATCTACCTGATTCGACCACAAAGTCAGCGTCACCAAAGGCACATCATCAGCGCCCTTGGGTTTTACCATGGGTTCTTGCACCCCGATAGGAATACGATCCTTGTTAGACGCCAGCTTGTCATAGAGCTTTACTAACGAAGATTCCAGCTCCTCTCCCACAATGAACTGCACGGTTACCATGGAATGTTCACGAGCGGAATAGGAGTAAACGTGGTCTACACCCGTCATTTCCGACATGATACTTTCTAGGGGACGGGAAATGAGATTCTCAACCTCTTGCGCCGACGCACCGGGGTAACGCACAAAAATATCCACCATCGGCACAGAAATTTGTGGGTCTTCCTGACGTGGCGTTACCCACATCCCTAACACACCCACTGCAAAAAAAGCCAACAGCAGCAATAAGGAGAGTGGAGAGGTGATGAAGGTTTTAGCCATAGCACCAGCCATACCTAAATTATGCTGGGGCTGACTGGATGCGTTATGCGGCGAATCATTCATAATTACTTACATTCCTAGCAGGGAAAATCACATTCATCTTTATTCTGCATGGGGCATCCAGCCAGATGAGGCAGTAGCAGGAGGTTTATCAATCACTCGCTCATCTGCATTCAAACCAGAAACCACTTCTACTTTACCATCTTCTTGTTCAACGCCCAGTCTAACCAAGCGTAATTCAGAGGTATTATCATTTTTTACCACTAGCACACTCGGAAGGCTGCGCCCTTTAAGCAATGCTGTTTTGGGAATCACCACGACTTTAGCATCACCAGTTTCACCCTCTGGTAAATAGACTTCGGCATACATACCAGGAGCAGCTACCGAATCCACCGGCAAATCGAATTTAACCGTTACCGTATGGCGACTTGGATCAGCCACAGGATAAATCTGTGAAACTTTAACCATTATCGTAGTTCTACTGTCGATTTTAGCAGGAACTAACATTCCTTCGCTCAAATTACTCACCAAACCAGAAGGCACATCAGCCTGTAAGCGTTTGTACTTAACATAACCAAACTTAATCAATGGCTGACCGGGTTGTACGGTGTCGCCAGCCTCCACCATTTTTGCCAATACAATGCCATCGAAGGGAGCAACAGATTTAGTATCACGTAAACCGGCATCAATTTCCTGCAATTGCGACATCGCCTGTTGCAAGTTGCTTTGTGCTTGCGAAACCCCTGTCGCACTACTCATCAAATCAGAATAACGCCCCATATCGGAGTCATAATTACCCATCATAGAGTCAGCGAAGGGTCGTACCATCGCCATATCAAACATAGCAGGTAATCCAAAACCCGGCATCGTTCCAACATCTTTACTACGCGGGGAAATCAGCTCGCGGGTATATTGTGCTTGAGCGTTTTGTAACGCCGCTTGTGCGATAGAAATTTGCGCCAATACCGCATTGCGTTTCGCCACCAATTGAGATTCATCAATACGAACAATCACATCACCTTGCTTAAAACTCGAACCTGCCTCGCCAGCAACTAATTTGACTGCTCCAGGAACTTGGGCAGACAATGTTACCTCTCTGTATGGGATAACCGTACTTCCCAATACAGAGCGAGACAATGAAGTGACAGTTTCTACACGCACGATCTCAGCCGCCTGCACTACAGCAGGTAGCCAGCCGATAATGCCAAGCACTAGCAGCAATCTCAGTGTATTTGTTCTTATACTCATCGGCGGTTAGGTTTCCTCAAAGCGGCATGATCTCAAAGGCACGCAAGAGGAATGTATCGACCACAACCCGTGTACCCGCTCCTCTCCATTCCCTCTCAACAATCTAGGCAGAACTATATCGTTTAAACTCTCTGAATTCCAGTCGATCACCGATGAATATTAGCAATCTCTTATAAATATATACCAAAAATGCGTCTAAGCACACCAAAGCGTTTGTGCCGCAAAGAAAACTCGACCGCCATCAATGTCGCCCTCTCTTTAGGTAACTCATCCTTAAACTCACCACCCCGTACAGACAAAAAGCGAAAACGCGGCTCACCGTCCACTCCATCTAATAAAATTAGAGACACTGGTGCCTCCCCTTCAATATGGTCAACCAAGTTCCATGTCTGCCGCAGCAACTTGCCATCTTCAAGTACGTAACGTACCCGCTGCAAACCACTACGCATTTGCCCCGAAGCACGCAATTGCCAAGCTACATCAGGATGACCACCGCGTGTAAACTCAAGCAACGCACCCAAATCTTCAGGCTTAACAATACTGCTATTAGCAAGACCAACATCCTGCCCAATCCCCCCGGCACTCTGCGGGCGCAACAAAGCCAGTTGACGCATATCCCGTTCGACAAACACCATCGCCCGCTGTAATTGCTGCAATTCAACTTGCGGCTGCTCAACCTGACGCCCCGCATCCAGCAACACATTAACAGACTGATACGCCAACGTAATCAGCAAGGAAAAAATAGCCAGCGAAATCATCAACTCAACCAAGGTAAAACCACGGATACGCCTCATTGCCCCTGACTCCGCATCTTTGGCTGGGGATTAGCCACATAAGCCACTTCAACCGCGAGAATTTGCTGTGCCTGCCCCTCACGAAACACACTAACTTTCACTTTACGTAAATCAGGGTCAGGCGTCGCTAAAATTTCCTGCTGCCATTGCCAAGCCCCCTCCCCCATTTCAGCTACCCCCTCAGACTTACCTGTTGCAGGAAAGCCTTTGCCTGTTTGCACCGCCGCAATTTGATTAAAAGCCACCCAACGTGCCAACGTAGTGTCTTTCATACGGTTATAGCTAGCAAAATCACCGCTACTGGTTTCCACACTGACCGAGATCACCAACCCCAGTAACAGCAACGCAAACATGATTTCGATTAAGTTAAAACCTTGCTGGCGCATTTCAACCAGCCTCCGTGGCTAAATCCACTAAGCGGCCTACATTATCGAACTGAACAACACCCTCTCGCTGCGCGTTATCCCGCAAATGCCATTCAAACGGCATCATTTCACCCGTCGGCAAAATAAAAACCTGTGGGCGGATTTTGTCATTATCCGGCAAGCTAACCGCTTGCCCTTGCAGATACAGCACCTGCTCATAACTCCCTCGCCAAGTGTAGGCTTGCAACAAACCATCTTTATCAATCGGTTCCCATTGAAGCTGGTCGTTCTGGGCAAAAAAAGCATAGCCATTTTCCCCAAAACCCAATGCCAATGCCTGTGAACGCACAATACTTTCATCTTGAGCCATTTGCACACGCTCACGCAAACGCACCACTTCTTCATTCAGCGGATCAGACACTGACAAATTTAACATCGAACCCGCTAACGCATATAAAATGCCAATCACCATAATAACGATCATCATTTCCAGCAGGGAAAAGCCCTGCTGGCGGGTTTGCCTGCACTTATAACTGCCAGCTACCCACATCATCTTCTGTACCTTCACGTTTATCCGGCCCAATACTATAAACGTCGATTTCACCGCCACGAGTACCCGGATTCAAGTAACGGTAGTCATTACCCCAAGGGTCTTTAGGCAAATCTTTCATGTACTGACGCCAACGCGGTGCATTACCCGGATTCGTCACCAACGCACCCAACGCGCCAGATGGTGGGAAAATACCATTATCCGCACGGTACATTTCCAGTTTAATTTTCAAATCACCGACTTCTTTTTTTGCTTTCAGGTTTTGTGCATCCCCCATAACATTCAGGTTACTGAACACCAATCCCAACAAAATGCCGATGATCACAATCACGATCATCAACTCCGTTAAGGAAAAACCTACCTGACTTGGCTTACCCCGCCCCGCCTTACTAATACTCATGCCCTTTAGTCCTCATAAACAAGATTTCGTAGTTGCGATTCTGGCATACTGTTTACCATGTTGCACACTTTAGACATCAGTAAACCCACCCGACAATGCGTCAACACCTGCATTATTGCCATCATTTTCACGGTGTTGCTGCCATTATTACAGTTTTTTCATGACGAATTACTGTACCACCGCCATTGGATTGTTGCCGGAGAATACTGGCGTATCTGGTCAGGTAGCTTAGTACACACTAATTTTTGGCATTTAGTGCTCAATCTTGCAGGCTTATGGCTATTGGCTTTTATTGCACCACTGCCATTCAGCAAAAGTATTCAGCTTATACAAATCGCTTTTTTAACGAGCTGTGTAGGAGCAGGTTTGTGGTGGCTCAGCCCCGAATGGGTTTGGTATGCAGGCTTTTCGGGTACGCTTTACGGTCTATTCATGCTCGGCGGCATTCACCTACTGCAACAACGAGACTGGCTGATGGCAGCTCTCATCCTGCTTGGCTTAGGTGGCAAAACTGTGTGGGACTGGTGGTCAGGGGGAGAATCAGCCTCTGCCAGCCTAATCGAAGCACCTGTTATTTACGCTGCTCACCTTTATGGCATGGCAGGCAGTCTATTGCTGAGCATACCAACATTACTTAGCAACCTAAGCAAACGATGAATTACGCACAGCAACTGTGGCAAACATTAAGTCATAGCCTTAACCCATACTGTGCCTTTTGTAGTGAGCAACGTCTTCCTAACTATCCACTCTGCGAACACTGCCATGCGGATTTGCCCTGGCTATTACCGGAACAGAACGTGCCCTTACCCGGCTGCATTAACAGTCTCAGTGCATTTGCTTACCAACCGCCGATTAGCAACCTGTTACTCAGCATCAAATTTGGCAAGAATCTGCGCGAAATCGCCACGCTAGGTGAATTAACCGCCACAGGCATTTTTGCACAATTAACAACAAGTCCCGAAGCCATTCTCCCCGTACCATTGCACACAGCAAGACTACACAAACGCGGTTTTAATCAAGCCCTAGAACTCGCTCGCCCGTTAGCCAAGCAACTGAATATCCCACTGTTGAATCACGCGATTACACGCAGCAAATTCACCTTACCCCAAACAGAACTGGACTCCAGCCAACGTCAACGCAATATACACGCGGCATTCCAGTTACAATCGCCGCTCACCTACCAACACATTGCCATTTTTGATGACGTCATCACCACTGGTTCAACTGCTCGGGAACTGGCGTCCTTATTGATCGCACAGGGCATTGAACAGGTTGATGTCTGGTCGTGCGCCCGAGCCGTCTTGCGGCAAAAGCATGAACTCACTCCCCAAATCGACTACCATTAACATTAACCAAGATAAACGGAAACCAATACCCATGATTCGCAGCATGACGGCTTTTTCTCACCGCGAACTGACTATTGAGCACGGCACGCTCCAATGGGAAGCCCGTACAGTCAACCACCGCTACCTCGACCTCAGTTTGCGTCTGCCAGAAGAATTCCGCAGTCAAGAAAACAGTTTCCGTGACATTATCCAAGGTAGTCTCAAACGCGGCAAATTTGAAGGCAGCCTACGCTTTACCCCCACAACAGGAAACACCAACGAAATCCGTATCAACGAACCGCTTGCACGCGCCTTGATTATTGCATGCCGCCAGATAGAAACCATCACCGATAACCCCGACACCCTCAAAGCAGTCGATATATTGCGTTGGCCCGGTGTTACCCAAGATGCCACCCCGGACAAAGATGTCCTCACAGCCCATGCCAAAGCCTTGCTGCAAGACACCCTAGATGACCTGCTGGAAATGCGCGAGCGGGAAGGCAAACGTCTCGCCGACTTCATTTACCAGCGTCTCGACCAAATTGCTGAAATTATCGTGCGTATTCGTAAGCACCGCCCCAGCATCATTGCCGCCCAACGCGAAAAAATCCTTAGCCGAATTGAAGAACTCAAAATATCACCGGATTACAATCGTATCGAGCAAGAACTCGTCATACTAGCCCAACGCCTAGACGTGGAAGAAGAACTCGACCGTCTCATGGCACATTTGGATGAAATCAACGCCGTACTAGAACGTGATGAGCCAGTCGGGCGACGCCTAGATTTCCTAATGCAAGAACTTAACCGCGAGGCTAACACCCTTTCCTCAAAGTCCAACGATTCCGACACGACTCAAGCGGCGGTTGACCTCAAAGTCATGATCGAACAAATGCGCGAGCAAGTACAAAACATTGAGTAAGATCAAAAAATATACCAAAAAAATCTCTTGAATCTCGATGCTACACCTCCATATTCGCGTTAAGTTAATGAAACCATTCACAATGGAGGTTAAACCATGAACATGACACGTTATGAGCCTTGGTCAGTATTAAACCAATTGCAACGCGAAATGGACAGCTTGCTGCGTCGTGATTCAGACACCACCAGCCCAGTTAGCGACTGGACACCTGCGGTAGACATTCGTGAAACGGCGGATGCGTGGTTAATTCACACCGACATTCCGGGCGTTAAAGTGGAAGACATTGAAATACACATGGAAAATGGCGTATTGTCCATCAGCGGCAAACGTGAACTGGATAACACCGAAGAAAAAGAAGGTTACAAGCGCGTTGAGCGAGTGCGTGGACGCTTCCATCGCCGCTTCAGCCTGCCGGATACGGCTAACGGTGATAAGATCACGGCCAAGTGCAACAATGGGGTGCTGGATATTACCATTCCCAAACAAGAAAAGGTTTTGCCCCGCAAAATTGAGGTACAAGTCGAATCTTAATAGGCTCAGAAAGACATGCTTCGTCAGAAAACGCCGCCTATGCGGCGTTTTTTGTCGTAGACTCTGTGACAGAGGTATTAGATGGAATACAAAGACTATTACAAAATTTTAGGTGTTGAACGCAATGCTGATCAAGACAGTATCAAAAAAGCGTTCCGCCGTATGGCAGCTAAGTATCACCCTGATCGCAATCAAGACAGGGGGGCGGAAGCACGCTTCAAAGAAGTTAATGAAGCCAATGAAGTCTTAAGCGACCCCAGCAAACGCGCCCATTATGACCAACTGGGCGCAGATTGGCGTGCGGGTCAGAATTTCAAACCACCACCCAACTGGGGCAATAGCTCTCAGTTTGATGCCTCATTTTTTGAGGACATTGCTCGGCGCGGATTCAACCATCAACAATCCGCCGCTGGATT
This sequence comes from Thiothrix caldifontis, assembly GCF_900107695.1. Lineage (GTDB taxonomy): Bacteria > Pseudomonadota > Gammaproteobacteria > Thiotrichales > Thiotrichaceae > Thiothrix > Thiothrix caldifontis. The sequence goes on along the minus strand of NZ_FNQP01000001.1, from coordinate 27,160 downwards.
TAGTGATTTTTTTGAAGGTTTATTTGGTGGTTCCCGGCGCCCGGCCAATGGCACCGCCAACACCTCTCATGCTGTACAGTCTGCTTCTACTTTAGAAATTGATATAGAAGACATCTACCGGGGACTAAAAACCATTCGGCTACCAGCGGGAGACAATGTACAAATACGCATTCCCCCTGATATATCGGATGACAAAAGAATCCGTATTCCCGGTAAAGGCTCACATGGCTCGGATGTTTACCTGAAAGTAAGGCTTAAGGAGCACCCCCTGTATCGACGCGAAGGTAGCCACATCTACCTCGACTTACCCATTACTCCTTGGGAAGCCGCGCTAGGAGAGACCATCACCGTAAAAACCCTAGCAGGCAAAATCAGTCTAAAAATCCCCCCCGGCTCCCAATCAGGCAGAAAAATGCGCTTAAAGGGACGTGGCATTGCAGGGCAGGAAACAGGGGACTTGTATATCGTACTGCAAGTTCATACACCTCCTGCTGATACAGCAGAGCAAAAAGAGTATTATGCCAAAATGAAAACGCTGTTCACGTGGAACCCCCGACAGCACATGAGTTGACAAGGAACCTTATCCACGGATAACTGTCTGAAAACATTGAACACCACATACCGAGAACAGTAGAATATGGTTATGCTTCCCATCACACGCAAGATAGTTTTATTAGCAGCGTTTGTATTGCCCATTGCCTCGCCCAATGCTGTCTTTGCTGCATTGCCAACAGAAATCAATGGGCAAGCACTTCCTTCTCTAGCGACGATGTTAGAGAAAATTACACCTGCTGTTGTCAATATTGCCACGGAAGGACGCCAGCCAATTAATGACTCGCTACTCAATGACCCCTTTTTCAAGCGTTTTTTTGGCGATGCCCCGCCCGGCGAAAGGCGGATTAATGGTACTGGCTCAGGTGTCATCATTCATGCTCAACGTGGGCACATTCTAACAAATTCTCATGTTATCGAGAATGCTGATGCTATCCACATTACCTTAAAAGACGGGCGCAAGTATTTGGCAGAAGTCGTTGGTATCGACCCCCGTGCTGATTTAGCGGTATTACAAATCCCGGCAGAACGATTAACTGCCATGCGTTTTGGTGATTCAGATCGTTTGCGCGTCGGGGACTTCGTAGTCGCGATAGGCAACCCTTACAGCATTGGTCAAACAGTAACATCCGGCATTATTAGTGCGCTACACCGTAATCCCGGCATCAGTGAATACGAGAATTTTATTCAAACTGACGCCCCCATCAACTTAGGTAACTCAGGCGGACCACTCGTTAACTTAAATGGTGAATTAATTGGTATAAACACAGCAATATTAGGGGATCAAGGCGGTGGTAATTTGGGCATTGGCTTTGCTGTACCCATCAATACTGCTGCGGGCGTTATCACACAGATTATCCAGTACGGAAGCGTTGAACGTGGTCAACTAGGCGTTGAAGTACAAGATATTGATGCAGAAATGGCACGTACTTTCGGCATGAAACCAAATGAGGGAGCCATTATCAACCAAATCCTCCCCGGATCTCCGGCGGAAAAAGCAGGTATTGAGGCAGGTGACATCATCACACGCTTAAACAGTAGAAATGTTCAAAGCGCTGTTGATGTTAAAAACATCATAGGTGATTTGCGGGTAGGCTCAGAAGTACACATGACGTTGTTGCGTGGAGGACGTCCTCGGAACGTAACCGTCATCATTGCCCCGTCTACAATGGAAAGATCGGCGATACCAAAGCACACTGACAATATTCAGAATGCGGCTAACAATAAGCCGTTCTGGGAAAAAGGGTTACGCTAAATTACATAACTTAACTATCCTCATCAAAAAACAGCAGGCTTATCATACCAGACGACATCATCATTAAAGTATTTTATTTTTACAATACTTAAAAATACGTTACTATTCAAAACAGATACTTCAAAAATATTTTTGATTTTATGAAAAGTTTCCGTGAAGTATCAAGAAATACACTAAATGATGCTTAAGCCCGGCATCGGTATTTCTTGTTTACGGACACAGGTTTGGTGTCCCCAATCCAGACCTGTTCGTTAAACCCCGGCTTTTTAGACCCCCTGTTTGGCCGGGGTTCCTTTTTCTATAAGGAGAAGGATACCCTTAACGAAATGAACTCTTCCTGAATGAACTAACAATCCTTGCCCAGCCATTTATCTAAAACATTCCAACACTCATCCAAGCCCTGCTTGTTAAGTGCGGAAAATGTCTGTATTGAAGCTGTCCCGTAGTCAGCTAATGTTTTTTTCACCTGCAATAACACATTCATCCCAGCTCCACGCGTCAACTTGTCGGATTTATTGAGCAACACGTGTACAGGCAACATTTTATTATACGCCCAACGCAACATGGCTTGGTCGTAATCAGTCATTGGATGACGAATATCCATGACCAACACCATTCCTCTCAGGGTGCTACGCTGTGTCAAATAAGATTCAATAAACTTCTGCCACTCTAATTTGATCGCTTCCGGCACTTTGGCATAACCATAACCAGGCAAATCAACTAAAAAGTTAGCATCAGGTAACTGAAAAAAGTTAATCAACTGAGTTCTACCTGGCGTTTTACTGGTTCTCGCCAATGACTTTTGCGAGCACACTTGGTTGATTACACTGGACTTTCCCGCATTAGAACGCCCAGCAAAAGCAATCTCCAAACCACTTTCTGCTGGCAGGGTTTTACGAGTGGTTGCACTTTGTAGAAAAGTTGCTTGTTGGTAATAGTGATTCATAATGTTAGCGTTCTCTAATATTTTTTGCAGAATACAAGCAGAATATGTTGTACAATCCATTCGTTTTTTTCAGAATACCTTTCCCGTTACCGCGAAAGGGTGACACTGGAAAAGCTGTAGAGCGTGTGGATTATGGTATGCCTGCGTCAGGGTGGGTGCAGATTAAGATGCACTCGGTATGATTGCAAGTAATTGCCGCAACCGCGAGAAGACGGTTAGGCAACGCATCACATTCAGTGAACATGGGGAGTCACCGGGTGTCATGCAAAAATATGACAGATTTTGTAGATATTAGGAGCACTTCGATTATGAAAAAAGTACTCATGCTTGTACTGAGTGGCTTAGCTGTTAGCATCGCTGCATCTGCTTGGGCAGAAGGTGGCAATGCTGAAGCGGGCAAAACCAAATCCGCGACTTGTGCAGCCTGCCACGGTGCAGACGGCAACAGCGTTAACCCTGAATGGCCCAAATTGGCAGGTCAACACCCAAGCTATATCTTGAAGCAGTTAATGAATTTCAAGAATGATGAGCGTGTTAACCCATCCATGACCCCAATGGCTAAACCATTGAGCGATGCAGACATGGCTGACCTGGCGGCTTACTTCTCATCACAAGTAGCAAAAGCGGGCGAAGCAGACCAGTCTAAAGTGACATTAGGTGAGCAAATTTACAAAGGTGGCAACAATGCTACTGGCGTTGCTGCTTGTGCTGCTTGCCACGGCCCTAACGGTGCGGGTAATCCTGCCGCCAATTTCCCTGCCATCAATGGTCAACATGCTGCTTATACCAAGCTTCAATTGAATGCTTTCCGCAAAGGTGAGCGTGCTAATGATGCTGGCAAAATGATGCGCAACATTGCCGCAGGCATGACCGATGCCGAGATCGAAGCGGTTGCGGAGTATATTGCTGGCTTACAGAAGTGATATTACCATTCGGTAATACTTTGCTGTAAAACGGGGGGTGGCTTTTGCCACCCTTTGTTGTTTTAATGCATTCATTCTGTCAAGACGATTTTGTGGTATGAGAAACTCGCCAAGCGCTAACGCACGCCTTATCAATTTTTTAGGTTCGATGAACTTAGCCATCAGTTTGTTGGTAGTGGTTGCCATTGCCTCCATCATTGGCACAGTGCTGCAACAGAACCAACCCTACACCAGCTACCAAATCAAATTTGGCCCCTTCTGGTTTGATTTGTTCAAGTCGCTGGATCTGTATGACGTGTATTCAGCCTTGTGGTTCTTGGCTATCTTGGCATTTTTAGTGGTTTCCATTGCGACCTGCGTAGGGCGCAATACCCCCGGCATCATTCGCGAACTACGCCATTTCCGCGAAAATGTGCAGGAAAAATCCCTGCGCGCCATGAAGCATCAGAAAGAGATTAACAGCACACAAAATGCGAACGCCACCCAAGCACTAGCAACCCGAATTCTACACGCACAAGGTTTCAAAACCCGTCAAAAAGCGGCTGAAGATCATACCGTTGTAGCAGGCATGAAAGGCAGCGCTAACCATTGGGGTTACTGGCTGACACACATTGGCATGATTGTTATTTTCCTCGGCGGCTTGATGGATAGCCGTCTTCCTATAATGATTGCGGAATGGCAAGGTAATCTGAAACCCGAAACCCGCAATATTCCTGCATCGGAAGTCCCCGCCATCAGCCAATTACCCGACACCAGCTTCTCTTACCGTGGCTCTGTTGATATTCCAGAAGGCAGTCGAGCAAATATTATTTTCCAGCCGGTACGTGACGGCTACTTGGTACAGCATCTGCCGTTTGAGGTGGAAGTCAAAGAATTTCGCGTCGAACATTATTCCACCGGACAACCCAAATCGTTTGAAAGTGATTTGATAATCCACGACAAAACCCTTGACGCACCGCTGGAAACCACAATTTCTGTGAATCATCCCTTGATTCACAAAGGCGTGGCAATCTACCAAGCAAACTTTGGTGATGGTGGCTCCGAACTCAAGTTACGCCTACATTCGCTCAGTAATCGCTATGCCTCGCAGGATATCGACGGCAAAGTCTTCCGCGACTACACCTTAACCAGCTCCGACCAGCAATATAAACTGGAAATTAATGACTTCCGCCTGTTTAATATCAATGACATGGAAGACAGCAGTGGCAAGATCGAAAAGAAAAATGTTGGCCCCAGTGTTACGTTCAAACTACGTGATGCTACCGGACAAGCACTCGAATACCAAAACTACATGAACCCGTTGAGTATCAAAGGGCAGAACTACTACATTAGCGGGGTACGTGCCACGCCGAATGAGCCTTTCCGTTACCTGCACATTCCCGTTGACCCCAAAGGCAGCATGGAACGCTTTATGCGGTTTTTGTCCAATATACAAAATACCGAATTGGTGAAACAATCCGCGCTCCAGACCACCCGTAACTCCATGCAACAAACTACGGTTGTTGACCCAACAGTCGAAGTACAAATCGTGGAGTCGATGCAACGCTTAACCGAACAGTTTGTGACCAAAGGTTCTGAAGGCATCATGGCAGAAATTGCGGCAAAGTTTCCGCAAGATAAGCAGGAAAGCGCTGCTGAAGCTTTCATGAAAGTGCTCAATGCCGCCTTGCGTGAGGTCTATAAAGAAACGCTCAAGCAAGAAGGCATGACCGCTGAACCGACTGAAGCTGACTGGTTATTCTTCGATGATAGCTTACTTGCCATTGATAAATTGCCCGCTTACGGTTCACCTTGGCTAGTCCACATGGACAGCTTTAAACAAATTGAAGCATCTGGCTTGCAAATCACCCGCTCTCCCGGCAAAGATGTGGTTTATTTCGGCAGTCTCATGCTAACAATAGGGGTATTTCTCCTGTTTTACGTGGCGCATCGTAGAATATGGGTATGGATTAAACCGCTGGACAACAACCAAGCGGAAATCGTGGTGGCAGGTAGCAGTAACCGCAATCAGCCAGAATTTGAGCGTTATTTCCAACAGTTGCAGGATGTTTTCCAGCAAGTGATGAAACAAGAGGTGAAACATGTCGACTCCCCAACAAACCATTGACTCGCTCATTGACCAACCCAGCGTATTCCAGCAACTGCGTTTGTCGGATTGGCTGTGGGCAGCACTAGTCATTGCTGCCAGCGTATGGGTATTCTTCCAATATGGTAACGTGATGGATGAATACGAAATCGGGATTCTTGCACTGACTGCACCTTCATGGATTGCCTTGGGTTGGTATTGGAAAGCCTTCCGCCCCTACACCATAGCCGTTGCCCTCTTAAGTTTGTTGGGTATTTGGCTGTATGGCGGTAATTACGCCAATGCAGAGCAAGTCTTTGGGTTGAAGTTTTTAGTCTCTAGCCAGTCTGCGGTTATGTGGATGAGTGCCCTGTTTGTACTCGCGACCGTTACTTATTTCGCGGGTCTATTCACAAACAATGCGTTTACCTTGAAAACAGGTTCAGCCATGACATGGGTTGCCTTGGTTATGGGGTTCACGGGGCTGATGGTACGCTGGTATGAATCTTATCTGATTGATCCTGAATTTGGTCACATTCCGGTTAGCAACCTGTACGAAGTTTTCATTCTGTTCTGCATTATCACCGGGCTGTTATATATGTTTTATGAGGGACGTTACAAAAATCGTTCACTCGGCGGTTTTGTATTGATGGTGATCAGTGCGGCAGTTGCTTTTCTGCTCTGGTATAGCTACACCAAAGGTGCACATGAAATTCAGCCATTGGTTCCAGCCCTGAAAAGCTATTGGATGAAAATTCACGTGCCTGCCAATTTCATTGGTTACGGTGCGTTTGCTTTGGCAGCCATGACCAGTATTGCCTACCTCTTGAAACATCGTGGGCAACAACGCAATGCGAATGGCTTGCTGGCAACGCGCCTGCCCTCTTTGGAAATGCTCGATGACATAACTTATAAAGCGATTGCACTGGGCTTTGCGTTTTTCACTATTGCCACCATTCTTGGCGCAATGTGGGCTGCTGAAGCGTGGGGCGGCTACTGGTCTTGGGATCCGAAAGAAACATGGGCATTAATTGTCTGGTTGAACTATGCAGCATGGCTGCATTTACGCTTTTCCAAAGGCTGGCGCGGTGTACCCATGGCATGGTGGGCAATTGTTGGCTTATTTGTTACCCTGTTTGCATTCCTCGGCGTAAACATGTTCCTCTCTGGATTGCATTCTTACGGTGAACTTTGAGTACCTAGCCAAGTCCAACTCAAAGCGAGCGATGAAGATAACTGACAGATCAACGCAGTTCTTACACAAACACAAGCAGGAGACAATAATTAATGAAACGTACCTTAAGCCACACCCTCGGCTTTATGATGGCAGCACTGTTCGCTTTAACGGGTTGTATTCCTGAAGCCAGCCAAGCGCAGGATTTCAAAGAAGGCACACATTACGTTACGCTATCACCCACGATTCCGACACAAGCACCTGCTGGTAAAGTCGAGGTTATCGACTTATTCTGGTATGGTTGCCCGCATTGCTATTCTCTGGAACCTACCATTGATAAGTTCCTTAGCAACAAGCCGGACAATGTTGTTTTCCAACGAGTACCAGCCACATTAAGCCCTCGCTGGGAATACCACGCCAAATTATTCTATGTTGGGCAAATGCTTGACCCTGATGGTGCTAAACGCGTCCATACCAAAATCTTTGAAGCACTGCAAAAACAGCGCCGTAAGATAAACGATGACGATGCCATGACCCGTTTCTTTGCTGAGCTAGGTTTCACATCTGATCAAGTTAAAAATGCCCTGAACTCCATGGAAATGAAAGCCATGATGGCACGTGCCAATGAAGTAGGAATAAAATCCAAAGCAGATTCTGTGCCCATCATTATCGTCAATGGCAAATACCGCACCAGTCCCAGCATGGTTGGCAGTGAGGAAACCTTACTACAAGTTGTTGATTACTTGGTGAAACGCGAGGCTCAACAATAACATTAATGGAGAGAGAGATGCGCAAACTCAGCTTACTAGATAAAATTCTGACCGAAATTGATCAGTCTCTGCGCGTGGTTCATGCCAAAGCACCAACCACGGAACGCCCTAATCCGGCAACGGGGATACCAGAAACCACACAGCTTAACGAAGCAGACCGTGAATTGATCAGCAGGTTGATGCGCATTAATCACACAGGAGAGGTATCTGCCCAAGGTTTATACCGAGGGCAAGCATTAACTGCCAAACGTGAAGATATACGGGAACAGATGGAACGCTCTGCTATGGAGGAAAACGACCACCTCAACTGGACGGAAAAGCGTTTACAGGAGTTAGACGGTCGGAAAAGCCTGCTGAACCCGTTATTTTATTGGGGTTCATTTACGATTGGTGCCGTCGCAGGCAAGATTGGTGACAAATGGAGCCTTGGTTTTGTCAAAGAAACAGAAGATCAAGTCATTAAGCATTTGGAAGAACACATCAATCTCCTCCCCCCTCATGCACTAACTGATATGGCAATTTTGCAAAAGATGAAGGCTGACGAACAGCATCACGGCGATATTGCTATGCAAGCAGGGGGCACAAAACTTCCCTTCCTAGCACGTAAATTGCTGATGCCATTGATGTCAAAAGTCATGACTAAAAGCGCTTACTATCTCTAATTCTAAAGCCATTTTAGCGCTGCGTAACCTAAACGGTGCGTTAAACATTCACACAACTCACGGGCAAGTTCAAACGGTGCTTGTTCAATACCCAAGTCTTGACATTGCGTAACCTGCAAGCCTGCGTAACCACACGGGTTAATACGCAGGAAAGGCTCTAGATCCATTGCCACATTCAGGCTCAACCCATGATAGGTACGACCTTTCGATACCCGTAATCCTAAGGCTGCAATTTTACGTCCATCGACGTAGACACCCGGTGCATCCCTATCTCCTAACGCAACAATACTATAATGCGCCAACAAGTCGATTACCGATTGCTCAATGCCTGTGACCAGCTCGCGAACACCTAAAGCTTTACGACGAATATCTAATAGCATATAAGCCACTAGCTGACCTGGGCCGTGATATGTCACCTGCCCACCACGATCAATGGGAATCACAGGAATATCGCCTGGCGCTAACACATGTTCCAACTTACCATTGCGTCCTAGCGTAAATACCGGCGGATGTTGTACTAGCCACACTTCATCCGGTGTATTGAGAAGACGATTTTGGGTAAATACCTGCATCTGCTTCCAAGCGGACACATACTCTAGCAAACCCAGTTGGCGGATATGCAAAATATCCACCACTCGATGCTCTACAATGCCCACAGCACCAACTCACAGGCTTTCAAGTCCTGATACACTGCATCAATCTGCTCCTTGCTGATTGCACGCAAATTCACCGTTAGACTGTGGTATTTACCAGCAGAGCTATCACGTCGCTGTAACCGCACCTCAGGATCAAACACAGAGTCGTGACGGCACACAATTTCACAAATCCGCAGATGAAACTCTACATCTGCACGACCCACCACTTTGATAGGAAAATCACAAGGAAAATCCAGTTTTAATTCATCCTGCTGTCCAAAACGCTCCACAGCCCATCCTCACGCTTGCGGTTATTAATCCGCGAACAACTTCTGAATACTATCCATTGTCCGCCGCCACCAGCCGCCTTCGGTCACATCTTCCAGCGCCAACAACGGGGTTTCCTTAACGACTTTACCCAGCTCTTGATCAGTAATAATCACTTTGCCCAGTACGTCACCCCGTTTAATGGGGGCGTCAATCCCTTTATCAAGCTGCATTCCACCTTTCAATTGGTCGTAGCGCCCTTTGACAATACTAACAAACAAATTATCAACCACCCCAGCAGGCACTTCCGTTGCCTCACCCTTCCAAACTCGCACTTTTGCCAACACAGCCCCTGCATCGTAGAGCTTGTGTGTTTCAAAGGTACGGAAGCCGTATTCCAACAACTGTTGGCTGACATTCGCGCGTGCTTCTTCACTTTTTGCACCCAACACCACTGAAATCAAACGCATATTGTCACGTTTGGCAGAGGCTACCAAACAATAACCCGCTGACTCTGTATGCCCAGTTTTCAACCCATCTACTGTTGGGTCACGCCACAATAAGCGATTACGGTTTTGCTGCTTGATATTGTTGTAGCTGAATTCCTTGATAGCATACAGTTTGTAATACTCTGGAAACTCATGCACCAAGGCTTCCACCAGTTTCACAATGTCACGTGCCGTCGTGTAATGATCCTTAGCAGGCCACCCAGTGACATTCATGTAACGGGTATCCGTCATGCCAAGCTCAGCAGCAGTCTGATTCATACGCTGCACAAAGGTTTCTTCACTACCCGCCACATGTTCCGCTAACGCCATCGCTGCATCATTACCCGATTGGATAATCATGCCCTTGAGCAACTTCTCAAACTGGATTTTTTTGCCTAATTCTACGAACATGCGTGAGCCTTCCATTTTCCACGCTTTTTCGCTGATCAGTACTTCATCTTCCAGCTTGACCGTACCCTTACCTAATTCCTGATAAACCAAGTAAGCCGTCATCAGTTTAGTAATGCTGGCAGGTTCCACACGCATTCCGGGGTTGATACCAGCCAACTCCTCACCACTTTGGAAATCAACCAGCAAATAGCTTTTCGCCTCAATTTCTGGCACACCTGGTGCCATCGCAATGATTTCTGGTGGAATATTCGGGTCATTGTAAGGAGCAGTGGACATATCTTGAGGCGCAGGCTCACCCGTATCTGACGGTACTGAGGTAGGCTCAGCACTCGCAATACCGCCTGCTAGCAACCCTGCCAACAATAACAGTTTAAGTATCCTTGTAAACATGAACAGTCCTTTCACTCATAGGCATTATTTTCATAGTCAGTACGGTAGCGAAGCTAGCGCCATCCTGCAACTATTTGCCTGCAACGACCTTAAAGTTTGCCAAACCGTTGCTTTCCAAAATATCCTTCACATTATCAATTTGATCTTGGTTATACAAAGGCCCAACCCTAACCTGATACATTTCGCGCCCATTTTGTTGCGCAGTAGCCATTTCTGTTTTAGCCAGCCCCACTGATGTCAAACGCACAAACATATCGAGGGACGCATTACGATCAGGCCATGTACCCGCAATCACGTAATAAGGCTTAGACTTATCCACAGGCTCCGTAGGTTTTACCAGCGGTGCAACGGCCTTAGGCTTGCTATCTGCTTTAAGCTCAGGTGGCAATTGCTCAGGTGGAATCGCCGCCACTTCAACAGGTGCACCTGTTTTTGCTTTAATACCGAGCGCATTGGCTGCTGCAAACGATAATTGAATCAAATCCCCACTCTCAAATGGTCCACGGTCATTGATGCGTACAATGATATGCTTGCCATTCTGCTGATTAGTGACTTTTGCAAAACTGGGTAATGGCAACGTGCGGTGTGCGGCAGAATAACCATACATGTCAAAGACTTCACACCCCGCAGTTTCCGTGCCTTGGTATTCTGCACCATACCACGCAGCCGTACCACGTTCTGAATAACCCGTTACCGAATCCAACACTTGGTAAGTTTTGCCATCAATGGTGTAAGCGGGGTCATTACCACACTCACTACGGGCTTCTGTGCTTACCTGATTATGTACTTGCGCAGTATCAACATCCGATTTTTTAGCACTATTGCCACTGCAAGCGACCAAACTTATGGTCATGGAAGCCAGTAAGGCTCCCGAAAATCGCCAGTTTATTGTCATCGTATTGTCCAGCTTTTTATCATCGCCCATTAGAAAACTGACCCGTGCGGTGATACACGAGCCAGCTTATCGCTTTTGCTATTATAACGTTTAGAAACCAAACTTACGCTTACGGATTTCCTGCGCAAGTTGATGCACCGCCATCGCATATTTGGAACTGGGATTGTAACGGGTAATCGCATAGAAATTTTCGCCGCCTACCCAATACTCATCAGTCGTCCCCTCCAGCTTAATCAAGCTCACTTTAGCGGAGTTGATAGCCCCTTGTGGCCTTACCCCTTTGGCAGCAAGCTCACCCAAAGTACGTGATGGTTTTTTCGGTGTTGCTTCAGCAATACTAGCATAACCAGCACCGGAAACATAAGCAGGGACAGCAACACCACCACCGCGCTTCCAGCCATTTTTAGCAAAATAATTCGCAACACTAGGAATAGCATCCTGAGGATTCCACAAGTCACGCTTACCATCACGGTTGCCATCAATCGCATAACTACGATAGCTGCTAGAAATAAACTGTCCCAAGCCCATTGCCCCAGCATAGGAACCGTTAAAAATCTGCGGTCTGACCTTCTCTTCTCGCGATAACAATAAAAACTGCTCCAGTTCTTTCTGATAAAAACTGGCACGACGTGGAAAATCAAACCCTAACGTTGTTAATGCCTGTAAGGTATTGTGTTTGCCCGTATTTTTACCATACTGCGTTTCCACACCAATAATCGCCACCAAATATTCCGTATCCACCCCGTATTGACGAGTAGCCGCATCTAACAGTGCCGCATGGCGATTCCAAAAATCCACCCCACCATTAATACGCTCCTCGGTAAGAAAGATTGGGCGATAAGCCCGCCAGACTTGCCCTTCGGTGGGCGCACCTGCCTTTGTTAAGGCTTCTTTATCACGCTGCACACCGGAAAAGGTCTGTTCCAGAAACGCAATATCAAAACCATGCTGACTGTTCATTTTACCAATAAACTGGCGCAGCGCCGGGTAACTAGCATAGTCCCCACGTAATCCGGCAGGGTAATTAACGGGTTGACGAGGTATCGTCGTATTCGTTGATGGTGGCGCTGTCGTACTGCCGACAGACGGGCTTCCAACAGGCTGTCTGATAACGGTTGGGGGCAAACCTTGTTGACTGGGAACATTCGCAACAGGTGGATTGAATACCCAAGGCCACTGCGGCCCCGCAGTGCACCCCCCTAATACCCCCCCCATCATAACGACACTTACCAGCTTACTCAGCGACTTATTCCATTGAACTGAACCATGCACGATTTTCATAAACTCCATCTCCAAACCTGTTGAGGAGAGCATGAAAATCCTTCTTCAGCTATCCCGTTGATAAATGCGTTTGCGCTTCCTCATCCCCATGATGATCCCAAAAGCCATCATCAGCGTAACCACGGAGGTTCCCCCGTAACTCACCAAGGGTAGCGGTACACCGACCACGGGAAGCAGCCCGCTGACCATGCCGGTATTCACAAACAGATAAAAGAAAAATGACACACTCAGACTTCCGCCCAACAGACGCGCAAACGTATCCTCACCCTTACTCGCAAGGTATAAACCCCGCCAGATGATAAATATGTACAGCCCCATTAAAATCAGGTTGCCCACTAAGCCGAACTCTTCACCAAATACAGCAAAGATAAAATCGGTGTGCCGTTCTGGCAGAAAATCCAGATGCGCTTGGTCGCCTTGCATCCAGCCTTTTCCATAAGCCCCACCAGAACCAATCGCAATTTTTGACTGATAAATATGGTATCCAGTTCCCAACAAATCCGATTCTGGATTCAAAAGCGTATCGACCCGACGCCGTTGATAATCATGCATCCCAAAAAAGTACAACAACGGGGCAGCAACCGTCACAAAAGCAATTGCACCACCAATCAACCACCATGACATACCTGCTAAATAAATAACAAAAAATCCAGAAGTAGCAATTAACAACGAGGTTCCCAAATCTGGCTGCTTCATAACCAGCAGCATCGGAACCAATACCAACAACAATGCAATCACAATATCCACAAAACGCGGTGGTAGCGGTTTCTCAGAGAAATAGTAGGCCACCATCATTGGCACGGCCAGCTTCATGATTTCAGCAGGTTGAATATCAACACCAATATATAACCAACGTGTTGCGCCTTTCTTCGTTACCCCAATGATTAAGACTAAAATCAGCAACACTACCCCAATGCCATACAACCATACCGACCACTGGCGCAGTGTCTTACTGGAAATTTGAGAAAAAATGACCAATAGCCCCAGACCGATTGAAAAATGAATAATTTGCCGCTGCACCTGCTCGATATTGCCATCGCTGGCACTGTACAACGTCGCTAATCCCAAAAAGACCAGCAGTGACAATACCGCCAACAACACCGCATCGACACGCTGTAGCGCAACGATCAACCAAGAAGGCAATAAACTACTAATCACTGTTTACCCTCTGTTTTTTCTGTTTTTTCTGTTTTTTTGATTTTTTAGTAGGCTCCTGTACCGATGTAGCTGGCTGCATTTGCTCCAGTTCCTGCTGCGCTACCGCACCGGCTGGTTTTAATGCATTATCACCATATGCTTGATTCAAGTAGGCATCCATGAGCTTGCGAGCAATCGGTGCGGCCGTCGCACCACCACCACCCATAGCATTTTCCACAATCACTGCCACAGCAATTTTAGGATTATCCGCTGGAGCGAACCCAACGAACAATGCATGGTCACGCAACCGCTTAGCAATCCGACCTGCATTGTATTTACCACCAGCCAAACCAAATACCTGAGCTGTGCCCGTCTTACCCGCGATACGGTAGGATGCCCCAGCCCCCGCTGCCCGTGCAGTACCACCGGGACGCATCACATTTTCCATCCCTTGGATCGTCAAATTCCAATAATTATCCTTTGCTTCAAGGGTAGGAAACGGTTCAGGCTTAAGGACACTCTCCTCCTGATTTCGCGCAGTACGCACCCCACGCAACACATGCGGCTTCAATCGCACCCCACGATTCGCCATAATCGTCGTCGCATGAGCCAATTGCAGGGGTGTTGCTAACCAATAACCTTGACCGATACCAATATTAACCGTATCCCCAGGAAACCAATCACGCTTATGACGTTTCTCTTTCCATTCCTTGGTTGGCATCAAACCTGACGCTTCTGATGGCAAATCAATCCCTGTCTTTTCTCCAAAACCAAAACGCCTCATTGCCGTAGAGAAACGATCAATCCCCATCCGATAGGCCAAATCGTAAAAATAGGTATCGCATGACTGTTGAATCGAATACTTCAGGTCAACCGAACCGTGACCACTCTTATTCCAACACCGAAAGGCATGTTTTTGCCCCGGCAAACGAAAGAAACCAGGGTCGTAAACCCTTGAGCCGGGGGTCACTACCCCCTCAATTAAACCAGCCACGCCTACCATTGGCTTAATGGTAGACCCCGGCGGATAAGTACCTTGCAGCGCACGATTAAACAGCGGACGATCAGGATCTTCACGTAAAGCCGTATAGTCCTTCTGAGAAATACCATTAATAAATAAATTAGGGTCGAATGTCGGCACACTTGCCAAAGCCAGTACTTCACCGTTACTCGGATCCATCGCCACAATCGCCCCACGTTCATTTTTCAGCAAACTTTCCGCAAAGATTTGTAAATTAATATCCAAGCCAAGAAATAACTCCTGCCCACCAACAGGGTCTTTTTTGCTTAGAAGAGACTGTTTTTTACCGTGAGCATCTACCTCAATCAATTGATACCCGGCTTGCCCATGCAAACGATTCTCATGGAAAGCCTCTATCCCCGTTTTACCGATATGGGTGGTACCGATGTATTCATCCTTGTTCAAAGTCTCCAGATCACGCGCATCAATACGCCCTACATACCCAATGACATGACTCGCTGTTTTAACTAAAGGGTAGTAACGCTCCATACGCACCTCTACCCGCGCACCAGGGAAACGCGGACGATTGACAGCCCACGCAGCGTACTCTTCTTCTGTTAAATTTCCCCGAATGAGGATAGGTTGGTATTTAAAACGCCTTGCTTGAGTTTTAAACAAACGGACATCTTTTTCCGCTAGCGGAATAATGGATCCCAAACGCTCAACGAAAATATCAACATCGGCTAACGTCGACTTGCCATCAGCATTCTCATCACCGATATTGTCACGAACCACCTCTAGGACATATTGCGTGTGGCTATCCGCCAGCAGTACACCATTACGGTCATAAATCTGACCACGATTAGGCGGGATGGGAATGCGTTTCTGGTAATGTTGGCGTGAAAGCTCAGAATACTTTGCGTGTTCGGATACTTGGAGTTGGTAAACCCTCCCCAAGATCCCCAACAAGGCAAACAGGATAAAGATACCCGCGACTATAGCTCGCACATTGAACATGTGCTGTTCATCACGTTCTAGTTTAATCGGTCTATCGCTCATGAATTGCTGACGAGCATCCTGTCTGCCCTGTTTGAAATCGGGCGACTATAACAGATTAAGAGAACGGAATCTCCTCTGGTTGCTCCGTATTATAACGCTCAATACTGTCCAAAATTTCTTGCTTGGCCTCTTCGAGGCCAGCCCAGCCTTCCACCTTCACCCACTTACCCGCATCCAACTCTTTGTAACGCTCAAAGAAGTGTTGGATTTGGCTTAACAGCAGCGGCGGCAGTTGCTCATAAGAGTTAATTTCACGATATCCAGAAGACAACTTATGTGCCGGAACAGCCACAATTTTGGCATCAATCCCGGATTCATCCGACATTTTCAGCATACCCACTGGGCGAACCGGAATCACACAACCGTGCATCAACGGCGTAGGGCTGACCACCAACACATCGGTAGGGTCACCATCCTGTGCTAACGTGTGCGGAATAAACCCATAGTTTGCCGGGTAAAACATGGGAGTCGACAAAAAACGGTCAACATACAATGCACCGCTTTCCTTATCCAACTCATACTTCACCGGCGTAGACAATGCAGGAATTTCAATGATGACATTCACGCAATTAGGAACATCACGCCCAGCAGGAACTTTATCAATATTCATTGTTTACTCTACTCTTGTGTAAAAATCACGGTATTATAACGCTTGTTAACGAATCTAACAGCAACTAACCACCACTACTTGTCGACAATTTCAAGAGAACAGCATGGCACACTCACTACGCGACCAACTCCTTAAAGCGGGGTTAGTCACCGAAGCACAGCTTGAAAAAGCCAACCAACCCAAACCAGCTCCTTCACGGCAACCGCAACAGCACAACCAAACCTCGCGTCGTGACAATCGACCAGCCCGCACGGTAGAAAAACCGCAACGCACTGAAAATAAAGCACCACGCCCAACGCCCAAAGAAAAAAGCGACCTCGCACAATTTTACGCAGCTCGCGCCAAAACCGAACGCGAAGAGCGCGAACAAGCTGAACAACGCCAGCGTGAAATCGCTGCTCGCCGCAAACAAACCCGCGAACAAGTTGCTGCTCTAATCACGGCCAACTTACAGAATGTCGACGATGCTGACATTCGCTACAATTTTGTGGTCGGTGACAACATCAAATACCTCTACGTCACCGAAGCCCAACAGCAAGCCTTAGCCGATGGCAACCTAGCGATTACCTTCCTAGGCGGCAAACGTTGCCTGATTCCGCTCGACATTGCGCAACAAATTTTAGCACTCGACCCCGACAAGCTCATTGTCATCAATAGCCCTGACGCTGAAGATCCCCTCACCCCAACCCATCTACCACAAGGGGAGAGGGGCTAAGACAGCGCCAGCGCTTGCTTGTATAACTGGTTTTTCGGCAATCCGGTCAAACGGGCGGCAATGGCGGCTGCCTGTTTCACCGGCAATTCTTCCAACAACACCGCCAGAATACTGTCCGCACGTAAAGCACTGAGTTGTTCCTGATCCTCGTTCGCCACTTTGCCCGCCACCACCACCACAAACTCACCGCGTGACATATTGGTGTCGATACTCAATTGCGTGACTAACTCCCCGGCACTGCCCCGGTAAATGCTTTCAAACAACTTGGTCAACTCGCGCAACACCACCACCTGGCGCTCCTCGCCCAAAGTAGTTGCTACATCCGCTAACATCTCAGCAATGCGGTGACTCGATTCGTAAAATACTAAGGTGCGCGGCTCTTCTTGTAAACTCTCCAGCCATTTGCGGCGTGATACCGCTTTTGCCGGTAAAAAACCTTCAAATACAAACCGATCCGTCGGCAAACCCGCCACCGACAACGCCGCAATTAACGCACTTGCCCCCGGAACTGGCACAATTTTGCACCCTGCACTTCCTAAAGCATGAACCAGTTTATAACCAGGGTCGCTGATCAACGGCGTACCCGCATCGCTGACCAACGCCAATTGCATTCCCTGCTCCAATTCGGCTTGGATGCTAGCAACGCGACCCGCCTCATTGTAATCGTGCAAACTAGCCAATGACCCTTGAATGCCAAAATGGGCAAGCAAACCACGGGTCACGCGAGTATCTTCCGCATAAATCTTATCTACTTCAGCCAAGATGCGCTTGGCACGTTCCGTCATATCCGCCAAATTACCGATGGGCGTTGCCACACAGTACAAAATGCCTTGTTTCATCCACTTCCCCAAACAACGAAGCCCACCACGAAGGGCGGGCTTCTGGTTTTTGCTGGCAAAACCAGCCGTGCACTACCTTACGCCAGCAAAGGCACAATCAGCAACGCAACAATATTAATGATCTTGATCAACGGGTTGACCGCAGGACCTGCCGTATCCTTATACGGGTCGCCAACGGTATCGCCAGTAACAGCCGCTTTGTGCGCCTCCGAACCTTTGCCACCGAAATTGCCTTCCTCGATATATTTCTTGGCATTATCCCAAGCACCGCCGCCGGTTGTCATGGAAATTGCCACGAAAATCCCCGTGATAATCGTACCCACCAACACCCCGCCAAGTGCCTCTGCGCCCAAGGTCAGCCCCACAATCACCGGCACTGCCACTGGCAATAATGACGGTACAATCATTTCCTTAATCGCCGATTTGGTCAACATATCCACACAAGTACCATATTCCGGCTTCCCTGTGCCCTCCATAATGCCCGGAATTGTCTGGAATTGCCGCCGCACTTCCACCACCACCGAGCCTGCCGCCCGCCCCACAGCTTCCATCGCCATTGCCGCAAACAGATACGGTACCATCCCACCAATAAACAGACCGATAATGATCAAATGGTTGGAAAGATCAAAGTTCATGGTTGTTTGATGTGCTGCGGACAACGCATGGGTATAATCCGCAAACAATACCAAAGCCGCTAACCCAGCCGATCCAATGGCATAACCTTTGGTCACTGCTTTTGTCGTGTTACCCACGGCATCCAACGGGTCAGTAATATTCCGAATATCTTCAGGCAAACCAGCCATTTCCGCGATACCACCCGCATTATCGGTAATTGGACCATAAGCATCCAACGCTACCACAATCCCCGCCATGGATAACATCGAGGTTGCTGCAATCGCAATCCCATACAAATCTGCGAGTTCATAAGCACCCCAGATAGCAAGACATACCGCCAATACCGGTGCTGCCGTAGAACGCATAGACACACCCAAGCCCGCAATCACATTCGTGCCATGCCCTGTCGTAGACGCTTGCGCAATATGCCTAACTGGACTGTATTCTGTTGCCGTGTAATATTCTGTAATCCACACCATCGCTGCTGTCAGTAACAAACCAATTACCGCTGAACCATACAATGCATTCACCGAATAATCGGGGCTATCCCCCATCATAATGACCGTGACCGGATAGAAAAATATCAACGATGCCACTCCGGCTACCGCCAACCCACGGTACAGCGCATTCATAATTTTGCCGCCAGCACGCGCCTTCACAAACATTGCCCCTAAGATGGAAGCCAAAATAGAAAAGCCCCCCAACACCAACGGGTAAATAATGGCATTTTCTGAGCCATTCATCAGCAACCCACCCAGCAACATGGTAGCAATAATAGTAACAGCGTAAGTTTCAAACAAATCCGCCGCCATCCCAGCGCAATCCCCGACATTATCCCCGACATTATCCGCGATGACAGCGGGATTGCGTGGGTCATCTTCAGGAATACCCGCTTCCACTTTCCCCACCAAATCGGCACCCACATCCGCACCCTTGGTGAAAATCCCACCACCCAAACGGGCAAAAATCGAAATCAATGACCCACCAAACGCCAAACCGACTAACGCATGGATAGCATCAGTCGCCGAAGTTCCGGTCATGGTCAATACCGCGTAATAACCAGCCACACCCAGCAATGCCAAGCCGACGACCAACATACCAGTAATCGCGCCGCCTTTGAAAGCGACATCCAAAGCCGCATTCAAACCGTCTTTCGCTGCCTCAGCCGTGCGCACATTGGCGCGTACCGAAACATTCATGCCGATATAGCCGGTAGCACCGGATAACAATGCACCCAACGCAAAACCAATCGCGGTTTGCCAACCTAGTGCAATAAAAATCACCGCAAACAGCAAAATACCCACCACCGCAATTGTGGTGTATTGACGATTTAAGTAGGCTTGCGCCCCTTCCTGAATCGCTTGTGCGATACTGCGCATTTTTGCATCCCCCTCAGGGCGAGCAAGCACCCAGCGGGTCGTCACAATACCGTAAACCAGTGCGGCGAGCGCACACAAAATGGCAACTGCCAAACCTGTGGACATCAGAACACCTCCGTTGTTTATGAATGTATTTTAATCATCGCAAACCACCCCCTTGTTGCAACGACAACAAGGGCAATAGTTGTAACAAGCATAGTCCTATTTTTAGCATCCAACCGCACTGTTCATAGACTTAATTGATGTTTATCAGGCAACAAACGACAGAATACCCCCAGTAAAATACCGCTTGCCGAATCAAACATGCAGCAGGCTCAACAAAAAGTGCTATATTTCGACAACAATACCCCACCAATAGGTACTAGGATTCACGTCATGCAAACAAAATTTCGCCAATGCATCCTGAAATACTGCTCGGTTGCCTTATTAGTTGTGCCATTGATGTTACAAGGCTGTTCACCCAACGACTTCATGGATAGCGAGGGCAGCTCCGCAATCCAAGGCAATGCCACTGTCGAACAAGCCAATACACTATTTAATCAAGGAAAAAAACGGGAAGCTGCTCAAACGTATTATGCGGCGGCGGCACGCTACCCCTCACCACAACGTGAGCGCGTCATTTTGCAAGCAGCCGAAATTGCCGCCTCCATCGGCGATGCCAAACTTACCAATACCTATTTAGCCAAGGTTCCCGCCTCGGCATTAGACGGTGAAAATCGTGCCCGCCAAGCCTATGTGAAAGCCTTACTGGCTTTACAACAAAACAACCCAGCCTTAGCACTACGCACGTTGCCAGCTAATCTTGACAACCTATCGCCAGCATTACGCGAGAAGGTTAAACACATTCAACAACGCGCCCAAGCCATGAACAGCGGCAAAGGCAACCCTAGCGTTCAAAATATACAAGCAGCACTTATTCCCAACAGCGTGACCCGTGTTGCAGCCCTACTTCCCCAGTCCGGGGCATTAGGCAGTGTCGGGCAAGAGATTTATCGTGGCATTGATACCGCACGTAACAGTATTGCCAGCGAAACCAGCGTGCAACTGTACGATGTGAGTGCGGGTGGCGCTGTTGCTCAATACCAACGGGCTGTCGCCGATGGTGCTGACATGATCATCGGGCCACTGGATAAAGAATCATTAGCTGACTTGCTAGCTCACCCCCAAATACTTTCCAAACCACTGCTCAGCCTGAATTACTTAACCAACAGCCGCAACATACCGGGTGCGCTTTACCAATTCGGCTTACTGCCAGAAGATGAAGCCCGCCAAGTCGCTGAAACGGCGAGTGCACGCGGGCTGCGCACGGCTATCGTATTAGCACCGGCCTCCAGTTGGGGCGACCGCATCGCCGGTGCATTCCGGGCTGCTTACCAAGCCAAAGGCGGGCAAGTCATCAATATTCAGCAATACCCTGATGCTGCATCCAACGCCTATATGCAGAATGTGCAAAATGCACTGGCAGCCACCCAAGGCCGCGCCAGCATGGTGTTCCTTGCCGCATCCCCCAGCCAAGCACGTCTGATGCGCCCTTTGCTAGCAGCACAAGCCCCAGAACTGCCTATTTATGCAACCTCACATATCTTTTCCGGGCGCACTAACCCCGGCAAAGATGCCGACCTTGATGGTATTCTGTACACCGAAATTCCGTGGGTTATCGAAGGCTTACAATCCGGCACATTAAACAACTCCAATTTCCCGCGTATGTTCGCGTTGGGAATGGATGCTTTCCTAATTGCTAAAAACCTGCCCAGCATTGCCCGCAACCCGAATACGCAAGTCAACGGCAAAACCGGCAACATCCGTTTAGCAGGCAATCGTCAAATCCAACGTACCTTGCTATTCGCCACTTTCGTTAACGGCGTACCGCAAGCCGTTGGACAATAAGCCTACCGCGCCGCACCTGCAACGCGGCATCAGCACCGAACAACTGGCTTGTGAACACTTGCAAGCCAGTGGTTTACACCTGCTGCACCAGAATTACCGCCTGAAAATGGGCGAAATCGACCTGATTATGCGCGACGGCAGCATCATCGTGTTTGTCGAAGTCCGTTACCGCAAAACCCGCCGTTACGGCGGCGCATTGCACAGTATTGACCCCCGCAAGCAAGCGCGTATCATCCGCACCGCACAACACTATTTGCAATACCGCGCACCGGATGCCCAGGCACGTTTTGACGTGGTAGCGGTCGAAGGTGATAACACTATCCTTTGGATCAAAAACGCTTTCGACACGGGCTAACGCATGAATTTGCAAACACGCATCCAACAACACTTCGCCGCCAGCATTGACACCAAGCAAAAAGCCCTCGCGGTATTACAAGAACCGATTCTCACTGCCGCCACGATGGTGTTTACTGCTGTTCAAAACGGTAACAAAATCCTCAGTTGCGGCAATGGCGGTTCGGCGGGCGATGCACAACATTTTTCCTCCGAAATGCTCAACCGTTTCGAGCAGGAACGTAGGGGTTTGCCCGCGATTGCGCTGACCACGGATACGTCCACCCTCACCTCCATCGCCAACGATTACAGCTACGAACGGGTATTTTCCCGCCAAATCGAAGCACTGGGGCGCAACGGTGACGTATTGCTAGCAATTTCCACCAGCGGCAATTCCACCAATGTGAATCGCGCCATCGACGCGGCGCATGACTGTGGGATGCAAGTGATTGCCCTCAGCGGCAAAGCGGGCGGCAGTATGAAAGACTTGCTGCAAGCCGGTGATGTAGAATTGCGCGTTCCCGCTGACAGCACCGCACGGATTCAGGAAACCCATTTGCTGTTAATCCACTGCATTTGCGACTTGGTTGATCAGATGTTGCTAACCCAAGGGTAATCAGCATGAGATCAGCACCCAACCCGCACAGCGTCACATTTTTCCGCGAAGCTGCGCCCTACATTCACAACCATCGGAGCAAAACCTTCGTGATCGCGTTTGCGGGTGAAGTAATTGCCACGCCACGCTTTCGGCAAATTGTGCAAGACCTCGCCATTATTTCCAGCCTCGGCGCACGGCTGGTGCTAGTACACGGCACACGCCCGCAAATTGACGAACGCTTGCACCGCACTAATACACCGATTCGCTTGCACAAAGGCATTCGCATTACCGACAGCACTTCGTTGCTCGCCGCTCAGGAAGCCATCGGTTTTTTGCGTATCCGCATCGAAAACCTGCTGACTCACGCGCTCAATCAGCCGTCGCTGAACAATGAAGGACTGGGGATTATTTCCGGCAATTACCTTACTGCGCGTCCGCTCGGTATTTGCGATGGCATCGACTACGGTTACAGCGGGCAAGTCCGCAAAATCAATCACACTCTGATTAAGCAACAACTCGACTCCGGTAATATCGTGCTGCTCTCGCCGATGGGCTACTCGCCCACAGGTGAAGCCTACAACCTGCGTTACGAACAAGTCGCAGTTGCCGCCACCAAAGCCATTAAAGCTGACAAGCTAATTTTCCTCAGCCATCAGCCCTTGAATTTGCCGCACGAACTCACCCTTGAGGAAGCCAAAGCGAGCTTGCCCTACAACCCGCTGCTACCCGCCGTGATTGAAGCATCGGAAAACCAAGTGGAACGCATCCACCTGCTTGACGCCGAGATTGATGGCGCATTACTGCTGGAACTGTATACCCGCGACGGCGTAGGCAGCATGATTGCCGCCGAACAATTTGAACGCCTACGTGCGGCAACGATTGAAGACATCAGCGGCATTATGGAACTGATTCGCCCGTTGGAAGAACGCGGCATTTTGATCAAACGTTCCCGCGAACAACTGGAACTGGAAATCGACAACTTCCACATTATCCTCCGCGACCGTGACGTGATTGCGTGCGTTGCCCTTTATGATACCGCTGATCCACAAGTCGCCGAACTCGCCTGCCTTGCCGTCAGCCAACAAGACCGTGGCGGCAATCGCGGCGATAAACTGCTCAAACACGTCGCGCAACTTGCTAAAACACAAGGAAAAACCCGTTTGCTGGTGCTGACTACCCAGACCACGGATTGGTTTCGGGAACGCGGTTTTGAAAAAGGCAGCGTAGACGACCTGCCTGCCAATAAGAAATCGCTGTACAACTACCAACGTAATTCGCAAATATTGTTCAAAACTATCAGCTAGTAAGCAAACTGTTAACGCTCGTCCCCCCAATACTATACCCACGCCTACTGCTGGCATAAGTTGTTGTTAACTTGATGTCTTAGAAACACGAGGGACAGCTATGCTAGACCAACCGATGATACCTAACCTTGCCATGCAAGAACGGATTCCTCGCGTTATTCACCAAACGTATTACACCAAAAATGCGTTGCCGCCGCCGCTACAAAAAAATATCTGCCAGATTCAGCAACTCAACCCTGACTGGGAATACCGCCTCTACGACGACGCGGATATTGAAACCTTTATTCTGCAACACTACGGACAAGACTTGCTCAACACCTACCAACGCATCGACACCGCTTACGGTGCGGCGCGTGCGGATCTGTTTCGGTATCTGTTGATTTATGCCGAAGGTGGCGTCTATCTCGACATAAAAAGCACCATCACCCGCCCGCTCGATGCGGTGTTGTTACCCGATGACCGTTACATCCTTTCCAAATGGGATGACGACCACTATTACGGCTGGGGGCTACACCCGGAACTTGCGGGAATTGAGCGCGGTGAGTTTCAACAATGGCATGTGATAGGCGTCGCCGGACATCCTTTCCTGCAAGCTGTCATCCGACAAGTGCTCCACAATATTTTACACTACGACCCCAACACCATTGGCGTCGGGTTCAAAGGCGTGATTCGCACCACGGGGCCGATCCCCTACACCCTGAGCATTGAAGCGCTCCGACCGTTTCACCCCTACCGCCAAGTCGAAATCGAACAGGATTTGGGCATTATCTACAGCATATACGACTCTCAGAGCACTGACCGCAACCAGAATCACCGCCACATTTCCAAAAAACACTACACCGAATTAGACATCCGGGTCATTGCTCCACCTTCAAATGCTTACCCGCCGCCCACACCAACCACAGAACGGGAATCCCGATCAGGGTGGTAAACGTGAAAAAGCCTGGGTAGCCAATATTATCCACAATCGTGCCGGAATACCCGCCAATAGTTTTCGGCAACAAGGTCATTAACGAGCTAAAAATCGCGTACTGCACCGCCGTAAACGACACGCTGGTTAGTGAAGACAAAAACGCCACGAACGCCGCACTCGCAAACCCGGCGGCCAAATTATCTGCTGTCACAGCGGTATACATTACCATCACGTCATGCCCCACATACGCCAACCACACGAACACCAAATTCGTAAACGCCGTCAAAATCGCCCCCAACATCAAGGTACGCATCACCCCGTAGCGCGTGGCAAACAATCCGCCCAAAAAGCCACCCGCAATGCTCACCACCACCCCGAAGGTTTTCACCGCCGTCGCAATTTCTGGCTTACTAAACCCCAAATCTTGATAAAACACATTGGAAATCACACCGGGGACAATATCGGTAATCCGATACAAACCAATCAATGCCAGCAATAACAACGCAGTACGCACCCCGTAGCGGCGAAAAAAATCCGCAATCGGTGCAATCCACGTATCCCGTGCCATCACCTTATTGGCTGCACCCAGCCGCACCAACACCCACCCAACCAACAATCCCAGCGCCAGCCCGCTCAACAAATGCAACGCTTCCAAGCCAAAACCGACAAACGCATCATCAAACCGCTCCTGCCACACGCCAAACATTCCCTTGGTATACGCAAATATCAACACAAATCCCGCCACACCTGCCGCAAATACCAACACCAAGCGTAGATAATCCAGCGCCGCATAATGGTAACGATCTGCCTGCTTTTGTGCAGGTTCGGGAATCACCAACGTTGTCACTACGCCGACCAACATCGTCGCCGCCATTGCCCAATACGTCCACTGCCAAGCCGTGTACACATAATGCTCTTTTTCCGACCCCAGCCAAGACGCCAAAAACAACGCGCCCGCGCCCGCCACAATCATTCCCAGCCGATAACCCGCGATATAAGTCGAAGACATCATCGCCTGCAAGCGTGTTTCCGCCGCCTCAATCCGGTACGCATCAATCACCACATCCTGCGTTGCCGATGAAAAACCCAGCAACACCGCCGCCCACGCCATTAACACCAAGTGATCTTGCCCCAAAGACGGGTCGATATTGCCCATCAACACAATCGCCAAAATAATCAACGCCTGCGCGACCAATAACCACGCTCGGCGTTTCCCCAACCATGCGGTTAAAAAAGGCAATGGCAATTTGTCGATTAACGGTGCCCACACAAATTTGAACGAATACCCCAACGCTGCCCAACTGAAGAACGTCACCGCTTTGCGCTCCACCCCCGCTTCGCCCAACCACAACGACAAGGAAGAAAAGATCAGCAAGATCGGAATCCCTGCCGAAAATCCTAGGAACAACATTGTGATAACGCGCGGATGCAGAAACGCCTGCAACGCTTCAGCCCAGCTCAACGGCTTGGCAGGAGAGGATTCAATCATGAGGCAGCGACCTTCTAATGTGATGGATTAATGCTTAAGACCGCATCATCAGCGAATCATTCCCCATTGTAAATGCTCAAACAACACCTGCATTTACACCGCTCGTAAGCGAGTTTGCAACTTTCATCCCTCCTGCCATCACGAACCAAAAAAGCTTGACACATACTCCAGAACATCGCGCAACGCACCATACCCCAAGCAAAGCGCAGAAAAATTTATTCCGCGTGAAACAGAAATGGTACGTCTGATATGGATTTTCTGGCACGTCTGTTAGCCCTGAACCACTCAGGCTGTTACGCCCGGAATAATAAAAAGCGGCTGAAATGACTTCAGCCACGATTAGTAAAGGCAAAGGAGCATAAAATGTCCAATCTCAATCCTCTCAACAGCACCAACAATCACTCTGTGATTAGCGGCAGCTATGGCAGCAATAATACTAATTCAACCTCTGGTTCAGGCTCATCTAGCACATCCATGACGGGTGGCACCAGTGGAATGCCGGGGCTAAGTGGTGATTCCACCCAATTACTGATGAGCTTGCTGCAAATGATCATGCAGTTGCTGCAACAAATGCAAAGTGGCAACAGCGGCGGCAACCAAGGCCAAG
>NZ_FNQP01000039.1 GCF_900107695.1 Thiothrix caldifontis | reverse complement strand
CACTTAGCTCGCCGCCATTGTCATTACTGTCCCCACCCGTATTCGCATCGGCTTCTTTGCCATTCACGCCCGCTGTGTAACCTACCAGCTTGCCCATGCCTTTGAAGTTAGTGGCAGCCACACAGACCTGGTATTCACCGGCATTTAAACCGCTAAACAAATAGTAGCCACCAGAGGTCATGGTGCTCTCAATCACCGCACCGGTGGTATCACGTAACTCCAGTTTGATGCCGTTAAGCAAAGCTTCGCCTTCATCAAATTGACCATTGTCAGCGTTGGTTTTATCACCTGCTCCATCATCTACCCACACCATATTGCCAATGCTGTGAACAGGCTGGGTTGGCATGTAGAAACCACAGTCAACCGTCATATTGTCAGTCGTCAGGCTGAAGTCGCTGGTTTGCGTCTTACCATCCACTACTTGGCAGTTGCTATCCGTATTGGAAACATCGTCGTCTACATCCGTACCGCCTTGGGTCGGGAGATAACCTTCTGGCGTTTCAACACGAATCAGATACTGGCCTTCTGCCAAGTTACCAAAAACATAAGCACCGCCGCCATCAGTCGTGACAGCCGCTACCGGCTTACCATCCAAATCATTCACTGGGTTGCCATCTTTATCCAGCAAAGTGACTGTTGCACCTGCCAAACCGGTTTCATCGGCATCTTGCTGACCATTTTGATTAGCATCAATCCAGATTTTGTCACCAACAGAGACCGGCACTTTAGGAATCGCTGGCAGAATCGTGAGCTTATAATCCTCTACTTCACCATCAATGGCTTCTCCACCGATCCCGTCACCACCGGCTGTTGAACAGCGGAAACGGGTATAAGCCGTACCTTCCGCAGCAAACGCTGGGACATCCATCGTCAGGTTATTTAGCCCAGCAGTCAGTTGCTGATCAAGGAACACTTGTTCGCCCGCGCCACCCCAGCTACCGTCCTGATTCCAGTCAACCCAAGCATTTAATTTACAGTCGGCACTGGTTGTCACCTGCACCGTACTTTCGGTATCACCAACACGTAGTTCCGCGATAGCAACCCCATCTTCATCATCCTGCTTACCAAACGCATCTGTTTCACAGACGCCGTAAACAGGCTGACTTTCATCAGCGTCATCGGCACTGGCTTCCCCTTGCAATTCACCAGAATCGCCATCCACGCACTTCCCCAGATACACATTAGTACCAAGCTGGTGACGTGCTCCCCCATTAGCGAGTAATACAGGGAAAGTTTCCGGCGCATCACCGAAGTCGAACGGGATCGTCACTGCTGCACAAGATTCATTATTGTTAGTATTGCTATCGCTGCCACCGGTATCGGTGACTTGCGTACAGTTAGTGACAACTTCATTCGCATAGGCAGGCGGTAGAGTCGCGAATGCCCCAACCATGGAGATGCACAAGGAGAGCTTTATTATTTTCATCTATAGTGCCCTGATCAATTAAAATTTTGATAGATATTTTTTATGGATAACCAAAGAATAACGGCTTACCCGCCATTCGTCAGCAATAAGCCGCCGAATGGCACTATTTTATAGAAATGGCTTTACTTATTTCACAGTAACCGTGATTTGTAACGATTTACTGGCACCATTGCCCAAATCGCCAATCAGCCACTTTCCAGTAACAGGGTCATACTGACCAGCACTGTCATCACTGACATAGGTCAAACCTACCGGGAGTAAATCTTTTATTTCAACGCCACTAGCCGCATCTGGCCCGCTATTAGTCGCTATTAAAGTGTAAACCACTGTATCACCAGGCTTTACGCTGGATTTGCTCACACTTTTACTCAAATTAATATCCACTTTCGGCAGCTCTGCCACACAAAATGTGAATCCCGGAAAACGCACGGCGTGGTTATCACTTGACCCATTGGTAGCACCATTGGTATTAGACCACCAAGCATAAAGCTGCGGATTCGCTTGCTCATCATCCGCATCGTCTTTACCGTTAGAATAACTAACCGTAAAAGTATCAAAAGGTTGAGAGGTGTTGGCACTCACCGTTCCGATAGGGTCATCAGCACCTACATTGTAATTTTGATTAGTATCATAACGTGAACGTGCCACTGCCCCATCAATAATCAACCCACTGCCTTGATTAAATAAACTCACTGGTACAGCGATTCCGCTTTTAGCCGCCGAAAAACCCACTTCATCTTGATAAGAGTTACCCGGCGACTCTGTATTCACAAAATTATTATAGGTATATGTCAACCCCGCACTATCAATATCCCCAATGGTAAAATTATCCATGTAAGCAGGTTTAGAAAACGTAAAATCCAAATAAGCGGTTTGCTCATGATGCGAAGACATTAACACCCAAGTAAAAAAAGGTGTGCCAAAGACTTTATTGGTTCCGGTACTCACTTTCTGCGGATCACCGGAACAATCGGAATCCCAAGGATCATTGAGGCTACCATCCCCAGCCCAAGCATCTGTCGTTTCTCCTGTAGAGGGTTTACATGAACCCGCAGCATCATAGGGATGTTTACCGGAGTCACGCACATCAGGGTCGACATTGATATTATCCGGGTCACGCAGTTTCACCGTCACTGCAACAGAATCTGCTTGCCCTTGTGCATTCGTGTAATTGAAGTTATACGTATTTTCTACAGCGCCGTACAACCATTTTGCCCCAACACCACTAGCATTTTCCCAAGCAAATTGAACTGGGGCAGTATTGGCAGGGCAAGCAGCAAAAGCGTTGGGTGTTACGACAAACACAGTAAGTGCTATCGCAATGCTATCGCGTAAAGAAATTATCATTAGTATCAGTCCCCTCTAAAAACGTGCAGGGAAAATCTCCCCGCACGCCAAGCCTGTTAACACGCGAGTGTCATTACTTCACAGTCGCTGTGATTTTAAGCACTTTATTCGCGCCATTTGCCAAATCACCCACTGTCCACTGACCAGTTGCAGACACATAATTACCAGCACTATCATCACTGACGTAGGTCAAGGTGCTGGGTAACTGGTCAGTGACGGTTACACCTGTGGCATTGTCTGGCCCCTTGTTGGTTGCAGTCAGCACATAAATAACAGTATCGCCACGACGCACCGTCGTCACTGCAGCACCCGCTTCATCGGTAACGGTTTTAACCAGTTCGATGTCAACTTTCGGATCAACCGTAATGGTAATCTCAGCAATATCGTGGTCATCTTCATCACCATCGGTATTATCAATGACATCATCAACGATACCGGTTTCATTCGCTGAGTTAGTATCCGGCGTAGAGTCAACATCGGTTACTGCCGCACCAACACTATCCGTCACTGCACTAATTTCAGCCGCGTTTTGAATCGTGCCAGCCGTCGCATCGGTATTTACAGTGAAACTGATCTCAACCGTTGTTTTATCGCCTTTCGCCAATGCTGGAATCGGGGTATTTAACGTTGCAACACCGGCTGCTGCTGTCCAATTCGCATCCGCCAAAGTCAAACCGGTTGGAATGTAGTCAGTGACCGCAATATCTTTCGCATCAATATTGCCTTGGTTGGTAACTTCGATAGTAAACTTAACAGTGTCACCCGGCTTGACACTGGCTGCCTGCTCTGCTGCCAAGCGTTTAACCAAGGCCAAGTCGAAGACTGGTTGAGCCGTAAAGGTGACCTTGGTGTCTTCTACTTCACCATCGACCAGCGCACCCGTGGCTTTTGTACCGTCAATGGTATCGGTACTCAAGCGACAGCGTGCATACGTGCCGTCTTTCAATGTAGTGCTGGCATCTGCCGGAGCTGCTGGCATCACCACATCAATAATAGAACCGGCTGCACCAATCGCGACCGGCGCACCGCCGTACTCAGTCTCGTCAAACGTACCATTACCGTTGTAGTCGATCCAGCAACCCAAAGTAGCCGCTTTGTCGGTAGTATTGGTCGCAGTCACTTTCAAGGTTACTGCCTGACCATCAGTCAGTACAGGAACGCTGTAACCGTCTTCATCTGCACCGTCACCGTCAGCTTCAGGCGTTGGTTGACCGTCGGCTTCTTCATCCACCGTACCACCTAACATCAAACCTGGGACAATTTCGTGCTTGGCTGCTGTTGCGCCGTCCGTACCGTAAGAGGTGGGTGCATCACCTAAGTCGAAGATAGATTGCACGGTTAAAGGGGCGCAAGCTTCATCATCTTCCAATGTTCCACCAGTAAACGCAGTCAACAAATCTGCTTGACTGGCTTTGTTCGCTGGGGAAGAGTCGGTGTCTTGCTCAACGGTTGCGGATACTTGAGCACAGTTAGTGATCGTTGAATCCGCCCACGATTGATTAGCGGCCATCAACACGCCAATGGCACAAAAAGACATCAGCAAGGCTTTAGTATTGGTAAGTTTTCTCATTGTTATCACTCTCTTTGTTTAACTTGTTGTTTATTGTTGGTTGTTACTGAACCGTTACCGTAATTTTTAGGATTTTCGATTCATCTTTTGCAAGATCACCGACAGTCCACACGCCCGTCGTATCATCATAGACATCCGAACCGTACACCGTCTCCCCATCATCACTGACATAGGCAATGCCATCGGGCAGTTTGTCTGTGACGGTTACGCCGGTCGCTGCGATATCGCTTTCGTTGCTTACAGTCAGGGTATAAACCACGGTATCACCGCGCTTAGCCGTGGCAGGCGTGACATCTTTAGTAAGCTTTACATCGGTTGTTTGCGCTTGAACTTCTCCGGCATACAAACACATGGCATCAATCTTGATAAAATCCACACTGCCGCCGTATACCGAAACACGCACCGCATTTGCACCGGCGGGTTTCGCCCCCAGAATCAATTCCTGTTGTGCCAACTGAGCATCGCTATCAACATCATGTGTTACTGCCAGCGCTTGTGCCGTACCGATAACGGTTCCGCCCGGAGCAGTTAAATATTGGATAGAAACCGCTTGGTCACTCGGCTCATGTGAACCGGAATAGTATGATAGCTTGAGTGCCTGACCTTCCGGTACACTGCTGATGTCTGCATCCTGATAAAAGGTTTCAGGTGTCCATGTAAAAGCGAACTGCGAACCATGAGGCTTAGGGTTGACAGAAGAACTTGTTGAAATATTGTTTTCACCTGTCCAATTAGGTGCATTGTCACCTGCTGCACCTTGTTCAAAGCTACCATTGAGCAAAAAGTTCTCAACTGCCCCGACCGGACACCATGCATCGACTACCGGTGCAGCTTTGTAACCAATATCCAAGGTATGGTTGTTTTCACCGACATTGCCTACCGTAAACGCAATCTCGCCCACGCTAGTCGCATCAGAGTCACGTAAATCGGTGGTTGCTTGGTTATCGGTAACATTGTCAGCGTTTTGTTTAGTGATAATTAAACCATCAAGTGACGTTTGCCCAGCACTGTTAACCGTTACTTTGCAACTCTCTCCTGCACTCATAAAGGTGGCATTGCTCGCACTAGAGAACAGGAATTGCCCGCCATTAGCCGTCGTTACCGTAGCCGTATCAGCACCACAAGTTAGAACAACCTCAACACCATCAATACCTGCTTCATCTGCATCCTGAATACCGTCACCATCAGTGTCGTTCCACACACGGTTACCTACCTCGATAGGCGCGGGATCACACAATACCTCCAAATCACCAAGACCTACACCCTTGCTGGCTGTTGTAGGATCAGCATCCGTAGTGCGATACAGCTCAAAACCGTTGCGCGTGCGTTTACCGCTCTGGTTATTCAAAGTAATGACACCGCCCGTACCGTAGTTAGCCGCACCTGTTACCGGATCATACGTCACTGACATGACTTCACCCGTGTTGGGCACAACGCTCAAACCACCCACAATAATTTCAGGGTGTCCGGGGAAGTACGACAAACCCGTACCATCCGTATTACCGTCACCGTGGAAGAAGTCCCCCTCATAAAACTCACCCGCCTTGTCGAGTATGTCACCCCAACTCATCGGATAACCATCCGGGTCAGCCTGATTGATTGCAAGCCCACCGGCACTGCTACAACCCGCAACCGTACCTTCAATGCCCCATCCTGATGCCGTTTTACACGCTTTCAGAATATCGCCCGCAACATACAAGGAATACAGCGTCGTTCCGGTTGGCCCATAGTTTTTATGCCCGACTTGAAAACCCGTGCGATCCGTAAAACCCAAGATCATATTGCCATTGTCTTCAAACTCAATGTCACTCAGGACGGGTGATGGGTAACTGATATTACCGTCGGTACAGGTATCCGACAGGGTATCTGCCCACGGTTTCCACTTTGTTATGACTTTACATTTATCGTCATATTGGAACGGCGGTTCTCTGGGGTAATCCAATGGAAAAGTCAAGACTTGGGTAAACGCTGCGCCATCCAGCCGATAAACACTGGCTTTAAGGTTTGCAGCACCCGAATCATCCGCAAGATTGGCAGGATTCCCCGAAGCGCTACCATCACACGTGACACCCGCGTAAATTTTTCCTTGATGTTCACCTAATGCCCAAGGGCGGCTCTGACCGTTGCTGCAACTTGCATCCGGCAGGGCATACGAACCTTTTAGCGTTTTGCTGGCGACATCAATCGCGTAGACTTTTTTGTCATACACGTTCATCGCATACAGGGTTTTTTCATCGGCACTTAATTCGATGTCACCAATACCCACTTTCATGACATCCGTAAACGCCGATGCATCATTTTGTGGCGGTGCATCCACACCCCGCTCAGAATTGTCCTGATATTGTGGATTGGCAGAAACCGTACTCACGGCAATACCCAAATCATCCGTCAACTGCAACCAAGGCGTGGCATTGGGTACACCCGTGTTAGGGTCAACGGTATAAATGGCATCAAGCCCGCCGCTGCCCAACGGAATATGCCGCTTTAGCACGGCAGCGGCATACAATTGTTTCTGAGAGCGGCTGTAAGCGACGCCCCATAAGCTACCAATTACCGAAGATGTCGCAATATTGGTTTTATCCAGCTCACTTAACCCTTCATTATTGTAAGAAAAGCGTAAAACCTGATTATTGTCTGCGCCGCTGCGATAGAGCGGTGTCACCATTTGTGGGTTTGCTTGGCAAAAATTATCCGCATACGTCACCGCAAAATTCACATCGGCGGCATTTGCTGTCACAAACTGGGTTGTCGTACCTGTCGCTGAACTACCACTATTGGAGAATTCCGGCAGATTGCTAAATTCAATCCTCACTTTATTGCCAGTTGCAGTCGCGCCACTGTTAGGAAAAGTGTACGTTCCGTCAGCAGCAGTGGTAGCACTAGCTGTACTGCCTGTCGCATCCGTTGCCGTGACAATAACACCCGCAACACCGGTTTCCACCTGAGGAGAAGCCGTATCAAACGTGCCATTACCATTGAAATCGTGGAAAACTTTGCCGGAAATATCGGCCTGTACAACAGCGGCAGATAGCAGCAGCCCAACACCTGCATATCTCGCATAATAGGGGATTTTGTTACTTTTCATTATTCAGCTCATTGTTATTGTTAACTGGCTTAATTTTATCTGGGAAAGAATACCGTTCATCAAGCTTATGTGCTATTAATCCCCGAAGAACGGTAGGTCGCCATCAATATCGCAACATTCACCAACACAAACATATTAGTTATTTTTATAATAAACCCACCAACTCTAGCCTGAACAATGGCTGTATACCCAAGCCTTTATCCACCTGCTTCTGGTATCACGCCTGTAAACTGCCAGCGATCATCGCCTGCCTGATAACGGAACTGATACACCCGCTTATGCGGATTATTTTCTGCCAGTAAACGAAACCCAAACTCCAGCTCTTTGGCTTGCATCACATACTGCCCCTGCCGCTCGGCAAACTCGAACTTGCGCACACTGGTAGAATTCCCATCCGGCAACGTTACCAACGCAAACTCATGACGCATATCCTGCGTAAAATCCCCACTCGCATCCAGTGCCACCGAATACACATCCGACGACCGCGCTGACCCAAAATACAGCCGCTTGTGTTCCGCCCCATTGAACACTCCGACCCCAATCGCATCAGTCGCCTCCAACTGCGCCTTCACTTGCTGGCTGACAACGTCAATGCGGTAGATACGCCCGTGCGCCTGACGTGGCTCTGACCCTGCCAAGGAACTGGCGTACAAACTATCAGTATCGCAATCGTAAAACAGCCCCATCGTCCCGAACGGGTTAGATGACGACGGTGGAGCAACCGCTGGCAATTCGAGCCACAACGCCATTTCCCCACTCTTCGCATCAATCCGGTAAATACGGTTTTGCAAAGCGGGCGGATTATCCGCCAGACTGACTTCCGGTGTCGGTGCAACATAAATATTGCCGTCTTTATCACGGGTAAATGCCCCAACATGCCCGGCATCGTCCCACGTCGGATGCCGCCAGGTTTTACGGGTTTGCGGATTCAGCAAACGCAAGCCGGTGTAACCTCGCTGCTGGGTATCAATCGCCACCGTCTGCCCGACCCCGGTTTGACTGATGAACGCGGGCATCGCCTGACAAGCATTCGCCACGCCAGGCTTAAAACTGCCTATATCTGCTTTGCCACAAGCACTCAGCAAGGTACCAATCGCAATTGTTGCCAGTACCTTACGCATTACGAAGCTCCCTTCACTGGCGTAAACATCGGTCCTGACCAGCAAGGCCACACCTCAATATTCTGCACCCCAGCCTTCACCCGCGTATCCGCCCAGCAATACTCACTACCCGGATTACCGTCATTTTTCATCTGCGGCACATACCACAGCACCACATCCTTATCCTGCAACGACTCGGCAGGCTCAATGAACTGTTCCGGCCCCTGGCGATGATCGCTATTACAACACGAACCTAGCGTCACCGTGTCCTGTTCACCCTCTTCCGGCTTATACGCGCTGAAATAAGTAAACGCCTTGTCGCCGCGCCCGCCATCACCAAACTGCCCACGCCCAGGTTCGACGAAAAAGCCATCGCCATCCTTGCCCGTCACCTTGTACTGATAGCCCTCCGGGGTCAACTTGTTATCATCCTGCAAACGCCACTGCTCCTTGTCCCACGTTTGCCACTGTCTGCCATCCCATTCCGCCACCGACTGTTCCCCCCCCGTTTCCAGATCAATGCGCACGACCGGACGGTACATGCCATCCGTCCCACAACCACGCCCGAAATCAGCTTGTGCCACGCGGAAACGTCCATTCTTGTAAAATTCAAACCGTTGCACGTAACGGTAATTACACGGTGTCGGCCAAGGTGGCTGGCGGAAATCCTGCACCACTGCAAAACCCACTTCCTGCCCGTCTTGCACAATCGGCTCAACTTTAGGGCCGTTATACGCAATCACTACCGCCGCACTGAACAGCGGGCAACCAATCGCATCGCTATAGCCAAAGCCTTCGCGTGTCGAATAACTCACATGCCAATCCAGCAACTTGGCATTTTTCAACACCTGCTTGCTGTTGAATTTCACGTTGGAAAGCTGCAAACCATCCGACCCGGTGATGACATAATCCATGCTCCAACCATCTTGCGCCAACACATTCACTTTCTCACAAAAATTGCGGAAGGTCGTTTCGTTTTCCAGAATGCGCTCTGTCACCACAATTTTCGGGCCACTGCTGCCCAAATCCGTCCAACGCGACCCCACCAGCTTGCCGTCGGTCAAATCGACAATTGCCCATAGCGCATCATTTTCAAACACATAGGTCGGCGCAACGCACAGGTGATGCGAACGTTCACACATAGAATCCTGCAATGCAGTTTTAAATTCTTTCTTGTCAGGCTCGCGCTTGCGATCTTGCAAAACTGCCTGAATTTCTGGCGATTCCCCAGCAATTTTCGCCGCCAATTCCACCAGATGTTTCGGCAAGTCGGGCTGTGCGAAGCTTTGGCGACTTACACCCAAGACTTGCTGCTTGCCCACGTCTACAAACGCAATCGTCGACGCATTATGGAAATGACTATACATCTCCACCCGCCAACACTCAGTTTGTGCGCATGGCCCCACATTGCCGCCGTTAAAATCTCCCGGCAACGCCTTACGCACATTCATCACTTCATTGCGCAATGCTTCGCCAGTTTTTTGATCGCGGGTGAATTTAATGAATTCGGGGTGGGTAATTGCCAACTTCTGTGCGGCTTGCGCAGCAACATCCGGCAACTGCATGTTATCTAACTGCAAAATTGGTGGTTCGGCTTGCAATGCCGCTTGCACACGCTGGAAATACGCGGCAAGTTCAGGAATTTGCAACTGTTCGTCTAGCATTTTTGTAGCCAGTTGGCTCGTGTGTGCAAATTTATCAACTGTTGCTAAGGTGACAGATTGCGGTTTATCTTCCCCGCAACTTGCCAGAAACAGAGAAACAAGGCATAGCCCTATGCCCAATCGAATACCCATTATTCAGCCCCAAAATTATATCGTTATTCGGAGGTAGTATCCTTAACCCGGCGGCCAACTCAACGCTCGCCCTGCCAACAAATGCAAATGAATGTGGAACACGCTTTGCCCCGCATCCGCCCCACAATTCATTACCACGCGGTAGCCTTCATCTGCGTAACCCGCATCCGCTGCAATTTTCTTCGCCGCCAAATACAACTTGCCCACCAATGCGGCATCTTCTGGCTGAATATCATTGATCATCGCAATGTGTTTGCGCGGAATAATCAGCACATGCAGCGGCGCTTGCGGATTAATGTCGTAAAACGCGATGACATCCTCATCTTCATACGCCAGCTTCGCCGGAATTTCACCCGCGACAATGCGGCAAAATAAACAATTGCTCATTAGTATTTTCTCCGTCCTTCAAAGGCATGGGACAACGTGCCGCTATCAACATATTCCAACTCGCTACCCATCGGTACGCCATGCGCAATCCGTGAGGCGGGAATACCGCGTTTTGCTGCCAATTCACTGATGTAATGTGCGGTAACTTCACCCTCGACTGTTGGGTTAGTAGCGAGGATTAGCTCCTGCACTTCGCCTTCATCCAACCGTGCTTCTAGCACATCCAGCCCAATATCTTCGGGGCCGATACCATCCAACGGCGACAACCGCCCACCCAATACGAAATAGTAGCCGCGATAACCGGTCGCTTGTTCCACCGCCACCACGTCGGAGGGGTGTTCCACCACGCACAGCAATTGCGGTTGCCGTGCCGGATTCGCGCAAATGCGGCAGGTATCGTGTTCGGTAAGGGTGCGGCAACGCGAACAGTGCTTGATGTCACGCATCGCCCGCCCCATCACATCCGCCAGCCGTTCACCGCTGCGTCGGTCATTTTCCAGCAAATGGAACGCCATGCGCTGCGCGGTGCGTGAACCGATACCGGGCAGGCAACGCAACGCATCCACCAATTCTTTCAGCAGCGAGGATTCGCTCATCTTAGAATGGCATCTTGAAGCCGGGCGGCATCGGCATTCCCGCTGTTACGCCTGCCATGCGTTCCTTCGAGGCTTCTTCCAATTTATGCACAGCATCATTGAACGCGGCTGTTACCAAGTCTTCCACCATGTCTTTATCGTCTTCAAACAAGCTAGGGTCGATGGTGACACGCTTGCATTCGTGCTTGCCATTGATCACGACCGACACCAAACCGCCACCGGATTGCCCCGGCACTTCCATCGCCGCAATCTCTTCTTGCGCCTTTTGCATGTTTTCTTGCATTTTTTGCGCCTGCTTCATCAGGCCGCCAAGTCCGGCTTTACCCATCATGGTATGTGTATCCTCATTGTGTTCAATAGCTGGCAGTTTACTACACTAACTGGCATTTGTGCGCGGGCGGATGCTACCCGGTACGATAACGGCACCAAAAGCCTCTTGCAATTGCTGCACAAACGGGTCGTTGTTAATCGCTGCTTCGGCTGCCTTCTGCTGTTCCGCCGCTTCACGCAAGGCACGTTTTTCTGGTGTTTCTTCGGTCAGAGCACTGATTTTAATGTTCAGTTTGAGCGCACGCCCGTAATGTTTCGCCAATGCCGCTGCCAATTGTGCTTCGGCAGATTCACTTTGCAAGGTTGCACCACTTTCATCCAGCAACAGCGTAATCTGTTCATCGGTGGCGCTTTCCAGCAAACAATGTTGAGCTAGAGGCAACGCCATGCCGGAAAGGTTGAGTTGGGGGTAAATTGTGTGCCAATCGTTGCTGGAGGAAGAAATCCCCCCCGCCCCCCTTTTTTCAAAGGGGGGAATAAGAGATTGTGACAGCGGCTCATCTGTTCCCCCCTTTGAAAAAGGGGGGCTAGGGGGGATTTTCTCTTCAACTACAATTTTTTTTTTCTCAACCGGTGTCGAACGTAGTTGAGATTTGCCATCATCCAGCCGAAACGCCAGCATCCGTAACAGCAACATCTCAAACCCGCCACGCGGATCAGGCGCTAAAGGCAAATCGCGCCGCCCATACAATGCCATCTGGTAATACAATTGCACATCTGCCGGTGACAACAATTTTGCCATCTGCGCAATATCTGCATCCGCTTCATCGACTGGCACGACTTGCTGCATCGCTATGCTATGCAACAATGCAATAAAACCATCCGCTGCCGCCGTAAAATCGGTAGTGAGTTGCGCCATTTGCTCAACCATTGCCAACATCCGTGCCCCATCATCATCAGCAACAGCCTGTAACAAGGCGAGTAAATGCTCATGGGGCAACAAACCCAGCATATCCTGCACTTCGTCTTCACTCACCGCCCCACCACCGGCAACAATTGCCTGATCGGTCAAGCTCAGTGCATCGCGCATACTGCCATCTGCTGCCCGTGCCAATAACCGTAAAGCACTCTCGCTGAAGGGGATATTTTCCTGCTCCAACACATTTGCCAAATGCCCACTGATCATATCCACCGGCATTCGTTTCAGATTAAATTGCAGGCAGCGCGACAAAATGGTGACCGGCAATTTCTGTGGGTCAGTGGTTGCAAACAGGAATTTGACGTGCGGCGGTGGCTCTTCCAGCGTTTTCAACAGCGCATTGAAGCTGTGCCCTGAAAGCATGTGAACTTCGTCGATCAGGTAAATCTTGAAGCGCCCACGGGTCGGTGCGTATTGCACATTATCCAATAAATCGCGGGTATCTTCGACCTTGGTGCGAGAAGCCGCATCGACTTCGATCAAATCAACGTGACGGCCTTCTGCAATTTCACGACAACTGCGGCATTCCCCACACGGTTTGGCGGTAACACCCGTTTCGCAGTTGAGGCATTTGGCAAAGATTCGGGCAAGCGTCGTCTTCCCTACCCCACGAGTCCCGGTGAACAAATAAGCGTGATGCAGCCGTTGCTGACCATCATCACCTTCCAAGGCATTCATCAAAGCTCGCAATACGTGCGCCTGACCAACCATTTGCTGGAAGTCCTGAGGCCGCCATTTTCGTGCAAGTACTTGATAACTCATGAGGTATTCGTAGAATTTTAGAGTGGTGGCAGCCTGCACCAGCCACATCCCGGCACCCGAATCAGTAGCTGTTGCTGCTCCCTTCCGGGCCTGACAAGGTTCACTACTTATCGTCGCGGGAGAACCAATACAGGCCACCATTGCGAAGAACGCGGAATTATGACCGAATT
This sequence comes from Thiothrix caldifontis, assembly GCF_900107695.1. Classification (GTDB taxonomy): domain Bacteria; phylum Pseudomonadota; class Gammaproteobacteria; order Thiotrichales; family Thiotrichaceae; genus Thiothrix; species Thiothrix caldifontis. The sequence goes on along the minus strand of NZ_FNQP01000039.1, from coordinate 8,091 downwards.
GCACGCGAACAACAAGGCATTTACGCGAGAGCCAGTAATCGCCTCCCATTCATAGAAATTAGATTGCTTAAAGTGAACCGATTGACTATAAACGATACTGGCAGTTTTACCCCGTTGAGTGTACTAAGGAAGAGCACCCATGATGATTCGCAAGATACTGATTGCTGATGACTCCAATACTGAGCGTCTGAATCTTACCCACATCCTTGAATCTGCTGGTTATCAGGTCATTGCTGCGCAGTCCGGCAACGAAGCAAAAGCCTTAGCGGAATCACAACAACCTGACCTCATTTTGCTGGATATTATTATGGACGATGGTGATGGCTATCAGGCATGTCGTGCCATCAAGCGTAATCCTGCTACCCAATCGATTCCTGTCATCATGGTTTCTAGCAAATCCAATCCAGTGGATAAACAGTGGGCGCACAAACTAGGCGCTACTGACTACATCGTTAAACCGTATACTGAGGCTGAGGTGCTGGCACAAATCAAAAAACTGTGAATAGCAACCAAGATTAATGGTTCCAACAATAAAAAATAACTGGCGCGTGTCGAGCAAACAAGCTGGCAGGCGCGTTATCCAAAGAATAATAGAGGGACAGATAGGTGCAAACTTCATCTGACAAATTGATCAAAAATCGCTTCTGCTATTGCGTAGGGATACACACAATCCTGCTAGAAGCAGAGATCAGAGCAGAATTGTTGACTGGGCAGGCCATTTATCCGGTGCCATTTGCACCAGCATGGTGTGCGGGGTTAATCAGTTTGCGTGGTGATTTACACCCTATCATTAATATGCATCACGTTGTACAAGGCCAATCCTTCCACAATTTGCCGCAATTACTGTTAATAAAACACCCGAATTTTTCACCTATTGCACTAACCTGCGATGGTTACCCACGTCAGCTAAAGTTATCCCCCACAGACCTAATCCCATACACCGATGACAACTTACCGAGCTGGATTCCGCATAGTCTGCATCATCAAGGTAAACCATTATTAGTCGCTGACCATGGAAAATTATTGCGTTACATACAACGCACACAAGGAAGTTAAACCATTAAACTCAACCCGGAGGAGTGTACTGAAATATGAAAAACAACAATAAATATCGACTCATAACGGCAAGTATTTTGAGCTTGCTATTGAGCGCCCCAAATACTATTCACGCAGAAGATGGTGTAAGTGCAAATGAGATTCTCATTGGTGGGGTGATGGATTTGGAAGGGCGCTCTAGCGGCTTAGGACTTGGCATGAAAGCAGGCATTGAAGCTGCTATCAATAATCAAACTATTGCAGGCCACTCTCTCAAGTTTCTAGCAGAAAATGACTCATATACCCCAGATAAAGCGGTGGAAGCGACCCAAAAGCTCATTGAACAAAAAGTCTTATTATTTGCTGGCAATGTTGGCACACCGACTGCCCACAAAGTGTTGCCTATTCTAGAGCAGCAAAAAATACCCGCAGTGGGATTCTTTACAGGTGCTGGTTTATTACGCCCTGGCAAAGGCGACATCATCAATTTCCGTGCAAGTTACGTACAGGAAACTAAAGCAGTCATCGACGCTGCCTTGAAAAACGGAATCCAACCCACTGAAGTATGCGCTTATGTACAAAACGATACGTATGGCATGGCAGGTGTCCAAGGTATTATGGATGCGCTACAAGGTAAAGAGAGTGCCACAAACGTCGTTGCAGCACTTGAAAAAGTCTTAAAACTACAAGGCGATAACATTCCCCGCAACGGCATCGCTCCTGTTGGCGTCTATACCCGTAATACCTTCATCGCCCGTGACGGCTACAGATCACTAAAAGAATGGGAAATCAATCACGACACCCATTGTAAACTAATTGTCACTGTTGGCACTTACGAAGCTATCGCTCGTTTCATCGCCTACGCCGAAAGTAAAGCTGAACCATGGATTTTTAGCGCAGTATCCTTCACTGGCGCAGATGATTTTCGTAAAACCTTAAATAAATTTTCTATTAAGGAACGGGTAATCATGACTCAAGTTGTACCGCCACCCGACAGTGAGTTACCCATTGTGCAAGAAGCACGCACTGCATTAGGTAAAGATTACGGTTATGTCTCGCAAGAAGGTTATATTGTTGGCAAACTACTCTTACATGGGCTACGCCAACTAGAAACGGAGGGTAAACCTATTACCCGTGCGAACCTGTTAACTACCTTCAAAGGCCAACAATTTGACCTCGGTGGGTTGAATATGGATTTCACCCATGATAATCAAGGCTCCGACCTCGTGGTCATGACCCAATATGTAAACGACAAATGGCTAGCCATGCAAGATTCCGCTTGGCGTGACTGGCTTGACCAACAACAAAAAACACCAACAACAGACTAAGCAAGGGAGATAACTATGGCAACTCAGGCGACGAAACGTGCCACTTTCCTCAGCAACCTCTCGGTTGCTCGCCGCATTTATGCGCTCATTCTTGTGCCACTCGCCATCCTGTTCATCACAGGTATTTTTGCGATTATCGCCCTCAACCAAAACCGTTTGGCATTGGAAGATGTAAATAACCGTGTCATTGCCATCGACAAAGGTAATAAAGTGATTCGTCGGATGCAACGTGATTACATCGCCTTACTCCATGAAGTACAAATTGGTAGTCGTACTTGGGAAGATGGACTCAAAACCTTAACCAAACTGGAGTCGGATCTTAATACCAGCATCCTCCCCAGTTATAAAGCGGCAAAAACTAGCCAAGCAGAAGACCCACAGACGCTCACAGCTTTCAAAGAAGTCGATAATTTATTTGGTGTCATAAAAGAAGCAAAGGAACTCCTGCAAACAGAAGACCGTGGCAAACTCGAACTTTACCTACAAAATGACTTAAACGCCGACACGAAACCCTTACGCGACAGTATTCATCAAGAAGTGGAACGTGACATCCAGCAAGCAGAAGAAGCGTTTGTTGGCGCACAAAAAAATGTTGGCTCCTTCCTTATTACCAGTATTGCTTTGATTTTGTTAGGTACGCTGATTGCCGCTGCATTAGGCTTCTTCATTTACAAGTCGATTGCTGACTCTATTGACCGCCTCATCGGTACCATGAGAAAAATTGCGGAAGGTGATTTACAGGCTCGCGTGGAACTCGAAGGCAAAAATGAATTAGCCGAACTCGGACAAAACTTCGACCAAATGATCGAGGACCGCATCACCACCCAAGCGCGTATCGACCAAGAAAACCAACAACTTAACCAATCAGTGGGCGCATTGCTGAATGCGGTATTCGACTTAAGCGAACGTGACTTAACTGTTCGCGCTAAAGTCACTGAAGACGCAACAGGCCCTCTGGCGGATGCGATTAACCAGCTTGCCGAAGATACTGCCGACGTCCTTAAGCAAGTACGCGATGTCGCCACTTCCGTTGAAACCACTTCACAGGATGTTAACCACTACGCCCTGACGGTCAATAAACTCGCGCAATTGGAACAATCTGAAGCGGAAGAAACCACCGCGCAATTGGGCAATATCTTACAACGTTTGGATAGCATTGCCGCTTTTGCGCAGCACGCCAATCAGGTTGCGGACACCACCTCCAGCACCACCCGTCACGCGCAGCAAGCGGTATCGCGCAGTATGGAAAACATCACCAATATCCGTGATACCGTACAAGAAACCGGCAAGCGCTTGAAGCGCCTCGGTGAACGTTCCCAAGAAATCAGCCAGATCATCGACTTCATCAACAACCTCTCCGAACGCACCACCGTACTCGCACTCAACGCCAGTATGCAAGCCACGGCTGCCGGTGATGCAGGGCGCGGGTTCTCAATGATCGCCGAAGAAATCCAACGTTTGGCGGAAAGCTCGCGTGATTCCACCAACCAGATTTCCACTTTGGTACGCAACATCCAGCAAGAAGCCAACACCACCATCGCCACGATGGATAACACCATCGCCCAAGTGGTCAACGGCTCAACACTGGCCAGCGAAGCCGCGCAGCAAATGCAAGCCACGCTCGAAGCCACCAACCAACTGGTCGCTTCGGTTGAAAAAATTGCCGAATCCTCAGCCGAACAAGTTGCTATCAGTAAATCGTTGCAAACCCGTGCCGAACGCATCGTGGAAGCCACACAATCTACCGGTAAAGAATTGCTGTCCCTCACCGGATTGACCAAAAACATGGCGGAATACGGGCAACGTCTGGTGAAATCGGTTAACGTTTTCAAACTGGATGCGTAAGCCATGGATGATGTCAGCGCCTTTGCCGAAGTACTAGAAGATGTTGCCCTACAACTCTCCAGCCTCAACCCGCTTGCGGAAGAGCCAGAAGAAATTACGGCGACTGCTGCCGCCGTAGTTGCAGAATACCAACGCCTGTCTGAAACTGCCCATCAGTACAGCATGGCTGGTGTGGCACAAACTGCAGAGTGGATACACGACCTGCTACTCAGCTATCAGGAGATGTTACCGGAAGCCATCCTCGAATTGCTGCAAGGCGGGCAATTGTTCGGTTGGATCGAACTCGCTGCTTTTGCACTGCGCGAACCAGAAGACCACTCCCATTTGCCTGCGATTGCCGCAGAATTAATGAATGAAGCCTGGCCAGAACCGCCCACGCCGGATATTTTGGAAAACTTGCTGGTTAACCTGCGCGTTAATACCCTGCAACCAGCACCTGTTGAAGAAAACACCGTCGCAACAATTGAAGCCATTGATTCAGCAACACAAAATAACGCCGTCGCACAAAACCCATTGGCTTGGGATGCTGACATTCATCCCGAACTATTGGAAGCCTACTTACAAGAAACGCCGGGGCAAATCGCCGAAGCCGCCCGTTTGATTCACCTGATTTCCCAAGGTGATAACACCCCAGAACAAAAACGCCATGCAGCACGTCTGGCGCATACGGTCAAAGGTGCTAGTGGAGTCGTCGGTGTCAAGGCGATTGCTGCCTTTACTCACCGACTGGAAGATATTCTCGAACTCGACATCAACCCGCATTTGCCCCATGGTTTAGGCGCAACTTTAGCCGCGTGCGCTGACTGCCTCGAAACTCTGTTCGACCATTTGCAAGAACACAAACCGCTACCGGACGAATACCACAGTTTACTGGCGGAGATGGATGCTTGGGAATTACGCCTTGCTGAAGCAATACCAGCAGAAGCCGCCGAGCCTGATATTTCCGAACTATTGCCAGTAACACCGCTGATTCTGCCCGACTTCATCACCCAGTCGGGTTTAACCACCGATGATGAAACCAGCACAAACAACACGCCCAATGCTGAAGTGCCACGCAGCAGTGCCACCCATTTGAGTGTTCCGCTGGAAACCGTACAACGCTTGCTCAACTTGGCGGGGGAATTAATCACCTCCACCAGTCAAATTGCCGAACAAGCACAACACACGTTAGCGTTTGGCAAACAACTCCAACAGCAAGACGAACGCATTCGCCAGATGCTAGAAGAACTCAGTGAAACCATCGACCAGCAATCCAGCAATTTGCATTCGCCATCCACCTATCAGTCTTTTGCAACCTTGAGTCAGGCAGATGGTTTTGACCAATTGGAATTAGAAGCTTATAACGATTTACACAGCACCTCTAATTTACTAACCGAATCCATTGCCGATAACCGTGAATTAACCCGCAATCTACAACAGCAAATTCGCCAAATTTCCGAGCAGATTTATCAGCAACAACGCCTTCAACGGCAACTCAGTGAAACTATTTTGCGCACCCGTCTCATTCCGGTGCAATCCATTGTCACACGCTTAGAACGCACCGTGCGGGAAACTTGCCGCCGCACCGACAAGCAAGCCAACATCAGTATCATTGGTCAAAACTTGCAAGTGGATACCGACATCTTGCAAGGGCTAAATGCCCCCCTCTTGCACATGTTGCGCAACGCAGTTGACCACGGTATCGAAACACCCGAAGCACGCCAAGCCGCTGGCAAATCACCAGAAGGTCAAATTGAGCTACGTTTTGATCAAAAAGGCAACCAGATTCACCTCACCGTGACCGATGATGGACAAGGCTTAAACCTTGAGCAAATTCGAGCGCGGGCTATTGAACGTGGCATAATTAAACCTGATAGCAAACTCAGCGAAGCCGACACTTTACGCCTGATTCTACAACCGGGCTTCACTACCCGCGATCAAGTCAGCGATATTTCAGGGCGCGGTGTGGGAATGGATGTGGTGCAAACTACCGTCGAAGACTTGCAAGGCTTGCTACATATCAGCAGCCAAATGGGGCAAGGCACTACCATTCACATCCAAGTCCCACTGACTCTGATTGCCACTAATGCTTTATTAGTACGCGCAGGTAGCAATTTAGTCGCCATTCCCAGCAATACCATCCAGCAATTGCTATATATCACCACCGATCAATACCAATTTGAGGGTGAAAACTGGTTTATTCAACATCAAGAGCAATCGTTGGAAGTGCTGCAACTAGCCCAGTTGCTCGGCTGGCAAGCATCAGCACCTGACTTACGCAAAGGCCATTCACTCTTGATCATTGCCAGTGAGCAGAAAAGTTATGCATTGTATGTCGATGAAATCCAACAGCCACGCGACATTGTAGTTAAAAGTCTCGCACCTTGGCTCAACTTAGCTCAAGGCGTCAGCGGTGCATGTATCCTCGCCAATGGCGCAGTTGCGCCGGTATTAGACGTATTGCGGATTTTGCGTCATCTGGAAAATGGTCAGATTACCTTAAAAAGCAATCAAACGCTCAATACCAACAAAACGGCACAACGTGCCCATATTCTCATCGTTGATGATTCACTCAGCAACCGTAAATCGCTTAGCCTCATGGTTGAACAAATGGGGCATCAAGCCATGACCGCTGTTGATGGCCTCGAAGCATTGCAACAATTGCATGAACATGCAATAGAACTGGTGTTAACCGACTTAGAAATGCCGCGCATGAATGGCTTAGAAATGACGCAAGCCATCCGTATCTGGCCAGAAAAACGCCACTTGCCAATTGTTATGATCACCTCGCGAGGCACACAAAAGCACCGCAAGATGGCGCAACAAGCGGGAGTCGACGCTTACCTCACTAAACCGGTGGACTACGACACCCTCAACAAACAATTACAGCGCTGGCTGCAAACGCAACTTGCAGCCTGATAAAGAGAGAAACCCTATGCTTATCACAACAAAAGAAACAATTGGCATTTGTTTATTCGAGCTTCCCGAAAAAGATCATGCCGTCATTCAACGTGTTATTGCGTTCGGCGCATCACAAGGCAAACACTACAGCTTGCAATCCGATGTCACATGTTCTGAAATTATAATCACACTGAATGAAGCCGAACTACCTAATAATACCGCCGTACATATCCGTATTGGTGACTCCGATCTGCCATATGACATTTTATTGCAACGCCCACTGTTAGTGACCCGTGTTATGCGGGCTATTGACGATGCCGCACAATTACTCAAATCACGCCTTGTCATTACAGCAGAGAATCCAGACATCACCACAGAATCATCTTCCAAACTTAGCACAACAACAGAACTAGGAATAGTCGTACAGGAAATACCTGTTCCAGCGGTTGTGCCAGAAAATGGGACTGAATCAGCAGAAACTTACCGTTATACCGCACTCGTCGTTGATGATAGTGCAGCCATTCGTAAACAATTAGAAATAGAGCTACGTCACGCCAATATTTCAGCAGAATTTGCTGAAACCGGTGAAGAAGCTTTGGAAAAGTCAGCACATAAGCAATATGACTTGGTATTCTTGGATGTCATTATGCCCGGTATTGATGGCTACGAAGTCTGCCGCAAAATGCGCTCTAGCAAAGCCATGAAAAAAACCCCAATCATCATGCTAAGTGGCAAAACCTCACCACTGGATGAAGTTCAGGGGGTTATTGCTGGTGCATCCACATATTTGACCAAACCCGTTCAACATGAACAGTTTCAACAAACATTGAAACGAGTATCTAAATGGCTTACAAACTTTGCCCGCTGATGCGGGCATTTTTTATGGTGTTGTATTTTCACAAATACACAGGCATAAAAAAAGCCCCGGAACGGAAACCGTTAACGGGGCTTTTAGGATTGATGCTTGGCGTTGACCTACTCTCACATGGGGAGACCCCACACT
>NZ_FNQP01000060.1 GCF_900107695.1 Thiothrix caldifontis | reverse complement strand
AGTCATCGGCATAACGGCAGTAGGCCAATGCCGGTTTCCATTCCCAGCCTTCCCGGATAGCCGTGCTGCGCCCTTTCTGGATACTGCTGTTCCAGTACCAGCGGTCTTTGCGTGCCTTCTTGCCGAGGTAGTGTTGCTCCAGATACTGGTCGAACTCATGCAGCATGATGTTCGCCAGCAGCGGGGAGATAACACCGCCTTGCGGCACGCCTTCGCTGGCAGCCCGGAACAGCCCGGCATCCACATGGCCTGCCTTGATGGTGCGCCATAGCAGGGACAGGAACCGTTGGTCACTGATCCGCTTGCGCACCGCTTTCATCAGCAAGCGGTGATGCACCGTATCGAAGTAACTGGACAAATCCCCTTCGATGACCCAACGTCCACGTGTTTCCGTATTGTCCATCAATTGCAGTTTCACGGTACGGATGGCGTGGTGTACGCTGCGTTCTGGCCGGAACCCGTAAGAGAGTGGATGAAAATCACTTTCCCAGATCGGCTCCATGACCATCAGCATCGCACGTTGCACGATGCGGTCACGCAAGGTGGGGATGCCCAGTGGGCGTAGCTTGCCGTTTGCCTTGGGGATGTAGACCCGGCGGGCAGGGCTTGGCTGGTATTCACCTGACAGCAGTTCCTGACGGAGTTGTTGCAGGTGTTGTGGCAACCGTTGCTGGAAGTGCGTTTTGTCCACCCCATCCACCCCCGGCGTGTGTGCGCCACGGGAAGACAGGGTAATACGCGCCGCTTCTTCCAGCCACACGGGATGCGCCATCAGGCGCAACAGCCTGTCCACCCGCCGGGCGGGGTCGGCTGTTGTCCATGTTGCCAGTTTGCGTTGCAGTTCACTGATTATCAAAGGTCTTCACCTCACTAAAGTCAGGTAGTTTGCGTGGCAAACCTGTTTGAACTGCCCCCCTTCGCCGTGTAATGGGCTTTCCCCATCGCGGACTACTACGGAGGCTCCGCCAGCCAACCCGGCATCGGGGTCATGCCCCCTTTTGGCATCCGGTATTGGCCTTCCCCGGTTCACCTGTCTGGACTCCAGCACACGGGTGAGGCTGCCCATCGCACACTTTGCCCTTGCTTGCTGCAAGTTGGCAGGAAGCCGCAAGCCGGTCTGTGATGGCATTTGCAGACCCGGAACAGTTGCGTACCTATCGCTGCCCCTTCGGGATACGGTACCAACTTGTCCCCGTATCCTCTTCCTGCACGGCTTGTCAGGTCATGTAAGCCGTGGTGACATTCCAACCCTCAGTGGCGGATGAATGGGTTCATGTTCTTCAGCCTCCCGTGCTTAGCCTTGAGGAGCATCTTGGCGTAATGACCTCGCCTCACTCCCCGTTGTCAGCGGGTTACATCACCCTGCGGGCATACCGCAGGT
>NZ_FNQP01000045.1 GCF_900107695.1 Thiothrix caldifontis | reverse complement strand
CGGTTTCCAGAAGTGCCAACGTATGGCGAATTTTGTGTGAAATCTACGTCAAATTACTGATTATCCTCATCCAACACTGGATCATGCTCACCGGATTGTGGGAAATACCCCAGCGCAGCCTCACCAAAGGTGTTCAAGCCATTCAGGAACAGGCTTCCCATCTTGCCGCCTGCATCGCTGAGCGACGCAGCTTGATAAAATGCCTCAAGCAACTGGCAAAACTCTTCGCTTCTTCAACCGCTTGCCGACAAAACAAACGGAGGAAAAAACCTAATAATTGGATGAGATTACAGCAAGTTAGGGAATGGAGGGCTTAAAGTTGATGCGTATAGAGTCTCCGCAGAATCCACCCACGTTTGGTCAACACGCTGAACACCTCCTCTTGAAATAACGCAAGTCATCACAATCTTATACAATAATGATACTTGATATATTTACTGGGTTAATCCCAACCGAGGTAACAGAATGAACGAATCTCTTATCCTAATCCCCATGCGTGACGTGGTACTGTTCCCCGGCATGGCGATTCCCATCACCATCGGGCGCGAACAGTCACTCGCTGCTGCCCAAGAAGCCGTGAAAAGTGGGCGTAAAATCGGTTTAGTGTTGCAAAAACAAGCCGAAACCAACACTCCTGAAGGCCATCATTTGCACAGCATGGGCACGATTGCCAACATCTTGCGGTATGTCACCACTTCCAGTGGCACACACCATTTGGTCGTGCAAGGCGAAGAACGCTTCCGCATCGTGAATTACGTGCAAGATCAGCCGTATCTAGAAGCAAACGTCGAGATTATTCCCGAAGTCGAAACCGATGACGCTGACATCAAAGCCCGGATGCGCCATTTGCAAGAAAAAGCCATCGAAACAGTACAATTGTTGCCGCAAGCACCGCCTGAAGTCGTGAGTGCTATCCAAAGCATCGAATACGCAGGTGCCTTGGCAGACTTAATCAGCAATTTCCTCGACATTAGTCCGCAGGAAAAGCAAGCGATTCTCGAAACCACCGCCTTGCGTGAACGCCTCGACAAAGTTGCCGAGCATGTGCGTCACCAGCTCGAAGTGCTGAAACTTACCCGCGAAATCGACCAGCAAACCCAACAGTCGATGGATGCTCGCCAGCGTGAATTCATGCTGCGCGAACGCCTCAAAGCCATCAAAAAGGAGTTGGGCGAAGACGATGACGACAGCAACCAAGCCGAAATTGACGAACTGAAACAGGCTATTGCCGACGCGAATATGTCTGATGAAGCCGCTGAACAAGCGCGTAAGGAACTCAAGCGTCTGCAAAAAATGCCAGAAGCTTCCGGTGAATATTCAATGATTCGTACCTACCTCGACTGGCTCACTAACCTGCCTTGGAACGTGCTCGCCACCGAAAACATCGACATTGCCAAAGCCCGTGAAGTACTCGACGAAGACCATTACGGCTTAGAGAAAATCAAAAAACGTATCCTCGAATACCTCGCGGTACGTAAACTCAACCCGCAAGGCCGCAGCCCGATTCTGTGTTTTGTAGGGCCTCCCGGTGTTGGCAAAACCTCCTTAGGCAAAAGCATTGCACGCTCCCTAGGCTTACCCTTTGTCCGCACCAGCCTTGGCGGGGTACATGACGAAGCCGAAATTCGGGGACATCGACGCACTTACATGGGTGCACTTCCCGGCAATGTGATTCAGGAATTGCGTAAAGCCAAACACCGTAACCCCGTGTTCATGCTCGATGAAATCGACAAGCTCGGCGGCGGCGGTTATCACGGTGACCCCGCAGCGGCATTGCTCGAAGTGCTTGACCCCGCACAAAACGAAACCTTCCGTGACAACTATTTAGCGTTGCCGTTTGACTTGAGCAAAGTGGTATTTATTGCTACTGCCAACGTGCTGGACGCTATTCCGGGACCATTACGTGACCGCATGGAAGTGATCAGCCTACCCGGCTACACCGAAGACGAAAAAGTGGAAATCGCAAAACGTTATTTGTTATCCCGTCAGCTTGAGGCGCACGGTTTAAAACCGGAGCAAGTGCATGTCAATGAAGCAGCTTTACACTCCATTGTTGCCGACTACACCCGTGAAGCGGGTTGTCGCAATCTGGAACGTGAACTTGCCGCCGTCATGCGCAATGCGGCGATTCAGATTGCCGAAAGCAAGACCGAGCGCGTGGCGATTACCCCCGCAGAATTGCCCGATATTCTTGGGGCGCAACGTTTTGAGAGCGAGGTAGCTATGCGTACCAGCGTCCCTGGCGTTGCCACAGGATTAGCATGGACACCTGTGGGCGGCGATATTCTATTCATCGAAACTACCAAAATGCCGGGCAATGGCAAGCTGATCATTACCGGACAATTGGGTGATGTGATGAAGGAAAGTGCACAAGCTGCGCTCAGCCTGATTAAATCACAGGCAAGGCGTTTCGGCGTTGACCCGCAAGTATTTGAGAAACACGACATTCACCTGCACGTTCCAGCAGGTGCAATCCCCAAAGATGGCCCTAGTGCTGGGGTGTCGATTTTCACCTCGCTGGTGTCCTTGCTGAGTGAGCGCAAGGTACGCAGTGATGTAGCCATGACGGGTGAAATCAGCTTACGTGGTTTGGTGTTACCGATTGGCGGGGTAAAGGAAAAATGCCTTGCTGCCTTACGAGCAGGGATTCATACCGTGATGTTACCTGCGCGTAACCGCAAAGATCTGGAAGATGTGCCGGAAAATGCCCGCAAACAACTTAATTTTGTGTGGCTGGAACGGGTGGAAGATGCAATTAGCGTAGCACTAGAAATAGCGGAATTAGACATGCAAACCGCAGCATGAGAAATATTCCCCTCTACCGTATAGACGTAGAGGGGAAATCTATGCATTACTTCAACGGAGTCACTGGATTGCCGTCACCAATCCATCCCTTGATGCCTTTGGTAACGTTATAGACTTGCTTGTAGCCAGCGGCTGCTAACATTTCAGCACCTGCTTGAGTACGGTTGCCGGTGCGGCAAATCAATGCAACAGGCTGATCCGGTGGTGCGATTTGCTGAATCGTTTGGGCAAATTGTTTCGATACTTGCCCATTAGCCTCAAACAACGTCAAAGGTTTGCTGCCCGCTACTATGCCTGTCTCCTGCCATTCTTCAGGTAAGCGGATGTCAATCAACGTTACTTTTTTAGCCAACAAGTCTTTGAGTTCTGTGTTAGAAACATTGGTGTAACCGCCTTGTGTCGTTGCTGCGGTTGCGGTTGTGTTTATACCAGCGCTTTTATCAGCACATCCCGTGAAACCTACTAGGCTCACTAAGAGTACTAAAGGAAATAACCTTTTCATCTGCAATACCTTGCCCACTATTTGTTTAAAAAACGGCGCGGATTCTAACACACCCCACTGTTATTGCGATGAACATTACAAGATGTTCACCACACAAACCTCTCGAAGTGTTTTATGCTTTACGCCATGAATATCCTAATCGTTGAAGATGACCGCCAAACCGCCAGTTTCATCCAGAAAGGCTTGATGGAAAGTGGCTATATTGTTGACCATGCTGCTGATGGCGAGGATGGTTTGCACCTTGCCCTGCAAGGCCATTACGATGTGTTGATTGTCGACCGTATGTTGCCCAAACGCGATGGCTTATCCTTAATCCAAACGTTACGCGCTCAGGGGATGCAAACACCGGTGCTGATTCTTAGCGCCTTGGGCGATGTGGATAATCGGGTGGAAGGCTTACGTGCCGGTGGGGACGATTATCTGGTCAAACCCTACGCTTTCAGTGAATTACTGGCGCGTTTGCAAGCCCTGTTACGCCGCACCCAACCCGCGCAAGACTATACAATCCTCAAAGTGCGTGATTTGGAAATGGATTTGCTGAAACGCCGCGTAACCCGCAGTGGGACGGTCATTCCCCTGCAACCTCGCGAATTCAACTTGCTCGAATACTTAATGCGCCACGCAGGACAAGTTGTCACCCGCACCATGTTGCTGGAGAAGGTGTGGGATTACCATTTCGACCCGCAAACTAACGTGATCGACGTGCACATTAGCCGTTTGCGTGGCAAGATTGACAAAGATTTTGACCCGCCATTGCTGCACACTATCCGAGGCGCTGGGTATTTATTGCATGACCCGCAAACTGCTTAATACCTCTGTTTTTCGGCTCTCACTGGTGTATGCGCTACTTTTTAGTACCGTAGCGGCAGGTGCATTGGGTTTTATTTACTGGATGGCGAAAGGGCAAATGGAACAGCAAACCGATGCCCGCTTACAACTGGAAACCGATGCCCTGCTTAACCTTTACCGCAGTCTTGCGGTCGAAGGCTTAACCGGCGCTATTAGTATGCGTAACAGTGAAAACGGCTCGCGCTTTCTGATTTCGCGCCTGATTCACCGCAGTCAGCAAGATTTGACCCGTGACCTTCAGTTTGACAGCTTCACGCAAAACCCCAAACAAATTGTTGCCAGTTTACCGCTCAGCATTATTACCGGAAAAAAAGACCATACTGAACCCGCCCGCATGATGCTCACCATTTTGCCCGGTGGCTATCAATTGTTAGTCGTCACAGACCTAAAAGAACAGCACACCCTGCAAGATCGCTTATTCCAAACCGTGCTGGGAGCCATTGGCATTATTGTCGCGTTAGCCTTAGCGGGGGGGATTTTCATGGGGCATAACGTGCAACGGCGTATCAATGCGGTGGGGCGTACTGCCAATGACATTATGAGCGGCGACTTAGCTCGCCGAATGCCCGTTACAGGGCGCAACGACGAATTTGATAGCCTCAGCCGGGTACTCAATACCATGCTGGCACGTATCGAACACCTGATGCAAAGTATGCGCGACGTGACCGATAACCTAGCCCACGACCTGCGCAACCCACTTAATCGCTTACGCAATCGTCTGGAAACCAGCCAGTATCACCCCACTGCACACACCGATTACCCACAACTGATCCAAGACACGATTGTAGAAGTCGATGAACTCATCAAAACCTTCAACGCCCTGCTCAGCATTGCGCAAATAGAATCCAGCAGGCAACGTCAGGATTGGGCAGACATCGACTTAACCCTGTTGATTGAAGAATTAGCTGACCTGTATACGGCGGTTGCTGAAGAACAAAATCTCACCCTAACCTATCAAGCGGAGGCGGGTTTGCATCTGCATGGCAACCGCCAATTAATCGCTCAAGCCATTACCAACTTACTGGACAATGCCGTGAAATATACCCCCCCAAGCGGGGCTATCCGCTTGGAAGCCACGCAGCAGCCCAAGCAGATATGCATTAGCGTGGCGGATAATGGGCCGGGCATTCCCGAAACACAGCGTGAACAAGTCTTCAAACGCTTTACCCGTCTCGATAATGCCCGCAGCACCCCCGGTAACGGGCTGGGGTTAAGTCTGGTGAAAGCAGTAGCTGAATTGCATGGTGCAAGCGTGCAATTGCAGGATAATCACCCCGGCTTAAAGGCTAGTATCCTGATTTCCCGTTGATTTTATCCAGTGCTTCCTGACCAATACCCTGAGCGGTATCTGCCGTGGCACGATTGACGGCTTGCACCAAATCACTGTCAGGAATTGATATGCCATTAATCATCATCGCGGTGGGCGTATTGGCATATTCCCCCATGGCATTGCGGTAATCCATATCAGGGCTGCTGAGGCCATAGATACACACTGCCTGGGAAATCTCGCCGTCTGCCTGCCCCACTAACGCAAAGTCCAGCGTCACTTGCAGTTGTACACCGGTTTGTTCGGTTTGTTTTTCGCCATGCCAAACCACACTTTTATCACCCGCTAACACACTAGTAACGGCTTTACAGGTTTTGATGGGAGAATCCAGCCCATGCCCGCCTGAACAACTTGCCAACATGAATACACTTGTTAATACTACCAGCTTGCGCATTTATTAATCCCTCTTTTGTACTACATCATGCCGGAAACCCGACAATGCGTTATCATCATTCCTTTAAGCCTTAATGAGAACAGAAAACATGTATGAAGAAAAGCATAAGCATCTAAAAGAACTGGAAAAAGTGCTTGTCTCACGCATTGATAACGTCAGCCATGACCTTAGCAGCGAACACAGTGCCGATTCTGCTGAACAAATCACCGAACGTGAAAATGAAGATGTGCTGCGTAATTTAAAAGAAGAAACCCAACTGGAACTGAAGCAAGTGCGCAGTGCTCTAAAACGCATTGACAGTGGTGAATACGGCATGTGTGCCAAGTGTGGTGAGCCGATCAGTGCGGCGAGATTGGATGCACTGCCTTATGCAACGCTATGCATCCGTTGCGCCAGTTAACGTAACAAAGGAACTATCATGAGTTTGAGATTAGGCTTTTTCATTAGCATCGTGGTAACAACACTCAGTGCTTGTGGCAGTACGCCTCCTCCTCTAAACGCTGCACCTCATGCAGTACGTGCAGCCAGCCCCGCATCGCTCAATTGCCTTCAGAACCACGGCAAACTAGATATTCGCCAAACCCCAGAAGGCGAACGTGCGGATTGTGTATTACCCAGTGGTAAACGTTGTGATGAATGGGAAATGTTCCGGGGTAATTGCCCGACTCGCACCGTTAACGCCAACGGCATCTTCGGCTTTTAGTCGTCTAATGAATATAAGGGCTACAACAATATGCAGACTAAAATAATAATGGTGGCAGCGTTATCGCTGTTACTGAACAGTTGCGGTGGCGGGGGTGAAACCAGTAACCCTCCCCCGTCTTCCAGTAATAACGGGCGTTTGTTACTGCTTGACCCGACCCGCAGCAATGCCGAAACGCCCATCAGTGGTTTGCAATACCTCAGTGCTGGCAATGTGAGTGGTGCAGATGGCAGTTTCACCGCTCCCTCTAGCAACCTACTGCTTCACTTAGGCAGCAACACGCAACTGTCAGTAATCGGCAAAACCAGCTTAACGCAACACGATATGGCAGCGGCACTGTGCAGTGGCAATGCAGACCTTAGTGCCTGCACCTACCATGTGCGTAAAAATCTGGAACGTTTTTTCCTCAGCCTCGACAGCGACCGTAACCCCAGCAATGGTATTCAACTGGGCGCAAACGCCAACAGCCTGAACTTAGCGTGGAACGTTTCGCCTGATCAATTTGAAAACGTGTTAGCTCAACAACTCAGCGTCTATGGGCAAACACCGGCAGCCCTGTTCCAACCGTCGCTGGGCATTAATAGCGAAGCACCACAAGCTGAACAAAACAGCATTTCGTCCCCCATACCTTTTGCCGACATTTTTCGGGTTGCCCGTCCTTTGCGTGAATATTCCTGTAAAGACGTGGTTTATGATGAAAACGGCTGGGCGACTACACCACCCAGCACTACTTGCATTATCCGCACCTTCCTGCTGGATAGTGCCGTGCAAGGTCAAGTTCCCAATGGACGTTACACCGTGTTGTACGAAGGCAATGGCAAGCTGGAATATTCTGGCTACGCCAAAATGGTGAGCAACACACCGGGGCGTGATGAAATCGACATTACCCTACCCGTCAAACTGGATAGTGTCCCCACCAATAACCGTATCGGTGTAAAAATTGTCAGTGGCACTGTCAAAAATATCCGCATTGTCATGCCCGGTGGTATTTGCGAAGGCAAACCGTTCACGCGAGTAGACAGCGCGGCTAATTGCCCAGCAGGTCAGTACCGCAGCTTTGAAGACACTTTGCGCACTGACCGTAATGCCATTGTCTTCAACCCCAGCTACTTAAACTTCCTCAAAGACTTCCGCGTGGTGCGCATGATGAATCTGATGGAAGCCAGCCCAAGCTACCTCACCTGTGCGCAAACCGAACCCGGCAAAACCAACAGTTTCATCCGCGATGCCGATGGCAATCTGATCTTTGACCAAACCTGTTTGGTGCAAGAATTCCGCTGGGATCAGCGTAGCAAACTCGCGGATGCGGTATGGGGCGCATCCGGCAATATCGCGCGTCTGGAACGTTACGGGCGTGGTGTGCCTATTGAAGTACAAGTCGAACTGGCAAACCAGTTAAACGCGCACCCGTGGTTTAACATCCCTCATAATGCTTCTGAAACCTACATCAGGGAATTTGCCCGCTACGTTGAAGCACACCTCAAACCGGGTTTAAAAGCCCATGTCGAGTACAGCAATGAAACCTGGAATGGTATTTTCTGGGCGTATCGTTACGTGCTCAAAAAAGGCGAAGAACTGGGTAGCCCTACCGATGCCTGGCGCGGTGCTAATTTCTACGCAAAACAAGCCAGCAAAGTCTTTCAGATTTGGGAAGATGAATTTGGCGGCACGCAACGTCTGATCCGCCTATTGGGGACATACCAGAATGACGCCAACCGTACCGAACGAATGCTCGCCTACAGTGACACCCGGCAATACGTTGACGCCATTGCCACAGGTGGCTATTTCTACGCCTGCTGGCGCAATGACGACCCCAAACTGCCTGCTTGCAATGACGGCAACAAAATCCCCCAACCGTTGGTGAATGCCACGTCTGTCGATGCTATTTTTGCCGCAATTGATAACCCCAGTGACCCGTTTGGGCTGGAAGGTCTTAAAAACCAGTTTACCAAGCAAGCAGCCGTCGCACAAAAGTATGGCAAAGCCTTGTACGCTTACGAAGGTGGGCAACACCTAACCATTGGCGGTGAAATTGCCGCTGACCGCCGACAAAAAATGATCGACTTGCTCCATGCTGCCAACCGTGACCCGCGCATGGGCGAACGTTACCAACGCCTATTGGAAGCGTGGAAAGCCGCCGGTGGGCAGACGTTTATGCTGTTTAGTGTGCCGCACACGTTCAGCCAGTACGGCAGTTTTGGCATTAAAGAAAGCCTGAATCAACCGCGTAGCAGTGCGCCCAAATACGATGCGGCGATGAAGTTCCAAGAGAGTCAAGGGACATGTTGGTGGAGCGGGTGTTGAATAGTACACCCTAACGTCGCGTTATCTGCAACTTCCCTACCCTAAGCTATTCAGTTCGTCAAGTTTGGTGCATGATCTTCCCACTGTTAACAATATCAGGAGGAAGGTCATGTACCACTTACTTCGCTACATACTCATTACACTGTTGAGTATTACTTCATTTGGTTGTGCCACAAATGCTTTACATTCCAGCAAAAATGTCAGCACTGAAAAAATCAACAGCTTCCTGATCACGCCCGATAAAGCCACGTTGGTCGTCGCAGGTGAGCAACACCATTTCATTTTTCCGCTGAATGAGCCATTGAAATCGGTATTGCAATGGAACGGACGCGCCAAACTTACCCCGACCTTCGATAAATTCACCGTGAATGCAGGGCAAAGCGTGAGCGGTAGTTACACCTTACAAGCCGATGTGGGAAAACTCACAGTGGAAGAACACCAATTTTTGACCCAACGCGGTTTCAGCCAACAGGGGAATACCGTGGCATACCGTGCCAATATTCAAGGAACGCGCTATCTGGCAGGCAGCGTGAAAGTGCCGCAAACCGCGTTTTTCCGCCAGCCGTATGAACTGACCGTGGCTGCGCCGGATGGCATCGCGGATACTGCCGCAAAAATTGCCCTGACTCCGCTGACATTGACAGCGGATGGTGTGACCGCTGTGCTGGGTGGGATTGTACTAGCACCGTTTTTTGGCTTACTGATGATGTCCGGCGGGCTGTGAACGGGGTTCTTTGTAAAAAATGCCGATCAATACCTTAACGGGACGGTTAACGGCTCAGCCTATCTCCAACTGTGATGAGCTGTTTCTCACCAAAGCTGAGCGTGGCATTTTGCCCGAAATAAGCACCGCTTAAATGCAGGTAAGGATTCATAGCAACCAGCGTTTTCAATGGCTCTTTCGGGTCAGCAATCATGCCGGTTTGTGGGTCAATCGTGGTAATTTTGCAGCGCTGGCAAGGCTTGCGGATCGTAAAACGGTAAACTTGCATCGCAGCCGTTAGGGTTGTGCAGCGGTCTTCGCCAAACGCTTCAATGCCACTGATAACAATATTGGGGCGAAAGCGAGTCATGGGAACGGGGTTTGCGCCATTCACCACCAGTTGCGCATTCAGGGCTTGCAGCGAGGCTTCCGAGACAATCAGGAAGGGGTATCCGTCGGAAAAAGCGGTGTCAGCACTGTCACCATTCATGTAATTCGGGTCAACGGGGCGGGTAAAATCATCAGCAAAGCGTACCAACCGCAAGTCACCACCTTGCCATTTTCCCAATATGTGGGTGAGCCATTGTGAAGCAGCATCACCTTCATCGTAGGCTTGGCAGTGGTCACGCCACACAACGACTTCGATCCGTTGAGCGGGCGTGGTATGTAGGGCGACGGTAAATGGTGGCTATACGCATCAACTTTAAGCCCTCCATTCCCTAACTTGCTGTAATCTCATCCAATTATTAGGTTTTTTCCTCCGTTTGTTTTGTCGGCAAGCGG
>NZ_FNQP01000012.1:83830-137154 GCF_900107695.1 Thiothrix caldifontis | reverse complement strand
CGGTTTCCAGAAGTGCCAACGTATGGCGAATTTTGTGTGAAATCTACGTCAAATTACTGATTATCCTCATCCAACACTGGATCATGCTCACCGGATTGTGGGAAATACCCCAGCGCAGCCTCACCAAAGGTGTTCAAGCCATTCAGGAACAGGCTTCCCATCTTGCCGCCTGCATCGCTGAGCGACGCAGCTTGATAAAATGCCTCAAGCAACTGGCAAAACTCTTCGCTTCTTCAACCGCTTGCCGACAAAACAAACGGAGGAAAAAACCTAATAATTGGATGAGATTACAGCAAGTTAGGGAATGGAGGGCTTAAAGTTGATGCGTATAGACGTCGCATTCGATAATGCCAGCACCCATGCGGGCAGCCGCTTCGTAAGATTCTTTGGTGTGTTCAGGAAATTGCAGCGCTGCGCCGCGATGACCGATGGAAAAATCGGTTTTGCGGAAGGGTTGATTGCCGCAATGTTGCAATTCATCTTTCAGTTGACCGGCATCCATGTCCTCAACCAGATAATAAGGGCGCGGGCCGACTTGAATATTGTCAGCAGGGTTGAGGTCAGTGGCGTGAGCGAATGGCGTGGCGGTAATGAGAGCGAGTAGCGTGGTACTCAAATGAAAACGCATCAGTTCAGTGTGCATAGTAAGCCTCCTTGGCAAACGGGTTAGCACGTTCAGCCTAGCAGAGCCTTGTGTACAGAGGATGATTAAGCCTTGACAAAAATGTGACAGTTTGGCGGATTCACACCACTGCAACACAAAACCGGTAACATTCGCGCTGACCTTTAAACAGGAGTATTGCTGTGCAAACCTTTGGCTATAAAGTCGTCGAGAAAAACCGTGAAGAAATCGAGCCGGTTGTCAATGCTGCGCTTACTCAGCGACGCCCACTGGAAGTTGGCTTGTATTTTGGTAATCAAGCGGCGTGGGATTTTATTCGCAGCAGCTTGCAGCAAGCGCCAAAGCGCATCCCGGTCAATACGCATCTGGATCATCAACGCCTCAGCTTATTCACGATTGCGGGTGTGGAAGAGCAATTGCACCAGCAGCTTACCTTGGCGCAGGAAATCGGCTCCAGTTATTCGATTACGCACCTGCACAATACGCCAACCAGCCAGCGTCCGGCACATCGCAAAGCGTTGGCAGAGCATTTAACACGCCAATTACAGGTTTTGGAAGCGGTATGCGCCGAATACCAGCACCCCATTTACATTGAAAACACCTACCATAATCTGGAATTTTACCGCTGGTTTTTTGAATTGGTCGAGCGGCTGGAATTGCTGCATATCCACCACTGCTTCGACATCGGACACGCCAAAATCTGGTCACAGGAAAAACTGCCACAGTGGGTGTTGTGGTTGCGCGAACTCAGCGACAAAGGTTTCCACATTCACTTTCACCTGCACGCGAATAACGGGTTGGCGGATCAGCACCTTTCCTTCATAGAAACTGAGGTGTCAGGCATGAACCGTGCCGACAGTTACACCTTGAAGTGGGATTACTTTGAGGCCATCGCAGAATTGCGTGATTACTTCCCGACTAGCCGCAAAGTGTTTGAAGTCAAGCCGTGGTATGCGTTGGACAATATGGCACTGGTGATGGAGCGGTTGGGGTAGCAATCAGTTGGCATAAAAATTGCTTAACATTTTTGTGAGAGAATGCCCATTGGTAGTTTTGAAAACGAGAGAAAGTCGAGAGGTTTTATGTTCACGCTTTCTTGAGCAAAGAGATTAAATTATGTTGAAAAAGCAATACTTGAAAACCCGTCCTGCCTGCAAAGTCACGTTCCGCATTAGTAAACACGCCGCAAAGTCTGCCCGTGAAATTGCGTTGGTGGGGGATTTTAATGACTGGAATGTACAGGCAACCCCCATGACCGCTCTGAAAAACGGTGAATTCACCACCGTGCTGGAACTGGATACTGGGAAATCGGAATACCAGTTTCGTTATTTGTATGATGGTAGCTATTGGGAAAATGACTGGGAAGCGGATGGCTATGTGACTAACGGTGTAGCGGGTGAAAACGGGATTGTACGTATTTGAGGCATAAGAGTTATTTATAAGCCTGCATCATCAAGTTGTCATCAAAATCCGGTATACGGAGACGACCAAGTAATAATCTGGAGTCTCTGATGAAACTAAAGTATTCTTTTCTCGTAAGCACGTGTATTTCTGTGTTAGGTCTGGTGAGCGGCTGTAATAATAATGAGACAGTTGCTATTAGCACAGATGTTCCAGCAACTAGTCTGCGCATTTTGCACATCAACGACCACCACTCACACTTGCAGCCTAACAGTGCCACCCTGACGCTGGCGGGTAAAGCCACAGCGGTCAAGACCGGTGGTTTCCCACGTGTGGTAAATAAAATCAACGAATTGGCAGCCAGCGGCGGCAATGTATTGAAACTGCACGCGGGTGATGCGATTACTGGCGATTTGTATTACACCCTGTTTAAGGGCAAGGCAGATGCTGAGCAGATGAATCAGGTTTGTTTTGATGCATTCACTTTAGGGAATCACGAATTTGATGCTGGGGATGCTGGATTGAAAAACTTCCTCGATTTCCTCAACAGCAGTGCAGCGTGTAAAACCGAGGTGTTGTCTGCGAATGTGCAGCCTAAAGTTGGTACTTCACCACTGACGTTGAATTCTGCCACCGATTACATCAAGCCTTACACCATCAAAGAAATCAACGGGCAGAAATTTGGCATTATCGGCCTCACCATTGCAGGCAAAACCAAAAACTCTTCCAGCCCGGATGAAACCACCACGTTTGCAAATGAAGCGACTACCGCACAAAAATACATCGACGAATTGGCGGGCAAAGGCGTTAACAAAATTATTTTGCTGACGCATCAAGGTTACGGTAATGACCAAACCATCGCCAAGCAGCTCAAAGGCGTTGACGTGATTGTGGGCGGCGATTCGCATACTTTGCTTGGGGATGGTTTCAAAGCCTTCGGTCTGACACCAGCAGGTGCTTACCCGACCAAAACCACTGATGCGAACGGCAAGCAGGTGTGCATTGCCCAAGCCTCGCAATACAGCGACATCGTGGGCGAGTTGAGCATTGAGTTTAACGCCAGTGGTGAAGTAAGCGCGTGTTCAGGTACACCACACCTGTTGTTAAGTGACACTTTCCAAGTGAATAAAGTGGAACTGACGGGTGCAGAGCGCGAAGCAGCATTAAAAGCGGTAGCTGATGCACCGGAACTGTCTATTGTTACTTCGGATGCAACTGCTCAAGCCAACCTCGATAGTTATTCCAAACAAGTCGATGTGTTAAAGCAAACCAAGATCGGGGTAGCCGCTGAAACGCTGTGTCACGAACGTATTCCTAACCAAGGTTTAAGCAAGACCGCAGGCTGTACCGTTGCTACCCAATCGCATGGCAGTGACATTGCCAATATTGTTTCCAAAGCCTTTTTGGAAATGAGCCTGACATCTGACATTTGTTTGCAGAATGGTGGTGGTGTGCGTATTGATGTCCCCGCAGGCGACATTACCCTTGGCACGGCTTACACCTTGCTGCCGTTTGCGAATACTCTAACCGAGATGGATATGACCGGAAAAGAGATTATTGACTCGTTGGAAGACGGCATTGATTTCGCGCTGAATCCGCAAGGTTCGACAGGTTCATACCCGTATGCAGCCGGTTTACGTTGGGATGCTGACTTGTCTAAAGCTAAGGGCGCGCGGGTCACGAATGTACAAGTGAATCCGCGTGTGACGGGGGCGTGGGTGGCGATTGACCCGGCGAAAACCTACAAGGTCGTGACCAATAGCTTCCTTGCAACGGGTGGTGATGGCTATACCACATTTAAAAACTTGGCAGCCGATAAAAAGCTGAATACGTATCTGGATTACGCGCAATCGTTCGCGGATTACGTGACCCGCGAAACAGCCGCAGGGCGGAATGTGGTGAAGTTGCCCGTAGAAGAATACAGCACCCAGCAGTTCATCGACAAAGACGGTATTCTGCGTTAAATGACAGTATCAGTCAGTTGAGTGGTGAGTGGCTGGAATCCTATGCTATGGAGTCCAGCCACATCCATTCATTAAGACATCCAACCCCTTGGGTCTTGCCGCTTTCCACCTCACTCGCTGAAACAGCCGTGGAAAATAGCGCCCCATGCGCCAATAGTGCGATAATCACTACCCTGTTTCAGGTGTAGCATAAACATCTCTTAAAAATAATGTCTTGCTGATCTTGTTTTACGTAACTGCTGATTGTATGGATGCATCTCATGCCGACAAGTTCTTTTTTTCCCATAAAATGTGTACTGTTTGATCTGGATGGTACGTTGCTGGATACTGCCCCCGATTTGCTGGCTGCTTTGAATGCCGTTTTGGTTGCAGAAGGGCGTGAACCTTTTACCTTAGCGCAAGCGCGTCACACGGTTTCTCACGGCAGTATTGGCATGTTGGAGCTGGCGTTTGGAACGGAACAAAGTACTGACGATTTGCAACGTCGTCGTGCGATTTTTCTCGATTATTATCAAGCGAATATCAGCCGCCATTCACGTTTGTTTGATGCGATACCCACCGTGTTGGAAACCTTGGAAGCAGATGGAACGCCATGGGGAATTGTCACCAATAAGCCTGAATACCTGACATTTCCGTTATTGGTGGCGTTAGATTTGCACACGCGTCCCGCTTGCATCATTGGCGGCGATACCTTGCCGGTGGCTAAGCCGCACCCCGAACCCTTGTTGTTGGCGGCGCAACGTTGCGGTATTCCTCCCGCACAATGCCTGTATGTGGGTGATGCGGAACGGGACATCGTGGCGGGGCGTAATGCCGGTATGCAAACCTTAATTGCAGAGTGGGGATATTTGAATGCGAATAATGAGCATCATGCTTGGCCTGCGGATGGCAGCCTTATGCACCCTTCTGAATTGCTGGCGTGGTTAACTTGATGGAGAGTGCTCCGTTTCAATTGGGCGCATTCATTGATGACAATATTGTGGTGGTCACAGCGCTCATTATGTTTGCGTTAGGGGCATTGCTTGCCCATTTTATTTACAGCGCACCGTTGCGGCAGGCGCAGCGTGAATTGGAACGCCTACAACTTTTGCGGCAAACCGAAGAGCAAATCAATGAGGAACGCTTGCGGATGTTGGATGATGCGCAAGATCGCTTGCATCATACCTTTGCTTCCTTGTCGCAGCGGGCGTTGCGCGACAATAATACCCAGTTTTTGCAATTGGCGCACGAAACGCTGGGACGGTTTCAGGTGGAATCGCGCACCGATTTGGAACAACGCCAGTTGTCGATTCAGCATTTGGTTGACCCGATTCGGGATGCATTGGCAAAAACCGAGGCACAAATTCAGCAGATTGAAAAAGACAGGCACGCGAGTTTCGGGGTTCTCAGTCAACAGATTCGTGGCATGATGCACGATCAAACCGCCTTACGCGATGAAACCGGGCGCTTGGCCTCGGCATTGCGTACCCCCGGTATCCGTGGGCAATGGGGCGAATTGAGTTTGCGTCGGCTTGCAGAACTTTCCGGGATGATTGAACACTGCGATTTCGTCGAGCAAACCCAGCGCAGTAATGCGGAACGCACCATTCGCCCGGATATGGTGATCCGAATGCCCGATGCCCGCGAAATGATTGTGGACGCGAAAGCGCCGATGGATGCCTATCTTGATGCAGTGAATGCGGATAACGAAGATAGCCGTAAACGGCATTTGCAACGCCATGCCCGCCATGTACGTGATCATGTCAAAGTGCTGGCGGGCAAACGTTACTGGGAGCAGTTTGAACAATCGCCGGATTTCGTGGTGTTGTTCATTCCCGGTGAGCAATTTCTCGGTGCGGCTTTGGAGCAGGATAAAACGCTGTTGCACGATTCCCTCAACGACAAAGTGATCCTCGCCACACCCAGTACCTTGGTGGCGTTATTGCGAGCCGTAGCATTTGGGTGGAAACAAACGGTATTGGCCGAAAACGCCAGCAAGGTGCGTGATTTGGGTGAAGAATTACACAAACGTCTTACGGTTTTCCTTGACCATCTGGAGCGTTTGGGGCGTAATCTCGGCAGCAGTGTGGACACTTACAACAAGGCGCTAGGTTCGCTGGAACGCAGTGTGTTGCCGGGGGTGCGCAAACTGTCGGAGTTGGGGATTTCATCGGGGCGGAACATTACCGAACCCGTGCCGGTCGAAGCCATACCACGCCGTCCCTATGTCAAGGATACTGAAACTGATGCTGAAACCGATTAAAACGCGCTATTACCTGACCCTGTTACAGATGCTTGTCGTCTTGTTCCTTCTAGGGGTGGTGGTGTTGCTGAACAAAGCGCAAGTAGCACAATTTTTTTACTCGACGCAAGCCGGACAATTGGGTTTGGTGTTGAATGGCATTATTTTGCTGATTTTTCTCGTCGGTTTGGTACGCATGATTTTTATGTTCCTCAGTTTTACCCGTGAGCAAGATATGCTGCAACGTTTTCTTAAACGGGTGGATGAGAATGTGCCGAATCCTGCTTATGGTTTGCCTGAATCTGCTCTGATTGTGGATCGTTATTATGCGGTGCAAACCATTGCCCGCCAGAACGCGGGTGTGAATCAAGCCGCATTGGCCTCCACGTTAGCAGCAGGAATGTCGACTCAATTCACTTTAG
This sequence comes from Thiothrix caldifontis, assembly GCF_900107695.1. Taxonomy (GTDB): domain Bacteria; phylum Pseudomonadota; class Gammaproteobacteria; order Thiotrichales; family Thiotrichaceae; genus Thiothrix; species Thiothrix caldifontis. The sequence continues at coordinate 130,524 of NZ_FNQP01000012.1, read as the reverse complement.
TAAGATTCGTGCATAACATTCTGATTTTAGCCGGTGTGTTTGGTACGGTGGTATCGTTGTCCATTGCTTTGATGGGGGCAGCGGGTTTATTGGATTCTCCTGAAAATATGCAGCAAATGGGCACGATTATTGGAGGTATGTCCAACGCGCTGAGTACCACGATTACAGCGATTGTCTGTTATGTATTCTTTGCGTATTTCCACTTGCGTCTGCAAGATGCGCGTACCCAGTTATTAGCGAATGTTGAAAATGTCACAACGCTCTATATTTTGCCGCGCTTTAAGCATGTGGAAAATAGCTTGATGCATGATGTGGCGGTATTGGCCGCTGAATTGCGTAAGGCAGCTGAGGCGATTCATGTGATTCAAGATCGCTTCTTGCACGCAGGTGAGCGCCTGCAATTGGCAGCGGATGATTTGCAAGTTGCGGTGAGTCAGAGTGGCGACAATATTCGGGTGATTCGCGACTCGATCCGTGAAGGTTTTCGCCTTGACGACAAACCGAAGGGGTAGGGCATGAGTGACGGGCATTTTTCCTTCGCTTCTCTCATTAGTTCGCGGGATGAATACGAGGAAAGTTTTTGGCCATCCTTCACTGACATTATGATGGTCATTACCATGATTTTTCTGATTGTGACGGTAGCGGTGGTGCTGACGAATACGCGCTTATTGGACAATTTGCGTAACAGCGTTTTAGCTGAGCAGGCGGCACAATTTGAAGCCCAGCAATCCGCGCTCGAAGCTCAGCGTGCCGCTCAGGAAGCACAACGTGCGGCGTTTGAGGCTCAGAAAGCTACCCAGCAAGCCGAATTCCAGCTTCAGGCTAATGCCACCTTGGAAGAGCAACTGGAGTATTTGCAACAACGTTCTTCCAGTTTGGAAATGGAATTATTGCGCAGTCGTGCGGAAGCCGAAGCGGCTCGCAGTGCTAGCACCGATAAAGAGGCGGAGCTGACGCGCTTGCAAACCCTCAGCCGTGAACAGGCGGATACCTTAGGTTTACGCGAAAAAGCGATCATTGAATTGCAAACCAATTTAGATGAGAAAAGTTCACAAGTGATTGGTTTACAGACGAAAGTCGATGAAAGTGAGAAGAAGTTGCTGAGCCTGCAAGGTGAATTTACTGAACTCGATCAAAAATACCAGAAACTGCTCAAGCCCGCCCGTTCCGCCAAAGGCAAACAGGTGGTGGAGGTGGTGTACAGCAAAAACGGTTACAGTATCCGCAAACCGGGGGAAACGGCGGCGCGTAGCGTCAACCGTTCCGTCTTGGATGGCGAGTTAAGTGCATTGAAAACGCAGCATGGCACGGACTTGTACGTGAAAGTTATTATTCCCGACAATAGCGGCTTGTCGTACAACGAGGCTTGGCGCTTTACCAGCGAAATGCTGAAAAAATACGACTACTATTCTGAACCATGATCAAGACGTTTGCCGCTGCCGCAAGGCTTCGTACAAGCACACACCCGTCGCGACTGACACGTTCAAGCTGGAGACTTGTCCAGACATCGGGATCGAAATCAGGTAGTCGCACGATTCTTCGGTCAAACGGCGGATACCAGCGCCTTCCGCACCCATAACCAGTGCCATCGGCCCTTTCAAATCGGCTTGATACAAGGTTTGCTTGGCTTTGTCGCTTGTACCCGTCAACCAAATTCCGCGACTTTTCAGTGTTTCCAGCGTGCGGGCAAGGTTGGTTACGGGGATAAACGGGATAATTTCTGCCGCACCAGAGGCAACTTTACGCACGGTCGGCGTAATGCTGGCAGCATTATCCTTCGGTGCAATGACTGCGTGCACGCCAGCTCCTTCGGCGGTACGTAAACACGCGCCCAGATTATGCGGGTCAGTCACACCATCCAATACCAGCAGAAACGGTGGTTCACTCATGCCATCAAGCAGGTCGTAGAAGTCGTTTTCTGTCCACGCTTTGAGTTTGTAATACTCGGCAACAATGCCTTGGTGGCGGTTATTGCCTGCCATCTTGTCGAGTTTATCGGCATCGGTGAGGAGAATGCGCATTCCGCTTTCTTCCGCTATCTTTTCTAATTTTTTCAGGCGGTCGTTGCGGCTGCGTTTGTCCAGCCAGATTTGTCCGAGGTTTTCGGTATCGTTGCGCAAGGCACTTTCAACGGCATGTACGCCGCAAATAATGGATTTTGACATTAGACGTTTGGTTTCTTCTTACGGGGTTTTTTGCTTGCCGGTTTTTTCTTACTGGCAGGTTTTTGGCTGGCTGTGGGATCGGTTTTAGAGGCGTGTTCCACTTTGCCTTTGCTGGTAGCAGGCTTGCGGCTTTTGCCGTTGGGCTTTTTGGTACGGTCGGCTGTAGCTTCGCCATCCACTTTGGCTAGTACGAAATCAATTTTGCGTTCATCTAAGTCTACTCGTGCCACGGTGACATGGATGGTGTCGCCCAAGCGGTAGATGCGCCCAGAGTTTTCACCGGTCAAACGATGATGGGCGGGGTCGAAATGGTAATAATCGCTGGTCAAAGCGGTGATATGAACCAGCCCTTCTACGTAGATGTCGCTGAGTTCCACAAACAGCCCAAACCCGGTAACGCCTGTAATGATACCGCTGAAGCTTTCACCAATGTGTTCCTGCATGTATTCGCATTTAAGCCATGCGGTTACATCACGGGTAGCGTCATCGGCACGTCGTTCCGTCATGGAGCAGTGTTCACCTAGCGCTACCATTTCTTTGTGCGTGTATTGGTAATCTTTCACTTTTCCACCACGCACTAAGTGACGGATGGCGCGGTGTACCAACAAGTCAGGGTAGCGGCGAATGGGGGAAGTGAAATGCGCGTAATGCGTTTGTGCTAAGCCGAAATGCCCATCGGATTCAGGGCTGTAAACCGCTTGCGACATGGATCGCAACAGCACGGTTTGAATCATGTGCTTGTCGGGGCGTCCTTCTAAACTATTGAGCAATTTGGTGTAATCGTTTGGCGTGGGGTTTTCACCGCCATCAAGCGTTAAGGCTAGGCTCGCGAGGAATTGGTGTAAATCGGCCAGTTTTTCTGGCGTAGGGCCTTTATGGGCACGGTGCAATGCGGGGATTTTGTACTTGCTTAAGTACGTAGCGGCGCACACATTGGCGAGAATCATGCATTCTTCAATCAGCTTGTGGGCATCGTTGCGTTCGGTGGGGATAATCGCTTCGATTTTGCGTTCGGCATCGAAGACGATGCGGGTTTCAGCGGTTTCAAAGTCGATTGCACCACGACGGTCACGCGCTTTGCGGAGGACTTTATAGAGCGAATACAAGTCATCAAGGTGTTCGCACAGTTCAGGTGTGTGCTTGCGGCGAGCTTCCATATCGCGGTCAACCACGATTTTTGCCATCTCTGTGTAAGTGAGGCGGGCGGCGGAATGCATGACGCCTTCGACAAATTGGTAACTGATCAGTTTGCCGCGTGCGCCGATTTGAATGTCGCAAATCATGCACAGACGGTCTACGTGTGGGTTGAGAGAACATAGACCGTTGGACAGAATTTCAGGCAACATTGGGATAACTTTGCCGGGAAAATACACGGATGTGCCGCGTTCTGTGGCTTCTTGACCAATCGCTGAATCGGCTTTGACGTAGTGGGAGACATCGGCAATGGCGACCAGTAAGCGCCAGCCGTTGCCATCACGTTCGCAATACACTGCGTCATCGAAATCTTTGGCATCTTCGCCGTCTATGGTAACGAAGGGGGTATCACGTAAGTCTTCACGGTTGAGTTTGTCGGCTTCGGCGACTTCGTAGCCAAATTGATCGGCTTCTTCACGAATTTCGGCTGACCAGTCGTGAGGAAGCTGATGGCTGCGGATCGCAACGTCAATTTCCATGCCGGGAGCCATGTGATCGCCAAGTACTTCGACAATTTTGCCGCTGGGCTGGGCACGTTTGGAGGGTTGTTCGACAATTGCCGCAACCACGATTTGACCGGGTTGGGCGTTACCAGCAGCTTCCGCTGGGATGAGAATGTCTTGGCTAATCCGCGAGTTGTCAGGGGTGACAAAACCGATATTGCCTTCAATAAAATAACGCCCGACGACTTGGGTTGTGCCACGTTCCAGCACTTCGACGACTGCACCTTCGCGGCGGCCTTTGGGATCAAGGCCACGCACACTGCATAGAGCACGGTCACCGTGCATTAAACCATGCATTTGCTTGGCGTGTAGGAAAAGGTCGGGTGTGCCATCATCCGGTTTCAGAAAACCAAAACCATCGGGATGACCAATGACGCGCCCGGCAATCAGGTCGGTGCGTTCGATGGGGACATACTGGCGGCGGCGGTTATAGAGTAATTGCCCGTCACGCTCCATGGCACGTAGGCGTTTTTTCAGCGCGTCAGTGTCACGCTCGTCATATAAATGCAAGGCGTCTGCAAGGGTCACAAAGTCCAGCGGCTGCCCGCGTTCTGTCAACACAGAGAGAATGACTTCACGGCTAGGGATGGGGTTTTCGTATTTCTCGGCTTCGCGCTGGCTATGGGGATCGTTAAACTTCAAAAAATCGTCCTTTTGTGGTTTGTGCTGTTGTCTGCGAGCATTGTACCAAAAAAATGTAATAAAAACGCGGTTTGGTGTTTGACAAGATGCTGTGAGCGCTATATATTTCGCGTCTCGCAAGGCATTACTGCTTTGTGAATTGCCGAGATGGCGGAATTGGTAGACGCGCTAGTTTCAGGTATTAGTGGGGGTAACCCCGTGGAGGTTCGAGTCCTCTTCCCGGCACCAAAATTTAAAGGCTAGTCAGAAATGACTGGCCTTTTGCGTTTTTATACGTATCAGCCCAATGGAATAATATCCGCATAAGCAAACCCATTGCGCTCAATAACCGTACCGACATTTACCGGAATGTGTTTTTTGAACATGGGGCCAGCCACTACCACAGTATGAATTTCACCGTTTTCCCCACACGGATGACAGTCATCAGGGAAGCTGGCAATCACGTCTTTAGACCAACGTTTGCCAGCAATATGTGCCGGAAGCTTATTCAGGTCAACGCTGCTAATGTGCGCGTGTAACCCTGCAGAAAGCATGGCTTCGACCAAATACCGCGTACACATACCCCACAGTGGGAACAGCGGGCTAATGCCGCTGCCTTGCAGTTGCCGTTCGCGGTATTGGCGGATTTCATTCACAAACAGATCACCAAAGGCCATGCATTCCACCTGATGATGAGCCGCAGTAGCGATGTATTCCTGCATGATGGCATCGTATTGATCATTGCTGCATTCATCGGGCAAGAACACTAACTCAATCGGCAACCCCGCTGCTTCTGCTTGACGATGCAACATTTCGATACGGGTATCGTGCATGGAAGCACGGTTGTGTTTCTGCTCAATCAGCGTAAACAAGCCAACCAGTTCAATGCTAGGGTCTTGTTGCAACACATGTAACGCCCACGCACTATCTTTACCGCTGCTCCAACTGAGCAGGGTTTTCTTTTTGCTACGAAGTTGTTGGTTGGGCATTAACGGTACTGCCGCAGATACCACCACTCAAAGCCGCGTTTCATCCAGTGAAATACGCGACAAGACGGTAATACCAGTGAACGTTTTTCAGTTCGTGCGACCAAGGTGCCTTTATTGACTGAATCGACGATACAGACGAGTTCTACCTTGAATGTTGCATTGGTGGAGCCACCATTTAACTCACCTAGCAGGTTTTTAGCCGCAGCTTCTGCCTGCAAATCCGCCATGTGTGCTTGTTTGGGCATCCAGTCGGGGCCTGGGAAACTGCCGGAATCACCCGCTACGTAAACCTTGTCCCAACCGTCTACTTTGCAATGTTGGTTGGCTTGGAGCAAGCCGCCAGCAGAACGGGGCAGGGTGGTGTTGTCGAACCACAGATTGCCCGTCATGCCCGGCATGAACAGGATCAGGTCAGCGTTGAATTCGCCACCTTCGGTCGTCACTTTCTCAGCGGTAAAGCTTTTCATCTTGTGACCAAGGTGCGTTTCGATTTCGCGTTTACCCATTTCAGAGAGTAAGCCGGACATGGCTTTGGGGCCAAGGCGATTGCCGGGCTGCGGGGCAGGGCTGAAGAATACCAAGTGGAATTTGTCGCGGCGGTTTTGCTGGCGCAGCAAGGTATCAATACCAAACAGAAACTCGAACATGGGGCCGCCCCGCATGGCACTTGGTTCATTCGGGTTGCCTGCGAAACCCACGGCGATGGTGCCACCCTGCATTTCTTTCAAGCGGTCGCGGATTTTCTCCGCTGCGCTGATGCCTTCGCAGGGGGTAATGGCATGTTCGATACCGGGCAGTTTTTTGATGAAGCGTCCGCCAGATGCGATGATCAGGCCATCATTAGCGACATCCCCCTGATCGGTTTCAACAATTCGCCCGCCATCGCGTAGCCCTGTAACATTGCCTTGGTGGAATTTGACGTCCATGCGCTTGAAGAAGTTAGCCAGCGGTACGGTCAAATCTTCGCGGGTACGCAAACCATTGGGAATCCAGATAATTCCCGGCAAATAGTGCAATTCCGCACGCGGTGCAATCACGGTGATTGCTACTGACTTATCGTGCTGGCGTAATGCGCGTACCGCACTCAGGGCAGCAAAACCTGCCCCAATAATCGTAATGTTTTTCATGTTTATACTCGTTTCCAGGTTGTGCCGTTCGCACCGTCTTCCAGAATAATGCCTTGTGCTTTGAGTGCGTCACGGATGCGGTCGGATTCTGCCCATTGTTTGGCTTTGCGGGCATCTAGGCGTTGTTGAATCAGGGTTTCAATCGCCACATCATCCAAACCACCCGCATCTGCTGAGCCTTTGAACCAGCTTTCGGGGTCATCTTGCAATAAACCGAGCACATTACCAAGGCGTTGCAACAATGCCCCAAGAGCTGCTGCCGCCGCATCACTTTGAGTTTTACGGATACGGTTAATGTCACTGGCGAGTTCAAATAGTACAGCAATGGCTTCTGGTGTGTTGAAATCGTCATCCATGGCGGCAATGAAACGGTTTTCATAATAGGTGTAAGCCGCAGGCCCTGATTCCGGCAAACCACGGATAGCGGTGTACAGGCGTGACAACGATGCCCGCGCTGCATCCAACTGATCAGTGCCGTAATTTAACTGGCTGCGGTAATGACTGTTTAAGATGAAAAAACGCACTTCAGCGGCTTTGTAGTCTTTCAAGACTTCACGGATCGTGAAGAAATTGTTCAGCGACTTCGACATCTTCTCATCGTTGACGCGAATGAAGCCGTTGTGCATCCAGTAATTGACGTGCTTATGCCCCGTGCAACCTTCGCTTTGGGCGATTTCGTTCTCATGGTGCGGGAACTGCAAATCACTGCCGCCACCGTGGATGTCAAAATGATCCCCCAGCAGCTTTTGCGACATGGCGGAGCATTCGATGTGCCAGCCGGGGCGTCCTTGTCCCCAAGGCGCATCCCATGCCGGTTCGCCCGGTTTTACTGCTTTCCACAAGACAAAATCCAGCGGGTCATCTTTGATTTCATCGACAGCAACCCGTTCGCCAGCCCGTAACTCGTCCAGCTTGCGCCCGGAGAGTTTGCCGTAGCCTGCGAATTTGGAGACATCGTAATACACGTCGCCGTTTTTGCCTTGGTATGCCATGCCTTTGTCGAGCAAGACCTGAATCATGTCCAGCATTTCCTGGACGTTACCGGTAGCGCGGGGTTCGGCATCAGGGCGTAAGACGTTGAGTGCATCTTCGTCTGCGTGCATGGCATCGATGAAACGTTGGGTCAGCACGTCCATCGGCTCGCCGTTTTCAGCCGCACGTTTGATGATCTTATCGTCAATGTCAGTGATATTACGGACGTATTCCACTGCGTACCCACTGGTTTTGAGGTAACGGTATACCGTGTCAAAGACCACCATGACCCGTGCATGACCCAAATGACAGTAATCGTAAACCGTCATCCCGCACACGTACATGCGTACTTGTCTGGGTTCGATGGGTTTGAAGACTTCTTTCTGGCGGGTCAGGCTGTTGTAAATGTGTAACATGAGGCTTCTTCAACAGGGTTAATCAATCAGTTTACTGAGAATAGTAGCACCGTGGCTCAAGGTTTTGTGAACGGGGCAACGGTCGGCAATGTCTAACAAACGTTCGCGCTGGTCAGCGGTAAGTTCACCGAGAATTTGGATGTCGCGCTCAAACGCACTTTGTTTATTGGCATCGCGGCTGTGGCGCAAGGTGACAATGACGTTTTCGACGGGCCATTTCTTGCGCTCAGCATACATGCGGATGGTCATGGCAGTGCATGAGCCTAATGCAGCTTTTAGGTATTGATATGGCGCAGCCCCTAAGTCATCACCACCCAGCGGTACGGGTTCGTCGGCAACCATTTGGTGCTTGCCCGCGTTAATGTCGCAGGTGTAGGTATCCGCTTTATCACGCAAACTGACAATAACGGTATGAGGATCTTTGGGTTGTGCTTCCATGTGTTTCCTTTTTGTGAAGGTCGATGCGCAGCGTTTGGGTGTCAACTGGATAAGGTCCAGACGTTTCTGCAACCGGTAGCAACGGATCGACGTCTGCCTCATCCAGCCGACTTTTGCATCTTCGGATTTTATCCCGTTTATGAAAAATTGCCATGTCTCGAATAGGGCATATTCCAGTGCTGCATTAGTCTGGGCGGAATGTTAGCGGAAAGGTGGGTTGCCTGCCAGCCTATGAGCGGTTGCACAGGTCGTATTTACCTAGTTTATGGGTTTCAGCCTTGCCTAAATCCTGCTATTAATCCAGCAGGGATTTTGAACAGGGGAATTGACGGATTATGTCTCAGCCAATCTAGGTTTTTATCAGTTATAGCCATGATGATGACGCGCATCGTGAGTTTGTGCTGTGTTTGGCAAACCGTTTGCGTACCGAGCAGGGCTTTGATTGTGTGTTAGTCAAGCACCACTTCCAGTCGCACCTCCGCCGTACCCGGCAGAATCAGCCCAAGCTGTTCCGCTGCTGCCAACGACACATCAACAACCCGCCCCGCTTTGTAAGGCCCCCTGTCATTCACCCGCACAATGACAGAACGCCCGTTTTGCAGGTTGGTTACGCGCAGCAACGTGCCGAAAGGCAAATTGGGGTGGGCGGCGGTCATGGCATACATATTGTACAGTTCACCGCTGGCAGTCGGGCGACCATGGTATTGCTGAGCGTAGTAAGAAGCCTTACCTGCCATTCCCGTGCCAAGCGTTTGGCAAGCGACCAGAAAGCAGCAGGATAGTAGCGGCAAGATGTTGGATTTAGTCATGGTGTACCCTCGTTTCCGAAACAATTACGCAGTAAAGTGCCAAGAAAAATGAACACTTTTAGCCAGAATCATTCACTATTATGAACGATTACGTAATCAATACACCTGAAACAACTGCCGATAATGGTTCGTATGGGAACAAATCCTGCAATACTGCCGCAACGCATTGCCATCCACCGGGTAATGAAAACGGCTGCCACATGCCTTACACGTTGCCTGCACCAGCAGAATTTCCCCGCTGCCCACGCAGTCCTCCATCTGCCTAACCTTCACCGCATCCCGTTCACAAACATCCGCACAAATCCCACACCCCGTGCAACGTTCCGCCTGAATCCGATAAGCCAGCGCCCGCCCATCCTCGTGCTTTTCCAGTTGCAGTGCCTGATGTGGGCAAAGCTGCACGCACGCATCACAGCCGTTGCAACTAGCGACATCCAGCTTTGGCACAAACGGGAATAACGCCTGCTGTCCTACAGTCACCGCCGGAAGTTGTATCGCCCACGGCAACGGAACCGCCGTTTTCGGGCTAGAAGCTTCCACCCGCTCCATGCCTTTCTCCACCATAAAAGTCACAGCTTGCTGAAAGAACCGGCGTCGGGTAAGCACACTCTCTTGCTCTCCTCTTTGCAAAAGGGGGGCAGGGGGGGATTTTCCTTCCGCGTGCCGCATAGTAGCCACACCCCGGCTCGCCAGCAGCTTGTTCAACTGCGTCAGCCGTTCCCGAAAAAGATCCCTACCCCCATAACGCGGGCAGGTTTCACATTTGCCGCGAGAGGACAACACCTGTTGATAACCCGCCCGGTAATGCTCCAGCAATAGGCTGGAAGTGACTGCATGGAGACAGGGAACCACGCCATCGCCATTGATTCCTTCCTCGGAAAATTCACAAGCAAACAGCAATGTTTTCCTGCCTTCCAGCAGCCACAAGGCGGGCAGCAAGGTTTGCCCTAACGCCGCCTCGGTACAAGCCGCGACACACAAGCCGCAACCATCACAACGTGCGGTATCAATCTTCAAGCTGGTATCGTCCAGCAACCAAGCCTCATGCGGGCAAGCCTGCACGCAACGCGTACAACTTGCCACTTCGCAACGGCTATGGACACAGCGTTCAGCAATCACCTCCGGGATAGTCCACGCCCGCTTTAATTGTTGTAGCCAACCCAATGACAAACTCATGGCTTACCAGCTTGGCGCAACGCCGGGGTAAAACTTCACCGGCTGAGGGAGAGATTCTGCCAGTTGTTGCGCCTGTAACTGCACTTCGACTTCCTCATGGCTCAGGCGCGGCACACCGAGTGTTTCCGCCAGCAGGTCACGGGTATGTTCCACATACATAGCTGTTTCCACTGCCAACTCCGCATAAAGCGCAGTGGCACAACGTTGCGCTACCCGGTGTGCAAACGGTAGCAACCAGCGCAAAAGGTGTTCATCCAGAAAACGGGCAGCTTCTGCCAATAGTTGCAGATTATTGTCCACCGTCGCCTTTTCCAGTAGGAAAGCCACGAACAGCAACTGGTTCACTAGATGGTCATCCGCCATGCGCCGCCAGTTGGGGACAGCCAAACCGTACCGCGCATACCATTCGCGTACCTCGAACATCGGTTGCTGACACACCAGTTCCTCATCATCCAGCCACACCGATTCCTGCGGAGAACTGTGGAATTTGCCGTGGAGGTAGATGTCAGCGAAGTCGCAAGCGAGTTCATCCAACAAGTTTTCTGGTATCTCAGGGGGAAACTCATTGGTGGCGGGAAACTCCATTGCCCGTAATGCTTGTATCCGTTCCCGCGTCAATTCCGTGGCGTGCAAATCTGCCAGCAGCCGCAAGTCATGGGCTATATCCTGCATTACTTCGGCTCCTTGGGTTCATCCACCCGCCCGTTGCTATGGGCGATAAACACGATCGAAGGGTTCGTCAATTCCGGGTCTGCCATGCTTTTGACCTGACGTACCAGCTTGTCCTTTTCGTGTGGAGCCATTGCCTTGGTGGGGTAAGTTGCTTCGCGCAGCTTGTCGATGGGGCCAATATCGAGCACCCGCATCATGCACGCCATCACGCAATACGGTTTGCGCCCTGCATCAATCTCGTCCACACACATATTGCATTTGGAGACGATGTTCTGTTCGGGGATGAATTGCGGCGCACCATACGGGCAAGCGGCTTCACAACGGCGGCAGCCAATGCACAGGCTGGAATCAATATCGACGATGCCATCTTTTTTGCGCTTGTAGATTGCCCCCGTCGGGCAGGTCGGCAAGCACGCGGGTTCGGCGCAATGGTTGCACGACATATTGACCTTGTAGGCATACACCGCCGGGTAAGTGCCGCCTTCCACGTACATCACGCGGCGGAAACGTGGCCCCGGAGCCAAGCCGTTTTTATCCTTACAAGCGATTTCGCAAGCGCGGCAACCGATGCAATCGACGTTATTGTGGATGAAACCGAATTGCTGGGCAGGTACAACAGGGGTGTAAACCTCTTTTTTGTGCCGCACGATAGCTTCCTTGATCGTGGCCTTGTCCTGTAATACCGGATTCTTGGGTACTGGCTCGTTTGCCATAGGGGATTCTCCTCGAAAGATTACAGGTCACGCCGGAACACATGGCTGCGGGCAGTTGCCAGCCTGTCCCAACCGGGTTTGTGCGCAAGGTCGGTTTTCTGGATGCTTGCCAGCACCGTGTTATAGGCAAACGAACCGGCGGGGCTGGGTTCGTCCAGCGTCAGCATGTCGGGGTTGCCGGAACGGTCGATACCGTTTTCATCCAGATCCAGCCACGCGCCTTCGTAGATCACCAGCACACCGGGCATACAACGTTCGGTCACATACGCGGGAACCACTACCTTGCCGCGATCATTGAACACTTCCACGGTATCGCCGGTTTTGATACCGAGCTTTTTCGCATCAGCAGCGTTGATAGTCACTTCCTGTTCATAGGTTTCGCGTAACCAGCCGATATTGTTGAAAATCGAATGGGTGCGGTGGCGCGGGTGCGGCGAAATTAAATGGAACGGGTGTTTGGCGGTCTTTTCCTTGTCGCCCAAGTACTCAAACGGCTCAATCCATTTGGGGATGGCAGGAATTTCATAGCCGTAAGCCGTTTTTGTCCAGTCGTCATACTGCGCCAATTGCCCCGAAAAGATTTCGATCTTGCCGGATGCGGTAGGCCAAGGTACGCCTTTTTCCACGTTATCCTGAAACGCGACGTGCGGGCGATCCAGCTTGAATTTGTAGATGCCGTATTTCTGGAATTCTGCCCACGACATATCAACGTGTTGATGCGCCATGACTTTGTGTTCCCACCATTCTTGCAGGTAGGCGTTATCCACTGCATCGTTGTAGAGGAAATAATCGCGATTGGCTTTGGGATTATAACGCTTGCCAAACTGATCACCGCCCAGCCGGTAAGCCAGTTCGGTGTAGATTTGCAGGTCAGTTTTACTTTCACCTAGTGGTTCAATCACTTTGGGGCGGTGAATATAGTAATGCCCCTTGTACCATGGCAGTGCCACGTCATGGCGTTCAAAATGGGTGGCGATAGGGAACAGCACATCCGCATACAAGCCGGACGGGGTAATGGTGGAGTCATTGCACACCACCAAGTCCAGCTTGTTGATTGCCTGAATTTCTTTATTGATATTGGTGAGCTGGTTAAACCAGTCCGAGCCTTGCCAGAAAATGCCGCGAATATTGGGAATGACCCCATCACCCGCTTTGCCACCCGGCCATAAGCCAATCTCTTCGCGCTTTACATTGGGGTAGTTCAATACGCAATGCGCCCAGCGGTCAGATTTGATGGATTCGTAAAATACATTGGCGAATTCGTCGTAAGGGTAGGCGACACCTTCGGCGTGCCATGCCTTGCCGATGCCTTCCGCACAACCGCCCAAAATGCCGATATTGCCGGTCATGGACTGCAATGCGGCTGCCATGCGGTTGTATTGTTCACCGTAAGCATTGCGCCCCGGAGCCCAGGACGCTTTGAGCGCGGCAGGTTTGGTGGTGGCGTACAATTGCGCCAATTTCTTAATGTCGTCTGCGGAAACCCCGCAGATTTCTGCTGCCCACTCCGGTGATTTCGGGGTGTTGTCGTATTTGCCGAGGATGTAATCTTTGAAGTTTTCCTTGTCCTTCGCCCAGTCGGGCATTGTGCCAGCGTCCATGCCTTGCACAAACTTATTGATGAAGTTTTGGTCTTGCAGGTTGCTGGTAAAAATGTAGTGCGCCATGCCCGCCATCATCGCCGCATCGGTATTGGGGCGGATCGGAATCCACCACGCATCATACGCAGACGCTGAATCGGTGTATTGCGGGTCAACCAGCACGAACTTGCAGCCGTTCTGCTTCGCCATGCGCATTAGTAGAAGGTGTTGCCGCCGTGGAAGGTATACGCCGGGTTCCAGCCCCACATAATGATCAGTTTGGAATGCGCAAACGTGTCATCTTCGTTGCCGTCTTCAATCGTGCCGAAGGTGGTTTTCGAGCTGAATTTCGTGCCTTCATACGATGGCACTGACCACGAACTGGTGCGGCAGCCGTACATGCCAAGGAAACGCCCCAGCAAGCCTTCAATCTGGTCGGATTTGTGCAATACGCCGTAGGATGCGCCCGCGTAACTTTGGTCAAGCAGGGCGGTGGGGCCGTATTTGTTTTTCAGCTCTTCCATTTTGCCCGCGACATGATCGAGTGCCGCATCCCATGAGGCGCGTTTGAATTTGCCTTCGCCGCGCTTGCCGGTGCTGATCATCGGGTAGAGCAGGCGTTCCTGCGAATACAGGCGCGAACGGTAGGAACGCCCGCGCAAACACGCGCGCATTTGCGGCTCTTCAAAGGTATCCTTGCCGAATTCTCCGCCTTTTTGGTAACGCCCATCGTCGGTGGAAAGGCGCACGATTACGTCACCTTTTTTATGTGCCACCAGCATGTGGCGCGAGCCGCAATTGTGGGCGCAACTGGTGACGACCGTGGTCAGGTCGTTATCACGCGGGTAAGGTTCATAGGCAAATGCTTGGGCTTCCTTGGGTTTGAGCGTCAGGCCACCGGCTGCAATGGCGGCAGAACCGACTGCGGTGGTTTTGAGGAAGCTGCGCCGATCCATCTTCAGGGCGGATTTCAGCTTGTCTTGCCAGCTTGGTTCACTCATGGCTTGCTCCCTTCAATCAAGAAACGTAGGTCGGATTCGGTGGGGCGATCTTTCGCCCAGTCAGGGACGGTTGCGCCTGCTCCCGCCCATGCGTGGCGTGGGTAGGGGAAACTGGTGCGATACCATGCGCGTCCGCCGTGGCAGCCGTAGCAAGAATCGCTGTTGGCAACACCTTCCTGTTCAATCCCTGCGGCATTGAGGAAATTGACCTTGTGGCGGGTGGTGCGGATCGCTGCGTGGCACAGCAAACAGTTGTTCTGGAACGCTGCGCCGCTTTCATGCCAAGGCCCCGGCAAGCCCATGTTCTGGTAGGGGAATTGCCCGTGGCACATCAAACAGGTATTCGGGTCAACCATTTTGCGCATGGTTAAATCGGTTGGGCTGTCAGCCGCTGTGTTGGATACTTCATCGCGGGGGTTATTGCCTTGATGGCAGGTGGTGCAGCTCATCGTGGCGACTTTTTTGATGAAAGGTGCAGTCAGGTGACGTTGGTGGAAGGTCATTTGCTCGCCGTCGTAGGTATCGAGGGTTTGATACCACGCGAGGGTGCTAACTTTTTTTAAACCTGCGGGGGATGCGTCACGGGTGTTGGTATCCAACACTTCCTGATGGCATTTCAGGCAATCGGCATCCGTGGCTTTGTCGATGGCAGGTTTGAAATGGATGGGGTCGTAGTGGGCGCGTCCATAGTCGGTGACCGTTACCGAAGGTGTGGCAGCTTGTTGTGCTGGTGCTGCCTGTGCTTCATTGGCTGGTGCAGCAGTAGCTGCTATTTTTGGGGGGACTGTGGTGCTTGCGGCGATTTTGCCTGAATCGGTCGGCGGCGCAAGCGCTGCGTTGTTAGTGCTGGAGGTGAGATAGGATGTGAGTGCCCAGACAACCACGCCAATGAGGGCTATCGCGCCAATCCACCATTTGTCTTTGCCTGAATTCATGAATGACTCCTTTGGCCGTTCCCTGCTGCAAAAGCCCCCTCCCCGCGAGGGAATGGGGAGGGGTAACAGGGTGTTACAGGTTTATTTTGCTGGAGGTGTCCAAGTTTGCCCCTGCATCCCTGACATGCCGTCCATACCTTGCATCCCAGACATGCCACCCATGCCGCTCATCCCTGACATGCCGTTCATGCCCGACATACCATCCATACCTTGCATCCCAGACATGCCGCTCATGCCTTGCTGCCGTCCAGCCATGCCTGACATGCCGTTCATCCCGGACATACCACCCATACCGGACATTCCCTGCATTCCCGACATACCGCCCATGCCAGTTTGGGTAGGCACCCAAACCCATTTGCCGCCTTGACCTGCCATGCCAGTCATCCCTGACATGCCATTCATGCCACCCATGCCGGACATTCCCTGCATCCCCGACATGCCATTCATGCCGCCCATGCCGGACATTCCCTGCATCCCCGACATGCCACTCATGCCTTGCTGCCGTCCAGCCATCCCCGACATGCCGCTCATGCCATCCATGCCATCCATGCCATCCATGCCATCCATGCCATCCATGCCTTGCATCCCTGACATGCCGCCCATGCCTGTTTGGTCAGGAACCCAAACCCAAGTGCCTTGTTGGCCTGCCATGCCTGACATGCCGCTCATACCATCCATGCCTTGCATCCCTGACATACCACCCATGCCCTGCATCCCTGACATGCCGCTCATACCATCCATGCCCTGCATCCCTGACATGCCACTCATACCTTGCTGAGGACCAGCCATGCCTGACATGCCGCTCATGCCACCCATGCCCTGCATCCCCGACATGCCACTCATACCTTGCATCCCCGACATGCCGCCCATGCCTTGCTGTTGTTCGGCAAGTACTACAGGGGAAAGCAGCATCACACCGACCAACATAGCCAAGGTTTTTTTAACAAACTGTTTCATTTGAAGTCTCCATCGAAAGGTTAACTAACGGTTACGTTTCAGAACTTTACTTGTCGGTATGCCAGCCGCGCAGATCGTAAGGCGGAGTCATGCCAGCATGGGTGAAGGGGCTAAACCAGTTGCCCTGATTTTCCAGAAAGTGCAGTGAAGCGGGGTAAGGTTGTGCCACGCCAGTTAACGCGGTTGCGTACCAAGCCGCATCTTTCTGAACCTCAGTAATGGCGGGAGCAGTGGCGGGACGTTCCGCCGGGTTTGTGCCTGCGATATAGGTAATCTCGTCCGCCTGTGCGGTAGTAGCCAGCAGTGCGAACAGGAAATGGTGCATTCGCATATCGAGTTCTCTCCTCTCTCATATCCTTCATCCACTCGCTATACAGCAGGAACTGTGCCAGATGCTGGAAATAAAACATAACTATTTAATAAATAAAGATTTATTTGTTGTTTTTCTGGTTGGTTTTAGATCTTGTAGACCATGAATTCATGACAGGATGTCATAATGTGAATGACATCCTGTCACGCCAGAAGTTGATCGAGACATTTTGTCATAATGTGCGCTACACTCGTTATTGCCAATAAGGGAGTTATGTCGTGCCTATGCCTACGCAACACCTGAGCCGCCGCTTTATCATCTTCCTGTTTGGGGTATTGGGGTTGGTGTCGGTGTGTTTTTTGCTGATGTTTTACTATTTCTACAGTGCGCAGATTGCGGATGAACGTACCCAAGCCTCGCATTCGGTCAGCCTGTTGCTGAAATCGTCGCTGGAACGCGCCATGTTGCGCCGCGACTTGCCAGGATTGCGCGACATTATCAGCGATTTGGGCAAGCAGGAGGGGGTGAAGGAAGTGATGATCCTCAATCCGGCGGGTGAGGTGCGCTTTGCGTCGCAGCAAGAACGGCTGGGGCAAACGGAAGCACCGATCATCCAGCAATTTTGCCCGGACTGTACCCCCGCAAGCCTGCCGCTCGAACCCGTCACCCGTTTCTTTACCCCAAACAATGGCGGTGAACTATTGCGTACTTTCCACCCGGTCAAGAATAAGCCGGAATGTATGCAATGCCACGGTAGTAGCACATCCCACCCCGTCAACGGCATTCTGGTGGTGGATTACGATGCTGCACCGATCCGCGAGAAAGGTTGGGTAAATATCCTGATGTTGACCGGTGCAGGGGCAGTTGCAGTGCTGTTCAGCGCGGGTGCGGCATGGTGGTTTATGCGGCGTTATGTGCTGCAACCGATCAGCAGCCTTGATACCGCCAGCCATGCCTTGTCGCAAGGCAACCTCGCCGCCCGTGTTCTAGTGCGTGGCAAGGATGAAATGGCAAACCTCGCCAACACTTTCAACCACATGGCGGAACGTTTGCAACACAGCCATCAGGTATTGCAAAGCCGCGAACAGTTCTTGCAAGGTTTGATTGATGCAGTGCCGGACGGAGTGCGGGTGATCGACCCGTATTTCCAGATTGTGCTGGCAAACCGTGCCTATGCAGAACAATGCGGTGTTGCCTGCCCGGAAACCTTGCGCCAGCAATACTGCTACAAGGTCACTTACCAGCGTGATACCCCTTGCCCGCCATCGTTACGTAGCTGCCCGCTGGCAACCCTGAGTGCCGAACAACCAACCCTGAAATTCATGGAAACCTTGCATCGGGAGGATGGTTCATTGCTATCCACCGAAGTCTACGCAGCACGTTTGCCGGTGACAGCCGGGGCAGACCTTGCGTCAGAATGTCTGGTGGTTGAATCGGTACGCGATCTGGACAAAGCGGTGCAATATTCGCATGAACAAAAACTTGCCTCATTGGGCGAGTTGGCAGCAGGCGTTGCCCACGAAATCCATAACCCGCTGGCATCGGTACGCATTGCCCTGCAAGCCAGTGACCAGATACTGGATACCTCGCAGGAAAATGTCACAGAACTGAAAGATTACCTGCATCTGGTGGATGAACAAGTGGAACAGTGCCTTGATGTGACCCGCCGCCTGATGAAACTGGGCACGCTTGCCAGCGGACATCCCGAACTGGTGGAGGTGAACGGTGTGATTCGCGAAACCCTGTCGCTATTGCGTTTCGAGCGTGAACAACAGGGGATTGGCGAATCATTGCAACTGGATGCCAGCAATCCGCGCATCCTCGCGGCGGATAACGATGTGCGTATGATTATCCTGAATCTGGCGCAAAATGCCTTCCACGCCATGCCAGAGGGCGGCGAATTGCGTGTCATCACCCGCAAACAGGGTGCTACGGTTGAAATTCGGGTGGAAGACACAGGCACCGGTATTCCCGACGCGATTCTGGCGCATATTTTTGACCCGTTTTTCAGCCGTCGCCATGATGAGCGTGGTTCGGGGTTGGGGCTGACCATTACCCGCACGCTGGTCAAACAACATGGCGGGCAAATACAGGTGGCGGAACATGCGGCGGGCAAGACGGCATTTGTGCTGCATTTCCCCGATGCGGATGATGTGCAAAATGTGGCTCAGGAGGCAGTATGATTCCCTTGGTATTGGTGATTGACGACGACGTAACCCTGAATCGTTTGATGGTGGGGCAGCTCAACCGCATGGGGCACGCGGCAACCGGGGTGCATTCATGGGCGGCGGCGCAGGCGTATTTGCAACAGCATGACCCGCATCTGGTGCTGCTGGATTGCCAGTTACCGGATGCGCGGGGGCGCGATATTTTGCCGCAATTGGTCGGGGATTGCCCGGTGATCATTATTACCGCTTATGGCAGCGTCAAGGAGGCGGTCGGGGCGATGCAGGCAGGCGCGGCTGAATACTTGCTCAAGCCGGTGAATCTGGACGAGTTGCAACTGGTGATCCACAAAGTGCTGGACGCGCACAGCATGAAACAGGAATTTCTCTACCTCAAAGAGCAGGTGCAAAAGCGTAAATCTTTCATGATTGGGCAAAGTCCCGCCTTGAAAGAAGTGGAAAATATGATAGACGCGGTTGCCCCCAGCATGATGACAGTGCTGATCCAAGGTGAAAGTGGGGTGGGCAAAGAATTGGTTGCCCGCGAAATCCACGAACGCAGCCAAGTTGCCAGCCGCAGTTTCGTCGCTTTGGATTGCTGCACCATGCAGGAAAACCTGTTTGAGTCGGAACTGTTCGGGCATGAAAAAGGCGCGTTTACCGGTGCTGACCGCCAGAAAAAAGGGCTGATCGAAAGTGCCGAAGGTGGCACGTTGTTTCTGGATGAAATCGGCGAAATTACCCCGGCGATTCAAGCCAAGTTGTTACGGATATTGGAAACCGGGCGTTTCCGGCGGCTGGGTGGTACTCGTGACCTGAGTGCGAATGTGCGGGTAGTGGCCGCCACCAACCGCGATTTACTGGCAATGTCGCAGGAAGGCACGTTCCGCGCTGACCTGTTTTATCGCTTGAATGGTTTTACCATTTACGTGCCACCGTTGCGTCAACGCCGTGACGATATTCCGGCATTGGTGAAACATTTTATCAATAACCACGACTTTTCCCGGCGGGTTAACAAGCACCTGAGCGAGGAGGCGTTGGCAAAACTGGTGGCGTACCCGTGGCCGGGGAATATTCGTGAACTCAAGAATATGGTGGAACGGGCGATTATCTTGTCGGGTGATACAGCGCGAATTTTACCGGGGCATATTATGCTGAGTGATGGTGTGGTATCCACCACCGCCGCTAAGCCTGCCAGCAAAGGCGTGA
This sequence comes from Thiothrix caldifontis, assembly GCF_900107695.1. GTDB lineage: Bacteria > Pseudomonadota > Gammaproteobacteria > Thiotrichales > Thiotrichaceae > Thiothrix > Thiothrix caldifontis. The sequence continues at coordinate 110,572 of NZ_FNQP01000012.1, read as the reverse complement.
GTTTGGACTTTGAACAGATACCGACGCTGGATGATCTGGAAAAACATTACCTACACTTGTTGCTGGATAAATTCAACGGGCATCGCGGTAAGGTGGCGCGGACGCTGGGGATTAGTGAGCGCAATGTATATCGCCTACTAAAAAAGTATGAATTTATGGAAGTTTGAGTCATCCGAGTCAATATTAACATTTAATAATATACTTGAACTGCGTTAGAATAAGTGCATGGCAAGAATCTTCATCTCCGCGACCCACAAATCCTCCGGCAAGACCACGCTTTCGATTGGTCTGTGTGCTGCTTTGCACGCTCAAGGCTTGCGGGTGCAACCGTTCAAGAAAGGCCCGGATTACATTGATCCGCTGTGGCTTGGTGCTGCCAGCCAGCGCCCTTGCTACAACCTCGATTTCAATACCATGACACCGGATGAGATTATCCAGACGGTGCAACAGTATTCGCTGGATGCTGATATTGCGCTGATCGAGGCGAATAAGGGCTTGTATGACGGCATGGCGCTGGATGGTTCTGATAGTAATGCTGCCGTTGCCAAACTGACCCGTTCGCCCGTTATTCTGGTGGTGGATTCGCGGGGGATGACCCGTGGGGTAGCGCCGCTGTTGCTGGGTTATCAGGCATTTGATCGGGAGGTGGATATTGCCGGAATTATCTTCAACCGTGTGGGTGGGGCGCGTCATGCCAGCAAGCTGCGTGAGTCCGTTGAGCATTACACCGACATTAAGGTGTTGGGGGCGGTGCAGAATAACCCGGAAATGGAGATTGAGGAACGTCATCTGGGGTTGATGCCGAGCAATGAGAGCGGTGAGGCGGAGGCGCAGATTGCGCGGATTCGGGATCTGGTGGCGGAACAGGTGGATTTGGGGATGTTGTTGGGGATTGCGGGAAGGGCGGAAGAGGGCGTATGCAATACGCCCCTACGTTCAGATGGTAGGGGCGTATTGCATACGCCCTCTTCCTCTTCGGGGTTTCTGCGCATCGGCATCTGCCAAGACCCCGCTTTCGGTTTCTACTACCCCGGCGACCTCGAAGCCCTGCAACAAGCAGGTGCAACCCTCGTTCCCGTCAACACCCTGCAAGACACAGCCTTGCCCGACATTGACGGCTTGTTCATCGGCGGTGGTTTCCCCGAAACCCACATGCAGCAACTCGCGGCGAATGCATCCATGCGTGAATCCATCCGCACCGCTATCGACAACGGCTTGCCCACCTACGCCGAATGCGGCGGCTTGATGTACCTGTCCCGCAGTCTCATCTGGAACGGGCAGCAGGTGGATATGGTGGGTGTGATTCCCGGCGATGCGGTGATGCACCCCAAGCCACAGGGCAGGGGTTACGTGAAATTACAGGAAACCGCTGACATGCCGTGGCCGGGTGGCGACCCGTTGCACACTATCAATGCCCACGAGTTCCACTATTCGCGCCTTGAGAATTTGACCGCGACGGGTAAATTCGCCTACCGTATGCAGCGCGGTACTGGCATCGACGGTCAACACGATGGCTGGGTCTACCGCAATTTGTTAGCCTCTTACACGCACATGCGCGACACCTCGCAATTTCGCTGGGCGCAGCGTTTTGTTGAATTTATCCGCCAGACTCAAAGGAACACTACTGCATGATCACAGTTACTCCCGCCGCCGCTACCCAGGTTCGTACTGCTTCGGTACAAGGCAATGCCATTGGCTTGCCGTTACGCATTGCTATCCAGACAAAGCCGGATGGCGGATTTCATTACCTGATGGGTTTTGATGACCAGGAAAAAGCAGGTGACCAAAAAATGGAATCCGAAGGTGTGACATTAGTGGTGGATGATGCCTCCCAACCTTTAGTCGCAGGCATGACGCTGGACTACGTGGAAATTGACGGTAAACTGGAGTTTGTCTTTATTAACCCGAATGACCCTAACTACCGTCCACCACAGGCATAATTTCATGCAAGAAAGCGTCGTCAAACTCCCCATTCCCACCACACTGCATCAGCAGGTAGAGGTTGACGATGCTGCTGCTACGGCTTCGCGCGACAGTTATTGGGCGAGTCAGGAGGGCCGCCCGGTGATTGATTTGCCTTGGCAGGCGCAGGTGAGCCTGATGGTGCTATTTTTCACGTTTACGGTAATTGGCGCAGTCTATTTTTGGGCAACCAGTAGTAAAGCGGAGTATCAGTGGATTGCCCCGGTGATGACCGGTTTGTGGCTTATTGCGGGTGCTGGGGTTTTATCGTTGCTGTTTTGGGTGTGGCGGGAGTTTTCTAAATTTGGCGCGGAATTATCCCGTTGGGCGATTCGCTTACGTAAGGGTGATTTTAGTGCGAGGATGCCGATTTCAGGAAAAAGTTGCCCGTCGCGTAAAATTCGGGAGCAAATCAACGCGATTACTGAAGATTATCAGGCGCTGTCACGGGTGCAGCAAAAACGCATGAGTCGGCAGGAAAAATACCTTGCCCAGAAAAAGCGTCACCTTAGCGTTCTCTACGAAGTCGCAAGCTGCGTTAATCGTGCCGATAGTTTGGAAGATTTACTCAAGCGTTTTTTGTATACCCTGACCGATGTGGTGCACGCAGAAGCGGCCACAGTGCGTTTGCTGGATCGTGAAGGCAATATGCGTTTAGTGTCTAGTATTGGTTTGAATGCCGCTGCGTTAAAGTCTGAAGAAACTTTGCCATTACCCAGTTGCTTATGTGGTAAAGCTGCCAGTGAACGTGAAATTAAAGTGCGTGGCGATGTTTCACAATGCAATGTGATTTTAGGCAAGCCCTTATGTGCGGGTAAACAAGATTTGGAAATGCTGGCGATTCCGCTGCAATACCGCGATAAAATTTTGGGTGTTTATAATCTATTCATTCGTCAAGGGCGTTATGACAAACTGGAAGACGATGAATTATTGCTGAGCATCGGTCAGCATTTGGGTATGGCGATTGAGAAAGCCAATAGCGATGAAGACATGCGCACCCTGTCTATTATGGAAGAGCGCACTCGTATGGCACACGAGTTGCATGACTCATTGGCACAAACCCTTGCCAGTTTGCGTTTCAAAGTCCGGTTGTTGGATGACTCTTTCAATCGGGGGGCGGAAGCCGATATGTGGCATGAGTTGGAGGTGTTGGAAAACACGATTGACGAAGCCTACGCGGAACTACGCAGTCTGATCACGGATTTCCGTGCGCCGATTGATGGTAAAGGTATTTTACGTGCCGTTGAGCGCCTGACGGAGCGTTTCCGCCAAGAAACTGGCATGGAAGTCTTTTTCTATCACAATTGGGCGCTAAAAGATTTGTCCCGTGAAGCGGAAATTGAAGTGATTCGGATTGTGCAAGAAGCACTTACCAATATTCGTAAGCATAGCCAAGCATCCACCGTGCGTCTGCTCTTGCACAGTAGCGAAGAAGGAAAATGCAGTATTTTGGTGGAAGATGATGGTATTGGTTTGCCTGATCCTTTGCCTGAACCGAACCCAACCACTGGCGAACATATCGGTTTACGCATTATGCAGGAGCGAGCCGAAAAGATCGGTGGTGAGATACAGTTTGAAAGTGAGCCGGGTGAGGGTACACTGATACAATTGAACTTCGATGCACCGCCAACCAAAAAGCTCTCTGACTTATTTGGCGTGTAACCCGCTCTGATGACCACAGTAACAAGCGACCCCACATGAACGAAAAAGTATTGTTGATTGATGACCACACCCTGTTTCGTGCAGGTTTGGAAGATTTGCTGACACGGCGGGGTATCCGTGTGGTAGCTGCGGTCGGCAGCGGTGATGAGGGGCTGGCGGCTGCGCTGAGCCTCGAACCCGATATTGTATTGCTGGATATGCGGATGCCACAAATGGATGGCCTCAGCGTATTACGCCAGTTACGCAAGAACACCCCTAATTTGCGAGTGGTCATGTTGACGACTAGCAGTAATGAAAATGACCTTGTAGAAGCGTTACGCAGCGGGGCACGCGGTTATTTGCTCAAAGATATTGAGCCAGATGAACTGGTCGTGGCCTTGCGTGAAATCGTGGCGGGTAAAACGGTGGTTGCGCCCGAACTTGCCCCCGTATTGGCTAGAGTAGTGCAAGGCGGGGATGCACGTGCTAATGAAGATAAAATTGCTAACCCGTTTTCCGAGCTGACACCACGTGAATACGAAATCCTGACGTTGCTAGCAGAAGGTCAGAGCAACAAAGTTATTGCCCGCAACTTGGGTATATCGGATGGCACTGTCAAACTGCATGTGAAAGCTATTTTACGTAAATTGAATGTGAGTTCGCGCATCACGGCGGCTGTGATGGCAGTGGAACATGGTATCCGTGTGGAAGCGGCTAACGCTGAGAATTAAATCTGCCTGAGACTATTATGAAGACAGAAAAAACCTTTGCAGCGTTGGTCGCTGATGCACTGCTGCATATTCAAGAAGTCATGCCGTGGGATGTTGAGGAAATGCAGGTGAGCAATCCTGATCTGCTCATTGTCGATATTCGTGAAGCGGATGAATACGCGGCTGCTCATATCAAAAACGCCTTGCATGTACCGCGTGGTATTTTGGAAGCATCCTGCGATTGGGGGTATTCCGACACGATTCCTGAATTAGTACAAGCTCGTGATAAGCCGGTCGTATTGGTATGCCGTTCAGGGAATCGTACTGCATTGGCGGCATTAACGTTACGTTTGATGGGCTATCAGCAGGTGTATTCCATGAAAACAGGGGTACGTGGCTGGAATGATTATGAGCTACCGTTGTTCAATAACGCGGGTGAGCAAGTGGATATTGATTGGGCAGAAGCGGAATTAAATCCACCGGTACGCCCCGATCAGTTGGAGTCTAAACCATAGGTCGTGTACCCAAATACATTTTTTGTATGTATTGCGCAATATATCAATAAAATCAACCAACGTATTGTCTCTTTACTGCTACACTTGCGTTACTTTGTGTGAAAAACGCCCGATGTGTCGGGTAAAGTAAGGAGATCAAGCGTGATGAAACAAACATCCTCTCAAACATTGGCAGGTATGCTGGTGTTGTTGGTAAGTTTAACCGTATCGGGTTGTGCAAACTTTTCTGAAACGATGGTGGGTGCAGTATCTGGTATCAATCCATTTAAGCAACAAACAGAGGCAGAAGCACCTGATGCGGCACCTATTAATGAAGGTGTGCCTTTAGCCGAGCCTAAATCCAGCATTCGGGTGGAAACCAAGCCACCCGAACCCAAAGGGCAACAAGAGGTTGAAGTTAACGTGGGTAACAATAAGCAATGCACAACCTTCTGTGCTTTGCCATTACGTAAACCTCCGGCGTCTGAGTAGCAAACGACTTTCCTGTTATGAGCTACAAGACAACATAGAACACCCTGCCTTATGCCGCGCCCATTCAGGGCGTTTTTCGGCAAATGTTGCGTATTGCGCTTGCTCGTCGTAGGGATGACGCAAGACTGTTAACAATTCCGTGATGAGACTATTATCCCCGCTGGCTGCTTGGTCAATCGCTTGCTGTGCGAGGTAGTTGCGTAGCACGAAACGTGGATTAACCGCATTCATGCGCTGCTGACGTTCACCTGTTGGCAAATTATCCTGTTGTAAACGTCGGCAATAATGCTGTAACCAGTTATCCCACTCGGCATGATTGCGTTGCAATAGGTCGTCACGGTAGAAAGCGGGGTAGAGTGGTGTGAGTGTCGGTTGTTGCACGTCTAGCATCGCAAGGTTGCGGAAGAACAGCGTCATGTCCACTTCCGTTTTGTGCAACAGCTCAAACGCGCTATTGATCCATGGTGCATCTTCATCGGAAAGTTCCCGAATTCCGAATTTCGCCGCTAGCATCGTACCGAAAGTTTCGCTGTAAGTATCGGCATATACTTGCGAACCGGCATCCAACACACTGACATCGCTGATCACCGGTTTCAGCGCATCTTTTAAACGTGCCAGATTCCAATGACCGATGTAAGGTTGTTGCCCGTAGCTGTAACGTTTGCCCTGCGCATCGGTGGTGTTAGGTGTCCACATGGGGTCGTAATCTTCCAGCCAGCCGTAGGGGCCGTAATCAATCGTTAAGCCGAGAATCGACATATTGTCGGTATTCATCACACCATGCACGAAGCCGACGCGCATCCAGTGCGCAATCATCACCGCTGTGCGGCGGCAGATTTCTAAGAACCATTGCCCACGTTTTTCCTGCGTATCGCCGTGCAGTTCGGGGTAATCGCGGGCGATGGTGAAATCCACCAATTGTTCCAGTAAACCAATATCACCGCGTGAGGTGGGCAACTCAAAATTGCCAAAGCGGATGAAGGAAGGGGCGACACGACACACGATTGCACCGGGTTCGACTTGTGGGTTGCCATCGTAAAACATATCGCGTACCACGCCATCGCCGGTTGCGACCAGGCTCAGGGCACGCGTAGTAGGAATGCCGAGGTGATGCATGGCTTCACTGCACAGGAATTCGCGCACGGAGGATCGCAACACGGCACGTCCGTCAGCGCGGCGTGAATAGGGAGTGGAACCTGCGCCTTTGAGTTGCAATTCCCAACGTTCGCCCGCGTTGTTGATGGTTTCGCCGAGGCTCATGGCACGTCCGTCGCCTAATTGTCCTGCCCAGCCGCCGAACTGATGCCCGCCGTAGCAGGCGGCGTAGGGTTGCATTCCTGTCATGAGCTGGTTGCCGCCGAATACTTGCGCGAAATCGGGGTGTTGCATGTCGGCATCTGTCCAACCTAATAGCGTGGCGACTTCGGATGAGTACGCCAGCAATTGCGGATTGGCTACCGGCGTGGGTTGCACGCTTGACCACAGTGCATCATACACTTGACGTGGCATATTAATTCCGTCGGTATCGCCGGGGAGTTCGCGTACAAAACGGTTATCAAAAATTAGGGGACGCATGGGGAATCCTGTTGGTGGAGTGTCCGCAAGCAAACCAGATGATGGGGAGCATGTCGAGAAGCCGTAATGAGCGGGGTGGATTCCGTTGTACCATGAAAAAAGGGAGTGCGTTAGCACTCCCTTAAATTCCGTTGTTGGAAATATTATCTTCGGAGGAGGATATTATTATTTCAATGCATCAGCAGCCAACGGCTTCATTTCTGCCGCGTTTGCTGCAACTTCTTTGCGCAGTGCATCTGGCATTGGGATCAAGCCTTTGTCTGCCAAATAACCGTCATTACCCCATGCTTCTTCGCTAGTGAATTCAGCAACGAATTCTTTGATGCCTTTCACTTGGTCAACGTGCGCGTTTTTCACGTACATGAACAATGGGCGAGAAACAGGGTAGCTGCCGTCAGAAATGGTTTCAAACGTAGGGGCAACACCACCTACTTTAGAGCCTTTCACTTTATCATTGTTTTGTTCCAAGAAGCTGAAGCCGAAGATGCCTAATGCATTCGGGTTAGCCCCCAGTTTCTGTACGATCAGATTGTCATTTTCACCAGCTTCGATGTAAACACCGTCTTCACGCATGGTGGTACAAACAGCTTTGTGTTCTTGTTCCTTGGCTTTAGCTTCGTCAGCCTTGCCGTCTTCCTTCAGTTTTTTGGATTCTGCATGAATAGCATCCAGTGCTTCGATGCCTTTGCAGCCACCTTCCATGACCATTTCAGAGAAAGCGTCACGGGTACCGGAGGTTGGTGGTGGGCCTAAGACTTCGATTTTTGCATCTGGCAGTGCAGGGTTGATTTCTTTCCAAGTTTTGTAAGGGTTGGCAACCATTTCGCCCTTGTCGTTCGGTACAGTTTTAGCCAAAGCCATGAACATGTCTTTCAAGCTCAGATCGTAGTCAGCCGCACTTTTGGCATTAGCGATAGCGATGCCATCGAAGCCAACTTGTATTTCAGTGACTTTATCCACGCCATTTTTGATGCAATCTTCCAACTCACTTTTTTTCATGCGGCGAGAAGCGTTGGTTACGTCTGGGGTTTCGATGCCAGCACCTGAACAGAACAGTTTGAAACCGCCGCCAGTACCTGTGGATTCAACTTTTGGTGCTGCATTGCCAGTTTTCTTGGCAAACGTTTCTGCAACATTGGTAGAGAAAGGATAAACAGTGGAAGAACCCACGATTTCGATGTTGTCACGCGCTTGTGCAGCGGTAGCAGACAGTGCCAGAGCAGCAGCAATCGCCAGAGCAAGTTTCTTCATTTGAAAGTCTCCAAAGTTTTAAATCAATTGTCTTCAATCAGTGTCAGTGTTGAACTGCTGCGAACTATAGGCGCGGAATATGACAGCTTTGTGACAAACACAAAAAAATACGGTTATGCTCTTTCGCCAGAGAATGTAACCCAATAACCTCAGGGCATCGGAAACTAGGAAAATAAAATGCAGCGATTACGCAGAATAGTACGGTTGATTCGGTTAGCGACACACACAGGTGTCGGTGTGTTACTGACAGTGTTATTTGCCGGGGTGTGGCAAGCTACTTTCTATCCGCGTTTGGTGCGCTGGTGGCTAGGCAAAGCAGGGCGGATTATTGGGGTTCAACTCAATGTGGTAGGTAAGCCTGCGGATGAGGCAGTGTTGATGGTGGCTAACCATATTTCGTGGTTGGATATTGCGTTGTTGGGTGGGGTGGCTAATCCACGTTTTTTGTCAAAGCAAGAAGTACGTCACTGGCCGGTGATCGGTTGGTTGGCGGCGAAATCCGGCACGTTATTCATTACACGCGGTAAAGCGGGCGCGGCAGCACAAGCGGCTACGACGATTTTGCAAGCGTTACAGGCAGGGGATTCGGTATTGCTGTTTCCAGAGGGAACGACGACGACGGGGAATGATGTGCGCACCTTTCATGCGCGTTTGTTTGCACCTGCATTTGAGGCAGGTATTGCGGTGCAACCGGTGGCGTTACGTTATCCGGGGCGCGATGGTTTGACACATCCCGCCGTGCCGTATGTTGATCAACAATCATTGTGGGATAACCTAAAAGCTTTGCTGGCAGAACCGGATATTCAAGCCGACATACATTTCCTGCCGTTAATGACAACCACGGGTACTGACCGTAAATCGCTAGCGGCGGCTTGCGAGCAACAAATCCGTGCTTTTTGTGCGATGCAGCAGTAAGCTTTAGGCATTGTTTTAATAGGAGCAAACTGATGGCACAGTGGGTACGTTTTTTTACCGAGGGTGAAACCCGTTTTGGGACATTGGCACACGGCATTATTACGGAATATTGCGGTGATATGTTCGCCGAACATTCGCTGAGCGGGCGTGAGTTTGCCTTGGCGGCGGTAAAGCTGTTACGCCCCTGTGAACCTTCCAAGCTGATTGGTTTGTGGAATAATTTTCAGGAACGGGCTGTGGTCGAAAATCTGCATAAGCCTGCGCATCCGCTGTATTTCCTTAAAGCCGCCAACAGTTTTGCGGGGCAGGGTGAGGTTATCCCACGCCCAAGTACTTACAACGGCATGGTGGTGTTTGAAGGGGAATTGGGTATTGTCATCGGTAAACGTTGTAAAGGTGTTTCGCTGGAGCAAGCGCCTGACTACGTTTTCGGTTATACCTGTGTGAATGATGTCACCGCACGTGATTTGCTGAAACAAGACCCGGTGTTTGTACACTGGACGCGGGCGAAAAGTTTCGATCAATTTGGGGTGTTTGGTCCGAGCATTGCCACAGGGCTTGATGCGTCTGAGTTGCGAGTTAGGGTTGAGTTGAATGGAGAGGAGAAGCAAAACTATCCGGTGGCGGATATGTTCTTTTCACCGCATGACATTGTGAGTCAGATTTCGCACGATATGACGTTGGAGGCGGGTGACATTATTGCTTGCGGCACATCAGTGGGCGTGTGCGGAATGAATGATGGGGATACTGTGGTGGTCAGCATCGCGGGTATCGGCGAGCTGACCAACCGTTTCGGTTAAGCGTTAAGTGCTTAGTGAGAATTGGTGGGTGGTTTGGCACTGTGGCTTAAGCGATCCGTGAGGGCATACAACACACCGGATACCACAAAGGTTAGATGAATGCCAACCATCCACGCCATTTCTTCGGTGGAAGGGGCATGGGGTGAACCCAATGCCATGAAAGATTTGAGCAGATCGATCCCTGAAATAGCGACGATAGAGCCGATGAGTTTGAGTTTTAAATCGCTGAAACCGATATGCCCCATCCAGTCGGGGCGATCCGCGTGACCGTGGAGATCTTCCATTTTAGACACAAAGGTTTCATAGCCGCTAAAAATGATAATAATCAGTAGGTTCATGATTAGGGAAATGTCGACCAGTGAGAGGACGCCAATGATAATGTCGTCATCGGTAGCCGTCATAATGCCTGCGGCTAACCCCCAGAGGATTTTCACCGCTTTGAACAGTAATACGACTAGAGCCGCTACTAAGGCTAAATAAACGGGAGCGAGTAACCAGCGGCTTGTGAAGAGGAAATGCTCAAATAAACTTTCAATGTATTTCATGGTGATGTTTGCTTTTTTGCTAGGTTGAGAATGGGCGCAATCATAGGGGGTGTGTCGGGCAGTGGCAATAAACATGGTAGCATTCCGCAAAATACGGGATGATAGACACCTTTTGTACTGATACGATGATGGAGATTATGGATTTCGACCACGCTGAACTGTTGACCATTAAGGATTATATTCGCTGGGGCGCAAGCCGCTTTGCTGAGGCTGAACTGAGTTTTTCTCACGGTATGTCCTCACCGTTTGATGAAGCCGCTTATTTGGTGTTACATACGCTGCATTTACCAGTGGATACTCCCGATCTGTATTTTGATAGCCGTTTGACCGGCAGTGAATGTGCAGCCGTTGCTGACATCGTGCAACAACGGGTAGAAACCCGTAAACCAGCGGCGTATCTGACTAATGAAGGCTGGTTTTTAGGCTTACCGTTTTACGTGGATGAAAATGTTTTGATTCCGCGTTCACCGATTGCGGAATACATTGAAAAGCAATTTTCCCCGTGGATCGAACCACCACAAGTACATAGAATTTTGGATCTTTGCACCGGCAGTGGTTGCATTGGTATTGCTTGTGCTTATGCGTTTCCCCATGCACGGGTCGATTTGAGCGATATTTCTGAGGCGGCTTTGGAGGTTGCTCAGGTGAATATTGAGCGCCATAACCTTGCAGGGCAAGTGGAGGCTATTCAGTCTGATTTATTTGAGCATTTGCAAGGCCGTCAGTACGACATTATTGTCAGCAATCCCCCGTATGTGGATGCAGAGGATATGGCTGCATTGACCCCGGAGTTTTTACATGAGCCTGCTGCATTAGCACTCGCTTCTGGGGAGGATGGTTTGGCACATACACGCCGTATTTTGCGTGATGCAGCCACGCATCTTACGGAAAACGGTATTCTGATCGTGGAAGTGGGCAACAGCCAATACGCGTTGCAAGCGGCCTACCCAGAAGTATTATTTCATTGGTTAGAGTTCGAGCGCGGCGGTGATGGCGTATTCCTGCTCACCGCCGATCAAGTACGGGAGTTAGCCAGTCACTGATACGAATAATAGGAGGTATTGTTACCGCCTGTATACGGGTATGTGGTGCTGCCGCTGTTATTGCTGGTGTAGCATTGGGTTTTTTGCGCTTCTGGCAAACTGTTGAGTGGTGTGAAACCCTGTGCGAGAGCCGCGTTCATGGAGTTGCTGGTTACGGTGAAAATATTGATTTTGCCATCAGCACCACCGCAGAATGCGGGGTACATGCGCCCATCCATGCCGCAACTGCTGGCGGTAACAATTGCGCCACCAGCTTGGAGTTGACGCTGCATTTCCGCCAGTGGTATGCCGCCACCTTCACACTGGCGCGAGCCTTGGTATTTGTACACATCCACATAAGTAACGGGTGTGGGCGTCGCGGGTGGATACGTGGTTGTACCCCATGGATTCCACGGATTGACGTAAGCACCGTTGGGCACGCAAGCACTCAATAACACACTGGTAAGCAGCATAATACTGCTAGAACGGATGCCGGACATAACAAATTCCTCAAGTGATCTTTATTACTTAAGTTTGACTAGCAATCGTTTATTTCAGTTCCCGCTCGATAAAATTGAGGGGAGTATGGGCATGTTTTGGCACAAAAAAGCCCCATAGTTGGGGCTTTTTTGCTGGTAGTAGGGGGTGTTTGTTTAACCGATAGCCAACATCAGCTTGTTCAGGCGATTGACGAAGCCCGCAGGGTCTTCCAGTTGACCGCCTTCCGCCAGAATCGCCTGATCCAACAAGATACTGGACCATTCGCCAAAGCGCTCATCATCGGTTTCCGCTTCCATACGTTTTAGCAAGGGATGCGTCGGATTGATTTCCAAAGCAGGTTTGGTATCTGGCATTTCATGACCGGCCTGTTTCATTAGTTGCTGCATGTACAACGCCATGTCGTGCTCATTCAGTACAATGCAAGACGGTGAGGTGGTTAAGCGGTGTGAAACGCGCACTTCGCCAACTTTTTCGCCCAATGCCGTTTTGATGTGCTCGACCATGTTTTTGGCTTCGGCTTCAACTTTGGCTTGTTCCTGTTTGTCTTCCTCGGTTTCGAGTTTGGACAGGTCAAGCTGGCCTTTAGCAACGGATTGCAGCGATTTGCCTTCAAACTCCATCAAATGCTGTACCAGCCATTCGTCTACGCGATCAGACAGTAACAGCACTTCGATGCCTTTTTTGCGGAACACTTCCAGATGTGGGCTGTTTTTCGCGGCAGTGTGGCTATCGGCAGTGATGTAGTAGATTTTGTCCTGACCTTCTTTCATGCGGGCGATGTAGTCAGGCAAGGACACGGTTTGTTCCGCACTGTCATCCAGTGTGGAGGAGAAGCGCAGCAATTTGGCGATTTGTTCGCGGTTGCTGAAGTCTTCGCCGGGGCCTTCTTTGAGGACTTTGCCGAACTCTTTCCAGAATTTCGCGTATTTTTCCGGTTCGTTGGCAATCATGTTTTCCAGCAAACCAATGACTTTTTTCACCGAGGCATTTTTCATGTTCTCGATGATTTTATTGCCTTGCAGGATTTCACGTGACACGTTCAGCGGCAGGTCGTTGGAATCCAGCACACCGCGCACAAAACGCAAATAGCGTGGCATCAGCTTGAATTCTTTGTCTTCCATGATGAAAACGCGCTGTACGTAGAGCTTCAAGCCGTGCGTGTTGTCGCGGTCGAACAGGTCGAATGGGGCTTTGGAAGGCAGGTACAGCAAGGACGTGTATTCGTATTTGCCTTCGACGCGGTTGTGTGACCATGCCAGCGCGTCTTCCCAGTCGTGCGAAACGTGTTTGTAGAATTCCTGGTATTCTTCATCCTTTACTTCGGATTTGGCACGTGTCCACAGTGCGTTGGCTTTGTTAACGGTTTCCCATTCATCCTTGATTTCACCCGCTTCGGTTTTACGCATGTTCACCGGCAGCGGGATGTGGTCGGAATATTGGCGGATGATATTGCGCAAACGCCAGCCGTCTGCCAGCAGCTTTTCGTCTTCTTTGAGGTGCAGGACGATTTCTGTACCACGAGTGGCTTTCTCGACCTGCTCCAGTGAGTAGCCGGATTGTGCATCGGATTCCCAGCGCACGCCTTCAGAAGCGGCATCCCCAGCGCGGCGCGTGGTCAGCGTTACTTTGTCGGCAACGATGAAAGAGGCGTAAAAACCTACCCCGAACTGCCCGATCATGTGCGAGTCTTTTTTCTCGTCGCCAGTCAGTTTGCTCAGGAATTCTTTGGTACCGGATTTGGCAATCGTGCCGATATTGGTCACAACTTCATCGCGGTTCATACCGATGCCGTTGTCGCGCACAGTGATTGTGCCTGCTTGTGCGTCGAATTCGACTTCCACGCGCAATTCGCTGTCGTTCTCGTAGAGGCTGTCGTTGCCAATCGCTTCAAAACGCAGCTTGTCGCAGGCATCCGAACCGTTAGATACCAACTCGCGCAGGAAAATTTCCTTGTTGGAGTACAGCGAGTGAATCATCAGGTGTAACAGTTGATTCACTTCGGTTTGAAATTGCAGGTTTTCTTTATTGCTTGTTGCCGTCATAGGGGATTAGTCCTCACATCTTGTGTATTTGATATGCACAAGATGGGGGGCTTGTTGATGATTTCAAGAGGGAGACATCTGTTCACAAAATACATCACCCTGACCTTTATCACGGAACCATTTGGTGATGATCGTTTTTTCACCTTCCTCGACAGGCATTCCATGATGTAGTGTTTGACGATTAGGTAGTCCATCTGGATAGAGGTTGTTCCAGATGACAGCCTGCCCTTGTTTTGGATAAAAAGTATGATCCATATACACAAAGTGCGTACCGCCACCTTTGGGAGTATTATTTAAATAAACCATGAACGTCCATGTGCGTTGTCCTTTTTCGTCTGCAAATTCAGCATATGCGGGTGTGTTGGGCGTGAAATAATCGTGGTGTGCTTTTAGTTCTTTGCCTACTTCGTAGTGTTGAGCTTGAATTGCTTCAGAATAAGATAGGCATATACCCAGAGTACGCGCTATTCTTTCATCAATATAGTCGATAAAAGGGTCTTCGTTATACCGCAGGTGACACGTCATACTTGTGCGAAATGCAGGGTCTCCATTGTAATGAGAAACCAAGGAAGGAGATAGATTTTGTTTAGTGATAGCAATGACTTGTTCGCATTCACTAGGGCTTAAGAAGTTATCAATGGTGTAGATTTGTAAGGCATCAGTGTCGACACGTTGTGCTCCTAAAGCTAAACCACGTACCTCCATAACTTTTGATAATGTTTGATAGTCAAAGTTTGTGTTTGTCTTTATGGGTTGTGTTTCTATACCGGCTGGGTACACATCCCCCATCATTTGTTGAATAGTGCTAGGGTTAAAACCATTGGTACGCATAATTCTGTAGATATTTTCTACATCACATTGACGTGCAAGGTTAGTATCCAACCAGCTTTTCCACTCTTGATCCATTGCCAACATTGTTGCCCCCTTCTTTAAGCTATCAATAATCAAGCTTATATCGTAAGTCTATAATGACTTATTTTCTATGGTATAGATCAAGATATTTACTATCAGTCAGGCATAACAATGAACACATTATCGCCTTGGGGGGTTAAGTGGGTGGGTTTGACTTGCCTGTTGGATGGAGCAACGGGTTTTGCCGAACCTACAACGAAAGTGTTCTCGTTAACAGGAATGACAATTCTAGTGGTTGATTGTCTTGTAGAAACGCCAACATTGGGTTTTGGTGTTGAGGCTGTTATCGATGAGCTTGGTAGTGGTCTTGTTGATATTGCGGGGGCTTTTTGTTTTTTTGGCAATATCGGTTTCTCCTCTGCTGTTTGTTGTTGAATAGCAATGGTTATGCTTGTGTTAGACTGCTGTTCCTCTGGCTTTTTGATATCACGCTTAGGTTCGACGATCGGATTGTCTGTATCTGGTATTTTTTTGGAGGGCTGTTTCACTATTTGTTGTGTGATTGACTGGGGGACTTCATTAGCTGCTGATATTGCGTTTGAGGTAGGGGATGAAGGTTGTAAGGTTTCCTCGTTAGCTTCGTGATGGGAGGGGGCTTGAACAGATGTTATAGGTGTGATTTCTGCTTTAGTTGATTGATTATTATCTATAGATATTCCTGTTGTGAGCAAGAGAGCGGATAGTGATGCAGTAATGATAACGGGGTAAACAAGGCGCGTAGCGGATTTGTCAACAACATCGTTGACTGTAGTAGGAGGGATGGTAGTAAAAGCATGAACTAGCTCATACGGTGATGTTTGGCGCTGATGGCGTTCCCATGACATAGCCTTCTGAAGGCTTCGCTGAGTTTCATGATTTAAGTTTTTAATAGGTGTTGGTGTTGTTTTTTGATCATAGGCTTCTAGCGTACTTAAAGTTTTGAAGGGCGGGGTTCCATTAAGCATATGGTAGGCAATACAAGCAATAGAAAATGTATCATCTTGGGGAAGCGGGGGGGAGCCGTGTGTGACCTGTGGACTGCAATAAGATGATTTTAAGAGGGTGCTGTGACTTTTTTGGGTGTTAATTTCTGATAAAAATCGTAGAGCAATGACGATTGGAGTATTTAAAAACTTATAAGAAGCACCTGAATACATAATAGCGTTAGGTTCAATAAAGCCATAGCCACCTTTAGGTGTGAGATATTTCGCTGTGTGTAGCAAATTAAGAAGCAAAGACTGAACTCTTTCTGTGGAGGATAAATTATCCAATAGATAAAAATGTTTGAGTTCGTCACTAAGTAGCTCCCCACATGGTTCGTCTAATATAATCCAGTAAATGCCGTGGCACTCATGGAAACCAGCAATATTGAGAGAAATGTTCTTCTGACTAAGTTTAGTGATGATACTTGGCATAACCTTGTGAAAGTTGGGATGTGCGACAATAGCAGGCTCGACTGCAAACATCATCACTTGACGAGGTTCATCATCTTCACCTGTACTGATGAAGTCATGGGCACAGAAAATTTTACCCAATGATGTTGTTGATAGCAGCTCGCCCAACTCATAACGGTCTGCTATCAGAACAGTGTGTTTAGTTTGCATAATCAACAGTTTTCCAACTTATGGTCATCATATTAATATTGGTATCAATGTTACGGTCATATACAAGATTAAGTATCGTTAAATACTTTTGTTTATAAGATACTCGGTCTATAATAATACTGCTTTATTATGGTAGTGATCTACTGCATAGTAAATGGTATCTTATCTCTGATTAATACAATGGAAGGAGGCTTCCAATGAACGTCATCAAACAACTTTCAGTCTCTGCTATGGTTGCAGTAGCCTTGGCAGGCGGTGTGTCCACCTCAGCTTTCGCTGATTTATCCAATCAAGAATTGTCTAGTGCACAAAGCTCTGTATTTGCTGCGGCTCAAGCCGCAGCAAAAACGGCGGCTGCATCTGGGTTAACGGGTGAAGCTGCTGGTGCTGCTATTGCTCAGGCAGCAAATACAGTCGCTGCTACTATTCCCGGTTTGACAGGTAGTCAATTAGCGTCAGTTGTTGCGTCAGCGACACTACAAGCAGCATCTGCCGCCGGTGTTTCTGGTGTTACTGCTGCAATTGCTGCCGCACAAGCGGCAACGGTTACTGGTGTGGTTGCGGGTACTGCTATTTCTGTGATTCCAACTGCAGTAGCAGCGGGTGGGAGTTTTAATGTAATGGCAGCAGCAGGTGCAGGTTTGGCAGCGGCTGTTGCTGCTGCCAGTACGGGTGGTAGTAGCAAAAGCACCAGCCCGACTGGTACTGGCACGACGGGTGTTAGTGGTTCTACTGGTACAGGTGGTTCTACTGGTACAGGTGGTTCTACTGGTACAGGTGGTTCTACTGGTACAGGTGGTTCTACTGGTACAACTCCTGATCCAACTCCTACTCCTAATCCAACCCCAACTCCGACACCTGTTAGTCGCGGTTAAATCACTGTCGTTATGACGCAAAAAGCCCTCAGAAATGAGGGCTTTTTGTTATTAAGCATATAAAATCAAATATTTTTAAGCTTTGTGATATTGATGCAAGAAAATTCCACCTAGAAATGCAAAAAAAATGCTATTGGCAGGAGTATGAAAATTAAAATCTGTTAAACCGTGTGCAGCTAGTAACAATAGGCTTACGCCCGCTGCGATTTGTATAAAGTAGAAACGTCCCCAAGCATGGCGAGAATGCCGCTGTTTGACGAGTTGAATCCAACCTACCGCATATAAAATGATAAACAAGAGGATGATAATGCCTCCCAGAATGCCTGTTTCTAACAGTAGTTCCAAATAATCATTATGCGCATGATTGACAAACGCTGGCATTTCAGGCGGTTGGAATGCTCTGAAAATTGACTGGAATGTACCTAGGCCACTGCCTAAAGGAAAAAAGTGTTGGGTCGCTTCCCATGTTTGATTGAAAATTTCCCATCTTAGGTCTTCTAGTGGGTCTACGGCAAAGCGGTTAAGAACAGGTATCAGCCCGATATTACTGGCAATACCTAATGAGATAACCGTCACCATTGTACCAAAGCCTAAGGCACGCTTACCGCCAATGTGTCTGGCAAATAGGATGGAACATAACAATAGTGCTAGCATAATGAGCACTACACCACTCCGAGAACGTGCAAAAATACCGCCGAGTATTAATACCAAGCTAATCGTAAAAAAAATGAGGGCTTGATTAATGAGTGTTTGGTGTTGTTCATCTTCATCAGCTCTATTATGCCGAAAATTGTAAGCGGTTAAACCTAAGGCAACGGGAATTGCCATTTCCATTAGCCCTGAAAAATGATCGCGGTTCGGGTAAGTGCCAAGGGCGTTATTACCGCCGCCTATATCCCACCAAAAAGCCCATTCAGCCCCACTACCATACTGAATTAAACCTAAGGATGCTTGAAAAGTTGCGACTCCTAAAAACACATAGACTAAACGTATAACATATTGTTTGGGTAAGAGTAGGGTACTGATAAACATAGCGATTACTGGCAGCAGAGCCAGCAGTGCAGTAAGGGTACGTGCAGGAATTAAGGATATTGGTAAGTAATTTACAGCAACCCCTGCTTCAGCGAGTACAGATAGGCTTTCTGCATAAAGCTCTCTTCCCGGTAATTGATGCCAAAGCGTACTGGGTAGCGGTATCAAGTGTATCAAGGGTAACAGGATGCCACTGATAATGAATACCCAGGTTAAGGTTGGTACTTTCTTCTTTTCAATGGGATACCATAATGCTACAACAAGTAAAACAATTCCTAGAATTTCCAGTGTCATCAAGGCAGGTGACATCCTGCTGCTACGCATTAACGGTGCAAAGCACAACATTGCGATACTGAGTGTGAACAGCAGTTGAGTCTGGATTGATACAGTATTTATGGTAGATGCTCTAGGCATAGTTTTAGTTATCATGGTTAGCAAGAGGGGTAATTTGGATGTCGTCAAACCAGATATCACCCTTAAAAACTTGATCATGGGGGTAAGGGCTTGCTGCTTCTAAACGTAATACTTGCGTTTCACAATTGACTGATGGCACTTCCACTGGAGCTGTGAATATTGACCAATTATTACTTTCCTGTAGTACCGGAGATTCTGCTACGACTCGATCATCTTCAGAACAACGCACCCGCCATTGCAGCCCTTTGGTTGTACGGAAATGATCAGTACGAAAACGTAAGCTTAATTCATAAGTAGCAGGTTTTAATAATAGACGTTGCCAGACATGTTGAAACTTAATGTGTTTGGAAGGATTGAAATTAATTTTTAAGGCTCGATGCCCATCCATGCCAAATGTCAGGTCTGGTTGAATTTTTAGTTGCTTATGCCGTGTAAAAAACCAATCGAAACCGGTGTTATGCCATTCCCCTTCAAAACCACCATCGTAAATCAAGCCTTTGTAAGCAGCGGCTTCCTGAGGCAAACTGGTTTGCCAAACAGCGTAAGCGTCCGTCCAGCGTTTGTCTTTCACTAAGCGGTTAATGTATTGCGTCATTTCACCTTCACCAAGCGGGAGGGAAGAGCCTAAGCGTAGCGTATAGAGGTGTTTCAATAATACCGCTGAGGTTTGTGGGTCGGTAGCTAAGTAATTAAAAAATGCACCCCACCATTTCGGGGGATTGTTTGCAAATGGTTCAATTAATGTTGCAGTGGAAGGATTACCAGCCATGGCACGTAAATGCGGAAACAAACCGGAATGAAGTGATGCATCACGCATCAAAAGCATATTCCATACTTTTACGATTTCTGCATGTTTGCCGGTCTTAGCCCAGAATAAGGCAAGGAGTAAATAGGTTTCATCGTGTGCGGTCGCAAGTTTTGCTGCTAGGTTTGCTAACTGTTCCGCTTGTGTTTGATTACCTTGTTGGAGGCGAATATCAGCGAGTTTAGCCATGGCTCGACCACTGCTAAGGTTATTAGCTAACGCTTTCAATGTATAGGTTTGATCTAAATCGAGATTACCTGATTCTTGGGCTTGTTCAGCTAACTGAAACCAGTCATCCGAGTCCAATTGTGTCCAACCGTTTGGGTCAATATCAATAATCAGCCGTCGGGTGTCGATGAAATCATCTGGCCCAACATGACCACTGCGATAACTGATGCTGAGATATAGGGCTAGTACTGCAAAGAGTACTAAGCCCGACTGTCTGAAAAGTGTCGTCACACTAAGATACCTTAAGACTTACTTGCCAATGCTTTCTTATCGCCATAAGTGTAATAGTAATCATAGTTATAATAAGCGCCACTGGTGTTACCTTTTGCTTTGGTCATTACAACCCCAATAACATTATTACGTGCTTGTCGTAAGCGTTGGAATGCTGCTTGAACAGGGCGTTTGCGTGATTGGTTCCAAGCAGCTACTAATAATGTGGCATGGGTACGATTACCAATAACTAAGGCATCAGCCAACCCTAACACAGGTGGTGAGTCTATGATAATAATATCGAATGTGCATTCAGGCGCATCGGCAAAAGCGACTAACTCGCCCAAGCGTTCACTGGATAGCAGTTCAACCGGATTAGGTGTTAGTGGGCCAGACGGTATAATATAAACTTCAGGAATAAAACTGGCTTGAGTAATGTCGTGTAAATTTTCCTGACCAATTAAGTAATGCGATAAACCTTTGGAGTTATCCAGTTTAAAATGTTTGTGTAAGGTTGGTTTACGCAAATCAGCATCAATGAGCAGTACGCGTTTGCCCGCTTGAGCGAACGCGGTGGCGAGATTGATTGCGGTACTACTTTTACCCTCACTAGCATCACAACTGGTAACATTCATGACTCGCGGTGCACCAGCACGTGTCGCGAACATTAAGTTGGTGCGCAATGAACGGAACGCTTCTGCAACTGCTGAAGTGGGTTTTTCGACAGTCATTAAGGCATAATTATTTTGTTTACCATCTTTTCCTGCGGTTGGCGCGACGCCTAATACCGGAAGTGATAAGACTTTTTCTAAGTCTTCAGTGCTCTTAATGCGGTCATCAAGGAATTCCAGCATAAAAGCAACGACTGCCCCAAGGAATAATCCCAACACAGCGCCAAGTGCTAGATTCAAGCGTGTATTGGGTTTATGTACAGCATAGGGGACTAACGCAGAGTCTACGATTGAAATATTGTTGGTGTTAGCTAAACCAGCAACGTTCACTTCTTTTACCCGTTGCAATAGCCCTTCATACAATTGACGGTTGGTTTCCACCTCGCGTTGCAAGGTATTATAGCCGATACTTTTGTCTTGGCTACTCAATAATTCCAGTTTGTATTTTTCTACTTCAGCTTTTAATTGTGCTTCTTTCTGTTTAGCTGCCATATAGTCAGACTGAAGTGCACTTTGTGCGGTACTCTTCTCTAACGAAGATTCACGTTGAATTTCTTGATCCAACTCACTGATCTGCTGTTGTAGTTGCTGCATCAGTGGATAGTCAGGTTTATAAATTTGTAACTTTTCTTGGTAGTCTGCTTGAAGTTTCGCTTTACTAGTCTTTAATTGTTGGATAACCGAGCTACTTTGTACCCGGTTTAAGCTTTTACTCGCCTGTGCTTGTTTGAATTCACTTTCAGTTGCAATACGCTCTTTTTCAGCCTCTGTTAGTGCTGCACTTAGCCCTTGCAACTTCTGAGAAACCAAACTGGTTTTGTCATCAGTATTAAAGATGGATTTTTCTTTAGCGTATTGAACCAGTTTACTCTCGGATTCTTCCAATTTACTTTTGGTTTGTGCTAGCTGCTCTTCTAGGAATTTTTTTGCATAATCG
Source organism: Thiothrix caldifontis (assembly GCF_900107695.1). Taxonomy (GTDB): domain Bacteria; phylum Pseudomonadota; class Gammaproteobacteria; order Thiotrichales; family Thiotrichaceae; genus Thiothrix; species Thiothrix caldifontis. The sequence goes on along the minus strand of NZ_FNQP01000012.1, from coordinate 88,955 downwards.
GTAGAACCTGCACGGCGCTCTAAATTCATGTCAATGTAGTTGTCGGCTAATGCATTTGCAACCAATGCCGCCATTTCTGGGTCTGGGTCATCATAATGCACTGTGACAATCTTGGAGTTTTTGACAGGAGCAACCGTAACATTGTTCAGAAAAATACTGGAAAGTGGGCGTTCACCTAACTTAGACGCCATAGTGGGTGTACTTGAATCTAGGCTGTCAGGGTTGTCGCCAGTAGTGTTGCCTGAAAAGTTGAACCAGCTTTTCACGGTAGTCAGCGTGTCAGCGTAAAAAGGTTTTTCCAGTTCTTCTCCTTTTAGCCTAGATTCTAGCTTCATTCTGTCAATGACGCGATCTGCTAAGCTACGACTTTTTAACAGCTCATATTGTGTCTGGTAAAAATCTTTACTGTCAGTAGGGCCTTGAGAACCTGCCTCAACGTCGTAATCTAGCACCCGTTTTTCTTCGGTATTGATTTCCAGCGTTACGCCTGCGCGATAAATGGGTGTCATACTCAATGTGACCAATAGGCTGATCATGGTAACCAGTACGAAGATTAGAGCAATTGTACCCTTGCGGCGCTTGATAACCGACCATAACTCCCGTAAATCAATCTCGTCATCATCACTATCGTCATTACGGTTGGGAGCATCATAATGAGTAGGAACCAAGGCACGTTGCTGCACAGGAACTAGCCCTCGATTGGGGTTTAGCTCTTCAGGATCGTGATGGATATCTCGGTGTGTCATACTATTAATCCAGTTATCTTGTTGTCTTATCGGAGTATGTTGTTAATGGCAGAGAATGGGCTTAACAATGCTGCCGTTTCACGTAGCCAATAACGACTATCAGAGCGGTGTACAATGACGCGATCATCACCACGTAAATAAGGGTCACGGATTTTACCGTTACGAATGGCATCAAGATCTAGGTTGTAAGCTTTCGTTTGGTCGCCTATACGACGAAATAACACAATTTTCTTGGAATCTGCTAAGCTCGATAAACCTTCGCTCAACGCAATGGCTTGTACTAAAGTGACGGAACCAGTGATAGGGTAAACCCCTGGTTTTTTTACTTCACCTTCAATAGTGACGCGCTGGTTAGTGAAGCTTTCCATGAACACAGTGACCTGTGGGTTTTGCAGGTAGCGTTGACCCAATAATACCTTGAGTTTATTTTCAACTTCCGTTGGTGTCGACCCAGCAACCGTTAAACTGCCAGCCAATGGCAAGGAGATTTGCCCATTAGTGTCAACGCGCACTTTGCCGGAAAGTTCTTCTGCTTGAAATACTTTAATATCAAGCATATCACCAGCGGCAATACTAGCCTGTTCTAGCGATGTGCCATAATCCAGCTCTGCTAAATTTGCGAACACACCACCGATAACAGCATCACCCGCAACATCACCAGCAGAACTACCCCCTGTGCTGCTACAGGCTGATAGCCCTATAGCACATAGCAGCGAAGTGGTTGCCATGAAAATCTTGATTCCACGACGATGTGAGTTCATAAGCACCCTTTAAACCTTTTGTGTTATGCCGTAAGGCTTGATAGTAAATTGATCTAGTTATTAAGCAAACAGACGATTGAACCAGCTTTTCTTTCCATGTCCCCCTGCCAGTGGTAACGGTATTTTTTCGAATAGCCCCGCCGGTAATGGCAAGGCATCAGGTTCAGCATTGTCGAGAATCATTTGCGGGCGACCGTTTACCATGCGCATGACTTCGGTTTCATCACCAAGGATGCGGATAGCTTCTGCTACCCCCGCCGACATTGTAGGCGGGCGATGTTCAATACTGTGCGCATCCGAAGCAATGATGTGTACGACATTATCCAGCAACAGACGTTCAGCCCGTTTTTTTGCCGAAGGCCCAAAGTTACCTGTAATTGCCCCTGCGGTGATCTGTAACCAAGCACCTATCCGTGCAGCTTGAATAAAGTCTTGGTAGTGTTCATCTAACCAACGTAAACGTTCTGGATGCGTGATCACCGGCACATAGCCCGCATTCAAAAAATTTTCTATTTGTTCTAGAAAATAGGGTACTGGCACATGATGCGATGGTTCTAACAAAAAGTAACGGGAACCATGCAGTGTGGGAATTCTGCCTTGTTTTAAACCTTCCATCACTTCTGGAACCATGTGAACGTCAGCTCCCATCACTAATGTTAAGGGAATACCTTGCAGATCCAACTCGGCTTGTAACATCTGCATCACAGGTGCAATAGTCGCTGTGGAATTGGCATACACACCAGGGTAAATATGCGGTGTGCAGGCCAAGTGCGTCGTGCCATCCGCTACAGCAAGACGTGCCATTGCTAATGAGGTTTCCATATTTTGGGAACCATCACACAATGCAGGTAATATGTGGCTGTGTAAATCTATCATTTAAATAGTATAAAAGATTTATTAGTAGAGTAGTGTGAGACTTGTCACATATCCTTGCAGAGACTCATTTTCTTAACAGGTAATTTGACCACAACCGATGACGTGGTTGCGATCTTATTCACATAACCCTGTACCTTTTGACTAAGAATTTGATAAATAGTGGGTAAATTACGCTGCTCGCAAGCGTAGCGTAGTTCATCGAGTGTGGCTTCCAGTTCCAACCAAGGTAGGCAGCTTTCATTGGCTTTGAAGATGCGTGGATGCGCGGTTTTTTCCGCATCGCTATCAATGAGTAGTTCCTCGTAAAGTTTTTCACCCGGGCGTAAGCCCGTCACTTCAATGCGGATGTTACCTTGGGGATTCGTTTCATCCTGCACCTGTAAGCCGGATAAATGGATCATGCGTTTGGCAAGATCGAGGATTTTGACAGGTTCCCCCATATCCAGTAAGAAGACTTCCCCACCTTTAGCCATCGCACCCGCTTGGATAACCAGTTGTGCAGCTTCCGGAATCGTCATAAAAAAGCGAATAATGTCAGGGTGCGTAACCGTGATGGGGCCACCCTCTTGTATCTGGCGACGGAATAGCGGTACAACGGAGCCTGATGAACCAAGCACATTACCAAAACGCACCATGCAGAATACTGTTTTACTGGAAACTTGGCTGAACCCTTGCAATACCAATTCGCACAAACGTTTACTGGCGCCCATGACATTGGTTGGGCGTACTGCCTTATCCGTAGAAATCAGGACAAAACGTTCTACCCCTACATTCAAAGCAGCTTGAGCGGTATAAAATGTTCCAAAGGTGTTATTGCGAATACCTTCAATCGGGTTGCATTCCACCATCGGTACATGTTTGTAAGCGGCTGCATGGTAGAGCGTTTGGATATGGTTAGCGCGTAAGGTTTCTTCGACACGCAGCCTGTCTTGAACTGAACCAAGCGTGGGGATGAGTGGGATAGTTAGTTTCTCATGTGCCATAAACTCTTGTAGTTCGCGCTCAATTTGATAAAGCGCGAGTTCAGAGGACTCAAACAATACCAAACAACTAGGCGATAGCCGAATAATTTGGCGGCATAACTCCGAGCCGATGGAGCCACCAGCACCCGTGATCATGATATTCTTATGACGAATATTCGCACTGAGAAGTCTGTCATCGGGTGTCACAGGTACACGTCCCAATAATTCTTCAATGTCAATTTCACGTAAGCTGTCAATATCGCTCTTTCCTGAGACTAATTCGGTCAGGCTAGGGATGGTGCGCACATGCACAGGTAAATATTCAAGTTGGTTGATGATCTCACGGCGGCGTGTATTACTCGCCGATGGCATTGCCAATAGCACCTGCTTAATATGATATTTCTCGATTAGAATCGGTAATATCAGCGGGCTATAGACCTTCATGCCTGAAATGTTGGCCTGATGCAGGTTTGAGTCATCATCCACGTATAATACGGGGGCATACTCAGGGCTACGTGTCAGCATACTGGCGAGTTGTCTGCCAGATTCTCCCGCTCCATAGATGGCGACTGGAATTTTGCCTTGTTGTCGATCTTGCACAAAGCGATAGTAGCGGCGAATAAAATAACGGCTGCCACCAATAATAATGAAAGCGGTTCCTGCATAGATCACATAAACAGAGCGTGGGATACCATCCGCTTCCAATAAGGCAGCCACCCCCAGCAACAATACTGTTGAGAGTAAAACGCCCACAAACGTTATTTGAATCGCCTGCCCACCGATGTAGCGAACAACGGCGCGGTATAACCCAAGCTTGATAAAGATGGGGATGCTAATTAAGGGGGCGAGCATCAGCAACCATACACCGTCTTTCATATCCGGTGTCCAAGTGCCGAGACGCATGGCAAACGCTGCCCATACCGCAAAGGGTAGCAGTAGACTATCCGCAGCCAGCATGAGCAAGCGTTTTTGCCAGCGATGCAGACTAAAAAGGTGGGTAAAAAGATTATGAGTTTTCATCGTTCTTGTAACTCCTGAAAGCGCCAGTTTTTATGTCTACGCACCAGCAGTCTGTTGGTGTTGTAGATATTCCACGTAATATCAAAGAAGGCGGAATGTTACGTAACATTGTGGAGTATAAAGAACAGATTGTCGGTGATGATGATCACATTCAGAAAATTTAATGGTTAATGTGTAATTATTTTTATGACCGTTGGAAAATAAAGCCCATGTTTTTTTTGTATCGGAAGACAGACCCCACCATTGCTGAGCAATCGTGTAATAGATGTCGCGGAAATCAGTAGTAAAAACAGGATCACCCCTATCATCTAATTGATCTAAGGCTTGATAGGAGCCATACAGACCACCGTTGACTGCCCCGCCTAGGATCAACTGAGGAGCTGCTGTACCGTGATCTGTGCCGCCGCTGGCATTTTCCTGCAAGCGCCGTCCGAACTCGGAATAAGTCATGATCAGGGTATTATCCCATTGATTGCTGGCTTTCAAATTATCAACCAAAATCGTGAGACTCTCTGCCAATGTCTTGAGCAGATTGGCATGACGGGGCAGTTGGTTGGCATGGGTGTCAAACCCAGTCAGCGATACTTTATAGGTGGGTATGTTGAGTCCAGCACTCATCAAGCCATAAACCGATTCCAGATTTTTGCCGAAGCGGTGGGTTGGGAAGGCGATTGTTGGTGCAGGTGCGGTGTTAATTTTGCTGAGAAAGCGCTGGGCGAGTGTATCGACGCTGTTTTGCACTTCCAATACGTGCTGTAAA
>NZ_FNQP01000012.1:0-82055 GCF_900107695.1 Thiothrix caldifontis | reverse complement strand
TGGGTCACTCCTTCGCTGCGGATGACTTTGAGCGCGGTCAGCCAGATGATTTTCAGGTCAAACCAGAAGGATTGGCGTTGCAGGTATTCGGCATCTAAGGCGACAGGCGGTTTTCTATGATAAATCCAGTTTACGGTGTTGGGTGACACAATCCCGCAAGTAGAGGTTAATGAGTGTTTGGTAGGGAATGCCGGTTTCTTCAGTCATGGCTTTGAAGTATTCCACGGTATCGTTATCCAAGCGGATGGTGACAGGTTGCTTTAAGTGTTTGATGTAGGGGTTGCGTTTCCCCTGCATAGTGGCGAAGTCGTAATGTTCTCTCATGGTCGGTTGCTCCAATAAGCTGCTTGTTCAGAAGCGTCGGCATGTCGGGCTGAGATAATGCGGATGACTGTCAAGTTTAGGTTTGCTTAGATTTCAGGTTGCCGCAGAGGCGTTGGGCGATGGCACACATCACATTCCCCAGATACCCAAGGTACGGCCTTGCCAGTGTTGTTCCCGTTGCCAGATTTTATCATCCCATGTTATTTCGGGGCGGCGGTCGAAAATGATCAGGTGGGCTTCGGTTGCGCCACATTGATCAGCGTAGCCTACGGTTTGTTCCAGCCCTTCGGCAACGGTGGCTTCCAGTGATTTGTAGAGGATTTTGAGTTCCAGCACGATGCGTTGAATTTCGCCGTAATAGCCTTTTTCTTCATCGACAGGCCATTCGATAAACAGGTCGGTGCGTTTTCTGCCCAAACCGTATTCGCGGTGGATGCGCCCACCGCCGTTGATAATCCGTTGCAGGAAGGCTTGCAGCAGCAGTTGTGGCCCGGCTTCTTTGTAGTCGAAGCGTTCGATCCAGCTTTGTGAGTTTTCGCGGAAAAATTGTTGGAATGCAGCGAGCAGCTTGGGCGTGTCGATGCGCCGCTGGGAGGTGAGGTACCAGGCTTGCTGTTGCATAATGCTGGTTTGTTCGACCCAAACCAGTTCGCGGGGGATGATCTCTTGATAGATGCGGTTACTGATGCGCATTTGGGGGCGGGCTTCGATTAGCCCTAGGTCGACAACGTATTCTTGATCATCGGCAGGAATACCGCTCAGGTTTTCATCGCCTGCTAATATTGCTGCGATCAGGCGGTGTACCCGTGGCTCGCGCAATTTGTCGGTTAATTGGTGCAGGTGAGTCGCACGTGATCGGATCAGACTGTCACGGGCGGCGCGGTAGCGTTCCAACGTAATGGGGGTGGTGCGGTCACGGGCTGTTTTGTCTTCCCACGTTAGCTCATTCCCCAGTGCATTGACTAGCCAAGGTTGCCCACGGGTGTCTTCCCAGAGTTCGGGGAAGATGTCGGGATCGAAAATTTGTCCGGTTTCGGTGGTATGTTGTTGGTAAAGTGTTTGTATTTCGGTTGGGTTGAAACTGCCCATTACCAAGGATTTGGCTTTGATGTTGAAAGCACTGCCGCCGGTAATGATTTCGTGGTGTGCGGTGTGGATGCGGTAGTCGCGCACATCACGCACGCCGCAGAGAATAGCCGTTTGGATGAAAGGAATGCCGGGGCGACCAATGTAGCCTTCGCGTAATTGGCGCAGGAGGGAAATGAGGGTGTCGCCGACGAGGGCATCCACTTCGTCGATCATTAGCACGATGGGTTTGGCATTTTCTCTTGCCCAACGGCTTAGCAGTTCTTTGAAGGTGGCATGTTCGCCTAGCACTGGCCACAGTTCTTGTTGCCAATGGCGCAGGCGGGTTTCTTGCAAGCGGGCTTCAGCACCATACACCAGACTGCCAAGGATGGCTTTCATGCCTGCCGCTACGTCATGACGGGCAGATTGTGCGGATTCCACGCCCATGTAAAGGGCAGTGTATTCGCCGGATTGGTTCAGTACGTCCGCCATTGCCAGCAGGGTGGTGGTTTTGCCGGTTTGGCGTGGGGCGTGGAGGACAAAGAATTTTTTTGCCTCGATGAGTGCGTGGATTTCTTCCCAATCAAGTCGGCTCATCGGGTCGATGCAGTAGTGATCTTCCGGGTGGACGGGGCCGGTGGTGTTGAAGTGTTTGGGCATGGTGGACTTCCCTGTGGATGGCAGGGGTTAGTATAGCAAATTAACGTTGGGCTTGCAGGTTGCCGCAGAGGCGTTAGGCTACCGTATCCATTGTTGTCAGCAGTAAGCTCAACTTCCTTTGAACGTAGTCGGCGATGAATTTCTTCCGTTGCCTTAGTGCGTCGATTTCTGATTTTGTCAGCCGTCTTGAAACCAATGAGGTACAGGGCTTCGTTGGTGGAGAGGGCAGGGATGCGGAACAGTAAATGTGAGCACTTTGCCTAAATAAATTTTAGCGTTTTGCTGGTATCTGATGGTTGTTGCCACCATTGAGTTTCTATCGTATTGTAAATATCCCGAAAGTCGGTGGTAAAAATAGGATCACCGCGTTGATCTAACTGATCAAGAGCTGGGTATGTGCCGTAAATGCCTCCTTTGACCACACCACCTAATACTAATTGTGGAGCTGCTGTGCCATGATCAGTGCCACCACTGGCATTTTCCTGCAAGCGTCGCCCAAATTCGGAGTAAGTCATGATCAGGGTGTTATCCCACTGATTGCTGGCTTTCAGGTTATCAACCAAAATCGTGAGACTCTCAGCCAATGTTTTGAGCAGATTGGCATGACGGGGCAGTTGGTTGGCATGGGTGTCAAACCCAGTCAACGATACTTTATAGGTGGGTATATTGAGTCCGGCACTCATCAAGCCATAAACCGATTCCAGACTTTTGCCGAAGCGGTGGGTCGGGAAGGCTATTGTTGGTACAGGTGCGGTGTTAATTTTGCTGAGAAAGCGCTGGGCGAGTGTATCGACGCTGTTTTGCACTTCCAATACGTGCTGTAAAGCGGGGTTGATAGCGCTCTCTGCTTTGATTCCTTCCAGCTTTTTACCCAAACGGGCAAATTGTTTGGGGTTGACTAAACCGATGGTGGAAAGATCGCTACTGTATAAGGGGCCAAGAGAACAATCGACAGCTACCCCTTTTAAACCTTCAGTGGTGAGCGTTTTCGCTACCCAGCCTGTGCTGACTTCGGTGTCTTCGGTGCTGGCGCTATCCCAAATATCTATTGCACGGAAATGGGAGCGTATGGGGTTAGCATAACCCACGCCTTGAATCCATGCCATGTTTTTGGCTTCCCACAATGGTTGTAAGGGGGTGAGAGCAGGGTGCATTCCGACTTTTTGATCGAGGGTGATGATTTCTTTTTCTGGGATAGCCAGCTTAGGGCGATGTTGGTAATACAACTCATCGGCATACGGAATCAGGGTGTTCAAGCCGTCGTTACCGCCTTTCAACTCGACCAGTATCAGGGTTTTGGTGGCTTGGGTGGCTGACTTGGGTGTTTCTGCCCATAACCGTGGGGCAAACAACCCACAGCCGACAAGCCCGCTTAACTGGAGAAAGGTTCTGCGATCCATCATGCTACCTCAATTGGTAAACGGGGTCTTTAAGCAAGGCTAGGAATTGCTCATCGGTTGTTTGTTTGGCGATACCTTGTTTGCTCGGAAAATAGGGCAAGAGCCATTCGGCAAGTTCACGCGATTGATTCAGTTTGCTCACCAAGCTGGTGGGTTGGAGCAACTTTTCTTCATACTCCGTAGCGATATTGTCGATAAAGTCGTGACGCAAAACCAGTGTGGTGTTATCCAGCCAAGTGTTGCCGCCGCGCCAGCCTTTGACATCAGGGGGTGAGAATAATTCTTGCCCTAATTGTTTGTTGATGCGGGCGAGTTTGGGATACGCGGAAAACTCATCCAGTTGCAGCTCACGTAATAGCCCAATGGTGAATTCAACGGGGGATTTTATTAGCGTGGCACGGTTTTCTTGCGCCCAAAAAACATCGCTTTGGATAACACGGGCAAGGAGTGCGGAGATTTGGTAGCCGCTTTCCCTGAAGGTTTGTCCCCATTCTGCGATAATGCCTTTGTGGGGGATGCCGGGGTTGATGAACTCGTGCCAGAATTTTTCGGCGATAAAGTCGGCGGTTCTGGGGGTGTCTAACAGGATGTTGATGATGTCGGCAGCACCAAAATTGCCTGTTTTGCCTAAGAAGGTTTTTTTGCCGGTGTCATGCAGCTTTTTTTGGAAAACGACTTCGTTCTCTTTGGGTAAAAAACGCCAACCTGTGAACGCACGAGCAGCCTGGATAATGTCTTGTTCGGTGTAATGCCCTTCGCCGAGCGTGAATAACTCCAGCAGTTCACGGGCGAAATTTTCATTGGGTTGCGCTGCTTTGCTCTTGTTGCCATCCAGATAGAGCAACATGGCGGGGTCTTTATGGATGGCGTGTAGTAACTTGCTAAAGTCACCAAAAGCGTGTTTGCGGAATAACTGGTTCTGACGGTACAGGAGTTGGGGCTGGCGTAATTTGCGTAGCTCAGAAGTGAAGTGATTGTGCCAAAACAACACCATGCGTTCGCGTTGCGGATGAGGGGTGAGGTGAAGCTGTTTCAGCCACCAAGCCACGAGGGTATTGGCATCCTTTCCGAGTAAACGAGTGCGTACTTGTTTCTGTTCTTTGGTTTCGGTGGGAAGTGCCTGTATCTCTTCCCATACCGTAATGTCTGGCATTTCTTGTATCTTAACGGGAACGTTGGCTTGAGCGACAGCTAATGCGGCTATATCCTTGCTGATGAGTGTGCTTGTATACGTGTAGTCAACACCTAAACGTAAACGTGCGCTGAAGTGGCGGGCATCGTATAGGCTGTTAATTTTCATTTTATAAAATGCCTTATTGGTTCCTTTTTATCGAGTTTAGCAGCTACTGGAGGTGTGATAACAAATAGATTTTCATGATCTATCTGGAGTAGAAGACTTTATAGGACTTTAGTGGGTCACTCCTTCGCTGCGGATGACTTTGAGCGCGGTCAGCCAGATGATTTTCAGGTCAAACCAGAAGGATTGGCGTTGCAGGTATTCGGCATCCAAGGCGACTTTTTGTGGAATGGGCAATTCATCACGCCCATTGATTTGCGCCCAACCTGTCAAACCGGGGGGGATGCGGTGAACGGATCGCTCGGTACGTAATGCGATCAAGTCATCTTGATTGAACAGCGCAGGACGTGGGCCGACAAAGCTCATGTCACCTTTGAGGATGCTCCACAGTTGTGGGATTTCATCAAGGCTGGTTTTACGCAGGAAACCACCGATCGGGGTCAGGCAAGCTTTGGGGTCTTTTAGCAGATGTGTGGCGATGGCGGGAGTGTCGGTACGCATACTGCGGAATTTGGGCATTTTGAAGATACGGTTGTTTTCACCTACGCGGTCAGACCAGTACAGAACAGGACCGGGTGAGGTTAAGCGGACTAGCAATGCCACGATTAGCCCCGGTATTAGCAACACAGCGGTAGCCAGCAGTGCTAATGCCAGATCGGATTGGCGTTTGAAGCTTGGATGTAAGTTCATGATGATTCCCCTGTTAAGCCCAGCAATAAACTGACTGTCATTATATAAGTTAGGTTAATTAATGGTTGTGATGGGTATCACATGGGAAGTGGAAATGTGCTGTTATCGGGTAAATCATGGGTGACGGTTGCACCCGCTGCGATGGTAACGTGATTGCCGATGGTGAGATAAGGCAGAATCACTGCACCTGCACCCACGAAGCACTGTGTGCCGAGGCGTACTCCGCCGCTGATGACGGCGCATTGGGCGATGTGGCAAAAGTCACCGATGACGCTATCGTGTTCGACCACGCTGTTGTGGTTGAGGATGCAGCCTGCACCGATAACGGCATCTGGGCCGGTGATGCTGCCAGCGGTGAGCAAACTGCCTGTGCCAATGGTTGTGCTTGGGTAGCAGGTGGCGCGAGGGTGAATGGCGGTTGCGGCGCTGATGCCGCGCTGTTGCCATGCGGTTTGCAAGGCGTGGCGGATGCGGTTATTGCCGATGGCGAAGTGGATGGTGTAGGGGGCTGAACTCTGTATGTCAGCAGGAGTGAGGATGGGCAAGCCGTAACGCTGTTCGTGAGTAGACTTATCATCCAAGAACGCGGTGATGGTTTTGCCCATGCTGATAAAGGTATGAAACACGACTTTGCCGTGCCCGCCTGCACCGTAGATGTAGAGTGTCATAGCGCGATGCAGATGACGCGGGGAATTAGGCTACCTTATCCATTGTTGTCAGCAGTAAGCTCAATTCCCTTTGAACGTAGTCGGCGATGAATTTCTTCCGTTGCCTTAGTGCGTCGATTTCTGATTTCGTCAGCCGTCTTGAAACCAATGAGATACTGGGCTTCGTTGGCAGTGAGGGCGTGGGGGCAGATGTGGAACAGGTTGATGATTTCATTAGGGTATCTCCGCTCAAGTTTGCCAATGATTGTTTTATCTGGTGCAAGGCGTTTCAAACGTCCTGCATTGACCAGTACTATTAGTTTTGGCTTAATCGACGCAGTTCACGGGCTTGTTCTGCGAGTGAATGAACCGTTTCGCCTTGCCATTGTTGCTGCCGCCATAGGGTATAATCAAACTTTTCGCGGTTCATTAAGGCGATAAAGCGTTCGGCGTTGACTTCACCGAGACCTTTCATCAGTAAGCGCATTCCTTCTGCGCGAATTTCATGATCCGTTTTCATCATCTGTTCCCCTGTATTCACTCAAAAACGCAATGGGGTCTAGGACTCGTATGCGTTGATCTTGTGTCATCTTGCGAAGAATGCCTTTGTCTGTGGTCAGGAAGTAAGTTGCTCCGGCACTGATCGCACATGCTAGATGGAGTGCATCCATTGACTTGATGCCAATGGTTTGTAGTGTATCAGCTAATGCTTCTACTTGTTCTGTTACAGACACATCGTGAGTGGCGAACATACGCCATTCGGCAATGGCTTTGGTGCGTTCCCTGTCTGGGTTTGCGGTGTTTTCCAGATCCAGGATGGCAGACCAAATTAGCGTAAATTGACCTGTTTTGATGTTTTCCTGCACAAATAGTTTGGCTTGGGTTTGCAGGTGGACGAGTAGCTGGGATTGGTCGTCAAAAGGGCGGTTGAAGCAACACATGTCGAGGTAAATCAGCATGGGCTATTCACTGTTAGGGGCTTTGTGTGCATGGTTGCCGCTTCCTTGTTTGGGTATTGCGTGAGTATAGCACATTTTAACGCTGGCTTTGCAGGTAGGCTTGGGCGGTTTGGCGTAGGGCTTCATCGACGCTGATGGGGGGGGTCCAGTCGAGCAGGTCGCGGGTTTTGCTGATGTCGACTTGCAGGTTGCCGCAGAGGCGTTGAGCGATGGCGCGTTTGCCCAATAGGGTTAGCGCGGTTTCCAGCCAGCTTTGGGGGATGGGGAGTAAGCGGGCGGGTTTGCCTAAGGCGCGGCTGAGGCGTTGCAGGAGTTCGGTGGTGGAAAGGTCTTCGCCGTCAGCGACGAGGAAGGTTTGGTTGGCGGCGGCGGGGTGGTCGATGCAGGTGGTGATCAGGTCGATGAGGTTGGGCAGGGCTACGAGGCTGCGTTGGTTGTGGATGTTGCCTAGGGGGAGGGGGATGCCTTTGTGTAGCCAGTGCATCATATTGTGGAAGTTGGCTTTTACGCCTGCGCCGTAGACTAGAGGGGGGCGGATGATGACGATTTCTAAGCCGGTTTGTTCGGCGATTTCACGCAAGCCTTGTTCGGCTTCTTGTTTGGATTGTCCGTAGGGGTCTAAATCATTTGAAGAAACCCCTCCCAGCCTCCCCTTATCAGGGGAGGAGTTAAGAGGTGGAACTGTTTCTTGTTCCTCCCCTGATAAGGGGAGGTTAGGAGGGGTTTCTTCTGCCGTGAAGGGTTGCCCCGGTGCGGTGCTTTCGCCGTTGACTTTAATGGAGCTGAGGTAGATGAGGCGGCGTACTCCGGCGGTGGCGGCTTGTTGGGCTAGGTTGAGGGTGGCGGCGGTGTTGGTGCGGCGGAATTCGGTTAAGGGGTCTGTGGCGGTGTCGTGCATGACGTGGACACGGGCGGCGAGGTGGATGATGGTATCCACGTTATTGAGGGCGGGTGTCCAGTCGGTGTCGGGGTGTAGGTCGCCTATGGGTATTTGTTGGATGTTGGGGGGGAGGCTATCGGTGACGCGGCGTACTGCGGCGGTGAGGGTGTGGCCTTGTTGGTGTAGGTGTTGGATGAGTGCAGAGCCGACGAAGCCGGTAGCACCTGTGATAAGAATCATGCGTTTTTCTCATTCAAGGTTGTGTTGGTTAGCCATTCTTCCAGTTGACTAATAAGCCGCTCACGGTTAAATGTCGTCTCATTCAGTATCTTTCCATTGTTACCCATGCGTTGACGTTCATCGAGTGGCATGAGAGAAAGTTTTAGCACTATCTCAGCTAGTTGTTGGGAGTTACCCGCTGGACACGTCAAGCCAGACTGTGCTTTTTCAATGATGTTTGCACCTTCTCCATTCAGCATGGCGATGATTGGAATGCCCGTAGCTAAATAGGTTTGTACTTTCCCCGGTATGGTCATGCTAAAAATAGGGGTATCTTTCAGACTCACCAATAATGCATCGGCATGTTTGAAAAAAGATGGCATTCTCTCAAGTGGGTGACGACCTAGCATGACAACCTTGTTTTCTAGACCACGTTTAATGATTTCACTAGTTACCCATTCAGCTTGTCTACCATCGCCAACAATGAGCCAACGGATAGAGTCGTGATGTTTCAAGTGTTCTGCGGCTGCCAAAATAGCAGGGAAGTCTTGTGCCTCTCCGATATTGCCAGCGAAGACAATATTGAATTTATTGTTATCTGCGATGACTTCGGGAGCGGCTGGTGCATCTTCTAAATCAGGAAGTGTTTCTGACCAGCTTGGATAGTATTCAATATGACTCTTTGTGCCTGCATATTGTCTGATTTGTGTAATGAAACTTTGGGATTGTGCAAGGATAAGGTCAGTGCGGTTGTAAATGAATGTAACGAGTTTACCTATCCATTTGAGTAAAATCTTTGAGCGAACTACGCCAATTGCCTCCAATGTTTCTGGCCATAGGTCTAAAATCCAGAAAGTGAATGGTATTTTTTTTTGTTTACGTAAAGCGATAGCAGGTAATGCGACGGTAATAGGTGAGGGTTCAAAGGAAAAAATAGCATCAAAGTTTTTCTTGCGTAGCTTCCATGATCCAATAAGCGTGGCATTTAAGGCGAATGAAAAGTAATTGAGTATTAAACGCCATCCACCTTTTCCACGGGGAAATAGTGGAACTCTAATGACTTCAGCCCCATGATAAGTAGAGAATTTTTCCTGATTATCAAGGAATTCTTTGAAAATGATACCATCTGGATAATTGGGTTTGCCTGTTAATACGGTTATTTCATGACCGCGATGTATGAGTTCAGTCACCAAATCATTAATTCTGAAGTTTTCAGGCCAGAAATACTGGGCGACGATTAATAGTCGCATATTAATATTTTTTCCAAACAATACGATTTACATAATCCGTATAGCTATGAATAATCCGCACCACTTTCTCGGCAACGTTCGGCATACTGTAATCATCCACAGGGCGCAGTGTGCGTTCAGTATTGCCTCTTGCTTGTGATTCCAGCACGAACAAAGCTTGCATCACCCGTTCTGTCTCTAAGCCCACCATCATAACCGAGGCTTCTTCCATCCCTTCAGGGCGTTCGTGGGCTTCGCGGATATTGAGGGCAGGGAAGTTTAAAATGGAGGATTCTTCCGTAATCGTTCCACTGTCAGACAACACCGCTTTGGCAGTCATTTGCAGCTTGTTGTAATCCTTAAAGCCTAAAGGTTTCAGGAGGCGCACTAATGGGTGGAAGCTGATATTCATCGCATCAACACGCTTTTGGGTGCGTGGGTGAGTCGAGACAATCACCGGATAAGCGTAATGTTCTGCCACGGTATTGAGGACGTTGACCAACTTCAGGAAGTTTTTGTCAGAGTCGATGTTTTCTTCACGGTGCGCACTGACTACGAAAAATTGACCTTCGCTCAGTTCCAAGCGGCTGAGTACTTCAGAGGCATCAATGCCTGCTCGGTAGTGGTTTAGCACTTCAAACATTGGGCTGCCGGTTTTAATCACCATATCGGGTGGCAAGCCTTCGCGTAACAGGTATTCACGCGCAATGCTGCTGTAGGTGAGGTTGATGTCAGCGGTGTGGTCGACGATACGGCGGTTGATTTCTTCGGGGACGCGCTGATCAAAGCAGCGATTGCCTGCTTCCATGTGGAATACGGGGATTTTGCGGCGTTTGGCGGGAATCACTGCCATGCAGCTATTGGTGTCGCCCAGCACCAGCATCGCGTCCGGTTTGACTTCAGCGAGTGCTTGATCTACGCCGATAATGACTTTACCGATGGTTTCCGCACCGGATGCGCCAGCGGCTTGCAGGAAGTAATCGGGCTTGCGTACTTCCAGATCATCAAAGAATATCTGGTTGAGTTCGTAATCGTAGTTTTGCCCAGTATGCACCAAGACGTGATCACAGTATTGGTCGAGTTTTGCCATGACCCGTGACAGGCGGATGATTTCCGGGCGAGTGCCGACCACGGTCATTACTTTTAGCTTTTTCATATCAAACCTGATGTGCGTAAGTATCGGGGTGTTCGCGGTCAAAGATTTCGTTTGCCCACAGCATGACCACCATTTCGTCTGTACCGATATTGGTTATATCGTGCGCCCAGCCGGGGATGGTTTCGACAATTTGCGGGTTGTCACCGTCGGTTTCTAGCGAGAAGGTTTCATCGGTGAGGATGTGCCGAAAACCAAAGCGGGCTTTGCCTTTAATCACCAGAAACTTTTCGGTTTTGGTGTGGTGATAGTGTCCGCCACGGGTAATTCCGGGGTGGGCGGTGAAAAAGGAGAATTGCCCCGCATCTGGGGTTTTGAGCATTTCCACGAAAACACCGCGTTGATCACCGTATTTCGGGACGCTGTAAGCAAAGTCTGTTGTCGGTAAATAGCTGACATAGGTGGAATATAACGCCCGTAGTAACCCTGTGCCGACTTTGGGGGTGATCAGCGTGTTGCGGCTGTTGCGGAAGCCTTCGATTTGTTGAGCGAGTTCGCCTACCGTGGTTTGGTATTCGGGGGTAACGGCGCGGAAAGTGTGTTGTTCTATGGCTGGTTTATGTTGCAGCACTTGAATGAAATCATGGATCACATCATCGACATGCACCAGTGTCAGTGGCGCGTTGGGATTATTGATGGTAATTGCTAAGCCGTTGGCGATGTTATGGCAGAAGGTCGCTACCGCTGAGTTGTAGTTAGGTTTGCACCATTTGCCGAAGACATTAGGCAAGCGATAGATGTAAACGTTTGCACCCGTTTGTTCGGCATAATGCCGTAAAGCATCTTCGGCTGCGCGTTTGCTGCTGCCATAAGGGTTGTCTAGGGCAGCTTGGGTGGAGGATGCAAATAATACGGGAATCTTGCGCTGGGTGTCGGTGAGAATCCGGCTCAAAGTGGTGGTTAACCCGGTATTGCCTGTGACAAATTCTTCCGGTGATAGCGGACGGTTGATACCTGCCAAATGGATAATCGCATCGGCGGCGGCAATCAGTTCAGGGAGTACCTGTTCGGTGTTTTGCCGCGAAAAACGTAGGGCTTCTATATCTGCCATTTCCGCAAAGCGGGCTAACAGGTTTTTGCCGATAAACCCGTCTGCGCCAGTGACTAAGACTTTCACGGTGTTTATTCCTCTGGCTGGACGTATTCGCCGCGTTCTAAGGCTTTAACAAAGGTCAGTTTGCGTAGCAGGGTTTTCATGCCTTCTACATCCAGACGGGTGGTGTTGTGGGAGTTGTAGTCTTCGATGGTGGCAATGCGGGATTCGCCTTCTTCCACAAATTTGCTGTAGTTGAGGTCACGCAAATCGGGGGGGATGCGGTAGTAGTCGCCCATGTCTTCGGCGGCGAGCATCTCTTCACGGCTGAGCAGGGCTTCATACAGTTTTTCACCGTGACGTGTGCCGATCATGCGGACTTCATGGTTGGGCTTGTCCATGATGCCTAGGAGTGCTTGAGCGAGAACTTCAATGGTGGCGGCGGGGGCTTTTTGGACGAAAATGTCGCCGTTTTGCCCGTGTTCAAAGGCATATAGCACTAAGTCCACCGCATCTTCCAAGGTCATCATGAAGCGGGTCATGTTGGGGTCGGTGATGGTGATGGGTTTGCCAGCAAGGATTTGATCGACGAACAGTGGGATGACTGAGCCACGGGAAGCCATGACGTTGCCGTAGCGGGTGCTACAGATCGTGGTTTGTGTGCCTTTCAGGTTGCGTGATTTCGCCACGATGACTTTTTCCATCATCGCTTTAGAGATGCCCATGGCGTTGATGGGGTAAACCGCTTTATCAGTGCTGAGGCAGACTACCCGTTTTACCTGATTTTGAATGGCGGCTTCCAAGACATTTTCAGTGCCCATAACGTTGGTTTTGACGGCTTCTATGGGGTGAAATTCGCAAGAGGGGACTTGTTTTAGTGCAGCGGCGTGGAAGATGTAGTCGACTCCACGGCTGGCATTCAGAATGCTTTGATAGTCGCGTACATCACCGATGTAGAATTTCAGTTTGGAATTAGAATACTTCTTCCGCATGTCATCCTGTTTTTTCTCGTCACGGCTGAAAATGCGGATTTCGGCGATGTCGGTTTGCAGGAAGCGGCGGAGGACGGCGTTGCCGAAAGAGCCGGTACCGCCTGTGATTAGAAGTTTTTTGTTTTTCATTCAATTCCTACCATTTTTAAGGTGAGTATATTTTATTCTTTATCCATTCAGAAGCGCTAACTCCTTCAATGGACGATTTTTTTTCGGCTTCGAGTAATACGCAGTCTACAAAAACTCTATACCAATAAGCCTGTAAAAAGTTCCATACAAAACCCTCTCTACCATCTAAAAATCCAAGTCTAAAAATATATCTCCAAAGAAAATATATACTTGGTCTAATGAATAAAGGGAATTTAAGATATATGTTTTTTATAAATCTTTTTCTTTCCGCTTGAGAGCCAGTAATTTTTGAGGTTATGTTTTCTTTCTTCTCTAGCTCTTCTTTTAAGGAAATATCTAAAGCTTCACGTAATGCATATTTAATGTGTTTGTTAGACCACCAATCTAGCGTATTCAGGTTTTCGTCAACTAAATCATATTCAAAATCATGAAATTTTCCACCAGACAATACTAAGTGTTCATCCATATTTCTAGATTCAATTTTCCCATAGCCTGTTTTCCATATTCTGGGAAGATAGGTAGGATAGATTCCACCATGCTTCATCCATTTTCCTAAGAAATACACTCTCCTTTTAATATTTATTGCTGCGATATTAGGTTCTAGTAACGGAATTTTTATTTTTATTTCATCTTTGAGTTGCTCGGTGAGATATTCATCAGCATCTAACCTGAAAATCCAATCTGTATTTATTTGCGTATTTTCAAGTGCCCAGTTGAACTGATTTGCATAGTTAAACCATTTGTTTTGATATATGTCAACTCCATGGTTTTTAGCTATTTCTATGGTTTTATCACAAGAATAAGAATCAATTACAATAATTCTCTGGGCAATGCTCTTTACTGAAGCGATACAGCGACTAAGGTGCTGTTCTTCATTATATGTTAGTATAATTACAGAAATTGTACTCATGTTTTAAATCCTTATGCTTATTTGGATATTCTGTATCTTTTTTAACCGTTTGAAGTCGTTCATAAACTTTGATTTTTTTGGATCTTAGATCACACTTTGTACAACGATTAAACTGAGAAGACAATCGTCATAGAATAAACGTAAATTGTATTAATTAGTACTGTTTTTTAAAGAACCTAACTTAAGACAATGATTTATTATGAATCTTTCTTGTATTTTTAGGCATTGTGCTAATAACCAATGCAATACCGGACATTAAATATATGTTGTTAAAAGCAGATACGGATATGCCATTGATTAATATAATTAAAAATCCGACTAACTGAAATTTTTTTGGGGCGTATCTGATAAGATAAAAGTATATTAAAAGCTGTGAAATTAAACCAAACATGCCATGATCATAAACTACGCGAAGCCAATAAGAGTGAAATACTACTGAATAACAATTTCCAGTAGAGCTTCTGAGTGTTTCGGAGTAAAGTAGTAGTTTACAGTTATAGTCACTTAATGCTGTTATGGGGTATGAACCAAATATAAAATTATCAAAAGTCCACGTGTCAATTTCATCCATAAAGTATTTTAAAAACATAAATCTATCTAATTCTTCTATATTAAGTCCCCCGCTTCTTGAGAGAAACATTATGAAGGCAGCTACAGAAAATGCAGATATAAAAAATAGTTTTATTAATATTTTCCGATTTGGCTTAATGTATGTAATAACTAATAACACAAAAAGACTTAATATTGCGGAACGAGAACCGGAAATCAATATTATTAAAATAATGTACGTTAAATGTTGTGGACTTATCTGATTGTTTATTCTTATATAGTTCGCTAATAAAATTAGTAAAAAACCCAACTCTAAATTGTTTTCAGTAAAAATTGCAGGGCGTGGCAGGATTGCTAAGTCTTGAAAGTTGAATAAAAAATACGTAGTATATTTAATCAAGAAGGCGTAACATATTATATGAAATAGCTTATTGTAACTCTCTGAGGATATACTGTCGGTTCTTAAAAAAAGGAGTAAGATGAAATAAAAAAAAGATTTATAAATAACTATAAAATCGGATAAGTTTTTATTCTCTATTGGGTCAGCTAGTATCCAACCAATTAATAAGTACGTCAAAAATATAGATGCAAAAAAAATATTTTTATTTTTAAGTGATGCTTTCGATATGCAGTACAATATAAGCCATACTTCAAATAATAAGTTGGCATTGAAGACATTGTATTTGCTTATGGTAAAAAACGCACCAAGTATGGCTATAAAAATTAGGAAGAAAGTTTTTTCTTTAAAATTAATGATCATAGTGGCAATAAGTTTTTAACTTTATTCCTATAGTCTACGACTTTTTCAGCATAAGACCTTATATCAGTATTAAGAGCGTTGTTCGATATGGTTAAATAAAAATCGTAAATGTTTTTTATGTTTATCGGTTCATCATTGCTGGGAGCATGGTAAATAAATTTTTGATCAGGGAAATCGATATCCATTACTTCACTCATAACCATTGGTATACCTCTAGCGGCATACTCCCTATTCTTTAGCTCAGATGTTTGAATCAAGTTTTTTCTATGTAAACCAAGAGAGGAAAATGCTATGTGAGAATTATCAAAATAAATATCTAAATCACTATCGCTTATTGGATCGATGAAAAATATATAGTCTGTTAGTTGGTTATCTTGTACAAGTTTCTTCAGATGTGGAAGCTCTACGCCAGTTCCTATAATATATAATCTAACCGTAGGGTTGAACTTGTTACATACATGATTTCTAATGCCAAAAATTACTCGATCTAACCCATGCCACTTTTCAATTGAGGAGACACTTACCATTGTAAATATTTTCTGATCAATGTTGCTTTTTTTTATATTTATTGTTTTACAATTTATACCATTGCTTATTTTTTGCATCTTGTTTTTTACAAAAGTTATGTAATAGTTTTCTGTTTCGTCGGCATAATAAACTATTTTATTAGCAGGTAATAATGAAATGGGAAATGATATATTAATCAATGTTTTTTTTAAATTCTTCTTGATTTCTGAATCATTAGATATTTTTACTTCATTATATATGCTGGATATAGGGGTTGGTATCTCTAATGTAATGAAGTTTCCTTTTAATCTGTTAATAATCATAGGTAAGATGAGAATAAGCATAGAAAAAGCTGTCATTCTTATTATTAAAGTAGAGCTTTTGTTTTTTATTATATTTAAAGCTAAATTTAAGTGTCCTCTGATTCCAGGCTCACTAGCAACTTTCACGTCAACAATGTGACCATTCTCTTTTAAAGCAGATGCTATATCTCGGATTTTTTTACTAACACCATTATGTGGAATATTGCCAACTTTTGCATATATTGATATTGTCGAGTTTACAATCATATTTTTCTCATTTTAACAAAGTGTTTTTAATATAAATATCATCTGCTGTCCAGATTCTAGCGTAAAAACTGTATCCTTTCTTAGAAAGATAGTTTCTAAGGTTTTTTGAACCATAAAAAGGATTTGTGTTTTCTAATATTATGATATTTATATCAAAAAAATTAAAATCTATTCCATTCAATACATCCTGCTCAGAACCCTCTACATCTATAGACATAATATCAAAGGCTTTATCTTTAATATTGTGAGATTCCAAGCAATTACGTAAGTTTTGTTTTTTTACTTTTACTACTTTTGACTTCATTACTTTGTCATGATTACGCTCATATTTTTTGAACGTACTCAGTGCATTTTCCCAGCCTAAATCGCCTTCATAAATTGTAAAGTCCTCTTCTCCCTCTTCACATGAAATGGCGGCATTAATAAACTTGGTAAGAGGTCTGTTTTCATCCCAGCTTTCTTTAAATTTTTCTATTGGATCTATTGCAATTATCCTCCAACCTTGTTTTTCAAAATAATATGAGTTACTTAATTTTATAGGGTGATTGCAACCAATATCCAAGAATGTAGCTTGCTCTTTTTTTATGTTTAAATTACTAAATATTTTCTCTACAAAATAATCTTGACCAAATTGTGATTTGTAAAAAGTGAGGTCAGTATTCACTTCTTTTTTTTGAAGGCGATATATCTTTATTTTTTTATGGTTTATTTTTATTATTATGTTTTGCAGTAAAAACTTTAGTTCATGATAGAAATAAGAAGTGATTTTAAATGTATGGCTGTTTCTGGGAAATATTTTTAAAAAAGTTAATTTCATGATTTTGTTTCGCAGTTTGTTTTTGGATATTGAGATGGAATTCTTGAAGAAATTGTGTTATTGCAATAATTAAAATAGTAGTTTGACAATTTTAATAAATTACCTGTGCAATGTTTAGCTGTACTAAATTATTTATTGAGTGAACCTATATTGAGACAATCAATATCATTCTTTAAATGGATATTTTCAATATTTTTTATGGGGGATGTCGAGTCCATCAAAGAATACATCGGACATATTGGCATCGCAATGTTGTCCGGTGTGGATGATGGTTTCCTGCACGTCAGGGCGGTGTTCACGGAAAGCGCGTGAGACGACGGCGGCTTTGACGAATTGGGGACGTGCACCCATGATGGTGGTGATTTTCATTTGGCTAGTTCATGTTTGCAGTCTTTCATCTAAGATATTTCTGTATTGCAGAAAAATGCCATATGATATGGATTTAAAACATATCTGCTGGTTTTTATATTAGTATAATGACTTGATAGGATATTTATTAGGTTATTTTTAGAGGTGTTTTTATTTGAGCCAACTTCCCAGAAGTGTTCCTTATCCAATAGTTTGTTTCTTGGAATATCAATATAAAGAGGAATGTTCTTACGAATTCTTGGGAGCTTAACAGAAATACCGAAACCATATGATGATACATAAACTGGTAGGGTCAAGTATAGTCTGTTTCCTAGTAGCTTGAGTATTTTTATATTTCTCTCAAACTCTTCAAACTCCATGTGTTCTAAGACCTCACAGCAAACAACTAAATCAAAAGTCTTGTCATTTATTTTACTTGGTATTTCTTCTATTGAACAGCAAATATCAGGTTCTAAAGACTTATTAATATCAACCGTTGTAACTTCATACCCAGCACGTTTTAAGAATGAAGATGTAAATCCATTACCTAATCCAACTTCAATAATATTTAGCGGCCTTAAGTTATGGATGTCATGTATTTGCTGAGATTGCGAGTATAGCTGTGGCAAAGAAAAATATCCATCAGAGTAATATATGCTTTTTTCGAGAGTTTTCTCTCTTTCACGTCCTCTATTTGGTTCACTAATATCCATTTTACTACCTTCTAAAAATACAGCATTCAAAAAATTTTTGCTAATCTTGCAGAGTATATTATATAAAGAATATAAACTATAGAAAATGCAAATGATATAAAATATATGGTGGTGCTAATGCTATCCATGTATGTTATTGCATAAACTGAAGTGATTATAAACAGGGTTTGCATAATTATATTCGCTTCTTGTTTTTCTTTTAAATATAAGAAGTAACTCAATGGGCTGGCGATGAATTTAATAAAGAACATGGGGGCTAGCATGACGGCATATTCACCAGCCACCCTCCATTCACTTCCGAATACGAAGGAGAATAGCTCTTCGCCAATGAACATGAACAGTACTAATGGAGGTAGACCTATAGAAAACAAAAAGACAAACATTTTTTTGTAGTATCTTTTTAAATCATCGTCAGTAGTCTTTGGATCAGTTAGCTTTTGCTTATACACATCAGTTAATGACGTACTAATCAGTGATAGCGGTGCTTGTAGTACTCTCAATACCAAAAAATAGAAACCTGCACTTGATAAACCATAAAAGATGGGAAATAGTATATTCTGTATTTGGTATGAAGACACATTGGCTAATGCTGCCCCCGTATCAAATATTGGAAATTTTTTATAACGTTTTGCCAAAGAAATTTGTTTATCTTTTTTGATGTCTATAAAGCTTGATGAATCTTTTTTGAAAGTGTTTAATGCAAGAAAAAATGCTGATGTGAACTTCCCAATGAGATCGCCAAAAATCAGAAATATTCCACTGCCAGAAATAAAGCCACCACCAATGTGAGCAATCGACATAGTTGTGCTTTGATAAATTCGATTCTTTGCCAGAGTTTTATATTGTTTCTTTCTATTATTCCAGTAGTTCAGCGTTTGGTATATTCCTGTCAAGAAAATCGTTACCGGAAGTAAAAAAAGCCATGCCTCAATTTCTGGTTTTTCGAGTGCAGAAGCAATATTGCTACTGCTTAGGAAAATTAGTAATAAAACTAATAAGCTGATGATAACAGTGATAGCGACTGATAATACTACCAAGTTAGCGGCATCATCATCATCTGCTGGCAACATAATGGCTTGCTCATAACGTCCTGTCACAATAACAGAAAGAATAGCGGCTAAACCCATGTACAAAGCAAATAATCCAAATTCTTCGGGGCTATACAGTCTTGTCAAAATAGGAGATATAGCTATGGGTATAGCCTGTGCAATAACAGTGCCTGTCATAAGCGTAACTACATTACGCCCAAACTCACTTTGTGGGAGAAAACGCTTCACAGTTTTTGTAGCGTCTGGCAAACACTAAACTGCTGGGCTCGCGTCAAATCAGCCCCCATAGGCAAACTCATCACTTGCTGCGCTCTATCCTTCGCAATCGGTGTACAATCCGCACAACACAAATGCTGATAAGCAGGCTGCTCATTCAACGACACCGGATAATGCACCGCTGTCGGAATTCCAACCTCCTTAAACCGCGCTTCCACCTCGCTACGTTTTTCCACCAACACCGTATACTGCGCAAACACACTCGTCCGATCATCCCGCTGCTGCACCCGCTGAATTCCAGCCTCATCCATCAACTGATTATACCGCTGCCCCAGCGCAATCCGCTGTTCAACTTCCCAATCAAACCGCTCCAGCTTCGCCAGCACAATCGCACATTGCAGCGTATCCATCCGCCCGCCGACACCCACACGGGTATGGTAATAACGCCGACTCTGCCCATGAATCCGAATCTCCTTACAAGCCTGATAAATGTCGTCATCATCGGTAAAAATCGCCCCACCATCCCCATAACACCCCAACGGCTTGCTAGGGAAAAAGCTAGTACAGCCAATCGTGGAAAGATTACAACTTTTCTTACCCTTATACGTCGCCCCAAAACTCTGCGCAGCATCTTCAATTACGGGCAAGTTATATTTCGCTGCAATGGCATTAATCTCATCCATATCCGCTGGTTGCCCATACAAACTAACAGGCATAATGGCCCTGGTTTTGTCGGTAATAGCAGCTTCAATCAAACTCGCATTAATATTACAAGTATCCGGCTCAATATCCACAAATACTGGCTTCGCACCTAGTAACACAATTACCTCAGCCGTCGCTACAAAGGTAAATGGTGTGGTGATAATTTCATCTCCATCGCCAATCCCCAATGCCATCAAGCTGATCAACAACGCTTCCGTGCCACTGGCTACCGTAATGCAATGCTTCGCACCCGTATACGCAGCGAGCTTCACCTCCAGCAGTTCCACTTCCTTACCCATAATGTAAGTGCCATGATGCAACACCCGATGGATATTCTGCTCCAATTGTGAGCGAATCGCGTTCTGCTGGGTTTTCAGGTCGATAAATTCAAACTTGGGCTTACTAGGGTTTTGCAGGCTTTGCTCAATAAAGGCTTCCGGGGTAATGCCAGCATCACCACAACGTTCGAGCATTCTGCCATCACGAGTCAAGAGCCTTGCCGTACTCGCAGTAAAACGCTCCAGCGAACGGATTAACTGTGCATCCTCAGGGTCTTCATCGGCGAACACCGCGCCCTCTGTCGCTAACGCAGCCAGCCATTGGCAGTTTATAGTTATCTCACCCAATACTTGCCGTGCCAGTTGCCGGGCAGCATTCCCAGATAAGGCATCCCCCACTTTTTGCCGCGCATAACGCAACTCAGACGCAACCACATACTCCAGCGTTTGCACTGAACCTGCATAAACCCATAATTGAAAACCCTGTTCCCCTGCCAGTGCCACGGCTGCTAGGCTATTCGGAGAGCCAGCCCGTGCCACACACAAATCAACAACAATATTGACATCCAACAATAGGTGATTCATAGGTCGCGCCCCTGTTCGCGGCGTGTTTCATTGCGTAATTCAAAAGCAGCCCAGCGTAGATGCTGTTCTTCGGTTTCTTCTTCAACTTTAGGTACTGGTTGACTGATTGCCAGCCGCTGAATCGCCTCCAACCGTGCAATTTCAGCCCGGACTTCAGCAGAGAATAGCGACAAATCAAAAGCCGGAAAGCTGACTTCTTCGGTTTCAACCACCTGCTCAGGAATATCGACCTGCATGGTAAAATGTGCCTGACGGAAACGTAAGGGACGGTTAAACGTCAATGTGCCGTGATGATAAATGACTTCAACTTGCATGGTATTATCCTTCCGTTGTGACCTGACCAGCTTTCAGCATATAGGCTTTGCCGGTATGCGGGCAAGTTGCCATCCCGTCACCGGTCAGTGGCAAATCCAGCTTTTCACCGTATTCACTCATCCAGCCAATCTGTTTGGCAGGTACACCGACCATGAGCGCGTAGGCAGGCACATCTTTGTTGACCACAGTACCCGCGCCAATAAAGGCATATTCACCGACGCTGACACCACACACGATGGTACAGTTCGCACCCAAGGTAGCACCGCGCTTCACCACGGTATTGCGGTATTCATCCTTGCGTTCCACTAATGCCCGTGGGTTATAGACATTGGTAAACACCATGCTAGGGCCGCAAAACACCCCATCTTCCAGCGTTACGTTGTCATACACCGAGACATTGTTCTGCACTTTGCACTGGTTGCCGATCAATACCTTGTTGCCGACAAAGACATTTTGCCCAAGCGAAACGCCATTGCCAATACGTGCGCCAGCGCAAACGTGCGCCCAGTGCCACACACGGCTACCTGCGCCAATCTGTGCGCCATCATCAACAATGGCCGTGGGGTGAATGAAGATGTCAGTCATACTATCCTTTGATGTTATTGTCACAGCAGTTGTTGCTGCACTTTATGAGCGAGGGCTAGGGAAGTTGTCCACTTGCCCCCGAAGACATTGATCAATTGCCCTTGGCGATCCAGTGCATATTCGCGGGTGGCTTTGCGTGGGTCTGCGGCTGAATACAATAAGGGACGTATCCCCGCAAACGTACTGTTTATGTTTACGGCACTGAGTGGGGCAGTGGTGTAATGGTTATAAGCCGCCAGCAAATAATCCCGTTCAGCAACTGAGCATTCTATCGGTTCATGTGCCTGTTGGCGTACTTCTGTCGTACCGACCAACGTTTTGCCCTGCCAAGGCAAGACGAAAAAGATACGCCGTTCATCAGGGACTTCCAGCAAATAAGCTTGTGGGCATTCCCGCTCCAACACCAAGTGGCTACCGCGCACGGTATCAAGCCGATAAGGGGGGGGGATACCGCTTTGCTCCAGTAACGTCACTGCCCAAGGCCCGCCAACATTGATTACCCTGTCATGAGAATAACGGCTATCCGCAATATGAACATGACCTTGCGTATCAATAGCACTCACGTCCGAGTGTTCGTGCAAGTTTGCCCCTGCCAGCCGCGCCTGTTCCGCTACCCATAGCGCAAGGCGGTGATCATCCATTTGTCCGTCAGAAAACGCATAACCACCCAGCAAACCCTTAGCTTTTAATTGCGGGTCACGCTGTAACAAGGTTTCCACTGTTAACCACTGAGCAGGTGGAAGAATGCTTTTACCGGCGAGATGGTCATACAAAAACAAACCTGCACCGACTAACCACCGCTGACGTTGAGAACCTTGATAAATCGGTAACACTAAGCGCAATGGACTGGTCAATTCAGGCACACGTTGCAGCCATGCATCGCGTTCCTTGAGAGCTTCACGTACTAAGCGAAACTCGTATTGCTCAAGGTAGCGCAAACCACCGTGTAACAGTTTGGATGAGGCACGACTGGTCTGGCTGGCGAGGGTGTTGCGTTCGTACAAGTCAACTTCATGTCCCGCTTGTGCCAGCACCCACGCACAACACAAGCCATTGATGCCGCCGCCGACAATGCCGATACGCATGTGCCGATCAGTATTCCAAGGGCAGGGATACCGTCTTGCCGTCACGGGCAGACAGGTAGGCGGCAATCAGCATTTCCAGCGACTTCAAACCTTCCCGCCCGTCAGTTTCCGGTTCAGCCACGCCGCGCATCACATCGACCACATTCTTGTAGTACAGCGGATGCCCAAAGCCATACACCGATGTGGTTTCATAGTTCGCGCTCTGGGTTTGTGCATCATAATCACGCGGTTCGTCAAACTGCCACAGTTGAATGTCATTAACAGCAACCCCGCCGATACGCACCGTGCCTTTTTCACCCAATATGGTGATTGAGCCTTCCAGATTTTGCGGGTAAGTGAGCATGGTGACACTCATCGAGCCTAATGCGCCGTTGCGCCAGCGCACATTCAAGACACCCGTGTCTTCCACTTCAATGTCACGGGTGGTGCTCATCATCGCCTGCACTTTATCGACTGGCCCAATCAGCCAATCCAGCAAATCGACGTAATGGCTGGCTTGGTTCATGAATGCGCCACCGTCAAACTCCCATGTGCCGCGCCATTTGGCTTGGTCATAATAGGCTTGTGGACGTGTCCAGAATACGTTGAGGTGAACCATGTGGATTTTGCCGAAACGCTTCTCTTCAACTGCTCGTTTGAGTAATTGCAAAGTGGTGTTGCGGCGGTTTTGCTTGACGACAAACAGGCGTACCCCTGCTTCATCGCAGGCTTTGACCATGCGCACACCGTCAGACCAACGGGTTGCCATCGGCTTTTCAGTGATGACGTGGACACCGTGTTTAGCCGCTAGTGCTGCTTGGTCGGCGTGAATGCCACTGGGTGTGCAAAGACTGACAAGATCAGGCTTGTGTTGCGCCAGCATGGCTTCCAGCGAAGTGTAAGCAGGTACATCATATTGGTTGGCATAAGGCTTGGAATGTGCAGGGTTAGTGTCACACACTGCGACCAATTCAAAATTGTCAGCGTGCTTATCGAGTGAGCCGAAATGGTTTTTGGCGATGCGCCCACAGCCAACAATGGCAATACGCAGTTTACGGTCGGTGATAGTAGGGAAATTCATGATTACAGCCGCCATACAGTAATGTGGAGAGCCTGCAACGCCGCAGGATCGTATAAAGATTTGATGTCTGCTAATACCGGTTTACTGCCACGGAGTAGGGCGTGTAGTTCTTGTGGTTTTAAGCTGGCAAATTCATTGTGTGAGACCGCAACCACCAACGCATCTACCGGAGCTTGTGGTGTTAACTGAGTCAGCTTAACGCCGGGGTATTCTGCTGCGACCTCTTCAGCATTCGCCCAAGGGTCAGTAACTACCGTCACCACACCGAAATCTTCCAGCTCACGAATAATGTCGATTACCTTGGAATTGCGGATGTCGGGGCAATTTTCCTTGAAAGTGACACCCATTACGCCAACTCGCGCACCATTCGGGTTTACGCCATTCTGGATCATTTTCTTGACAGTAGTACGCGCTACGTAACGCCCCATATTGTCATTGATGCGCCGCCCGGCAAGGATAACTTGCGGGATATACCCTAACTTTTCGGCTTTGTCTGTGAGGTAATAGGGGTCAACACCAATACAGTGTCCACCTACCAAGCCGGGGCGGAAGGGGAGGAAATTCCATTTTGTTCCGGCGGCTTCTAAGACGCTAACCGTATCAATGCCCATCCGTGAGAAAATGACACTTAACTCATTCATCAATGAGATGTTTAGGTCGCGTTGGGTGTTTTCAATGACTTTAGAGGCTTCTGCGACTTTGATGCTGGATGCTTTGTGTGTGCCAGCTTTGATAACGCGGCGGTAAAGTGTATCCACGTAATCTGCCGCTTCAGGTGTAGAGCCGGAGGTTACTTTCTTGATAGTGGTTAGTGTGTTTACTTTGTCGCCGGGGTTAATCCGTTCGGGTGAGTAACCTGCAAAGAAATCCACGTTAAATTGTAGCCCAGAAACCCGTTCAATGACTGGAATGCAATCTTCTTCAGTAGCACCGGGGTAAACCGTCGATTCGTAGATCACCACATCACCACGCTTGATGATTTTACCAATGCTTTCACTGGCTTTGATCAACGGGGTCAGGTCAGGGCGTTTGTGCTCATCAATGGGGGTCGGCACAGTCACGATGAAGACATTGGCATCACGCAAATCGTCCAACTGCGTGGTGTAGCTTAAGTGTTTAGCCGCTTGTAACTCTTCTGGTGTGGTTTCCAGTGTATGGTCATTACCGCTTTTGAGTTCCTCAATCCGCGCTTTATTAATGTCAAAGCCGATAGTGGGGAGGATTCTGCCAAATTCGACTGCCAACGGTAGCCCGACGTAGCCCAAGCCGATAATAGCGAGAGTGGATTCTTCAATAGTTTTCATAGTGATGTGAATCTAGGGTTGAAATATTTAGAAATGAGGTGTTAATGCCAGCGTCAGACACGCTACCGCCCTACCTCGTCATTATCAGTATCAAATCAAAAAACAGAAGATGTAAGCCCGCATCAAGCACGCTACCGCCCTACCTTGTCATAGTCGGCATCAGTAAACGTTGTTGTTAGATGTACCATAGCTTAATGCAATGTGGGGATTATGCCTGTGATAGCGGTCACATTCTATTCAATTGTGGGGAGTAAAACTCACGGGGAACAGGGCTTCGATTTCGCTCAGCCCACGGATGCCTCGTGGTAGTTCGCCAGTCCACCACTTACCTTCGCCCTGAGCGCAAAAGAAACCCCTCCCCAGCCCTCCCCTTATCAGGGGAGGAACAAGAAGACACCTTCTCTTTCTTGCTCCCTTCCCTGATAAGGGGAGGGCTGGGGAGGGGTTTCTCTAAGTCTTAACTTAATGGCAGTGAGTGATCAGGATGGGTTTCTTTTCAATCGTTCTTAAACAACGCCACGACCTCAGCCAGCGGCATCTCCAACAAATCCGCAATCGTTGCCGCATCCATACCCGACAAGTGCATTTTCCTAATTAGCCTGACCGTTTGTTGTTCCTTTTCCTGCAAGGTCTGCTTGAGCAAACTATCTTTCTCTTGCAGTGCGGTATCCTTCTCTTGCAATGCGAGGTCTTTTTCTGTTAATTCAGCCTGAAATTCTTTCAGGGTGTCTTCCCGTCCCCATTGGTAAGACGGCAAGCGGGACACTTGACATCCTCCCCTTCCTTTAGGGAGGGAAAGCTTGTCGAACCACTGTCTCCACTTCATCCAGCACACTATCGGGCAAATGTGCATACTGCTTGCGCCGATGTTTCGAGAGATGTCCGCCATTGCCCCAAGCCATACGCACCAATGCCGCTATGTCTTTCTTCGGCAAATCAAAACGCTGCTCCAGCGCAGTGGTGGCTTGATCATAGCCATCCAGCCAAGCCATTTCCTGAGGCATTTCCACTTCAATTGCTTGCTGCAACATCTGATGCAGAAAGGCCACTTCACGGTCGGCATTAAAAAAACGGTAGCTGCGACTATCCGCTGCTTTAAGGATGTAAGGCTCAATCTCTGCCCGTCGATAATCCCAAAGTCTGGTGATTGGCTGCGAAAATCTTGTCAGTACTTCATGGTAAGCTGGGATGTGACCTCCTGACTGTATACATCCCGTACCACGGCATTTTGCAAAATGACCAAATCATCTTCTGTCAGTTGCGGGTATTCATGCACCCGCTGCAACAACTGCACAAACCATTCTTCTTTCTGGGCGCTGGGCGTCTCTTTCTCAATGGCAAAACTGCTACGGGTTTCCGACAGATACAGATAATGGATAGCCCGTTGATAAACCGCTGCCGAATGCCCTTGGTAAAACAGTTGGTGTGCTTGCGCTAACAAACTTTCCAATGTTGCCTTGCCAGCCAGCACATCCCGCCTAACAGTGGGGCAAAACTGAGCATTTCCTAAGGCATTATTGGTGATCCGATAGGTTTTGTGTCGCTCCCCGTGTTGGGCAGTAAAATAAATGTCGTTGGGAAACAGGTCGATGTATTTACCCGTCGGTGTCGTGGGCGCATCCAGCGAATCCCCGCGTAACCATTCCCACAAAAAACACAAACGTCGGATGCTTTCCCCATTGGGTGTTTGGGCGAGGCGAGTCAATAGCTCAGCGGGTTGGATATGCTCAAACCCGAAAAATCTTCAGTGAATCTGAAACTTTATCAGAAAAAGCTATTTTTGGCGTTTTTATTTGAATTTAGCTCAGAGGAGCTGACCGATGCGATTAGTCACTCCCAAACAAATCGCGTGTATAGACTTTCGCGGCGACATCCCCCAACTCATCCACCATCCGGTTCGCCACAATCACATCACTCATCTGCTTAAACGCTTCCACATTGTGAATCACCGCCGAGCGGAAAAATGTCTCTTCCTGCAACACCGGCTCATACACCACCACATCAATCCCCTTGGCCTTGATGCGTTTCATAATCCCCTGAATGCTGGATGCGCGGAAATTATCCGACCCTGCCTTCATAATCAGCCGATAAATCCCCACCACCCGTGGGTTACGGCGAATAATGTCATCAGCAATGAAATCCTTGCGGGTACGGTTCGCATCCACAATCGCATTGATCAGGTTTTGTGGCACTTGGTTGTAATTCGCCAATAACTGCTTGGTATCTTTCGGTAGGCAATACCCGCCATAGCCAAATGAGGGGTTGTTGTAATGGTTGCCAATACGCGGGTCAAGACATACCCCGTCAATAATCTGGCGCGTATCCAGCCCGTGGGTCGCCGCGTAAGTATCCAGCTCATTGAAATACGCCACCCGCATCGCCAGATAGGTATTCGCAAACAGCTTGATCGCCTCCGCCTCGGTCGAATCGGTGAACAGGGTAGGGATGTCACCCTTAAGCGCCCCTTGTTGCAACAATTCGGCAAACGTCGCCGCTCGCTGCGAACGCTCACCCACCACAATCCGTGACGGGTAGAGGTTGTCATACAACGCCCGCCCTTCACGCAAAAATTCCGGCGAGAAAATAATATTATCACTACCCATTTCCGCCCGGATACGTGCTGTATACCCCACCGGCACGGTCGACTTGATCACCATCACCGCATCCGGGTTGAGTGCCATCACATCGCGGATGACCGCTTCTACCGAGCGCGTATTAAAGGTATTGGTCTGGGTGTCGTAATCGGTCGGGGTCGCAATCACCACAAAGACGGCATCGCGATAAGCCTCCGCTTTATCCAAGGTGGCGCGGAACTGCAAATCGTCACGTGCAAGAAACTGTTCGATCTCCGCATCGGCAATGGGTGACTGTGCTGCATTCAGTTGCGCCACTTTCTCCGGCACAATATCCAAGGCAACAACGTCATGGTGTTGCGCTAACAACAACGCATTGGATAGCCCAACATAGCCCGTTCCGGCAATAGCAATTTTCATAGTGGTTATTTCTTCAAATCAAGGAGGAATATGCCAGCGTCAGACACGCTGACGCCCTACCTTATCAGTATCAAATCAAAAAACAGAAGATGTAAGCCCGAGTCAAGAACGCTACCGCCCTGCCTTGTCATGGTCGGCATCAGTAAGTAGTGTCAGTCAAAGTTTACCATAGCTTAATGCAGTATTAATTTTTTGCCTGTGATGGCGGTCACATTCTAGCCAATTGATCAGAAATTAACTACTCCACCCAGAAGGATTAGCAGAATAATTTTCTGGATACGCTACCGCCCTACCTTGTCACAGCCCGGCATCAGTTTTGGTGTCCCTATTTATGAACGATAGCCTAACGTAAAAGCCCGATAAATGGTGTGATGAGGATCACATTTGTCTTTATGAGTTTACGTTCATCGGATTGACACAAAACCCCATTGGCAGCCACCCCTTGATCCGGTATGATAATTGCTGCAATGCACAAAATTAGCGAAATTCCAAGGGGTACAGCGTGTTTCACAGCATCTACATAGCCGGGGCAGAACCCCACAGCGGTAAATCCATCATCGTGCTGGGCATGATGGAAATGCTCCGTGCCATGACACCCAAAGTGGGTTTTTTCCGCCCCGTCATCCGTGAAAATAACGGGCGTGACCCGCTCATTCACCTGATTTCCAAACGTTATGACTTGGATATGGCAGGCAGCGAACGCTACGGCGTGACGCAAGAGGTTGCCCGCAAAATGGTGGCAGCAGGTAACCATGACGAATTGCTCAAACTGATTCTCGCCAAATACCGCGCTGTACAAGAAAAAATGGACATCGTGGTATGTGCAGGCACCGATTTTACGGGGGCAAGTTCTGCGCTAGAACTTGATTTCAATGCCAGCCTCGCCAATCACTTCGGTTGCTTGTTCATGCCCGTGATCAAAGGGCATGGGCGCACAGCCGGTGAAATTGCCGATGCGGTGCGCATGTTGGAAGAGCATTTGGAAGCAGGGCAACACTGCGAGTTGCTGGCAGCCTTCGCTAACCGCGTTCCCCCCAATGAAGTGGATGAGCTGTCCAGCTTATTAAAAGGGTCGCGATTCCCCTTTTATGTCTTGCCCGAAAAAAGTTCGTTGGAACGCCCCACTGTGGGTGAAATTGCCCGCGCTTTGCACTTCGATTGCCTCTACGGTACGCCACAGTCGCTGAACCATGAAGTTTCGCGCTACAAAGTGGCGGCGATGCAGGTGCAAGATTTCCTTGGACATTTGGAAAATTGCACGCTGATTATCACTCCCGGCGACCGTTCTGACATTATTCTCGGCAGCTTGGCGGCGGATGCGTCCAGCAATTACCCGCTGATTGCGGGGTTAGTATTGACGGGTGGGCAACAACCCGCGCCACAAGTCAGCAAACTGCTGGAAGGCATGAATCCGTTGCGGTTGCCGATTTTGTCTTCACCGCTGGATACTTTCGAGACAGCACTCAAAGTGAACGAAGTGGAGGGCAGCATTCTACCCTCTGACGAGCGCAAGATTGCGGTGGCCTTGGGCTTGATGGAATCGTGTGTGGATATGCACCAGTTGCGCCAATTGATTATCCAGAACGTGGGGCAGCGTATGACCCCGCTAATGTTTGAATACGAACTGATCCAGCGTGCTAAAGCACAGCGCAAGCACATTGTGTTGCCAGAAAGTAATGATGAGCGGGTGTTGCGAGCAGCAGAAATCCTGTCCTTGCGTGATGTGGTGCAAGTGAGTTTGCTGGGTGTTGAAGCTGAAGTGCGTGCCAAAGCCTCGCATTTGGGGCTGAAATTGCGTGATGTGGCGATTATTGATCCGCGTCAATCGCCGTTGCGCCGCGAGTTTGCCGATGCGTATTTTGAGCTGCGCAAGCACAAGTGCCTTGCCCCAGAATTTGCGTGGGACACGATGGCGGATGTGAGTTATTTCGGCACGATGATGGTGCAGTTGGGCTATGCCGATGGGATGGTTTCCGGTGCGGCGCACACCACTCAGCACACGATTCGCCCCGCGTTTGAAATCATTAAGACCAAACCGGGGTGTTCACTGGTTTCCAGCGTGTTTTTCATGTGTTTGGAAGATCGGGTGTTGGTGTATGGCGATTGCGCGGTTAACCCCAACCCGAACGCGGCGCAATTGGCGGACATCGCGGTAACGTCTTCCGACACGGCGCGAATGTTTGGGATTGAGCCACGCACGGCGTTGCTGTCGTATTCGTCGGGCGAATCCGGCAAAGGTGATGATGTGGAAATGGTGCGCACGGCGGTGCAGCTTGCTCATGCGCGTCGCCCTGATCTGAAACTCGATGGCCCGATCCAATACGATGCGGCAGTGGATGCCGAAGTGGGCAGTTCCAAAATGCCCAATAGCGACGTGGCAGGCAAGGCAACCGTGTTTATTTTCCCCGATCTCAATACCGGCAATAACACCTACAAAGCGGTGCAACGTTCCGCCAATGCTGTCGCCATCGGCCCTGTCTTGCAAGGTTTGAACAAGCCGGTGAACGATCTTAGCCGTGGCTGTACGGTAGCGGATATTGTGAATACCGTGGTGATTACCGCGATTCAGGCGCAACAGGAGACCGCAGCATGAAAATATTGGTGCTGAATGCGGGCAGTTCGTCGATCAAATACCAAGTGTTTGGCATGGAAGACCAGCAGGTGTTGGTCGGTGGGCTGCTTGACCGTATCGGTGAGGCGGGCAGTGAAATGGCTTCTCACGATGAGGCGTTGGCACGCATTATTCTGCATTTGCAGGCGGCAGGCATTACCGACATTGACGCGATTGGGCATCGGGTGGTGCATGGTGGCGAACAGTTTAAGCAGCCTGCGCTGATTGATGCGGCGGTGGTAGATGCTATCCGCGCCATGATTCCGTTAGCGCCGTTGCACAATCCGGCGAATTTGGCGGGGATTGAAGTGGCGCAACGGCTGTTTCCGGGGATTCCGCAAGTAGCTGTATTTGATACCGCATTCCACCAGACCATGCCGCCGGTGGCGTTCCGTTATGCGGTGCCAGTTGAGTTGTATCGGGAACACAAAGTGCGGCGTTACGGTTTTCACGGCACGTCGCATCATTACGTGGCGCAACAGGCGGCAGCGTATTTGCAACGTGAGTTAGCCGACCTCAATTTGATTACCCTGCATCTAGGGAATGGGTGTAGTGCAACAGCGATTGCGCGTGGCAAAAGCGTCGATACGTCAATGGGCATGACTCCGATGGAAGGCTTGGTGATGGGAACCCGTTGCGGTGATATTGACCCTGCGCTGCATTTTTACTTGCAACGCGAAACGGGCTTGTCGCCGGATGCTGTGGAAAGCCTGTTCAACAAACAAAGCGGGCTGAAAGGCTTGTGTGGTGTGGGTGATATGCGTGAAGTGCAGGCATTGGCGGATACGGGCGATACCGATGCGCAATTGGCTGAGGCGATGTTTGCTTACCGTGTGAAAAAATACATCGGCGCATACAGTGCCGTGTTGGGACAGGTCGATGCGGTGATTTTCACCGGCGGCATTGGCGAACACTCGGCACGTATTCGGGCGCAAGTGTGTGCAAATTTGCAGGTATTCGGCGTATACCCCGATCTTGCTAAAAATGCAGTGCATACCGCAGGCATTATGGCGTTTCAACAGGAAACTGCTACCCTCAAGCTTTTGGTTATCCCGACCAATGAGGAGCTTGAAATTGCCCGCAGTACCGCCCAACAATTGTTTTTACGCCGGTCTTGATTTAGGCACATCCGGTTGCCGGTTGATCGTTATTGATGGCAATCAGGCGGTGCGGGCAGAAGCGCGGGTGGTTTATCCAGAAGAACCCTCACCCCCGTCCCCTCTCCCAGAGGTAGAGGGGGGAAAGACGGCGTTGTGGTGGGATGCTGTGCAGCAAGTCATGGCTGAAATCCCTGAGACTATTCGCACTACGCTGCAAGGAATTGCGGTGGATGGTACCTCTGGGACTATTTTGCTGGCGGATGCGAATGGCAATCCGACTACGCCTGCGTTGATGTATAACGATGCACGCGCACTGGAACAATCGCGCCGGATTGCCGCCATTGCACCGCGAGACAGTGGGGCGCATGGCGCAACCAGCAGCCTCGCCAAACTGCTGTGGTTGCTGGAACACTACCCGGATCAGCCGCACGCTTACGTCCTGCACCAAGCCGATTGGATCGCCGGAAAACTCGCAGGGCAATTCGGTTTCAGCGACGAAAACAATTGCCTGAAGTTGGGCTATGACCCGGTAAAGCGCGAATGGCCTGCATGGGTGAAAGCGCTGGTTCCTGAGCACTTACTGCCTAGGGTTTTAGTGCCTGGGGAGAAAATCCCCCCCGCCCCCCCTTTTGCAAAGGGGGGAGTAAGAGAACCTGCCGCCGTTCCTATTCCCCCCTTTGCAAAAGGGGGGCTAGGGGGGATTTTTCTTCACGCAGGAACCACCGATAGCATCGCCGCTTTTATCGCGACGGGGGCGAGTGAGTTAGGGGATGCGGTGACTTCTCTCGGCAGTTCCATTGCTCTTAAAATCATCAGTGACAAGCCTGTCTTTGCGCCTGAGTTTGGTATTTACAGCCATCGTTTGGGGGATAAGTGGTTGGCGGGCGGGGCATCTAATAGCGGCGGGGCGGTATTGTTGCAGCACTTTTCCCGCGATGATTTACAGCGTTTGACGCCGCAACTTCAGCCAGATAAGCCGACGGGATTGGATTACTACCCGTTGAGCAAACCGGGCGAACGTTTTCCCCATGCCGATCCGCAATGGCTACCGCGTTTAAGCCCGCGTCCGGCGGATGATGTGCAGTTTCTGCAAGCGATGCTTGAAGGCATGAGCCGGATTGAGCGGGAAGGCTGGCAACGTTTGCATGAGCTGGGTGCGCCTTATCCGCGTACTTTGCGGACGGTTGGGGGCGGCAGTCGCAATCCGGCATGGATGCAAATGCGGGAAAGGCTAATCGGTGTGCCGTTTGTACCGTCCTTGCATGATGAAGCGGCGTTTGGGGCGGCATTATTGGCGTGTGGTGCGATTAAATCATGACTTTAAGGTACGCAATTCGCGCAAGAAGTGAATCAATTCGTGAACTTTGGTGGATGGATTGTGTTCGCCACACTCGATGGCTTCCTGTTCACAGCGAGCGGCATTTTGCAACGCGGCATCAAGATTTTCTTGCAACGTTTGAAATAGCCCTTGCTGATTTTTTTGGTACGTTGGATATTCTTTTTGTAAACAAGTCAGTACTTGTTTTGGATTTGCAAAACACTGGCGTGTATAGGAGAAATGTAATAGCAACCAAAACTCGAACGATGGAATGGAATAAATAGCTTGGAAGTCTTTCAGTTTACTAATTTCATGAATGGTTGGCTGGAAACTGATATTTGCACCTTTATCATCATCACGATCAAATACGCAAAAAACGTGATCAAATGCATTGCCGTTATCTTTTGATCGGGCATAGCGTTTTTTAGCGTCATGTAGAATATTAGCCGCATTGCTTCCTGAACCACCAGCGGTGACTTTTATCGTATGAACAGCTTGTAAATGGTACGTGTGGCATAATTCGTTGAAATAATTAAATTCGGTTTTAGTGCCTTCGCAGACGATCAAGACGGTTTTTCCAGCGGGTTTTTGCGCTTGTCCTTTCCGGCGTGTGTCAGAACGTGATTTAGGTTTTCTTGCCATGTGTTGTTACAACCTTACTGTGCGTTGATCATGGGGATTGCACCATAGCGCCCTGATAAATAAGCTGCTTCGAGATTTTCATGACCTTTGCGCGGTTTGAAATCCAACAGCGAATACAGCCGTGTTGCCTGATTTTTGTCTTTTTCACAGAACCACACTTGATCACGCCTTAATATATCTTGATCTAAAATTGAAGTTTCATGCGTGGTAAATATCAACTGTGCATTTTTTGGGTTATGCTCAATCGAGTTGAATAAGTTGACTAAATAACTCACTAATGCCGGATGTAATTTGGCATTTATTTCATCAATAATTATGACGGCTCCGTTTGCTATTGCTGTGGTTAGATAGAAAGATAAGTTAAATAATTCTTTTGTGCCATCAGATTCATTTTCTAATTTAGAAGAGTAGGCAACTCCATTTATTTTTCTAAATACATTGACATCGAACGCAGGATTTTGATTCTTGATGATTTCGTCAATGTTGTTTTCAGTTGAGATGTCTGAAATACCAACGTCAGCATTTGTTAGAATTGATGTGACCATAGATTCTAGTCCTTCAGTTGCTAAATAAATAGCACTAAGCAGACCAGATTTCATGCTATTAAGTATTTCCCATATTCCTTTGATATAAGTGTAAATAGGAGAGAGCGATTCGCTGTTGAGTTGGGCAGCGGTTGATAAGAATAGGGTGTTTTCGCGGGTGCTGTCACGCCAGACTTTCTTTTCGCCTTTGAGGTTGGTGTCTAAGTGCCATGTGTATTCACCCGTTTGCGGGTCGTATTCGCGTTCAAACCAGCGTTGTGAACGACCTTTGGGGAAGGCGAATAGCCATTCTGACCAAATGCGTTCAGCCGTCGCAGAAAAGCCGTATTGGTAACGCACGTTATTAGCGATGAAAATAAGCTCAAATTCGGTTGGCTGTTGCGGGGTCGCAGGGTCGAACATAAACGGCACGACAGGTAATTTCTCGCCGACGTTCGGGGGCGTTACTACTATTTGTTTCATCGTCGACAGGGCTTTGATGATGTTGGATTTGCCAGCAGCGTTTGCACCATAGATAGCAGCCGATTTCAGTAAGGCTTCGCTGCCCGGTGCAGTTGGTTTGAAGGTGTGCGTTGCTTCCAGTTCGCTGCCTTTACCTTTGACCATGCTCAGGGTTTGCTTGTCCCGGATGGAGCGGAAATTGGTGATTGAAAACTCGACTAACATGAGCTAAATCCTATCTATAACTGGATGAGTTGCGCATTTTTATCATTTTTTGACAAAAAAAGCACTTATCCTAATAGTATAGTAAGGATTTACAGAAATGACCTGATTTCTTGATGAGTGCAATCTTAGCGTTAATTCAACTGCACCCGCGTCCCCCACGGCACGGGTGATTTACCTTTCACCAGCCATATCACCGGATAATTCGGTTGCACTTTGGGGAAATACCCCTGTGCATCCGTGAAATACACCAAAATATCCGGTTGCTGATCTTGGGTTTGCACCCATTCAAACACAGGGCGGAAATCGGTCGAGCCGCCACCGGGCATGGCTTGCGGTAACGTTGCTTCTTCCCACGGCTCAAAGCGGCGCGGAAAACCTTCTACCACTTCCGAATCACAGGCAAGCAAGGTAACAGCAGCGCGAACCTGCCCTTTGATCGCATTAATTTCTGATAAACAGTCCTGCAATTCCTTGTCATTCACCGAGCCACTCACATCCAGCGCGACGACGGCGTTGATTTGATAGCTTTTCAGCGTCGGGAAAATCGCGGGGTCGCCCCGGCGCGAGGAGGGGCGGGCGTAGCTGTAATCGTCACGCGCCACTGCGGTCATGTAGTGCGCCAGCAAGGTGCGCCACGGTAGGCGCGGTTGTAACAATTCTTCCACCAAGCGTT
This sequence comes from Thiothrix caldifontis, assembly GCF_900107695.1. GTDB lineage: Bacteria > Pseudomonadota > Gammaproteobacteria > Thiotrichales > Thiotrichaceae > Thiothrix > Thiothrix caldifontis. The sequence continues at coordinate 46,475 of NZ_FNQP01000012.1, read as the reverse complement.
TCATGACACCGCTGAGTTTTCCGGCTTGTTGCGCTTGTTGGGCTGCTCCGGCAAGGCGTTGTTGCCATTGTACGCTGAGGTCTTCGGCTTCTTGCTGGTTCAGTGGGGGCGGTGGGGGTTCGCCATCTTCGCTGGGTTCATCGGGGGATTGTTGTTGGGTGTTGCCGTCGCCTTCGTTGGCATCTTGCGGTTGGGATTCGGCTTCGCCGGATTCGCCCGCGTCTTGTGCGTCAGGTTGCTGCGGTGGGGTGTCGTTATCGGGTTCGGTATCCGTATCGGATTCTTCGGGGGTGTCATCCGCGTTGGTCGGGTTGTCTTGCTTGTCGCGGTTGTCCAGCGGGTTTTCGCTTTTGTCGCTGCTGCCTTCGTTGGGGTTGGTTTCCTTGTCGTACAGGTGCTGATCCATCGTTTCGGTCATGTCGTTATCGTCGAGGAGCGGGTAAATCTCCTCGGCGCTCATGCCGACGTATTCCTTCATCATAATCATGCCGGGTGGCGGTTTGAGGCCGTCGGCAATCAGGATGGGGTTGATGGCGTAATCACAGGCCAGATCCCAGCGGTGTTTGACGCGGTGGGCGCGGCGGGCGAAATGCGACAAGGCGCAATGCAGGGCTTCGTGGGCGAGGACGAATTGCGCTTCGTCGGTGCGTAATTCCTGCACGTATTCGGGGTTGTAGTAGAACTTGCGGGCATCCGTGCCGGTCGTCGGACACCATGCCGGATTCGCAATTTGTAACGGCAGACGCAGCACGAGTGCACCCAGAAACGGTTTATCCAGAATCAGTTTGGTGCGGGCGGCAACCAGCTTGTCTTCAATGGCTTTGATGTCGATGTCAGGCATGTTGGGTGGCAGTTGTTGGGGAAAAATGTCATGGTAGGGGGAGCGGGGGTAATGTGCAAATGGGCATACACAAAGCCAATAAAAAGCCTCTTCCGAGTGGAAGAGGCTCGTGGGGCGCTATGCTGCTTTGTCAGTGACCGCTTTTTCCTTGCCCAGCAGTATTTGGGCATGAGCCGCAGCCAAGCGTGCAATCGGCACACGCGGCCCAGAACAAGACACGTAGTTCAACCCGATTTCATCACAGAAACGGATGGAAGCCGGATGCCCCCCATGTTCGCCGCAAATACCAACCTTGAGGGTAGGGTGCGTGCTGCGTCCCCAGCCAACTGCCAGTCCCATCAAGCGCCCGACGCCTTTCACGTCCAGCACCTCGAAGGGGTTGTCCTGCAAGATTTCGCGTTCGTTGTACATCGGCAGGAACTTGTTCTCGGCATCTTCACGCGAGAATGAGAAGGTGGCTTGGGTCAGGTCGTTGGTGCCGAAGGAGAAGAATTCAGCTTCTTCTGCCAGACTTTCTGCCCGCATACAGGCACGCACCACTTCCATCATACTGCCAAACTGGTAGCTGACCTTGACGCCGAAGGTGGCTTCGACCTGCTGATGCACCGATTGCACCAGCTTTTTGACGTGCTTAAGCTCTTCGGCGGTACAGACTTGCGGAACCATGATTTCGGGGGAAACCGGGATGCCCGCCTTAGTGCAGTCAGCCGCCGCTTCCAGCACCGCGCGGATTTGCATGGTGTAGATTTCCGGGAAGGTGATGCCCAGACGCACGCCGCGATGCCCCAGCATTGGGTTGACTTCACGCAGCGCCCGCACTTTTTTCAGGATTTGTTCCTTGCGGGTGATTACGCTATCGACTAGGCGGGTGTCGCCCAGTTCATGCATGCTGGAAGGCAGTGGTTCGCCATTGCTGCCTGCCAGCAGTTTGGCGGTTTCCACCAGCACTTCCATGCCTTGCACCGATAAACGCAGGTGGCGCAATTGCTCCAGCTCGTCGACCAGTTGCTGTTCGGAGGGCAGAAATTCGTGGATCGGCGGGTCGAGCAGGCGCACCGTGACCGGGCGCGGCGACATGGTTTTGAACACTTCCTTGAAATCGGCACGCTGGATCGGCAACAGCTTGTCGAGTGCCGCTTGGCGTTGTTCAGCAGTGTCCGCCACGATCATGTCGATGACGATGGGCAGGCGTTCGGCGGCGTTGAACATGCGTTCGGTGCGGCACAGGCCGATGCCCATTGCGCCGTATTTGAGGGCGCGGGCGGCATCATTGGGGGTGTCGGCGTTTGCCATCACTTTGAGGCGGGCGGCTTTGTCTGCCCAGCCAAGCAGGGTGACGAGTTCGTCGGAGAAATCAGCTTCGACTTTGGGCACTGCACCGAGGTAAATATTGCCCTGGGTGCCATCTAGGGTGATGACATCGCCTTCCTTGATGACCGTGCCGCCGACGAATGCCTTGCGCAATTGCACTTCAACGTGGATGCCTTCTGCCCCGGCGACACAGGGCTTGCCCATGCCGCGAGCCACTACGGCAGCGTGTGAGGTTTTGCCACCCCGGCTGGTGAGGATGCCTTGTGCAGCGAAAAAGCCGTGGATGTCTTCGGGCTTGGTTTCTTCGCGCACCAGAATGACTTTGAGACCCTGTTTACCCAAGGCTTCGGCACGGTCAGCGTCGAACACCACTTGCCCACTGGCAGCACCGGGGGAAGCAGGCAGCCCAGTGGCAAGCGGCGTACCCTTGAATTTCGGGTCTAGCCGGGGGTAGAGCATTTGCTCCAGATGTTGTGGGTTGACGCGCAGCAAGGCTTGTTCTTCGCTGATCAGCCCTTCGTGCGCCATTTCCACCGAAGTGCGCACCATGGCGCTGGCGTTCATTTTGCCGTTGCGGGTTTGCAGGCAGTACAGCACGCCTTTTTCGATGGTGAACTCGAAGTCTTGGATTTCGCAGTAATGGCGTTCCAGCTTGTTGCGCAGATCCAGCAATTGGGTGAACAGGCTGGGCATTTCCCGCGCCATTTCTTGCAGCGGCTTGGGGGTGCGGATACCGGCTACCACGTCTTCGCCTTGGGCGTTGGTGAGGTATTCGCCGTACAGCATGTTTTCGCCGGTTGCCGGGTTGCGGGTGAAGCCGACGCCGGTTGCGCAGTCATTGCCCATATTGCCGAATACCATCGTGACCACGTTGACCGCAGTGCCGTTTGCCATGTCTGGGGTGATGTGGAATTCGCGCCGGTAGTCTACCGCCCGCTTGCCAGACCAACTGTTGAACACTGCCTTGATGGCGATTTCAAGCTGTTCGTAGGGGTCTTCCGGGAACGGTTTGCCGGTATGATGGCGTACTACCGCGAGGAAGCGTTCGCTGATGTCCTTCAGGTCATTGGCTTGCAGGCCAACGTCTGATTCTGCCCCAACATTTTTCTTCACGGCTTCAAACTGCTCGTCGAACAGTTCGTCAGGAATGCCCAGTGCAACTTTGCCGAACAATTGGATGAAACGGCGGTAGGAATCGTAGCCGAAGCGTTCGTTGCGGGTATGGGCAATCAGCCCAACCAGTGTTTGCGAATTCAGCCCGAGGTTGAGGATAGTATCCATCATGCCGGGCATCGACATGGCAGAGCCGGAACGCACCGAAACCAGCAAGGGGTCGGTGGCGCTGCCGAAACGTTTGCCAGTGGCGGCTTCCAGCATTCCCATCTGGTCACGGGTTTGTGCCATGACCCCATCGGGCAATTGGTGTTCAGGTTGAGCGAGGTAACTCAGGCAGGCGTCGGTGCTGATGACAAAGCCGGGTGGAACATTAAGGCCAATTTGCGTGATTTCGCACAGGTTCGCACCCTTGCCCCCCAGTAGTTGTTTGTTTTTGCCATCGCCTTCCTGATAAGAATATACCCATTTGTTGTTCATGTGATGTCACCCTGTAAAAATTAATATTAGGGGTTGATAGATAAACACTACCCTCAGCCCCTTCGCGGAAAATGCAATTTTCAATTTTTGTTAATTTTATCAGTTTGGGCAGATTGTTTATTGCCATATGGCAAGAAGAGTGTAGGTAAGGGGTGATTCATCACGCCCTTACAGTTTAGTTGAGCGGTGCTTGCACAATACCTGTACCTACGTCATCTTCTTCACTGTCTGGGTCAAGGGCGGCGTAAGTACCACTGGCGATGAGTTGTGCCATCAAGCTTTGGCTTTCGACACGCCCGGTCATTTCCAATTGGCGTTGCGCCCACAGTGCGGCAACCCCGGCTGCATGGGGTGTTGCCATGCTCGTGCCATCCATGCTGGTCAATTTATCGCTTCCCGCTTCAGCAGAGAGAATGTCAACTCCTGGAGCGCTAATATCGGCCTGATTATTGGAGAATTCAGCAATCTTCAAGCCTTTGTCGGATTCGCCAAGCGCCCCAACCGCGATAATGCCAGTGCCTGCGGCAGGTGGTGCCACTGAAATTTCGTATTTGGGGCGATTGCTTTCATTACCGGAGGCCGCAACAATGATTGCGCCCTGTCCGAACGTGCTGTATGCCTGTACGAAACGTGCCAGTTCGGTGAATAAGTTAACGTTGGCCCGGTATTCTTCCAGTGCCATGGAGGTGGCAGGGTTAACGTTCATGTTTTCCTGTTGAACCAGCCAGTCCACATAACCGGGGAAGTCGATTCCGACCGACATTGAAATGACGTGTGCCCCTTCGTGCAGTGCCCATTGGATCGCTTTTGCAAGAGTAGCTGAGGTGCCACCGCCTTCACCCAGCACTTTGCCGATCAATGCACGTTCGATATTGCGGGCAATGCCAATGCGCGTACCGTTAACGTCCTGTCCAAAAATGGTTCCGGCGCAGTGTGTGCCATGGCCATTGAGGTCGTTGGGTTCTTCGGTGGTGAAGTTTTGCTGTACCAGTGCCATGCCTGCAAAAGCAGGGTGATGTGGGTCGATACCCGTATCCAGCACCGCCACGCTGATGCCCGTGCCGTCAAAACGTGATTCGGGAGCACGCACCGCTTTGACTCCCCACGTTGCGGTGGTGTCAAGGGGAGGGGAGGGAGGTGTGTCCGTAGCCTGCCGTCTGACCGGGGCAATGAGTTTGAGCGGCATTGGCATCGCAATCGCACGGGTACGCGGGTCACGGCGTAGATCGTTGCGTTCCCGTTTGGTCAGATCGGCTTCTTCCAGTTTGATGGTGGCAGGTGGGCGGGAAAAGGTATTCACCCCTGCGCCCCGCGTTCCCATATCGCCACGGGTGGGTGAAGAGATTTCCCGGCTACGTAAAATAATGTATTTTTCTGTACTCATTGTAATTTCCCCGCTTGTTCTGAGTGTGATGCAGAATACCTACTAACTATAGTCGGCTTTGGGATTGCCAGCCTGTAATTTTTATGCAGTCTGAGTAACTTCAACAGCAACTTACTGTGTGCTGTGGCAAAATAGCAACTATGCAAACCGAATTGCCCAATTTTGATCCCAAAGACTTCCTCAAGACCGCCCCCCACAAACCGGGCGTATACCGGATGCTGGGTAAAGATGGCGCAGTGCTTTACGTTGGTAAGGCCAAAGACCTGAAAAACCGCCTGTCGAGCTACTTTCGCGGTACGCTGACCAATTCGCGCATTTTTGCAATGGTGAAGCAAATTTGTCAGGTGGAAATTGCTATTACCAACACCGAAGCCGAAGCGTTGTTGTTGGAAAGCAACCTGATCAAACAACATTCGCCGCGCTACAATATTTTGCTAAAAGACGGTAAGGGCTATCCCTACATTCACATTACCGCAGGCGAATACCCCCGCATTGAATTTTATCGTGGGTCACGTAAACAACCGGGGCAATATTTTGGCCCTTACCCTAGCGTGGGGGCGGTACGCCAGACCATGCATTTGATGAAAAAACTGTTCAAAGCACGCCAGTGTGAAGACAGTTATTTCGCCAATCGTTCACGTCCGTGCCTGGAATACCAAATCAAGCGTTGTAGTGCGCCATGTGTGGGTTTGATTGATAAGTCGGACTATGCACAAAGCATTCGTCATGCGGTGCAATTTCTGCAAGGGCGTACCCAAGAGGTGATTGACGAGCTGGTGCAAAAAATGGAAAGCGCCGCCATGACCCTGAATTTTGAGAAAGCAGCGGAATACCGTGATTTGATTGAAAGTTTGCGGCACATTTCCCAACAGCAATACGTCAGCGGTAGCAATGGTAATGTCGATGTGGTGTCGATTTGTTTAGGCTCAGGTGTTGCCAGTGTGCAGGTATTTACGGTGCGTAATGGTAATAATCTCGGCAACCGCAACTTTTTCCCCAAACTGCCCGATGATGAGGCGCATAGTGCTGAAATTCTAAGCTCATTTTTAGCGCAGTATTACCTGAACCATGATGTACCGGGTGAAGTTTTAGTGTCGGAAATGCCCGATGATGCGGATGTGTTAGCGGATATGCTGACCCTCAAGCAAGGGCGTAAAGTGGTCATTCGCCAACCGCAACGGGGTGAACGGAGTAAGTGGGTGGAGTTGGCGCAGCGTAATGCTGAACAGGCGTTGCAAATGCAAGTGCTTTCCCGTGCCGGGATGCAGCAACGATTGTTTGCGGTGCAAGAAGCGCTGGGCATGACAGCCTTACCCGCCCGCATGGAATGTTTCGACATCAGTCACACGATGGGGGAGGCGACTGTCGCCTCTTGTGTCGTGTTCGACCTGAATGGTCCACTAAAGTCAGAATATCGGCGTTATAATATCGAAGGTATTCAACCTGGAGATGATTATGCAGCGATGCGTCAGGCATTGACCCGTCGGTTTCGTCGAGCGGTTGAGCAGGAAGGTAAACTCCCTGATATTCTGTTCATTGACGGTGGCAAAGGTCAGGTCACGCAAGCTTTGGATGTATTGCGTGAATTACACGTGCAGGGTGTTGAAGTTGTTGGTGTGGCAAAAGGCGAGGGGCGCAAACCGGGGTTAGAAACCTTGATTATCGAACAGGGCAAGGAACGCTTGGTATTGCCAGAACATTCGGCAGCTTTGCACCTGATCCAGCAAATTCGTGATGAAGCCCACCGTTTTGCGATTACGGGGCATCGTGCCCGGCGGCAAAAAGCACGCACACAGTCACCTTTAGAGCAAATTGAAGGTCTGGGTGCGAAACGACGGCAAGTGTTGCTGCAACAGTTTGGTGGTCTGAAAGCGATTGAACGTGCCAGTGTGGAAGAATTAGCAAAAGTGTCGGGAATTAGCCCCGTATTGGCACGTAAAATTTATGATTTCTTTAACGGAGAAGAGAGTTGATATGGTGTTCAACCTGCCGGTGTTGCTGACGTGGTTGCGGATTGCATTTATTCCGCTGCTAGTGTTCCTGTTTTATTTGGATCAGCCTTGGGCGCCATTGGCGGCAGCTACCTTGTTCGGGGTGGCGGGTTTGACTGACTGGGCGGATGGCTATTTGGCACGGTTGTGGCAACAGGAGTCACGTTTCGGGGCTTTTCTGGATCCCGTTGCGGATAAATTGATCGTGGCTGTTGCCTTAATCTTGTTGGTGGAACGCGAAGTCAATGTTTGGATCACTTTGGCAACCGTCGTTATTATTGGGCGGGAAATTGTGATTTCAGCCTTGCGCGAATGGATGGCGGAGTCCGGCAACCGTTCCAAAGTGGCGGTGGCTTTCATTGGTAAGCTGAAAACCACCGCGCAAATGATTGCCTTGATTTGTTTGCTGTATAACCAAGACTTGTTCGGGGTGTTGCCACTACGGGACATTGGCTTAGTGGCATTGGCTATTGCGACGGTACTGACCGTTTGGTCAATGGTGCAGTACCTGCGCAGTGCGTTTAGCTCATAAACTTTCTTGGTAGGCTTTGAGTTGTTCCCATTCACCTTGTGCGGCAAGCGCTGCTTGTTTAGGCCAGCTTGAGGTATCGTGCTGGCTGAATTGCTCATCTTCCACGATCAGTAGTGCTTGCAGTTTTTGCGGAGAGGTTTCTGCTAATTGCTGATAAGTGTGGATGCCCGCACGGTGCAAGATGGAGGTAAACGTTGGGCCAATCCCGGTAAGTTTCTGTAGGTCGTCTTGCTTGATTGACAAGTTGTTGGTGAGCTTTTCAGTAAGCTCTTTGGCACTGGCTGCGAGTGCCGCGAGCGTGGAACCGCCTTTTGCCAAGGTTTCAGAACCGATGGTATTCCCTTTAGAACTGAAGTCGTTGCCGAGTTCTTTGGCTTTGTGCAGCCAGTCGTTGCTAACAGGTGCTGCTTTTTCTTTGAGATGTTCCACGCTGTCTTTGGCCTTGTGCAGCCACTCATTGGCAGCAGGTGTGGCCTTTTCTTTGAGATGTTCCACACTTTCTTTGGCTTTGTGTAGCCAGTCGTTAAATATGCCTAGTGTGTTGTCTGTGGTTGTTTGATTGTTGGTTACTTCAGGGCTATCGGGTAAGTCAACAATCGGTTTGTGCGGGTCAATCGCATCGAGTAATGAGTCGGTTTTCATTGTTTCTAATTCATCGGGTGGATCAATAATCGGTTTATGTGGGTCAATAGCGAGTAGCAGCGGGTCGATGCTACTGGTTTCCTGCATATCAGGCGGGTCAATAATGGGTTTGTGCGGGTCGATGGCAAGTAATAGTGCGTCAAGGTTGCTTGTTTCAAGTATATCGATTTCGGGTGGGTCGATAATGGGTTTGTGTGGGTCGATTGCGGCTAACAGGGGGGCGGGTTCCCATGTCTCTGCTGCTGGTCGAGGGATGTTGTGCATGGTGGTTTCCTCCGGTACAACCTTTAGTTCTGTATCTGGTATGTCGATAATCGGTTTATGCGGGTCGATAGCGGCAAGCAACGGGTCAATTTCTGGTAACGGTGGCAACGCGTTCTCTATGTCTATAGTTGGTAATTCGAGCGTGACTTCTGGCGTTGCGTTAGCGATTACTGCTAATTCCGCATTAGTTTCTGGTATTACTTCCGGCAGTGTAAGCATGGGTTTGTCTTGAATTTTGGGAACATAAACATCAGTGACAGCTTGCTTGTTAGGCAATTGTGGTAGTTCGAGCTCAGGATTGGGTGCGATAGGGTTGACGCGAAGATTTGGGGTGTGAATGTTGAAGTCGCGGGTGTGATATTTTCCTGCTGGTACTGGCGTGATACCGAATGGGGTAGTTTTTTTCTTAGGGAGGCAACAAATACCCATTTGGCGTAATAGGCGGCAGAGCAATATCCCCACGACAAAGCTCAGTAGTAGTAATGAGATAATTTCCCCTGTTGCCATGCCAAATGTATAAGGGGGAGGGGCGGTATTCATGATTGGCATTCCTTATTCAATGCATGAGAAATATGGGTTAAACTAGCGTCGTCCTGCTAGTAAAAACCGGCAAAATGCCGGTTTTTGTGGGGCTTGTTATTTAGACTCGTCCGCTGATGAGTAGGTTTTGGTATTCCTTGAGACGTTCCCACTCTCCTTTATCAGCCAATTCTGCTTGGTAAGGCCAGCTTTTAGGGTCGTGCATTCTGAACTGATTACCAGCAGCTTCCAGTATTGGTTTGATTTCTTCCGGTGTCATGGACGCGAGTTGGGCAAAGTTGCGTACTCCCGCAGCATTGAGTACTTGCTCCAGTTTGGGGCCGATACCTTCCAGTTTTTTCAGGTCGTCTTTGTGACCTAGCGTGACGCTGGTAAGGTCAGGTGGGATGCTGCTGACGCGAGCTATTCCTAAATCGCTGACATCATGGGGGGATGGTGTGTTTGGTGAGGAAGGCTCTGGGTTACGCAATAAACTGTTAATGTCAGCCGTATAACCGCCACTTTTTAGATCCTTACCAGGAAATTCGCGGGGGGTACGCTGACCTTCGAGCGTGGTGCTGGCATGACCGGTGTGACTGGTATGACCCAAGGAATGCTTGCTGGTGTTAACCGCATGGCTGGCACAGCAAATACCCAATTTACGCAATAACCAGCACAGCAGCATCCCCAGTAAAAATGCGCCCAGCAGCAATAAGACGATTTCCAGACTGGCAAGACCAAAGGTGTAGTCAGCATTTGTTTGCTTCATGAATTACTCCTCATGGCCTGAGCGGTTGCGGAAATAGCAGAACAGGAACCCCAAGAGGAATGCACCTGCGAGCATGAGAATGACATCCAGACTGGCGCTGGTCATGTCGTAACGGCTTGTAATGTCTTTAAACATGGTAACAACTCCAAATCGTTTATTTTACAGGGGTGATTTCAACACGGCGGTTTTTCTTGCGGCCTTCTTCCGTATTGTTATCAGCAATCGGTTTGTCAGCACCTTCAGAAGACGCAGATACACGGTCTTTAGGAGCACCTAGACCAACCAAGGTTTTTTGGAGCATTTCAGCACGTTTCAAACCGAGGGCTTTGTTTTTTGCGGGATCACCTTTGCTATCAGTATGACCGACAATGGTTACTTTCGCATTGCTATTGTCTTTCAGGAATTGCGCTACTTTCTCAAAATATTCCTTGGTGCTGTCAGCTAATTGTGGGTTAGCAGAACCGGTCGGGAAAGTGAGGATAGCCGGGCCAATATCGCCGTTTTGAGTGGGACTAGTGGTTTCCATGGTGACTTTATCGGCGTCAGCTTTGGCTTGTGTTGCATCCGCAGCGGCTTTATCAGCGTCGATTTTAGCTTGTGCTTCAGCAGCGGCTTTATCTGCATCGGCTTTGGCTTGTGCATCCGCAGCGGCTTTGTCAGCGTCAGCTTTGGCCTGTGCATCCGCAGCGGTTTTGTCGGCATCGGCTTTATCAGCGTCAGTTTTTCCGGCATCGACCGTTTGGGTGGCATCACCACCATTGGCAGCAGGATCAAGATAGTCCGCGAGTTGGTTGCTGTTGGTATCCGCAGCATCATCAACGTTGCCATCGCCATTGGGGTCAGCATTTTCAGTAGCAGTTAATACGCCATCACCGTCATCGTCATCGTCCAGCGCGTCAATTTTGCTGTCCCCGTCGGTGTCTTGTGGGTCGCGTGCCAACTCGATGAAGTCAGAAATACCGTCGCCGTCGCTGTCTTCTTTGTTGGGGTCAAGTCCCAAAGTTTTTTCTTTCGCATCGGGGATGCCGTCACCATCGGTGTCGGTGGTATCATCGCTTGTTTTATCGTCAGCATCTGAAGCTGAACCAGACAGTGCCGCCGCAGCGCCTGTTGCCGCTGTACCCACCGCAACTTGTGCTGGAGTTGCATCAGCGCCACAGAAACCTTTCACTTTGCAGGTATACCACCACCAGCTACCTACCCCCCAGATACCGGCTAACAGTAGCACGATTAATGATTTTGTTTTCATGCAGGTGAAACTCCTTTTCTTGGAACATTCTTGAATGACGTTATGAGACATACTTTTTATAGTATGCAATACCGTGAATTACAACAGGGTTATTGTTCGCATGAAAATAGCATGAACGGCAGCAACTTGCCGATTATTGATGAACTAGCATTGTTCCCAAGGTAAGCCATAAAAACGCCAGCCCCCCAATGTCCCCCGGTGATGCTGGTCATCACGTTCACCTTCAAAACCTTCGTCAATGTGCATGACGTGTTGGAAACCGGCTTCGAGTAACGCGCTGGCAGCTTCGCGTGAACGTTTACCACTGCGGCAAATTAACACCACTTGCGCGGCTTTGGGCGGCAACTCTTGGAAACGGCTGGTTAGCAATTGTTCGACTTCGCTGGCGAAATGCGGATTAATGTCCCAATCGGGTTCGTCGATCCACGCAATGTGCACTGACCCAACCGGATGACCAACAAACAAATATTCCATAGCGGAACGGATGTCGACCAAAATGCTATGCGGGGTGGTTTGCAATAAGTCGTAGGCGGCAGTAGGGGAAAGGTCGTGTAATTCAGGCATGGACTATTCTCCGGCGGTGTTGTCATGGTGTTGGCGTACTTTTTCAATAATAGCGCACATACCCGTATCGCGGGGTTGGCGATTACCAATTAACCAATCCAGAATTTCCTGATCTTTGGATTTTAATAAACGCTCGAACGCAAATTGTTCGCCCATATCGAGACTTTGGAAGCAATCGCGCAAGAAATTTCCCAATGGGCGATCCAATGCTTGCAAGGTGCGTCGACATGCCCAGCGCAAGCGCACCAGCCGTTCGGCTTGTTGTTGTTCAGTCATTGACAACACGCAACTTAGCAATCAGGTCGGCGTACTGGTCGGGGAAGGGAGTTGCATCTAATAACATGTCCCAGATAAGCGGGTCTTGCATTGCCAGTAATTCGTCTAAGCGTTGCAATTCAGTGGGGCTGGCACTGGGGTAATGGCGCTCCAAATAGTGCTGGAAAATCACATCCAGCTCTTTCAAACCACGCCGACAGCGCATTTTTACGCGGGAAAGTTCACTCATGGTGCTGGTGTCCTCTTGCTCCCTTCACCCCTTGCGGGGGAAGGGTCGGGGATGGGGGGAAACGACTTATCGCCGTTCGATCATTTTTTTCTTCAGTTCTGCAATGGATTTCGCCGGGTTCAAACCTTTCGGGCAAGTGTTGGTACAGTTCATAATGGTGTGGCAACGGTACAAACGGAACGGGTCTTCCAGATTGTCCAGACGTTCGCCCGTGGCTTCATCGCGGCTATCCACCACCCAACGGTTCGCTTGCAAGAGAATCGCAGGCCCCAAATAACGGTCACTGTTCCACCAGTAGCTAGGGCAAGAGGTGGAGCAGCACGCGCACAGAATGCACTCGTAGTGATTGTCGAGCTTCTTGCGGTCTTCCGGTGATTGCAGGCGTTCGCGATCCGGTGGCGCAGGCGTTTGGGTTTGCATCCAGGGTTTAATCGAGGCGTATTGCGCGTAGAAGTGCGTCAAATCCGGGATCAAATCTTTCACCACTTCCATGTGCGGCAAGGGGCTGATTTGCACATCGCCCTCGCAAGCGTCAATCGCTTTGATACACGCCAGCGTATTGGTGCCGTCGATGTTCATCGAACAAGAACCGCAAATCCCTTCACGGCAGGAACGGCGGAAGGTCAGGGTCGGGTCAATCTCGTTTTTGATCTTCAGCAAGGCATCCAACACCATCGGCCCGCATTGGTCGAGGTCGATTTGGTAGGTATCCCAACGCGGATTTTCACCACTATCCGGATCGTAACGGTAAACCCTGAAATTTTTCACGCGGGTTGCACCGGCAGGGGCAGCCCAAGTTTTACCACTCTTGATAACCGAGTTGGCAGGTAAAGTAAATTCAGCCATAGCAAAGCTCCCTGTTAGTAAACCCGTTTCTTCGGTGCGATGTACTCGATTTCATCCGTCAAGGTGTAAGTGTGGACGGGGCGGTAGTCGATGGATACCTTGCCAGCCTCATCGACCCACGCGATGGAGTGTTTCATCCACTGCTCATCGTTACGATCGGGGAAGTCTTCACGGGCATGTGCGCCCCGGCTTTCTTCACGGTTCAGAGCGCATTGAATCGAGGTTTGGGCACAATCCAACAGGTTGGCTAACTCAAAGGTTTCCATCAAGTCAGAGTTCCACACCAAGCTGCGGTCTGTTACCGCGACATCGTTGAAGCTGGCGTAAATCTCATTCATTTTGTCGACACCTTCCTGCAAGGTTTCCGCAGTGCGGAAAACCGCCGCGTGTTTTTGCATGGTGTGTTGCATGGCTTCACGGATTTGCGCAGTGCTGGTGTTGCCATTGCCGTGATGGATGCGCTTGAAACGCTCCAACACTTTTGCCACGCCCGCTTCAGGAAGCGCCGGTTGGGTAGCGCTAGGGGTAACGGTTTCAGCACAACGGTTGGCGGCGGCGCGTCCGAACACCACGATGTCCAGCAAGGAGTTGGAGCCGAGGCGGTTCGCACCATGCACAGAAACACAAGCGCACTCACCAATCGCCATCAAACCGGGAACCACGCTATCGGGTTCGCCGTCTTTGAGCGTGACCACTTCGCCGTGGTAGTTGGTGGGAATGCCGCCCATGTTGTAATGCACGGTTGGCAGTACTGGAATCGGCTGTTTGGTGACATCCACACCAGCAAAGATACGCGCACTTTCGGCGATCCCCGGCAGACGTTCGTGAATCACTTCCGGACCTAAGTGTTCCAGATGCAGATGAATATGGTCTTGTTTGGGACCAACGCCACGCCCTTCATTGATTTCAATGGTCATGGAACGGCTCACCACGTCACGCGACGCCAAGTCTTTGGCATTCGGGGCGTAACGCTCCATAAAACGTTCACCCTTGGCATTGGTCAGGTAACCGCCTTCGCCACGCACGCCTTCGGTAATCAAACAGCCCGCGCCGTAAATACCGGTGGGGTGGAACTGGGTAAATTCCATGTCCTGCAATGGCAAGCCTGCCCGTGTCACCATGCCGTTACCGTCGCCAGTACAGGTATGTGCCGAGGTGGCAGAGAAATACGCCCGCCCGTAACCGCCGGTTGCCAATACCACTTTTTGCGCCCGGAAAATGCGCAGAATACCATTGGCTAAATCCCATGCCAGTACCCCACGGCACACGCCTTCCTCGTCCATAATCAGGTCGGTAGCGAAATGCTCAATGAAAAATACCGCATCGTGACGCAGCGATTGCTGATACAGCGTGTGCAAAATTGCGTGACCGGTGCGGTCAGCCGCTGCACAAGTGCGGTGCGCAATGCCTTTGCCGAATTCGGTGGTCATCCCGCCGAAGGGACGTTGATAAATACGACCTTCTTCCGTGCGTGAAAACGGTACACCTTGGTGTTCGAGTTCGATCACTGCCGGAATCGCTTCACGGCACATGTATTCAATGGCGTCTTGGTCGCCCAACCAGTCCGAGCCTTTTACGGTGTCGTACATATGCCATTGCCATTTATCCGGCTCCATGTTACCGAGTGCGGCGGACATCCCGCCTTGTGCAGCCACGGTATGGCTACGGGTCGGGAATACTTTGGTAATACATGCCGTGGACAAGCCTTTTACTGCCATCCCGAAAGTAGCCCGCAAACCTGCGCCACCTGCGCCCACGACCACGACATCGTAGGTATGATGTTCAATTTTGTATTCAGTCATTGTGTAATCAACCTCTGTGTCATTAGCCCGCGAATGCGACCCGTAAAATACTCAAAATGCTGCTGGTTCCCAGCAACACCAGTACCAGTTTCATGCCAATCAGGGCAGCAATCTTGACGCCTTCATGATGGATGTAATCTTCGATAATCACGGTCAACCCTTGCACGGCATGAAGGAAGGCGGTGAAGACGAATAACGTCAGCATGGTCGTGGTAAACGGCTGTGCGAACCATGCCGTTACCGTGGCATAGTCTTCGCCGCTGTGTGCCGCGACCGCAAATACCAGCCACAATGTCAGGGGAATCAAGGCAACCGCTGTGACGCGCTGCATCCACCAGTGCTTTACCCCATCGCTGGTAGTCCCCAGACCGCTGGCACGTTTGAAAGGTGTCAATAAACTCATGTGTAGCAATTCCTCAACAGGGTTCAGGCAACAAGCCAAAGCAGGATAGTGAGAGCCAACGACGCGCCCACTGCGATTTTGCCGCTCAGGTAAACGCTAGGAAGGTCGAAACCGTGTCCGCTATCCCATACCAAATGGCGGATACCGTTAGAGAGGTGATAAAACAGCGCCCAAGACCAACCAAACAACACCAGTTTGCCGAACCATGAGCCAAGAATAGCGTTGGCATTCGCAAAAGATTCCGCACCCCCAGCAATGGCTGCCAGCCAATACGTCACCAGCAATGTGCCGATAGCCAACACCACGCCGGTGCCTCGGTGCATGATCGACAGCACCGACGTGAGTTGCGGCTTATACACCTGCAAGTGGGGTGAAAGCGGTCGTTTGTTCGCGGTCTTCATAGAGTATCCCCGTTGATAAAAAGCTAGAAAGCGTGTAGGTGGTTAGGTGTCTGAGGTCGGCATCTGTTCCAACAGCTTGCAGGCATAATCCCGCGAAGCCCGGATATGATGGCGCATCAGCGTTTCCGCCATTTCCCCATCGCGTCGCTCAATCGCTGACACGATCAGGTTGTGTTCCTGAAATGCCTGTTCGCTGCGACTAAACCCGGACTTGAGGCGGAAACGGTAGAACCGTACCAAGTCATACAAGTCCTGACATAACATGCGAATCAGGCGTTTATTTTTGCTGCCCTGAATTATCGAAAAGTGAAAATCCAAGTCAACGTCGTGTTGTGAATAGCTTTGGTGTTGCGCAATTTCGGCATGATGACGTTCCAAAATTTTGCGTAAATGTACCAATTCTTCCGCAGTCATGTGTTCGGCAGCGAGCCGTGCTGCCATCCCTTCGGTGGCTTCGCGTATTTGGTAAATTTCCAGCAATTGCTCGGTGGAAAAGTCAATGATTCGCGCACCAATATTGGGCTTGCGCGTCACTAAGTTGCAGTTTTCCAATTTGCCAATGGCTTCGCGTAGCGAACCCCTGCTCACGCCATAAGCTGCTGCCAGCTCTGGCTCACTAATTTTTTTCCCAGCGGGGATTTCACCCACCAAAATGGCACGTCGCAAATCAAGAAATAACTTGTCTGCAATTGTTACCGGATCCTGCAATTTGCAAGCAGTCAGAAAGGCCATGGTGCTACCTCGTTTTGTCGACATCTTGTCTGTTGTGTTGACAATAATACCGCGAAACAGCGTTTTTTCAAGAAAAACATCCTGACATTGTTGACACTTTGAAGTTATAATGTCGACACTATAACCAAGAAATGACAGTGTTTACCCCGAATACGTGGGTAGCAGCGCACCTTAAGACACTAAGATGTCGACAATGCACTAGTTTGCTGCACTGCGTCAAGTCGGAAATGTTTGATATTTACCATCAATGTGAGTTGGAAACATGAACAAAGGAGAAGCGCAGGCTACGGCCTGGAATGCGGATACACAATTAGACGGTAACAGCCTGCTGTACCTAGAAGAGATGTATGAGCGTTATTTGCAAGAACCAGCATCCATCCCCGCGAGTTGGCAGCACTATTTTGATGCATTGCCAGCCGTTAACGGGCATGAGCGTGACACGCGCCATTCACTGGTAAAAGACTATTTCCGCGCTTATGCCGCCAAGCCGCAAGCGGTTGCTGCACCAGTTGCCGGTAGTGTTGATATGGAACACGAGCGCAAGCAGGTTAAGGTGTTACAGCTTATCAATGCTTACCGCTTCCTCGGTCACTTCCATGCTAAAACTAATCCGCTGGATGAAAATACCCCGGCGTTTGTGAAAGAATTAACGCTGGCGTATCACTCGCTGAGTGAAGCGGATCTGGATACCACCTTTAACACCGGTTCATTGGTTGCCCCTGATCAACTGACCTTGCGTGAAATTATTGCGCAATTAGAAGCTACGTATTGTGGTTCAATTGGGGTGCAATACATGCACACCACCAGCACCGAGCAAAAGCGCTGGGTGCAACAACGTTTAGAAAGTGTGCGTTCTACCCCGACGTTTAGCCCGGCTGAGAAGTTGGAGATCCTCGACCGTCTTACCGCAGCAGAAGGTTTGGAGCGTTACCTGCACACCAACTACGTCGGGCAAAAGCGTTTCTCACTGGAAGGCGGCGAAAGCTTGATTCCGATGCTCAATACCCTGATTCAGCACGGCGGCAGCTTGGGTGCGCAGGAAATGGTCATAGGCATGGCACACCGAGGGCGGCTCAATGTGTTGGTCAATGTATTGGGTAAAGCGCCCGCGCTACTGTTCGGCGAGTTTGAGGGCAAATACGCCAATAACGGCGACCGTACCGGCGATGTCAAATACCACATGGGCTTTGCCTCCGACATGATGACCCCCGGCGGGCCGTTGCACGTCGCAATGGCATTCAACCCTTCGCATTTGGAAATCGTTGGTCCGGTGGTGCAAGGTGCGGTTCGCGCCCGCCAAGACCGTTGGGATGATGCCGGTGGTGATAAGATCATTCCGGTGGTATTGCACGGGGATGCGGCATTCGCGGGGCAGGGCGTGAACATGGAAATGCTGCAAATGGCCGATACCCGTGGCTACCGCACTTACGGCACGATTCACATTGTGATTAACAATCAGGTAGGCTTTACCACCAGTACCGCCGCCGATGCGCGTTCCACCTATTACTGCACCGACATTGCCAAGATGGTCGATTCGCCGGTATTCCACGTCAACGGTGATGACCCGGAAGCGGTGGTGCTGATAACTCAAATTGCCTTCGATTTTCGTGCAAAATTCGATAAGGATGTGGTGATTGACTTGGTGTGCTACCGCCGCCATGGTCACAATGAAGCTGATGAGCCTTCCGCCACGCAACCGGTGATGTACCGCAAAATTCGCGCGTTACCGACTACCCGTGAACTGTATGCACGACGTTTGACGGGCGAAGGTCTAATTACGGCAGAAGACGCGCAAGAACGGGTGCAACGTTGCCGCCAGCAATTGACCAGTGGTGCGCCGACCGTGCCACATTTGCTGGAAAAGGGTGAAGTGCAAAATCCACACCCCGTTAAGTGGAAACGCTTTGTGGATAATGCGTGGGATATGCCGGTGGATACCACCATCAGCGCGGATGCCGTTAAACGCCTCGGTACCAAACTGACCGAGTACCCAGCCGATTTTAAGCTCAATTCCCGTGTGGCGCGTATTGTGGCTGACCGTAAGAAAATGGCGGCGGGCGAACAATTGATGGACTGGGGTTTCTGTGAAAATCTGGCTTACGCCTCGCTGATTGACGAAGGGTATCCGATTCGCTTGTCGGGTGAGGACTGTGGGCGCGGTACGTTTTTCCATCGCCACGCGGTATTCCACGAACAGGAAAGCGGCGCAACCTTCGTGCCGTTGCAGCACCTTTCCGAAGCGCAAATGCCGTTTGTGGTCATCGACTCCTTGCTTTCGGAAGAAGCAGTACTGGCGTTTGAATACGGTTATGCCACCACCGAAGCCAATACCCTCGTCATTTGGGAGGCGCAATTCGGTGACTTCGCCAACTGTGCGCAAGTGGTCATTGACCAGTTCATCAGCTCCGGTGAACAGAAATGGGGGCGCTTGTGCGGGCTGGTGATGTTATTGCCACACGGCTTTGAAGGGCAGGGGCCGGAACACTCTTCGGCGCGGTTGGAACGATACTTGCAGTTGTGCGCCCAACACAATATGCAGGTGTGTGTGCCGAGTACGCCCGCGCAAGCGTTCCACATGTTGCGCCGCCAGATGGTGCGTGATTACCGCACCCCGCTGATTGTGATGACGCCGAAAAGCTTGTTGCGCCACCCATTGGCGGTGAACAGCATGGAAGACCTCACCGAACGTGGTTTCCAGAATGTCATCGACGAAATCGACGTGCTGGATCCGCTGAAGGTGACGCGCCTAGTCATGTGCAGCGGTAAGGTGTATTACGACTTGCTGGAACAACGCCGCAAAGCAGGGCTGGATGACGTGGCTTTGGTGCGTATTGAACAGATCTACCCGTTCCCAGAAGCGGATATGAATGTGATATTGGATCGTTACCCGAACATCGCCGTGAACGTGTGGTGTCAGGAAGAGCCGTTGAATCAAGGCGCATGGTTAAGCATTCAGCCCGCATTGCGTCTCGTATTGGGTGGTATGGCGCGTTTGGATGTGGTGAGCCGCCCCGCTTCAGCGTCGCCTGCGGTGGGTAGCGCTAAAGTTCATGCTGCACAGCAGCAAGAATTGGTGAATAATGCCTTAGGAATTAGGGTTGAGTCATGAAAGAAGGAAACGTTATGCCGCTATTGAAGCATTACCACGACGCCATCAAGGAGGGTGCGATCCAACACGATCCCGCCCAACTCGAAGGTCTCAAGGTCTTGCAAGAGGTGTGGAATGGCTTGCTCAAACCGCGTGAAACTGCCCGCGTGGCACGTTCGCGGGGTTTGTTGGCGGTGTTTTCCAAGCGGCATAATGTGGTGATCGAGCCAGTGCGCGGCGCTTACCTGTGGGGTGGCGTCGGGCGTGGCAAGACGTGGTTGATGGATATGTTTTATTCACGTCTGCCGCTGACGGAAAAACGGCGGATGCATTACCACCATTTCATGTTCTTCATTCATGAGGAACTGAAACGGCTGGCGCACCATCGTAGCCCATTGGAGGCATTGGCGGCGCAATTGGCACAAGAAGTGCGCCTGTTGTGCATCGACGAATTTCACGTCATGGATATTGTGGATGCGATGTTGCTGCACGGTTTGCTGGATGCGATGTGCAAACACGGTATTACCTTGGTGACGACTTCTAACCGCCCGCCGGATGATTTGTATTTAAACGGTTTGCAGCGCGAACGTTTTTTGCCTGCGATTGCGTTACTGAAAAAGCATACGCACGTGGTGGAGTTGGATAACCAGATTGACTACCGCATGTTGAAACACGTCAGCCAAGATAGCTTTTTGGAAGACGACGATGCGGTGTTGGTGGAACACGAGCTGGAAAAATGTTTCGCAGAACTCGCCAGCGGTGCCATTGAGGTCGGGCAGGATATTGAGGTGCAAGGGCGTTGTTTGCCGACACATCGCTTGTCTGAAAACATTGTGTGGTTTGATTTCAAGACCTTGTGTGAAACGGCGCGTTCTACCCGCGATTATATTGAGTTGGCAGAACGCTTTGATTACATTGTGTTATCGGGTTTGCATGTGTTGACCGAAGAACACGAATCGGCAGCGAGGCGTTTCCTGAATCTGATTGACGAGTTGTATGACCGGCAGGTGCAGTTCATTTTTTCCACGACGATTGCGCTGGATAATCTGTATCAAGGGGAGAAATTGCGCTTTGAGTTTCAGCGGGCGTTGAGTCGTTTGAATGAGATGCAAGGTGACGACTATCAGTCAGTGCGTTTAAACGGGCAAGTGATGCATTAACTAATAATATCTATGAATAAAAAATAGCCATTTTGGAGTGTCATGGGTAAAATACCTCAAAATGCGAGGTATTTATGATGAAGACTACAACGAGAGCGACAGCAGTAAAAGGCTTACTGATGACGGGGATGCTGTTGAATCTCACTGCTTGTGGCACGGCATCTGCGCCGCTGTCTTATGAATCTATCCATTCGATTACCAAACCGTTTGCGTTGCGTACCAATGATATGCAGTTGCAGCAACGCCAGTGCACGAATAGCTATTTGCTGATGCAGGATTGTGATGCGGTGGTGCGGCGTGATTTCCGCCTCAGTGAAAATGTGCGCGAGAATGTGTTTGATAACTTGTCTGATAAAGTGTTTGCGAATGGTCGTTCCAATGCCAAAGCACGCTGGCGGCTGAAGCGCGATCGGGTGGAATGGCAATACCGCTTTTAAGCACATTAGGTGAGCGGGATCAGTATCACATTAACCCCGCCAGCGTGACGTAATCAGCACTTCATGGTTTTGTTAGGGTAGAATCAAGGCACCGCCGGAAGCGACCCGGCTTTGTTGCAATGGTGCTGAATGGATGTTTCAACAATTAATCTGCCCTTAGCGGTATTGCTGCCTTTTGTGGGGGCGGCAGTGGTGGCATGGGCTGCGCATTTTCATCGGGTGGCAGCGGCATGGCTGGCGGGAATCACGACTTTGCTGGCGTTGGGGGTATTGTACCCTGCATTGATCGCTGTGTTTGCGGGCGAAACCCTTATCCAGTCTTGGGTGTGGATGCCTGCCATTGGGCTGGATTTCGCCTTCCGCCTGGATGGTTTGGGCGCATTGTTTGCCCTGATGATCCTTGTCATTGGCTTATTGGTCATCCTCTACGCCCGTTATTACCTCTCAGCCAAAGATTCAATGGGGCGGTTTTTTGCCTACATGCTGACCTTTATGGGGTCGATGCTGGGCGTGGTATTGTCGGAAAACCTGCTGCAATTGATGGTGTTCTGGGAGTTGACCTCGCTGAGTTCCTTTATGCTGATTAGTTACTGGCAACACCGGGAGGATGCTCGGCAAGGGGCGCGGATGGCGTTGGCCATCACCGGCGGTGGCGGATTGGCATTGTTGGCGGGAATTTTGCTGCTGGGGCAGATGGTAGGCAGTTATAACTTGTCGGATGTGTTGCTGGCGGGTGAACAAATCCGTGCCCATGCGCTGTATTTGCCGACTTTGGTGTTAATTGCGATTGGGGTGTTTACCAAATCGGCGCAATTTCCGTTCCATTTCTGGCTGCCGAATGCGATGTCAGCACCGACCCCCGTTTCCGCTTACTTACACTCCGCCACGATGGTGAAGGCGGGGATTTTCCTGTTGGCGCGGTTTTTTCCGGTGCTGGCGGGTACGCCGGAATGGTCGTGGCTGATCGGCACGGTAGGGATGATTACCTTGCTGGTGGGGGCATTCGTGGCTTTGTTCCAGCACGATCTGAAAGGCTTGCTGGCGTATTCGACCATTAGCCATCTGGGGCTGATCACGCTGCTGTTTGGGCTGGGTACAGAACTGGCGGCGGTGGCGGCACTGTTCCACATTATCAATCACGCCACCTTCAAGGCTTCGCTGTTCATGGTGGCGGGGATTATTGACCATGAAACCGGCACGCGGGATATGCGCCGCATTAATGGCTTGCTGAAATACATGCCGCATACGGCGGTGTTGGCGATGATTGCGGCGGCGGCAATGGCGGGTGTGCCGTTGCTGAACGGTTTTTTGAGTAAGGAAATGTTCTTCGATCAGGCGGTGGTGGCTTCCGGAGAATCGTTGTGGGGGCAGGCGATTCCGGTGATGGCAACGCTGGCCGGGGTGTTTTCGGTGGCGTATTCGCTGCGCTTTATCCATGACGTGTTTTTCAACGGTGAGCCGGTGAATTTGCCGAAAATGCCGCATGAGCCGCCGCCGTTTATGCGGATTCCGGTGGATGTGCTGGTGGTGTTATGTATTGCGGTGGGAATGTTGCCGATGTTTACGGTCGCGCCATTGCTGGCAGTGGCGGTGCAGGGAACATTGCAAGGCGTTCCGCCCGAATACAGTCTGGCGATTTGGCATGGGTTTAACGAGCCGTTGCTGATGAGTTTTATCGCGCTGGTGGGCGGGATTGCGGTGTATGCGGTGCGTAAGCCGCTGTTTGCGTGGTATGAATCACGGGTGCGTGGTCAGCAATTGCGGCATTTGTATGACTGGAAAATCGACAAGCTGTTGCAGGTGGCGCGTGGCGTGACCCGTGGGTTTGACCGGGGGTCGTTGCAGGATATGTTGTTCTGGGTGTTAGGTTTTACCTTGCTGATGGGAACTGCGGGTTTCTTGTCGAGTGCTGCGCCCTTGTTGGGCGAACGGGTATTGTTGCCACTGGATGCGGTAAGCCTCGCGGTGGGGGCAACCTTGATTCTTGCCAGTTTATTGAGTGTGGTATTGCATCGGGAGCGCTTGATTGCGCTGGTGGTATTGGGGGCAGTCGGATTGGTGGTGTCGCTGGCATTTGTGAAATTTTCCGCGCCGGATTTGGCCTTGACGCAATTGTCGGTGGAAATTGTCACGATTGTGTTGTTGATGCTGGCCTTGTATTTCCTGCCGCAATATACCCCGCGCACCAGTGCGGTGTGGCGCAAATGGCGTGATGGTATTTTGGCTGGCTTGCTGGGTTTGGGGGCGGCGGTATTGGCGTTGGCTGTGATGACTCGTGAGACAGCAACACTGGCGGATTATTTTGTGACGCAAAGTGTGCCGGGCGGTGGTGGTGCGAATGTGGTGAATGTGATTCTGGTGGATTTTCGGGGTTTTGACACCATGGGTGAAATCGCGGTGCTGGCACTGGCGGGCTTGGGGATTTTTGCTTTGTTGCAGCAAATTAAATTGTATGCGCCTGCGGAAGATAGCAGTGGACGCGCTTGGGCGTTGGAGGCGAATCCGTTTATTTTGCAAACGTTTAGTCGGGTGTTGTTCCCGCTGATGTTGATGGTGGCGGTGTTTGTATTCCTGCGCGGACACAACTTGCCGGGTGGCGGGTTTATTGCCGGGTTGATCGCGGCCTTGGCAATTGTGTTGCAGAACTTGGCGAATGGGATTGGCTGGACGGCGCAACGGATTCGTTCTGACATGCATTCGTGGCTGGCGGCGGGTTTGCTGGTGGCAGCAGGCACGGGGATGGTGGCGATGGCGTTGGGGTATCCGTTCCTCACCTCGGCACATACGCATGTGCATTGGCCGGTGGTGGGCGATTTTGAGCTGGCGAGTGCGATGTTCTTTGACATGGGCGTGTTTTTGGTGGTCGTGGGGGCAACGGTAATGATTCTGGTGGAACTGGGCAAGCTGAACCGGCTGGATGCGCCCACACCTGTGCTGCAAGGAGAGGTGTAATGGAATTGCTGATTGCCTTGAGTATCGGGGTGCTGGTGGCTTGCGGGGTATATCTGGTGTTGCGTGCCAGTACTTTTCCGGTGGTGATGGGGCTGACCTTGTTGTCGTATGCCACCAATTTGTTCCTGTTTGCGATGGGGCGGCTGGCCATTGGTGTGCCTGCGATTGTGCGCCCGGATGCAGCGGGATATGCCGACCCATTGCCGCAAGCACTGGTGCTGACGGCGATTGTGATTGCTTTCGGCATGACGGCGTTTGCCATCGTGCTGGCGTTGAAAGCGCGGGGGGAAACGGGCAGTGATCATGTGGATGGAAGAACCCCTCACCCCAACCCCTCTCCCTCAAGGGGAGAGGGGCTAAGAGGATCTCTTGCTCCCCCTCGCCCCTTGAGGGAGAGGGGGCTGGGGGGTGAGGGGGAATCACCATGATGCACTTGCCAATCCTCCCAATCCTGTTGCCGCTACTGGCGGGAATCCTCTTGTTGTTACTGCGTCCGTTGGGTTTGCAGGTGCAACGCATGGTGGGTTTTGTCGCCGCGTTTGCCTTGCTAATGCTGGCGGTGTGGTTGTTTGATGCCTCGCTGGCGGGGCAGCGGCAGGTGTATGCGCTGGGTAATTGGCCTGCGCCATTCGGCATTACCTTGGTGTTTGATCAGCTTGCGGCGTTGATGCTGTTGGTGACGGCAATACTGGCAGTCGGGGCGTTGTGGTATGCGATTGTCACCGAGATTGATGCGCAAGGTAGCCATTTCCATGTGTTGTTCCAGATGCAGTTGTTTGGCTTGAATGGGGCATTCCTGACCGGAGATGCGTTTAACCTGTTCGTGTTCTTTGAGGTGTTGTTGCTGGCTTCTTACAGCTTGTTGCTGCATGGCGGCGGCAAGCAGCGCACCGTGGCGGGGCTGCATTATGTGGTGGTGAATCTGGTCGGTTCGACGGTGTTCCTGTTTGCGCTGGGGGCGTTGTACGGCGCATTGGGCACGCTGAATATTGCGGATATGGCGGCGAAAGTGGCGGCATTACCGGCGGAGCGTGAAGGGCTGGTGATGGCGGCGGGTTTGTTGCTGTTGCTGGTGTTTGGGCTGAAGGCGGCAATGTTTCCGCTGTATTTGTGGTTGCCTGCGGCGTATGCAAGGACTTCTGCCCCGGTGGCGGCCTTGTTTGCGATTATGACCAAGGTGGGGGTATACGCGATTATTCGGGTGCATGGCACGGTGTTTGGGGTGGATGCCGGAAATCTGGCGTATTTCTATGCGCCGTGGTTGCTGGGTTTGGGGCTGATCACCTTGGTATTGGCGGCGTTGGGCGTGCTGGCGGCGTTTCGCTTGCGCTTTCAGGTGGCATATTTGGTGCTGGCTTCGGTGGCAATGTTGCTGATTGCCGTGGGCTTGCATTCCGAAGCGGGGCTGGCGGCGGCTTTGTATTATCTGGTGCATTCGACTTTGCTGGCGGGCGGTTTGTTTTTGCTGGCAGATGTAATTGTGCGCGGGCGCGGGACGTATGCCGACCGTTTTGACCCCGGTATGCGCTTGCCGCACCATGCCTTGCTGGGTGGTTTGTTTATGTTGGCGGCGGTGGCGGCCTTGGGTTTGCCGCCGTTGTCGGGGTTTTTTGGCAAGTTGTGGATTTTGCAGGCGGCATTGGAACACCCGTGGCGTTGGGCGGTGTTGGCAACGGTCTTGATTAGCAGTGCTTTATTGTTAATTGCGTTGGCGCGTAGTGGTTCGGTGCTGTTTTACAAGGTGAAAGATCGGCCTGATGCGGCTGACCCGGTATTGCCGACACAGATTCCGGCATTTGGGCTGAGTCTGACGGCGGTGTTGTGGTTGTTGGCTGCGGTGCCCTTGCTGGTGGTGTTGGCGCATCCGGTGGCTGAAATCATGCAGCAAGTGGCGGCACAAACCCTGGATGTGGTGGGGTATCGTGCGGCGGTATTCGACCCTGCGGTGGGAGGTAAATGAGCATGTTGAAACGATTGTTGCCGCATCCGTTGTTGAGCGTTCTCCTGTTGTTGATCTGGTTGTTGTTGAACAATACCGTGGCAATGGGGCATGTGGTGCTGGGCGCGGGTCTGGCGTTGCTGATTCCGTTTTTGACGGTGGGATTTTGGCCGGAACGGGTGTGTGTGCAGCGTCCGTGGGTATTGCTGAAATTTCTGGCGGTGGTGTTGTGGGATATTGTGGTCGCGAACCTGAATGTGGCAGCGTTGATTCTGGGTTCTACCCGCAAGCTCCAGCCTGCGTTTATGCTGCTGGAACTGGACATCCGTTCGCCGTTGGGTGTGAGTTTGCTGGCGAATACGATTTCGCTGACACCGGGGACGGTTTCGTGTGAGGTGTCGGCTGACCGGCGGCAATTGCTGATCCATGCGTTGCATGTGACGGATGTGGAGGCGAGCATTCGGGAAATGAAGCAGCGTTACGAACAACCATTGATAGAGGTGTTATGCGAATGTTGAATATGGTGTTGCCTTGGGCATTCGGTATGGTGTCGTTGGCGTTGTTATTGAGCCTGTACCGCTTGCTGGTGGGGCCGGATGTGCCTGACCGGATTTTGGCACTGGATACGCTGTACCTGAACACGATTGCCTTGCTGGTGTTGTTCGGCTTGCTGCAAGGCAGTGCGCTGTATTTCGAGGCAGCCTTGCTGATTGCGGTGATGGGGTTTGTGGGCACGATTGCGCTGAGCAAGTATTTGCTGCGCGGCGATATTATGGAGTAGGGTGATGTTGGATGCAGTGTTAGCGATTCTGGTGTTGGTGGGGGCGTTTTTTACGTTGGTGGGTTCGTGGGGGCTGGCGAAAATGCCGGACTTTTTCATGCGCCTGCACGGGCCGACCAAGGCGACGACCATTGGCGTGGGGTCAGTGTTGGTGGCTTCGGCGTTGTACTTTTCGTTCAATACCGATGGGGTGAGCTTGCATGAAGTGCTGGTGACGTTGTTTTTGTTCATGACTGCCCCGGTGAGTGCACACATGATGGCGAAGGCGGCGTTGCATTTGCGGGTGAAGCAGGTGGAGCGGACACGTTCAGCCGTGGTTGAATCAGGGGTGGTGAATTCGTATGATGGAACTCCATTCAGGAGGAAAGAATAATTATGCAATCCATCAGTACCGAACAGCCGTTCACTGAGTACCCTGTGCGTCAGGTCGAACTTGCCAATATTCCCAAGTGGTTACGCCAAGGCGCGGAAGATATTAAAGCCAATCCGTGGTCTAGCCTGCTGTATGGCATTATTTTTGCCTTGGTGGGGATGGGGATGAGTGTGCTTTCTGCCAATAACCCCGGTTTTTTTATGGCGGAAGCGGCGGGATTTATGTTGTGGGGGCCGTTCCTTGCGCTGGGGTTGTATGATTTAAGTTTGCGGCGTGAACACGGTGATCCGGTGAACTTTTTGAAATCGACGTTGGCGTTAAAACGTAACCCGGTTAATTTGCTGTTGTATTCGGCGATGTTGGGCGTGTTGGTGTTGTTGTGGCTGCGGATGTCCTCCATTGTGCTGGATATTTTTCTGCAAGATACGGCAGTGGCGGAGCAACACAGTTATATTGGCTTTATGGCGGCATTGCTGGGGTCAAAAATGGGTTGGCTGTTTACGCTGTCGTTTATGTCAGTGGGGCTGTTGTTTGCGGTGGTGTCATTTATGACGGGTGTGGCGACAGTGCCAATGTTGTTGGAGCGCAAGGTGAGTTTGGTGACGGCATTGAATACCAGCATTCGCGCCATCCTCGCTAATTGGAAAGTGATGTTGGCATGGGCGGCGACCATTGCGGTGATTATTGGCGCGGGTTTGTTGCCGTTTAGCCTTGGACTGATTATTGCGATGCCGCTGATTTCGTATGCCAGTTGGCACGCTTACCGCGATATGGTCGATACACGGTAAATGCGTGCATTGAGCGTTATGCACACGGTGCGCATAACGCTTTAATTAGGTTGGTTTATTCTTTTGTGCCAATAAATAAGAAACCATCAGTACGGGTACTGTTTAGTGCGGCGCTGTAAAGCTGTTGAGTTGATGAGTCAAAGTAAGCAACCCCTGATACTTGAGTGCCACTATTCGTACAAATTTCATTGCTGAACGTGACGGTTACGTTATAGACATTGCCGCGACTGTGGGGAGTGGCAGTACCGGTGAATTTACATCCGGAGGCGTCAGTACCAATGATTTGACCGGTTGAGGAAATATTGGTGATAGCACTTGCTGTGCCTTCTGAGCTTGCGGCATCCCCAGCGTAAGTGCCGGTCAGTGCAGACAGCGAGGGTGTTTTTTCGTAGTCAGCGTTATAAGTGCTAGCAAACGTGACCATTGAACTCGGCATATCGGTATAAGTAATTTCCCCACTGAGTTTGCTCTTGGTTGTGTATGTGCCTTGTAGAGAGGAAATATCGTATAGTTTGAGTTCAGTGATATTAAAATCTCTGCCATTGCTGGAGGCGATGTTGCCAGCATTGCTAGTGGCATTACCTTGAATCACACCACCGATTGCGTTGCTATTACCCGGAATGGAGTATAAAAACCAATATTCACCGTTTTCGAATACAATCCCGGTGACGTTTTGGCTCATACTGGTAGTACCTTGCCAAAGCCCTTCCGCTGAACTGGTGGAGGTCGTACCATTTGAAGTGCTTCCTCCTGATGTGCTACCGCCTGATGTGCTTCCCCCTGAAGTACTCCCGTTGGTGGTACTGCTCCCTAAACTTGCGCCTGTTCCACCACCGCAACCGGAGAATCCAGCAATCAACAGAAAGGCGAGGGTAAGATTACTAACGTTTACAAATGATATTTTTTTCATAATAGTTATTGGCTTAATTGGAAAGTTAAACGGGTTCTGTTTTTTGTTTTGTGTAAATTATAGTTAGTAGTGCGACGCGATAAGGAAAATGTCCGATAAGTGGTTTTAGGCAATCGTAAATAGGTTAACCCATGTCAGCCCCAACACTTTGGCACAACCAACTGCCCGACGTGGCACTCGCCAAATTGGAAAGCAGCAGCAACGGTCTTGATGAAGCGACTGCTCAACAACGTCATCATACTTATGGTGCTAACCGTTTGCCTGCACCACCTTCACGCAGTGTCGTGCTGCGGTTTCTGCTGCAATTTCACAATATCCTGATTTATGTATTGCTGGGTGCGGCTGTTGTGACCGCATTGTTGGGGCATTGGGTAGATACTGGTGTGATCCTTGCGGTGGTATTTGCCAATGCCATTATCGGTTTTCTGCAAGAGGGTAAGGCAGAAAAGGCGATGGATGCGATTCGTGAGATGCTCGCTCCCCATGCGTCGGTCTTGCGGGCAGGCAAACGCCAGACCGTAGCGGGTGATAGGTTAGTTCCCGGTGACATTGTACTACTGGAAGCGGGTGATAAAGTGCCAGCCGATTTGCGTTTATTGCAGGTACACGGTTTGCAAGTGCAAGAAGCACTGCTGACCGGCGAATCGCTGCCCGTTGAAAAGCAGGTAGCGGTAGTCGCAGCCGCAGCAGCCCTCGGTGACCGTACTAATATGGCATTCAGCGGTACGTCAGTGACCAGTGGGCAAGCACGTGGTGTGGTGGTGGCGATTGGTGCTAATACCGAAATTGGGCGCATCAGCGGGTTACTGTCCGGTGTTGAAACCTTGACGACCCCGTTGGTCGAACAGATGGGGGTGTTTGCGAAATGGCTGACGCTCTTCATCCTCACGGTGGCGGCCTTGATTTTTGCCTTTGGCTATTTTGTGCAGCATCAAGATTTCAGTGAGCTGTTCATGGCTGTCGTGGGTTTATCAGTGGCGGCGATTCCTGAAGGGTTGCCCGCCGTATTGACCATTACCTTGGCGGTGGGGGTGCAAGCCATGGCGTCGCGCCATGCGATTGTACGCCGCTTGCCTGCGATTGAGACTATCGGTGCGGTGTCGGTGATTTGTTCTGATAAAACCGGTACATTGACCCGCAATGAAATGATGGTCACTAGGGTGATGACGGCGGATGCTGCCTTGCAAGTGGTAGGAGAGGGGTATGCGCCACAAGGAACCTTCAGTCATCGTGGTCAGCCGTTTGATCCCGCCGAGCTACCCGTTTTATCCGAATTAGGCTTGGTCGCCTCGCTGTGTAACGATGCGGAACTCAAGCATCAGGATGCCCTTTGGCTGGTAGAGGGTGACCCGATGGAAGGGGCATTACTGGCTTTTGCTGCCAAGACTGGGCTGGATGTCACGCAAATACGGCGTGAATGGACGCGCACCGATATGATTCCCTTTAATTCCCGCCACAAGTTCATGGCAACGTTGCACCATGACCATGCGCAACACGCTTGCATTCTGGTGAAAGGCGCACCGGAAAGCGTGATCGGTATGTGTCAATACCAAGTCGTTGGGGGCAAGTTACAAGCGCTGGAGGCCGCTGTTTGGCAACAGCAGGCGGAAACGATTGCCGCACAAGGGCAGCGGGTGCTGGCACTGGCAAGCCGTCGTGTGCCACCACACCATACAGTGCTGGAATACGCCGATGTACAAGGCACGCTCACCTTGCTGGGGCTGGTGGGTTTGATTGACCCGCCGCGTGCGGAAGCAGCCAGTGCTGTGGCTGAATGCCACCGGGCGGGTATTCAGGTGAAAATGATTACCGGCGACCACGCAGCCACTGCTGCTGCCATCGGCAAACAGATTGGTTTGCAGCATACCGACAAGGTACTGACAGGTGTAGAGCTTGATTTACTGGATGATGCCGATTTAGCCGCCGTCGTGTTGAATACCGACATTTTTGCCCGCACCTCACCTGAACATAAATTGCGCTTGGTCATGGCTTTGCAAGCACACGGCATGACGGTTGCCATGACTGGTGATGGGGTAAACGATGCGCCCGCACTGAAACGTGCCGATGCCGGGATCGCGATGGGGCAAAAAGGCAGTGAGGCTGCCAAGGAAGCGGCTGAATTGGTGTTGGCAGATGATAATTTTGCCTCAATTGTGGCAGCCGTGCGTGAAGGCCGCACGGTGTATGACAATATCAAAAAGGTCATCAGTTGGACGTTGCCAACCAGTACAGGTGAAGCCGCTGTTATTGTGTTGGCATTATTGTTGGGGATGTTATTGCCGATTACGCCGCTGCAAATTCTCTGGGTCAATATGATTACGGCGGCTACCCTAGGGTTGGCATTGGCGTTTGAACCGACCGAGGCGCATACCATGCAGTACCCGCCCCGCCCGCGTGCTCAGCCATTACTGAGTGGTGGGTTGTTATGGCATATCGTGTTGGTGACGACGCTGTTTTTGTGTGGCGTGTTTGGTATTTATGCTTACGCGCTTGATCAAGGTTATTCGCTGGCGTTGGCGCGTACTTTGGTGATGAATACCTTGGTGGTCATGGAAATCTTTCACCTGTTTTTTATTCGCAATATGTACGGCACGTCTCTGACATGGCAGGCGGTAAGGGGTACGAAAATGGTGTGGCTGGCAGTGATCGTGGTGACGGTGGCACAATTTGCCATTACCTATTTGCCGCCCTTACAAGCCGTATTTGCTACCGAAGCGATAGCATTAGGTGATGGTTTATTGATTGTTGGCATCGGCGTGGCGTTGTTTGTTTTGGTGGAGTTGGAGAAGCAGATGCGTCTACGTCTGAGGCGATAAAACCGTAAGCCTGCTACTGTGCTGTAGATTCAATTGCCGCCTTGCTACGCCCAGAAAATGACGATGTAGAAGCGCTGCCTGATCATCTTGAAGCGGAATGGGTAGCGTTCGATGGTGAGGATCAAGGGATTGCCTTTTTCTATTTGCACTATACTCAAAGTAGCACAAGCGGTGGAGAGGGTAGATGTTAAAACAACTGTGTATTGCAATTATCCTATTATCGTTATTGCCTATAGAGGGAGTTTTAGCTGATTGGTCTGTGACTAAGGTCATCAGCCTGAACCATATTTTCTCGCCTTCCGACAATGACGGCTGGCGGCTAGAAAGCGTGGTGTTGGAAAAAGCCATCAATGACCGCAGCTATTATTCCATCGGTATTTTGGAAAATTCCGAAGAACGTTTAGGGCTGGTTCTCGGCTATTCCAATATTTTTTACCAACGCAAAAAGTTTACCCTGCACCGCAGCTTTTACCTATCCAGCAATTACAAACGCTTGCCTGCGGTGATGCCTGTACCAATGGCGGGTATCCGTTACCACCTGACCCCCAAGGTTGATCTGGTGGCGCAAGCTACGCCGGTTCCCGATCCTAAGGATGCTTATGTAATTTTTATGACCGGGGTCAATATTGATTTCTAGTCAAGTCATTGACTCAAAAGGATAAGACATGACAATAACACTGCAAATTCTTGGCGCGGCTGATGAAGTCACTGGCTCGTGCCACCTAGTGACGGTCGGTGACTACAAACTCTTGTTGGATTGCGGTTTGATTCAGGGTTCCTGGCGGGATGAGGCACGCAACAGTGACCCGTTTCCGTTTGACCCTGCCAGCATTGATGCCGTTATCCTCAGTCATGCCCATATCGACCATTCCGGGCGCTTGCCATTGCTGGTGAAACACGGTTTTCGTGGGGCTATTTACACCCACAAAGCCACGGCTGATTTGTGCCGCATTATGTTGCGGGATGCTGCTTACCTGAATGAAAAAGATGCCAAGCTGGAAAACCGCAAGCGTGAACGCAAAGGCTTGCGCCCTATTGAGCCACTGTACACCATCCAAGATGCTGAAGCGGTGTTCCCTCATTTCCAGACATTGGACTATGCCGAACGCTTGGAGATTCTGCCACTGGCGGCGCTCAGGTTGATGGATGCCGGGCATATTCTCGGTTCAGCGCTTGTGGAATTGTGGTTACACAGCGGTAAACACGACCGCAAGCTGGTGTACAGCGGTGACTTGGGGCGTTCCGGGATGCCAGTGCTGCAAGACCCCGCCATTATCAAACAAGCCGACATGGTATTGCTGGAAAGCACCTACGGCGACCGCCTGCACCGCGATTGGGACGCTACCCGCCAAGAGTTGGCTAACCTGTTCCGGGAAGTGACTGCCAAACAAGGCAATATCCTGATTCCGGCATTTGCAGTGGGGCGCACCCAAGAAATCTTTTACTTGTTTGCCAAATACTTTGACGAGTGGGGATTGGGGCGTTGGCAAATTTTCCTCGACAGCCCACTGGCTATCGAAGCCACGCACGCCTACGCCCAGAACTGCGACCTGTTTGATGATGAGTCCTCACAATTGTGGCGGCAACACCGCGATAGCCCGTTGCTGCCGAACCTGACATTTACCCGCACGCCCGAAGAGTCCATGCGTATCAACCAGATACACAGTGGCGTGATCATTATCGCCGGAAGTGGTATGTGTAACGGTGGGCGCATTCGCCATCACCTCAAGCATAATGTATGGCGGCGTGATTGCCACGTCCTCATTTCCGGCTTTCAGGCACGTGGCACACTGGGGCGGGCATTGGTCGATGGTGCAAAACATATCCGCCTGTGGGGGGAAACCATCCGCGTTGCTGCACAAATCCACACCATTGGCGGGCTATCGGCGCACGCTGACCAAGCTGCCCTGACCCACTGGTATGCGCAATTTGACCCGCGCCCGCCAGTGGTTTTGGTGCATGGCGAACCGGTTGCCAAAGCGGTCTTCGCGGAACACTTGCGCAATACCTTGGCTGCTCCGGTATGCTTGCCACGCTACGGTGAAACCTTTGATCTGAAGTAACAGCGTGACTTCAGGGCATAACCCTAAGCCGTTTAGAGACTCAAGCTACGGGTCTTGACAGATTGGCAATGCCGCCGAGAACATCACAGCAGAACTCGGCTGTTCGTTGTTAGCACTGAAACCGGCTGGCTTCGTATCGCCTATTTCGGCTTACTGATTTGGCAAGATGCTGGTGTGTTGTCGAGGCCAAGCATTAATGACGGCATTAATCAGTGTTGCCAGTGGAATGGCAAAAAACACACCCCAAATCCCCCAGACTGAGCCAAAAAATAGCACCGCAGTGATAATTGCGGCAGGGTGTAAATTGACCATTTCGGCAAACAATAAGGGAACGAGCAGATTACCATCAAGAAACTGGATAATACCGTAAGCGATCATGACATAGGCAAAATCGGTATTAAGACCCCATTGAAAATAGGCTACCACCGCAATTGGTAAAGTGGCGACCGCAGCCCCTACATAGGGGATCAGCACTGAGATACCGACTAAAAACGACAACAGCATCGAATAGCGCAGGTCAAATGCAAGGAAGGTCACAAATGACACTGCCCAAACAATCAGGATTTCCAGAAATTTACCACGCACGTAACCGGCAATTTTACCGTTGACCTCGCGCCAGACCTGAATCACCAATTCGCGATCCTGCGGTAAAAACGTGGAAAACCAACTCAGTACCAGATCTTTATCCTTGAGAAAGAAAAATACGAGTAGCGGCACAACAACCAGATACACAACAAAGGCTATCAGGTTGAATACCGATGATAAGGAGAAACTCAACACATGCCGGGATAACTGGGTCAACTCATTGCGTAGACTATTGAGTAATTCCAGAATGGCTTGTTCTGAAACAAGGGTGGGGTATTTTTCAGGTAATGTCAGTAAAACACTTTGCCCACTGGCAATCATGCCCGGAATTTCCAGAGCAAATTGCGTCGCTTGTTTGAACATAAGCGGTGCTAGTATCACCAAAATCAATAATAGCATGACTATAAATAGGCTGAATACCAGCAGAATTGCGGCAAAACGGGGCAGCTTATAACGTCGTAACAAATGCACCGCGCCATCCAATAGGTAGGCAATAATGACGGCAGCTAACAGCGGCGCGAGTATTTTTCCGGCAAAAACAATGAAACTAAAGCCCAATAATAATAACATCGCCAAAATGGCGACTTGGGGGTTGGAAAAGTGTCGGGTATACCAATTATTAAGCAGTTTAAGCATGGGGTTATTATCGTGACATTTGCTGGTTAGAGGTAGGGGATACTAGCAGACCATCGCTAAAAATGGCATAAACCGTCACATCTTGTCAGAATGTAAAGGAAACCAATATGTTGTTGTCGCTAGCTGCTATTGTTGTCGGTCTTGCTGTATTGGTATGGAGTGCCGACAAGTTTGTCGAAGGTGCTGCTGCCACAGCAAAACATTTAGGAATGCCATCCCTTCTGATCGGGATGGTTATTATTGGGTTTGGTACATCCGCCCCTGAAATGACCGTATCTGCCTTTGCCGCGTGGGAGGGCAATCCAGCCTTGGCATTGGGCAATGCCTATGGTTCCAATATATTGAATATCGCGTTGATTTTGGGGATAACGGCAGTGATTGCCGTCATTGCAGTGCATTCCGATATTGTCCGCAAAGAAATGCCGATTTTGTTGGCGGTGACGCTGCTGTCGGGTTTGCTGCTATGGGATGGGGAAATCAGCCATTGGGATGCGGTGATCCTGCTGGTGGTTTTTTTTGGGATTATGGGTTGGTCTATTTACTCGGCGATGCGTGGGCGGCAGGATGCGTTATCCGCAGAAGTGGAAGAGGAATTGGCAAGCCACCCCATGACGTTGAAAACTGCACTGATGTGGTTGGCTGTCGGTTTGGTGCTGTTGATCATCAGTTCGCGGATTCTCGTGTGGGGTGCTGTGGATATTGCGAATGCATTGGGGGTGAGTGATTTGATTATTGGGTTGACAATTGTGGCGCTGGGTACTTCGTTGCCGGAGTTAGCTTCCTCGATTGCGGCGGCTCGTAAAGGTGAATCCGATTTGGCATTGGGCAATATTGTTGGCTCGAACTTGTTTAACACCTTGGCGGTGGTTGGGATCGCTGGGGCAATTTCCCCCATTGCTGTTGCCGATGAGGTGTTGACCCGTGATTTCCCGCTTATGTTAGCAGTCACTGTGGGTCTATTCATTATGGCTTACGGTTTCAGAAAGCCGGGGCATCTAACACATTGGGAAGGTATTCTATTACTCAGTATGTACGTGGGGTATACCGGTTGGTTGGTGTACGCGGTGTTGTCGCCTTAAAACTTGACCTGTGCCCTACACCCCCGCTTCGATAAGCGTTAAACTCGCTTTCTTTTGAGGTTGACCCCAAGCGGAGACAGGAATGCAGCAAGATTTATTGGCTTATGTGCCATCTGAGAGTGCTTTGCAAGAGCGCGTGATTTTGGTCACGGGTGCTGCCGCAGGCATGGGCAAAGCGATTGCTAAAGCTTGTGCACAATATGGCGCAACCGTCGTCATGCTCGACAAAGAAGTGCGTCGCGCGGAGGAAACCTACGACGAAATCGTCAACGCAGGCTACCCCGAACCGGCGCTGTATCCGCTGGATATGCAAGGTGCTACCGCCAAAGATTACTACGATCTTGCTGAAAATATCCGTGAACAATTAGGGCGTTTGGATGGGGTGATGCTGAATGCGGCATGGCTGGGGGCATTTACGCCGATCAGTCACTACGATACAGAACTGTGGTCGAAAATGATCATGGTAAATTTGCACGCTAATTTTCTGCTGACACAGGCTTGTTTGCCGTTACTCAATGCAGCGGCTGACCCAGCGATTGTGTTTGCGGGGCATACGTCGAATAAAGCGTTTTACGGCGCATTTGGGGTGGCAAAAGCCGGAATGACTGCGTTTTGCGATATTTTAGCGGCGGAATATGATGACCCTGCGCATTTTATCCGAGTGAATACGGTGGATACGGGGCCTGCACGTACCAGTATGCGTACCCTGAATTTCCCCGGTGAAAATCCCCAGAGTGTGGCGCGTCCTGAAGCGTTGGTTGCGCCTTACCTGTACTTTCTTGGCGCTGATGCGGGCAAACGCACGGGTGAGCATGTGGTGTTTGCGCGTCAGCCGGGTGAGGCACGTTGGGCGGGGGAGGCAGTGGCAGCGTAATGCAAC
The DNA here is from genome assembly GCF_900107695.1 of Thiothrix caldifontis. Classification (GTDB taxonomy): domain Bacteria; phylum Pseudomonadota; class Gammaproteobacteria; order Thiotrichales; family Thiotrichaceae; genus Thiothrix; species Thiothrix caldifontis. The sequence continues at coordinate 9,640 of NZ_FNQP01000012.1, read as the reverse complement.
GTGATTCCATCTACGCACTCCCGCAAGGACAAGTGGTTGATTTTGCTTTCAATGAAGCGGTCGCGGATGTTTTTCCTGATATGATTCGCCGTTCTGTACCGGGGTACGAGACGATCATTGGCTTGTTGGGGGTAATTGCTCGTCGTTACGCTCAACCCAATACTCAGATTTACGATCTCGGTTGTTCATTGGGTGCGGCAACTTTGTCGATGGCATCGCAAGTGCGGGCAGATGGGGTGCGCTTTGTATGCGTGGATAATTCGGTGGCGATGACACGGCGCTGTGAGCAAATCTTACAACGGCATTTGCCAATGGGGCAGTTTCAGGTGGAATGTGCGGATATTCAGGCAATTTCTTTGGAAAAAGCGTCGGTGGTGGTGCTGAATTTTACGCTGCAATTCCTTAAGCCTGCCGAGCGTTTGCTGATGTTGTGTAAAATTTATGAGGGTTTATTGCCGGGCGGTGTTTTGATTTTGTCGGAGAAGCTTCAGTTTGCGGATGCGTCAGAACAGGCGTTATTGACGGATATTCACTTGGAATTCAAGCGTGCCAATGGGTATAGCGAGCTAGAAATTAGCCAGAAACGTTCCGCGTTGGAAAATGTGCTGATTCCCGATACGTTTGAGCAGCAGGTGGAGCGCTTGCAAGCAGCGGGATTTTCCCAAACCGTCAAGTGGTTCCAGGGTTTTAATTTTGCTTCCTTATTAGCGGTGAAAGTGTGAACGGGTTGGATTCACTCTACGCTTTCTTGCAAACATCGCGTCTCGCGCCTTGGCTGAATACGTTGCCTGAGCAACTGGATAGTGCGCTGCACCATTCGCACGGTAAGTGGGAGGAGTGGCAGGCAGCGTTGGCAAATGCGCCGGTATTGCCGACTCAGCATATTGATTTCAATAGCCGTGCCGTGACGTTGGGGTCAGCCGCTGAAGTTGATGCACCGATTCAGGCGCAATTGCATACCGTGTTACAAGCCTTGATTCCTTGGCGCAAAGGGCCTTATGAGCTGTTTGGCATTAAAGTGGATACCGAGTGGCGGTCGGATTGGAAATGGGAGCGGGTATTGCCGCATCTGAGTCCTTTACCCGGTCGGCTGGTGTTGGATGTGGGGTGCGGCAGCGGTTATCACCTCTGGCGTATGCGAGGTGCTGGGGCAGAAGCGGTGATTGGCATTGACCCCACTTTATTGTTCCTGACCCAGTTCCAATTCATGCAACGTTATGCCGGTGAGCATCCTGTGTGGATGTTGCCGTTGAAAAGTGAAGATTTGCCGGATTTGCAGCAAAAAGGTTTCGACACGGTGTTTTCGATGGGGGTGTTGTACCACCGCCGTGATCCGTTGGGGCATTTGCAGGAATTACGCCGTGCCTTGCGTGCAGGCGGTGAATTGGTCTTAGAAACCTTGGTGGTGGAAGGTGATGAACACACGGCGCTAATGCCACATGACCGTTACGCCAAAATGCGCAATGTTTGGTTTATTCCTTCTGTACCAATGTTGTGTTTGTGGTTGAAACGGCTGGGATTCACCCATATTCGTGTGGTAGATGTTACCCCAACCAGTACACAAGAGCAGCGTTGTACGGCGTGGAGTAAAGGCGAATCATTAGTGGACTTCCTTGATTCCACAGACATTACGCGGACGGTAGAGGGGTATCCCGCTCCCATAAGGGCTACGCTTATCGCTAATACACCCGCGTGATCTGGTCAAGGCAATATCACTAAATTACAATATGATTAAGCATTGAAATAAAGTGAGCCAAGTGGATACGCTATTGCAAAAACCAGGGTTTATGTTCGCGATGGGAAAAAACAATCGCCTACAACAACAACTAGCTCGTCGTATGGGGCAGGCATACCAGCGCTTTCGCCACAGTTGGGGAGGCTTGTTGCTGGATCCGTATTTGCGGGATGGGGGTAATTATCGTTATCGGCGCTATTCGGTATTTCATTGGAAAAACAATGCATTAGATGTCTTGCCTCATGAGCCGCATTATCAAAGCAGTCACTACAACCGTGTGCATGGCGGTTTTAATCGCCACTTCCGCGCATGGTTACCCACCACCTTGAAAAACCCGGCGTTAAAAGAAATTGTGCGTTGGGCAACACAGCAATTTTCGCGTAGTCCAGCAGAATTGTGGCGTATCCAGGCACATCAATTCCGTATTATTGCCCGCCCTGATCAACAGGGTAAGCCGACACCTGAAGGTATCCATAAAGACGGTGCAGAGTATATTCTGATTATGATGATGGATCGGCACAATGTTAATGGCGGTGTGAGTCGTATTTACGACAATGCCATGCAGCCTTTAGCGGAAGGAACCTTGGCACAAGCAGGGGATTTGGTATTGGTGAATGATCATGCCGTTTACCACGGGGTAACGGAGATTAGTCCCGCAGACCCAACACAACCCGCATGGCGAGATGTGTTGGTGTTGACGTTCCACAAGGCTTAGCCGGGGCCTTCAAAGTATTTCCAGGGGTATTGGAGGTCATTCTTGATGGTACTCCAATACAAGTCGCCAGAATTGCGCCATGGGTCAAGCAAAATACCGGTTTCAAAAGGTTTGCCTTTGGCGGTGACAATCAGGGTACTGTGTTCGCGCCATGGGTTGCCTTTGTAGGCGACTCCCCAATACAGGTCGAAAGTCTTTAGGTTTTTGGTACGCATCCGCGCTCGCATGGCACGCGCCCAATCCACGCACAACCCCGCTTTGCGCTGTTTGGAGTTACGCAAGGTATTATGGAACACCGGCGGCCATGTTAACCCCCAGTCGTTTGCTAAATACATGGGGTATACAAAAGCATCATGGGCAACCGATTGTGCTTCTCGCGGGTCGACAATAGCAGGGTCAAGCGCAATCAGTGCGTGGTTTAATTCGTCGATACGCTGCTTCATCTTGGGTGTCAGGTTTTGTAAGCGTGGGTTACCCTCAGGGGTAAGCGTTACATTATCGTACTGGACGGCACAACCACTGACGGCGAACATGATTAGCAATAAGCTAATCAGTCGTTTACTATCAAACATTAATCACATTTCCTTCTTAAAATACATGAGATAATTAACATCTACGTCTTTTCCTAAACGATAACTTTGGAATAGCGGATTGTATGTCATCCCCGTGATATTCCGCAGTTCTAAGCCGACAGAACGCGCCCAGCGTTCGAGTTCAGAGGGCTTGATGAATTTGGCGTATTCGTGTGTGCCCTTGGGCAGCATCTTCATCACGTATTCTGCGCCTAAAATCGCAAATGCAAACGCTTTGGGGTTGCGGTTGATGGTGGAGAAGAATACATCGCCACCGGGTTTGACCAGTGTGGCACACGCGGCAATCACTGAGGCAGGGTCGGGAACGTGTTCTAGCATTTCCATGCAAGTGACGACATCAAATGACGCTGGTGCGGTTGCTGCCATGTTTTCGGCGCTAATTTGCCGGTAAGTGACTTCCACTTGCGATTCTAGCGCGTGGAGTTCAGCAACTTCGAGCGGGGTTGCGCCCATGTCAATGCCGGTCACGTTTGCCCCGCGTTGCGCCATGCTTTCCGCCAGAATGCCGCCACCACAGCCAATGTCGATGACGGTTTTGCCGCTGATGTGCGCGTGGTCGTCGATGTAGTTTAGGCGTAAGGGGTTGATGTCGTGGAGCGGTTTGAATTCGCTGTCTCGATCCCACCAACGCCAAGCGAGGTCTTCAAATTTGCGGATTTCATTGGGGTCGACATTGGGTGTGGTCTGGGTCATGAGGTTTCTCCAATTTTTTGTTGCCAGCAATGCGCTTTGGCAATCAGGGTGGCGCTGTCCAGCGTAGTCAGTTGGCGATTGATCATCAGTGCTTTGCCTGCTACCCAGGTGTGTGTGACTTGTTCGCGGCTGGTGCAATATACCAAGTGTGAAACAGGGTCGTATAGGGGGCTGGATTCGAGTGTGCCAAGGTCAACGGCAATCATGTCGGCGGATTTGCCAACCTCCAGCGAGCCAATCTTTGCATCCAAGCCTAGGGCTTTTGCACCATTGATGGTTGCCATGCGTAAGGCTTGGGTGGCGGGTATGGCACTGGCATCTTGGGCGACAGCTTTGGCAATCAGGGCAGCGGTGCGCATTTCACCTAGCATGTCTAGGTCGTTGTTACTGGCATTGCCGTCGGTACCGAGTGCGACATTGATGCCTGCTGCGGTGAGTTTTGCGACCGGGCAAAAGCCACTGGCAAGTTTTAGGTTGGATTCTGGGCAGTGAATGACGTGTACGCCCTTGGTCGCGAGTAAGGCAATGTCTTCATCATTTAATTGCGTCATGTGGACAGCGAGGAAATGTTTGTCAAGTAGGCCCAGTTGCTCCAAGCGCGTGAGGGGGCGTAACCCCGTTTGTGCTTGTGCTTGCTGGACTTCAAACGCCGTTTCGTGCACATGCATGTGTATAGGCACATCGAGTTCGCAAGCGAGATGCAGCACTTTATGCAATGGCTCATCGGAGACGGTATACGGAGCATGTGGGGCAAAAGCGGTGGTTAGCAACGGTTTTTCTTGCAACTGGTCATGCAAGGCTAAGCCTTTTTGCAGGTATTCCTCAACACCGCTGCCCCAACGCGTGGGGAAGTCGATGATGATCATGCCAATGCAGGCACGGATTCCGCTTTCATCTGCCGCTTGTGCCGCAGCTTCGGGGAAGAAATACATGTCGTTGAAACAGGTTGTACCGGAACGGATCATTTCCGCTATGGCAAGTTGAGCACCGTTGTAGACAAATTCAGCATCTGCCCAACGGGCTTCCGCAGGCCAGATATGATGTTGTAACCAGTCCATCAGGGGTAAGTCATCTGCTAAACCTTTGAGTAGCGACATAGCGACATGGGTGTGTGCGTTCACCAGCCCTGGTAGTAACGCTTGTTGCGGTAATGCGACAATTTGTCGGGGTATATAACGTTTTTCTGCCTCAGAAGTGGGCATAATGCCCACAATCCTGCTATCATCCACTGCTATAGTGTGGTGTCGCAAAACCTGATTGCCTGAATCAACGGTGATAATCCATTCAGGTGTAATGAGTAAATCAATTTCCATTGTCATTGGGTGTTGTAAGATTGCCACGGTAAAGCAACCTATTTATGCCGAAAATCATCATGAGTCAACACGATTCGATCCGTGCCGTAGAGTGGAAAGACAATCATCTGGTGTTACTTGACCAGCGCAAACTGCCGCATAACGAGCAGTATGTACAGTTATACAGTGCTGAAGATACCGCCGAGGCCATTCGGAATATGGTGGTACGCGGTGCGCCAGCGATTGGGATTGCCGCCGCTTATGCTGCTGCGATGGCTGCGAGAAAATGTTACAAACAATATCCGCAAGATTGGCGTAAGCGTTTGAGTGCGGAAATCGACATTCTGCAAAATTCCCGTCCGACGGCTGTCAATCTCATGTGGGCATTAAAGCGCATGTGTGATTTAGCAGACACGGTAGAAGGCGATCCAGAAGAACCATTGCTGGCGCTGGCACAACAAATTCATCAAGATGACATTAATGCTAATTACCGTATGGGTGAATTGGGTAGTGCATTGATTCAGCCTTCTCATGCTGTATTGACCCATTGCAATACAGGTTCATTGGCAACCGGTGGCTATGGTACAGCACTGGGCGTTATTCGCAGTGCTTATAGCAATGGGCAAATTGAACATGTGTATGCTGATGAAACCCGCCCTTGGTGGCAAGGCTCGCGTCTGACAGCCTGGGAATTGGTGAAGGATAAAATTCCTGCACATTTACTCTGCGATGGTGCAGCGGCACACTTGATGAAACAGGGTAAAGTGTCGTGGGTCATCGTTGGCTCTGACCGTATCGCGGCGAACGGCGATGTCGCCAATAAAATTGGTACGTACAGCCTTGCGGTGAATGCGCGTTACCACGGTGTAAAATTCATGGTAGTTGCCCCGACCAGCACCATTGATTTGGCAACCCTGAGTGGTGATGCTATTCCTATTGAAGAGCGCTCTCAGGAAGAAGTCTTGAACGTTGCAAATCAGCGCATTGCTGCTTACCACACGCAGGCTTGGAATCCTGCTTTTGATGTAACGCCTGCTGCGCTGGTTGATGCACTGGTTACGGAAAAAGGGGTTATTTTAAACCCTGATGCTGCAAAAATCGCGGCGTTGATGGCTGCTTAAATCCATTCATACATCCCTAAGCCGTTTTAGCCAAACCATACATACGTTGGTGTAAACAACGATTTAGGTGTTGTATATCGGTATCTAGCCTGTAATGTTCTTGCCATTCGGTTTGGCGGAAAGGGCGTTCGTTGACAGGTAATGCTGCACACTCATAGCTTTTACCGGTTACTGTTTTAATGCTCATCACACTTACTGCTTGCTGGAAATAACGCTGATAAAGGTTTTCTGGCAAACGTTGTTTTAATAGCGGCTCCTCGGGTAAGTACTGTTCGATGAGTTCGAGGTGTGATAGTTGCGCATAAGGGTAAAATTCTTGTTGTTCATACAGGAATTGCTTGGCAACCCGGTCAAAATACCCACGCCCCATGAGTAGGCCGCGCTGGGTTAAGATCCACAAATGAATGTATTGCACGCGGTATACGTTGTGTCCCTTGCGCCCATACGGGTCATCCTGCATCGCAACAAGGGGAATATGCTTATCGTCTAATAGAGTGTGCCTGATTTCTGTGTGTTGTTGTGCAGCTAAGGGTAGTTGTAGATAGCCCCAGCTTTCCATTATAAAACCTTCCCAGCGTTGTTGGCGTAACGTTTGTGACAAGTTGCTGCATTCTGCTGGCGGCAGTAGATACAGCAAGGTATTGTAGAACAGTTTTGCTACGGCTTGCTGATATTCAGTATTGAGTTGTGTCAGCATTGCGGGTGGCGGTAAACTTTCAAGCTGGTGGGCGATGCTTTCCTTTTGTACATCCAACGCCTGCATTTTATCGAGATGTTTACCTAACAGTTGTTGAGTGGCGCGAATCTTACGCTCCGATGCATACCAGTATCCTGCCAGTGCTAGGATAGGCACACTCGGCAATAGAAAATGACCGCGCATTACTAACAAAATAATAACGATAAATGTCGCCATAAATAGAATCAGGCGCGGTGAATTCAAATGAAATAAGCGTTGTTTTAAAACTTCTAATTGTTCATCTAGTTGTTTTTGATAGTTTATTTGCGGTAGTTTCCATGGGTTAGGCTCATAAAAAACACGCCAGCGTTCGCAATAGGCTTCTTCTGAGTTTGTTTTGAGTAACTCTTTGGCATCGTGATTACCGCACGCATGGTTAGAGAAAATCGGGTAAGTTAGCACTTCATGATCGAACTGCTGATAGTCAAGTTTAGTGTTTTCCTGTGTTTTGGCATCTTGTTGTTGCTTGCATTGTTCCCGAAATTCTCGCAGCATGTATTGGCTCATCGCCATGCTCTGGTATTCATTATTAGTCATTATTTTAGCCCTTTGGATATTCGTAGAGTTTGTTCACATTTCACTCTCTTGTCATAAGACCATGAAACCTGAAAAAAAATCCCTACCCGCTATCATGCGTATAAATTGCCTGAATCAAGGATTAATTGATCGTTTTTTGGACGCTTTTTGGTCAGAACGCGGGGTGAGCCGAAATACACTGGCCAGTTACGAACGTGACTTGCGCTTGTTATGCCATTGGCTAGATGAACGCAGTGTGGCGTTAGATCAGGCAGAACGTGGTGACTTATTGGAATATTTAGCCATTCGGGTACGTGATGGTGCAAAAGCGGCTACCACCGCCCGCTTATTGTCTAGCTTGCGGCGTTTTTACCGTTGGCAGGTACGCGAAAACTTGCGTAAAGATGATCCCACCGCGCAGATCGAAGCGCCCAAACAAGGTCGGCATTTACCGCATACGTTGTCAGAAGAAGAAGTCGATGCCTTGTTACAAGCACCTGATATTGGTAATCCGCGTGGTTTGCGTGATCGGGCGATGCTGGAATTGTTGTATGCCACCGGCTTGCGGGTGTCTGAATTGGTGGGAATTCGTTTAAATGAATTATCCCTGCAAAATGGTGTTATTCGCATTACGGGCAAAGGCAATAAGGAACGTCTTGTGCCGATGGGGGAAGAAGCTCATGACTGGATACAAACGTATTTGCGGGATGCGCGGGGCTTGTTGATGCAAGGCAAGGATATTGCCGAACAAGTTTTTGTCACTACTCGCGGCAGTGGCATGACTCGGCAGATGTTTTGGGTGCTGATTCAGCGCTATGCTTTGGAAGCAGGGATTGTTAGAAATATTTCCCCACATACCTTGCGCCATGCGTTTGCGACGCATTTGTTGAACCATGGGGCGGATTTACGGGTCGTACAAATGTTGTTGGGGCATAGCGACCTTTCCACCACACAAATTTACACGCATGTGGCGCAGGCACGGTTACAAGATTTGCATCGCCAGCATCACCCGCGTGGTTAAGGGACTGTAATGTGGGGAATCATATACACGCTACAGTCAGCCATGATAAGGTATCATCCACTATCTGATTAAAGAATAAGCATTTTTACTGTAAGATTTTCATTCAGGAATAGAGAAACCATGTACAAAAAAATGATTCTGGGCGCACTGATCGGTATGGCGCTCGCAACGACTGGGGCAATGGCTGACGATGTGCCTGCGGATCTGGGCGAAAAGCTGAAGCCGATGTTTGGTGGTCAAGCACCAGACTCGCTGAAACCTACCCCACTTGCCAATCTGTTTGAAGCTAAATTTGGCGGCGAAATCATCTACGTGAGTGGTGATGCGCGTTATGTGTTTGCGGGAGAGTTGATTGACGCGCAAACCAAGTCCAGCCTGACAGAAGCGTCACGTTCTGCTGATCGTGTAGCGATTGTCAAAACGATTGATGCAGGCAAAAGCATTGAATTCAAAGCGAAGGGTGAAGAAAAGCATGTGTTGTATGCTTTCACTGACGTGGATTGCCCATTCTGCGTGAAGTTACACAAAGAAGTACCCGCATTGAATGAAAAGGGTGTTACGGTGCGTTACTTAGCGTATCCGCGTGCGGGTGTCGGTTCACCTGCCTACAAAAAGATGGCGAATATCTGGTGTGCCGATGATAAGCAAGCCGCGATGAACCAAGTGAAAAATGACGGCAAAGAAGTAGCAGCGAAGGAATGTACCAATCCAGTGGCTGAACAGTTTGAGCTGGGTCAAAAATTGGGTGTGAATGGTACACCAGCATTGCTGACGATGGATGGTATGATGATTCCGGGCTACCGTCCGGCTGATCAATTAGCCAAAATGTTGGATGACGCGAAAGCAGCAGCGGCAAAATAAATATTCTGGAAGGGCGTATGCAATACGCCCCTATACGCATCAACTTTAACCCGCGAAAGCGGTCTCCCTCTCTGGTAGGCTATTAGTTTTGCACACCGAATAGATCGACTTCGACAAGGAGACCGCGCATTGATACTGACAAAAGTAGCCACCGCATTGCAAGCCATCTTGTATGAAAAAGCGGACGCGTTAGCAAAAAAAGCGGCTTCATTCAACGCCAGCGCAAACTCAGCGGCTCGAACTTCATCCGCAGCTTGGTGTTTGGCTGGATGGGCAATCCTGCCAGCACATTGGATGGATTAAGTCGGACAGCCGCCTTCCAACAGCTCCCCATTAGTCCACAGGGACTGGACAAAC
>NZ_FNQP01000014.1 GCF_900107695.1 Thiothrix caldifontis | reverse complement strand
CGCCTCGCGGTTTCCAGAAGTGCCAACGTATGGCGAATTTTGTGTGAAATCTACGTCAAATTACTGATTATCCTCATCCAACACTGGATCATGCTCACCGGATTGTGGGAAATACCCCAGCGCAGCCTCACCAAAGGTGTTCAAGCCATTCAGGAACAGGCTTCCCATCTTGCCGCCTGCATCGCTGAGCGACGCAGCTTGATAAAATGCCTCAAGCAACTGGCAAAACTCTTCGCTTCTTCAACCGCTTGCCGACAAAACAAACGGAGGAAAAAACCTAATAATTGGATGAGATTACAGCAAGTTAGGGAATGGAGGGCTTAAAGTTGATGCGTATAGGATGTCGAATACGTTTCCCTTGATTTCAGGTTGGGGATATTGGTTAGGATATACCGACAAAGTACAGGAAGGATTATGGACAACAGTGACTGGAGATATACCCCTTTACCATAATTGGTATCCGGGTGAGCCAAATCAAAGTGGAGAGGAGAATTATGCGGTAACGGTTTTCACCAATGATACGTGGCAGTGGAATGATATGTCCTTAACAGACAGCAATGCTCCAAAGTCAGCAATCATCGAGCGTACCGCCGCCCCCAACATCAACATCACCGCCAACCCCTTCACCGTCCAAGCCGCCGACGAAACAGGTACAGCCTTCACCGTACCAGCGGGGAAAACGCAGTGTACGTTTACTGCGACGGGGACGTGGAAATGGGATGTTCCATCGCCTGCCGTGACACCAGATGGTGGAGGCTCTGCCTATGCGGGCTTTCGTATACCAACAGGTAATGCTTTTGATTTGATACTGCAACGGACTGGTGGTGAGTTTGAGCATGTGGGTGCTGCCAAGGATGTTGGCGTAATAGGTGGTGACGTCTTGCATTTCTTGATGAATGATATGCCGGGACATTACTACGACAACAGTGGTGAACTATCGGTAAGCGTATCGTGCCAGTAGGCGGCTGCTTGCCCTGAGACGAAAAAGCCGGACGTGTTCCGGCTTTTTCTTTCCCATTACCTTGAATGTCTGCATATTTGTGCATATCATTGGCGTATGGATATTGAATTCGACCCCGAAAAAGCAGCCATTAACCCGATCAACCACGAAGGCGTGACCTTTGAGGAAGCGCAAGCGGTGTTGCTCGACCCTTTCGCGTTGACTCGTGAAGATGGTGATACCTTTGGCGAGCAGCGGTTTGTGAGTTTGGGTGTTGGGGCAAAACATCGAGTGTTGGTAGTCGTGTGGATGTTACGCGGTGAGCGTATTCGTCTAATTTCGGCGTGGAAAGCCAACCAACCACAACGGAGGATTTATGCAAACCAATTCAGATGATATGTACGACAAATTCAAAGATTACGATTTCGCTGATGCCAAACCTGTAGCGAAAATACCTGCCTTGGCAAAATTACAAGCAGAATCTGGCGGCAAAAGCCGTATTACCATGCGTGTTGACAACACCATCCTTGCCGCATTCAAAGCGCGTGCCGCCCTCACAGGTGGCAGCTACCAAAACATGATGAACGAAGCACTAAAGCAGTTTCTTCAGGGGAAAGCATTAGAGGATATTGTTAGGCAGACAATCCAGCAAGAGTTGAATCCATCTCGTTAGCGTGCCTAAATCAAATTTTTGAAAAAAGCACAGCAAATTCCTGGTTTACAGGTCAAAGTGTTGGATCCCCTGCAATGGCTAGAAGAGGTTTTACCATGAGCGGCGTAAGAAGTTACCAAACAGAACACGAAATCCAGCGTCAGGCATTGCAAGCGTTACGCAGCAGTCTCGGCGTGGTTGGTCTAATTCGCTTCATGCAGCAATACGACAAAGGCTATGGCAACTACACCATTGACCGTCAGGCATGGCAGCAAAATTATACGGTCGATAGCTTGTTTGCAGCGATGAAAGCAGCGTGATGAAGCGCGTTAATTGTTTAATACCCCGAATGTTGACCGTATCCGAGATAAAATTGCTGCGGCAATCTAAGGCTGAAATCGCTAAAAGAGTTAGCGAATTAGTACACCTGAAAGCAGAAAATGCTTACGCCTCGCCCGTGGATTATCGCAAAAAGCATTAGGCAGATATCCTCCATGTGCAGCAACCTGCTATCGCCAAATTACATCTCAAAAGACTTTTGCATACTGCCTGATGCGCTTTATTTTGGTTTAATCGGGGTGATCATGACACGCCGATTAGCTGCCCACGCAGTTTCATTATCACCGTCTACTAAGGGCTTGCGTTTGCCGTAAAAGCGTAGGTCAAACTGTTCTTCATCGACCCCGTTATCGACCAAATAATTGCGAATAGCCACCGCCCGCCGTGCTGAGAGTACATCATTGTAGTCATGGCTGGAACGTTGGTCGGCGTGCGTTTCGATGCGGTAACGGTATTGCGGGCAGGCTTTCATATTGTCGGCGATTTTGCCTAAAATCCCGCCTTTCGCGTCACTGATGTTAGCGGCGGCGGTTGGGAAAATTTCGGCATACAACAAAATGGCGGTATCGCAGGCTAAGGCTTCGGCATCATGAGTTTCGCGCAACTCTACGGGTTTGGCAGTGCTGGTGGGCGAGGTATCTTTTGCGGGCTTGTCAGTGTTGGCGGACGGGGTATCTGCCTTGGGTTTTGCTGGTGTTTGCCCCTGTTTTTTCTGCCAAGCTTGGTAATCTTTATCGGCTTTTTGTTTGGCTGTGATGAAGTCGTCGACGGTTTTTAGCACGACTTCGCTGAGCCATTTGCCCACATTGTTGCAATCAGTGGTGTTGTGGCCTTCGCCCCAGGTCGCCAGTTTGTGGTGCAACAGCGGGTCACGTAAGGTCATGGCTCCTTGGGAGAATGATGTCCAGATACCGGCGGTGCAACATGCGGCGTTGTATTCGATACGCGGTTCGCCGGGTTTGAACGGGCCTAAGTGTTTGGGGTAGGAGGGGAACATGCTCATTTCGGGTTGCCCCGGCGATGTTTCCATTTCTTCCTTGGTCAATAAGCGCATTCCGGCGGTGCTTAAGCGTTGTTGGACGGCTTCTTTAAGGTCTTTTTGCAACTTGACATTTTTGGGTTTGGCACTGCTGATTACATCGTCAATATTGATGTAAAGTGCGGTTAAACCGTGCAAAGCGAGGATGCTGGGGTGGTAGTCTTCTTTGCCGATGGGTACGGCTGGCGTGTCGCAGACCGGGTAAAGGGCGGCAGATTTGGGGGTATCGGCGTGTGTGTGTGGCATGGCTAACCCTGCCATCGCGCACAATATTGCCACTTGCAGCGGGCGTTTTGGGAACATGGGCATCACCTTTATTGTTATGATTGCTAGATTCGATGATAGGGCTACGTTTGTCTGACGGCAATTGACTTCCGACGACTGCACGGTAAAAATCAAAGTCCCCAGTGCAGGAACAATCATAAAACCATGCTGCGCCTTAGCTTAACCTTAGCCTTGATTATCAATGCGTGTGGCGGACTCTGGCTGAACCCTGCCATTGCTGACGCTGCGCAACCCAGTAAACCCACGTATTGCCCAGCTCGTACCGGTGAGTTAAACGAGCGCGATAAAGCAATGGCGCGAATCGCTTGGCAGTATTTCGAGAATAACTTGCAAGCAGAAACGGGTTTGGTAAATGCCGCTGATCAATACCCATCTACTACTTTATGGGATGTCGGCTCAACACTTGCTGCGTTTATCGCGGCAGAAAAGCTGGGCATTATCCCGCGTGAACGTTTTGATCGCATGACCAGTCAGATGCTGGATACCTTACGGCATCTGGATTTGTTTAATGGGGAAGCACCCAACAAAGTCTATAACACCAAGACGGCGCAAAAAGTGGATTACCGTAACCAGCCATCGACGCATGGTATTGGGGTTTCTACTTTGGATTTGGGGCGTTTGGTGTCGTGGTTAAATATCCTGAGTTGTTTACACCCTCAACACCAAGCCAAGGCGCAACAATTACTGGAAAGCTGGAGTTTCTGTCGTTTGCTGGAACATAACCAAATGTATGGTCTGGCCTTCAAAGATGAGTCTGGCAAGGTGGAAGTGCAGCAGGAGGGGCGTCTGGGGTATGAGCAATATGCAGGCAAAGCTTTTCAGCAGTTGGGTTTTGATCTGAGTCTTTCCTCCCGTTATCACAATCAGTATGCGACTAAGGCGGAGGTATCGGGTGTGGAATTGTTGGTAGATTCCCGCGATGCATCCACACTCGGCGCACACAATTACGTGGTATCCGAATCTTATGCGATGGATGTGCTAGAGCATGGGCTGGATGAAGAAAACAAACCACTGCTGGAGGCGATTTACACGGTACAACAGCGCCGTTGGGAGCAAACCGGCAAGGTTACGGCTGTGTCTGAAGATAACCTCGATCGCAAACCTTATTTCGTCTATAACACGATTTTCAGCGATGACGTACCTTGGGCTGCAATCACGGATAAAGGTGAGGATATGTCGGATTTGAGAAGCCTATCAGTGAAAGCGGCAGTGTCGATGGCTTATTTGTTTCCGGAGCGCGAGTACAGCAAGGTACTGTTGAATGCAGTGAAGGATGCGCGTAACCCGAAAGGTGGTTGGTATTCAGGCATTTACGAAGACCCTGTTAAAGGGTTCAACAAGGCAACCACCGCGAATACCAATGGCGTTATTTTGTCAGTGTTGCTGCATAAGCTGTACGGCTCACTGAACCGCCAATGTGACCGGTGCGGTAAGGGCGTTAAATTGTCTGAAGCATTTCTCCGTATCAATCAAAATAAGCGACAGTGTTTGGCAGAGGGGCGGTTTCGTTAAAATTGCCAACTTCGACTAACCGTGATTGCCCCATCTTTTAGGTTATCACCGGGAAAATCGTTTTTACCGTAGTTGGCGTATTCGATCTTCCATGAGCCTGGTTTTGGGTTGGAATAACCAACAGCATAATTCCAGTTAGGTTTGTCACCCTCTAGTGGCACGTTGGCAGTAGTGCGGGCATATACCTTGGGTGTTGGATTCCACTGTAGTGTACCACTAAGACTAGGTTTGCCTTTGAGAGGGGCGCTCACGTTGGCGGCCGCAGCTAGGTTGCGTTTTTTCAGTGTCTCAGATTTAACTTTATAGCCGATATTGGCGACTGCTTTGTCCAATGCTAAGCCGTCGCCGGGTTTGAGTGGCCCCCAGTTATTGACTTGAGCAGACCATCCACCCGGTTTGTTATCGGCATAGCCAGCACTCCACGAATACCCAAGCTTCTCTTGTTTGAGGGAGGCATTACCGCTGACAAACCAATTGGGTTTGGGCGACCAAGTAGCACTGGCAGAGATCGTATGATTACCCTCTTTCAATGAGATTGAATCAGCAAAGTTACCAGCCAAGCGCAATTTCTTTTTCTTTTGGGGATCAACGATACCTGTTGTGCTGTGTGCCTGGGTTTCTGAAGTGTATTCCTCCATGTACATGGGAATATCACCACCTGCGGTTATTGGCACAATCGCAGGTAAAGTGATTTCACTAGCGACTGCGCGAGTAGGTGCGACTGTTTTTCCTTGGTCTCCTCTTGCACCTTCTGCGACTTTTTGTCTTAAAGGCAGATGTGGGATAGGTATCTCAGGTGTTGCAATGACCGGTATGACCAATGGTTCAAGTGCTTGTTCAAGTTTTAATGTTGGTCGATCACTGGGTTGTGCTTGTTGGTTGACCGCAACAATGGTTGGGAAGCGTGTTGTACGCGGTAGGGCCGGAAGCATCTGTTTAGTTGACTTTTTAGCCTTTTCCGGTTTTTTTGCTAGGGCGGTCGCTGCTGTTTTTGCTGGTGTCACAGGTGATGCGAGTGGCATTTTGATGTCGGGCGGTGTTTTTTTTATCGAGGTTGTTGTATCGGTGTGTGGGGTAGCTTCACAAGAGGGATGCCATGCAAAAGGGTACGCTTGTGGTTCTGTTAAGGTTTCTAACATGACTACGGCGCGATGCTGATCCACGAGACGTGGGGCTTCTGCTTCGCTTGCCAATAACCCTGTTTCTGGGTGAGGAAAACACTGTTTGCGGTAAAGCCGGTGTAAAAATAAGTGGTAGGCATTAGGGCTGAGACGAATTTCATCCAGCAAGAGCGGTACAAAGCGTGCAGGTGGATCAGGTGTTAAAAATCCCCATGTTCTGAAGCCACGCCAATTCAATGGCACTTTGTCGGCGGCCGGGTATTTTTTTAGTTCGGAATGTTGCCACTGCACATCGTAAAAACGCTGTTCTTCTAAGACTTGGCAGTAATCCCATTGCAAAGCCACGCGCTCTGCGGTTTCGCGTAGTTTCGGAAAGCGTTCGATGGTTTGTTGCAAGGTATGCAGTGCAATATCCAGTGTGCCTGCGTGTAGGCTGGCTTGTTGTGGTTGTGTGCCTAACCACTCATCCGGCCAGTGTTGACCGGGTGGAGAGATGTTGAACAGTGTTTCGAGGTGCTGCGCTGCCTTGTCACTATTGGCAGCACATGAGAGGTCTTCCAAGCGTTGTAGCAAAGGGGGGTGTGCCATGAGCGTCGCTGGGTAGGTGAAACTACCAGCAGCTACTAATAGCAAAAGCGGGTTATTCAGTCGTACAGACATCACATGTTTGCGGTGTACTGACATCCATTTTCAAACTACGCTGACACCGCTTGCACACTGGGGCAAACTCGCCGTATTTTTTGTACAGCAACAAGCTCATGATAATTCCGTTGGTATTCGCGGTGATGGCTTTATTGTAACCGCCGCCACTTTCATAAATACCGGAATACCAGCCGCGCTCAGGGTCGTAAGCGGAACTGATGGTGTAAGCCAGCTCTTTACTATAAGGGTCATCAGGGTATAGCAATGCCATGGACATAGCCGCTTTGATTGAGGTGGTTTTGAGGTTATCGTAACGCACGCCTTTATCCGTGGTGGTGTTCCACGGCAACCCGGCGGTGAAAATCGTGTTGTACAAGAAGTACGGCTTTTGGTCGATATTGTCTTCGGAAACGGCGGTGACAATACCCGTTTCTTCCCAGCGGCGTTTTTGCACCTTGTAAATATTATCCAGTAAGGGTCGGTTTTCGGCATCAATACCATTTTCAATGGCATCCATCGCATACGATTCGGTTACGACGTAATTGTAAGCACCCAGATCACGGGGATCGCGGCGGTCATAGGCAATCGGTACATCATAAATATTGATAGTTTCCCGGTATTCATTGTCATAAACCGCAGACACACGCTGATCGTAGCCTAATTCACGGAAAATTTTCCCTGCGTATTGTTCGTAACCTAAACGACCTTCTTGCACCACGCTGATATTTTTGGATACCGGGTCGCGATATAAGCCGTACATTTGCCCTTTACTGATTAAGCGTGTCATATCCCAACGTTTAATGACTTGTTGAGCGGGGTAGGCGTATTTAGGGTGCATACAACTTAAGGTATTCAACCATGAAATTAGGCGTGCCAGATCCAGGGTGGAAACTCCGATACCGTCGGGGGTAGGCTGATTTCGATAATCCACCATCTCACCTTTAATGGTATGGTAAACCTTGTTGGGTGCTTCCTTATTAAACAGCTCCATGCTGTTAAGGGTTTTGAACATGGTTCGGATGCGCTCATCGAAGGTTTTGTCGTCGATGATGCCGAAATCGTGGGCGGCAATGGTGGCGGCTAATGCCGAACCGGTATCCCACATGGTGGTGGAGGGGTATTTATCTGCTGCGTTATACAGTCCTGTTTCGGGGTTGTAATTGTTTTCAAAGTATTGCCAGGCAATTTGCGCCATTTCCAAGTCTTTACTGCATAGGGCTTGAGATTTTCCTAAGCAACTATTGTCGGGGCCAACCGCTAAAGCACAAAACGTATCGGTGCGTGTTGAACGCGTTGATGCGCTTAGTAATGAGAACACACTTTGAGTGGCGTTGGGTTTAGTGTCCGGTTGTGGTTCAGTATGGCTTACGAATAAAATAATAATGCCTGCTAGTGCTAAACCTGCGAGCCAGGCGAATGCAATATTGAGATTATTTTTGTTCATTATTGAGTTCCCCCAGAACGGTTTCCAGTTCTTTACGTACCGTATCCGGTGTTGTAGTGGTGTCGCCGTTTTTCCACGCTGTGACCAGTTTATCAATCGTGCCCATTAGCCCTTGCAGACGTGCTTTGTGGGCGCTGAAGGTATCGCCTGCTTGCCAAATAGGTTTCTTGGTGCTGCCAAGTTTTTCAGCGGCTTCTGTGCCTTTGCCTGCTGCCCGCAATTGGTTTGCTTGATTGACTGTGCTGAGGAGTTGGTACAAGTCGATACGCTGTTGCATGGCGGTCAGTTTTTTCTTGGATGCCTCATCTGCTTCTTGCCTCAGTTTACTGGTGACAGTATGAATCGCTTCGAGTTGGGCAGTGAGTGGTGCAAGGGTTGTAGTTAGCACCATGGCTGAATCTTGCTGCAAGGCATTCAATGCGGCAAGTTCGGTGCGGAGTTGTTGATTCTGGAAGGTCAGATAACAGACGAGCGCCAGCAACATACTAAGCAAGACATGCTGAACGTGATTCATCGGTGGTTTTCCCCTTATTGTTATTGTGTGGGTCTCAGACAGTGACCGGACACCATTCTTTGAGGGTAGCTGCCAGCGTATCCAATTGAATCGGTTTGGTCAGGCAGGCGTTCATTCCGGCTGCTAGGTATTCCTTCTCATCGCCTTTCATGGCATTGGCGGTGAGGGCAATAATTGGCACGGAGTTGTCAGGAAATTCTGCACGGATGTGCCGGGTGGTTTCCACACCACTCATGCCGGGCATCTGAATATCCATCAGGATCAGGTCGAAAGTTTGGTTACGTACTTTATCGAGTGCTTGAAAGCCGTCTTCGGCTAAGGTCACGCGATAGCCTAGTTTTGCCAACATGCCTTTGGCAACGAGTTGGTTAACTTTGTGGTCTTCCACCACGAGAATGTGTGTCCCCATTTGAATGACATCGGCTTTATTTTGGCGGGCCTGCATGACTTGAGGGGATTCGGTGGTCAAGAGCGCCGACTCCGAGGTAGACCGTGATGCCGTTGTGAGTAAACCGAGCAATTTGCTTTGGGTCACCGGTTTCAATAAACAGCTACAATGTTGCTGCAAATCTATTACGCCACACTGCTTGCAACTGCTGGTTTGGGGGGAAATGTTGCACAGACGCACAGGGTGGGGCAGTGTGTTTAAGCGTTCCAGTAACTGGTTTAACTTAGCCCGCTGCGGAAGCGGGTAACTTTTATAGTCGGTGATTAACCAGTCAAATGATTGCCTGTCGAGTAGTTTATTAGCCGCGTCTATATCGCTGGCAACGACGCAGTCAGCTCCCGTATTGTATAATTGTTCTGCGGTCAGTTTGGCGTGTAGTTCAGAGTATAGCAATACTAGGCAGCGAGTAGTTAGTAGTGAACCGCAGGTTGCCTGATCGTTACTGGTTGCGAAAGGTATTTCAAACCAGAAGGTGCTGCCTTGCCCTAATTCGCTGTTAACACCAATTGTACCGCCCATTAAGTGTACCAATTTACGGCTTATTGCCAGTCCTAAGCCTGTACCGCTGCCATTGTGTTGATCGTAACGGTTGATTTGGCTGAAGGCGTGAAAGAGTGCGGATTGTTTGTTTTGTGGAATACCCACTCCAGAATCTTGTATTTCAACACGGATACCGATTGTAGTGTGAGTGGCTGGCAAAATGCGCAGGATAATCTGCCCTTGTTGGGTAAACTTGATGGCGTTACCGAGCAGGTTCATTAATATTTGGCGTAGACGTAATGCATCACCGTGTAAACAATTGGAGACGCGCTTATCCACAATCGTAAACAGTTCCAGATGTTTTTGGCTGGCGATAATTCCCATGGTTTCGATAATACTGGGGAGGGTTTCACTTAATTTGAAATCTTCTGCCAGCAATTCGAGTTTGCCTGCATCTAGCCGTGAAATGTCAAGAATGTCGTTGATAATACCCAGTAATGATTGTGCCGATTGCAGCGTCATTTCAACTTGACGGCGTTGATTGGGATCCAAGGGCGTATCTTGCAATAAGGTCGTCATACCGATGATGCCATTCATGGGAGTGCGAATTTCATGGCTCATGGCGGCTAAAAAAGCGCTTTTGGAACGACTCGCGGAGAGCGCTTGATCACGCGCTTCGACTAACTCGCGGGTACGCTCGATGATCATTTGTTCAAGTGAATCAGCTTGCGCCCGGAGTTCTTGGTTAGCTTGGTATAAGGCGAGGCTTTTACTTTCCAACAATTGTTCTGCCTGTTTGCGAGCGCTGCGCTCACGTTCTAGGCGGCGTTGCAGGCGAGTTATTTCGTCATTCATCACACATCCAACCGGGTGATGTGAAATTCAACGTGTGTACCCTGACCAGCGGAGCGGTCAATCATTTCGATGTGTGCATTGACTTGATAGTGCGTCAAACAGCCTTCGATCAAGCCTTCTGCTAAGGTAGCAAATGGGTGCTTGGAGCGGTAAATCATGGTTAGTTTTTGCGTGTCTTCGCGTACTGTGTCAAAGGTCGGCAGTTCAGCATCTGGATAGAGTTTACGTACTTCAACGTGGACATAATTTTCGATGGAGTCCAGAAAATCAAAGGCATCCGGTGTTGATTCAAAAAAGCTAGGGTAAAGCGCGACAAATCGGCTGAACAAATAACGCCCAAATGCTTTGATCAGATCGGGTACTGGCATTCCGGTTTGTTTGGAAAGGTTTTGCACCAGCGTGACCATTTCGGAATGGGGATAAGTACCTACTGCTGTATAAGCACCTCCAGAGGGTAAGTCGGATGCGTCAATAATGTCGTCGACCATATCAGCCGAAAACGTTTGTTCCACCATTTCCAGAAATTCCGTAAACACTAAGCCTTTCATGTACTATTCCTGTTGTTATGATTGTTCGTTTATTTTTAAGCAATAGCTGGTTTCTGTTTGAGCCAACCGACAACTTGGGTAAATTCCGCACACAAGTGGTTTAGGTGTGTTCGGGCGATTTGCTGATCATGATGGTCTTTGTAGTCTTCGAGTAAGTTGGTGAATTCTGCTAACTGGAATGCACCAATCAACTTACTGCTGGATTTGAGTTTGTGGCAGAGTGTGCCTACTTGTGTACTGTCTTGCGTGGCGACACAGTGTTGGAGCAGAACCAGTGACTGTTCGGTATCCGTGAGAAAAAATTCTACCAGTTCGGTGAATTCGTCAGCCATGATTTCCTGCAACAGTGCATAGGTTTCTTCATCGACAGGAGTGATATGAGTCATTTTTATACCTTAACCTGTTGGTTATGATGATCCGATAAACGTAAAGGATGCCATTTGCCGGAATTGTATTTTTTATCATTTTTATCTATGTATACATCTTACGGTTTAATGATAGCATATCTCTATCCGAGTGTTAATAACATCATAAAAACAAGATATAGCTAATGAACATCTTAGTCGTCGATGATGCCAGAGATATGCAGTTGATTCTGCGTCGTATTCTTACCCTGATGGGACACCAGGTAATGCTGGCGGAAAACGGTGAGACTGCTTGGCAGTTGATTCAGCAACATCATTTTCAATTGGTCATCAGTGATTGGGTCATGCCGATCATGGATGGTCCAACATTATGCCGTACTGTGCGCACGGCTGAGTTGCCGTATTACGTGTACATTATTTTGCTCACGGGTATGTCCGGTAAGCAAAACCTGATTCAGGGGATGGAAGCGGGTGCAGATGATTTTGCCACCAAGCCGATTGTGCGTGAAGAATTAGAAGTGCGTTTGCGTGCTGCACAAAGAGTATTGGATTTAGAACATTCGTTGGAAGATAAAAACCGTCATTTGGAAAGTGTGAATCGTTCGTTATCGGCAGCACAGCAACTGATTCAAAGTGATCTGGAACGTGCGGCGGTGTTGCAAGCAGGCGTGTTGCCTAGCCAGAAAGCGTTTGGGCGCATTGCTGTGGATTGGTTTTTCCAGCCCGCACAGTATATTGGTGGGGATACGTTTAACTATTTTCCCATTAATGATGATCTGTTATTTTTCTACTCTATTGATGTCTCTGGGCATGGGATTGCATCCGCTTTATTGTCGATGTGTTTGCAAACGTTACTCAGTGCCACCAGTGAGTTGCATTGCTTGGAGGAGTTGGATGCACGTACCGTCGCAACTTTTCCATCACGTTTGGCTGAACGTCTGAATCATCATTTACATTATCGTTTGGATACAGGTGATCATTATCTCACCTTGATCATGGGGGTGGTCGATACGCAGCTCGAACAACTGTATTTTGTACAAGCTGGACACCCGCAGCCGTTTTTGTATAGCCCCGTGACAACGCAATTGGAGCAGATTGATTGTACTGGCTTTCCCATTGGTTTATTGCCTGATATGGAGTATGAAACCATTCATTTGCCGTTTCCCGCTGGCAGTCGCTTTATTTTGTATTCGGATGGGTTGTTGGAGTTGCAAGAAGCTAATGGTGAGCTTATTACCGAGGCAATGCTAAAAAGATGCCTGCAACCGTTGATGAAGCAGCCTGCCAGTCAGGTGATCCAGCAATTAGCACTGAAGTTAGGGTTGAATAGCACAAGCACAGAAAAGCCAGATGATATTTCTTTGTTAATGATTGATTTATGTTGAAGGACATGAATGTTTTAGGACTTCCAACAAGTCCTGTACATTAAAGGGCTTACTGAGGAAGTTATCCATTCCTGCTGCTAGGCATTGTTCCCGGTCGCTGTTCATGGCATTCGCGGTCAAAGCAATGATTGGTGTATGCGTGAGTTGTTGGTTTTGTTCTTGTGAGCGAATTCGAGTGGTGGCTTCCAAACCATCCATGATAGGCATTTGCACATCCATGAGGATAACATCAGGTCGGGTCTGTTCCCATGCGTGTAGTGCTTCTTGCCCGTTTTCTGCAACTTTGACGTGATGCCCCGCTTTGTTTAACAAGCGCACAGCCAGCATCCGGTTAATGGCGTTGTCCTCTGCAAGGAGAATATTGAGGGGGCGTTCGGTGCGTTGCAGGGGTTGCTGTGTTGGTTTCGCGCTGGGGGGGGGCTGTGTGGCGACAGTAAACGGTACATTAAAATAAAAAATGCTGCCTTCGCCGGTATCACTTGCTAACCGTAAACGACCACCCATCATGGTGATGAGTTGCGACGAAATCGTTAAGCCTAAGCCTGTGCCACCATAACGCCTAGTGATCGAGCTATCTGCTTGTTGGAAGGGCTGAAAAATGTTGGCTTGTTTGTCAGGGGGAATGCCAATACCCGTATCACGCACGGCAAATTGCACACAGACTTGACCGTTTGGCGCACCACTTTGCAGGCTGATGGTGACGTTTACTTCCCCTCGCTCGGTGAATTTGATGGCATTGCCGACCAGATTAATCATGACTTGGCGCAAGCGTCCTTCATCACCTTCGAGAGTGTCGGGTATATCAGCCGCTATCTCCCATTGAAACATGAGATGCTTACTCTGTGCTCGCAAGGCAAGTGGTGTAAAAGTGTCCTGCAATAAGGGGCGTAACTGAAAGGGAGTATTGCTGAGTGTTAGCGTTCCAGCTTCAATGCGTGAAAAGTCGAGGATTTCATTAATGATGTCGAGCAAGGCGTTGGACGATGATTTGATCATGCCTAGGTGT
This sequence comes from Thiothrix caldifontis, assembly GCF_900107695.1. GTDB lineage: Bacteria > Pseudomonadota > Gammaproteobacteria > Thiotrichales > Thiotrichaceae > Thiothrix > Thiothrix caldifontis. The sequence goes on along the minus strand of NZ_FNQP01000014.1, from coordinate 75,502 downwards.
TCGCGTTGGGAGGCGGAAACTTCACTATACAGCATCAAGTCCGTCAAGCCGATAATGCCATTCATGGGCGTGCGGATTTCGTGGCTAATCATCGCCAGAAACTCGCTTTTGGCTTTACTGGCTTTTTCGGCCATTTCCTTGGCTTGGAGTGCTTCTTTGCGAGCCTCTTCTAAATAAGCATGTTGTAGGCAGGCTAGGCAAGCTGTTTCGAGGCGCTTGAGTACTAAACCTAATGCCAGCATGTATGTGTTTGGCAGTGGTGGGTCGCGCACTAAGACGAGTAGGCCATTGTCACCAATTGGCATGAAATGGTAGTAGGAACCTTGTATTGAAATGATTTCCCCCGGTTTTTTAATGAACCAGTCCTGTTTAGCAAAGTGTTGTACCTGTGTAGCTAAGTGTGGCAGGTCTGTTTCTAAGGTTCCGCGTAAGGAGGGGTAGCTGTAACAGGGTGGCGGAGCAGATGCATTGTCTTGATTTTTTTGAGCAATGCTTTGGTGCAGCCAGATATAGCCGCTGCGGCAATTCAATAGCTTCAAAGCAGGGGGCAGAAACTTGCGTAACATGATGCGCAAATCCAAATCCTGCCCAATCAGTAGGGCGAGGGCGTATTGAACAGAAACCAGTTCTAGAGTTGGGTTCATGCCAGTGTGCTCTCTGTTTGCGTGATGATGCCTAGCACAATGGTTTTATTGAAAAATTCTAGGCAAGTGTGACCTGCATCCGCGATTTCACCCAATGATAAAGCGCCCACTAGTGGTACGTTTTCAGGTAAGGGGGCGTGAATATTGTTAATCTCTTCGGCAAAACGCGTTTCTAAAAAGAGGGTGCGACTGATGCAGTCAAACAGTAAAGCCAGTAGCGGGGGCGCTTGTACCTGCATCGCGGTGGCTGCACAGGTACGGGAAGCTGCCAGCAGGTCATCGGCCTCCCCCTTGAGGATGTAGATAATATGATTGGCAGGAACCTCCCCGACACAGGTAAGTTTATTGTCATTGTTAAAGAGCGGGTCACGTACCACAACATCGCCGTTTAGACGCTCTAAGCCAAATGGATAACTTTTTGCCAGATCAAAAAATTCAACATCTTGAAAACGTTTGCCGCTGTCTGCTTCAACCACTTGTCGGTAAATTTCGAAAGCAGACTGGTAGTCGATTGTGGTAATGGTGTTTTCGTAAGCTCCCGTAACGAAAAAAGGCCCTGCAAACTTATGCCAGCCATGTTCAATACCAAGGTTCAATGGTTGTTGAATGGCAATAATTTGCGCACAATCAACCCGTAAACCTTGGTTGCTAAGTAAACAAGGTTTTGGCTTAAAACTTAAGGAACCGGCTCCACCACCGATGTACTGGCAACTATCACCGAAGACTTCATAGATACCTTCTAATAGTGCTGCAATCCGCTTGCTAAGGCCATCGACTAAGGTCACTAGGGTTGAGTGCGGAGGAATCAATGCAGACAGTGCTTCTGCTGCCTGAAAATAATCTTCGTCAGGGTCGGATAAGTGCTCAATATGATAAACCTCACTGAGCATCGGTAAGCCGCATACAATGCTACCACGTTGAAGTATCTCGCCGTTGGCAATGATTTCCGGGAATATACCGCCAAAAATGGGAATAGGGAACGTTTGTAAGTGCTTATCCAATTGTGAGGGGGTGAATCCATTGGCATCAGCAGCCAGCACAAATACACTCTGTGCTCCTGCTGCCAAGGCGTTATCCAATAATTGAAATAAGCCTTCAGGTGTTCCACTTTGGTCAACGAATAGCTGGGCAGGTAGATGGCGAGCACACATGATGTGGTTTCCTGTACTTACTTATTGTTTTCATGAAATCTATTGATTGATTATATGAGATTTTCTTTTCATAAAAAAGGATTATCATATTTTGTAAGAAGGATCGACCGTTCAGGAGACAATCATTGCCGTTTGGACTAATTGATGTATACAATACATTTATAAAAAAATAAGCCAGATTGGTTCTTAAAAACAACGAGGACAACAAGCATGAAACTCTCTACTCATGTTCAAGGTGAATTCACCGTCGCTACCATCGGCGAAGCTCGTATGGACGCAGCCATCGCTCCTGAACTTAAACACCAAATTAGCCAACTGCTCACCGATGGCTCTACGCGTATTGTGTTGGATCTTAGCCAAGTCACGTTCATGGACAGTAGCAGCCTCGGTACACTGGTCAGCCTGTTGAAAATGGTGGGCAATCGTGGCGATCTGATCATTGTCGGTGCGAAAGGCATTGTGGCAGATTTGTTTAAGTTGACTCGTATGGAGCGCGTATTCCGCATGGCTGATAGCGTTGAGGCCGCATTAGGTGCCGTTGCTGCCTAGTTAATTGCGTATCACCCAATTGAGGAGGGGGTTTCATGAAAGCGATGATTCTGGCAGCCGGTAAAGGCACGCGCGTGCGCCCAATTACCAACGAAATGCCAAAACCGATGATTCCAATCTTGCGCAAGCCGGTCATGGAATCCATTGTGGAATTGCTGCGCACCCATGGTGTCGAAGACATTGTGGTGAATACCAGCCATCTTGCCCCCGTGATCGAAAATTATTTTCGTGATGGTCATCAGTTAGGTGTGCACCTTGCCTATTCCTACGAAGGCTATATGACCGAGGAAGGTTTGGAGGGTAAGGCGCTTGGCTCTGCTGGTGGCATGAAGCGTATCCAAGCCTTTTCTGGCTTTTTCGATGAGACCTTCATTGTGTTGTGTGGCGATGCTTGGATTGATCTTGATCTCAGTGAAGCACTGCGCCAACACCGAGAGATGGGGGGGGTTGCTACCATTATCTTGCAAGAAGTGCCGCACGCTGAAGTCCACAAGTACGGGGTTGTGAAGTTGGATGACCGTCAACGTATTGTGCAATTCCAAGAAAAACCTAAGCCGGAAGAGGCTGTTTCTAACCTGATCAATACCGGCATTTATCTATTCGAGCCAGAGATTTTTGATTACATTCCCGCTGGAGTGGAATATGACATTGGCAGTCAGCTATTCCCTGCATTAGTGGCGGCAGGTGAAGAGTTTTTTGGTATAAAGATGGATTTTCAATGGGTAGACATTGGTTCAGTGCCTGATGTGTGGGCTGCCACCCGTAAAGCGTTGCAAGGTGGTATTCACGGGTTTCCGATGCCCGGCAAAGAAGTGCGCCCTGGTGTTTGGACTGGTATCAACGTTAGTGTGAATTGGGAGCGCGTCAAGATCGCCCCTCCTGTTTATATCGGCAGTAGCACCAGAATTGAAGCAGGTAGCAAGATTACGGGGCCGTGCATGATTGGTGCTAATTGCTTAATCGAGTCTGGCGCGGAAATCCGTGAATGCCTGATTAGCGATTACACCCGTATTGGCGGTATGGCTACTCTAGATCACAAGCTGATTTTTGGGGGTGATTGCATTTCCCCAGACGGTGATGTGCTAAATGTCAGCGACACGCAAATTCGCTGGTTAGTCGATGACAGACGTCGGTTACTGAATCCCCGTGATATTCACGACATGATGTTGTTCAGCAATATGCACAGTTTTTACAGTGAACTACTGCCGGAAACGGAGACAGCCTAATGGAGACAAGGTATCAACACTATGATATTCGGCTGTCTATCGATAGTCGCTTGGAACAGGTGCGTGTGCTGTCTGGTGCATTACGCGGTATCGGTAAGGAACTTGAACTTTCTGACGATCAACTAGGGCAACTCGAATTGATGATGGTGGAAGCTGTCAACAATGTCATTGAACACGCCTATGAAATGCGCGGCGGTAATGATGTGCGGGTGCGGGTGGAATATACTCCGGAAGTCATTCACTTGGTTATCTCGGATAGCGGACGCACCATGCCCGATACGTTGCATTCTGAAGCCCGTGATATGCCCGACCCCGAAGCACTGCCAGAGGGCGGATGGGGAATGGGCTTGATTCATTTGTTGGCGGATTCCATCCGCTATATTCGTGATGCCAAGGGCAACCATTTGCATGTCAGCAAACAGTTGGTGTGAGATGAAACGCTACTGGTGGACAGTGGGCGTGATATTGCTGTTGTTATTGCAGGGATGCAGCGTTACGCCGATGCTAAAATTGACTGCACTCGATTCTGGCGGGTCATTGGCAGGTAAGTGGGCGTTTTTACCATCAGGTTCGGCTGAAATGCCAGCCGATAATGCCCGCTGGCAATCCATCACTGTGCCGGGTAATTGGTACACGCAAGGCTATGATCACCATGGCGTGGCGTGGTATCGGCTGATCTTCACGGCAACCACTGCCCCTGAAATGATTTCCACCCTGCATTTTAACGGGGTCGATTACTTTGCGGATGTGTGGTTAAACGGGAAAATGCTAGGTTCTCACGAAGGCTATTTTCAGGCGTTTTCTTTTGATGTGACCCCACATTTGCGCTCAGGGGAAAATACCTTGTTGGTGCGGGTGAATAGCCCACTGGAAAAGTCAGAAGATTTTTCGTTACGCAAGCGTTTGATCAAGGGGATTTTTTCTCATCATGATACCCGTCCGGGCGGGGCTTGGTCGGAACGCGGGCAAGAAAAAAATACAGGTGGTATCTGGGGAACGGTACGTTTGCAGCAATCAGCACAGGTGCAACTTGTAGCGCAACAGATTCAGGTACAGCCGACCCAAGGTTTGGAGCAATGGTTGGTAAAGGTGGACTTGGGGGTGTTCGGAACCTTGCCCGCCAATACGCAGCTACACTGGCGTATTGGTGCTTGGCAAGGGAACAGCCCCTTACGTAACACCTTGCTTATTCCTATTGCTAACCCCAAGCTTTGGTTTCCTCACGGTTACGGTGAACCTAACCTCTATAAACTAACCGTTAGCGCTGTCAATAATGGCAAGGTACTTGACTCATTCGAGCGCTCTATTGGTTTCCGTAAAGTGCGACAGTCATCACAAGAAATCTGGTACATCAACGATCAACGTATCTTGCTTAAGGGGACGAATTACATTGCCAACCAGTGGCTTAGTGAGATGACTGCGGCTGATTTTCGACGCGATATTCAGTTGATGCTGGGTGCGCATATCAATACCGTGCGGGTTCATGCCCATGTCACTGCCCCTGAATTCTATCGCTTGTGCGACGAAATGGGGTTGATGATATGGCAAGACTTTCCGCTGCAATGGGGTTATCAGGATACACCGGTATTTCATCAACAGGCAGTCTCGCAAGTTAGCGATATGATCCGCCAGTTTGGACATTACACGTCTATTATCCAATGGACGTTGCACAACGAACCGCCGTGGGATGCTGATTGGATGCAGTGGAAATACCCCGATTACAACCCGCAGCAAAATAAAGTGTTGGATCAACGCCTGTATCAGGCTGCGAGTAAGTTGGATAAAACTCGCCCGATTGCAGCAATTTCCTCTACCCAGCAACATCCGTGGTTAGGTTGGTATTCTGGGCGTTGGCTGGATTATGCCAAGCCAACTAAAGTCGCGACAATTGCCGAATTTGGTGCACAAGCATTGCCTGATCGTTTCACATTGGCAAAAATTATTGATGAGGTATCGGCGTTGCCAAGGAGTAAAGTAGACTGGCAAAAGTGGGAATACCACAACTTCCAACGCAAAGAGACGCTCGACATTGCCAAGGTCTCACAAGGTAAAACGCTGGACGAGTTCATTACGAATACTCAGCAATATCAGGCGCAACTCACCCAATTAGCAGCGGAATCTTACCGGCGGCAAGCCTACCGTCCCGTAGGCGCATTGTTCCAATTCATGTTGGTGGAAAACTGGCCTTCAATGAATTGGGGGGCGGTGGATTTTTGGCGTAACCCCAAACCGGGTTATTACGCGTTGCAACGCGCCTACCAACCGATCTTGCCGAGTCTAGCGTGGAACAAGGTGAGCTATGCGCTAGGTGAACCAATCAAGCTGGGCTTGTGGGCGCTGAATGACAGTTTCACCGCTTATCCGGCGGCCCAGTATCAGGTGAGCTTGTTGCAGGGAAATAAGCGCTTGGATACCCAACGTTTTAATCTTGATCTGAGTGCCGATATGCACCAGCACATGCGTGATTACATTGCACCGAGCCTTGCTGTTGGAGATTACCGTATCGAGGCGACGCTGCATGATGCGCAAGGCAAGCAGTTAAGCAGTAATGAATACCGTTTTACCATTCAACCACAACAATAAGAATGCACAGTTATGGGATTCTATTTCGACAAGTTTGAAGACCGTAAACCCGAACCGCCGTTGCAATATTCGGCAGTAACGGAAAGTATTTGGCAGTTCCTAGCCGTCATCGCTATGACCTTGGGGGCGTGGTACTTATGGTGGCGCTGGACGGAATCACTCAACCCGGATGCCTTATGGTATGCCATTCCCCTCGCGTTTGCGGAAACAGCGTCGTATGTTGGTTTGGGCTTGTTTGTGTTCAATTTGTGGAAAGTGCAAGATTATGAGCAATTGCCTCCGCCTGCGAAACTCAGTGAAGTCGTGCGCCCAGAGTATGCTACTGACCGCCCGATCAAGGTCGATGTGTTTTTCCCTACTTACAATGAAGAAGTCGAATTAGTACGGCTGAGTATTCGCGATGCCCAAAAAGTTACCTATCCGCATACCATTGAATTGAACATTTTTGTACTGGATGATGGCAAGCGCCCAGAAATGCGCCAAGTTGCTGAAGAAGAGGGCGTTGGCTACCTCACCCGTAGCAGCAATATTGGTTTCAAAGCGGGCAATTTGCGCAATGCTATGGAGCAAACGCATGGCGATTTCATTGTGATTTGTGATGCGGATACCCGCCCATTTCCGACTATTTTGGAACATACATTGGGTTATTTTCGTGACCCCGATGTGGCGTGGGTGCAAACGCCGCAATGGTTTTTTGACTTGCCTGAAGGCAAGCGTTTACCCGACGCGTTGTATAAGTATTTGAAAGTGCCTGGACGTTGGTTGGGTAAAGGTGTGGAGGCTGTGATTGGTGAGGTGCGGGTGGGTGAAGACCCCTTCGTGAATGAGCCGAAAATGTTTTACGACATTATCCAACGACGGCGTAACTGGGCAAATGCGTCGTTTTGTTGCGGTGCTGGTTCGATTCACCGCCGCGAAGCCGTGATGGAAGCTGCGCTCAAAACTTATTCTGATACTATTGAAAAGCAGGTAGGCAAGCAATCCAAAAAATTGCAGAAACTCATGGGTGGGCAAGAACTCGATAGCGGCTTGGTGCAGGAAATGCGTCACCAAGTAGCAGGTGAGGAGGAGTTTACGCCTTACCGGTTTCACGTTTCCGAAGATATTTACACCTCCATTGTGCTGCATTCGGATGAGGAGCGACACTGGAAATCGGTGCTGCACCCCACTGTAGAATCCAAAATGTTGTCACCACAAGATTTGCTGAGCTGGACGATCCAACGTTTTAAATACGCAGGCGGTACTTTGGATATTGTCATGCACGACAACCCAATGACCCGCAAGGGTATGAGTTGGGCGCAACGTTTGATGTATGGTGCAACCGCGTGGTCATATCTTGGCGGTATTTGGAATATGATGTTTTTGATTGCACCGCTGATTTACTTATTCAGTGGCATTGCCCCAGTGAGTGCGTATACCGGTGATTTTTTCTTACATATTTTGCCATTTTTGATTGCGATGGAATTAGCCTTTATGGTGGGGACATGGGGGATTGCGGGCTACCGTTCCAAAGCGAGCTATTTGTCGTTTTTCCCCGTTAATTTACAGGCGATTTGGACAGTGCTGAAAGGCGAAAAAATTAAATTCCCGGTGACACCCAAAGATCGGCAAGAAGGCAATTTTTTCCATCTGGTATTGCCACAGTTTGCGGTGATTGTGTTGACCGTAGTGGGCGTAACGTATGCCTCCGTACAATATTTTGTTTTAGGCAATCAAGATTATTCGCTGGGTGGAATTTTGGTAAATATTTTTTGGGGGCTGAATAATGTGATCGCCTTGAGTGGAATTGTACTGGCAGCATTTTGGCAGCCAGAGCATGAAGCAACCGTTGCTGAAGTCCATGGTTCTCCAACTTATAATAATAACGAGGTGACAGCATGAGTTTTAAGGAAGGCTTGGTTCGCGCCCGCAGCCACCTGATTTTTCTAACGGGTTTAGTGACAGCATTTGGTTTAGTGGGGTGGTTGGAAGGTGTTAGTATGGGCAATGCAAATACACCGGAAGCGGTAATTGAGGCGAGTACTGATGTGAAAATTGCCCCGACTCGTCCACTCACTGCGCAGGAAATAGAATGGGCGAAAATTGCGTGGAAATATTTTCAAAATAACACTATTGCAGAGACCGGCTTGGTGAATTCGGTTGATAACTATAATGCATCCACTTTGTGGGATACCTCATCTTATCTAATGGCTGTGATTGCGGCGCAACGTTTGGGGATTATTGACCAAACGGAGTTTGATGCACGTATTTTCAAAGCGTTGGATTCACTGGTACAGATGCCTTTATTTGAGGGAAAATTACCCAATAAGTCTTACAATACGATTTCGTTGCAGATGGTCGATTACAACAATCTGCCTAGCAAAACAGGAATTGGTTGGTCAGCAATCGACATTGGGCGGATTCTTGTGCCGTTCAATGTGCTGACATGGCATTACCCACAGCATACAAATGCGGTTAAACAGGTATTAGGTAAGTGGGATACGTCACCCATGTTAGTAAAAGGGGTGTTACAAGGTGCAGCGGTTACTGATGCCGGTGAAACTTTGTACCTTCAAGAGGGGCGTTTGGGATATGAGGAGTATGCGGCCAAGTCGTTTAATCTGATGGGACTTGATGTGTCTAGTTCGCTACGCTACACCGATTTTCTCAAGTTTGTGGACATTTATGGGATTCAGGTTGCCACTGATAGTCGTGATCCATTGCAATACCAGGCACACAACTACGTAGTGAGTGAGCCTTACATTCTTGATGGTGTGGAATTTGGTTGGGATCACCTCTCGCAGGAATTAGCATGGCGAGTGTATAAAGCGCAGGAAAAGCGTTTTGCCGATACAGGAATCCTTACTGCGGTTTCTGAAGACAACATTGATCAACCACCCTACTTTGTGTACAACACGGTGTTCACTGATGGCAAGGTGTGGAATGCCATTAGTGAGAAAGGTGAAGATGCCAGTCAGTTCAAAACCTTGAGTACTAAGGCAGCTTTTGGTTGGCACGCACTGTATGAAACCGATTATACCCAGAAGTTAGTCACCAAAGCTGCCACACTGGCTGACCCGGAACGGGGTTGGTATTCCGGTTTATACGAGATGAGTGGCGAACCTAACAAAGCCATCACTGCTAACACCAACGGCATTATTTTGGAAGCGCTGGCGTATAAGCAGGACGGTAAGCTAATGAGATTGGGGAAATAATTACTTTCCCCGGTTCAATACCCATTTGAGGGCGGCAGTATCAAAATCAGCCGTGACGATGGCCTCACCCAGTGATTTCATGAGCACCAGCCGCAATGTGCCGTCTAACACTTTTTTGTCGACAGACATATAACGGGTGAAATCTTCACCCGTCATTTGCGGGGGAGGATCAACTGGCAAATTCGCACGTTGCAGGATGTGGCGCGTGTAAGCCACGTCATCCAGTGATAACCAGCCCATTTGCTGTGAAAGTTCGGCTGCCATCACCATGCCAGTCGCTACCGCTTCACCGTGTAACCAGTTGCCATAACCCATTGCGGCTTCAATCGCGTGCCCGAAAGTATGCCCTAAATTTAGCAGGGCGCGTTGCCCTGATTCGCGCTCATCGGCTGCCACGACTTCTGCTTTGTGTTCGCAGGAGCGGAAAATCGCATAGGTGAGGGCTGCGGGGTCACGTGATAGCAATTTATCCATATTGGCATCCAGCCATTGCAGGAATGCTGGATCACGAATCAGACCGTATTTTACTACTTCAGCTATCCCTGCGCTGAGTTCGCGATCTGCCAAGGTATTCAAGCTATCGGTGTCGATCAGCACGCATTGCGGTTGGTGGAATGCACCGATCATGTTCTTGCCTAGTGGGTGATTGACTCCCGTTTTGCCACCAACTGAAGAATCAACCATTGCCAGTAAAGTGGTGGGAATCTGAATGAAATTGACCCCACGTTGATAGCTGGCTGCGGCATAGCCAGTCATATCACCCACGACACCGCCACCTAACGCAATCAGTGTGGTTTTGCGGTCAGCTTTGTGTTCTAGCAGGTGCGTGTAAATCTGGTTGAGAACATCGAGATTTTTGTATTCTTCACCATCGGGTAAAATCACGGCGGAGTGTTTCAGGCCGCTCAGTAAGCGCTGTGTGGTTTCCAAATACAGCGGCGCAACCGTGCTGTTGGACACGACGACAGCACTTTTGCCACGAATATGGGGTGTGATCAGCTCGGCTTGTTGCAGTAAACCCTGCCCAATGTGAATTGGGTAGCTGCGGTCGCCAAGGTCAAGATGGAGAGTTTGCATGGGCAACATCCTGTAGTTGTTTGAGTTTAGTATGAATTTCGCGCAGGATGACGTTCACTTTCTGTTTGCCTGTTGGCACAACCAGATCGGCGACTTCCAGATAATAAGGCTCGCGGGCTTTTAGCAAGTTGCGTAAGGTTTGCAATGGGTTTTCGGTTTGCATCAAGGGGCGGCTACGATCCTGCTTGATGCGTTGAAAAAGTTGGTCGGCGGAGGCTTTCAGGTAAATAACGCACCCTGCTTCCTTGATTCGCTGTCGGTTGGTTTCGCGCAGAATGCTACCGCCACCGGTAGCTAGTAAGATGTTGGGCAAGGTGGTGAGATCGGCGATGACTTGTTCCTCGCGCTCACGAAAGCCAGCCTCCCCTTCAACTTCAAAGATGGTGGGGATACTGACGCCAGTACGTTCCTCGATCACCTTGTCAGAGTCGTAGAACGTTAAGTTAAGTTTTCGCGCAAGTTGTCTACCTATGGTGGATTTTCCCGCGCCCATCAATCCCACCAGAATGATACTGTTCTGCATGTGGGATTTATGCCAGCACTGAGCGCGGGAATCAAGCAGCTTGTGAGGTAAGGTTACGATTTACCATCCACAATTTTCGGGGTGACGAAGATTAGCAGTTCACGATTCTTGTTGCTGTTATTGTCGGTGCGGAACAATCGCCCTAACACGGGTACATCACCCAAGACTGGAACCTTGGTTGTGCCGCTGAGGCTTTCTTCTTCATGGACACCACCGAGTACTACCGTTTGACCATTTTCTACCAACACTTTGGTTTGGACTTCGCGGGTGTTGATGCTAGGCACACCAGAGAAAATTTGACCAACAGTATCCTGATTGACTTTCAAGTCCATTGAAATATGCTCATCCGGGGTGATTTGTGGCGTGACTTCGAGGCTGAGTACAGCTTTTTTGAACGCGACGTTAGCAGCACCACTGGAAGATGCTTGCAAGTAAGGAATTTCCACACCTTGTTCGATGAGTGCTTTGGTCTGGTTGGAAGTAATAACCCGTGGGCTGGAGATGGTTTCACTTTTACTTTCCGCTTGTGAGGCGGAAAGTTCTAGGTCAACCAAGAAGTCTTTGCTGAGAATTGAGAAGCCATAGCTGCCGATAGCACCTGTCACCGGTAAGTTGACACTGAGACGGTCACTGAGACCGGGAATGGTGATGGTGCTTTCACCCGTTGTATCGGCAAGCGCTTTGGTGGCACTTTCCCAATAGTCATCGGTACCGGAGCCGAGGTGGCCTGTGCCGATCCCGATGGTATCTTTATTAATCCATGTTGGCGTAACGCCAAAGCGTGCGCCTAGTTCTTTGCCAAAAGTATCGTTGGCAATCACAATACGTGATTCGATCAGAACTTGTTCCACTGGAACGTCCAGTGCTTTAACCAAATCGCGGATGGCTTTTACCTGAGTGGCAGTGTCTTGTACGAGTAGTGTGTTGGTGCGTTCATCTACCGATACTTTGCCGCGTGGAGATAACAGCGATTGTTTATCTTCACCTTGAGATTTTTCGATTAAAGCAGAAAGTTCAGTGGCTTTGGCAAAGTTGATGGCAATGTATTCTGTCACCAAAGGTTCTAGCTCTTGCTTCGCCTTAATGGATTGTAGTTCCTGCTGTTCTTTTGCGGTCAGTTCTGCGGCGGGGGCGACCCAAATGACATTGCCGTTTTCGCGCATCGCTAGGTTTTTGGATTCGAGTACGATGTCGAGGGCCTGATCCCAAGGTACGTCTTTGAGGCGTACAGTAATATTTCCTGCCACGGTGTCGCTGACCACGATGTTTTTGTCGGTGAAGTCGGCTAGCAATTGCAAGACGGCACGTACTTCGATGTCTTGGAAGTTGAGCGAGAGTTTTTCACCTGTAAAGTTTTTCTTTTTCTGCTCTCCAGCTAATTTTTCCTCTGCTGACACTTTGAGTTTGTCGATGTAAACGATGTACTCATTGCCATTACGCTTGATGCGGTGTTCAAACCCTTCGTGATTAGCAATGCGAATGCGAGCACCGTCATTACGTTGTGTTACGTCAATACCGCTGACGGGCGTACCAAAATCCATGACATCCATGCGCTTTTGCAGATCGCTGGGGACATCAACATCAGCTAATGTAACGGTGATGGTGTTGCCGCTTTTACTGTCGCTAACTTGGGTATTGGCTGAGGGTAGGTTAATGATGACACGTCCGCCACCGTCAGGTTCACGCCGGAAGTCAACACCTTGCAATTGTGACGCAGCATTAACCAGTGTAGGGGCTTGAACAGGTGGTAATGGCGCAGCCGTTGGAGCCTTTGCCATTACTGGTTTGGCTACAACAGGAGCCGTTGCCGGTTTGGGGGCAGTGACTACGGTTTTATTGACTGGCGCGGGTGCGGGAGTTGTTACCGGTGCTGTTGTATTGGGTGGTGTATACCATGCGTAATCGGTTGGTAATGCCTGAGGAATAGGCAATTCTGGCAACGGCAAAGCTTTGTTGGCTGGCGGTAGAGACGCAAGATTTTGCGTCTCCACGGTAGGAGATTTCGCAGGCGTTTGTGGTTGCGGTGGGATCTCAAAGGTGGGCGGGGTAAGGCTATCAGGAGCTGCTTTACCACTACGTTGCATCGTTGGCGCAGGTGTTTTTTGATCATGTTTGTTACCTGCATTGTCAAACAACATGACAACAGTGTTACCACGTGATTCGACGGTATGGTCAACCAACCCATTTAAATGCACGACTACCCGTGCTTTGCCTTTGTTATTCGCAGCATCAATGGTTTGCACTTGCCCTAAATTAATCGCTTTGCTGCGGGTATTGGGCGCAACTTCGGTAGCGGGAAAATCAAAGACTAGCCGTGAAGGATTTTCCATGAGAAAACCTTTTGGCAATTCTACTGGGGAGCTGAATTGCAATTGGATTTCTGTCTTATTCCCTGCTGCATGTGCTGTAATATTTTGCAGTTGCTTATCGGCTGCTAAAACCAAGCTGCTGGCAGGGGTGCAGGCCATGAGAATTGCCAAAGCAACACTTTGCTTTATTGTTTTCATTTTGTTGCTAGTCCTGTGTATTATTTTTTTACATCTTTAAGGTCAGAGAGGGCGATGGCATTTTCCCGTTCTTTGAAACCACCAAAACCATTTTCCACAATTTCCTGAACAATCACTTTGGTTTCTTCAACTTTATTGATCTTGCCGTGATTTTTACCGAGGTAATTGCCTAGGCGGGCGCGGTGAATAGCACCATCTGGAATGCGAATAAGCGCCCACAATGCGCCATTCTGGTTGAGCGTACCCACCATGCGTAGGCTATCCAGAGGGAAGCTTTCCAGAAATTCGGGTACTCGAGTTGGGTCTGGCATAATGGCATTGCCGGGGTCTGCCACGGTATCGGGTGCAAGAATCTTGGAGTCAAACGGATCCAATTCGTGTCCAGGGTAAATGAAACGCACATAGGGTTTGATTTCGGGAATCGGGTCAATGGGGCTGGCCGGTTTTTCTTTAACATTTTGTACGTATTGTTCCAAATCACTCATGTCATTGTTACAGGCTGTTAGGGATGCTAACAAGCTCAAACCTACCAATAACTTTACGCTGTGTGTGAGGAAATGGGGGGCAATCAGTTTCATCCTTTTTTCCCCTTATTGCTGCTGGCTACTTTGTCGTTCGCTTTAGTCGGAGCATCGCCGCTATCCTCTTCTAAGTAGCGATAGGTTTTGAGTGTGGCTTCTAAACGCAGCCGTCCGCTGTTCTCTTCTGGCTTGAGGTCGATATTGTTGATGGTCACAATACGCGACAGGCCAGAAATATCACTGACAAAGGTCGCTAGTTCACGGTATGAACCTTTGGCGATGATTTTGATGGGCTTCTCGGCATAAAACTCCATTTGCACTTCATTTTGTGGCTCAAATCTCTCTAATTCCAGACCATTAGATAAGCCTTTTTCAGAAATATCCAGAATCAATCCGGGGATTTCAGTATCACTAGGTAGTTGACGTAATAAAATACTGAAAGAACGTTGCATTTCTTCCATTTGAGCTTTGTATTGTGGAAGCTGGCTGGCACGTTTTTGCTTGGTTTCCAAATCAGCGCGTAATTGCTGCTCCTTGGTTTCTACATTCGTCAGTGCATCTAGCTCATCAACGATGATGAGTTGGTAGCCCAATAACAAAATAATCAGCATGATGAGGACGAGCGCTACTGACTTGATTGACCAAGAGACACTACCAGGATCGTCCGCTAAATTATTCAACTCATGTAGATTCATTTGCCATCCTCCTGCGTTTTAGCGGGCTTTTTCACGTTGGGAGGCGTGCTACCCTTTTGTAGTGTGGTTTTGTCGGCGTTAGCATCCTCCTGAGTTTGACGTAGCAATTGGGTGACATCCAATTTAAAGTCACGCAGTACCATTTCCTCATCGGTTGCATCTTTTTGAGTGGAAATGACATTTAAGTTAGATGAACTTAACCAAGGAGAGGCATCCAAGCGGTTCATGTAGCTGGAAACACGTGCATAGGACTCTGCTTTACCTTCAAGTTGTACCTTGGTGGCTTCTTGCTTCAGATGGAGTAAGTACATGCCCTTGGGAAGCGCATTTACCATTTCATCAAATAGGTGCACGATCGCCGGGCGGGTACTTTGCAGGTCTTCAATCACTTGCATTCTATCTAATAAGGCTTGTCGGGTGGCATCTAGTGCCTCAATTTCCTTGATTTGTTTATCCAGCTCAGCAATTTCAGTGCTCAAAAATTGGTTGCGTTGCTCTTGATAACCGATAGCGTATTGCATGTATTGGTGTGCGCCAAAGACAATCCCAGCGGCTAGTGCTGCACTGCCTCCTACAAGAGTGAAAAACTGCTTTTTCTTTTCTTCACGCGCTTTTTCCCGCCAAGGCAGGAGGTTTAGACCAGCCATTATTCTAACCCTCGCAGTGATAGACCGGCTGCAATAAGCAAGGCTTGCATGTCATTGGTAAATCTAACCGGACTGACACGTGAGCCTAGGGCAACCCGTGTGAAAGGGTTTATGACCCTTACCGGAATCCCGATAGTGGACTGGATTTGTTCATCGACACCGGGAATGCGAGCGCAGCCGCCGCAAATGAGAATTTGCGATACACTGTCTCTCTGACTGGACGCGTAATAAAACTGAAGGAAACGGTGTAATTGGCGTACCATGCTGTCTTTGAAGGGTTCTAACACTTCTGAAACGTAGTTTTCCGGTAAGTTGCCTTCTTTTTTTGCTAAGCCTGCTTCCTGCCAAGTGAGGCCATAGCGGTGCATGATTTCTTCGGTTAATTGTCGCCCGCCGAAAGTTTGTTCGCGAGAAAACGTTAGGCGGCTACGCTCGAATACACTAATGCCGGTCATGGTTGCGCCAAAATCGACAATGGCTAACGAGTCGTTTTGCTCTAATTCGTTGGTTAAATGGCGCAGCACTTTTTCCAGCGCGTGGGTTTCTGTATCGACAATATCCACGGTTAGGCCAGCCATTTCGGCAGCCGCTACCCGAACTTCGACATTTTCAGAGCGTGTTGCCGCTAACAATACGTCGACTGTTTCTGGTGAATTGGCGGAAGGGCCTAGAATTTCAAAGTCGTAATTGACCTCGTTCATAGGGTAGGGGATGTGTTGCTCGGCCTCCATTGACATTTGTGCTTCCAACTCCGCTTGAGGAATAGAGGCTGGCATGGCAATGATTTTGCTAATCGCCATGGAGGTGGGAATGGCCAAGGCACAATGCTTCAGTTTGGAACGGCTATCACGCAAAGCTTTGCGGATGGCTTCTCCCACTGGTTCCGGTTCCACAATGTCTTTTTCATTGGCGACACCCTCCGGCAGGGGGGCGACGGAGTAACTTTCGATTCGGTAGTCACGTCCCTTGCGGGTCATTTCCACCAGTTTTATGGCGGAAGAGCTGATGTCCAGACCGAGTAAGCTTTCTTTACGAGGATATATTGAAAACACAGGCAATTCCGAAGTTATTGTTATTATTAAACGTTGTGTGACGTGTCTTTTAATTATTTTCAAGTCAATGGTAGCGTCGAATCCCAAAATAGTCTACTCTGCCCGTCTTGGGTGGCGTGCTTTCAGATAAACGGGAGCCGTGCGTAAATGAATAAAAGTCCAATGTAGTCATGCGGTTCATCTATAAGTTTTTTCAGCTTGTTTTAGGTGCTTTTTTTGCGCTCCTTACATTAGGGGCGTTGGGATTGTTTGCCCTATATTCCCACTATTCCCCCCAGTTACCCGATGAGGCAGAGTTACGCAAGATCGACATCCAAGTGCCTTTGCGTATCTATACCCGTGATGGTGAATTGTTGGCGGAATACGGCGAACATCGTAGTCGTCCTGTTAAGCTGGGAGACGTACCCGAAAAGTTGAAGTTGGCCTTTTTAGATATTGAGGATGCTCGATTTTACGACCACCAAGGGGTTGACATAAAAGGCGTGCTACGTGCGCTGCGTAGTGTGGCATCGACGGGTTCCGCTAGTCAGGGGGCGAGCACGATTACTATGCAACTGGCGCGAAACTCCTTCCTAGATTCTGGGAAAAATCTTGAGCGTAAGCTCAAGGAGACCTTATTAGCCATTAAAATGGAACAGACGCTGAGTAAAAGCCAAATTCTTGAGCTGTACCTTAACAAAATTTACTTAGGTAACCGGGCTTATGGTATTGCTTCTGCTGCGGAAACGTATTACGGCAAAACTTTAGATGAGTTGACGTTAGCACAAAGTGCCATGATTGCGGGTTTGCCTAAAGCACCTTCGCGTTATAACCCATTGGCCAACCCTGAGCGTGCCATGATCCGCCGCAATTACATTCTCAAGCGGATGCTGGAGTTGCAGCACATTACTCCACTTGAATATCAGACCGCGTTAAATGAACCGAATACCGCTAAACGGCATAAAACAGAGCTTGATGCTGATGCGCCTTATCTGGCTGAAATGGTACGCGCTGATATTGTAAAACGCTTTGGTGAAGAAAATGCGTATACCCAAGGTTACCATGTCTACACCACACTAAATTCCGACATTCAGAAAGAAGCCGCCGAGTCATTACGTAAATCATTGTTAGCGTATGACCAACGCCACGGTTATCGTGGGCCAGAAGACAAACTCGTGCTCAGTGATTTGAAAACAGAAGATGAGATGCGTGACAAGCTCTCTTCCTACCCCGTATTAGGGGAGTTGTATCCTGCATTGGTGTTAACAGCAGATGCTAGCGCGGCGGAGTTATTGGTGGGTGAAACTCGCGTGACCTTGACATTCGAAGCCGTCAAATGGGCGCGTGAATTCAAAAGCGAAGACCGTCGAGGGGCTGCACCTAAACGTGTCAGTGATGTGTTGAAGGCTGGGGATGTGGTTCGGGTTCGTCAGACCGATAAAGAAAAAAATACGTGGGTGCTTTCCCAAGTGCCGACGGTAGGGGGGGCTTTAGTCTCATTGGATCCTAGTGATGGTGCGGTACGTGCTGTCATGGGCGGATTTGATTTCCAACATTCTAAATTCAACCGTGCTACGCAAGCCATGCGTCAACCCGGTTCTAGTTTTAAACCTATTGTGTATGCGGCTGCTTTGGCGAAAGGTTTCACGCCAGCCAGTATTGTGAATGATGCACCAATTGATATTCCGGGCAGTACATGGAAGCCAGAAAACTTTGGGGGGAGGTACATCGGCCCTACGACTTTGCGGGAGGCATTGTCGAAATCCCGTAATCTGGTTTCGATCCGTTTATTGCGTAGCATTGGCGTGAATTACGCGATTGATTTTGCCACCGAGTTTGGGTTTCCCAGAGAAAATTTGCCGCCTAATTTAACCCTTGCGCTGGGAACAGCCATGACGACGCCGATGGAAATGGCGACGGCTTATGCCGTGTTTGCGAATGGTGGTTACAAAGTCGATAGTTACTTTATTACCAAGATTGAAGACCGTAATCATAAAGTGTTGTTTGAAGAGACCTCGCCTAGGGTTTGTGCGGGTGAGACAGATGTGTGTGTTATTGAAAAGCAGACTGATCAGCCAGCCGATGCTTATGAAGGCAAGGATGGTAAAAACACAGCAGGCGCGGATAAGTCGGATAAGAAAAGCGTGGATTCTGTAGCATCGGATAAACCCATTTGGGAGACTGCGGCGGTTGAGCGTCCGAAAATCGGTGAGAATGGGGCTTACCCTGCGGCTAAACGTATTCTGGACAATAGAACGCATTATCAGATTGTTAGCATGATGCAAGATGTTACCCAGTCTGGCACTGCCGCCCGTGCGGGGCGTAGCTTAAATCGTAAAGATATTGCGGGTAAAACCGGTACAACGAATGATCAAAAAGATGCATGGTTCTGTGGTTTTTCCCCTAATGTGGTAACTGTTGCTTGGGTTGGTTTCGATGATATGTCTAAATTAGGCGAGGGTGAAACTGCTACTAATGTGGCTTTGCCCATGTGGATTGATTTTATGCATCGTGTGCTTAAAGGTGAGCCGTCTAAAGAATGGGAAAAGCCAGTTGATCTTAAAGAGGCTGATTTAGATCTGAATACTGAAGATAAACCGCGCCGTCGCAGTACTGCTCGTGCGGAAAATTCAGGGGTTGGCTTTCAGTACAAAAGCGAGCGAGATATTGCACCACGTCAGGTAGCTCCGACCAGTGGCTCAGCACCACGAGCACCAGCACCACAACGTACACCTGAACGGGTCGAAATTCCTGAGCAATTGTTCTGATGCGTAATACCCGCGATGAAGTACGCCATTGGGTAGCAGAGGAAGCAGCCCGTCTGATTTATGAGGAGGGGATGCGTGACTATCGTTTGGCTAAGTTGCGGGCAGCCGAGCAACTGGGGGTTTCAGCACATGGTAGCGCTCAGCCTACCAATGAAGAAATCGAGGCAGCGATTCACCAGCGCATTCAGTTATTCGATGCAGATACTCAACCTGCTGTGTTGCGGCATCACCGTGAGGTTGCCTTAGAAGCCATGGATTTCCTGCAAGCCTACAACCCCTATTTGACGGGAGCAGCTTTAGAAGGAACGTCTAGCCCACACTCCGCTGTGACCCTGTATTTATCAGCCGATGGCGTAGAAGAGGTGATGTTTTTTCTAGAAGATCAGCATATTCCATTCCAGGTTCACGAACGTCGCACGCGTTTAGGGAATAAAAAGCAGGAATATTTTCCGTTGCTACGCTTTTACGTGGATGATGTGGAGGTGGAATTGATGGTATTCCCACATGATGACCGATTTGCGAGTACGCCGATTAGCCCGGTTACAGGGAAAGCAATGAAGCGAGCAGATCGAAAGAAAGTAGCGGCATTATTAGCGTGATAGAAAAGGGGAATGTGTCATACACTCCCCTTTATTTTGGGTATTATGGGCATTAACCCAATCAGCATTACTTGATTTTGTCAGCCCAGCCATTGGCAATGCGTTTAGCGGCTTCACGCCCGCCTAAACCAAAGGCTAAAGCTGCTGCAATCGCTACTGCACCCAACGTGAAACCAAATGCCATATTCACGATATTATCTGCCAATCCCATTGCCCGCAGCCCCATTGCCAACACCAAGCCTAAAATAGCGAAACGGGCAATGCTGGCGATGCCAGAACTGCCATATTGACTCAGTTTGTTATACGCCAAAGTACTTAGGAAATAACCAACCAGCAGAATAACGCCCCCGACCAGAATACCGCCACCAAACTCCAACACTTTTGCAAAGATATTGGAAATGATTTCAATACCCAAGGTATTCACTGCTGCCGTCGCAGCCGTCAACATGGCAAAGAACATAATGACATTGCTAACTAATTTAGTCGGTGTGAATGAGTCATTAAAGACGCCGGTCAACCCCAATTTTTGTGGCATACCGTTGATATTGATGCCATCCAAGACACTGGTTAGCATGGATACCACAAACTTAGCAACAAAATAGGTTACCGCTAGGATAATACCTGCACCAATAATATTTGGAATAGCCGCTAGTAGCTTATTCAGCATGTCAGAAGCAGGTTGAGTAATGGAAGGAATATTTAATACCCCTAAGGCGCTTACCGCGATAGGGATTAAGATGGCAGCAAAAATGAAAGAACTGCCAATTTTGGAGATCTTCATGCCTTGCGTGCTTTGGTCACCCATTTTAAGGGCCAATTGACGATCAACTTTACCAAGTGCAACGGCGGTTAGTTCTGAAACAATCTTTGCAATGACCCAGCCAGCATAACCAATGACACCTGCACCGATAATATTGGGGATAGCTGCCAGGAACTTATTCAGCATGGTTTTCAGCGGTGCTAACACATCCGTTAACCCAAAGTGCTGTAAGACCGCCATTAAGACAAAAATGGTCAGCAAAGCTTTGATTAAGGAAGCCAGTGGCTTAGCTAATTTAGTGCGTTCCAAGAAACCTACTTTTCCCAACATACGCTTGATGAAGCCTGCAATAAAGCTGACCACAATCAGCCCTACAATCAAGATTGCCAAGCCAATCAAAGCATGTCCTAGTTTGCCGGAAGCCAGTTCCCCTAATATGTTAGTGAGAGATGATGAAAGTCCATCCATAGTGATTACTCCTGTCAATTAAATGGGTTTACTGTGTAACTATTTCGATTATTTAAGAATTAAGGCATCAATGCGCCGGTTGCGCTCACGTGCCTCATTGGTATTATCAATACTGATGGGTTCTGAACTTCCCATGCCCATAATGCGTAAACGTTTGCGGTCAATGCCTGCTTGCACTAAGGCAACTCCTACTTCGTTGGCGCGAATTAACGATAGCTCTGTATTATCTTTGGCAGCACCTACCTCATCGGTATGCCCACGAATCAATAATTTGATGTCGGGGTGCGCGTTCAGTAATGCCACCACCTGCTGAATTTGCGTGGTAGATTGATAATTCGGTTTGCTAGAGCCAGAATCGAATTTAATTTCGTCGAAAATAATCGGCTTATCAACTTCACGTTTTGCAATCGCATCACGGAACGCCAACCCAAAATGGCTGGGCGCTATGTCGATCTGACGACCGTCAGGAAGTGTATATAGCGTGGGTTGTGGTGCTACCGGAGTGACTGGTGTGCTGGTGATAGTATTGGAACTCGCGGAGCCAACAGGGCCAGCTTCCAATGTGGCTATTTTGGGTGCAGTAGTGGTGATGAGAGCAGGTGCTACAGGTACATTTGGCACGGGTTCTGGGGTGTTTTGAGTCAATTCTTGTGCTGATTTAACGGTTAACGCAGCGTTGCCACTGTCAGTTTTTGTTGAATCCATCACTACGTTTGCGTCATTGATGTCTGCCGTCGCTGTTTCAACAGGTGTTTGCTCCGCTGCCATCATTACCACTTGAGGTGCTGACGTATTAGCGGACATCAACGCAGTGTCGTCACTTTCGCTATGATTCAAAAACCAATAAAGCAACCCAAACATTAGGATTACCCCACCGGCAATCATGTATTCTTGCATCGGTGTCAGGTCATCATTATCCGAAGTATTGTCCAACATAAGTACTCATGCAAAAGTTTTTCGGAAAAACCACCCCTTACAAATCAATCGGTTACGATTGCAAAGTTCCGAGTAACTTATGCCTAAGTACTTATTCACCTTCCCTGTTGCTTACTCTGAAATGCTTTACGCTAATTCTAGTCAACTTTTTCAAATAGACAGATTTTTTTAACCTGATTTTATCGGCAGCACGTGACCATTCATCAAATCTTTAACAATTTTGTTTAATTCAATTTATGTTATAAATTATTATAATAAATAAATTTTTTCAGGAGCAAAAAAATGGGCAGTCGATAGACTGCCCTAAGCGAGGTGAAATATGACTCAAATAATACCAGACGCGAAAATCAAATCAGCTTAAAAACTGCCCCAATTATTGGCGGCAGGTGGTTGCATATTACCTTGAGGAGCACCCCCCATGCGATTGCCTTTGCGTTCACCGCGTTGCTGTTCCATTTGTTGGAATTTGGCGGCTTGATCAGGTGTCAGCAATGCCTGAATACGTTGATTGGTTTCATCATGTAATGCCTGCATTCTGGCGTGTTGTTCTTGCATGATACTGTCTACTTGTGCGGCTTGCGTGTCACTTAAGCCAAGGAATGTTTTCATGCGATCCATGCCTTTGCCGCCGCCAAAACCGTAATCAGCCATAACAGCAGATGCGCCTAACATGGCAACCAGCGAAGTAATGATTAATGCTTTTTTCATGAGTAGTGTTTCCTATTGTTAATTGTTTTGAGTTGTTTAGAACGTGTTGTTTTCAAGACGCTTTTTGACGGATTCTAAGCGCTCTTGTTGACGTTTTTGACGTTCATCTTGCATTTGCTTAAAAGTTGTAGCTTGTTCTGGTGTCAGAATGGCGGCAATTTTAGCTTCGTTTTCGGTATGCAGTGCTTTCATTTGCTCTTGCATTTGGGTGCGCAGTGTTTCCATTTTGGCGCTTTGTTCTTGTTTGATGGTCTCAAGTTGAGCTTTTTGTGCGTCATTTAACTTCAGCTTTTCAGTCAACATTTCGCCCATCATCGCACTACGTCCGCCAAAGCCACCATGCCCTGCTTTGCCGCCGCAAACGCCTTTGCCACCACCGAAACCGTGGTCAGCAAGTGCAACGGACATGCCCATTACGCCAATCAATGCTGTTGCAATTAATGCTTTTTTCATGTTGTGTTCCTCTTGTGTAACTTGGTTGATGAGGGACATGCTACGCGCAGATTGCGCACGAAATTTGCTGCAATTGTGCAAACAATGAGGAAGTGTGCAGAGGAATCTACGCTTCGAACTTGTAGCCAACCGAGTATACGGAGTGAATCAGTTCCTGATCCGGCAAGATTTCAGACAGTTTTTTGCGTAGTTTTTTGATATGACTGTCGATAGTACGGTCAGATACAATACGGTTGTCGGTGTATACCTTGGTCATCAGTTGGTCACGACCGAAGATTCTGCCGGGCTGTTGTTTTAAGGTGGCGAGTAACTCGAACTCTACCAGCGTCAGGAGCGCTTCATGTTCACCTGCTCTGACCAGTAAACGATCACGATCAAGTTCCAATAAGCGTGCATTAGGGGAGGGAGGATGTTGAGTTTGATCGGCGGCGATGAGCGGTACGCGCCGCAACACCGCTTTCACACGTGCAACCACTTCACGCGGGCTAAAAGGTTTGCAAATGTAGTCATCTGCGCCAAGTTCCAATCCGAGTAAACGGTCGATTTCTTCTGCACGTGCGGTGAGCATAATGATGGGGATGGGGGAAAATTGACGAATTTCCTTGCACACTTCTAGGCCATCTTTACCCGGTAGCATCAAGTCCAGCAAGATAAGGTTGGGTTGGGTTTGGCGTACCCACTCACCAACCCCCAAGCCAGTGTTTAGCCAGTGTGTATGGTAATTGGCATTTTGCAGGTATTTTTGCAGTAAATCAGCAATTTTGGGTTCGTCTTCAACAATCAGGATGTGTTCCATGCGTCTGTCCGTTACTGTTGCAAGGGCAAGTGGATACGGATTTGTAGCCCACCCAGTGCTGAATGCGCTGCACTAATGGTTCCCCCGTGAGCATCCACGATGTTGCGGCAAATGCTTAAACCAATACCTGCGCCACCGGTTGCGCGATTGCGTGAGCTTTCGACGCGAAATAAGCGTTCAAACAAGTGTGGTAAGGCGTCATCAGGCACATCTGGTGACGAATCTTCAAACAGAATATCCACCCAGCCAGCCTGTATCTGCGTATGGATCTGTAATTGTCCCGGTTTGTCGGTGTAACGTAAGCTGTTTTCTAGCAGGTTCTTGAATAATTGCTGCAAGCGTTGTGGGTCACCTTGAATCAATACGGGGTGCTGATGTAGCCCTGTCGCCTGCATTTGTAAGCCTTGTTCTTGTAATGTTGTGCTGTGTAATGCGAGGGTTTCCTGTAACAAAGTGATGAGATTTACCGTTTCTTTACGGTAACTGAGTGCTCCGCTATCTGACATGGAAAGGTCATACAGGTCGCTGACTAAACGCTGTAAATGGCTAACTTCTTGATGCAATGATGCCAAGGTGGTTACATCCGGTTGATTAATGCCGTCTTGTAGGGCTTCAATTTCTCCGCGCAAAATGGCTAAGGGGGTACGCAATTCGTGTGCTATATCGGCAATCCACTGCTTGCGGGAGGCTTCGTTCTGTTGTAAGCGCTCGGCCAGTTGGTTGAAATCCCGTGTCAATAAGCCTAGTTCATCACGCCCTTGGGAAGGCATTCTCAAACTGTAATTCCCATCGGTCAGTTGGCGTGTGCCGTTACGTAATGCTTGGATGGGTTTGCCTAAATGCCGTGCCAATAAAAATGAGAGTAAGCCAGCCATGGGAAATGCCAGCAAGAGTACCACTAACCACAAAGTACGTTGCAGGCGTTCGGCAAAGTCCACGTCCACTTTCTCTGTCACCCGTTGACGCGGGTACATGCCGAGATAACCAATGGTTGTATTTGCAGATTTGAGTTCTAGTAAGTTGTCGGGAATACCCATGCGAAGGCTGCCTTTGACGACTTCACGTTGAGCATCTAATAGCACTATACGTCCGGTGAAACGTTCCATGCGCTGTGCAAGGTGGGCACGCGGCGGGGGCATATCACCCATTGCCGGATCTTGATTAGGGCGAACAGGCGGTCTTATGGGGGGCGGGGGCGGTGCTCTCCTCGGTTCATTGTCGTTGATACGTAAAAAACTGCTGCGCACAGCAGAATCGAGAATGGAGATCCACAGTTGAGGATTTTGTTCGAGTTCTTCCCAACTACCTCGCACTTCGTAGACCTCGACTAAGCGATTTTCCAGTTGGCCTAGGGAGCGATTTTCTTGTTCATTCAGGTAGTCTAAGAAACTGCGGTTTAGCCGATATTGCAACATACCTGCCAGCCCGCCAGCAATTAGCAGGCAGGCTAAGAAAATGGCAATAAATAGTTTGGTTCGGATACTTAAAATCATGATGCGTTTGTAGACAACAGCAACTTAGGAATAGTTGCAAGTCTAGCACCATACGTATCAGAGCTGGCTATTGCGGGTATTTAATTTCCAGCCAAACATGGCCTTTGCTACCCGATTTTTTGACTTGGATAATCTCAATTTCTTGTCCAGTAGTAAGATTACCGAGGGTTTTGCCGAGTTTGTTGCTGCCTGAGTTGCGGGGAGGGTGTTCACGCACGGTTGCACCCCAGCTCAAGGCATATTTCTTGCTGTTTATCGGTAGCTCAGCGCCAATTTTTAAACCTGCCTCTGACCATTTGCCGTTAGCAAATTGTCCGGCATAAATCCAACCGGTACTCACCTCAGCAGGGGGAACAGTAGTTTCATCAGACTTAGCTTCGGGTGTAATTTCTTCAACTTTCTCATCAGCTTTGGCGTTGGGGGTGATTTCCGCTACGTTTAACGCTGTTGCTTTGATTTCTGCGATGGCTGGAGCAGGAGCGGCATCAGGTATGATTTTGGTCGTATCGTGTGGGGTGACGTCTAATGCCGCTAAAGTTGGTGTCGCAACAGGTTTCGTTACTTCTGACGTCGGTGGTGTGGTATCAGGCTTGCTAGCTGTTACGTTCGGCACACCACTGTCATTATTTGTTGCGCCGATATTTTGAGAAAAGAGGAAGGCCATTCCAGTCATCAATAAGGTTGTACCAATGACTAGTCCGATCAGTTCACGTTTCATTTGTTCGCGATGACCACCTTTGACGGTGTATCTTGCTGTTGTCATGCTAAGCCCATCCATGATTTAGATTAATTTGAACAAAAAATAGGATAGCAAATATTTATGTAATTATCAGCAGCAAGAAAAGATTTATTTCATTAAAGATATTCATGCTTGCAGAGATTACCTGCATTGCAAAGGAGTTCATAACTGATGGTTCCGGCTGCTTGTGCAACACGATCAACTGAAAGGTTTTTACCCCACAATTCAACTTGATCCCCCACCCGTGCTTCAATAGCCGTTAAATCAATCACAATCATATCCATCGACACCCGCCCTAAAATACGGGTTTGCTTACCATTGACCCAGACAGGTGTGCCGGTAGGCGCATGGCGCGGGTAGCCGTCTGCATAGCCAATTGCGACTACGCCGGTGCGGGTGTCTTCTGGGCATGTCCAGCTTGCGCCGTAGCCTATGCTCTCACCTTTGGGGATAGTATGAATCGAAATCAGTGGTGCAACCAAGGTCATGACGGCTTGCAAACCGTCACGTTTGGCATCACCGTTCACGAATGGTGATGAACCGTACAGCATAATACCGGGGCGTACCCAATTCACATGTGTCTGCGGCCACCCTAGGATGCTGGCGGAATTGCCCACGCTGCGAGGTGCTTGCAAGCCAGTCGTATATTTGGCAAAGCTTTCCAATTGTTGTGAGGTTTTGGGATTATCCAACTCATCGGCACATGCCATGTGGGTCATTAACCAAGGGGTGGGTTTGACATTGTGGTGCTTACTTAAACGCTCGAACAGGTGAGGGGCTTGTTCGACGGGAAAGCCTAAGCGGTGCATACCGGTATCGAGTTTTAGCGCCACGTCTAATTTGACCGAACTCGGCGCACTATCCAATAGTTCAAGTTGGGAAAGGTCGTGAAGTACCACGCGAAAACGGTGTTCTGCGGCGGCTTTCATGCCTTGCAGATTGCTAAACCCCTGCAATACTAAAATAGGATGGATAAAGCGTGCTTGCCGCAACTCTACGGCTTCTTGCAGACACGATACGGCAAAACCATTGGCATTACTCAGCGATTCAGCCGTTTTAAGCATGTTATGCCCGTAAGCATTGGCTTTAATCACTGCCATTGCCAAACTATTAGGCGCAGCGTCGCGGCAGCGGGCAAGGTTATGCCGCAGGGCGGCGGTATCAATAATGGCGCGTGCAGATCGTTTCATGTGGGCAGTGTAGCGGTTTATGCCAATTATTCAAATCCTGGGGTATAAATGTCAGGGGTAAAATTCTCGAAACGGGTGTATTTACCGAGGAATGTTAAACGCGCAGTCCCAATCGGGCCATTACGTTGCTTGGCGATAATAATTTCTGCGGTTCCTTTGTCGGGGGATTCGGGATTGTAGACTTCATCGCGGTAGATAAAGATGATTAAGTCAGCATCCTGTTCAATTGCTCCCGATTCACGTAAATCTGACATTACTGGACGTTTATTTGGGCGCTGTTCCAAGCTACGGTTGAGCTGTGACAGTGCAATCACCGGAACGGCGAGTTCTTTTGCCAAAGACTTGAGACCACGGGAGATTTCGGAAATTTCAGCGGTACGGTTATCAGAGCTGGTACCTGTTTGCATTAATTGCAAGTAGTCCAATACAATCAGGCCGAGTTGCCCGTGTTCACGCATCAGGCGACGGGCACGAGCACGCACTTCAGTCGGGGAAAGTGCGGGGCTGTCATCAATGAACATGGGAACATCAGCGAAAATCTTGACTGCGGTAGCAATGCGTGGCCAATCTTCGTCAGTCAGTTTCCCAGTCCGAATGCGATGTTGGTCAACTCGCCCCATCGAAGACAGCAGACGCAAAGTAAGCTGTTCGGCAGGCATCTCCATGCTGAATACAGCGGTCGGAAGTTTTTTGTGTGCGGCGGCGTATTCGGCGATATTCATCGAGAAGGTCGTGTTATGCACTAGCACATCATCAGCAACAAAATTATGCGTATCAGGTACGCTTAAATCATAGACTTGCTGTTTACCTAAATAATCAATGGATTGAATTTCATCCCAGTAAAGATCGCTATGGGCAAGCGTAGCAAGTGTCTTGGATGATAAAGCGGCTGCCATTTCTGCCAATAACTCACGACCTATGCCACGCTTACCCACATGGAA
The DNA here is from genome assembly GCF_900107695.1 of Thiothrix caldifontis. Classification (GTDB taxonomy): domain Bacteria; phylum Pseudomonadota; class Gammaproteobacteria; order Thiotrichales; family Thiotrichaceae; genus Thiothrix; species Thiothrix caldifontis. Next base: position 47,303 of record NZ_FNQP01000014.1, on the reverse strand, counting down.
ATTATGTCCGGGCTTACGCCCCATGCGTTGAGCTAATTCTGCCCAAGTCAACTCGCCTTTGCAGTCTGCAACCATTGCCCATGTTTCGTTTGGCAACGTATCTAAAATGACTTTAGGTGTTTTTTCTTGGCTGACCGTCAAGGCTTTTTGTACGGCTTCTTCTTTACCGTACACGCCAATTTCTTCTAAAAATTGGCGCACATGTTGTTGATGTGTAATACGCAATTCATAAGCGGCGCGATACTCGCCTTGATACCGCACTTGCCGATGGCGCAATTTGGCAAGAATGCCAAAACGTACCAATAAATGCTGCATATCCCGCGCTAATGCATAGCTAACCGTACTATAGGAAATGCCCGCTTGGATACCGTTTTGGACATAGACACTGCCATCACACGCAAATGCTCGGTTTAGGAAAACCGCCATCAATGCACGCGGTAATTCATAAACAGGCGCAGGTATACGTTTCTCATGCGCATTCTTGCCCATCAAGCCCAACGTTTGTAACCATTCCGTCATCGGGTTTGGTGCGGAACGGGTAGTTGCAGTACTGCCATGTGGCATCAATACTGATGGTTCTACCTGGAGTTCCCGACACAAAACACCGAACATCTCCCCAGCAGGCACGGCTTTACCTACTGACCAATAGTGTACCGTTGCAACAGCAACGCCTAATTGTCGTGCTAATGCATTTAAACTTAGAGAAAGTTCTTGCAAGCGTTGTTTGAATCGTGCGGCAAAATCCTGCCTTGCTGTGTGTTGGAATGCAGTATCGGTTGCCACCCGAATACTGGGGGTGCGTTGCCCTTTGCTGTCTTCCAAGCGCCACTGCACGCCCGGAAAATCATCGAGTGCGGTAATAAAATCTTGGCGGATTCGAGGGTTAATATTGGTAAATTGCGGGCAACTCTGTGTTAAGCCGCCATCAGTTAAGAAATAAGCAATAAGTTTGGTTCGCTGTTCTGATAGTGAACCTTTCCCAAAAAAAGGCAAAATGCGCGGTACGGCAATCCGTTTGCCGACATTGATCTCAGCTAGTGGTTTCCAACCTTCAATCGTAAGAAAAGGATGCGTCAGCGTTGTAGTAATTTCACGTCCAAGTGCAGTGCGTACCCGGAAAACAGGTTTGACACCATCATCAACATATTGCGAAGGTTGTGCGACTTGCAAACGTAACTGTGTATTTAGCGTCGCCAACGAGCCTTGTTGTTGGGCAACCAAATCATCAATCATCTCCAATCGACCCGTGATCGGATCCAGTACGCGGCTACCAGTAACAATGCATTTGCCCATGGACGGTCTACCCGCCACAATAATTAAGTCACCTTTTTGCAAGCCAGAGGTCATTTCATCAAGCTGTGTATAGCCGGTCGAAACGCCAGTGATATTGCTATCAAGTTTGCTCAACTCTTCGATATGCGCCAGCGTCACTTTCAACAGCCCTTTTAGCGGCTTAAATACCTGGCCTTGCTTGGTTCCTTGCTCGGCGATTTTAAAGACTTTTTGTTCGGCTTCATCCAATAGCTCTTTGCTAGGCCGACCTTGTGCAGTGAAGGCGGAATCAGCAATGCCTGTTCCTACGCTGATTAACTGACGCAGCACCGACTTTTCACGCACAATTTCAGCATATGCGCGAATGTTGGCTGCACTGGGGGTATCTTTTGCCATGGTTGCTAAGTAAGCGAACCCGCCAGCATTTTCCAGTTCATTACGTTGTTTTAGCCATTCGGACACCGTGACCAAATCAAGTGGTTTATTATCTTCCACCAAATCGGCAATAGCGCGAAAAATCAGGCGGTGGTCTTGTCGATAAAAATCGCCTTCGGTGATTTTATCCGCGATGGTATCCCAAGCGGTACTGTCGTTTGCTAACCCACTCAGCAATAAGCCGCCCAATACAGATTGTTCAGCTTCGATAGAGTGAGGGGGGATTTTGAGTGATTCGTATGAGTCTGCCATTGGCTCAGTTTAACGAAAATCGGCGTTGAGCGTTAAAAAAAATGCCCCGCAACACTTTCCAGCATTACGGGGCATCGCATCAGACATGATTGAATCAGCGATTACTCTGCTTCAACGACAACCTTGATGGCAGTATCCACTTCAGCGTGTAAGTGAATGCCGATTTCAAATTCACCTAAGTGACGGATTGCGCCATCCGGCATACGGATTTCACGTCGTTCAATCGCAATGCCAGCAGCTTGGATCGCCTCGGCGATTTCGATATTGGAAACCGAACCGAACAATTTGCCTTCATTACCCGCTTTGCCTTTGATGGTCAGAACCATGTCGGACAGTTGGTCGCGACGCGCTTGTGCAGCCGCTAAAATTGCTTCGGCTTCAGCTTCCAGTTCAGCACGGCGGGCTTCAAATGCTTCCAGATTGGCTTTGGTCGCCATTTTGGCTTTGCCTTGCGGAATCAGGAAGTTGCGGGCATAACCAGGGCGCACTGATACAACGCTACCTAATGTGCCGAGATTTTCCACTTTTTTCAAAAGAATGATTTGCATCGTACTCACCTTTTACTTGTGCTGATCAGTGTATGGCAGCAACGCGAGGAAACGCGCACGCTTGATAGCGGTTGCCAGTTGACGCTGATAAATCGCTTTAGTACCTGTAATGCGGCTAGGTACGATTTTACCGGTTTCGGTAATAAAACTTTTCAGGATGTCGAGATCTTTGTAATCAATCTCGGTGATGCCTTCAGCCGTGAAACGGCAGTATTTTTTGCGGCGGAATTGACGTGACATAAACTATCTCCAGATCAACCGTAATTATTCGTCGTCAGATGAATCGTCATCATCGGACAGGACTTCTTCACGCATACGCTTGGCTGGGCGTGCTTCACCGTCTTTTCTCAAAGGAGAAGGTTCAGTGACTGCCGCATCCATACGCATGGTGACGTTACGGATAACCGCGTCGTTGAAGCGGAAAATGCTTTCCAATTCAGCCAGTGTTTCCGCGCCACATTCGATGTTCATCAGCACGTAGTGTGCTTTATGCAGCTTGTTGATGGGATAGGCCAGTTGACGACGACCCCAATCTTCCAAACGATGGATAGCACCACCGCTTTCTTGCACCATACTACGGTAGCGTTCTACCATCGCAGGTACTTGTTCGCTCTGATCCGGGTGGACCAGAAAGACAATTTCATAGTGTCTCATGACGATTTCCTTTCGGGTTAAACAGCCTCCCACTAACGGTGAGGCAAGGATCTAAGGCAATTGCCCATAGAAAAGCGCGAAATTATCAAGTGCGGAGGGTAATTTGTCAATTCATTTTGGCTGCGATTCCCCTGCTGCAATCAGGTAGAACGGCATATCGCTTATCAATGTCCTACACTGTTCTTAAGATAGATGTTTGTCAAAAATCATAATGAGCGAGGGCTGATGAGCCAAAACAGAGGAATAGCTGCGTGAAGCACCGAGGGTTGGAACGGTATCCGCTAGCGTTGCCGGGCTATCAATATTTAAACGTATTGCATGAAAGCGAAAACGCCATCATTTTGCTGGCAAATAGTCCTAGTGGATTGCCGGTCGCTATCAAGCGTTTTAAATTTGATGCGACTGGGCTGGCTCCAGACTTAGTAGATGAATTTCTCATGGAAAGTAAAGCCCTAAGTTTGTTAGCGCATCGTGGCTTGGTGAGGCCGTTGGATGCAGGTATGTCGTCCGGTACACTTTATATGGTCATGGAATATGTGCAGGGCGAAACATTGCGGCGATGCTTGGCACAAATGCCATTGCCTTCTCTGCAACAAGCATTGTTTTGGTTTGAGGAAATCGCGGTGGCTCTGGGCGTGATACACAGTATTGGGCTGCTGCACCAAGACCTTAAAACCTCTAATATCTTGGTGCGTGCTGATAATTCCCTAGCATTGTTGGATTTTGGCTTGGAAACACGTTTGCTAGTTGCCGCCGGTTTTCTGCGAGAAGACGAAATTTATTGCACACCTTACTATATTAGCCCTGAACGGATTATAGGCGACCCACCCGATGAGCGCACAGACTTGTATGCCCTAGGGGTAATACTGTATGAGTTATTGGTTGGTCATAAGCCTTACGAGTCAGGTTCTTTGGCAGAACTCTTGAAAAAACATGCGCTTGCCCCCATTCCTCGCTTGCCGGAGGCGTTGTCTGCTTATCAGCCATTGATAAATGGTTTATTGGCAAAGTTTCCTGAAAACAGGTTAGAGTCCGTAGAAGCCGTGGTACGATTATTGCAGAATATAACGCGACTAACACAACAACAATAGAGATGGGGAAACACGTTATTTTGACCAATTAAAATTGGGAGTTCCACATTATGAAAAAACAAGCAAAATGCATTAATTCAAAAGCTTTGGAATGCGAACAATCCGTCGTGTTTTATTTCATGCGTGTTGCTAGATGGGTGGCTTTTTTATTGCTAGTGGGCATCGGTGTTATGGGTGCTTTACTCCAATTTCAACGTCATCAAGACATCAATTGGATGTTTGTTTCTGTCTGCATCGCTTGTGGCGTCGGTTTATTTTGGGTTGGGCACTGCATCATGAAAAGTGAATGTGCTACACGCAAGCGTTGTGGTACTTGTAACAAATCAACGACAGTTGGCAACATCACCATTCGCCAAGTTTGAGTGGTAGGGTGGGCTACCCATCCATATAGATATCAGTTAAAATGATGCTTCTATAAAAATTAAAAGAAAGTGGGCTATGCTACGTTTCCTTCTGTTTTTTCTATTAGTGCAAGGCATTTTATTTGGGGTTGAAATGCTCCAACCCGTGCAGGCAGCCATTATTCTTCCTTGGACTAGTTTGCTAGCCGATATAAGTGGTTGGCTGATGTCAGCGTTTGACCCGAATGTGGCAACTACGGGTAAGGTGGTGCGTAGTACCTTGAACGGTTTTGCCGTGTCGATTGAGCCAGGGTGTAATGGGGTTGAGGCCATGATTGTATTGCTGGCGGCTATTATCGCTTTTCCTGCGCCGTTACGTTACAAGCTTACGGGGCTGTTTTGGGGCTTCATCGCTATTCAAAGCATGAATTTGTTGCGCATTATTAGCCTATTTTACTTGGGTCAATGGAGCCAAGCATTATTTGATTGGGCACACTTGTATATTTGGCAAGCCTTGATCATGTTGGATGCATTGGTGGTATTTTTGATTTGGATTCGTTATTTGCCAGGGCAAACCACCCCGCCACAACAACCAGCAGAGGCGATAGCATGATGGGTAAACCTTTGCAGCGCTTCATGTTAGGTGTTTTGATTTTCTTTCCGTTGACATTCTTTATTTGGTACATGACCGCAGGTTTTCACCTTGCACCGGTTACGCTGATTACTGGCAAACTGTTGGGGTGGTTAGTACCTGATGCGCTAATGTGGTTGCGGTTAGATGGGCATATGTTAGTGTTGGCATCTAACTTTGGACATGATGTTAGTGGTGCTGTTGTGTCTCCACCAGTGGACGATGATGTCTTGGGTTTTCACCTGAATCCACTGATTTATAGCTACAGTTTGCCATTATTGGCAGCTTTGATATTGGCGACACCTAGCTCGCGCAAGTGGCAGAATCTATTATGGGGTATACTCATAATGTTGCCGACTGAAGTTTTCAGCATGACATTTAGTGTGCTAAAAACTTTGACCTTTGATGTTGGTGTCTCATTTCAAACGCAACAAAGCATCTCTCCTGTAACTGCCGACCTCATTGCACTTGGGTATCAAGTAGGGACATTGTTACTGCCAATGATTGCACCATTAATTATCTGGGTTGCACTAAATCGGGACTTCTTGATGCACCTTGCACCACAATTAAGACAAACATTGGATCGCTAAAGCGTGTCTTGCATGAAAATCATTCAAATCTAGGGTTTTTAAGGGAAAACCCCAGCACATGAGTTACCAATCCAGCTTGAGGATACTTGTAAGATAGGGTCTACTTCGCGCTTTTTAGAGCCTTCGGTCATCAGGTATATTAGTATGGAACGATCAATTAAAAATTTATATGTTGCAATGGCAATTATGGCTGCTTTGGTATTATTGAACGTTATTTTAACACTGAATGGTTTATCACCGTTCGCAGCATAGCAGCCCCACCGTTCTTGCTTTTTATCATAAAAATTTCTCCTGTTGTCTGAATCTTATATTAATGACGTGCAAATTTATGGGGTTGTAATACAATAAATACGTTTATAACCCCAAGTAAAGCAAAGATTGCTCGATGGTGAGTGATCTTGGAGATGATAATTATGATTCAGCGCTTATCCAGCCACGTTCGCAGCACACCTTGCCAATCCTCTACCATATTAGTGGGTATTGCAGGCTTATTTTCCCTCCTAGTGTCTAGCAACGCTATGGCAGTGTCTTGTGATTTTAAAAACGGTGACAATTTTACGGAGATTTGTGGCTATCTTGAGGCAGGTGTCGTGCAGACAGGTGGGCAAATGAAGGTGCATGTTGCCAGCACGACCAGTAATTTTGAAGTACGCCTCAGACGTGCAGGTTACTCTAACCCCACATTGCAAACGGTTCCATTCAGTGGGGCGGGTAACTACAACCCTACGGTTGGGAGCTATGATGGCTTGAATTGGGGGGGCGCATATTCTGTTGGCATTCCCGCCAATTGGCAGAGTGGCATTTATGAGCTTAATTTAGTCAATGCACAAGGTGGCAATTACACGGATTTCTTTACGATTAAATCGGCACAGCCGGGCAGCCATTCTAAGGTATTAGTGCTTGATAGCTTGCCGACTAAAATTGCTTACTCGCCTATCGGTGGAAAATCCATGTATGGGTTTAACTCGGATGGTCCGGCGGCTCCTGTGGTGTCGATGGAACGCCCTACAGGGCGTGGACAATGGGCGGAGCATGTGGGATTTGTTTCTTGGCTTGATAAAGAAGGTATTGCTTACGAAGCCGCTTCGATGATGGATTTGCACCGAGATCCTTCACTATTGCACAATTATAATCTGGTGATTTTGGTCGGTCACAATGAGTACTGGTCAAAAGAGATGCGGGATAACTGGGACAGTTATTTAGCTGCTGGTGGTAATGCGGCAAACCTCAGTGGCAATACCATGTGGTGGCAGGTGCGTTTCAGCGCTGACAACAAGCACATGATTTGTTACAAAAATGCTAGTAATGATCCATTGAAGAATGACAACAGTCGGGTGACGGTTAACTGGTTTAATAGCCCGGTTAACCGGCCTGAGAATCTCTCGACGGGGGTTAGTTTCCGCCATGGGGGATATGCAGATTATCAAGAAGGTACGTCTGTATACCCTAATGGTGGTTTCACAGTGACAGATGCATCGCACTGGATTTTCGAGGGTACAGGTCTGGGTAATAGCAGTGTTTTCGGGCGTGATTCAGGCGTCGTTGGTTATGAGGTAGACGGTGCCCTATTTAAAATGGTTAATGGAAAACCAGTGGTGACGGGTGAAGACGGTACGCCCACTAATTTCCAGATTTTGGCGACAACTCCAGCGTTTGCTATTAATTCTCCTACAGGAGTGCCGGGGGTTGTGCCTAATAACCATAATGGTCAAGGGTGGGGAACCTTAGGGATTTTCAAACCTTCTGCGAATAGTGGCACAGTGTTTGTTGCTCCGACGATTGACTGGGGCGAATACATACAAAATGACCAGATCGTTGGGCGTATTACTAAAAATGTTATTAACCGTCTAAAAAGCCGTACAACAGATGCTGGTACGAGTACGGCAGTCACACTGCCAACAGGTAGCAGTGGCGGCGGTGGTAGTTTCCCACTGGCTTCATTATTACTGGGACTGATGGTTGCCGTTGGGTTGAAGGCACGTAAGCGTTAAAAACCCATCAAGCAGGGACTGCACCACAAATTGAGGTGCAGTTTCTCGCTATTCGTCATGAGTTGATTGTTGCTGGTTAGTCAGTGAATCTTTATCTTTTTTCCAAGACTCTAAGCTAATGACTTTATCCGGGGTGTCGCTGCGTTTGCCTGCCACGTGTGCATGTCCTAGTAATACCGACGGGTTTCCCGCTAAAAACTCGCGCATTAAGCGCAATTTCAAACTGTTAGGGAATTTGCTCTGGCTTTGGTCGTTTTCTAATGCCTCAGCTTCTTCTTCTGTGAGTGAGTTAGCCAGTTTTTCCCAGCGTTCATTCAAAGCTTGTTCAATGCTGACACTATCTGCTTCCAGTTTGGTCAATACATCACTGGGCAATGAATTCAAATAGTCATCAATATTGCCCAGAATCTTACCAAACCGCATTTCCAGTAAGGCGCGGAGAACTTCATCTGTCCATTGTTCTTCCGCATATTTAGCAAAAGTATCGGTTTCGCTGATCAATAGTCCATCAGAACTAACCGCGCCATGTTCTTCGCCATACCGTCGCCAGAGGATGTGCAACTGAGGCAAGAATTGTTCTAGGCGTAAGTGTTCATCCGATGCTTTCGCTTGGAAGGTAACAGGTTTGAATTGCGGATAAAGCTGGCAAAACTGGTACAGTGCACTGACATACTGAAAGGGGTCGAAACTCAGTGTAATGACATTTTCATCAAATTCTTCCAGCGGTTCTTCTTCATCGTCAGCCGCTAACTCAATATCCAGAAATGGTTCGTAGTGTTCAAACACGATATCCCAGAGAATTTTGCCATCGCGATGACGCACAAAAATAGCAGATTCGACCTGAAACTCTGGTAAATCTGGTGTGGTATTGACAATCCAATAATCACCAGTAGCTTGAGCACTGCGCACCAAGGATCGAAAATCCAGTAATCCAAACGGGATTTCCATAATGCGATCAGGGTGGCTATAGCCTTCGAGCACAACAAGTTGCATCGAGGGAGCACCCCCTTCGAGCGTAACAACAAATGATAGACTTTCTTCCATCAGAGCATTCTACCAAAATGTGGTGAAATACACTGAAAATTTCACCTCAATGGCTTACAAACTTCTAGTGCACTCGGCAACTTTTAACTGACTACCGGGGTTAAGGATTCCCGTGGGAGGGATTTTATTCAGGCGTGTAACCTCTTCTGGACTAACACCTAATTTAACCACAATTTGTTGCAGCGTTTCGTCTGTCTGGACAAGGTAGAAGAAAGCAGCATAGCGCCCACTGCCCCGCTGTTCAGTTTGTGAAAACAGCGCAGGCGGTAACGCATCACAGTTTGGTAATACCGGGGCGCTGGGTTGTAGTTGGGGCGTTGGCTCATTGCTCGGCACGAACTCAACCGGTGCACTTATAGCCGTTGCCTCATGTTCCGGCACGACGGGGTTGTCTGCCGGTAGAATAGCGACGGTATTGATGTGTTTCACCCTGACAATGCCTTGGTCAATAGCGGAGATCAGTTGCACGTTGGGGGGCGTGTCGGTTGGCATAGCAGCCAGTGAAATCTGTTCATTGGGTACTACAGTCGCCGCCATATCAGGTGTGGGTTCTAACGTTAGTGTCGCGAGATTGTTAGGCTGTAAAGGATCTGTAGCAACGGGTGCTTGGTCTGTTTGAGCAACCGTCAGGGTTTCACCCCGTAATGCTGCGCGGTATTCCAAATCGGCTTGTTCCCAACCAGCCAGTAACAGTTGAGCATTGGCGATGGATTGCTTGCCTTTTTCTAATTTGGTTAAATTGGTTAAGACATTGCGGATATAACCACGGGTTTCGGTGAATGAGATCGTGACAGGCTCACCTTGAGGTATTCTGCCTGCTCCGGCATTGTAGGCAGCAATCGCATGGGTGGCACTGCCATTATAATGTTTAAGCAACCAACTCAAATAGCGAGTCCCGGCATTGATATTTTCTTGCGGGTCAAAAATATCCAGTACACCCAATTCTGCGGCGGTTTCCGGCATGAGCTGCATTAATCCTGATGCCCCCTTGTACGATACGACCATTTCCCGATAACAGCTTTCCGCTGCAATGACTGATTTGACTAGGGCAGGGTTCACGCCATGTCGTTTAGCAGCCTGTTGAATAATCGTTTCATAGGGAGCTGCTTTGGCTTGCAATGTTTTGGCACTAAAGCCACCACACCCTCTGGCTTCAGGGGTGCGTGGGTAATGTACGGCTGCCAAACGTGACTTAAACCATGTTTTAGCCATTTTGGTATCAGGTTGTGGTAGGGCTAACAAAGCTGTTTGGTAAGCTTGGGGATTCTTAGACCACTGTTTCACCAGTGTTTGTGCCTGACGATGCGCTTTTTTATTGCTCTCAAATTTTAATAACATCGTTAATAATTGATTAACGGGTTTCTGAGTTTGCGCGAAAGGTGCTTGGGGGGGGGCATCTTGCCAAACAGTGCCACTATCCGTTGCATACGCGGCAAACACTTCCGCTAAGCTACCTTGGTAGCGCCTCAATAGATAACTGAGATACCGTGTACCGGCATCAATATTGGCTTCTGGGTCAAATACATCCATAGCCCCAAAACGTTTGGCGGTATTTGGCATAAGTTGCATCAGCCCAATTCTGCCTTCCGGCGAGACCTGACTGTGTTCAAAACAACTGCCGGTTGCGATGACAGCTTTTATCAATGCGGGGTTGACACTGTAACGATTAGCTGCTTTTTTTATAGCAGCATGATAACGATCAGCCTCTTTATTTAATATCTTAGCACTGTCGTTAAGGCAACGTGGTGCATCCCCTGCATATAAGCTAATCGGCGAAACGAGCAGGCTACCTGCTAGTAAGACACCCAACCATTTGTGTTCTATTTTTTTCATGATGACAAGACACTCTTTGAATAACCCTACGATTAATGTAGGCCAATGTCACGAATTTTGCCGGAAAATACCCATGAATGCTTGTATCCTGTTAGGTAATGGCTATTCCCTCCGACAAGCGGCGTCCTCACCCCAGTTTTTTTCCATTTCGATTAACTGTTCCAGCTCTGTGGCACTAAAGCCTGCTTGTAAACGTGCTTCGGTATAGAACGGCCCCCTTAATGGTGCAGGTAATGCATCACGCAATAATTGACGGAACGTGGCTTCTGGCTCTAACCCACGTTGTGCACAACAATAATGAAACCAGTGCGAGCCAATACGTACATGCCCGATTTCATCCCGCAAAATAATCTCAAGAATAGCAACGGTTTGCGTATCTCCAGCTTCGTGTAGGCGCTGCATCATACCGGGCGTGACATCCAGCCCCCGCGCTTCCAATACTCTTGGAACCAATGCCATGCGTATTAAGACATCATGGTCAGTTTTGCAGGCTTGCTCCCATAAGCCGTTATGTGCAGGCAAATCGCCATACGCACACCCAACCTCCATTAAGCGCTGCTGCAACAGGCTGAAATGGTAGGCTTCTTCCGCAGCCACTTGTAACCAATCACCGTAGTAAGCATCAGGTAAGTCGCGGAACCGGTATACCGCATCCAGTGCTAAATTAATGGCGTTAAATTCAATATGAGCAACGGCGTGCAATAAGGCACGTTGTCCTTCTGGCGTATTGAGCTTGCGTTGTTTGACTTGTTTGGGATGCACAAGTTCAGGCTTTGTAGGTCGCCCCGGAATTAAAATGGTTTCCACTAGAGGAGCGTTAGCATTATCACGCGACAATTCACCATTTTTCCATGCGGTATAAAGCTGTTGAGCACAGCTTAGCTTTTGGGCTATATCGGTTTGCATTAAGCAGGTATGTGCTGCGTTGTAGAGATTTTGCATGATCACTTTAGAATTTTAAGCCAAGAATAATATCCATCACATTGGTGCCGGTTGGCCCTGTATAAATCAGGTCACCACTGGCAGCAAGGAATGTACCGGCATCTGCTGCTTGTAAACAAGCTAATGGGTCAAGTGTATTGTATTTGCCACGCATGATAGTGCCAGCATCCACCAATGCGCCGGTGTCGGGCGTGACGCCATCGGTACCATCTGTACCGGCCGCTAGCAGAAAAATAGTATCGTTGGGGCGTAAATAGAGAGCGGCAGCAAGGGCTAAGTGTTGATTGCGTCCACCGTGTCCGGGGTTAAGCGGGAGCTGTACGGTGGTTTCCGCCCCCCATATATAGAGGCCGGGCGGGTTTTCTCGTAAATGCTCGATACAGCAGTGCGCGACAACTTCCGCATCACCTTCGAGAAAATCAGGCATGAGGAGAACCTGTGTCCAGCCTTGCGCTGCGTTGGTCGTGGCTGCGGCGGCAATGGCTTCTAACATTTGACGGTTGCTGGCGATAATTTCCCAGTCAAAATCGTCGTGCGGTGCAGGAAATAATAAACCGGAGCCAATCACCGTTGGGTCATCACCGGGTACGTCAGAGATGAGTAGGCAGGAGACAGGGCGTTCGCCGATATAGTGCCACAGCTTGCCACCTTTGATCAGTGATTGGGTGCGACGCATGGCGTTGATTTCACTGATGACGGCACCATTGGCTAACATTTCTTGGGTAGTTTGTTGTAGTGTTGCCAAAGTCCAGTCGGTATTTAACACTTCGACTAAACTGGATGTGCCACCGGAAATGAGGAATAACACGGGCTCATTTGCTGGAAGATTTTGCAGGTATGTGAGGAGTGCTGCGCCCGCCGCTAAGGATGATTCATCAGGAATGGGGTGAGCTGCTTCGATAATATTAACATAGCTGGGGTGTGTAGCAGTGACATGCCCCGGTTTGGTAATCAGTAGTGCACTGTGTAGGTGTTGCTGTAAATAGCGCTGTGCGCCTAATAACATTGCCTCGGCTGCTTTACCAATGGCGATGACATGACAGGGTTGCCGCTTACCGCGTTTGTTGAGTGCTTGATAAACGGCTTGTTCGCCTTGTACCGCAGCAAGCCCTGTGGCATAAATTTCTAATAGATGAGTGCGATAATCGGGCATTGGTTTGTGTGTTCTTCTTAAGTGAATAAGGCATAATCATAGCATGTCACAACAACTCCCCCCACTGAATGCCTTGCGAGCTTTTGAAGCTGTTGCCCGTCACTTGAGTTTTACCAAGGCGGCGGCAGAGCTTAATGTGACTCGCGCAGCGATTAGCCATCAGATTAAGTTTCTGGAGGATTACCTCGGCTTTGCTTTGTTGGAACGTAAAAATCGTACCATTATTCTCAGCAAGGGGGCGGAAGCTGCATTGCCTAAATTACGTCAAGGTTTTGACTGTCTCGCTGATGCGGTACACCTGATGCGCAGTGAAGCTCACAGTGAACGCATTACAGTGTGTGCTGCACCGTCGTTCGCATCTAAATGGCTCATTCCGCGCTTACACCGTTTTTCTCGCCAACACCCTGAAATTGATATGCAAATCAATAGTAATGTTGGTTTGGTGGATGCGGATCTTCAGCAAGGAGGGGGGGTGATGGATACGTTTTTCCGTCAAAATCAGGTCGATGTCGTCATTGGTTTTGGTGCAGGTTTGTATGCGGGGGATAGCGTTGAGAGGCTGTTTGCGGTATCTGCTGTACCTGTATGCAGCCCGGTTTTAGTTAGTACTGAGCATCCACACCCATTACGTGTGCCTGAGGATTTGGCCTTTCATACCTTGCTGCATGATGATACCAATTATGTTGGACACCCCAGATGGGAAAAGTGGCTGAAATTACAAGGGGTGGTCGGTGTTAATGCTAACCGGGGGCTGCATTTTAACCATGTGTCGCTTGCTTTGGATGCTGCTGTCGACGGGCAGGGGGTATTGCTTGGGATTAAGCTCCTCGCGCAATCGGATATAGAAACGGGTCGCTTGTGTATTCCTTTCGATTTACCCATGCCATTAGAACATGCCTACTACGTATTTCGCCCTCAGCAAATACAAGTGAATCAACGTGCCAGTGATGTGTTTGTGGAATGGCTGTTAGCAGAAGCTCAGGCACAAAACGATTTGATAAGTTAAGAGGTAAGGTTTTCTAACCATAAAGTTGAGAAATAGTAGCTTGTGTGTTTAAGGAGAAATCCCTATTATTTGCTGCATTGCAATATGAATGGTTCAGAGTCTCTCTCCTCCTCCTAGCTTCTGAATCATCTGCAAGCGCCCACAGCGCACGGACATTGAGGGATTCTCTCCTCCTCCTCTCTCTCCTCATGTTCTTGCTGTGGGCGTATCTTTCTACACCGCTTATTGCAAGCAAGCCAGCAATGACAGCGTAATTCGCGCCGTCGCCCCCCACAAAACTTCCCCATCGTATTCCTGAAAGTACACAATCGGTATCGGTTTAGGTACGTCGGTTAACTGTCGGTAGCGTATTTCGTGGTGTTGAGGCTGTGCGAGCCAATGCAGCGGAATGGTGAAGGCACGGGCTACTTCTTGCGGGCTGAGTATCAATTCATAAGGCCAAGGGACACTGGCAACGGTTGGCACAATTTGAAAGCGGCTCACGCTATGGTGCGGGCTGAGTTGCCCTAAAATCTTCACATCTTGCGGTAAAATACCAATTTCTTCGTGTGCCTCACGTAAAGCCGTGGCGGTCAGGTCGGCATCTTCCGGGTCACGCTTGCCCCCAGCAAAGGCGACTTGCCCGCTGTGATAATCACGCACCGACTTAGGGCGGCGAATAAACAGCAAGTGCCAAGCATTATCCATGCGTACAAACGGCACTAACACCCCGGCTTCGCGACACGCATCCAGCGCGACATCATGCGTCGCTGCGCCACGTTGTTGTAAGCGCTGCATAATGTCGGTTGGGGTCAGTTGGTCAATGGCGTTCATGGTGCTGGCTGCCTTAGGCGCTGACCGAATACCCGCGCAGGCGGTGTGCAAATTGCTCCAGAGCCGCGATGCCGGTTTTTTCCGCGTTGCTGATCCACTCTTGTACCGCTTCCAGCCGCGCTTCTTGGCTAACAGTGGTGCGTTCCCACAATTGATGTAGGCGTTGCTGGTACAAATACACGGTTTGTAAGGCTTGGCTTTCCGCGAGTACGGTTTGGTGACGCAATTCCGATTTCGTCACCGGTTTGATGACTTGCTGGGCAAAGTGCGAGAGGACTTGTAAGCGATTACCAAGAACAGCGGTCACCGTGTCAAAATCCACCGCCAGTTTGTTAGGGTTAATGCGAATGCGCGGGGCAACTTTACGTACTTTCGCCATGCCCAACATTTCTAAGATGCGGATGTAAAACCAACCAATATCGAATTCATACCAGCGGCTGGAAAGCCGTGCGGATGCGGCAAATGCATGGTGGTTGTTATGCAATTCTTCACCGCCGATTAAAATACCGATCGGGGAAATGTTGGTGGACGCGTCGGTGGTGTTCCAATTGCGATAGCCCCAGAAGTGCGCCAAACCATTGATGACACCCGCTGCCCAAAACGGAATCCACACCATTTGTACCGCCCAGATGAGTATGCCGGGCAAGCCAAACAGCACCAGATCAATCACCAGCATGGTGCTGACACCTAGCCAAGGGTAGGGCGCGTATACGTGGCGTTCCAGCCAGTCATCGGGGGTACCTTTACCGTATTTTTCGAGGGTTTCCTGATTTTTGGCTTCTTGGCGGTACAGCCACGCACCTTTCCATAGGACGGTGTTCACCCCACGGGTTTGTGGGCTGTGTGGGTCTTCGGGGGTTTCGCATTTGGCGTGGTGCTTGCGGTGAATCGCCACCCATTCGCGTGTTACCATGCCGGTGGTTAGCCACAACCAGAAGCGGAAAAAATGCGCGGGGATAAACCCTAACTCCAATGCCCGATGTGCTTGGGCGCGGTGTAAAAAGATAGTGACTGCCGCGATGGTAAGGTGTGTTAAGCCCAGTGTGACCAGCACCAGTTGCCAAGCGCTGAGTTCAGCGAGTAAACCCATACTATTTACCTCTCCTCTGTTGTGACAATGGATACTCTACTACATTCGCCCTTTATTGATATAGGGTTTACCCAAGGATTCATGATGCAAGCTTTACTTATTGTGGCGCACGGCAGTCGCCGGGTGCAATCCAATGATGAAATTCGTGCTCTTGCTGCTAAAGTCGGCGAGCAATCTGGCACGGATTACGCTTACGTAGGCAGTGCTTTTCTGGAATTGGCAGAGCCGTCGATTCCCGACGGCATTCAGCACTGTATTGATCAAGGCGCAACGGTGATCACCATTATGCCCTTTTTTCTATCAGCCGGTCGTCATGTGGTCACGGATGTGCCTGAATTGGTACAGGCGAAACAACGTGAAAATCCCCAAGTAAAGATTCGTATGGCACCTTACTTAGGGGTATCGGGTTTAATGCCGGGCTTGATTGTGCAATCAGCGCAAACGGCGTGTGAGTGCAATGGGGCTAACTGCACTTACCCAGCGTGCATTACGGGCTAAGGTAGCTCCAGCCCTGTTCTTGCAGGGCAATAATCCGCGCAATGCCCGCTTGGGTTTCCTCGATGCCGTCAATGAGTGTGGGGCGTGTGCCACTGGTTTCTTCCACGGTGTCGAGGGTGTTACCACAAGCGGTGAAAATAACATTTTGCATCATCAGGCTTTCGACTCGCTTGAGAAATGCACTTTTGTCGGTGACTAACCAAATACCAGGGCCATAGGCGACTACCTCCATTTCAATATTATCCATACCGTAATGTTTTTGCAGGTTGACGATATTGGCTAAGACATGATCTTGAAAGTCTTCTTCGCGCTTATTAACTTGAATTACCAAGCGATGGGTTTCATCACCAGCAGTTTCACTTTCACTGGTTTTTTCGGTAACAGCATCGGCAGCGATGACGGCTGAAAAAGGGATGCTCAATAAAGCAATTGCTACCATACTGGCAGCAAAAAATGGGTTTAATCTCATGTTTTAATTTCCTCCTAACGGTCTGCTCACTATAACAAATGGCGCAATACAACGTTTGAGAAAACGCAAAATAGCAGTGGATAGGGGAGTAAAAAATGGTGGGATCAAAAGTAGGAGCACACTCCAGAAAATCGTGGAAGACTTCGACCTTGAACCAGTGGTTCAAGTGGGTGCGGCGAATGGCTTTCAGACTTACCGTCGAGCGGTCATGCACACCAAACCATTACAACCACTCCCGGGGTAAGAAATTAGGCTCAAGGATAATACCCATCTTCTCACGCGTCCCCCAGAGGTGCTCTTGTGACCATACTATTACAATTATTGGGTGAGGGGAAGAATTGACAAATGCTTAAGCTTTGTGCTTATCGAGTGCAGCATCTAAGCGTTGCTGCATTTTTTGCAAGTGTTCCAGCGTTGAGGGGTCGGCTGCTGCGTTGTGATAGTGTTTGCCGTGCATTAATTCGTGGGCAAGATTGAGGGCAACCATGACGGCAATGCGGTCACTGCCCAAGACTTTGCCGGAATCGCGGATTTTGCGCATTTCACGGTCAACCCGACGCGAAGAGGCAATCAGGGCATCCTGTTCACCCACAGGGCAGGCGACCATATAGTCTTTGTCGAGAATACGA
This sequence comes from Thiothrix caldifontis, assembly GCF_900107695.1. Taxonomy (GTDB): domain Bacteria; phylum Pseudomonadota; class Gammaproteobacteria; order Thiotrichales; family Thiotrichaceae; genus Thiothrix; species Thiothrix caldifontis. The sequence continues at coordinate 30,021 of NZ_FNQP01000014.1, read as the reverse complement.
ACACTGACAGGTTGGATATTTTTGTCCATGTGGCTTATGCCCCGGTTGCGGTTGGCTGGGTTTTCAGGCGCTGTATCAGGGCTTCCAATTGACTACTGGCTTTATCATGGCGGTTACGCAACGCCTGACATTCTTGGGCAAGGGTTTTTTCTTGCTTTTTCAGGTCGGCATTTTCAGTCGCCAATTTTTCAATGAGGCTCAACAGGCGTTCCATGCGTTGTTCGATGGCATCGAGTTGAGTTTGCAGTGTCAAGTCAGGGGCTTTTGTATTCATGCGCTAATGGTAGTAAAGAGTGCGAAACCACGTCAATCATCTCATAATAGCGCTTTGTCAGGGAGAAGATAATTTTGAAGAGTGAATTACCGGATTATGTAGGCGTAGAGCGGGCGTTAGGGCGTGCCAACGTGGATTTTTCGAGTGCAGAAATTCATGGGATGGCGTGCGGTTTATTGGTGGTTGATCAGGCAACTGCACCAGACACTTGGTTTGCGCAGGTGTTGGAAGGCAACCCGCAGGATTTTCATGTGCAAGAAGCCCGCAGCTTGCTGAAAGAATTGTTTAGCGCTGCCCGCCAGCAATTAAATGATTCAGGGATGGCGTTTGAATTATTTTTGCCCGAAGACGATGCCTTGGAAACCCGCGTGGAAGCGATGCAGGATTGGTGTCAGGGCTTCAGTTTCGGGCTGGCACTGGCTGGCGTGAAAGACATGCGCACCTTGCCGGACGATTCGCGTGAATGGACTGAAGACGTGGTGCGCATCGGCAGTTCCGGCGAGCTGGAAATGGAAGATGAAGAAGAGGGTGAAGAATCACTCGCGGAAATTATCGAGTACCTGCGCGTCGGGGTGTTGATGATGAACGAAGAACTGCAACCGATGAAAGCAGCGCCACACATTCACTAATTACCCCCCATCCCTAACCCTTCCCCCGCAGGGGGGGAAGGGGATAAATTGGAGAAAATCATGCAAAAACCGATGATTCCGAAGGAAGAGTATGCAGCGCGGCGGCGGCAGTTGTTGGCGCAGTTGGGTAAGGATGCGGTGGCGGTCGTACCTTCTGGCGGCTTGAAAGTGCGTAATCGTGACGCGGAATACCCGTTTCGGCAAGACAGCGATTTCCATTACCTCACCGGCTTCAATGAGCCGGAAGCAGTGGCGGTATTTGTGCCGGGGCGTGAGCAAGGCGAATACGTGCTGTTTTGCCGCGAAAAAAACGAGTTAGCGGAACGCTGGTCAGGCACTCGTGCCGGTTTGGAAGGCGCAAAACATTGGCATGGCGCGGATGATGCGCATCCAATTAGTGATCTGAACAAATTGATGCCGGAATTGCTGATTGGGCGTGATCAAGTGCATTACGATTTGGGTGCAAACCCTGAGTTTGATTTGCATTTGATTCGTTGGGTGAATCACTTGCGTGCCAGAGCGCGGGCAGGGATACGTGCGCCGCATAGCATTGTGATGTTGGATCGGATTCTGCACGAAATGCGCTTGTTTAAATCAGCGGCGGAAGTGGCGGTAATGCGTTATGCCGCCCAAACGGCTGCACGGGCGCATACCCGTGCGATGCAAATCTGTCAGCCAGACAAATACGAGTACGAAGTCGAAGCTGAATTGTTGCATGAATTCCGGCGCATGGGGATGGAACCTGCGTATACCTCGATTGTGGGGGGCGGTAAAAATGCCTGTATTTTACACTACATTGAAAACCGTGACGTGTTGCATGACGGTGATTTGCTGCTGATTGATGCGGGGGCAGAACACGAATGCTATGCCAGCGATATTACCCGCACTTTTCCGGTGAATGGCAAATTTAGCCCCGCACAACGGGCGTTGTATCAATTGGTACTGGATGCGCAACAGGCTGCAATTGCTGCCGCGATTCCCGGCAATATGTGGGATGACCCGCATCAAGCGGCGGTGAAGGTGTTGGCGCAAGGGTTACTCGATTTGGGCATTTTGAGCGGCACACTGGAAGAGGTGTTGAAAAAGCCTGAGGTGACTAACCTCGAAGAACCTGCTCCCGAAGAGCCTTACCGCCAGTTTTACATGCACAAAACCGGGCATTGGCTGGGGATGGATGTCCACGATGTGGGGGATTACAAGCACGGTGAAGAATGGCGCACTTTACAACCGGGCATGGTGTTGACGGTGGAACCGGGGCTGTATATTTCTCCTGCCGATAATGTCGATCCACAATGGTGGAATATCGGGATTCGGATTGAGGATGATGTGCTGATTACCGCCGACGGCAATGAGGTGCTGTCGGCGGCGGTTGTCAAAGACATTGACGCCATTGAGGCATTGATGCAACGTTAATCCACATCAAACGGGAAGTGTGCGTGCTTACCCGCCACGCCCATCAGGTGCTCACCCAAGTTGCAGCGGTTGCGGATGAGGACATTCGCGCCGCTAGACTGGCGTGTGACCTTAAATGGCAGCGCCACTTGCCCGCTGGGTAAGGTTCCATCAGGGCGCACCAGACCATCACGGAATGCCCGCAGGGATTGGCGGTGGGTTTTGATGAAACGTTGTTTCGCCATTTTAATCGCCCGGATACCAACGGGTTCTGCGGGCGGCACTTCGCCTTCGCTGGGTTCTTCGGGGTAAATCCACAAATCCGGGTCGGTGGTGAGTTGGATGTCATTCCAGTTTTCGTCCATCACCAAGGTGCCTCCCTTGTAAATTGACACCATGCCCATGGCGATTTCGCCATCTGGGGTGATGTAGCAGGATTCGTACTGCATTTCATACGTGTAATACAGGTAACGCTCGGTCACGGTTTTGCTGCCGGTGCCGCGTTGTTCCTTCGCCGCGTCGATAGTGCGGGTGACGGTGCTAATGCGAGGGCTAAGAATGCGTGCACCTTCACTCATGGGGATGCGCAGCGCGTCGGCGTTTTCATACACGGCTTTCATTAGCGCGGTATTGCCGGTATGGAAAGCTTCCTCGAAACTAGAGCCAATACCGGGGGCGTTAATGTCGATTTCTTCCTGCCACAACATGCGGCGTTGGAACACTTCTTTAGCCAGTTCACGCGGGTGTGGGTCATCCGGGAACAGGCGAGCATCGGCATTGTACAGTACCCGTGCCAAGGTCAGCAGCGTCACGCCAGTGGGTGGGATGTCTTGCAGTGCCCGTAACATCATGCCTTTGACGCGGGCACTCGCAGAGACGATGGCCTCGAAAAAGGCGTCGAAATCACTGCGATTAGCGGATTCGGTGTAGTAGTCCTCGAACGCCGGGTCTTGTTGCTGAATCGTCATCTGGCGCATTGAACTCATTTGCGCTTGGGGTTTATGCGTGACAGGTGCATTCTCCAAGGTGGCTTTCACTGTGGGGGTCAGCGCTTCGGAGACCAGAGTGGCGAGGATTTCATAAATGGCAGCAGTCCATACTGTGGAGCGATCATGAATTTCAAATGGTGCCATGTCGTAGCTGGGGCCATTCAGGGCAGAGCGCAGGAAGGGAAAGCTGACCCCCCACAAGCCGATGCCGAATTCTTCCGCCAAGCCGCTGGCAAGGCTGGGGTTCATCATATCGCCGCCGGATTCGCGGAATAATTGTTCTACTACCGGTTTGTGGCTGAGCGAGGTAAACATCGCCATTAAATCGCCGACCGATTCGTGTAACGCGCCGGTGTCAACTTCTTCGGAATACACATACAGCGGGCGGAAGGAATCGAGGAGCGCGTGACCCAATTCATGGGACACGATGTCGTGGGATAAACATGTCCATACCGGGGCGCGGCGGAACGGTGACGTGAACGACCCAAAGTTGAGTGACGGTGACATCGGGTCGTAAAACGCATTCGCATCGCTGAAGGCATGGGGGCGCAATACCAAGGGAGCACCATGCTTCCACTTCATTTCGCGCCCTATGGCAGCTTCCACCAGATCCAGCGAGTAAGCGGCGACGGCAAAGGTGTTGACTTGGTGAAACTGCGGATTGTCAATGAAATTGCCGTTTTTATTGAGTGCGGCGAAGGAAAGATCGGCATTTGCCCAATCTAGCCCTTGGTAAAGTGGCATGTCATACAGGTCGTTATCGCGGATGGTGAATTTACTCGAACCCATACCTGCGAGAAAATCGCTGTCGACGGGGAATTCATAGTCTTGGTACAAATCAGGCAGGGATGGGTCTTGCAATAACATGCCCATGGGTTTGGTGGTCATGGTGTATTTCCTCTCGCTCTTTAGGTTGATTACGTGATTGCGGTACAAACTGGAGCTTACGTATCTACACATAAGCCAGTAATCACTTGAACAAGGTATTTTCCGCAGCCCCTCTGCTGGGATAGGAGAGCTTATCGTGTTGCCCCTTTGCTTAGAGTATAGGCGGTTTTGGGTAAGTTGGTGGTTGCTTGACAGCGTGTCTGCTTTGTTCAAGGATGGCAGCATGATTTCAGCCAGTGAGCAGCACTATGTTTGATATTTTGATCGTCGGCGGCGGGATGGTAGGGGCAAGTTTAGCCGTGGCACTCAAGCCCCTGAAGTTGCAGGTTGGCTTGATCGAAGCCTTTCATTTTGGAGCAGCAGAACAGCCGAGTTACGATGACCGTTCGATTGCGTTGGCGTATGGTTCCAGCCGTATCTATCAGGGTATGGGGTTGTGGAACAAGCTGCATTCCGGGGTGGAGGCGATTCAACACATTCATATTTCTGACCAGGGGCATTTTGGCGCAACCCGTTTGGCAGCGGCACAAGAGCACGTACCCGCGCTGGGTTATGTGGTGGAAAGTCGGGTGCTGGGTAAGCTGTTGTATGCTGAATTGGCGTCCGGTGAGATTGCACAATATGTTCCGGCAACCGTGTTTGCGGTGCAGCAGGATGCGGATTGTGTGATCGTGAGTATCGAGCGTGATGAGGTGGTGGAGTCACTGCAAACCCGCTTGTTAGTGGTGTCAGATGGGGTGAATTCCAAGGTGCGTGAGATGCTGGGTATTGCCGTGACACGGTGTGAATACCACCAAACTGCGGTGATTGCGAATGTCACCACGGCTGAACCCCATTGCCACACCGCTTACGAACGTTTTACCCCCCATGGCCCTTTGGCATTGTTGCCGTTGACGCAAGGGCGTTATTCACTGGTGTGGACGCATCAGGATGCGGAGGTGGCGGCTACCATGCAACTGAGTGATGCGGCGTTCCTGTGTAAGTTACAGGCGGAATTTGGCTATCGGCAAGGTGAATTCACCCGTGTAGGGCAACGCGCCGCTTACCCCTTGGTGTTGCAGAAATCGGTGTGTGAAGTGGCAGGGCGTGCGGTGGTGATCGGCAATGCGTCCCATGCGTTGCATCCGGTTGCGGGGCAAGGGTTGAATCTTGGGTTGCGTGATGTGGCAACGTTAGCGGATTTGCTGGCAGAGGCAGTGCAAACTGGCACTGACCCCGGTAGCGCAACCTTGCTGAGTGTGTATGAGCAACGACGGCAGCCGGATTACGCGGCGGTCGTGCAGTATACCGATACGCTGGTGCGGGTGTTTTCTAATGATTTTGCACCGTTGGGACATGCGCGGGCGGGAGGTTTATTGGCGGTGGATCGTGTGCCAGCCTTGCGCCATTGGATTACGCGCCAAAGCATGGGCTTGAATCACCGGCAAGCGCGTTTGTCACGTGGTTTGGGGTTGCGGGTATGATGGATACGGTGGTGGATGGCTTGGTCGAGCACGGCTGGGTGGTGTTGCCTGATTTCTTGTCATTGGCGCAGTGCCGTGAATTGCGTGAGCAGGCACTGGTGAATCAGGCGGCAGGGGCATTTCATGCAGCAGGCATTGGGCGCGGACAGGGTTTGAATGTGAACGAGTTGATCCGTGGTGATCAGGTACTGTGGCTGGAGCAGGCGGAAACGGGCGCGTTGGCAGACTATCAGGCATTCATCGACAGCTTACGAGTGAGTTTGAATCAGGCGTTGTATTTGGGGTTGGTTGAGTTTGAGGCGCATTTTGCGGTGTATCCGCCGGGGGCGCGTTATCAGCAACATCTTGATAATTTTAGGGGAACCTCGGCGCGTATCATCAGTGCTGTGCTGTACTTGAATGAGGCATGGGATGAGGCGGACGGTGGGCAGTTGCGTTTGTATACCGGTGAGGATACAGCGGGGGAATACGTGGATATATTCCCCCATGCAGGGCAGTTAGCATTGTTTCGCAGTGAGGTGTTCTGGCATGAAGTGCGCCCGGCAACACGGGAGCGGTTTAGCCTGACCGGTTGGCTACGGCGACGTGGAGAGGTGGTTTAATCCCCAAATTCATCCCATTGCCAGCGTTGTGTTGGTTTGGGAGCGGCTTTGTAGCTGGCTTTGATAAGTTGTGGTTGGGCGGGGCGGGGCTGTTGAGAACGACCGTTACTCGCCAGTTTGCCGTAGGCATTGAGAACGCGCTTGGTATAAACGGCTGTTTCTACAATGGGGACGTTCGCACCGTATTGATCGACTCGCCCTTCACCGGCGTTATAGGCTGCAATCGCATGAGGGATGCTGCCGTTGTAACGGTTTAATAACCAACGCAAGTAGCGTGTTCCGCCATCAATATTTTCCGCTGGATTGAAGCGGTCATTTACCCCAAAACGTCTTGCGGTTGCGGGGATCAGTTGCATGAGTCCACCCGCACCTTTATGCGATTTGGCTTCATTGCGAAAGCAACTTTCAGCCGTAATCACTGCTTTAATCAATGCGGGGCTGACACGGTATTTAATCGCTGCTTGGGTAATCTCATGATGGTAAGGGTGGGCTTTTTGTCTGAGTACATTCGGATGTTGTTGATCACATGAACCCGCGATACCCTGACTGGATATACTCAATAGCGCGACGGCAAACGTAAATTGCGTCACGATTTGGTTTTGCTTGTTTTGCACTCTGTCACCGAAATACTGTAAAAAAGGAACTAGCGGTCGATTCTAGCAAATGATTGGTGGGGCGGTTAGTCATAATTAGATTATATTTATGCTGTTTGTTTGGATAAAGAATCTCTCTTATAAACTCAACGCCACCTTTCGCGCTGACCCAAAGTCCGTTTTGCCACTTCCCAGCTTCGGAATTTCCGCCAGACTACGAATTGTCGATGGAATCGCTAATGGGTTCATGCCGCCATCCAGCAACTTACGTTTCACCGCTGCCTCATCGTGCGTACCTGCCATCAGCAACACAATCTTTTCGCCTTTTTTATCATCGGGTAAATTGACCGCGACCAATTCCAGTTCCGCGTCATCAAGAATTTGCCGCACTTGCTGTTCAACCGCTGTCAAACTCACCATTTCCCCACCGAGTTTGGCGAAGCGCGAATAACGGTCAACAATGGTGAGGAAGCCATCTTCATCCACATGCCCCTTATCGCCGGTTTTGTACCAACGTTGCCCGTCGAATTCGGCAATCACTTGTGCGGTTTTTTCCGGCGCATTCAAATAGCCTTTCATGACTTGCGGGCCACCAATCAGGATCAAACCATCCGCACCCGTCGGCAAAGTTTCCAGCGTGTTAGGGTCGACAATACGGAAACTCGTTCCCGGCAATGGCAAACCTACTGTGCCTTCTTTATTCGCCGCCTGTACTTTCCAGTAACGGGTATCAAGCTGATCCGGCAAATTCACGCTGGCAACGGGTGAGGTTTCGGTTGCGCCATAACCTTCCAGCAATTTCTTGCCGAATTTGTCGAGGAATAAGCGCCTTACTTCCGGCGCAAGTTTTTCCGCTCCCGCTACCACGTAGCGTAAGGATTGGAACATCAGCGGATGCACCCGCGAATTTTTCGCATACAAACGCAAAAATGTTCCTGTTCCAAACAGCAATGTCGCTTCGTAACGCGCCACACCCTTGGCAATATTCACCGCATCGGTCGGATCGGGGTGGCACACAATCGGAATGCCTTCCGACAACGGCATCAGGGTACTCGCCAGCAAACCAAAGGCGTGGAAAGTCGGCAATGTCCCCATGATCACGTCGTTATCCAGCGTATTCAGCGCATCCGCCACCTGCCGCGCATTCACCGCCAGATTGCGATGGGAAAGCTCAATGCCTTTGGGCGCACCTTCGCTGCCGCTGGAAAACAGAATCGCCGCCGTCGCATCCAGATCAATTTTTGGAATGTACAGCCACTGCAACAAACGAGTTGGCAATAACATCACCATCAACAGCGTGGTCAGCAATTGGTGTTTGGGGATTTCAGCCTTCAAATCTTCCAAAAACGTCAGCGGGGTATCGGGCAAAATCACCGGAATATCAATCCCACGCTCTTTCAGCTTATCCAGAAAACGTTTGGAGGTATAAACCCGCTGCAAACCCGCTTGTTGCACCGCGTTATGCATCGACTCGCCGCTGGCTGTGTAATTCAGATTCACAATGGTTTTGCCCAGCGTCAGCACCGCCATATTCGCAATCGCCCCGCCCGCGCTGGTGGGTAATAACAATCCAATATTCTGTTCCGGGCTAAGCTTTTTGATCAGCACCGCAAAGCGGAATACCGCCGTCATAAAACGGTGATGGCTTAACGGTTCGCCGATCACATCCGCCGCCGCCATGCGGAAACTCATGCGTTTTGCCGCCCGCAACCAGTTAACCGGAATCGGGTCGATCAGGTGCGAATACGCTTCCCACGACGCAAACGACAAATCAAACACCTTCTGCTTCAATTCATGCGCAGGAATGGTTTCCGGTAAGGCTTTGCCAAACGACACTACGATGTCACGCTTGAAACCGGACTGGCGATTTTCGCGCAAAAAGCCGCTGGAACGTGAAAACCGGCTGCCCCACAAACCGTGTAGGTAAAAGGGTACAATCACCGCGCCCGTGCCTTTCACCGCTTTTTCATAACCGCGCTTGAATTCGGACAACTGTCCGGTACGGCTAATCGTGCCTTCGGGGAATAAACACACCACTTCGCCTGCTTTGAGCATTTCTGTGACTTTTTCCAGCGAATCCGCACTTGCCCCGCTGCTGATCGGGATGACACCGAACCAGTTGAGGAAACCTTTCAGATACCAACGTTCGTAATAGCCTTTTTCGATCACGAAATGCAGTTGACGCGGGCTTGCCATTTGTACCAAAGCCCAGTCAATGAAGCTGATGTGATTGCCCAGCAATAACACGCCACCGGATGCAGGCAGGTGTTCAAACCCCAATACTTTCAAGCGGTAACGCGCCCTAAACAGGCGGCTGAAGACAAAACGCAGCAAGGATTGTGGCATGTGATACAGGGTATACAACGCCCCGATCACCGTGGTTGCGGTTAACACCGTCATTAACAGCGGATTAGTTGCGCCCTGCCATGCAAGCAGCGCGGTAATACTCACAAACGTCAGCATGACGGCACTTTGGATTGCATGGTCAAGTGGAATGGTTTTAGGCAGTTGTTCTGAAGGGGCGTGATAACGCAAGAGGGCGTGCAAGGGGCTAACAAAGAGTCCGCCCATTACCCCTAAAAACAGTAATACGGTCATTTGCAGCAAGGGCGTCGAGGGAAGGCCGAGCACGATAATGCTGCCCATAATACCCAGCGCACCGACGGGAATTAACCCGGTTTCAATATGCGTGGCCGACATACGCTGTGCAATCAGCATTCCAATCAGCAAACCCACTGCCGTGATGGCATGTAGCGCCCAATGCACCGGATAAATAGCAAGTAATACCAGCAATATTCCCCAGAATACCGCTTTGCCCATAATGGTCAGCCATAGATCAGGGTGATGACGTACAGCTTGCCAATCGTGCCGATTGCAAGCAGCCTGCCGGTATTGCACGACACTCAACAAAACTAAGGGCAGGATGCTGATTAGCGTAGCCACTGGTTTGCTCATCCACTGTTGTAGGATGGGGACGACAATAAGCGCTGTCAGAAAAACCAGTAATCCGTAGATGCGTGTTGCTGGCAACATCGGCTTCCTCCTCATGAATCATTATGTAAATGTTGTTGTTTATAGAGTTGCACGATAACGGTTTACATGATTATTGTGCAAGGGAAACGGGAGAAGTGGCGTTTGTTACTACTGAGGGTCTCTATTAGCGGTGTATCATTTAAGCGGAGGTTCGTCATGCATGAAATGTCCCTATGCGAAAGTGTCTTGCAAGTGTTGGAAAATGAAGCTAAGTGCCAGCACTTTAGCCAAGTGACGGCGGTGTGGCTTGAAATCGGGGCAATGTCCGGCGTAGAAGTCGATGCCATGCGCTTCTGTTTTGACGTAATCGTGCGAAATACCTTGGCAGATGGGGCTAAACTAGAAATCATTGAAATCCCCGCTCAAGCATGGTGTTTGGATTGTGCACAAACGGTTTCTATACAACAACGTTATGATGCTTGTCCACACTGCGGCAGTTACCAACTACAGGTGATACAGGGGGATGAAATGCGCATCAAAGAACTGGAGGTGAAATAATGTGTACTGTATGCGGCTGCGGAACAGACTCGGCGGAGCATTCCCTGATTCGTGGGCATCGTCATAGCCACGCAGCGGGTTTGAGTAGTGCACGGATGGTGCAAATCGAGCAAGACATTCTCGGCAAAAATAATCAATACGCAGCGCAAAACCGCCAGTGGTTGGCTGAACGTGGCATTCTGGCGCTTAATCTGGTATCCAGCCCCGGTTCGGGCAAAACCACCTTGCTGACCGAAACCCTCACTCGCTTGCAGGGCAATATGCCAATGGCTGTGATCGAAGGCGACCAGCAGACCAGCAATGACGCTGACCGCATCCGTGCCACAGGCGTTCCTGCCCTGCAAATCAACACCGGCAAAGGCTGTCACTTGGATGCGCACATGGTCGGGCACGCGCTCGAAGCGTTACCCATCGCCAACGGCGGCATTCTGTTCATCGAAAATGTTGGTAATTTGGTTTGTCCTGCGGCTTTTGATTTGGGGGAAGCGTACAAAGTTGTCATTCTCTCCGTCACTGAAGGCGAAGATAAACCAATCAAATACCCTGACATGTTCCATGCGGCGAATTTGATGATCCTCAACAAAATCGATTTGCTGCCGTATCTGAGATTCGATGTGGCAAAATGTGAAGAATATGCCCGCCGTGTTAACCCCACCATCCAGATTTTGCATGTTTCTGCCACTAGCGGCGTAGGAATAGGGGGCTGGCTTGACTGGTTAATTTGTGTCAAACCGCCAGTTCCAGCATAATCTAAACTCTATGAAATCAATGTTAAAAAGGAGAATAGATCATGGCAGAATGGCGTAAAGTGGCTAAAGGCTTCGTACTGGCTGACGGTCACATCAGCATCAAAGAAGTCGACATGCTGCGCGAACTGGTGCTGAAAGATGGCGCGGTAAGCAAAAGTGAGCTGGATTTCCTGAAAGAAATCAAAGCAGAAGCCAAAACAGCGGTGAAAGTTCTGGATGATTTGATCGTCGAATGCGAAGCGATGGTAGGCAAATAAGCCAGCCGCGTAACCACTGATTGATAAAGACGGCGGCGCAAGCGATTGTGCCGCCGTTTTTTTATGTCCGGCGCACTGACCTGCTACAATCGAATCATTACAACCGCAATAAGGAGTTTTCATGCAATCCTCACTGGTACTGACTGTTCTTGGCTCTGACCGCGCTGGTCTGGTCAAATCCCTTGCTGAAGCCGTCACCGCCCACCAAGGCAACTGGCAGGAAAGCCGCATGGTTCACCTCGCAGGACAATTTGCCGGTCTTGCTCATGTCACCCTGCCGCAAGAACACGTCGCCAATCTCAAACAAGCCCTACAAGCCTTGCAAAACGACGGTCTGCAAATCTTGGTAACGGACAGCGAAGTTGCCGCTCCGCGCAATATCACGCCGCTGACCTTGGAGCTGTTAGGTCATGACCGCCCCGGCATTATCCACGACATTACCCGCCAACTCGCCGCCTTGAATGTCAATATCGAAGAGTTAGAAAGCGAACAACGCGCCGCGCCTATGTCGAGCGAGCTAATGTTCTACGCCCACCTCAAACTGGGTTTACCGGATGGTGTGACGGCGGACGATGTGCAAGGCGCGTTTGAAGCGATGCCTGATCCGCTGACGGTAGACCTCAGTTTTAGTTAAGCAAGGAGAGCAGCATGTGCCTCGGCATCCCCGGACAAATTACCGAATTGGTTGATCTTGAATTCCTCGTTGCCAAAGTGGACATTGGCGGGGTGAAACGCGATGTCATTATCACTTGCGTGGTCGATGACGAACACCCGGCTGAAAGTTGCGTGGGCGATTGGGTGCTGGTACACGCAGGTTTCGCGATGAGCCGGTTGGATGAGGAGGAAGCCGCTCGTACCTTAGCTTTGCTGGCAGAATTGGGTGACATGCAGGCCGAGATCGACCTGATGCGGCAAGTAGGGGCTTCCGCATGAAGTACATGGACGAATTCCGCGATCCGACTACCGCTAAAAAGCTGGTGGAGGAAATCAAGCGGCTTGCACCTATCGCTCGTGGTCAACGCGACATGCCGCTGCAAATCATGGAATTCTGCGGCGGTCATACGCATACCCTGTTCAAATACGGCATTGAGTCGATGTTGCCTGCTGAGATTGAAATGGTGCATGGCCCCGGTTGCCCGGTGTGTGTGTTGCCGATGGCACGGGTGGATGATTGCGTAGCAATTGCGGAACAGCCTGGCGTGATTTTTACCACGTTTGGTGATGCGATGCGTGTCCCCGGTACGCGCAAAAGCCTGCTGCAAGCCAAAGCCGAGGGTTGCGATGTACGCATGGTGTATTCGCCGATGGATGCGCTGGCGCTTGCCCGCAAACAGCCTGAGCGTGAGGTGGTGTTTTTCGCGCTGGGGTTTGAAACCACCATGCCCAGTACCGCATTGACCCTGTTGCAGGCATACCGTGAAGGGCTGCAAAACTTTTCGCTGTTTTGTAATCACATCACCACGCCTGCGACGATGCGGGCGATTCTCACCGATCCTGATTTGCGGCTGGATGGTTTCCTCGCACCCGGTCACGTCAGTATGGTGATCGGCGCACATCCGTATGATTTCGTGACCCGCGATTACCACAAGCCGTTGGTGATTACCGGCTTTGAACCACTCGATATTTTGCAAGCCTTGTGGATGCTGGTGAAACAGTTTGCCGAAGGGCGTTGCGAGGTCGAAAACCAGTATGCGCGGATTGTGCCGGAAGCGGGCAATGTCGCGGGCTTGAAAGCCATTGCTGAGGTGTACGAAACGCGGGAACATAGCGAGTTTCGGGGCTTGGGGAATATTGGTGACGCGGGTATCCAGATTCGGGAGGCGTATGCGGCTTACGATGCGGAAAAGAAGTTTAAGCTGCAAGCGACGGCGAGTACCCACGACCCCGAACACCTCAAATGCGCGGATGTATTGCGCGGGGTGATGAAGCCGTGGGAATGTCCGGCGTTTGCGAAGACGTGCAATCCGCAGAATCCGCTGGGGGCGTTGATGGTGTCGCCGGAAGGTTCGTGTGCGGCGTATTATGCTTATGGGAAGTTGGCAAAACGGTCTTGAACTGGGATTTTCAGATATGCCTCTTGATTCGTCCGCTTTAAAAAGGCCAAAACCACAAAATCGCTGGAATTGTCACGCACCCGGTCAGGATGCTGAATGGAACTCCCAAACGCAGGTAATCGCTCATCCGGTAGCCGCCTGGCCCATACACCATCAGATTGGTCTGGTAGCCGATCGGTGTAATGAAACTGGCGGAAGCCGCAAACATGATAGCGATGGCGAATGGCATGAAATTCACCCCCAACTGCTCCGCCACAGAGCCAGCAATCGGGTACATCAGCACAGCAGACGCATTGTTGGTAATTAACTCGGTAAATATGGCTGTCAGGGCGTAAACCAGCACCAGCATCAGCACAGGTGTCAGTTGCCCGTTGAACATCAGGAATTCCGCCAGAAACTTTGCTGCGCCACTAGAGTTCATTGCCTCCCCCAGCGCGAAGGATGCGCCGATCACCGTCAGCACCGAGAAATCGATGGAACGTCTTGCCAGCCCCGCATTCATGCAGCCAGTGATCAGCATGACACCAGCAGCCAGCCATGCTGCTTGCAGAATTGGCACGATTTTGAAGGCGCTCAGCAGTACCATTGCTGCCAGAATACCCAGTGCCAGTTGCGCTTTCTGGAAATTGGGCGGGCTGGAATCTTCCAGCGCACTCACCAGCAAAAAGTCCTTGCGGAAACGGTACTGGTTGGTGAACTCTTTACCCGCTTCCATCAATAGGGTGTCGCCCACTTGCAAACGCGCTCCTAGCCCTCGATCCGGCAGGTTGCTTTCGCTACCGCGTGACACTGACAACACCACCGCCTGATAGGAACCCAGAAAATCACATTCTTCCAGCGTCATGCCCAGAAACGGAAAATCTGGGCCGATCACTGCTTCTACCAGACGGCGGCGGAAATGCACAATGTCCAGTCGCTGAATGTCGTCGTTGGCGGGCTTCAACCCCTGAATGCTGCGTAGTTCTTGAGCGCACCGTGGCGCACCCACAAAGGATAAGCGGTCGTCTTCTCGCAGGACGAAATCGTGAGCCGGATGGCGGATAATCACCTTTCCTCTGCCCAATTCCGTCAGATAGCCATAGCCCAAATTCAGCAGACCCGCTGCCGATAGCGACTGTCCCGCCAGTGTGGAACCCTCTACCAGCATGTCGACCCGGTATTCACGCAGGCTTTCCAGCCCCTCATTCACACCGCCCCGATCAGGCAGCAAACGGCTACTAAATAACAGCAGAAACGCACCCGCTGCCAGCAACAACACCAGCCCAACGCTGCTAATGTCGAACATGCCCAAACCGGGATAACCGCTTTTCTGCAACAAACCATTCACGACGAGATTGGTACTTGTACCAATCAGGGTGCAAGTTCCGCCCAGAATAGCGGCGAAACTCAACGGCATCAGCAACTTGGACGGTGGCAGCTTGAGCCGCTGACACCATTCCTGAATCGCCGGAATCAGCATCGCTACTACCGTTGTGTTATTCAGGAATGCGCTCAAACCGGCGGTCGGCAGCAACATGCGGAATTGTGCTTCGCGCACGGTCGAGGGTTGCCCCAGTAAACGACGTGTAATGCACTGGATTGCGCCCGTTTCACGCAAACCCGCTGCCACCACATACAAAGCCGCAATCGTCATCAGACCGGTATTACCAAACCCGGCAAAAGCAACTTCCGGCGTTACCACGCCGCTAACCAGCAGAATGATTAACGCTGCCATTAAAATCAGGTCAGGCGTAATTCTGGACAAGGCCAGAAAACCCAACACGCCCACGACTAACAGAGTGGACAGAATGCCTTCCCAACCCATACGCGGCCTCCTTTGTTAAACGGCCATCCCAGCCCCTACTGTATTGTTGGTGACCGCATCAATGACAATAAAAGCACCGGTAGCACGGTTATCGGTATACGGAGCTGCCCGCAAAAGCTGTGCCAGCTTCGCTTTGGTATTGCGGGTGGTCGGTATCAGTGAAGCGGAACAGCGCTACGACAGGCTGGTGGTCTATTCCACCATCAGCAAGGAGAGTTTCAGCACCGACGAACTCATCCCGTTGTTCGTGGAATACATGTAGGCAGATGACCCGAACGTGAAGCTGGCAACGGTATTGAAACAGTGGTGAAATAGCCCGTCGCCCGACAATGACGGCTTATCCCCGCTTCTTCTCGCGGATCACACGCACATCCAACGTCCCCGGCATCAGCGTCCAGTGATGGTCAGCCGTCAGTACCGGGAGTTGCAGCACGCTTGCCAAAGCTAAACAAGCGCGGTCGCCGAGTGATAATCCCAATGGTTTGCTGTCTGCCCGCAATTCACCCGTGATAAAGGCTTGTTGCGTATCGAAAGCAATGACTTCCACGTCCAAATCATCCAATGCCGCACGGATAGCTTCCGCAGGCATGTGGTGATCGATGAGTTTACTGACGACTTCCGCGTAATTGACGCTGGACATAATGCCTTGCCCATTTTCTAACACTGGCGTCACCATTTCCGCGCTACTTTCGTCAAACAAATAAGCCAGAATCGCGGAGGCATCCAAAATCATTTTACTCATCAGCCGCTGCCTGTTGGCGTTCACGCATTAATTCATCCACCAGCGAAACCTTGGGTTTAACGTGTTGCTGCACGAGTTGACGCGCCCGTTGCAAACGCTGTTTGCGGGTAGCAATGCGCAGTTCTTGACTGCCTTCCTGCCATGTCAACAACACTTCATCCCCAATGCTGATGCCCATTTTCTGGCGTATATCGGCAGGGATGACAATCCTCCCGCCTTGTGAGACTTGTATGGCAATAGCTGACATGATTTTCTCCCTGTGGCAAACATATTACTTTGTGTCATGATAGTAAAAATACTGGTAGAATGCGATAAAAATACCAGAGGAATCCGTTATGAATCTTACCGGCACAATTACCCTCGCTCACGGCAGTGGCGGACGCGCCATGCATCAACTGGTCGATGACTTGATCCGCAGCACTTTCAGCAACCCACTGCTGGAAGAAGGTGAAGATCAAGCCCGCATTCCACTGGCAGCATTGGTTGCGCAAGGCGACCGCCTAGCCTTCACCACTGATTCTTACGTTGTCACCCCGTTGGAGTTCCCCGGTGGTAATATTGGCACACTTGCTATCAATGGCACAGTCAATGACCTCGCCGTCGGGGGTGCAAAGCCGCTGTACTTGAGTTGCGGTTTCATTATTGAAGAAGGGTTGCCGCTGGAAACCTTCGCCCGCATATTGCAATCCATGCGCTTGGCGGCGGATGAAGCAGGTGTGCAAATCGTCACGGGTGATACCAAAGTGGTGCAACGCGGCGGCGCGGATAAGCTGTTTATCAATACCGCTGGGGTGGGCGTAATTCCCGCAGGTTTCAACCCGTCCGCAGGCAGTGCGCAAGTGGGCGATGTGGTGATCGTCAACGGCTGGTTGGGCGATCATGGTGCAGCAATCCTGAATGCGCGGGGTGATTTGGCATTGGAGGCGGATATTGAATCTGATTGCGCCCCGTTGAATGCGCTGGTGGAAGCGATGTTTGCCGCTTGCCCCGACATTCATTGCTTGCGCGATGCAACCCGTGGCGGGTTGGCGACGGTGCTGAATGAATTTGCGGAACGTTCCCACGTGGATATGGTGCTAAAGGAAGAATTTCTGCCGATACGTACACCTGTGCGCGGTATGTGCGAGATTCTGGGTTTAGACCCGCTTTACCTTGCGAATGAAGGTAAGCTGGTGGCTGTCGTCCCCATCAGCGCAGCACAAGCCGTGTTGGCAGCGATGAAACGCATTCCCGCAGGCTATCACGCCTGCATCATCGGTACGGTGGTGGAAGGCGACGGGCATGTGATCTTGCAAACCGCTTTCGGTGGGGAACGGATTGTTGATATGCTGCCGGGAGAGCAGTTACCGCGCATTTGCTGAACCCCATCGGAGTCTGGATGAAAACCAAAAAAGCCGCTTATGGCAAACCCCAACGCCTCAAGTTTCCTGCTGACGAGGCGGCAAATAAATGGCTGGGTTACGCCTTCGACGCTTATTACCGCGCTGATGTCGGTGTTGCCAAAGGCATTCAACAAGAAGAGCGCAACGGTCGTAAACTCGCCTGTGCTAAAGGCTGTTCCAATTGCTGCAAGAGCCACACCACCATCCCGATTTTCCCGCTGGAATTGCTGGGGCTGTATTGGTATGTCACCAACATCATGCCCGCTGAGACACGCACCCGCTTGAAACCGCAACTGGCGAATCATGTGGCAGGGCAGCCTTGCCCGTTTTTGTTGGAGGGGGCGTGTAGCGTGCACCCGATGCGTCCGTTGGCGTGCCGCCATTTCAATGTGTTTGGCAAAACGTGTGTGGAAGGCGAGGATGCTTTCTACACACGTCGCGAAGATGTGTTGACCCCGCTCAAAGTGCATCAGGATGGGGCTTACGAGGCAATGTTGCCGTTTCATGGGATGGTAACGCCGGAGCAAAAGCAGGCAGCGATGCAGCAACATTACGTGCAACAACAAGCGCGGGTTTTGCAGGAAATTGACTGGGCGCATTTAGCCGCACGGCTTGAGTCATAGCGGATGCGTGCGTGCCGTATTCGCATTACTGGTTTGGTGCAAGGTGTGGGATTTCGCCCGAATGTCTGGCGCTTGGCACAGGCGTGCGGCATCGCGGGAACAGTGCGCAATGACAGCAGCGGCGTGCTGATCGAGGCATGGGGCAATGAATCTGCACTGGCTGATTTCCAACAGCAATTACGTACCGAGATTCCACCGTTGGCACGAATTGATGGTATTCACATCACGGTACTGGATGCCAATTGTCCACACCACGATTTCCGCATTATCGCCAGTGAATCCGGCGACGTTCACACGGGTATTGTGGCAGATGCGGCAATGTGTGCCGCTTGCCGTGCGGATATTTTCGATCCAAACAACCGCCGTTACCGTTACCCGTTTACCAATTGCACCCATTGCGGCCCGCGTTTGAGCATTGTGCGTACCATTCCGTATGATCGTGCCAACACCAGCATGGCAGGATTTGAGCAATGTCCCGAATGCTTGCGCGAATACACCGACCCTGCTGACCGGCGTTTTCATGCACAACCGAATGCTTGCCCGACATGTGGCCCTAAGGTGTGGTTGGAAGATATGGCAGGGCAGGGGATTGAACCAACCGCAGCGGAACGTGATTGCATCGACACAGCCAGCCGCTTGCTACGTGAAGGTCGCATTATCGCGCTAATGGGCTTGGGGGGCGTGCACCTTGTCTGCGATGCAATGAATGAAACCAGTGTTGCTGAGCTTCGCCGTCGTAAACGCCGTTATCAGAAACCGTTGGCGTTGATGGCACGGGATATAGAGGTTATTCGCCAGCATTGCTACATGAGCGAGGCAGAAGCGGCGTTATTGCACAGCAAACATGCGCCGATTGTATTGTTAGAACGGAGGGTGGGAGGAGAAATCCCTACCATCGGTTTCATGCTCTCCTACACCCCCCTCCACGCCCTGCTACTCGACACTTGGAATACGCCGCTGATCATGACCAGCGCCAACCTCAGCGAAGAACCGCAGTGTATAACGTTGGATGAAACCCGTCAGCGAATGCAGGGCATCACCGACTACTTGTTGTTACACAATCGCCCCATCGTGAACCGTGTTGATGATTCCGTCACTCGTATTCTCGCAGGCAAACCGCGCTTATTGCGCCGTGCGCGTGGCTATGCCCCCGAACCTATTCGCTTGCCGTCAGACTTTATGGAGGCTCCGCCACTGTTGGCAATGGGGGGCGAACTCAAAAACACATTCGCCCTGCTACGTGACGGGCAAGCCATCCTCTCGCAACACTTAGGCGACCTCGAAGATGCGCGTACTTGGCGCGAATATACCCATACCTTACAGCTCTACCGTGACCTGTTCCAACATCAGCCGCAAGCGATTGTGGTGGATAAACACCCCGGCTACCGCTCCACTCAACTGGGGCAACAATGGGCGCGGGAACAGGGTTTGCCGCTAATCGAAGTGCAACATCACCACGCCCACGTTGCTGCTTGCATGGCAGAAAACGGCTGGCCGTTGGATGGCGGCAAGGTGCTAGGCATTGTGTTGGATGGCTTGGGCTACGGTGATGATGGCACACTCTGGGGCGGCGAATTTTTGCTGGCAGATTACAGCGGTTACGAGCGGGTAGGGCATTTCAAACCCATCGCCATGCCCGGCGGTACGCAAGCCATTTTGCAACCCTGGCGCAATACTTGGGCGCATTTGCACGCGCTCGGCTGGTCAGAAGTCAGTACCTGTTTTGCCGATCTGGGACTGATTCAATACCTGCAACAACAACCGTTAGCAACGCTGGAAACCATGTTAATGCGGGGGCTGAATTCCCCGTCGAGCAGTTCTTGCGGGCGGTTGTTTGATGCGGTGGCGGCTGCGTTGGATTGCAGCCGTGACAGCATCAGCTACGAAGGGCAAGCAGCCATTGAACTCGAATCTATTACTCCAGCCTGTTTGCTCAATATCGTTCCTCCCTATCCGTTTGCGCTGGAAAAGAATGCGGCGGGTTGTTGGGAAATCGACCCCGCATCGATGTGGTTTGAATTGCTCAAAGACCTGCAAACCGGTTATTGCCGTGAAGCGATTGCTGCACAATTCCACCAAGGTTTGATTCACATTATTAGCGAGTTGGCACAACGTTTGTGGGTGGAATACCCGGAAATTAAAGCCATCGCGTTGTCGGGTGGCGTGTTTCAAAATGCCATCCTGTTCAACGGCATTAGCCAACGCCTGCAAGGGTTTGGGCAGCAGGTACTCACTCACCAGCACGTACCCACCAATGACGGTGGCATTGCCTTAGGTCAGGCTGTGATTGGCGCAATGCTTCAGAAGCAGGCATACTATGCCCCCTGAACCCCCATTGCTGCCTGAGGAATTGCATGTTTGCGCGAATCCGTGAAGACATTTACTGCATCTTTGACCGTGACCCGGCTGCCCGCAATGTATTTGAAATCGTTACCACTTACCCCGGTTTGCACGCTGTTTTCATTCACCACGTTAGCCATTGGTTATGGCATCACGGTTTTAAATGGTTAGCGAGGGTATTGTCGAATGTGGCACGTTTGTTTACCGGCGTGGAAATTCATCCCGGCGCAACCATCGGGCGGCGCTTTTTTATCGATCACGGCATGGGCGTGGTGATTGGCGAAACGGCGGAAATTGGCGACGATTGCACCCTTTACCACGGCGTCACCTTGGGCGGCACAAGTTGGCAAAAAGGCAAACGCCACCCGACCTTGGGCAATGATGTGGTCATTGGTGCGGGTGCAAAAATTCTCGGCCCGATTACCTTAGCTAACGGTGCGCGGGTCGGTTCCAATGCCGTCGTGGTGAAAAGTGTGCCGGAAGGTGCTACCGTGACGGGCATTCCGGGGCGTGTCGTCACCCCACGCAAACACCAAGAAAAACGCCGTGAGGAAATTGCGCAGAAAATGGGATTCGACGCTTATGGCGCAACCCAAGATATGCCTGACCCCGTAGCCAATGCCGTTAACCGAATGCTTGACCACATTCACCTTATGGATGAGCGTATGGATAAACTCTGTGAAGAAGTGCATCGTCTTGGCGGGCACTTGGAAATGGTGCCATTGCCCATGTTAAAAACGGAAGGTTTTGGTGGTATGGATGGTAGTAGTGACGACTCTGCCAAAAGAGATACGGAAAACCTTAATACTTGACTAGTTTTGTCAGGTATTGATAGGATGCATTCAGCTTGAATGGAGAGCATCAATATGAAATTGACTACTAAGGGTCGCTATGCAGTGACAGCCATGCTGGATTTGGCCTTGCACAATGGGGAGCAGCCAGTATCGCTGGCGGAGATTTCTGAACGGCAGGATATATCACTTTCCTATTTGGAACAACTGTTTGCCAAATTGCGTAAAGCCGGGCTGGTGGTCAGTATGCGTGGCCCCGGTGGTGGCTACCAACTGAACGGCGCTGCCGCCGACATTGTGATTGCTGACATTATCAGCGCCGTCGATGAAAACGTGGATGCTACCCGCTGTGGCGGCTTAGGCGATTGCCAAGACAACAAACGTTGCCTGACCCACGATTTGTGGATGGACTTGAGTAACCAAATTCGCGTCTTCCTGTCAGAAATCACCCTTGCTGACATGACCGCCAAAATGGAAGTCCAAGAAACCGCTGCGCGTCAGCATAATAAGCGCATTGATTTTATCCATTCACATTCCCATTAATGCTAGTGCAGGACAAGCCCCATGAGTGAAATGAAAATGCCCATTTACTTCGATTACGCCGCAACGACTCCCGTTGACCCGCGTGTTGCCGAAAGAATGATGCAATACTTGACCCCTACTGGCATGTTCGGCAACCCTGCATCCAAAAGCCATGCGTTTGGTTGGGCGGCCGAAGAGGCAGTGGAGCAGGCTCGCCATGATGTCGCCGCGCTGATCAATGCGGATGCTAAAGAAATTGTCTGGACGAGCGGTGCAACTGAATCCAATAATCTCGCGATCAAAGGTGCGGCACATTTTAATGAACGTCGCGGTAAACACATTATTACCTGCAAAACCGAACACAAAGCCGTGTTGGATACGTGCCGCCAATTGGAACGTGAAGGTTTTGAAGTCACGTACCTTGATCCAGAACCCAATGGTTTGATTGACCTAGATAAGCTTAAAGCAGCCATGCGTGAAGACACCACCGTGGTTTCCATCATGCAGGTCAATAATGAAACAGGTGTGATTCAGGACATCGCCGCGATTGGTGAAATGTGCCGTGCGAACAAAACAGTGTTCCATGTGGATGCGGCGCAAAGTGCCGGTAAAGTGCCGATTGACATGGAAGCTTTGAAAGTGGATATGATGAGCTTTTCGGCTCACAAGATTTACGGCCCTAAAGGCATTGGTGCATTGTATGTGCGTCGCAAGCCGCGTGTACGTATTGAAGCGCAAATGCACGGGGGCGGTCACGAACGCGGAATGCGTTCCGGTACCTTGCCTACGCACCAAATTGTGGGTATGGGGGAAGCATTTCGCATTGCCAAGCTAGAGATGGATACCGAGAAAGATCGTATACTAATGTTACGCAATCGCTTGTACGATGGTCTAAAAGATATTGAAGAAGTGTACGTCAACGGTGATTTGGAACACCGCGTTGCAGGGATTCTGAACATTAGTTTTAACTACGTTGAAGGCGAAAGTCTGATGATGTCGTTGAAAGATTTGGCGATGTCTTCCGGTTCAGCGTGTACCAGTGCCAGTCTCGAACCCAGTTATGTGTTGCGTGCTTTGGGGCGTAGTGATGAATTGGCACACAGTTCCCTACGCTTGTCGATGGGGCGATTCAGCACCGTCGAAGACGTGGATTACGCCATCGGACGTATTCGCACAGCGGTCGAAAAACTGCGTGAACTTTCCCCGCTGTGGGAAATGTTCCAAGAAGGCATCGACATTAGTAAGGTCGAATGGGTTTCGCATTAAGATTTCTACGAGGAATAGATCATGGCATACGGTGAAAAGGTCATTGACCATTACGAAAATCCCCGCAATGTGGGCAGTTTCAACAAGGCTGATGTGAATATCGGTACGGGTATGGTTGGCGCACCGGCTTGCGGTGACGTAATGAAGCTGCAAATCAAGGTGAACGACCAAGGCATTATCGAAGATGCTAAGTTCAAAACTTACGGTTGTGGCTCTGCGATTGCATCTTCTAGCTTGTTGACCGAATGGGTCAAAGGCAAAACGCTGGAAGAGGCTAAGCAAATCAAGAATACCGACATCGCGGCGGAACTGGATTTACCACCGGTGAAAATTCATTGTTCGGTACTGGCTGAAGATGCTATTCGTACCGCGATCGAGGATTATCAGAAAAAACAGGCAGGTGCATAAGATGATTACCTTGACTGAATCCGCTGCTGCCCGCGTTACCAAGTTTATTGCCAATCGTGGTAAAGGCTTGGGTTTACGCTTGGGTGTGAAAACCAACGGTTGCTCCGGCATGGCTTATGTGATGGAGTTCGTGGATGATCTGCAAGCAGAAGACACAGTGTTTGAAAGTCTGGGTGTAAAAGTCATCGTCGATCCCAAAGCGTTGGTGTATTTGGATGGCACTGAGGTCGATTATGCCCGCGAAGGTTTGAACGAAGGCTTTAAATTCACCAACCCTAACGAAAAAGCGCGTTGTGGGTGTGGTGAGAGCTTCACGGTCTAATGGCAATGTCAGCGCTGCAACAGGATTATTTCGCCCTGTTCGGTTTGCCGCCGCAATTCGAGGTCGATGGCGCGGTGTTAAGTCAGCGTTTTCGCGAATTGCAATCCCAATACCATCCTGATCGGTTTGCCAGCGGCAGCGATCAGGAGCGGCGCTTGGCAATGCAAATTACCTCATTGCTGAATGAAGCGCACGATACGTTACGGCAACCGCGCCTTCGCGCCCGTTATTTGTTGGTGCTGGCGGGTGTTGTGATTAATGATGAACGCGATACCTCTTCCGATCCTGAGTTTCTTATGGAGCAGATGGAGTTGCGCGAGGCAATTGAAGAGGCTGAAACGGCGGATGAGCCGTTTGAAGTGCTGGATGCGTTAGCCACGCAAGTGCGCCAAGCCATGCACGATTTGGAAGGCGATTTCACCTCAGCATGGGCGCAGCAACACCTGCCTGCCGCCAAAGATGCTATGCTCAAAATGCGCTTTTTCGAGCGTCTGCTGGAAGACATTCGCCAGCGTGAAGAACGTCTTGAAGAAAGCTTCTAGGATTAATCATGGCATTACTGCAAATTTCCGAACCCGGCATGTCCACGACTGCGCATCAGCATCGGCTGGCGGTGGGCATTGACCTTGGGACAACCAATTCATTAGTTGCTACCGTGCGCAGCGGGCAAGCCGATACGTTGGCAGATGCAGAGGGTAGGCATTTATTGCCTTCCGTGGTGCGTTATCAAGCCGCTGCTGTGCCGCTGGTTGGGTACGATGCCAAAGCCGCGATTAGCCAAGACCCCTACAATACCATTGCTTCTGCTAAACGCCTGATGGGGCGTGGGGTGGACGATGTGACACAGCTTGGCGGACATTTGCCGTACCACTTTGTGAGTGGCGAATCGACAGTGCCGCGTATGCATACCGTGGGCGGCGATGTGTCGGCGGTGGAGGTGTCGGCAGAAATTTTGCGCGTCCTCAAGCAACGTGCGGAAGAAACCTTGGGCGGTGATTTGACCGGTGTGGTGATTACCGTTCCGGCATATTTCGATGATGCGCAACGTCAAGCTACCCGGGATGCCGCGACGTTGGCGGGTTTGAATGTGTATCGCTTATTGAATGAGCCAACCGCTGCCGCCGTTGCTTATGGTTTGGATCAGGATGCCGAAGGCGTGATCGCGGTCTACGATTTGGGCGGCGGCACGTTTGACATTTCGATTTTGCGTTTGCATAAGGGCGTGTTTGAAGTATTGGCAACGGGTGGTGATTCGGCACTCGGTGGCGATGATTTCGATCATGTGATTGCGGAGTGGTTGTTGCAAGCGGCTGGCTTGCAAGGCAGTGCCGAGCAAACCGTGTTGCGCGGTGCGTTGGTGGTGGCACGTGATGCTAAAGAAGCGCTGACGACGGCAGAAACTACTGAGGTGAGGTTAGGGGAGTGGCAGGGCGAATTCACGCGCAGCCAAATGAATGACTTGATTGCGCCGTTGATTAAAAAGACCTTGATGGCGTGCCGCCGTACTTTGCGTGATGCGAATCTGAGCAAAGATGAGGTGAAAGATGTCGTCATGGTCGGTGGTTCGACCCGTGTATTAGCGGTGCGCGAACAGGTTAGCGAGTTTTTCGGTAAGCCGCCGTTGGTGAATATCGACCCTGATCGAGTAGTGGCGCTTGGGGCGGCGATTCAAGCCGATATATTGGCAGGCAATAAGCCCGATTCCGATATGCTGTTACTGGATGTGATTCCTCTGTCATTGGGGTTGGAAACCATGGGCGGATTGGTGGAAAAAGTGATTCCCCGCAATACGACCATTCCCGTGGCTCGCGCTCAGGAGTTCACCACGTTTAAAGATGGGCAAACGGCGATGTCTATCCATGTGTTACAAGGCGAACGGGATACTGTTGAGGCTTGCCGCTCGTTGGCACGTTTTTCACTGCGTGGGATTCCGCCGATGGTGGCGGGCGCGGCGCGTATCCGTGTGACTTTTCAAGTGGATGCGGATGGTTTGTTGAATGTGACCGCACAAGAGCAAACCACAGGCATTACGGCTGGGGTCGAAGTTAAACCTTCTTACGGTTTGAGCGACATTGAGATAGAAACCATGTTGCGCGATTCCATGACCCATGCTCGTGATGACATGGAAGCGCGGCGTTTGCGTGAACAGCAAGTAGAAGCGGATCGTGCCATCGAAGCGCTGGATGCTGCCCTACAAGTAGATGGCGAGGTATTGCTGAGTGCTGCTGAGCGTGAGCATATCCTCGGTTTTCGAGCCAAATTAGTAGAACTGCGCCCCAGCAGTGATTACCAAGCGATTGAAGCGGGAATCAAGGCGTTGGAAAAAGCCGCCGAAACTTATGTAGAGCGCCGTATGAATGCCAGTATTCGCGCTGCGATGACCGGCCACCGGGTTGACGAGTTCAAAGGATAACACCATGCCAAAACTGATTTTTTTACCGCACGAAGATATTTGCCCAGAAGGTGCGGTGTTGGATGTCGAGTCGGGGACGACTATTTGTGATGCGGCGTTGGCGCATGGTATTGCCATAGAACACGCTTGCGAGAAATCGTGTGCTTGCACGACTTGTCACGTTTACATTCGCGAAGGTTTCGATTCGCTGACTGATGCGACTGATTTGGAAGAAGATTATTTGGATAAAGCGTGGGGTGTCGATCCAGATTCGCGCCTGAGTTGCCAAGCGAAAGTTGCCGATGAAGATTTGGTGATCGAAATTCCTAAATATACCATCAATATGGTGTCTGAAAATCATTAAGGGGAGTGGGAAATGGACGAACTTAAATGGACGGATACCTTGGAAATTGCCATCCAATTAAACGATGCGCACCCTGATGTTGATCCGCGTTACATTCGCTTTACCGATTTACATGCATGGGTGCAGGCATTGGAGGGGTTTAGTGATAACCCGGAAAAATCCAACGAGAAGATCCTAGAAGCGATTCAAATGGCGTGGATTGAAGAGACCGAGTAGGTGGTGGGTATGGCTTGTTGTGAGCAGCAACAAGCCATTTGGTGTGATTTAACCGCCGTTTTGTGTGCGGTCTGCTTGATCGGCTGAAGCCAATTTGCGCAAGTCTGCAAGGTCTTGCACCATTGCAGTTGCGATACTTTTAAAGCTTCGCATTTCTTCGGCTGTCATAATGCCGACTTGCGGAAGTTCTACTGCCATTGGGTTTTGCGGTTCACCATTAACGCGGAATTCGTAATGCACATGGTTGCCAGTGGATGTTCCCGTTGAGCCAACATACCCAATCACATCACCGCGTTTAACGCTTTGACCTGATTTTAAATCGTCTTTGAAAGCTGACATGTGGCCGTACAGAGTCGTGATGCCATTGATATGGCTCAACTCAATGACATTGCCGTAACCGCCTTGTCGACCGATAGATTTTACGCTGCCATCGGCGGTTGCATAAATCGGTGTGCCACGAGGTGCAGCGAAATCTGTACCGGCATGATTTTTACGTAAACCGAATACGGGGTGGCGACGCATTCCAAAGCCAGAACTCATGCGTCCATCTGCCAGCGGCTTGCGGTCAAAAGCAGAACGCTTTAGTTCAGTGTCTCCATCAGGGCGGAAGTAGTCGGTTCTGCTGCCATCGCTTAGCGTAAACCGCACACGTTGATAGGACTTTTTACCGGTGCGGTATTCTGCCGCTAATACTTTGTCGGTATAGATGCTTTCGCCTTGGTAACGGAAATCTTCAAAGATGACGCCAACTTTATCGCCAACTTTGACACCCTTCTTGAAATCGACATCTTTTTGGAATACTTGACTGAGTTGCCGGATAACAGAGTTACTTAAACCAGCGGCTTTGCCATCTCGCTGTATGGAGTGTTTCACGGTGAAAGCGATTTTGGCATTACGGGTTTCTAATGCATTGGTTTCCCATTTGCCGATGTAGCCGTCATCCGTCACGGAAACGATGTAAACGTCAGTGTTACTTTTTGCATAAATGAGTTGCTGTAGGCTGTCATCAACGACTTGGGTGAAAAGGCGGGTATTCGCTTTCAGATTGCCGAGTGCTTGCTTGATAGTGGTATTTTCCAGCAATTTCTGTGACGTTTTCGTGAGTTCGAGTCTGCCTAGAATGGATTCTAGGGTGTCATCAGTTTCTATGGTGTGTGCTGACCAGTTACCTTGCGTGGCATCTGGCAAAATGTCGACGGCGTATCCTGAGAAGGATTCAACCGCAACGGCTGGTAAATTCAGATCCTTGACGATTTGCGCGGGGGATGTGCTATCCAGCAATGGCTCTGTCAAGTGGATGATTTTGCCATCTTTAGTGCTGCTGATCATTGAGTAAACGGGTACATTACCCAGAGTAGCAAGGCCACAGGCAAGCAATAGTGAGCGGGTCGCGAGGTAGCGCAGTGGTTTTTTAGTGGGAAGCGTAGGTGGTGGAGTTGGTGTTTTTGGCTTCGCGCTGTTTTTTAGGGGCTTTACCCTAATATTAGCTGGAACAGGTTTGAAAAGGCTTTCCAACAATTTAGAGGGAGTCTTTATTGATCCAGATTTGTGATCCGCAGGGATATAGCATCCGGGGAAATCAAAGCCTTTCATAGTCTCGTCCCAGCTTTTCTTGGGTTGCGACTTTCGTGTAAACGATGACAAGGGTTTTCACTCCATACTTGTTATCAAATAGTGTGTTTCTGTATGTTTTTCATGCAAAAACCTGCAAGTAAAGCAGAGGTTAGCGAGTATGTACTGAATCATTCCTGAACTCAATAGAGGTTGACTCACCACGCTTATCAGCCAAAAATGCCGACACTCTCTATGCTTGCTTGACCTTGCACCTGAGAAAACTGATAAACTTATCTTTCTATGTAGATCAAAATTAAAGAATTGTCAATTCTGGAGCATGTTAAATGGATGATGTTGCTGACCTGATGCAAGAGCTGGTGCGTGGCTGCGAAGAGGTACTAGTCGAAGCCGAATTGGTGGCGAAACTTAAAAAAGGTAAGCCACTTAGGATAAAAGCGGGTTTCGATCCAACTGCGCCTGATCTGCATCTGGGACATACAGTGCTCATTAATAAGATGAGACAGTTTCAAGACGCTGGACACCAGATTTTATTTCTGATCGGTGATTTTACGGGGATGATCGGTGATCCGACGGGTAAATCGGCGACGCGCCCACCCTTGACGGTTGAACAGGTACAACAGAATTCCCTGACGTATCAGGAACAGATTTTTAAGATTCTTGATCCAGATAAAACCGAGATCATGTTTAATTCGGTGTGGATGAATCAATTGGGTAGTGCGGGCTTGATCCAATTGGCCGCCAAGCAAACCGTGGCGCGGATGTTGGAGCGGGATGATTTTACTAAACGTTACAAGTCGGGGCAGTCGATTGCGATTCATGAGTTCCTCTATCCATTAGTACAGGGCTACGATTCCGTGGCGATGAAAGCCGATGTTGAGCTGGGTGGAACAGATCAGAAGTTTAATCTCCTGATGGGGCGTGATTTACAGCGTCAATACGGTCAAGAGCAGCAGGTGGTCATGACTATGCCTTTGCTCGAAGGCTTGGATGGCGTTAATAAAATGTCTAAGTCGCTGGGTAACTACATTGGTATTACTGACGCGCCTAACGATATGTTTGGCAAGATTATGTCGATTTCAGATGAGTTGATGTGGCGTTACTTTGAATTACTGAGTTTCCGCCCACTGACTGAACTGAAGGGTTTCAAGCAGGATGTGGAGCAGGGGGCGAACCCGCGTGACCTCAAGTTCTTATTGGCAGAAGAGTTGATTGCCCGTTTCCACGGTCAATCAGCGGCGGTCGGCGCACGTGAAGACTTCATTGCGCGTTTCCAGAAAGGCGTAATGCCGGATGAAATGGATGAAATTAGCCTCGTTGCCGAAGGGGTGGGGATGCCAATTGCGTCATTATTGAAAGCTGCTGGTTTGCTTGGTAGCACTTCTGATGCTTTGCGTATGATTCAACAGGGTGGCGTGAAAATCGATGGGGTTAAGGTAGAAGACCGTAATCTTTTGATTGAAAAAGGGATTTCTGCCGTGTTTCAGGTTGGAAAACGCAAGTTTGCTAAAATAACATTGGTGTGACGTGAAAAACCTGAAAAAAGCGCTTGACGGTCATCTGCTGGTCTGTATAATGCGCGTCTCACTCAGGGCGGAAACGCTCTAAAACGAAAGCGGAATCAACAACTTAAGTGATTATTCGGTTTTCGGGATCGAAAAAAGAATTTTGAAAAAGTGTTTGACACGAAGTTCAAAAGCCTTTAAGATTCGCCCCTCGCTGCTTAGAGAGCAGTGCGCAGATTAACAAAAGAAGCCAGAAAACTTGTGTGGGGGCTTGTGGTTGTGTCGAGAGGCACAGAAGCAAGCAACCATTGAGTTCACGTTAATGTAATGTATACGTAATTTCGATGGATT
>NZ_FNQP01000047.1 GCF_900107695.1 Thiothrix caldifontis | reverse complement strand
CGCTTGCCGACAAAACAAACGGAGGAAAAAACCTAATAATTGGATGAGATTACAGCAAGTTAGGGAATGGAGGGCTTAAAGTTGATGCGTATAGGGCGGAAACTTTTTCGCCCCTGCTGGTTTTCAGGATACATAAAGTTAACACGCCATCACATTTAACCTCCCTGCAAAATAACCGTCATTCAGTTGTCACACTCCTTTCATAAGCTGATGAGATATTATGAAAGGAGTGCAACCTATGACCGCCGCTATTCACCACGACACCCACCAAAAACGCCCTCACCTGCCACAATTGCGAGTAGAACTCGCCGCCACCCCCGCCGATGTGTACGCATCCCAACGCCTGCGCTACGAAATCTTCGCCAAAGAACAAGGCGCACAATTAGAAAGTGCTGCGGAAGGTATCGATCGTGATCATTACGACAACTATTGTCATCATCTGCTAGTGCGCCGCACTGATAATAATGAAGTGGTTGGCTCCACCCGCATTCTCACTACCCAGAATGCGCGTCAAGCAGGCAGTTTTTACTCTCAAAACGAATTCGACCTGCGTGGCCTGTTTCCGCAATTAAAGGGTAATGCGATTGAAATCGGGCGCACTTGCATCCACCCCGACTTCCGCAACGGCGCGGGCATCGGCATGTTATGGCTGGGTTTAGCCCAATTCATGGAAATGCACTGCGTCGATTTCATGTTCGGGTGCGCCAGCATCAGTATGAATGATGGGGGCGCACAAGCCTCGGCGATTATGCAGGAAGCACGTGCTAACAACCTTGCCCCCGTCGAATTACGCGTCAAACCACTGATGCACTTACTGCCAGCACAACCTGCGGCCAAAGTTAATATGCCGCCGTTGCTCAAAGCCTACCTAAAACTCGGCGCGTGGGTAGCGGGCGAACCGTGCCTCGACCCCGATTTCAACGTCGCCGACATTTTCATCTTGCTGGACGCGAACAACCTGAACACTCGTTATCACCGCCATTTTGTGCAAGGCAGTTTGCAACGTCGCCCGGTCAGTGACGTAGGTTTATTGCAAGCGGCATAAAATCCGTAATTATCTGTAACAATAGTGTCATATTACGCGCCTACAATCCGGGGCGCGATCTTTCAACCTGACCGAACAATCCCAATCAGGAGTTTTCATGAGTACCTTGGGTATCTTGCTGACGCTAACGGTGCTAGCGGCATTCAGCTATTACATCGGCCGCAAACGCTCACTCGCACTCGCCACCCCGGTAAAGCGTGGCGGTAACGACCTGCATTCTTTGCCTAGTTACTATGGTTATCTGGTAGTGATCTGGGCAATTATTCCCGCTTTGTTGGTATTTGCCTTATGGTCAAGCTTGGAAAAACCACTGTTAACCTCCAGCATGATGTCACACTTGCCTGCGGAATATCAGAGTAAATCGGCGGATGAACTGAGTCTCACCACCAACCGTATTCTCAATATGGCAAAAGACCCGACGCAACTGGCAACGGCTGAACCGGTATTCAAAGCGGCGGCGGAAGACTACCAGCAAATGCAATCCACAAGCCAAACCATCAAAACGTTACTGGTGTTGGCATTGGCGATTGCGGGGGTATTCATTGGGTTGCGTCATGTAAAACCCAAAACTCGCGCCCGTAATCAAGTGGAACGGGTATTACAATTTATTATGATCGGGTGCGCCTCTATCGCGATTTTGACTACTGTGGGGATTGTGTTCTCGGTCTTATTTGAGTCCTATCGCTTTTTTGGGCAAGTGCCAGCGACTGATTTCCTGTTCGGGACACACTGGAGTCCGCAAACCGCACTGCGGGCGGATCAGGCAGGCAGTTCGGGTTCATTCGGGGCGATTCCGCTGTTCGTGGGTACACTGTTGATTTCCGCCATTGCCTTGCTGATTGCCGTACCCTTAGGTCTGATGTCGGCAATTTACTTGTCTGAATATGCCGGGCCTAAATTGCGTGCTTACGCCAAACCAGCAATGGAAATTTTGGCGGGTATCCCTACCGTCGTTTACGGCTTCTTCGCGGCACTCACGGTTGCCCCGTTTATTCGTGAACTAGGTGAATCCATCGGTTTAAGTGTGGCCTCCGAAAGTGCCCTGGCTGCTGGGGTGGTTATGGGCATTATGATTATTCCGTTTATGTCATCGTTATCTGATGACGTTATCAATGCGGTTCCACAAGCCATGCGTGACGGCTCCTACGGCATGGGTGCTACCAAATCGGAAACCATCAAACAAGTTATCCTGCCTGCGGCATTGCCGGGGATTGTGGGCGCGTTCCTATTAGCCGCTTCACGGGCTATCGGTGAAACCATGATTGTGGTCATGGCAGCAGGTCTAGCAGCTAATCTAACCATTAACCCCTTGGAAGCGGTCACGACTGTTACTGTGCAAATCGTCACCTTGCTAACAGGCGACCAAGAATTCGACAGTGCCAAAACCTTGGCGGCATTCGCGCTGGGCTTAAGCCTGTTTATTGTTACTTTGATTCTGAACGTGGTGGCGTTGCATATCGTGCGCAAATACCGCGAACAATACGATTAACCGGGAGCAACTGTCATGAGTACGACGACTGAACGAGTTAAAGCGACCCTAGGGAAACGCTACGCACGCGAAAAACGCTTTCGCTTCTATGGCTTGGCTTCAATTGCGTTGAGCATTTTGTTCTTGGTGATTTTGCTGGCTGACATTATTGGTAAAGGCTACCCCGCATTCACCAGTACTTATATTAAGCTGGATGTGCAATTGGATGCGCAAACCTTGGGTGTTACCGCCGATTCCACCCCAGAACAATTACGCACCGCCAATTACA
Organism: Thiothrix caldifontis; assembly: GCF_900107695.1. Classification (GTDB taxonomy): domain Bacteria; phylum Pseudomonadota; class Gammaproteobacteria; order Thiotrichales; family Thiotrichaceae; genus Thiothrix; species Thiothrix caldifontis. The sequence goes on along the minus strand of NZ_FNQP01000047.1, from coordinate 6,885 downwards.
ATGCAGTGATACAAAACAGCCTGAATACGCTGATTCCCGGTGTAACTGAGCGCAAGGAAAAGAAAGCCCTTAAAGATTTAGTGAGTGGCGACGCGAAGTATGAACTGCAACGCATGGTGGCGGATGATCCGACCTTGATTGGTACTAATCAATCCGTGTGGGTGTTGGCCGATGACGATATTGACACCTATTACAAGGGTAATATCGACCGCACCCTGCCAGAAAGTGATCGCCGCATCAAGGACTTCCAATTGGTTTGGCTGGATAAACTTGAGGCGGATGGACGCATCGAGAGCCAGTTCAACAGCATTTTCTTCACCCGTGGCGATTCACGTGAACCGGAAGAAGCGGGGATTTTGAGTGCGTTGATCGGCTCATTCTACACCTTGCTAGTGACACTGGCATTGTCTTTCCCGATTGGGGTGGCAGCAGCGTTGTATCTGGAAGAGTTTGCGCCTAAAAACAATTTCTGGGTGGATTTGATCGAGGTCAATATCAATAACCTCGCCGCTGTGCCTTCCATCGTGTTTGGCTTGCTGGGCTTGGCGGTGTTTATCCAGTTGTTTGGCGTACCACGTTCTGCACCGTTGGTGGGCGGGTTGGTATTAACACTCATGACCTTGCCGACGATTATCATTGCAGCACGGGCGGCATTGCGGGCAGTGCCACCATCCATTCGTGAAGGCGCGTTAGGGATCGGCGCATCCAAGACCCAGACCGTGTTCCAAAATGTATTGCCGCTGGCAATGCCCGGCATTCTCACTGGCACCATCATCGGCATGGCACAAGCCCTCGGTGAAACCGCACCGTTGCTGATGATCGGCATGATTGCTTTTATTATGGATGTACCAAGCAGCGTAACCTCACCGTCCACGGTATTGCCTGTGCAAATTTACTTGTGGTCTGACAGCCCGGAACGTGCTTTCGTGGAACGCACCTCAGCCGCGATTATGGTACTGCTGACATTCTTGGTGTCGATGAACCTGCTCGCCGTCATACTGCGTAAACGCTTTGAGCGTCGCTGGTGATCCCGAATCATCATAGTGTGTGACTATTAACCTAAATTCCCTTACCCTTTAGAATGTGAAGGTGAACCCGATGACTGAAGCGACAATTGATATGACAACGACAGCCTTACCTAAAACCAATACTGTTACCAGTGGCGGACGTGAAGAATTTGCCCACACCATCAGCGGAACCATCGGCAAGCCGTACTTAGATGGCAAAGACGCGAAATTCTTCTGTCGTGGTGTAAACGTATTTTACGCAGGCGAAAAGCAAGCGATTTTCGATGTGAACATGGACATCGGGAAAAACGAAGTGATTGCCATGATTGGCCCTTCCGGTTGCGGTAAATCCACCTTTCTGCGTTGCTTGAACCGCATGAATGACACTATTCCGGGTTGCCGTGTAACTGGCGACCTCAAGCTTGACGGCGAAGATATTCACGACAGAGAGCAAGACCCGGTACTGCTCCGCGCCCGTGTTGGTATGGTGTTCCAGAAACCCAACCCGTTCCCGAAATCCATCTACGACAACGTGGCATATGGCCCGCGCCTGCATGGTCTGGCAGCTAACCGCTCCGAACTGGATGAGATTGTGGAAAGCAGTCTGCGTAAAGCCGGTTTGTTTAACGAAGTCAAAGACCGCCTGCAAGCACCCGGCACGGGGCTTTCTGGTGGTCAGCAGCAACGCCTGTGCATTGCCCGCACTATCGCTGTCAGCCCAGAAGTGATCCTGATGGATGAACCCACCTCTGCGCTTGACCCGATTGCGACTGCAACTATCGAAGAATTGATTGACGAATTGCGAGCAAGCTTTACTATTTGCATCGTTACGCACTCAATGCAACAAGCAGCGCGGATTTCCCAACGCACTGCTTACTTTCACTTGGGATATCTGGTTGAATTGAACGACACTAAAACCGTGTTCACCAACCCACAACACCAATTAACTGAAAATTACATTACAGGCCGCTTCGGCTAAGGCGGCAATGGGGTATGAACGACATGAACACTACACAACACACGTCCCAGCAGTACAACCACGAGCTGGAAGAAGCCCGTAGCAAACTGATGACAATGGGCGGCTTGGTCGAAAGCCAAGTCACCAACGCCATCAAAGCCTTGCTAGATCGTGACAGTGCCTTAGGCGAAAAAGTCGCGTATTCCGACCATGAAATCAATGCAATGGAAATCATGCTCGACGAACATTGCGCCGAAATCATTGCGCGTCGCCAGCCTGCCGCCAGCGATTTGCGTTTGCTGATCACCATTATCAAAGTTATTACCGACCTTGAGCGCATTGGTGACGAAGCTGAAAAAGTCGGGCGTTACGCAGTGGAAATGGCAGAAACCCCCACCTACGGCGATTTGCACAATGCGCTGCGTCACTTGGGCGAACACGTCAAAGTCATGTTGAGCGATACGCTGGATGTCTTGGGGCGTTTGGACGTTGCCCAAGCCATGCAAGTAGTGAGAAACGACCAGCAAGTCGATGAAGAGTTCGATTCCATTACGCGCCAGCTCTACACCCGCATGTTGGAAGACCCACGCAATATCAAAGACAGCCTGAATGTCACTTGGTGTGCACGGTCACTGGAACGAGTCGGCGATCACTGCAAAAACATTTGCGAATACGTGATCTATTTGGTGAAAGGCAAAGACGTGCGCCACACTAATATAGAAAGCATCCGCGAAACGTTGTTGGGTGAGTAAGTTGGTGTACCCTATAGGGTTCTTCACTCCATGAAAAAACGCATTCTGTGCATTGAGGATGAAGCCGCGATTCGTTCCATGATCCGCTTTTCACTGGAGCGTGAAGGTTACATGGTGCAAGAAGCCGCTGATGCGCGGGCTGCGCGTGATGTGGCAGCAGACCAGTTACCCGACTTAATGTTGGTGGATTGGATGCTGCCAGATCTTTCCGGCCCCGAACTCATCCGACGGTTTCGCAGTGACCCGTTAACCCGTGACATTCCCATCATTATGCTCACCGCCAAAAGCGAAGAGGATGACATGATCCACGGGCTGGATGCAGGTGCGGATGATTACCTGATTAAACCCGTGTCGCTCAAAGCCCTGAGTGCGCGGATCAAAGCCCTGTTGCGCCGCTCCGATGGGTTTGATGAACAACGCATCATCAATGCCGGACGCTTGCAACTTAACCAAGATGCACACCAATTACGCATTGACGGCGCATCCGTGCATCTCGGCACGACCGAATACCGCCTGCTGGAATTTTTCATGCAACACCCCGAAAAAGTCTATTCCCGCGCTCAATTGCTGGATTTCGTCTGGGGTCAAAATACCTATATCGAAGAACGCACCGTTGATGTGCATGTGCTACGCTTGCGCAAAACTTTAAAGACCTTTGCCGCCGATAATGTGATTCAAACCATCCGGGGCGCAGGCTATTTGTTCAGTGCTACCGAAACAACAGGTGAATAATGGTCGTGGATTATTGGAGCGTCGAGCGTTACCGCTTTGGCCTAGTCATTGGCTGTGGCGCATTAGTCGCGTGGTTTACTCCCTATCCTCTGATCATTATGTTGCTGGTGTTACTCGGTTATATCGGCTGGATGTTACAAAAATTGTATCAACTGCAACGTTGGCTCACCAATGGGCAAAAGCCCGAAGAAATGCCCGATAGCGATGGCGCATGGGAACAAATTGCTTACCTGTTCCAAAAATCGCAGCAAAAAAGTGCCGAACGCAAACGCAAACAACAAGAGTTACTCACCCGTTTTGATAATGTCTTGTCGGCGTTGCCAGATGCTGCTGTATTGCTGGATGCTGACAACCACATTCAATGGGCGAACAAATCCGCCGCTAAACTACTAGGCGTGCAGGACGCTGCTGACCGTGGTAAACGCATTGACACCTTGCTGCGCAACCCAGATTTGCATAAATTGCTGGAAGAAAACAGCGAACGCAAAATCACTTTTCCCTCGCCACGTCATAGCAATCTGACTTTGCGAGCGCGGTTATTGCCATTGCAAGGCGGCTCCCGTGTATTAAGTGTGCGCGACATTAGCGAAGGCGTGCAATTGCAAAAAACCCGTAAAGCGTTCATTGCCAACGCTTCCCATGAATTACGTACCCCGCTGACGGTGCTAACCGGCTATATCGAGTTGTTTGAGCAAGACCCGGAATTGCCGGAGTATTTACTCGGCCCCTTGCAGCAATCCCGCGAACAAGCCGCCCGAATGCAGCAAATCATCAGCGACATGCTGGCCTTGTCACGGCTGGAAAGCCAGGAAACCACACCATTGATGGGCAACCGGATTGATGTACCAGCGATGCTGGAAAGCAGTATCCAAGCCATCCGTGACACCTTGGCCAGCGATACACACCTTTTAGAGACCCAAATCGAACCCGATTTATGCGTGTGCGGCTCAGAAAAAGACATTAACAGCGTCATTACCAACTTGCTGGCAAATGCGGTGAAACATACCCCCGCTGGCACAACCATCCGCATTCACTGGGAAAGTACTGACGATGGGCAAGCGTGTTTAAGCATTATCGACAACGGCCCTGGGATTCCTGAGAAGCACTTACCACATTTGACCGAACGCTTTTACCGCGTGGATGAAGGGCGTTCGCGTGCCAGCGGCGGCACTGGCTTGGGCTTGGCGATTGTGAAGCATGTGATGCAGTGGCATAACGGCAAGCTGACGATTACCAGCAAGCCGGGGAATACCGAGTTTAAGGCGTGTTTTCCGGCAAAGCGGGTGTTGGATTAAACCGACGTTCTCGCAGCCAACCACCGCACTAACATCGCCCGTAATTGCGCCACATCAAACGGTTTCGCCAAATAGTCGCTCATCCCACTAGCGAGGCAATGTTCACGGATTGTGGTCGAGGCGTGAGCGGTCATCGCAATAATTGGCAAGGTTTGCCAACGCGGATCGGTACGCAGTTCACGGGTCAACGCATCGCCCGTCATCCCCGGCATCTCAATATCCATCAACACCAGACCGAAGTTATTTGCCATTAGTGCCGCCAACGCTTGTGTAGCATTTTCCGCCCGCTCGGTAACGCAACCGAAAGTACGCAACAGCTCAATACTGATCATCGAATTCAACGCATCATCATCCACCACCAGAATCCGCGCTCCCGTCAGTAAACGCTGCGCTGCTTCACTGGATAGCGCCTCCGCCGCATCAGGCAACACAGTAGATGCTGCTTCACACTCAAAATCAGCACAAAAAGCAAATTCGCTGCCCACACCAGGAATGCTTTCCACCGTAATCACGCCGCCCATCAATTCCACTAAATGCCGACTGATCGATAAGCCCAAGCCTGCGCCTTTCACCGCCTCATGCTCACCCACATCAATCCGCACGAATGGCTCAAACAAGCTATCGCGCTGATTTGCCGGAATCCCGATCCCCGTATCACGCACACTGAATTGCAACCGAACCTTAGACGTCACCTGCGATTGCAAGCTCACATGCAAAGAAACGCTGCCCTTATTAGTAAATTTAACCGCATTAATCAGCAAATTATTCAGCACTTGGCTCAAGCGCAGCGGATCGCCCACCAATACCGCCGGAATGTTGTCTTGCACCTCTAGGCGAAACGCCAAGCCCTTGCCCGCGATAGGTTCTTGCACAATATGCCGGACACTTTGCAGAATCCCCTGCACATTGAACGGCACAGGGCGCAACACCACCTCCCCCGCTTCGATGCAGGAAAAGTCCATCACATCTTCCACAATTCCCAGCAACAACCGTGAGGAGCTATGCAATTTTTCCGCGTAATCCCGCTGCTTACCCTGCAAACTTTCCTGTTGCAGCAATTGCGCCAAACCTGTGACCGCATTCAACGGCGTGCGGATTTCATGGCTGATATTGGCAAGGAAAATGGATTTGGCGCGAGTCGCCGCATCCGCTTGCTCTTTGGCTTGCTGCAACTTTTGTTGGGTATCCACTTGCGTGGTAATGTCCATGATCAGCCCTTCCAGCATCAACGGTGCACCATTTTCCGCCCACTCCACGCAATGCCCTTGATCCCACACCCAACGCCACGAACCCTCCCAATGCTTCATCCGGTAGGTCAAGCGAAACGACTGCCGTTCTTGCAGTGCCGCCGTGATGTCATCCCACACCTGTTGTTGGTCTTCGGGGTGTATAAAATCGTTGAGAGCAGCCCCTTTTTTTCCTTGCAAGTAGTTAGCAGGGCAACCGGTGAGTGCTTCACAGCCGTCACTGACAAATTCCATCGTCCATTCACGATCATAGCGGCAACGGTAAGCCATGCCCGGTAGGTTTCCAATTAAGCTTTGCAGGGAACGCTGGCTTTCTTGCAACAACAGCTCCACGTCTGCCTGAGCTTGCATGGCTTGTTGCAACAAGGTGTTTTTTTCCTGCAAATGCCCGTTGAACCACGCCACTAAGCCACTGGCGATAAACCCCAATAGCGCGACCACCCCAAACCCGCCCAATACCCACCACAACCAGCGGTAATCAGGCTTTTGATCAGGGTCATAGATAAAGCCATCTAACTTGCTGGTGTCTTTTACCATCCCCAACTTGACGAAGGTATCCGCCATACGCCGCCTATACGCATCAACTTTAAGCCCTCCATTCCCTAACTTGCTGTAATCTCATCCAATTATTAGGTTTTTTCCTCCGTTTGTTTTGTCGGCAAGCGGTTGAAGAAGCGAAGAGTTTTGCCAGTTGCTTGAGGCATTTTATCAAGCTGCGTCGCTCAGCGATGCAGGCGGCAAGATGGGAAGCCTGTTCCTGAATGGCTTGAACACCTTTGGTGAGGCTGCGCTGGGGTATTTCCCACAATCCGGTGAGCATGATCCAGTGTTGGATGAGGATAATCAGTAATTTGACGTAGATTTCACACAAAATTCGCCATACGTTGGCACTTC
>NZ_FNQP01000058.1 GCF_900107695.1 Thiothrix caldifontis | reverse complement strand
GTGAAGAAGCCTGTCAGCCGTATGGGGTGTTCAAAAAAATGACTGACCGGTCTGGATGGGATGATCAGATTCGGGTTTTTCTACACCCTCGTTATACAAAACCAACACTACAAAGGACTTATGGAAATAAGAAAGCTTTCAAAAAAAGATGCTCTATTTTATTGCACTAGAGATGAAGATCACTTTTTCGATAGAAAAGCATATGGAATAAAAGGAGATAAAGTTCAGAAAATTGCGGTTGCTTTTGCCAACGCTGATGGTGGTGAGTTTGTTGTAGGCATTGCAGACGAGAAAGAAGAACATGAAGCCTTTAAGAGATGGAAACCTGTCGAGTCGATCGAAAAATTTAACCCAATAATTCAGGCTTTAAATGAAATAGAGCCAATAATAGAATATAGATGTGCTTTTTTGAGACAAGATAATATTAGTGGTTACGTTTTACTAATAACTATTGAAAAAGGTCGCCAAGTTCATGAAACAGCACAAAAAAAGGTAATTGTAAGACAAGGCGCACAATCTTTAGAGTTAAAAGGAAACTTACGAATTTCAGAATTAGCTTATGCTAAAGGGCAACGTTCATACGAAGACGAATTGACACCTGATGCATCTATTGATGAATTAGAGTCATCAACCTATCTTGCTGAATTTATTAGTCATCTTCCATCAGATAACATAGAACCTTTGGATTTGCTAATCAAACAAAATTTAGTTGATAAAAATTGGACTCCACGTGTAGCATCTATGTTACTTTTTGCAGAAAATCCTTCTGCCATTTTAACCAAGCAATGTGCTATTAAAATAGCTAGATATGATACTACTGATGAAGACCCTGAACGAGACGATTTAACTAACGATATTTTCTCAATAGAAAAACCAATTTATCATCAAATCAACGATGCTTACAATATTATGGTTAAGTTGTTTGAGAAGAATCAAGTATGGACACTGGATGGCTTAAAAATAATATCTTACCCAAAAGAAACAATATGGGAATTGTTAGTTAATGCAGTATTGCATAGAGATTATTCAATATCAGACAATATCTTCATCGGCATATTTAATGATAGAGTTGAAATAAAAAGTCCTGGACGACTACCTGGATTTGTAAAAGTCACTAATATTTTAGATAATAGATTTAGCAGGAATTCAAAATTAGTGCGATTACTATCAAGATACCCTAATGCCCCTAATAAAGACTTAGGGGAAGGTGTTAATACAGCATTCCAAAAAATGAAAGCAATAAGAAAAAAAGAGCCTGAAATAATTGAAGACGGCAATTTCTTAAAGGTAACAATTAGACATGAGCTAAACTATCCTCCTGATGAAGTTATAATGAAATTTTTAGATAAATTCGGAGAGATAAATAATAAGCAAGTTCGCGATCTTACAGGAATTAGAAATGCTTCAACAATATCATCTATATTTTCCAGAATGAGAGAGAAAGGTATATTACAAAAAAATGATTCTACCTCATCAAGTAATGTTACATGGTCAAAAGCAGCAATAAGAGTATAACGAGTGTGTCGACGACGGACGCGGTGACAGCCCGCGATTTTTAACGACTTACTCCCCGCCGCGCCCGTCACACGAGACGTTGAGGCTGTAGAAAAACCCTCCGAACCGCCATTTTGTGGGATAATCAGGCATCGCAAGCACCAG
>NZ_FNQP01000049.1 GCF_900107695.1 Thiothrix caldifontis | reverse complement strand
GGCAGGATTGCCCATCCAGCCAAACACCAAGCTGCGGATGAAGTTCGAGCCGCTGAGTTTGCGCTGGCGTTGAATGAAGCCGCTTTTTTTGCTAACGCGTCCGCTTTTTCATACAAGATGGCTTGCAATGCGGTGGCTACTTTTGTCAGTATCAATGCGCGGTCTCCTTGTCGAAGTCGATCTATTCGGTGTGCAAAACTAATAGCCTACCAGAGAGGGAGACCGCTTTCGCGGGTTAAAGTTGATGCGTATAGGGCGACGGTAAATGGTGGCAAATTGGCATGTTCTAACACCAACGCATCCACCGTTAAGCACACCCGAATTTGCGCCATCTTAGGTAGTTGCCGTTGTGTGATGAAATGCCCGTTGGCATCAACAACCATCCACTGACGGTCAAATGCCAAGCCTTGGGTGGTGAGGGTTGCCTGTTGTAAGGTAATACCTTGCAGGGATTTGACAGGGTAAATGTGTAAGCTGCTAATAGATAGTGTCATGTGATCAATGCCGTTGGGGTTGTTCATGTTTTGCTAAACAGGATACAACAACTGTTTACAGGAGTGGGGCAAACAGTCATGTTTATTCTAAAATCAGCAACAAATAAATCATCCTCTCTCCTTGTTCATTACCCACTTACTCACCATCTGTTCCAACTCATGCAACTCAAACGGTTTGGTGAAAAAATCATTCATCCCCGCCGCTTCACAACGTTCACGCTCACCCTCCACCGCGTGGGCAGTCAGGGCGATAATGGGAAATTGATACCCCATCGCCCGCAATTGCCGGGTAGCCGCATACCCATCCACCCCCGGCATACTGACATCCATCAGCACAAGATCAAACGGCTGCTCACCTTGAGTTTCCACACGATCCAATGCCTCCTGACCATCGCTTGCCAACGTCACATGCAGCCCCATTGTTGTTAGCAAATGACTGGCAACAAAGCGGTTCAGCTCATCATCATCCACTAACAGAATACGTTTCGATGAATTATCTGACAATGCTGGCGTTGCAGCAGGGGCTGGTGGTGTCAAGCCTACCGTGTTAGCCGTGTTATCTGCGGCTTTAGCAAAATGTAGCGTAAAATAAAAACGGCTACCCTCACCCACTTTACTCTCAACCTGTAATGTCCCGCCCATGGCTTCTACCAAACGTTGGCTAATCACCAATCCCAAACCAAAGCCTCCTGATTTAGGACTATTACCCTCCCCTTGTACAAACGGCTGAAACAGTTTTTTTAGTTGCTCGACACTAATACCCTGCCCCGTATCTGCCACCTCAAACAGCAAGCTCAAGGTATCGACTGTCTGGCTGGCTTGTTCGGTCACTGCCAATGTCACCCGCCCCTGCTCAGTAAACTTGATGGCATTACCCACCAGATTCAGGAGTATTTGTGACAGACGCGTTGCATCGCCCCGTACCCAAGTACCCTCAGTAAACAGGGTATAGCATTCAAACGTAATCCCTTTACGTTGCGCCTGATTCTGCAAAAGTTGGGCGACATCATCCAACAATGCATGTAATGAGAAAGGCTCACTTGCCACAACCAAACCACGTTGTTCAATCCGTGAAAAATCAAGGATGTCATCAATCAGACGCATCATGTACCGGGAAGAAACCTCCAACTTACCCAGATAATCCCGCTGTTCAGTATTGAGCGGTGTCATGCGCAGTAACGTACCAAGCCCCACTACCGCATTCATCGGCGTGCGTAACTCATGGCTCATAGTGGCAAGAAATTCTGTTTTTGCTTGGCTAGCGGCTATCGCCCGTTCACTGTCCTCACGCAAGCCACGGGTATGCTCGATTTGGGTTTGTGATAACAACAGCACAAATCCTAGAAATCCGAAATGGATAAAATAAAGTGCATAAAATTCATTGGCGATGATCCCCAACCCCATCAGGATGACAGGTAACGTAGACAAGATCAGCACCAACAGAGCATAAATAAAACTACGCGCCAATCGGTAGCCACGTTGTGCTACTTGTATTGTGGTCGTAACTGCCATTATCAAAATAAAAATCCCCAGCCCTGCAACCCATGCAGACGTTATTGGCAAGACTGGCGATAGCACAATCAGTAATAAACCAATACCAATGCTGACAATAATACTCTTATCCAGTAACGGCACCAATTGCGGTGTATGCATTAATTGACGAAAAAATCCTAATGCGGTAACGATAGTCAATAAACTAGGCAATACGATTAAACGTTGATACCACTCCTCTGAGTAAACCAGCCAATACAATGTTCCATTCAGGAGGGCTAGTTCGCTGCATAGCGTGATAATAAATGCGACCAACCACAGATAACTGCTTTCCCGAAAACCAACATACAAAAACAAGTTGTATGCCGCCAATGCCAAAATTCCACCCATTGCCAACATCAATAATGCTACCTGAAACACGTTATCCACTGCCGTGTATTCTTGTGGAGCGATACTAAGCCTAAAAGATAACGGGCTAAAATAACTCGTTATTTGCACATAAACTTGCTGAGTTTGATTGGCAGATAAATCCAATGCATAAACTGGATTCATTAGCCCCTTGACACGTGGCAACACCATGACTTCGGCGGGCTTAGCCAGCGGTATGGCAAACACATTAATGGTGTAATCATTTTGCGCCTCTAACAATAAGATCCGCTGTGTCGTGCCGTGTTGTTCAATCTCAAAACGTATCCACCACGTGGAGCGAGTATGCCCCAGATTATGCACTCCACGGCTGACTGGCTTAAAACGGTCTTGATGAGCCTCTAAAAGTACATCCGCAAACCTCAACTTACCGGAAGTATCCTCCAGTACCATGATGTCAGGGAAAACAACTTGGTTTACGTAATCATCCAGCACCAACGGTGCAGCCCAAGCTATCTCCACAGAGCAACACCAAATCAACACGCTTAGAAACAGGTATTTTTTCATGTAAAAACTTTAGTTCGGATAACAACATAAACATGCCAGAAAAATGTTAAGAAATGTTAAGTTTGGTTCAAAAACAGCCAAGCTCGTGCCACCATTAGCATACCCAAGTCAATCCACAAGGTTTATCAATATGTTGCCCAAATTCTCTTATCCTTTCCCCATCCTGCTGTTAGTGAGTACACTTGGCCTTAGCCAGACCTTATTGGCTGCTGACAAGGAAGTGCCTATCGGCAAAGCATCAGAAAAACAAGCCGAAAGTACGGGCTGGACAGGTGAGATCAGTGTTGGTATCAACAGCATGAGTGGCAACGTAGACACCAAAAGTGCCAACATAGGCTTGCAACTGAACCGCGAAACCCTGCCTTGGCGTTACCGGATTGCCGCTACAGCCGATGCAATGGATGTCAGTGATACGCGGATATCCGAAAGCTATCTGGCTGACTTCCAAGCCGACTACGTGTTACCCAATAAAAACTACTGGTTTGGTTACGCCGGGTACGACTCCAACAAATTTGCCCGCATTGACAAACGCTTCGCGGAAATTGCCGGTTATGGTATGAACGTGATCGACACCCCTAAACAAACCTTGGGCATGGAGCTTGGACTCGGTGCACGTCAAAGCACGTTTACAGAAGACTTTGGTAAGGAGAATGAAGCCATCGGGCATTTGAGTGCAGACTATAGCCTGCAACTGACTGACAACACCAAGTTGACTGAAAACGTTGTCGTTCAACCCGGCTCAGAAAATACTTTCACCATGTCTGACACCGCTTTGGAAGTCGGCATGAGCAAAAATACCTCCCTCAAACTCAGTTACGGCTATACCAATAACAGCAAGGTATTTGCCGACACCAAAAAGACCGACACCAATACCAGCGTCAATCTAATGATTGGGTTTTGAGCTTATTATTCAGGTTTAAGGTTACTCCAAACGTCATGTTGATTGAATTCACCCTAGCAAGCAGTGGTGTCGCTCTCTGGCATAAGCTAAACAATAAGCAATCAAAAACATTGATTGCTACACTTCAGCCCCGCACCATTAGCAACACCGACAATAAAGTGCGGCAAGCCAAACGTTTGTTACACGATGTTCGTAGTGCTATCTGGGGGGACGAACGCCAGCAACTCCAGCAAAGCCTTGACCCTCAGTTACAAGCTGATGTCGAACAACGCCGTCAGGCAGAAAAACGTAGGCAGGTTTTATCACTGGGTGCTACCGGGCTTGCCATATTAGGAACTTCCTATCCTGCATTTTACCTGCTTGGCAGTGCTGCGGTGCTTTATTTAGGCGTTCCGCTCGCGCAAATGGTATTACAGGATTTCCGGCGTAAGCATTTCATCAGCGTGCCACTGGTCTCGACTATTCTAGTAATTGGTATGGTTGCCACCGGACAACTGGTATTAGCAGCATTAGCGGGGCTGATGGGTGGATTTCTGGCAAAACTGATCAGAAAAGCCGAGGAAAATTCGCAAAAACAGTTGATAAATGTGTTTGCCGGGCATCCTAGCCACATTTGGATAGAGAAAGACGGGGTGGAGCTGGAAGTCCCCTTCGACAATGTACAAAAAAATGATGTGGTCATTGTTCATGCCGGAGAAACCATTCCTGTTGATGGCACTATTCAGGCAGGTTCAGCCAGCATTGACCAACACATCCTGACAGGCGAGAGCCAGCCGGTACACCGCAGTGTTGGCGAGCAAGTATTTGCCGCTACGTTGATCTTGGCTGGTCGCATTAGCATTCTGGTAGAAACGGCAGGCTGGTAAAAGATGGGCGGGTGTTGGAATCCTTGCGCGAAGTCGACACGGTAGTATTCGACAAGACTGGCACCTTGACTCAAGAACAACCCACCATCAGCCACATTCACGTCTTACACCCCACTTATGATGAAACACAGGTATTGTATGCGGCTGCCAGCGCCGAATACCGCCAGCCACACCCGGTTGCCAAGGCAATTTGGGAAAAAGCCATGTCCCAAAGCGTTAACCCTACTAATCCAGACAATATCCGTTACGAGGTTGGCTATGGCATTTCTGTTCAGCTTGATCAGCAGACGATTCGGGTAGGTAGCGCCCGTTTTATGCAGCGTGAAGGTTTAACCATTCCGCCACAAACGGATACCTTGCAACAGCGAGCAGAAACACATGGACATTCCTTGATCTATGTCGGCATCAATGAAGATGTAGCGGGTGTGTTAGAAATGCAGCCCAGTATCCGTCCCGAAGTACCGGATTTGATCAAAACCCTGAAACAACGGTGCATTACCACCTACATTATTTCCGGTGATCATGAGCAACCAACCCGCAACATGGCAGAACAACTGGGTGTTGACCATTACTTTGCAGAGACATTGCCAGAAAACAAAGCAGAATTAATTAACCAACTACGGGAACAAGGCAAGTTTGTTTGCTTTATTGGTGATGGCATCAATGACTCCATTGCCCTGAAATCGGCACAAGTTTCCATTTCACTCAAAGGTGCATCGAGCGCAGCAATCGATACCGCCCAGATCATTTTCATGGATGGCACACTTGCCCCACTTTCACGTTTATTCGCGTTTGCGGATGAGTTTGAACATACCATGCGCAACAACTTACTGTTCAGTATTGCCCCCGGCATTCTGAATATTGGTGGTGTTTATTTATTACACTTTGGGGTTGCCGCTAGTATGGGGCTATTTTATGTTGGCACAACCGCCGGATTAACGAATACCGTCTTACCACTAATCAAGCATCAAAACCCTGCCAAAACTACCGATAAATAACACACAAGTCAATAAGTTATCTCATGGACAATCTGCACATTCTAGCCATTTTATGGGCTATAGGGTCGACGTTTACGTGGGGAACAGGCGATTTTACCGGGGGGCTGGCAGCCAGAAAACACAATGTCTACAGTGTATTACTCACCGCCCAACTCATCAGCCTACTCCCGCTAATACTATTGACAGTCTCACTAGAGACTGCTGTCCTTAATAGCAGTGACCTGTTACTAGGCTGTATTGCCGGGCTTTTCGGTGTAATTGGTTTGCTCAACCTGTACAGCGGTCTAGCCAGTGGCAGAATGAGTATTGTCACTCCATTAGCAGCAATGGTTGCTTGTACCATTCCTGTACTGGTCAGCGTGTTTACCGAGGGAATACCAAGCCTAATGCAAACAGGTGGGTTTGCTCTGGCACTCTTGGCCGTATGGCTACTCTCTAGCGACGGTAAACACATTACAGCCAGCACGACGGAGCTACGCTTTGCCCTACTGAGTGGCTTAGGGTTTGCTGGAGTCTTCATTTGTTTGAACGCAACCAGTGGCGAAACGGCTTTATGGCCGGTTTTGGCATCACGAATAACGTCTGTCACCGCCCTTAGCCTATACGTTGTCAGCCAGAAACGTTGGCATACCCCACCGCTCAGATTTATTCCACTGATTGCTGTTACCGGCTTATTAGATACTGCCGGAAATTATTTCTTTGTGATGGCAGGACAGCACGGCAGGCTTGATGTGATCACGAGTGTCGCCTCCTTGTATCCAGCTGTTACTGTTCTGTGGGCGTGGCTACTTCTCAAAGAGCGATTAAATTTACTACAAACCCTAGGAATTATTTTGGCACTGACCGCCATCACCCTGATTGCTACTTGACTGAAGGAGCGCTTAACAAAACTTAACAATTTAGTCCTGCCCATTCTATTGCCACCCTAGCCCGTAATGCCAAATAATCAAGCCTCATTTTTCTACAAGCACTAAGGAGTGACAAAATGCAAGCAACTACTATGGATGCTTACGATTACATTGACCAAAAGAATCAATTATTTATTGACAATGCAAAAGCCCAACTCAAAGATCTCAGCCAGTACAGCACAGAAGCCCTAGAATGGCTCATGATGGAACACTATCAATTTTCTTTTGCCAACGTCATGTTCCTGACCGATGCTGCTGAAAGCACCGCAGCGTTTGATACCGATGCCGTCAATCAGGAACTGATTCGTAACTGTGCCGAAGAAAACGGTCATGCCGCCATGTACCGTGCCGCATTAGCAAAAGTAAATTGCGACGTGGACTCACGTGAAGAATTCCCTTCCACCACCCGCTTCCTGAGCAAAATTGGCGAGCTCTCCAATCAAGAACCTTCAGCCGTGCTAGGTACAATGTTTGCCACAGAGACTGCCGCCATTTTCGAGCATGAAGTATTTCTGGATATTTCCAAAGAAGTCATCAAGCGCCGCCATTGGGGTGATCAAGGCCGGGATCTGGTATGGTTTCATGAAATGCACCTAGGCGGTGTTGAACAAAGCCTATACGCATCAACTTTAACCCGCGAAAGCGGTCTCCCTCTCTGGTAGGCTATTAGTTTTGCACACCGAATAGATCGACTTCGACAAGGAGACCGCGCATTGATACTGACAAAAGTAGCCACCGCATTGCAAGCCATCTTGTATGAAAAAGCGGACGCGTTAGCAAAAAAAGCGGCTTCATTCAACGCCAGCGCAAACTCAGCGGCTCGAACTTCATCCGCAGCTTGGTGTTTGGCTGGATGGGCAATCCTGCCAGCACATTGGATGGATTAAGTCGGACAGCCGCCTTCCAACAGCTCCCCATTAGTCCACAGGGACTGGACAAACGTTTTACCCAAACAGCGAGTGAGTTCAT
>NZ_FNQP01000050.1 GCF_900107695.1 Thiothrix caldifontis | reverse complement strand
ATGGATTTGCTCTTCAATTTCAAAAGATGAAGATTGAACTGAAGAGTTTGATCCTGGCTCAGATTGAACGCTGGCGGTATGCTTAAGACATGCAAGTCGAACGGAATCTTCGGATTCAGTGGCGGACGGGTGAGTAACACGTGGGAATCTACTGAGTAGTGGGGGACAGCCCGGCGAAAGCCGGATTAATACCGCATACGCCCTACGGGGGAAAGGCGCAAGCCGCTATTTAATGAGCCCGCGTAAGATTAGCTAGTTGGTAAGGTAAAGGCTTACCAAGGCGACGATCTTTAGCTGGTCTGAGAGGATGGCCAGCCACATCGGGACTGAGACACGGCCCGGACTCCTACGGGAGGCAGCAGTCGGGAATATTGGACAATGGGCGCAAGCCTGATCCAGCAATACCGCGTGTGTGAAGAAGGCCTGCGGGTTGTAAAGCACTTTCAGTTGGGAAGATAATGACGTTACCAACAGAAGAAGCACCGGCTAACTCCGTGCCAGCAGCCGCGGTAATACGGAGGGTGCAAGCGTTAATCGGAATTACTGGGCGTAAAGCGTGCGTAGGCGGTTACTTAAGTCAGATGTGAAATCCCCGGGCTCAACCTGGGAACTGCATCTGATACTGGGTGACTAGAGTGTGGGAGAGGAGAGTGGAATTTCCGGTGTAGCGGTGAAATGCATAGAGATCGGAAGGAACATCAGTGGCGAAGGCGACTCTCTGGACCAACACTGACGCTGAGGCACGAAAGCGTGGGTAGCAAACAGGATTAGATACCCTGGTAGTCCACGCCGTAAACGATGTCAACTAGCCGTCAGGCCCGCTTTAGGGTTTGGTGGTGGAGCTAACGTATTAAGTTGACCGCCTGGGGAGTACGCTCGCAAGAGTAAAACTCAAAGGAATTGACGGGGGCCCGCACAAGCGGTGGAGCATGTGGTTTAATTCGATGCAACGCGAAGAACCTTACCTGGTCTTGACATGCAGTGAACTTTGCAGAAATGTATTGGTGCCTTCGGGAACACTGACACAGGTGCTGCACGGCTGTCGTCAGCTCGTGTCGTGAGATGTTGGGTTAAGTCCCGCAACGAGCGCAACCCCTATCCCTAGTTGCCAGCACGTAATGGTGGGAACTCTAAGGAGACTGCCGGTGACAAACCGGAGGAAGGTGGGGATGACGTCAAGTCATCATGGCCCTTATGACCAGGGCTACACACGTGCTACAATGGGTGGTACAGAGGGAAGCGATACCGCGAGGTGGAGCAAATCCCAGAAAGCCATCCGTAGTCCGGATCGGAGTCTGCAACTCGACTCCGTGAAGTCGGAATCGCTAGTAATCGCGAATCAGCATGTCGCGGTGAATACGTTCCCGGGCCTTGTACACACCGCCCGTCACACCATGGGAGTTTGTTGCACCAGAAGCAGGTAGTCTAACCGAAAGGAGGGCGCTTGCCACGGTGTGGCCGATGACTGGGGTGAAGTCGTAACAAGGTAGCCGTAGGGGAACCTGCGGCTGGATCACCTCCTTTACGAGAAACGCCGCTCACACGATCCCAAGTTCCCACACAAGTAGTCTGGCAGACCGCATTTATTGCAAGTGCTCTAGTACCGAACACGGGTCTATAGCTCAGTTGGTCAGAGCGCACCCCTGATAAGGGTGAGGCCGGTGGTTCAAATCCACCTAGACCCACCACTCTTGCACGGCAAAGGTTTTTCAGGGGCCATAGCTCAGCTGGGAGAGCGCCTGCCTTGCACGCAGGAGGTCGTCGGTTCGATCCCGTCTGGCTCCACCACTTTCAGATTCATCCTGAATCGAAAGGCATTGCAATAAATGTCAACACCACGGTAACTTCAAAAGTCACCGCAAAGCAAACTGGCTTCTTTACTAAAGAAAAGAGTTTATTTTGCACTGGCTTTTGTCAGTTCAACCTAAGTCATAGGTCGTTCTTTAACAACATGGAAAAATATCAAGGCGAGAAATATATACTGAGAAGATTTATATATCTCAAGATTGATCGTTACGAGATTATAGACACGCTGTAACCTGAGTCTACCTGCACAAAAGGAAGTAGACTGTTTCGGGTTATAGGATCAAGTGACTAAGCGTACACGGTGGATGCCTTGGCAGTCAGAGGCGATGAAGGACGTTATAGCATGCGATAAGCCCCGGGGAGTTTGCAAATAAACACTGATCCGAGGATTTCCGAATGGGGAAACCCACCACTTTTGTGGTATCCCGCAAGGGAAGCGAACGCAGGGAACTGAAACATCTAAGTACCTGTAGGAAAAGAAATCAACCGAGATTCCCCCAGTAGCGGCGAGCGAACGGGGACCAGCCGAATCTCTTTAATGTAGTGGAATGGTATGGAAAGGCCAGCGATACCGGGTGATAGCCCCGTACACGAAACGTTATAGAGGACATATTAAGTAGGGCGGGACACGTGAAATCCTGTCTGAAGATGGGGGGACCATCCTCCAAGGCTAAATACTCCTGACTGACCGATAGTGAACCAGTACCGTGAGGGAAAGGCGAAAAGAACCCTGGTGAAGGGAGTGAAATAGAACCTGAAACCGTGTACGTACAAGCAGTGGGAGCCCTATGGGGTGACTGCGTACCTTTTGTATAATGGGTCAGCGACTTACTTTCAGTGGCAAGCTTAACCGATAGGGGAGGCGTAGCGAAAGCGAGTCTGAACAGGGCGTTCAGTCGCTGGGAGTAGACCCGAAACCGAGCGATCTATCCATGGCCAGGTTGAAGGTGTAGTAACATACACTGGAGGACCGAACCCACTCCCGTTGAAAAGGTAGGGGATGAGCTGTGGATAGGAGTGAAAGGCTAATCAAGCTCGGAGATAGCTGGTTCTCCTCGAAAGCTATTTAGGTAGCGCCTCGTGTATCACTCCTAGGGGTAGAGCACTGTTATGGCTAGGGGGCTCTGACCGGCTTACCAACCCATTGCAAACTCCGAATACTAGGAAGTGCGAGCACGGGAGACAGACGGCGGGTGCTAACGTCCGTCGTCAAAAGGGAAACAACCCAGACCGCCAGCTAAGGTCCCTAAGTTGTGGCTCAGTGGGAAACGATGTGGGAAGGCACAGACAGCCAGGAGGTTGGCTTAGAAGCAGCCATCCTTTAAAGAAAGCGTAATAGCTCACTGGTCGAGTCGGCCTGCGCGGAAGATTCAACGGGGCTTAAGCCACACACCGAAGCTGCGGACTTGCGCAAGCAAGTGGTAGAGGAGCGTTCTGTACGCCTGTGAAGGTGAACTGGAAAGTTTGCTGGAGGTATCAGAAGTGCGAATGCTGACATAAGTAACGACAAGACGGGTGAAAAACCCGTCCGCCGAAAGCCCAAGGTTTCCTGCGCAACGTTAATCGGCGCAGGGTTAGTCGGCCCCTAAGGCGAGGCAGAAATGCGTAGTCGATGGGAAACAGGTCAATATTCCTGTACTAATTTATACTGCGATGGGGGGACGGAGAAAGCTAGGCCAGCAACCTATTGGATGGTTGTTTAAGCGTTTAGGTGGGGTTCTTAGGCAAATCCGGGAATTCAACACTGAGGCGTAATGACGAGTGTCTACGGACACGAAGTGGTTGATGCTATGCTTCCAAGAAAAGCCTCTAAGCTTCAGGTATAAAGTAACCGTACCCCAAACCGACACAGGTGGGCTGGATGAGAATTCCAAGGCGCTTGAGAGAACTCGGATGAAGGAACTAGGCAAAATGGTACCGTAACTTCGGGAGAAGGTACGCCCGCGCAAGCGGGCCGCAGAGACCAGGCCGCTGCGACTGTTTATCAAAAACACAGCACTCTGCAAACACGAAAGTGGACGTATAGGGTGTGACGCCTGCCCGGTGCCGGAAGGTTAATTGATGGGGTTAGCGCAAGCGAAGCTCTTGATCGAAGCCCCGGTAAACGGCGGCCGTAACTATAACGGTCCTAAGGTAGCGAAATTCCTTGTCGGGTAAGTTCCGACCTGCACGAATGGCGTAACGATGGCGGCACTGTCTCCATCCGAGACTCAGTGAAATTGAAATCGCTGTGAAGATGCAGTGTACCCGCGGCTAGACGGAAAGACCCCGTGAACCTTTACTGTAGCTTTGCACTGAACATTGAACTTGCTTGTGTAGGATAGGTGGGAGACTATGAAACTGGGACGCTAGTCCTGGTGGAGTCGTCCTTGAAATACCACCCTGGCAATTTTGATGTTCTAACCTCGACATAACAGTGTCAGGGACAGTGCATGGTGGGCAGTTTGACTGGGGCGGTCTCCTCCTAAAGAGTAACGGAGGAGCGCGAAGGTGTGCTAATCACGGTCGGAAATCGTGAGGTTTGTGTAAAGGCATAAGCACGCTTGACTGCGAGACAGACAAGTCGAGCAGGTACGAAAGTAGGTCTTAGTGATCCGGTGGCTCTGAATGGAAGGGCCATCGCTCAACGGATAAAAGGTACTCCGGGGATAACAGGCTGATTCCTCCCAAGAGTCCATATCGACGGGGGAGTTTGGCACCTCGATGTCGGCTCATCACATCCTGGGGCTGAAGCAGGTCCCAAGGGTATGGCTGTTCGCCATTTAAAGTGGTACGCGAGCTGGGTTCAGAACGTCGTGAGACAGTTCGGTCCCTATCTGCCGTGGGCGTTGGAGATTTGAGGGAAGCTGACCTTAGTACGAGAGGACCGGGTTGGACGAACCTCTGGTGTTCCTGTTGTCACGCCAGTGGCATTGCAGGGTAGCTATGTTCGGACGGGATAACCGCTGAAAGCATCTAAGCGGGAAGCCCCTCCCAAGATGAGATCTCCCTGACCCCTAGAGGATCCTGAAGGGCCGTTGGAGACTACGACGTTGATAGGCTGGGTGTGGAAGTGCAGTAATGTATGCAGCTAACCAGTACTAATTGCCCGTGAGGCTTGATCCTATAACCCAAAACGGTCTACGAGAGATGTATACATCGACGGCAGGCAACTGTCAGACCCCAGTATTACGTATCACTTGATATTTTTCCAGATTAGGTCGGGGAGACTAAAAACTTCCCAACCTTGCCAGTTTGCTTGGTGTCCATAGAGCTGTGGAACCACCTGATCCCATCCCGAACTCAGAAGTGAAACGCAGCATCGCCGATGGTAGTGTGGGGTCTCCCCATGTGAGAGTAGGTCAACGCCAAG
>NZ_FNQP01000051.1 GCF_900107695.1 Thiothrix caldifontis | reverse complement strand
AGCGTGCCATGCCTGTCTACTCATTCTGGTGCTTGCGATGCCTGATTATCCCACAAAATGGCGGTTCGGAGGGTTTTTCTACAGCCTCAACGTCTGAATTGACGGGCGCGGCGGGGAGTAAGTTGTTAAAGATCCCGGGCTGTCACCGCGTCCGTCGTCGAATAACTTGTTATCCTGTCATTTGAAAATATTCAAATTTTATAATGTAAGTTTGCGGATTAGCTTTTCCATATTGACTGTGTATTTATTAGTTGCTCCAAGCCCGCTCTTATAAAGTTTATACGCTCTTTTGGCAAATTGCATGGCTTGCTTAATATCTCCAGTTTTTGCATAAATATGAGCTAGACTCGCTACAGAAGCTGCAATTCCAGGTCCCGATTTGCCTTCAAGCTCCTCATAATCTAGCAATGCCTGATGATATGTTTTTTTAGCCTTATCATATAAATTTGTGAATTGATATATATTTCCAAGTAACATACGGTCATGTGCAGATTCTTTATTTATTTCACCATACATTCGCTGATGTAGTCTGATTACTCTAGACAAAAATTCTGCCGCATTTTTCCAATCTGATATTCCAATTAAATAGGAAGAAACTCGACGCAATAGTTGCTCCGTAGCTATTATGAATTCTGCTGGGGCATATGATAATACTGCAATAGCATGAGGATATAGGGTGCTTGCTTCAAGTCTTTGATTTTCCCACTTTTCTGGAAAGGCAATAGCAATAGATGCGGTAGCAACATATAAATAAAATGAAGCTTCTTCAGAAAGAGACTCTCTTTCATGAACTACCTTCTCAATAAGTTCATTGAGTGTAATATCTTCTATTTTCTTGTCAATCTTGATTTCCTGCGTCCCTCCTTTGTTAATTTCCCAACTCATTTTGCCCAATCTTTCACGCATAACTGTTTGAACTAGCCGATGGACACTAACTCCACGTGACCCATCACTAAGAGTTTCAATAGATATTAAAGATAGTTCACTTAATGCTGCGATTGCTTCGCCTTTTTCAACTTCATTAATTAAAACTTGAGGAATGATGCTGATAGGTATTCTATCAGGATCCATGAATGCAAGAAATGCCATTATGTCCCATGCTTTTGGGAATAATGATGTAGCTTGTTTAATAGCTAAGTCAAAAGTGGCGAAGATTGATGACGGATATGTAGCATCTCGCGGTGATTTATGAATTAATTTGGGTAATTGATTTGAATACTGTTCAAAACTCCAAGCCATCTTCCAACACAAAGAACGTGCATGACTTAGTGCTAGCGGCAAGTGACCTAATTCAGTTGATAAACGAATAGCTTCTTCAGTATTTTTGTTCCGTGCGTGAGACATTAAAAAGTCGCTAGATACATTTGGTGAAAATAATTCTAATGTTAATTCATTTACACGCTCATACCAATCCTGCCAACGAGTTGTAATTAGAATGTGTGCGTTATATTTTGGAATTTTTCCATCAATATCTATAGGGTTAACAACGTTGTCAAAGATGAGCAGCCAAGGAAGCCTCCACTGGGTTTGAGAGAGATGATCAAGCGTTACCTGGGCCGCTTTAGCTCTGTTTGATATTTCTTTAGTTATGGGTAGAATTTGGTTGCCAAGTTCTACTATATCATCTAAAAGATTTTCAGGAGTTTCGCTTTTTATCCACCAGATTCCTTGGTAATTTTCTCGGTTTCTCCATGCATATTCTTTAGCAAAAGTAGACTTGCCAACCCCCGGTATTCCGGTTATGGCAACCGAGAGAGTTTCCGAATTATAATTTTCTTTGTTCTCGATTGAGAATAACTTGTTTAACGCTTCAAACTCAATTTCTCTTGAAATAAAATCTTTATTTGCATGTATGTTTGAGTGCATAATTTGGTTGCCAGATCGGCGATAGAATTTTGCACTATCAATTTGATTAGTTTTTTCATCTGTAAGGGCGCTTTCAACTACCTTTTCTAAACGCTCGACGTTATGTAATATTGGAACTAGATCGATATAAGGTATTGGCTTTAAAAAACCGGAGGGAGCACACTCATCAATTCGAAAAACTATCAGGCGCTGTTTTTTATTTTGAGGATCATCAATCAGGGGATAATGTGCTTCAGCCATGCAGTGTTCTTTTTTTTGATAAGAACTAGAAAGTAAGGCAATAAGTCTTCCACCATTTTCAATTATTTGAAATCCTTGTTCCATGCGTGCCATAAAGCTTGTATGCCCAAAATCTTCATCTTGAAGATAAGTTCTATAACCTGCTTTATTAAGAATATGTGAGATATTAATGCTTATTTCTTTATCTTCACCGGCACGTGAAATAAATATATCATGCATTTTATTAGAAAATTCATTATCCATTCGTTATTTATCTCTTATTTTAAAGTGTATAACATTTTGGAACACTGTAAAGAGTGGCCAGCCACCATTTTTGACAAATGAATAAAAGCCCTTTTGTTGTCAACGAAAGGGAGGTGTTCTTTTTGAGGTGGTTCAGGTTAGTGTTGTTTATCACGTATCAGCGCACTGTGAAGATTGGTTAGCAACTATTTTCTTGGAATAATCAATTTAGCACGGTTTTTATACAGCATAACCCTATATTTTTAGTCTATCAATCTGGCGAAGCTTATTGGGCGTTTAGCGAGGATAACGTTTAGCATTGAGAGGTGCGCCGCACAGTGTTTGCTACGAAGCGTTTCACTTTTCGCGCATCCTCTCTAATCATCTTGTTCTGGATTCGACTAACATACGGTACACGGTGAACTTTCCATAAATAAATTATTCCCTGCGCTCCTGTCCATCCCCTCCATTATGTTTAAGGTCGAACATAGGGGTAGTTCCCCCTGTCTTCTACCGCGAAGCGCGATAGCCACGGAGTTTCTACCGAAGGCTCATCATGAACCCTCGGTAGTCGCTGTATCACTATGCTTCGGTTCTCTGCTTAAAAGTTCCTGTATCCAGTGCTGTTTGTGCCAGTTCTTTTGTCTTGTAGTATTCCACAGACTCGCGGGACACTGGCATATAGTCCTTGCTTGTTCCGACGTAGAAGCCAGCATTGGATTTCAGGATTGTTAGTTCCAAGTCGTAGCCATATTGCTGAGCAATTTTACCTTTCATGATTGTATCCTCTTGATTTATAACACGGTGGGAGCAAGTTAAGGTGGTATCCCCTGGCTAATATATAGGCAGGTACACACGCTCCAGGTGTTCAACGAGGATGTATCAATAGAGAGGGTGGGGGCTTGGTTCAGGGTCTGGACATTTTTGTCCAGCGTTCAAGTCTAAAATATATATATCATCAGCCGCTTAAATTGCTTAGGTCGTCATACCCCTCAAAGCCTTATGCCATGCGGGGTTCAGAGGTTTTTAGTCTTCACTGGTCATACCCTGCTTATCCATTTGCTGCGCTGCACAATTCGCTACGTAGGTTCAGACTTAGGTTGTCGGCATCATGTGGGCAGGGTAAAACCATTATAAATCAATAGGTTGATCTCTTTTCAGTCCCAAGATGTGGGCTGGTTGTCGGCACATCATCCAGTTTTGGGGAGCCTCCTCATTTTTGAGGAACCGGCGGCGGGCAGTCTTTTTACTTCACGACACATCAACACTAATCGACCCCTCCTATTGTTTCATCTTCTCTTATTTTGTCTCATCAGGAATCTCATTTCGTCCCCAAAGTGAGATTTTCCATAACCCCATTAAAGCTATATGTATCAAGGGTTTGAGCCACTTTTGGCACTCAAGGAGAAGTTGTTTTGCCTTCCACATAACGTCATGTGTGACGGGCGCGGCGGGGAGTAGAATGGGCGATAGACGCGGGCTGTCACCGCGTCCGTCGTCGATGTACTCGTTAGATGATTTTAATTAATCTTATTAGCTCTTAATTGCATTGCCTTTTTGCTAATGCTCTCGATACTCTCATCATCGTCTATGTTTTGTCGCCATTTAG
>NZ_FNQP01000052.1 GCF_900107695.1 Thiothrix caldifontis | reverse complement strand
TGCTTGCGCACCAGACAAATCGTTTAGCTCTTATAGCTATTACCACGCATGGAATGCGGGGGGGAGTTCCATTTACACGCTTCCCTATTGATAGTCAGTTCAAACCATTTGAACCTCTTATCTCAATCCAATTCTGATTGCCGCTCAGGCAAGCAGAGCAGCTATACAGAATCGTCTTATCGAAAAGACTTTGTATTGCTGGCTTACAGCCAGATAGCTACTACCAATCTTCAGTTCATCCAATAACAGCAGTCGTAAACTCCTACTGTTTGGAACTCCTTCAGAATTGGCACATCTATGGCTCTTACACTTCTGTCATCTTCAGCATCCATCCCATGCCGTAGTGGAAACGGCAGGCATGGAGCTTCAATAACCAAAGCTACCAATACTTAAGTCCTATGACACATGCAATAATAACAATACCCCCTATCGGCTCAAGTCTGAGAACGTTAGTTCACAGACATTGGCAGCGAGAGCGAGACCACTAAGTGGGTTCACTCGACCATTGGAAAGGTCTCCTATTATAGGGCGGCGTAAAAAAACTAAAGTGAAATAGTTTAATAAACAACCAATAGTATCATTGCCACAAGGAAACATTAAACACTTTACATTCTATCGTTATTTCTCTTTACATAAAACTAAAGTATTACTATCATGAATGTATAAACTAAAAAACAGATAACATAAAAAAACCCCAAGCAGTCAGCATCTGCTTGAGGTTCAATCCATAACAATAAGGAACAAATAATTATGGAACAAATTCATATTAGCCCAGATACTCAATTAGTCAATAATGATTTCACAACAACAGAAATTTTATCTTATCTGGAAGATGTAACATCCTCTTCTGAAGAACCCATTCTTCAAAACTCAAACAATATTATCACTTATAAGTATCTATCAGAAGTTGTAGATGTAGACTCACTGATTAATTCACCTCTAACTGAAGAACAAAAAAAACAAGACAACATTAGAGTTTATCTAATCAAGTCTGCAATGGGTTCAGGGAAAACTAAGGTGATAACTGACTTTACGAATAAGTATAATACTGAAGGCATTCCTGTAGGTCACATGATGGTCTACAAGAAGAATATTCAAGATATTACTGATTCAACTGAAACGGTAGAATATGTAAAAATCTTTACAGACAAAGCCATTAAAGCTGGTCTATCAGAACCACATAAGCATTCACATATTCAAACTTATACCAAAAGATTCTTTGACGTATTTGCTGAAGGACTTATTGAGTCAGGGTTAGAGACTATTCCATCAGAAGGCTATGATACCCTACAGATTATTGACCATTACTTTCAGGATAAGGTTATCTTCGTTGACGAATGCGACTACATGATTAACATGTTGGCGGCTTTTACCTCTTCTGTTATGAAATCCCATAGGGGAAACAAGACCTGGGAGTATAGAAACAATCTACTCCAAGAAGCGGCAAAACAGTTCTACCTTGAAGTAGCAAAAAAATGCAAAGCATTAGTCCTGTTTACAGCTACAACCACTTCTGATTTTATGAAGCTATTGCCAACAAGCACTTTTGTAATTGACCCTTCTGATTACCTTAATGAAGGTGAAGCCATTAAAAGCATTTCCATATCTACTGTTACTTATGTTCCATTCGTAGAATGGCACTACAGCGACAAGTTAGGCTACCTGTCAGACCAAATAATTCTGGACATCAGTAGACGTTTCCAATGGAACAAGGCTCTACAGTTTTCCCCAAACATTAGAGCAAGACACATAGAGCATTTTATTGGTAACTATGAAGTTGGGGTATTAGCTCCACCACATAAATTAAATAAGGAAGCTAAAGCTCTATGTGTTCCTACCAAAGAAACAGTAGCAACAATTGCTATAGCAAATAATTCTAAAACTGCTGTCTTAATTGACATCTCTGACTTTGATACAAATGATGATGCTCTTATTTCTTTACATACGGCGCTTAGTAACGACTTCGTTGAAGGTGTAGAGGTTATACTTATCACAGGCTCTAATGCCCGTGCAGCGAATGTAACGACATTCTATGACGATGTTTTAGTTATTACCGATGCTCCTTGGAATGCTGAAATAATCCAAGCATTAGGAAGATTCAGAAATGCACGTATACACGCATACATTTTAGATAGGACTGTTTCTGAGCAAACTTATAATTCAAGACGTTATGCTATTGGTGTAACTGAAAATGAGATACGTAAAACTGAAGGTTTGGCTCAACGTAAAAAATCCGATAGAGAAAGAAGGAGTATAAACTGGTGGAAGGCCAACTCTGGAAGTATTTATTCCTATTGGGCTGATAAACAATCACCATTAGAAAATCCCGAAGAAGAAACAAAACGTGTTAACTCACTTGTTCAAGAAATTGAAGACTTCGATTTTACATTAGGGAATAGCATGACATCATTTACTATCTCTGTAGATTTGAAATATTGCGCACCAACATTTATTCCTACAAGTAAAGGTCAAAGTAAAAGGGATTCAAAGGAAACCAAGAAAGGCAAGAAGATAATTGAATTCTTGGCTAATAATAAAAAGCTAACACAGATTCAGCTTATTCAAAAATGGAAAGAAACTTACCCTGATGAAAATATTATTTCTTCTACTACTATTACAAAATACAACAAGATTCTAAAAGAACAACAGCAATAAATAATTTGACTTATACTGTTGCCTATAGGAATATGTTTATAACAGTTAGGTTTCACCACCTTCGGGACAAACAAAGCTGGATTGACTTCTTTTTATTGTTTTAAAAATTCACCCCTCACTTCCGGGTGAACTCCTGAAGCCCTTAGGCAATATTAACTAAGGGCTTTTTTGTTTGTCCTGAAAGTGTGAAGCCTCCAGAAGGCTGAACTCTCAAACGGAATTTCTTCTGCTTCTCATCGCTTCAAGTAATTCTGCTCTTTCATGCTTGAGAGTTATTTCAAGAAGTTCATCTTCCAACTGCTTAATTTTGGATTTCAGTTCTGAATTGGGGTCTAGCGTCCCGCCTGCGGTAGGCTCGTCAAGAGACTTGCCGCCTGCGGTACTGCCATTTTGGATCATTCTGTATCCATCATCTTCAAGGTTTTTAACCAACGTTCCTGCGGCTTCTTTATTCTTCCTACAATATTCAGTTATTGTTAAACCTGATTTAATGTATTTGTTTACTAATTCCTTTAGTTGGGATTCTGAACGACGAACTACTTCTTTCCGCTTTTCTATTGTCTCTGCCATAGGTACTACCCTCGTATTAAAATTTTGAAGGTAGCACTTATGATAGTTCTGTAGCAAAAGTGTCTGACAGGTGGTCAGGAGATAAGTCTGCCTGAGAACTTATGTTCATAACGTAGAGTGTGGATTAGGTTAGCTAACTCATTGAGCTTATAATCAAGGTTGCTATCTATTGAGGTTTGGACTTGACCACCACCTAAGTTTAATGACGCTACATTAAGTGCAGTGACTTCATTTAGTAATTTTCTGATACTGGTTAAC
>NZ_FNQP01000053.1 GCF_900107695.1 Thiothrix caldifontis | reverse complement strand
TTGCCGACAAAACAAACGGAGGAAAAAACCTAATAATTGGATGAGATTACAGCAAGTTAGGGAATGGAGGGCTTAAAGTTGATGCGTATAGGGGATCAATTGCTGCACCCCGGCTGCCAGTTCCGCCGGTTTAGTGTCGGGGATGTATTCTTCCAGCCCCGGTGAGGAGACGGATGGGGTCGCAAATTCCACCCCGATGGCATTGCCACTCACGTCTTGCAAATCGCTTGCCCAAGCATTGTGGGTATCACCGCTTAACACCACGATGTTTTTGTCCAATGCCCGTGCGGTGCCGAACACGGTTTCGCGGGCTATGGCATAACCATCCCACGCATCCAGATTATAGGGAATGCTGGGGGCAGCAATGATGGCTTGATTCACCGGGTCATTGACGATGGTAAGTTGTGCCGCCGTCATGCCCGCTGCCAGCAGGTTTTCCGGAGTAACAGGTGTGCCTGCCGCTGTCAGTCTGGCAACCAAGGTTTGGTAGGTGATAAACGCGGTGGCAAGTACTCCATACTGGGCAAAGCTGACCGTTGGCTTTTGCGGGGTTGGCGTCAGCAAGGGAGATGGCAAGTACATTTTGCCCATCAGGATTTGTTGCCCCAATACTTGCCATGTTGCGCCGGATGCTGCCAGTTGGCTTTGCAACCACGCCATTTGTTCTGCACCTAGCAATTGGCGGGTCGGGTCTGCCATGTCAGCGGCAAAAGTCGTGGCATTGAATGCGCCTGTGGTCGGGTCAATGTAAGTGGCGTAATCAAGTTGCTTGTCGCGCCCACCGGCACGGGTGTCGAGCATGTGCAAGCTAAGCAATGTACCGAAGTCGAACGAGCGGTAAGCCCGCAGCGGGTTGCTGGCATCTTGTTCGCGTACTGGCAACCATTCTTGCCATGCTTTCAAAGCAGCGGCACGGCGCAAGGCAAAGTCGCCTTCGGTCGCAGCAGTGTGGTTTTCTGCGCCATCTTTCCACGTGTCGTTGGCAATTTCGTGGTCATCCCAGATGCAGATGAAAGGCAGTTTGGCGTGAACCGCTTGCAAGTCCTTGTCGCTGCGGTATTGCGCGTAACGCTGGCGGTAATCGTCGATTTTCACCAATTCATTGGCGGGCAGGGAAACCCGCCCCAATTTTTCAGCATCCGCCGACGCATACTGATCAGCACCGGCTGGGTATTCGTAGATGTAATCGCCTAAGTGGATGGCGGCAAACAAATCATCGCGTTTGGCGGCTTCGGCATAAACGTGGAAATAACCTGCCGGGTAATTGGCGCATGAAAACACCGCGAGTTTCACTTCATCCGGCGAGGCTTGTGGCAAGGTGCGGGTTGTGCCGACTGGCGAGGTGCTGCCGTCAGCTTTGAAGCGGTAGTAATAGGTGTTGCCAGCAGTCAAGCCCGTGGCATCGACTTTGACGGTGTAATCGCGGGCGGCGTCGGTTTTGGTTTCACCTTTGCTCACGACGTTGGTGAAGGCGGCATCGCTGGCAACTTCCCATGTCACGCTGGTGCTGGTGGCGTTGGTACTGGGCAATACCCGTGTCCATAATATCACCCGATCAGCCAGCGGATCACCACTGGCGACACCATGGGTAAAGCTGGCAGCCGTAGCGGTGGCTACGCTGTCATTGTCATCATTGTTGCAACCTGTGAGTAAACCACTGGCAAGCGCACTCGAACCAAAAATGGCGTGGCGAATAAAATTACGGCGATCAATAGGGGGCATGGCACTCTCCGGCTGGTTTCAAATGACGACCATAATAGAGGTGGGAATGTGTCAGTGCGGTGAAAAGCGTATGAAGGCTTTGTGATGATCCCGAACACACATCCTTATGCGTCCGGGTTTTGCGAGCGGGCTTACAAGCCTTTGCAGTTGGCGTAGTAAGTCACGGTGGCAGGCCAGTCAGAGAAAATACCTTTGATACCGACATCTTGTGCCAGTACATCTAACATTTTCATTGTATCACCATCGTTGTTGATGCCTTTGTTGACGGTTTGGTAGTACCAACCACCGCCGGTGGTCATCGGATACGAACGTTCCAACGTCCATGCAATCAGGTTAATGCCCGCCGCTTGTGCAGCTTTGGCGTAAGCCGATGGCACGATGTCGTTGTTGGCATCCAGTTCTACCAGCGTGAACAGCGGTGGGGCAAGGTAGTTTACGCCCTGTGCCTTGAGGGATGGCATGGCAGCAATCTGCTTCTGGTAGTCAGCCGGAACGAGGTTTTCGTCGGGGTCGTTTTTGTATACCTTGTCATCCAGATACACGGCTTGTTGACCGAATTCTGACTCGTGTTTGATCCAGTACAGTACATCATCCAGTTCAAACGACTGCGGAAATACGTCGCAAGCGGGTACACCGGCAGCTTTGTATTCGTCGATCATTTTCTGAGCGTATTGTTGCTGGGTGAAGCCATCAAACGGCATTTTGACGCTGGCAGACTTGAGTTCTGGCGTCATTTTTGTGCCCAGTTTTTGGAACAAGGCGATGCTTTCCTGATGCGTCATCAGTGTGCCAGGGGCGGTATACAGGTCGGTGCGGAAATTGGCAGTGCCTTTGAGGTAATCCGCAGCGGTAGTCGCATTCGGGTTGGAGGCATCCATCTTGCCTTTCAACGTCTTGAATTCAGACAAGGTAATGTCGCTGGTGCAGCATTCGGCTGATGCAGGTTTCACCACTTTGCCACTGGCGTCGAGTTGTGCCGGGGTGAACGGTTTGGAACATTTGTTCGCCAACGGGGTGGCAACAATATTGGTGGTAGTGTGCAAGTCGCATTGCGAATGGCGGCATACCAGTTCCTTGTCTTTAGTGAAGGTGACGTCGCATTCGATAATGCCTATACGCATCAACTTTAACCCGCGAAAGCGGTCTCC
>NZ_FNQP01000055.1 GCF_900107695.1 Thiothrix caldifontis | reverse complement strand
GTTTACTAATTCCTTTAGTTGGGATTCTGAACGACGAACTACTTCTTTCCGCTTTTCTATTGTCTCTGCCATAGGTACTACCCTCGTATTAAAATTTTGAAGGTAGCACTTATGATAGTTCTGTAGCAAAAGTGTCTGACAGGTGGTCAGGAGATAAGTCTGCCTGAGAACTTATGTTCATAACGTAGAGTGTGGATTAGGTTAGCTAACTCATTGAGCTTATAATCAAGGTTGCTATCTATTGAGGTTTGGACTTGACCACCACCTAAGTTTAATGACGCTACATTAAGTGCAGTGACTTCATTTAGTAATTTTCTGATACTGGTTAACTGAGCGTTTACAGATACTACTGCTACTGGTGCTTTATCAACCCTGAAAGGTTTATTAAGTTCATCCTGCTCTCTGCGGTAATCTGCTAATTGTGCAGCTCTAAGGGCTTGCATTTCTTCTACTGTTTTAGTTTGAATTGTATTCATCATTGTAGTAGTGCTCCTTGTAAATATTCTTTTAATGATTCGTCTTTAATCAGATTTATTGCACTTGTGATTCTGATAATCTCAAAAGGATTACAACCAGTGGCAGTTAGTTCAAAAGTTTGGAATACTTCACCTTCCTCTGGTCTTTCCTTTAGCCTTAATGACCTTAGGGATACGTACTTAACGTCATCAATAGTGACGAAATGAAATTCGGTATGCTTAAAATACGAGACTCGTCTATTCATTGTTGTACCTCCAGCAGTTTCATCACATCTTCCAGCCATAGTAGGATGGCATAGGTTTCTCTATTCTCGCGCTTTGAGTAATCAATCCCTGCTGCTGTTCTGAAGAATGTCTTACCGTACTTGCTATGAGATACTTGTTTCTGTAGACCTGCCTTAACTAATAGTGAGTTAAGTGTGGGCGCGTCTAAATTATACATTGCCGCTAATTCACTAATCTTATAGTAAAGCTTATCTCCTATCTTCTCTGCCTCTATTGTGTTTCTACTTGGTAATGTTTTTTCTATACGCTCCAGCATTGTAGCTAATTCTGGTAGGTTATTATCGGTACAGTATTCTTTTAGTAGAAGTACGGTAGTATTTTTATCTACTCCTATAATGTCGTTTAAGGCTGCTACTGTTTTAGCTGTATCTAATAATTTTTCGATTTGATTTAATGTTTCCATAACTGCTCCTATTTGTGTTTTTATTATCTTGTGTAATAGCTTCACTTATGTAAGTTCACGTTTTAGATAGTTCTGCTCTATGGGAGCATCACGCTTACAGTAAATGTCTATTCCCGCTTTTTCTTTTAATGATTTTCTGTATTTGGCTCTTGTAGTTTGGTTTTGAATCCAATCTTTTACGTTATGACCAGCCTGCCAAGCTGCGTATAAACTCTTCTCAATAAAATTAAGGTCGGTATTTTCTAAAATCTCATTCATGTTTTATCGCCTTTAGGGGGTTGAGTGCGTTTAAAATTAAAATAGGTTCGTCTTGTAGCGTTTTGCCGCTTATGTGTGCGTAAGTATTTATTCCGTTTCATAGATTACCTTGGTTAAAATGCTATACGGGTAAATGGATACCGTCTTAGGGCGGAATCTTGTCTTACTTGAATGCGTTTTATACATAGGAATTCCATTTTCCTTGCACAGTTTCCTACATAAATTTGATACCCTGAGTATGTTGCTTCTGGTTAAGGCTTCATTAGTAAGTCGCTTTAAGCTTATTTCCTTTTGTAAAAAATTCCTAACGCTGTAATAGCTGCTTAGTGGAATTTCTGATTCTGGAGTATCTGTATTTGTCATTTTAGTTTAAAATCTCCTATAGTTTCTATTATTGTATCTATAAAATCTATAGTATAGGATAGCTTAGATAAGTCAATTAATAGAACTCTATTATTTGTAGTTTTTTTTATTGAGATTTTTAGGCTTACATCTGGTAGCGGAATTTATGAAATGCTGGAATTGAATAGAATAAAGGGATAAATGAAAATACAATTGTGTAGGTGAGCGTTCTTAGCGAACGTCCCCAATTACAAGTTTGGGTAGGGGAATTAAACTTTCCCCTTATTTCTGCCGCTATAGCCTATACCCAAATACTTATCGACTCTGGAATTAAGTATGTACTCTAATGATTCGCCTGAATCTATTCTATTCCTTGGTAATTTAGGTTTGTACTTCCCGCGTTTGGATTGAATAGACTTTAGTGAATCTGAGTATCTACTTATAGCAAGACTGGGATTACTATAACTTTTGGTAGCAAAAACGAAATGCTCTCTACCTTTGAGGTAGCAGTTTAAGTAGAACTTTTCTGCAAGTGATAGGGCTTCATTACTCATCTT
>NZ_FNQP01000057.1 GCF_900107695.1 Thiothrix caldifontis | reverse complement strand
GTTCAGGGTCAGCTTCAGGCCGTCTTCGAGTACCTGCCTGCATTCTTCCCGGATGGCTTCAGCCTGTGCCTTCGCGCCTTTGACGATCAGCAGAAGTCGAGTAGCCCACGGGAACCACCCCCGCAGGCTCTCACAGAACCGGACGTGAACGTCTCCGCTCATCCGGCTCCTATTGTCCAGCCGCTGCATACAGCATCCTCCAGTGCGCAAACAACCATGGCTGCTTCCACGCTATGCGGCGCAACCATTGGGCTGCTTTCCGCTGGTGTCCACGCAAACGTTTGTATTTCCGCATCGCCCACCGCACCAGACGGCATTCCAGCACTTTAAACACCGGGAGCAGGGCTGACTTGTAGTAGCGCCCATAGTAGTTGATCCAGCCTTGTATGACTCTATTGAACATAAACGCCAGATCTTCTAGGGATTTGTCACTACGGCATGACCAGCGCCATTTTCGGGAAGTTTGCCGGATCGCCTTGGCGGCCTTGTCGCTGATCGCGGGGGTGAAGTTGATGAAGTGTTTTCCCCGCCAGTTCTTTGACCGTCTGGGACGAAAGGTATAGCCCAGAAAGTCAAACCGGGTATCGGGATAGCCTCCCCGGCGGTCATCATCTTTACAGTAGATGATCCGGGTTTTGTCTGGATGCAATTCCAGTCCGATGGCCTTCATCCGCTTGTCCAGCGCTTCACGCAAGGCGTGCGCCTGTGCTTCTGTCTGACAGTGGCACACGGCATCATCGGCGTAACGCTCAAAAGGAGTGGACGGGTGTTCCCGTTGCATCCATTGGTCGAAGCCGTAATGCAGGAACAGGTTCGCCAGCAGAGGGCTGATTACCCCACCTTGCGGCGTCCCCTTTTCCGGGTGATGGGTTGAGCCGTCCGGCATCGCAATGGCGGCTTTTAGCCACCGTTCGATGTATAACAGCACCCACTTGTCGCCTGTGTGTTTGCGCACTGCCCGCATCAGCAGGTCGTGGTCGATGTTGTCAAAGAAGCCTTTGATGTCGAGGTCAAGCACCCAGTCGTAGCGCCAGCAGCGCTGCCGGGCTTGCCCGACCGCATCCAGCGCCGATTTGCCCGGTCGGTAGCCGTAGGAGTCGGGATGGAACTGTTTCTCCAGTTCCGGCTCCAGACGCTGTTTGACCACCATTTGGGCAATCCGGTCGGCGACTGTCGGTATGCCTAACGGGCGCATCCGCCCATCGCCCTTGGGTATTTCTACCCGCAGGACAGCAGGCGGGAAATAGCTGCCGGAAGCCAGCCGGTTCCAGAGTTTGTACAGGTTCCCTTGCAG
Source organism: Thiothrix caldifontis (assembly GCF_900107695.1). Classification (GTDB taxonomy): domain Bacteria; phylum Pseudomonadota; class Gammaproteobacteria; order Thiotrichales; family Thiotrichaceae; genus Thiothrix; species Thiothrix caldifontis. Next base: position 766 of record NZ_FNQP01000057.1, on the reverse strand, counting down.
GTCTGCTTCAAAATCCGTGACTGTCTGACCGTCAACACCGGCTGCGCCTTTGTTGGCCTTGACCTTTTTCCAGGCTTCCCAAACGTCGCGTTTGCTAACTGCAAACGGCTTTGCCTGTTCCAAGTGAATCCTCCTGTTGCCAGTTGTCCATTCAGTTCAAGCTGAACAATGTAACCCCTTCGCTCCACGCCGATTACCAGCGCTTCCCCACTACTACGGGTTACTCCGTCCCTGTGCCCTGCCTCGGTACTCTCGCCCTCGTGGGGCTTCCACTTGCGGCTTCTCCCTTGACATCAGGGCGACAGGTTCCCACGTTCCACATAAGAGCCTGTATCAGGTTCACGCCACCTTCATGCCGGAGACCATCTGGCCAGTAATTCAGGTATCCGCCAGACTTGTCGCGGGTTAACAACTACCACCCGCTTTTGATCCCGTCCCTACGCTTTCGACACGTCATCAGTGGTTCATTTGCATTCGTCTCCCTGATACCCACCTGACAGGATCAAGTCCTGCCTTTTCCGTAACGCTCACTACAAGGACTCTTTACCCATGCAGCTTACGGTGGTTTGAAGCCTCCACCTGTATGGCGGCTTCGGGGGGCCGACCCCCATCTCTATATGCAGCACGGCTGCATTGAGGACTGCGTCCTCTTATGCGCCTTCGTGGCGTACAGTCATCGGCATAACGGCAGTAGGCCAATGCCGGTTTCCATTCCCAGCCTTCCCGGATAGCCGTGCTGCGCCCTTTCTGGATACTGCTGTTCCAG
>NZ_FNQP01000059.1 GCF_900107695.1 Thiothrix caldifontis | reverse complement strand
TAACGTCTTAGTTCTGCATCCGTCAGGTATGCAGCAACATCTTGTTAAATGCTACTAGGGAATGTTACCAGCAAGCCCCAGATGAAGAAACCGTTATCACAAGTCTAGTGGAGACCTGCAACCGTTAGCACTTATGTTAGCAACGTGGAGGTATACAGATGTCGTGCTAATGTCGGAATGCCCCATAAGTTCCTGTAGAGACCTAATGTCATAGCCCGCTTCAAGTAGAGCTGTGGCAAATGAATGTCTGAGACAGTGGGGATACACGCCCTTAGTGATACCAGCCTTCAGGCCAGCACTGCGTAAAGTCTTCTGTATGTACGTCTCATGGATGTGATGTCTAAAGCATTCATGGCTATCCTTATCAACATAAATCTTAGAAGCAGGGAACAAGAACTGATAGCCTAATTCAGATTGACGAGCCTTAAGTTTATTACCCTTAAGCCAAGGTATAACAACTTTACCCCAACCATTAGCTAAATCCTTAGCGTGTATGTCAGCTACGGAGTTAACATGTTCCTTCATTTCAGCAGTAAGAGTTTTAGGTAGCATAAGAATCCTATCCTTACCACCTTTACCAGCGTGTACATGAATCTCACCACGTTGAAAGTCTATGTCTCTAATACGGAGTGTCGCACACTCCATAAGTCTCATACCTGTTCCATACAATAATTTCGCAATAAGTAGCTGTGTCCCATCTAATTCAGCAAAAAGTTTAGCTACTTCATCCTTATTCAGGACAGTAGGCAATTTAACTTGCTTAGATGACAGCTTCATAGAATTCATTGGGTCAAGTTTCACCTGAAGAAATTTCAGATACAGAAACATTACACCATTAAACGCCTGCCTTTGAGTAGCTATAGCAACCTTATCAACATTTACCAGATGATTAATAAACGCTTCAATGTTCAGATGATTCAGTTTTGAGGGATGTCTATTATTATTAAAGGATACGTACCTCTTAATCCATATCAGATAAGCCTGCTCAGTCTTACGTGAATAGCCCTTAGTTCTCATAAATTCTTGAACCCTCACAAGGAGAGCTTCAACAGATTCGACCTTGACAGGGGCAACAGGAACAAGATTTGATGTGTCTCTGTTTAACTCAAAATCGGTTCTAATAGGTTCGTATACTTCACCCAGTAAATCGTTTATAGCCTTATTGTATCCAGCTACAACTATACGAGATTCAGATACAGCAGTATCAAAATCATAACTACCATTAGAGATAGTCATAATCCTACGCTTCAGTGAAGCAAGATACCGATTAGCTTTATCTAACTTGAGTCCAGTTAGATTAAATTCCGAATAGAAGAATACTTCAGATGATAGTGTATTCCATACAGATACAGAACAAATGGTTTTCATAATTAAGATTCCTTTAGGCAAAAAAA